>NZ_WNXX01000020.1 GCF_009733795.1 Actinotalea caeni
CGCCCGCGCGCACGACCGCCGCGAGCGCCTCGGCGTAGCCGACGGCGTGCGGCCCGCCCGCCAGCGTGCGGAGCAGGTCGGTGGGCCCGGTGCGCCAGCGCCGCCCGGCGGAGGCGGCGGTGAAGAAGTCGGCGAGGTCGGCGCCGTCGACCTCGGCGAGCCACGCCTGCGGCGCCCCGGGCGAGGACTCGGCGACCGCGGCGGCCAGGCGCGCCCCCTCCTCGCGCGCCCGTTCGGCGGGCACGCCGGCCGCGGCGGCGGTCTCGACGAGGTCGGCCAGCGCCTCGCGCAGCGCGAGCGGAGGAGTCATGACGCCTCCGGCGGGTTGTCGAGCGTCGAGGCGCGGAACTTCTCCTCGAGGAACGCGCCGTGGGCGATGAGGGCGTTCGCGTCCTGGCGGGACACGGCGTCGGAGATCTTCGCGATCGTCGCGCCGAGCAGGTCGAGCTGGTCGACCAGCAGCATCAGCGACGTCTTGCCGTCGGCCACCACCCGCCGGTCGGCGAAGTCGCGCGGCAGCCGCAGGTAGGCGTCGACCGCCTCCGGGAGGTAGCTGGTCGCGGTCGCGACCACCGTGTGCGCCTGCCGGCTGCCGAGGCCGGGCCGGTCGAGACGCGGCACCATCTCGGCCACGGTGCGGGCGATCCGCTCGACGCGCGCCTGCACCGCGGGCGGCACACGGCCGGCGACGCGCCGGCGCACGTCCTCGACCGACGCGAGGATCTCCTCGCTCGTCGGCGAAGGCGGCAGCTCAGGCACGGGCACCGGCTCGGGCTCGCCCCGCAGCCTGCGCCCCAGCTCCGACCACCATGACACGCCGATCAGCCCGTCCGGTCGGTCAGCCCTGCGCGCCGCCGGGGCGGCCGAGGCCGAGCCCGTCGACGTCCAGCTCGCCGCCCTCGAGCTCGGCCGCCGCCGAGCGGCGCGAGCGCTCGAGGTAGTCGGCCGCCTTGGCGGTCTCGGTCTCGAGCACACCGACCGTCTGCGCCATCGAGTCCAGCGCGGCGATCTTGAAGGCCGAGATCGAGTCGAGCGTCGCGTAGATGTTGGCGAACGCGCTCTGCAGCTGCTCGATGCCGATCGTCGCGCTGGCCGCCTGCTCCTGGATCGTCGCCGAGTTGTCCGCGAGCATCTTCGACGTCGCGACGATGAGGTTCGACGTCGTGGTGTTGAGCGCGGTGATCTGGTCGAGCACGAGCTTCTGGTTGGCCAACGCCTGCGCGACGATGACGGCGGTGCGCAGCGCCGACAGCGTCGTCGTCGTCGCGCGGTCGACGCCCTTGATCAGCTCGAGGTTGTTCTTGATGATCACGTCCATCGCCAGGTAGCCCTGGATCGAGACCGCGAGCTGGGTGAGCAGGTCCTGGTGCTTCTGCCGGACGTAGAACAGCACGTCCTCGCGCAGCGCACGCGCCCGCTCGGGGTCGGTCGCGTCGAGCTCGGCGATCCTCGCCGAGAGCTGGGCGTCGATGCGCTCGGCCATGAAGATGTACTGGTTGAGGCGGCCCATGGTGTCCCACAGGTTCCGCTTCTCGAGGTTGAGCGCGGCGTTGTCCTTGCGCAGCTCGTCCTGGCCGTTGTACAGCGCCCGGATGATCGCGTCGAGCTGCTTCTGCGCGGACTCGTAGCGGCGGAAGTAGTCGGTGACCTTCTCGCCGAACGGCAGGAAGCCGAGCAGCTTCTTGCCGACGCTGGCCTCCGAGGGGTCGAGCTCCTCGACCGTGCGACGCAGCGCGAGCAGCGACTGCCCGACCGTCGAGGACTCCGACAGGCCGCCCTCCTTGATCTCCTTGACCGGTGTCGCGAGGAGCCGGTTGGAGACCTCCGCGGCGCGCCGGATGTCGGCGTCGCCCATCGTGCGGACCGAGTCGGCCTTGGCGGCGTACTCGGGCGACCTGGTGTCGGCCTCCAGCAGCGACGCGAGGTAGGAGTCGGCCTTGGCCGTCAGCGTCGGGACCATCTCCGGGTCGACCTTGGGCGCCATCGCCGGCGCTTGCGTCGTCGGGACCGCAGCCACCGGGTCCGGCGGGGTCAGCGACAGCGCGTCCTCGGCGTCCGGCGGGTCGAGGGGGGCGGCGGCCTGGTCGGTCATGGTCGTCCTCGCGGGGTCGTGCCAGCAGGTCTAGGGAAGGTCAAGCAGATGTCTACGGCCAATCTACGGCAGCCCGGCCGAGGACGGCCGGTCCGCGCCGGGCAGGTCTGCCCGTCCCGCGGTCGCGCGCGCGACGAAGTCGACGACCGCGGGGCCGTGAGGGTCGGAGTCGAGCGCCGGCCGGTGCGCGCGCGGCAGGGTGGGCGCGTCGTGCAGCGCCTGCGCCGCGGGTCCGAGCGCGCCGGCGCGCACGAGCGCGAGCAGCGCGGCGCCATCGGCCACCGGCTCGGCCGCCGTCACGGTCGCCAGCGGCCACGGCAGCGTCGCGCTCTTGAGGTCGGTCCACAGCAGCGGCAGCCGGTCGCCCGCGACGACCGTGACCTCGCCGGGCCGCGCGGTCTGCGTCGTGATCATCCAGCGCGCCTGGTAGCAGACGCCCTCGACGACGGCGCGGGCCTGCCGGTGCGGCGGCCAGCCCGCTGGCGGTGCGCCGGCGACGGCGTCCGGGTCGGGGGCCGGCGTCTGGCGGCCGCGCAGGTACGGCAGCACGGCCGCGCCCGTCGGCGCCGCGTCCTCGCCCGCCGCGCGCGCGAGGACGTCCGCCTGCTGCTCGGGGTCCAGCGTGTCGAGCCACGCGCGCAGCATGGCGCCCGCGCTCGAGGAGCCGGCGACCACGGCGTCGTGGTCGCCCGCGACCGTGCGGACGAGGCTCATGCCGTCGGCGCGGACGCGCGCCGGCTCGGCGGGCCGCTGCGGCAGCACGGTCAGGACCGCCTCGGCCGTGCCGAGGGAGTCGGCGACCTGGTGCGGTCGGCGCACGCCCGCCGCCCACGCCGCCACCTGGTGGTCGTGGCCCGCCACGACGACGGGCACGCCGGCGGGCAGACCCAGGTCCCGCGCGACGTCCGGTCCGAGGCTCCCGGCGACCTCGCGCGGGTCGGCGACCGGCGGCAGCCGGTCGGGGCGCATCCCCACGACGCCGAGGATCTCGTGGTCGAACCGCACCGGCTCCCCCGGTCCCGGCAGCCGCGCACCGCCCGTGCGCCCCGCGAGCGTGTGGTCGGTCGCCCGGCTGCCGGTCAGCGCGTGCACGAGCAGATCGGCCGCGCCGAGCCAGCACGCCGTCCGTGACCACACCTCGGGCCGGGTGCGGCGCAGCCACGCCCACGTGGCGAGCGGGGTCTTGGCCGACAGCCGCACCCCGGTCGCGACGAACAGGTCGGGCGCGAGGTCGCGCATCCTGCTCGCGTCCTCCGCGCCCAGGCCCTCGTCCCAGCGCAGCAGCGGCGTCAGCGGCCGGTTGCCGGCGTCGAGCGGCAGCCCCGTCTCGGCCATCGACGCGACCCCGACCGCCACGACGTCGCGCCCGCGGTCGCCGACGGCGTCGCGCGCCGTCCGGAGCGCGGTCGCCACGAGCTCGGGGCCGGTTCCGGGGGTCGGAGCGCTCGCGACCGCGAGCTCGCGCACCCGGTCGCCGTCGAGCAGCACCAGGGCGGCCTTGGTCGTCGAGGTCCCGACGTCGACACCGAGCGCGAGCACGCCCCTCATCCTCCCCGACGCACGCCGGCTCAGAGCGCGGGCACCGGCATCGCGTCGCGCCCGCGCCGACGCAGGTACCCGTGCCACAGCAGCCGCGCCGCGGTCGACCGGTACGGCCGCCAGCGCTCCCCGTGCACCTCCAGCTCGGCGGCGCTCGGCACCTGGGCGAGCCCCAGCGTCTCGGCGGTCGCGACCTGCAGGGCGCGGTCGCCCACCGGCCACAGGTCGGGCCGGTGCAGGCAGGCGAGGAGGTACACGTCCGCCGTCCAGCGGCCGATGCCCGGCAGCGCGGTCAGCGCCGCCCGGGCGGCGTCGTCGTCGAGAGCGGCGAGCCCGTCGAGGTCGAGCGCACCGGTCTCGACCGCGGTCGCCAGCGCCAGCAGGTAGCGCTGCTTCTGACGTGACACGCCGTCGCCGCGCATGTCGTCGTTGGCGAGCACGTGCCGCGGCGTCATGCCGCCCTGGTGGCGCAGCATGCTGCGGTAGGTGGCCGCGGCGGACGCGAGCGAGACCTGCTGCTCGAGCACGAGCAGCACCAGCGTCGCGAAGCCCGGCGGGCGGCTCCAGTAGTCGGGCCGTCCGTGCTCGGCGACGAGGCCGGCGAGCTGCGGGTCGGCACCGACGAGCGCGGCGACGGCCTCGGCGAAGGCGCGCTCCGCCGTCGAGCCCGCTGTCATCGCGGGCGGCGGCGCTTCTCCCGCACCCGCACGCTGATCTCGATCGGCGTGCCCGTGAAGGAGAACGTCTCGCGCAGCCGCCGCTCGATGAAGCGCCGGTAGCCGGGGTCGAGGAACCCGGTGGCGAACACGACGAACCGGGGCGGGCGGGTGTCGGCCTGGGTCGCGAACAGGATCCGGGGCTGCTTGCCGCCGCGCACCGGGTGCGGCTGCGCGGCGGTCAGCTCGCCGAGGAACGCGTTGAGACGTCCGGTCGGGATGCGGGTGTCCCACGACTCCAGCGACACGTCGAGCGCGCGCACGAGCCGGTCGACGTGCCAGCGGGTGCGGGCCGACAGGTTGACGCGCGGCGCCCATCGCACCTGCACGAGGTCCTGCTCGATCTCCCGCTCGAGCAGCGCGCGCCGCTCGTCGTCCATGAGGTCCCACTTGTTGTAGGCGATCACGAGCGCCCGGCCCGCGTCGATGACCTGCTGGATCACGCGCACGTCCTGCTCGGACATCGGGACGCTGGCGTCGACAAGCACGACGCCGACCTCCGCCTTCTCGATCGCGGTCTGGGTGCGCAGCGAGGCGTAGAAGTCGGCACCGCGGGTCTGGTGCACCCGGCGGCGGATGCCCGCGGTGTCGACGAACACCCATTGCCGGTCGCCGAGCGTGACCAGCTCGTCCACCGGGTCGCGCGTGGTGCCCGCGACGTCGTCGACGACGACGCGCTCGCTGCGGGTGAGCGCGTTGAGGAGCGAGGACTTGCCGACGTTGGGGCGGCCCACGAGCGCCACCCGGCGGGGCCCGCCCTCCGGCACCGCGCTGCCGACGGCCGAGGTCTCCGGCAGCAGCGCCAGCACCTCGTCGAGGAGGTCGCCCGACCCGCGGCCGTGCAGCGCCGACAGCGGGAACGGCTCGCCGAGGCCCAGGTTCCACAGCGCAGCGGCGTCGGCCTCGCCGCGCTGGTCGTCGACCTTGTTGGCGACCAGCAGCACCGGCTTCTTCGACCGCCGCAGCAGCCGCACGACCTGCTCGTCGGTGTCGGTCGCCCCCACGGTGGCGTCGACGACGAAGAGCACCGCGTCGGCCAGCTCGACCGCGGCCTCGGCCTGCTCGGCCACCCGCGCCTGCAGCCCGCGGGCGTCGTGCTCCCAGCCCCCGGTGTCGACGACGACGAAGCGCCGGCCCGCCCACTCGGCCTCGTAGGTGACGCGGTCGCGCGTCACGCCGGGGGTGTCCTGCACCACTGCCTCGCGCCTGCCCAGGATGCGGTTGACCAGCGTCGACTTGCCGACGTTCGGCCGGCCGACGACAGCCAGCACCGGCAGCGGCCCGGCGTCCGCGCCGCTCCCGTCGCCGCCGTCGCGGCCCTCGAGGACCGCGAGGTCGTCGGGGTCGAGCTCGTAGTCCTCGAGCCCGGCCCGCAGCGCCTGCGCGCGCTGGGCGTCGTCCTCGGAGTCGACGACGTGCGGGGTTCGGACGAGGTCCTGCTCGGGGGTGTCGCTCACCCTGGCATTCTTCCGTACCCGCCGCGGCCAGGCGGTCAGGTGCGGGGCGCGCTGCGCGGACGCCGTGCCCACGGCCCGCACGGCCCGCCGGCTAGTCGTCCGGGAGGTCGACGCCGGTGCGCGCGATCGCGGCCTCGACGTGGCGGCTCATCTCCGCCTGCACCCGCTCGGCGGCCGCGGCGACCGCGGCGCGGCCGGTGGCGGCGTCGTCGGGAGCGGCCTGGAACGGCTCGCCGAAGACGACGAACAGGCGGGCCCGGAACCCGGGGACGTGCCCCCGCCGCTGGCCGCGCTTGCGGGTGCCGAGGATCGCGACCGGCACGACCGGGGACCCGGAGCGGACCGCGAGCCACGCGATGCCGGCCTTCGCCGAGCTGACGTCGCCGCGGCCTCGCGTGCCCTCGGGGAACACCGCGACCAGCCGGTCCTCGTTGAGCAGGGCCAGCGCCGTCGTCAGCGCGGCGCGGCCGGTGCCGCGGTCGACCGGGATCTGCCCGGCGTTGCGCATGAGGAAGCCGATGACGCCGTAGAACGCCTCCTCCTTGATGATGAAGTGCGACCGCCGCGGGATGCAGCCGTGCAGCAGCGGGCCGTCGATGATCCCGGTGTGGTTGGCGGCGAGCAGCACGCGGCCGGTGCGCGGCACGTTCTCGGCGCCGATCACCGTCGTGCGCCACACGACCTTCGCGAGGAACCACCCGACGCGCCGCGACCACGCGGGGCCCCACCGCTTGATGTGCTCGGGCCGGATCTCCTGGCCGGGCGTGCGCGCGGGCTTCTGCGGCGTGCCGGCCTTGTCCGAGCCGCTCACGACCCGGCCGCCCGCGCGGTCTCGACGAGGCGACGTACCGCGGCGACGGTCTCCTCGAGCGTCAGGTCGGAGGAGTCGACGGTGACGACGCCCTCGGCGGCCTCGTGGAAGCTCGAGACGGTCGCGTCGTCGGCGTCGCGGCGCAGCACCTGGTCCTTCGTCGCCTCGAGCGCGGCCTCGTCGTCGGCGCCGTGCACCTCGCGCGCGCGCCGCCGCAGCCGCGCCTGCTCGTCGGCGACGAGCAGGATGCGCAGGTCGGCGTCCGGTGCGACGACGGTCGTGATGTCACGGCCCTCGGCGACCACGCCGCGGCGGGCGCGTTCCTCGTCGATGATCGCGCGCTGCCGGCGGCGCATCTCCGCGCGCACGTCGAGGTTGGTCGCGACCTTGCTCACCAGCGTCGAGATCTCGGTCGAGCGGATGACCACCGACACGTCCTCGCCGCCGACGGCGACACCCGGCACGGCCGGGTCGGTCCCCATCGTCAGCGGCAGCTCGCGCGTGGCCCGTGCCACGGCGTCGGCGTCGTCGAGGTCGATGCCCTCGCGCACGCACCACCACGTGGCGGCGCGGTACATCGCCCCGGTGTCGAGGTAGGCGAGCCCGAGCTGCTCGGCGACCAGGCGGCTGATCGTCGACTTGCCGGACCCCGAGGGCCCGTCGACCGCGACGACGACCCCGCGCTCGTTCCCGCTCACTCCACGACCACCCGCCACCCTCGTTCCTCCAGCTCGGTCACCAGCGTGCCCGCGACCCCCGGGAGCACCGACAGCGTCGCCATGCCGACCTTCTGGCGCGGCGAGTGCTCCATCTGGAAGTCCTCGATGTTGATCCCGATCTCGCCGACCTCGCTGAACAGCCGGCCGAGCTCGCCCGGCCGGTCGGGCACGAGCACCGTGACCTCGCTGTACCGGCGTCGGGTGCCGCCGTGCTTGCCGGGGATCCGGGAGGCGCCGTCGTTGCCGGCCGAGATGAGGCCCGCGATGCCCGCCAGCGCGCCGAGCGCGAGCGGGCCGTCCTCGGCGGCACGGTCGAGCGAGGACAGCAGCGCGTCGAGGTCGTCCCGGACGCCGCGCAGCGTCCGCCGGACGTGGTCGGCGTTGCCGACGAGGATCGACGCCCACAGGGTGGGGTCGCTCGCGGCGATGCGTGTGACGTCGCGCAGCCCCTGGCCCGCGAGCCCCAGCGCCCGCTCGGGTGCGGTGACCAGGCGCGCGGCGGCCAGCGACGACAGCAGCTGCGGCAGGTGCGAGACCAGCGCGACCGCCTCGTCGTGCTCGGTGGCGGTCATCTCGACGGGGCTCGCCCCGAGGTCGACCGCCAGGTCGCGCACCACCCTGATGCTCTCGGTCCGCGACACCGCGCTCGGCGTGATCACCCACGGCCGGCCGACGAACAGGTCGGAGTCGGCGGCCGCAGCACCGTGTCGCTCGCGGCCCGCCATCGGGTGCGACCCGACGTAGCGGGTGAGGTCGACGCCGAAGCCCTCGAGCTCGTGCTGGATGCGCGCCTTGACGCTCGCGACGTCGGTGACGGTCGCGTGCGGGTAGGCGTGCAGCGCCGCGCCCACGAGGCCCGCCGTCACGTCGGGCGGGGCGGCGACGACCACGAGGTGCGGCGGCTCGTCGTCGGGGCCCTCCGGCTCGCCGGCGCCGACGTCACGCGCGAGCGCCTGGGCCGACGGCGAGGCGTCGCGCAGCCGCACCGGCACCCCGTGCGCGGTCAGGGCGAGCCCGATGCTCGCCCCGATCAGGCCGGTGCCGATGAGGAGCACGGGGCCTCGGGTCGCCAGCTGGGCGGCGGGCGCGGCGGGTCCTGCCTCGGTCACGATCGGCCACTGTAGCCGGGCCCGCCGTTCGGCTGCGGCACCGGGCACACCTCGAGATCCAGCGGCAGCGGGTCGGGCGAGGGGCTGACGGCGCGGGCCGCGCTCGCGGTCATCCGGCGCATGTGGTGGCGGCGGCACAGCACCTCGTACCCGACGACGCCGCGCTCCTGGGCGTCGGTGTCCCCGACGACGACCTGCGCGCCCTCGGTGACCATGACGCCGTCGACCGTGCGCGCGTTGTGGGTGGCGCGGCGCCCGCACCAGCACAGCGCCTGCACCTGCAGCACCTCCACGCGGTCGGCCAGCTCGATGAGCCGCGCCGAGCCGGGGAACAGCCGGGTGCGGAAGTCGGTGCTGATCCCGAAGGCGAACACGTCGACGTCGAGCTCGTCGACGACGCGCGCCAGCGCCTCCACCTGCTCGGCGCTGTAGAACTGGGCCTCGTCGCAGATGAGGTAGTCGACGACGCCGCCGCGGGTGCGTCGCTGGATGACCTCCTGCCAGAAGTCGGTGGCGTCGGTGACCTCGACGGCGTCGATCCGCAGCCCGAGCCGCGACGACAGCATGCCCTCGCCCGCGCGGTCGTTGCGGGAGAAGATGACGCCCCGGCGGCCGCTCTGGGCGTGGTTGTGGTTGAGCTGCAGCGCCAGGGTGCTCTTGCCGGAGTCCATGGTGCCGGCGAAGTACGTGAGCGTCGCCATGTCAGGGGGCCAGCCGGATCAGCGGGACGGTGGTCTCGGCGTCGGTGCGCGAGCCGTGCATGCCGACCAGCACCAGCGACGCCGCGGTCTGGGTGCGGGAGTCGACGACCGCGACGTCGCCGCGCATCGCGGCGACGACGTCGCCGACGACCGGGCGGAAGCGGTCCTCGACCTCGCCGAACCAGCCGGCCGCGATCGCCTCGTCGCGGGTGCGGACGTCGGCCCGCTCCCCCAGCTCGGCTCGCCACGACGCGAGGACGGCGGCCGCGGCGCCGGGCTCGGCGTGCACGTGGCAGATGCGCGGCTCGCCGGCGACGAGCGCGACGCCGTCGGCCAGCCCTGGGCGGGCCGCCACGTCCAGGCGCGCGGGGCCGCCGAACACCTCCGAGTCGCCGCGCGGGACGTCGATCATGCCGTGGTCGGCGGTGACGAGCAGCAGCGTGCCCGGCGGCACCGACGCGGCGAGCCGCGCGAGCTGGGTGTCGAGGTGGGCGAGCTCGGTGCGCCACTCCTCGCTCCGCCAGCCGTGGTGGTGACCGGTCTTGTCGACGTCGCCCCAGTACATCGTCGTCAGCCGGACGTCGGGCTCGGCGAGCACCTCGAGCGTGCGGTCGACCCGGTCGGCGAGGCTCTCGGCGGACTCGTACTCAGCGCCGCGGAGCGCGGCGCGGGTCAGCGGCGAGCCGTCGAACTCCCACGGCCCCACGCTGACCGCGAGCTCGTCGCGCTCGGCCATGAGCTCGAAGACGGTCGGGTGCCGCTGCCAGGTCGTCGGCTCCGGCCCGCCGTGCCACGAGATGAGGTTGAGCAGCCGGCCGGTGGCGGGGTCGCGCACGGTGTAGCCGAGCAGCCCGGTGCGGCCGCCGGGGAGCCCGGTGCCGAGCGCGGCCATGTTGGTCGCGGTCGTCGAGGGGAACGCCGAGCGCAGCGCGCTGCGCGACGCCCCGGCGAGGGCTGGCGCGACCGCCGTCCCGGCGGCGAGCAGGTTGTGCAGCCCGAGCCCGTCCACCACGACGAGGCACGCGCGCCGCGCCGGCGCCAGCCCGAGCCGCTCGGCGACGACGCCCGCGCGCAGAGCCGCGCCGTCCGGGTCGACGACGACGTCGCTGCCGACCGCACCGGCCGTCCCGAGCAGGACCTCGCCCAGCCAGGCCGACGTCGCGCTCACGCGCGTGCGGTGGCGGCCGACAGGGCCGCCGCGAACGCGATGGCGGCGCGTACGGCCTCACGCCCCTCGGCGTCGGCGCTCACGCGCACGACGAGGTCGTCGGGCAGCGACGACCCGGTGAAGCCGTGGTCCGCCTCGCACGCGGGGTCGCCGCAGGTCGCCGGCTCCAGCTCGATCCGCTGCACCGCGCCCCACGAGAGCGCGAGCGTGACCTCGCTGACGTCGTCGCCGCGGCGGTACGTCAGCGGCTCGGTGACGCCGTGGGTGAGGCTGACCGTGCGCAGGTGCCGGATCGGCACCGACTCGGTGGTCGCGGCGGCCGCGGGCGGCGCGTCGGCGTCGTCGCCGTTGAGGTCGTCGACGTGGGCGACGACCAGCCGGGTGGGCGTCAGCACGAGCACGGTGACGTGCCGGCGCACCTCGGTGCGGTCGAACATCGTCTCGACGTGCACCAGGTGGGAGACGACGTCCTCCTCGGCGAGTGCGAGGTCGAGGACGTCGGCCACGATGTCCGGGTAGTAGCCCGCGCGCTGGAGGTCCGCGCGCAGGCGTCGCAGCGGGGTCGCCGACGAGGAAGGCACCCCGAGAGTATGCCGCACCTGCCGCGCCGCGGGCGCGCGGGTCACGGCAGCGTGCGGCGAGCCGCGTCGCCCCGCTCGGCCGGTGCGAGGTCGACGGTGGCGCTGAGGATCGCGAGGCCGTCCTCGCTCACGAGCACCGGGTTGAGCGCGACCGAGCGCACCTCGGGCAGCTCCTCCTTGAGCACGCTCAGGCGAGCGACGACGTCCTCGAGCGCCGCGACGTCGAGCGACGGCAGCCCGCGGTACCCGAGCAGCCGCGGCGCGGCCCGGACGGCGCGGATCATCCCGCGCACCTCGGCGTCCGACAGCGGCGGGATCCGGTAGGCGACGTCGTCGAGCAGCTCGGTGGCGTCGCCCGCGAGACCGAAGCCGACGATCGGGCCGTACAGCGGGTCCTCGAGCCCGGTGACGACGCACGCGGCGCCCTGCGGCGCCATCCGCTGGACCTCGAGCGCGACGTTGCGGCGGCCGAGCGCGCTGAGGCGCTGGCTGACGCTCGCGAACGCCTCGGTCAGCTCCTCGACGCTCGACAGGTCGAGCCGCACGCCACCGAGGTCGGCCCGGTGCCGCAGCACCTCGTCGGCCGCCTTGAGCGCGACCGGCCAGCCGATCTCGGCCGCCGCGGCGAGCGCCTCGTCCAGGGTGCCGACCCGCGTGGACGGCCAGACGGTCAGCCCGAAGAGGCCGAGCAGCTCGCGAGTCGCGTCGGCCGGCAGCCGCACCGACGAGCCCTCGGGGACGCCCAGCAGGTGCGACCGGGCCAGCGCTCGTGCCTCGCGGCGGCGCACGCCCTCGGGGTCGACGCGCGGACCGCCGCGCTCGTGGCCGCGCGCGTGCCGGCGCGCGGCCGCCAGCGCCCCGACCGCGTCGACGCCCTCGTGGTAGCCCGGCACCCGGACGGATGCGCCGTCCGCACGGGTGGTGGTCAGGTCCGGGTGCAGCCCGGTCCGCCCGAGCACGACGGCCGCGACCGGCCGCCCGGTGCGCGCCGCGAGGTCGGCCACGGCTGCGGCGACCTCGGTGGTCCGGTCGACGCCGAACGGTCCGTAGGCCACGACGGCCATGTCCCAGTCGTCGCGCTCGGCAGCCTCCGCCAGCGTGTCGGCGACCTCCTGGCCGGAGACCGTGGGGAGCCACACGAGCGGCGGCGCGGCCACCTGCAGCCCGTGCGCGCTCACGAGGTCGGACAGCACGGCGACCTGGCTGCCGGAGTTGCTCACGACGAGGACGCGGTCGCCCACGGGCAGCGGCTGCGAGGCCAGCAGCATCGCCCAGTCGAGCTGCTGGCGCACCGAGCCCGCCAGCAGCACGCCCGCCTGGCTCATCAGTTGCTCGAGCACGCGCCGCGGCGCGGTCGAGGTGCGCACGGTGTGACCGGGCAGTCGCTGCTGCCCGGTCGTGCCGGCGATCGCCACCACGACCGGCTTGGTCGCGCTCAGGTGCCGCGCGACGCGGGAGAACTTGCGCGGGTTGCCGATCGACTCCAGGTACAGGCACGCGACCGCGGTGCGGTCGTCGCCCGACCAGAACTGCATGACGTCGTTGCCGCTGATGTCCAGCCGCCGGCCCGCCGCGAGGAACGACGACAGCCCGAGGTCGCGCTCGTGCACCTGCTGCAGCAGCAGCCGCGCCGCGGCGCTCGACTGGCAGAACACCCCGACGCCTCCGGAGGCGAGGACGTGGTGCGCGAGCGTCGCGGGGTACCGGCCGCCGGCGCCGTGCCCGAGCACGCCGTAGGAGCGTGGCCCGACGAGGCGCAGCCCGTGCTCGCGCATCGCCCGCACGAGCGTGCGCTGCGACGGGCCCACGCCGTCGGGGCCGATCGAGAAGCCGTCGGACATCAGCACGACCGCGCGCACGCCGCGCGCGGCGAGGACCGGCAGCGCGGCGAGCACGTCCTCGGCGCCGGCGGCGACGACGGCGAGCGTCGGCAGCGACTCGTGGCTCTCGAGGTCGGCGACCGAGCCGGTCTCGACGAGGGTCCCCGGGTAGCCGGCCCCGCGGAGCGAGGCGAGGACGGCCTCGCCGAGCAGGCCGCCCTCCTCCCCCGCCCGGTGCACGAGCACGCCGTCGGCAGCCATGAGCGCCGTCATGCTCAGCGCCTCGGCGCGGCGCTCGCGCTCGGCGAGCACCTCCAGGGACCGGTCGGTCGGACGGATCGGCATCGACACCTCGACGACGCCGTCGGCGAACGTCTGCGACATCTCGTAGCCGGCGTCGCGGAAGACCCGGATCATGCGTGCGTTGCTGGGGAGCACCTCGGCGACGAAGCGGCGCACCCCCAGCTCGCGGCCGGCGGCCGCCAGGTGCTCGAGCAGGATCGAGCCCAGGCCCTTGCCCTGCGCGGCGTCGGAGACGTTGAACGCGACCTCGGCGACGTCGCCGTCCTCGGTCAGCCGGTCGAAGCGCCCGACGGCGACGATCCGTTCGCGGCCCTCGACGCGCTGCACGAGCACGAGCGCGACCCGCTGCTGGTGGTCGACCGTGGTGAAGCGGCGCAGGTCGGAGTCCGACAGCCGCTCCATCGGCGCGAAGAACCGGAAGTAGATCGACTGCGGCGACTGGGAGCGGTGGAACTCCTGCAGCGCGTCGGCGTCGCTCGGGCGGATCGGCCGGATGTGCATCGTCGAGCCGTCGCGGAGGACGACGTCGGCCTCCCAGTGCGCCGGGTACGGGTACCCATCCGGCGACGTCATGCCCGCGATCCTAGGTCGGGGCGTCGTCGCGTGCACGGGACCTTCGGCTCCGGCGCGTGGGTCCGGCCACGTTCCTGCACCGCTCGGTGTGGGATCGCGGCGCGAGCTGTCGCGTCGGTGACAATGGCCCGCATGGCCCGCCGCTCCACCTCCGAACCACCACCGCAGGACTCGCGGATCGTCGACATCGACGTCTCCAGCGAGATGCAGACCTCCTTCCTGGAGTACGCCTACTCGGTCATCTACACGCGTGCGCTGCCGGACGCGCGGGACGGCCTCAAGCCGGTGCAGCGGCGCATCCTCTTCCAGATGGCGGAGATGGGGCTGCGCCCCGACCGCGGGCACGTGAAGTCGGCACGCGTCGTCGGCGAGGTGATGGGCAAGCTGCACCCGCACGGCGACGCCGCGATCTACGACGCGCTGGTCCGGATGGCGCAGCCGTTCACGCTGCGGCTGCCGATGGTCGACGGGCACGGCAACTTCGGGTCGCTCGACGACGGCCCGGCCGCGCCGCGCTACACCGAGGCCCGGCTGGCGCCCGCGGCGATGGTGATGACCGCGGACCTGGACTCCGACACGGTCGACCTGGTCCCCAACTACGACAACTCGATGCGCCAGCCCGAGGTGCTGCCGGCGGCGCTGCCGAACCTGCTGGTCAACGGCGCCTCCGGGATCGCGGTCGGCATGGCGACGAACATGCCGCCCCACAACCTCGTCGAGGTCGTCGCCGCCGCGCGGCACCTCATCGAGCACCCCGACGCCGACCTCGACGCGCTCATGCGGTTCGTGCCCGGGCCGGACCTGCCCGGCGGCGGCAAGATCATCGGCCTCGAGGGGATCCGCGAGGCGTACGCGACCGGGCGCGGCTCGTTCCGCACCCGCGCGACCGCCCGCATCGAGAACATCACGCCGCGCCGCAAGGGCATCGTCGTCACCGAGCTGCCCTATCTCGTGGGTCCCGAGCGGGTGATCGACAAGATCAAGGACGCGGTGGTCGCCAAGAAGATCCAGGGCATCGCGAACGTCACCGACCTCACCGACCACCAGAACGGGCTGCGCCTGGTCATCGAGGTCAAGAACGCGTTCAACCCCGAGGCCGTGCTCTCCGAGCTCTACCGGCTCACCCCGATGGAGGAGTCGTTCGGCATCAACAACGTCGCGCTGGTCGACGGCCAGCCGCGCACCCTGGGCCTCAAGGAGCTGCTCGAGGTCTACGTCGCGCACCGGCTCGACGTCGTGAGGCGCCGCACGACGTTCCGGCTCGGCAAGCGCCGCGAGCGGCTGCACCTCGTCGAGGGCCTGCTGATCGCGATCGCCGACATCGACGAGGTCATCGCGGTCATCCGCAGCAGCGACGACGCCGAGACCGCCCGCACGCGCCTGATGACGATCTTCGACCTCAGCCACGCGCAGGCGGAGTACATCCTCGAGCTGCGGCTGCGCCGCCTCACGAAGTTCTCGCGCATCGAGCTCGAGGCCGAGCGCGACGAGCTCGCGCGCGAGATCGAGCAGCTCGAGGCGATCCTGGGCGACGAGCGGCTGCTGCGCACCGTCGTCTCCGACGAGCTCGCCGAGGTCGCCGCGACGCACGGCACCCCGCGCCGCACGGTGCTGCTGGAGTCCAGCGGCGCGGCCGCGACGGCGACCGCCGCCGACCGGCGCCGCGGGCCGATCGACCTCGAGGTCCCGGACGGCCCGTGCTGGGTGCTGCTGTCGGCCACCGGGCTGCTCGCGCGCAGCGTCGACGAGGGGCCGCCCGCGCGCGAGGGCCGCCGGTCGGCGCACGACGCGATCGTCGGCGCCGTGCCCGCGACGACCCGCGGCGAGGTCGGTGCGGTGACCTCGCGCGGCCGGGTCGTCAGGATGTCGGTCGTCGAGATCCCCGGGCTGCCGCCCACCGACGGTCCGCCCAGCCTGTCCGGCGGCGTGCCGGTGCAGGAGATGGTCATGCTCGCCCAGGGCGAGCGGGTCGTCGGTCTGGTGTCGCTGCTCGAGGAGGAGGGCACCGGCGCGCTCACGCTCGGCACCGCGCGCGGTGTGGTCAAGCGTGTCACCGCCGACCGGCCCGGCCGCGCCGAGGAGTGGGAGGTGATCTCGCTCAAGGACGGCGACGAGGTCGTCGGGGTCGCCGCCTCGCGCGACGAGGACGAGATCGTCCTCATCACGTCCGACGCCCAGCTGCTGCACTTCCCTGCCTCCGCGGTGCGCCCCCAGGGACGCAGCGCGGGCGGCATGACCGGCATCAAGCTGGCCGACGGCGCCCGGGTCGTGCACGCGGGCGTCGTGCGCGCCGAGGACGTGGACAGCGCGGTCGTCACGAGCGTCGCGGCCTCGAGCGACGCGCTGCCGGGCACCGTGCCCGGCTCGGCGAAGACGACGCCGCTGGCCGCCTACCCGCGCAAGGGCCGGGCGACGTCGGGCGTGCGGGTGCAGCGCTTCCTGCGCGGCGAGGACGCCCTCTACGCCGCCGCGGTCGCGCCCGCGCCGATGCGCGCGGTCGGCAGCGGGGGGCAGCCGATCGAGCTCCCCGCCGTCGACGAGCGCCGCGACGGCTCCGGTGTCGCACTGCCGGCCCCGGTCGCCGGGCTCGGCTGACCGGCCCGCCGCTCGGTCGAGCGGCACGCCCGCCGCTCGGTGGTCAGCCGCTCGTGCGCGCCTGCACGAGCCCGCTCTCGTAGGCGAACACGACCAGCTGGGCCCGGTCGCGCGCGTGCACCTTCGCCATCGCGCGCGAGACGTGCGTCTTGGCCGTCGTCGGGCTGACGACCAGCCGCTCGGCGATCTCGGCGTTGCTGAGCCCGTGCCCGACCAGCGCCACGACCTCGCGCTCGCGCGGCGTCAGGTGCCGCACCGCGTCGCCGTCGACCTGGTGGGCGGGCCGCGACACGAACTCGCCGATGAGCGTCCGCGTGATCGTCGGCGACAGCAGCGCCGCACCCTCGGCGACCACCCGCAGCCCCTGCACGAGCTCCGCGGGGTCGGTGTCCTTGACCAGGAACCCGGCGGCGCCCGCCCGAAGCGCGTCGAAGACGTACTCGTCGAGGCCGTAGTTGGTGAGCACGACGACGCGGGTGTCGCGCAGGTCCTCCCGCTCCGCGATCCGACGGGTGGCCTCGATGCCGTCGGTGCCTGGCATCTGCACGTCCATGAGGACGACGTCGGGGCGGTGCTGCGCGGCCAGCTCGACGCCCTCGGCGCCGTCCCCCGCCTCTCCCACCACCTCGAGGTCGTCCTCGGCGTCGAGCAGCGCCCGCAGCCCGGTGCGGATCAGCGGCTGGTCGTCGACGAGGAGGACCCTGATCACGGCCGCTCCGCCGGGACGGGCTGCAGCGGCAGGTCGGCGCGGACCGCGAAGCCGCGTCCCGGTGTGCCGTGCGCCACCAGCCGACCGCCGAGCGCGGTCGCGCGCTCGCGCATGCCGATCAGCCCGAGACCGGAACCGGACGACGGACCCTGCGGGCCCGCGCCGTCGTCGACGACCTCGATGCCGAGCCGGTCCGGCCCGTAGCGGATCCGGACCCTCGCGGTCGCTGGCCCGGCGTGGCGGGCGACGTTGGTGAGCGCCTCCTGCACGATCCGGTAGGCGGCGCGGTCGACCTCGCGCGGGAGGTCGCGCGCCTCGCCCTCGACGGCGGCGGTCACCGCCACGCCGGCCGCGCGCGTCTGCTCGAGCAGCCGGGGCAGGTCGTCGAGGCCCCGGCTGGCCCGGTCGTGGTCGCCGTCGCGGCGCAGCACGTCGAGCGTCTCGCGCAGCTCCCGCGCGGCGTCGCCGGCCGCCTCCTCGATCGCGAGCAGCGCCTCGGGCACCTGCTCGCCGCGCTTGCGCGCCAGGTGCGCGGCGACGCCGGACTGCACCTTGATGACCGAGATGCTGTGGGTGAGCGAGTCGTGGAGCTCGCGCGCGATGCGCAGCCGCTCCTCGGCCGCGACCCGCTGCACGACGGCGGCACGCCCGCGCTCCGCCTCGGCGAGGCGCTCCTCGACCGCCCGGATCCGCTGCTGCCACTGGTGCACCGCGGCCGCGCCGACCAGCGCCGACACCACCCAGCCGGTCGCGTACAGACGTCGCCAGGCACGTTCGGTCCGCATGCCCCCGAGGGTAGCCAGCGGTCGCGACCGTGTCGTCGTCCCGCGGGAGCAGGCCGGACCTGCGCCGACCGACGTAGCCCGGGCGCGCGACGTCGTCCCGGGCACGGCCCCCAGGTGTCGCCGCCGGACGGACGACGTGCGCGGTCCGCCGCGGTTGGCTCGAGGGACCACGAGACACCGGAGATCGCTGAGAGACGGAGGACCCACGATGCCGACGACCACGCTGCTCGACGACCACGCGACCGACCCCGTCGGGACGCTGCTGCGCCCCGACGACCCCGGGTACGCCGACGCCGTCACCACGATGACCGGTACCGGCACCCCCGACCTGGTGGCACGCCCGCGCACGACCGCCGAGGTCGTCGAGGCGGTGAGGACCGCCGCCCGCGCCGGGCTGCCGCTCACGGTCCGCTCCGGCGGGCACAGCATCGCCGGGCTCTCGACGCCGGCCACGGGCATGCTGCTCGACCTCCGCGGCCTCGACGGGATCGCCGTCGACCCCGCGACCCGGGTGGTGCGGGTCGGGGCCGGGGCCACGTGGGGCGCGGTCGCCCGCGCGCTCGCCCCGCACGGGCTCGGCCTCACCGCGGGCGACACCGCGAGCGTCGGCGTCGGCGGGCTGCTGCTCGGCGGCGGCATCGGCTGGATGGTGCGGCTGCACGGGCTGGCGATCGACCACCTCGTCGGCGCCGAGGTCGTCACGGCCGACGGCCGGGTGCTCGAGGTCTCCGCCGACCGCGAGCCCGACCTGTTCTGGGCGCTGCGCGGCGGGGGCGGCGGGCTCGGCGTCGTCGTCACACGCGCCGACCTGCACGCCCAGCGCGTCGGCGACGTCGTGTTCGGGGAGCTGGTGCTCGCGCTGGAGGACCCCGCGGCCGTGCTGGCGGGCTGGCGCGACGTGCAGCTGCCGGCCGACGAGCGCCTGACGACCACCCTGTCGCTCGTGCCCGCCGCACCCGACCGGCCCGCGGTCGCGATGATCGGTGCCTGCTTCGCCGGACCGGAGCCCGACGCCGTCGAGCCCCTCGCGACCCTGCGCGGCCTGGGACCCGTGCTGCAGGACACGGTCACGGTGCGCCCGTACGCCGACGTCCTGGCCGAGGCCCACCACGGTGCCGGCATGCGGCTGACGATGCGCAACGCGCTGCTGCCGCGACTGGACGACGACGTGCTCGCCGACGTCGCGGCGCTCGCCGCGCCGCCGACCGTGCTGAACGTGCGGGCGCTGGGCGGTGCGTTCTCGCGCGTCGCGGCCGACGCGACCGCGTTCGCGCACCGCGACGCCGTGGCGATGGTCTCCGCGCTACGGATGCCGACGGCGCCCGGTCAGCCGGCGCCGGCGCAGCTGCCGGGGTGGGACGCCGTCGCCCGGCACGGGACCGGGTCCTACCTCAACTTCGACTCCGGCTACGCCGACCGCCACCACCCCGACGCCACCCGTGAGCGGCTCGCGCGGGTCCGCGACGCCGTCGACCCCGACGGCCGGCTGCGGCACGGCCCGGTCGACCGGTGAGCGCCGCGGAACCTCGCCGGTCGCGCCGCGCCTGAGCCCGCCGGCGCCCCGCCGCCCCCTCAGGAGGACGGGGCGGCGGCGTCGGCGTCCGGCGCCAGCAGCGCCACGTCCTCGTCGTCCTCCTCGGCGAACTGCGTGCGGTACAGCTGCGCGTAGCGCCCACCGAGCGCGAGCAGCTCGGCGTGCCGGCCCCGCTCGACGACCCGGCCCTCCTCCAGCACGAGGATGAGGTCGGCCCGGCGCACCGTCGAGAGCCGGTGCGCGATGACGATCGCGGTGCGGTCGGTGAGCGCCTCCGCCAGCGCCGCCGTCACCGCGGCCTCGTTGGCGGAGTCCAGGTGCGCGGTCGCCTCGTCGAGGATGACCGCGCGCGGCGCCCGCAGCAGCAGCCGCGCGATCGTCAGCCGCTGCCGCTCGCCGCCCGAGAGCCGGTAGCCGCGCTCCCCCACGACGGTGTCGAGCCCGTCCGGCAGGCTCGCCACCAGCTCCGCGAGCCGGGCACGCTCGAGCGCCTGCCAGATCTCGGCGTCGGTCGCGTGCGGCGCGCCGAGCACGAGGTTGTCGCGGATCGTCGTGTGGAACAGGTGACCGTCCTGCGTCACCAGCCCGACGGCGGTGTGCAGGTCGTGCGCGGAGACGTCGCGGACGTCGACGCCACCGACGCGGATGCTGCCGGCGTCGACGTCGTAGAGCCGCACCAGCAGCTGTGCCATCGTCGACTTCCCGGCACCGCTGGAGCCGACGAGCGCCACGAGGCCGCCGGGCTCGGCGCGGAAGCTCACGTCGTCGATGACCGTCTCGCCGCCCCGCGGGTCGAGCACGGCGACGTCCTCGAGCGAGGCGAGCGAGACCTGGTCCGCCGACGGGTAGGCGAACGTCACGCCGTCGACCTCGATGCTCAGCGGGCCCTCGGGCAGCGGCACCGGGTGCTCCGGCTCCTTGACCAGCGGGTCGAGACCGAGGATCTCGAAGACGCGGTCGAACGCGACGACCGCGCTCATGACGTCGACACGCGCGCTCGCCAGCGCGGTCAGCGGGGCGTAGAGCCGGGTGATGAGCAGCGCGAGGGACACGACCGCGCCGGTGTCGAGCGAGCCGGCGACCGCGAGCGTCCCGCCCAGCCCGTACACCAGCGCCAGCGCGAGCGCGGAGACCAGCGTCAGCGCGGTGACGAACACCGTCTGCAGCATCGCGCTGCGCACGCCGATGTCGCGCACCCGCAGCACCCGGTCGGCGAACGCGCGCGACTCCTCCTCGGGGCGGCCGTAGAGCTTGACCAGCGTGGCGCCCGGGGCCGAGAAGCGCTCGGTCGCCTGGTCGTTCATCGCGGCGTTGTGGTCGGCCGCCTCGCGCCGCATCGAGGCGAGCCGGCGACCCACCCGGCGGGCGGGCAGCACGAACACCGGCAGCAGCACGAGCGCGGCGACGGTCACCTGCCACGACAGGGTGAGCATCGCGGCCAGCGTCAGCGTCAGCGTGACGACGTTGCCCACGACGCCCGACAGCGTGCTCGAGAACGCGCTCTGCGCGGCGATGACGTCGCTGTTGATGCGGCTGACGAGGGCACCGGTGCGGGTGCGGGTGAAGAACGCGATCGGCATCCGCTGCACGTGGTCGAACACCGCGGTGCGCAGGTCGGCGATGAGGTCCTCGCCGAGCCGCGCCGAGAACCAGCGCGTGAGCAGGCCGAGCCCGGCCTCCGCCACCGCGATCGCGGCGATGAGCACCGCCAGCCGGACGATGACGCCGGTCGCCTCGTTCGCGGTGATCGCGTTGATCGCGTCACCGGCCAGCAGCGGTGTCGCGACCGCCAGCGCGGCCACGACGACGCTCAGCGCGACGAACACGCCGATGCGGCCGCGGTAGGGCCGCGCGAACCGCCAGATGCGGGACAGCGACTCCTTGCTGAACGGGTGGTCGTCGATCGGGCGGTGCTGGGCGCGCCACATCGCGCTCCAGGCTGCGCTCTCCATGCTCATGGCCGCCACAACAGCGCGCGACGCCGGCTCCCTACCGCGCAGAGACGGTGTTCGCTCACAGCGAACACTCGTCGACGCCGCGGCGCGGATGCGGCCGGTCGGTACCGCGCCCCAGGGTCCGAGGTGACGCGGCTAGAGCTCGATCGTGTACATCGTCGAGCCGCGCGTGGGCTCGAAGCGGAGCTTGCTGTACAGACCGAACACCGCACCCGGCGCCTCGGTGTCGACGCCCAGCGAGGCGTACTCCATCCCCGCCTCGGCATAGGCGTGCATCGCGCGCACCACCAGCGCCGTCGCGATGCCGCGGCCGCGCCATCCGGGCCGGACGCCCAGCAGGTCGATGTAGCCCTCGCTCCAGCCCAGCGACGCCCAGTCCTGCTCGTAGCGGCTCGACAGCAGGTAGCCGACGACCTGGGCGCGGTCGGAGGTGCGGTCGAGGACGATGAAGCTCCACTCCGGCACGAAGTAGCTGCGGCCCTGCGACCAGCTCTCCGCGGTCTGCGGCTCCGAGACCCAGTGCTCGTCGAAGGCGACGTTGTGCGCGAGCCGCACCTGCTCGTCGAGCTCGGCCGACCACGGCACGAGGTCGAGCGGGCGGGCCAGCGAGACCTCGGGCAGCGGCTCGCGCAGCGAGCGACGCAGCTCGGTGTAGTACCGCCGGGGCTGGAAGCCGCGCTCGGTGAGCATGTGGACCGAGTCCGGCATGTCGTCCTCGACGTGGACGACCAGCCGTGCGGGCGCGTCCTTGTCGGACGCCGCCAGCAGCTGCCGCGCCCGGCCGAGCTCCCAGTCGAGCAGCGCCGAGCCGATGCCGCGCCGCCGGTACGCCGGGTCGACGCCGCCCTCGAGGTAGACCCGCAGCGTCTGCGAGTCCCCCGCCGGCAGCGACACCGCGCCGTACGCGACGAGCGCGCCCCCGGCGTCGTAGCCGCCCAGCACGGTGCTCGGGTCGCTGTGCCAGTCGGTGACGTAGCGCTCGTCGGTCTCCTCGAGCGTCGTCCGGTACGGGGTCCGGTCGTGCTCCTCCATCCGGTGCAGCAGCGCGTGCAGCGCGGGCACGTCGGCGTGCAGGAGCGGACGCCAGTGCAGCCCCAGGCCGGCGTCGGGCACGGCGAGGTGGGCGGGCGGCTGGACGCGCACGCGCAGAGGAGGCAGGGAGCTGGTCATCGGGTCCGGGTGTCGGGGGCGCCGCCGTCGGCGGCCGGTCTCGGATCGAGGTGCGACCCGCGAACAGTGTGCCCCATGCCGGCCGCGGATCGCGTCCCGGGCGTGACGGCGACCACCGCTCAGGCGTCGATGCGGTCCCGGTCCAGCAGGTCGGCGCCGGCGACGAGGAAATCCTTGCGCGGCGCGACGTCGTTGCCCATGAGCAGCTCGAAGGTGCGCTCGGCCTGCTCGACCGCGGCCTCGTCGGCCATCGTGATCTTGCGCAGCGTGCGCCCGGCCGGGTCCATCGTCGTCTCGGCCAGCTGGCGGGCGTCCATCTCGCCCAGACCCTTGTAGCGCTGGATCGGCTCCTTGTAGCGGCGGTTGGAGCGCTCGAGCCGCGCCAGCACCTTCTCCAGCTCGGCGTCGGAGTAGGTGTAGATGACCTCGCCCTTGCCCCGGCCCTGGGCGGGCACCTCGACACGGTGCAGCGGCGGCACGGCCGCGAACACCCGCCCCGCCTCCACGAGCGGTCGCATGTAGCGGAAGAACAGCGTGAGCAGCAGGGTGCGGATGTGGGCGCCGTCGACGTCGGCGTCGGTCATCAGCACGATCTTGCCGTAGCGGACCGCGTCGAGGTCGAAGGTGCGGCCCGATCCGGCACCGATCACCTGGATGATCGCGGCGCACTCGGCGTTCTTGAGCATGTCGGCCAGCGAGGCCTTCTGGACGTTGAGGATCTTGCCCCGGATCGGCAGCAGCGCCTGGAACTCGCTGGAACGCGCGAGCTTGGCGGTGCCGAGGGCCGAGTCGCCCTCGACGATGAACAGCTCCGAGCGCTCGACGTCGTCGGTGCGGCAGTCGGCGAGCTTGGCCGGCAGCGTCGAGGTCTCGAGCGCGTTCTTGCGGCGCGAGATCTCCTTCTGGGTGCGCGCCTGGATGCGCGCGCGCATCTCCCCGACGACCTTCTCCAGCAGCAGCGACGACTGTGTCTTGAGGTCCCGCTTGGAGGAGGTGAGGTGCGCGGTGAGCTCCTTCTCCACGACGCGGGAGACGATCTGCCGCACCGCGGCGGTGCCGAGCACCTCCTTGGTCTGACCCTCGAACTGCGGCTCCGGCACCCGCACGGTCACGACCGCGGTGAGACCGGCGAGCACGTCGTCCTTCTCGATGCGCTCCTTGTTGTCCTTGGTCGAGACCTTGAGCCGACGGGCGTTCTCCTCGACCTGCTTGCGGATCACCTTGAGCAGCGCCTGCTCGAACCCGGTGAGGTGGGTGCCGCCCTTGGGCGTGGCGATGATGTTGACGAAGCTGCGGACCTCGGTGTCGTAGCCGGTCCCCCACCGCAGCGCCACCTCCACCTCGCACGTGCGGGTGACGTCCTTCGGCCGCAGGTGACCGTTGTCGTCGAGCGTCTGCACCGTCTCGTCGAAGGTGCCGCTGCCGACGAGCCGCCAGGTGTCGGTCGCGGGCGGGTCGGAGGCGAGGTGGTCGACGAAGTCGACGATGCCGCCGTCGTGCCGGAACACCTCCTCGACCGGGCCGTCCGCGCCGGGCGTGCCGGGCAGCCGGCGCTCGTCGCGCACGACCAGCGTCAGCCCCGGCACGAGGAACGACGTCTGCCGCGCCCGCGTGATCAGCTCGTCGTAGGAGAAGGTGGCCGAGGAGGGGAAGATCTGCGGGTCGGCCCAGTAACGGATCCGGGTACCGGTCTTCTTCTTGGCGACCTTGCCGACGACGCGCAGCTCGGAGTGGTCGGTGAACGCCGTGAACGGCGCGTCCGGGGAGGGCTGGGAGCCGTCGTCGAACACACCCGGCTCGCCACGGTGGAACGACATCGCGTACGTCTTGCCGTCGCGGTCGACCTCGACGTCCAGCCGCTCCGAGAGCGCGTTGACGACCGAGGCGCCGACGCCGTGCAGACCACCGGAGGCCGCGTAGGAGCCGCCGCCGAACTTGCCGCCGGCGTGCAGCTTGGTGAAGACGACCTCGACGCCGGACAGCCCTGCGGCGGTGTTGTCGACCGGGATGCCGCGCGCGACGTCGCGGACCTCGACCGAGGAGTCGGGGTGCAGGATCACCTCGATGCGGTCGCCGTAGCCTTCGAGCGCCTCGTCGACCGCGTTGTCGATGATCTCCCACAGGCAGTGCATGAGACCGCGGGAGTCGGTCGACCCGATGTACATGCCGGGCCTCTTGCGTACCGCCTCCAGGCCCTCCAGGACGGAGAGGTGGCGTGCGGTGTACGCGGCTGGGGAGGCTGAGGTCGACGGCACCCGCTCATGGTAGGTCGACGGTGCTCGGGCGGCCGGGTGCGGCACGCGGGCAGGGCCGCGACGGTGCGCGTCGGCCGGGTGAGGTCGCGCACAGCCGGCCGTCGGGGTCGGCGGGAGGCTGTACGCGGTGAGCGGAATCGGCGCGTGCCACGGAAGCACGTGCGGTGACCGGTGGTTGTATATCGACGTGAGCACCATGACCCCAGAGCAGGCGACCCCGACCCTGACCACCCACGACAGGTGTGACGCCTGTGGTGCGCAGGCGTACGTGCGTGTCGAGCTCGCCTCGGGAGGCGAGCTGCACTTCTGCGCTCACCACGCGCGCAAGCACAACGCCGCCATCGAGCCGCTCGCGTCGCACATCCACGACGAGACCGATCGGCTGCACGCCGACGCGTCCAGCACCGCTGCCCGCTGAGGAGACCGCCTCAGCGGATCACCGCCGCTGCCACCCTGAGCCGCCGCACCTGGGCGCGCCAGGGCGGTAGCGGCGGTCGTGCGAGCGGCAGCCCCACGTGCGCCGCGACCTCCTCGACGACGGCGTCGAGCCCCAGGGCGTCGGTGTCCACCCGGTGCCCCTCGAGCGTCGCGAGCCCGCGCACGCAGCGGTCGATCTGACGCATCGCCCACGTCTCGCGGCGGCGCAGCCCCTCCAGCCGTGACCGCAGCCGGCGCCTGATCGTCTCGGGCGAGGCCGTCAGCACGACGTGCCGCAGGTCGAGCCCGGCCGCACGCAGCCCGCCGTGGACCTCCTCGACGACGTCGGGCTCCACGAGCGTCATCGGCACGACGACGGCCTGCTGACGACCGGAGCCCTCGACCCGGTGCAGCACCTCGATCACGCCGGCGCGCCACGCGCGCAGCTCCTGGAAGTCGACGCGCAGCGCCGGCGGCAGCGTGCGCTGCAGCCCGAAGCCGGCGATCTCGGGGTCGACGAGCACCGTGCCGTCGGTGCGCCGCACGAGCTCGTAGGCGGTGTGCGTCTTGCCCGCGCCGAAGGCGCCGTTGAGCCAGACGATCACGGCTCGGTGGATTGTGCGGTCTCCCCCGCGGTCGCTGCGAGACGCGCGACGTCGCGCGCCTGCAGCGCCTCGCGGACACCGTTGCGCACCGCGGCCTTGATGACGACGTAGGCCACCGCGACCAGCGCGGCCGTGAGCAGCAGCGAGACGACGAAGTCCATCGGACCAGGCTAGCGACGCCGTCCAGCAGCCCGACAGCCCGCCACCAGCAGCAGGATCAGGATCTCCTCGACGTTCATGGCCGCCCCCTCGTCGCGCCGTGGCGCCAGGATAGCCGGGCCGCACGTCGCAGACGCGGAACGGCCCGCCACCCCACGAGGGGTGACGGGCCGTCGTCGCGTCGTGGCTCGGCGCGTCAGTCCAGGTAGTCCCGGAGCACCTGCGACCGGCTCGGGTGGCGCAGCTTGCTCATCGTCTTGGACTCGATCTGGCGGATCCGCTCACGGGTCACGCCGTAGACCTTGCCGATCTCGTCGAGCGTCTTCGGCTGGCCGTCGGTGAGGCCGAACCGCATCTGCACCACGCCGGCCTCGCGCTCCGAGAGCGTGTCGAGCACCGAGTGCAGCTGCTCCTGGAGCAGCGTGAACGACACAGCGTCCGCGGGCACGATCGCCTCGGAGTCCTCGATGAGGTCGCCGAACTCGGAGTCGCCGTCCTCGCCGAGCGGGGTGTGCAGCGAGATCGGCTCGCGGCCGTACTTCTGGACCTCGACCACCTTCTCCGGGGTCATGTCCAGCTCCTTGGCCAGCTCCTCCGGGGTGGGCTCGCGACCGAGGTCCTGCAGCATCTGCCGCTGCACGCGGGCGAGCTTGTTGATGACCTCGACCATGTGGACCGGGATGCGGATCGTGCGGGCCTGGTCGGCCATCGCACGCGTGATCGCCTGCCGGATCCACCAGGTGGCGTAGGTCGAGAACTTGTAGCCCTTGGTGTAGTCGAACTTCTCGACCGCACGGATCAGACCGAGGTTGCCCTCCTGGATCAGGTCCAGGAACAGCATGCCGCGACCGGTGTAGCGCTTGGCCAGCGACACCACCAGCCGCAGGTTCGCCTCGAGCAGGTGGTTCTTCGCACGACGACCGTCCTGCGCGATCCACTCCAGCTCGCGGCGCAGCTTGCCCTCGATCTTCTGGTCGGGGTCGGCCAGCTTCTCCTCGGCGAACAGACCGGCCTCGATCCGCTTCGCGAGCTCGACCTCCTGCTCGGCGTTCAGCAGCGCGACCTTGCCGATCTGCTTGAGGTAGTCCTTGACCGGGTCGGCCGTCGCACCGGCGGTGACGACCTGCTGCGCAGGCGCGTCGTCGTCGTCGGCGTCGGAGTACACGAAGCCGGCGGCGTCCTCCTCCTCGGAGGCGGCGGCCTTCGGGTCGGCCTTGGCGTCCTCGTCGTCGGACTCGGTGTCGTCGGCGACGACGGCGTCCTCGGCGACCTCGGTGACGTCGTCGATCTCGAGGTCGACGTCGTCCTCCACGGGCTCCTCGTCGTCGTCGCGGGCCTTGGTGGCCTTGCTGGCCTTGGCCGGGCTGGCCTTCGAGCGGGCGGGCGCGGCCTTCCGGGCGCCCGACGTCGTGCCGGCGCCCTTGGCGGCGGTCTTCGAGGCGGCCGCGGCGCGGCCGGTCGACTTCGCGGCCGCGGTCGTGGCGGCCGAACGGGTACGGGTGGTCTTCTTCTTGCTGGGCGTCTCGGTCACAGTGGTGGTGTCGTCAGACATGGCGGCGGGACAACCTCTTCTTCACGGCGGGCACGACGATCACGACCCAGGAACCGATGCCGGTTCACGGAGCGGAGAGCGCGGGCGGGACGGCGGCGCGGCGACCTGCGAGTCGCGGCTTCCGACATTATAAAACCCTGACCTAGGATCGTTTGTTCCACGTTCGCGCGGCGGGTTCAGGCGAAGGCCTCCACGGGCGGGCACGCGCACACCAGGTTGCGGTCGCCGAAGGCGCCGTCGACGCGCCGCACGGGCGACCAGTACTTGCCGATCTCCATGCCCTCGAGCGGGTAGACCGCCTGCCGCCGGGTGTAGGGGTGGTCCCACTCCCCCACCAGCGACGCCGCCGTGTGCGGCGCGTTGACCAGCGGGTTGTCCGACGCCGGCCAGGTGCCGTCGATCACCGCCTGGATCTCGCCGCGGATCGCCAGCATCGCGTCGACGAACCGGTCGAGCTCGCCCAGGTCCTCGGACTCGGTCGGCTCCACCATCAGCGTCCCCGCGACCGGGAAGCTCATCGTCGGGGCGTGGAAGCCGTAGTCGATGAGCCGCTTGGCGACGTCCTCCACCGTGATGCCCGAACGCGCCGTCAGCGGGCGCAGGTCGAGGATGCACTCGTGGGCGACGAGCCCGCCCGGGCCGCGGTAGAGCACCGGGTAGGCGTCCGCGAGCCGGGTGGCCAGGTAGTTGGCGGCGAGCACCGCGTGGCCGGTGGCCGCGCGCAGCCCCGCGGTCCCCATCAGCCGGATGTAGGCCCAGCTGATCGGCAGGATCGACGGCGAGCCGAACGGCGCCGCGCTCACCGGACCCGCCGCGGAGCGGTCGTCGCCGCCGGGCGTCAGCGGGTGCGAGGGCAGGAACGGCACCAGGTGCTCGGCCACCGCGACCGGTCCCACGCCGGGTCCGCCGCCGCCGTGCGGGATGCAGAACGACTTGTGCAGGTTGAGGTGCGACACGTCGCCGCCGAAGGCGCCCGGGCCCGCGACGCCGACGAGCGCGTTGAGGTTGGCGCCGTCGATGTAGACCTGGCCGCCCGCGGCGTGCACGAGGTCGCACAGCTCGCGGATGCCGTCCTCGTAGACGCCGTGGGTCGAGGGGTAGGTCACCATGATCGCGGCGACGCGTCCCTCGTGCTCGGCGAGCACCCGGCGCAGGTCGTCGAGGTCGACGTCACCGGTCGGCGCGGTCGCGACGACGGCGACGCGCAGCCCGGCGAGGACCGCCGAGGCGGCGTTGGTGCCGTGGGCGCTGGCGGGCACGACGCACACGTCGCGCTCGCTGTCGCCGCGCGAGGCGTGGTAGCCGCGGATCGCGAGCAGCCCGGCGAGCTCGCCCTGCGAGCCGGCGTTGGGCTGCACGCTCACCGCGGCGTAGCCGGTGAGCTCCGCCAGCCAGCTCTGCAGCTGCTCGATCAGCTCGAGGTAGCCCGCGACGTCCTGCGCCGGCGCGTACGGGTGGATGCGCGCGAGCTCGGGCCAGGTGATCGCCGCCATCTCGGTGGCGGCGTTGAGCTTCATCGTGCACGAGCCGAGCGGGATCATGCCGCGGTCGAGCGCGTAGTCGGAGTCCGACAGCCGCCGCAGGTACCGCATCATCGCCGTCTCGGAGCGGTGGCTGGAGAACACCGGGTGCGTGAGGTAGTCCGTGGTGCGGGCGAGGTCGGCGGGCACGTCGGTCGCGACGTCGGGCAGCTCGACGGCGTCGCCGGACCCCGGCTCCCCCATCGCCTCGCGCGCGGCGGCGACGAGCGCGCGCACCACGTCGTCGGTGGTGAGCTCGTCGCACGCGATCGACACCGTGTCGTCCGACGCGCGCCAGAGCGTGATGTTGCGGGCCAGCGCGGCCGCGACGAACGCCTCCGCGGCGTCGGTGCGCACCGTGACGGTGTCGAAGAAGCGGTCGGAGACCACCTCGAGACCGACGTCGGCGAGCGCGGCGGCGAGCCGGCGCGCGTGCCCGTGCACGCGGGCGGCGATCGCCCGCAGGCCCTCGGGGCCGTGGTAGACCGCGTACATCGACGCCATGACGGCGAGCAGCACCTGCGCGGTGCAGATGTTCGACGTCGCCTTCTCACGGCGGATGTGCTGCTCGCGGGTCTGCAGCGCGAGCCGCAGCGCGGGCGCGCCGTCGGCGTCCTTCGAGACCCCGACGAGACGGCCCGGCAGCTGTCGCTGCAGGCCCTCGCGCACCGCCAGGTAGCCGGCGTGCGGGCCGCCGAAGCCCATCGGCACCCCGAACCGCTGGGTGGTGCCGACGACGACGTCGGCGCCCCAGGTGCCGGGCGCCTCCAGCAGCGTCAGCGCGAGCAGGTCCGCGGCGACGACCACCAGCGCGCCGGCCTCGTGCGCCGCGGCGACCCAGCGGTCGAGCTGCTCGCGCGTGCGCAGCGTGCCGCTCGCGGCCGGGTAGGACAGCAGCACGCCGAAGACGCCGTCGAGGTCGGGCGGGTCGCCGGCGACGTCGACGGTCTCCAGCTCGATACCCACCGGGACCGCGCGGGTCCGCAGCACGGCGGTCGTGGCCGCCAGGGTGTCGGCGTCGACGAGGAACCGGCCGCCGGCGCCCCGGGTGGCGCGGCGCGCGAGCAGCATCGCCTCGGCCGCCGCCGTCGCCTCGTCCAGCATCGAGGCACCCGCCACCGCGGTACCGGTGAGGTCGATGACCATCGTCTGGAAGTTGAGCAGCGCCTCCAGCCGACCCTGCGAGATCTCCGGCTGGTACGGCGTGTACGCGGTGTACCAGGCGGGGTTCTCCAGCACGTTGCGCTGGATCACCGACGGCGTGACCGTGTCGTGGTAGCCCTGCCCGATCATCGAGGTGCGCACCGTGTTGCGCGCGGCGAGCGCGCGCAGCTCGGCGAGCACCGTGGTCTCGTCGGGCGCGGCCGGCAGCTGCGGCTGCTCGGTGACGATCTCCGGCGGCATCGCCGTGGCGAGCAGCGACTCGAGGTCCGGCTGCCCGACGACGTCGAGCATCGCCGCGCGGGCGGCGTCGTCGATCCCGATGTGGCGGTGGACGAACTCCCCTGCCATCTCAGCCCTGGGTCAGCGCGGTGTACGCCTCGGCGTCCATCAGGGGCCCCTCGGCCTCGACGGTCACCGTGAACAGCCAGCCCGCGCCGTAGGGGTCGGAGTTGACGACCTCGGGCGCCTGGGTGGCGTCCTCGTTGACGCTGGAGACGGTGCCGGTGACGGGCGCGAACAGCTCGCTGACCGACTTGGTGGACTCGATCTCGCCGCAGGCCTGCCCGGCGACGACGGCGGAGCCGACCTCGGGCAGCTCGAGGTAGACGACGTCGCCGAGCGCGTCGGCCGCGTACTGGGTGACGCCGACGGTGGCCGTGCCGTCGGCGATGCGCACCCACTCGTGCTCGGCCGAGTACTGGCGGTCGGTGGGGATGTTCGTCATGGGGCTTCCTCGTGGGATCGGTCACGGGAGCGCACGTCGGGGGTGGGCGTCGTGACGCCCGCCCCGACCCGGCCTCGGCTCCCGTCCAGGATGGTCACGCCGGTCTCGTGTAGAAGGGTAGTTCGACGACGGTCATCGGCTGGCTGGTGCCCCGCACGTCGACGTCGAGCACCTCGCCGACCTCGGTCGGGGCGCTCACGCGCGCGATCGCGACCGGGTGGCCGAGCGTCGGGGACAGCACGCCGGAGGTGACGGTGCCGATCGCCTCGCCGTCGCGGAGCACGGTGCTGCCGGCACGTGCCGCGCGCCGGCCGGTGCCGGCGAGGCCGACCAGGTGGACCCCGCTCGGCTGCTCGGCCCGTGCGGCGAGCGCGTCGCGGCCCACGAAGTCGTGGTCGAGCTGCACGACCCGGCCGAGCCCGACCTCGTAGGGCGTGGTCGCGGTCGTGAGCTCGTTGCCGTACAGGGCCATGCCCGCCTCGAGACGCAGCGTGTCGCGCGCGGCCAGACCGGCGGGCACGAGGCCCGCGGGCTCCCCGGCCTCCAGCAGCTGCCGCCACACGGTCACCGCGCCGTCGGCGGGCACCGCGAGCTCGAAGCCGTCCTCGCCGGTGTAGCCGGTGCGCGCGAGCATCACCGGCACCCCCTCGACACGCCCGTGCGCGCTCGCGTAGTAGCGCAGCCCCGCGAGGTCGACGTCGACGAGCGGCTGCAGGATCTCGGCCGCGCGGGGGCCCTGCACCGCGACGAGCGCACGGTGGGGCGTGCGGTCGACGACCGACGTCTGCAGGCCCTCGCTGCGCACCGTCAGCGCGTCGAGCACGGTGATGCGGTTGGCGGCGTTGGCGACGACGAGGAAGTCGTCGGCCGCGAACCGGTAGACGATGAGGTCGTCGAGGATGCCGCCGTCCTCGTCGACGACGACGGTGTAGCGGGCGCGGCCGTCCGCCAGACGCGAGGGGGCGCTGACGAGGGCGCGGTCCAGCGCGGCTGCCGCGTCGGGTCCCGTGACCTCGATCTGACCCATGTGGGAGAGGTCGAACAGGCCGGCGGCCGTGCGCACCGCGTGGTGCTCGGCCAGGTCGCCGCCGTACCGCAGCGGCATCCGCCAGCCGGCGAAGGAGGTGAGGGTGGCGCCCGCGGCGACGTGCTCCGCGTGCAGCGGGGTGAGCAGCTCCTCGGTCATGCCGTGGACACCGGCTTGACGGCGAGCACCGGGCACGGCGCGTCGAGAAGGATGCGCTGGGCGTTGGAGCCGAGGAAGAGCTTGCCCACCGGGGACCGGCGCCGCAGGCCGATGACGATCAGCTCCGCGGACTGCTCCTGCGCGAGCTGCACGAGGTCCTCGGCCACGTCGTTGCCGCGCTGCACGTGGCGCACGTCGTGGGCGACCTCGGTGCTCTCGAGCCGCTCCCGCGCCTCGTCGACGGCGGCCTCGATCGCGGACGGCTCCGCGCCGCGCGTGGCGTGGACCATGACCACGAGCCGCGTGCGCCGCAGCGTCGCCTCCTCGATGGCCGACTCCAGCGCCGCCCTGCCCTCAGCGGTCGGTACGAACCCCGCGACGATCGGCACCACGCACCTCCATCACTGACCAACGGGCGTTGCGCCGAGGGTATCGCGGTCAACGGGGATGAGGTGCCACCACCGCCGGGGGTCGCGCCCACCCCGGGCGCACCCCGCCGTCGAGGAGCTGCCCGAGCAGGAGGCCGAGGCGGCAGCACGGGTCCTCCTCCACGCACTGCCGCTGCAGCACGTCGGCACGGGCCCCCTCGCCGCGCCACCACGCGAGCCAGCCCAGCACGGCCAGGGCGTAGCCGGCGCCGCCGGGCGGCGCGTGCCGGGCGATCTGCGCGAGCACCGCCGTCGCGGCGTCCAGGTGCTCGCGGTCGGGCAGGCGCAGCGCTCCCGCGACGACGCCCTCGAACACCTCGAGCACGTGTGGCGAGCCGGGACCGTACCGGCGGCCGCCGAGGCACCACGCGACCACGACGTCGCGCACGAGCGGGTCCGCCAGCGCCGCACCGAGACGGCCGAGCACGGCCGCGCCCGGCGGCGAGCCGCCGGCGCCCGGCACGGCCTGCGCGAGCAGGCGACCGAAGGCATCGAGCGTGCGGGTGCGCCACCGCGACCGCTGCTCGACGTCATGGGCGTCCATCGCGGCCAGCTGCCTCCGTGCGGCGCGCGCCGCGGTGCGGGCGCGCCCGGGCTCGGCGTCGCGCGGGCAGGCGAGCCCCTCGCGGCTCTCCGCGAGCGCCTCCCCCGCCAGCACCATGCCGGCGGCCACCGCGGTCTCGGCGAGCCGCTCGACCGGGTGGCCGTCGTCCGGGCAGCAGGGCTGCTCGGCGCACTCGAGGCAGCGGAACCGTGTCCGCGAGGCGACCAGCGTCAGCGTCGGGTCGCCGTAGGGGAAGCCGTCGAGCCACGCCGCGAGCACCCGGCCGCCCAGGGCCGTGCCGGCGCGGACGTCGGCGAACCCGGCGTCGGTGTAGAGCACCGTGACCGCCAGCGCGGTCGGGTCCGTCGCCATCTGCGCGACGACGCCGGCACGCGCGGCGACCAGCAGCTGCGGGTCCGCGAGGTCGGCGAGGTCGAGGCGCGCGGCGAGACCGACGGCGAGCGTGCCCGGCTCCGGCTCGAGCACGGCCAGCACCGCGAGCGACTCGGTCGGCACGTAGCCGAAGCGGTACGGGAGGTAGGCCAGCAGGTCGTGCGGGCGGTCGAGCCTGATCCTGATCGCGTCGTCCATCCAGGGAGTGCAGCGCAGCGTGCGGCACGGCCGCCGGACCGCGCCGGGGGTGCGGTGGACGACGCGGCATCAGGGCCGCCTGTGGATCGGCGCGCCTGTGGAGGACCGCGGGTCACGGTCGCACCTGGTCCGCCTGCCTCGCCCCGCTAGGGTGGCCGGGTGCGGGAGGAAGCGGTGGGCCGGCTGCGCCAGAGGGTCTCCGAGGACGTGCTCGCCACCTGGGACGGGCTGGCCCGCACGTACTCCTCGCTCGGCCCCGAGGCCGCCGCCCTGTTCGAGGTCGGCGCCGACCTCCTCGCCGGCGGCAAGCGGCTGCGCGCCGCCTTCGCCGCGGCCGGCTGGCGCAGCCACGGCGGCGAGCCGCTGGCCGCACCCGAGATCACCCTCGGCACCGGGCTCGAGCTGTTCCAGGTCGCCGCGCTCGTGCACGACGACCTCATGGACGGCTCGCTCACCCGCCGCGGCCGGCCGGCGGCACACCGCCAGCTCGCGCAGCGGCACGACGACGACGGCCTCGTCGGCGGGGCCGACCGCTTCGGCGACGCGGGCGCGATCCTGCTGGGCGACCTGCTGCTGGTCTCGGCGACGGCGTCCTTCGCCGCCGCGCTCGACGGCGTCGGAGGGCGCGAGGCAGCCCGGGCGCGGGCCGTGCTCGAGGACATGATGACCGAGGTGACGGTCGGGCAGTTCCTCGACGTCTACGCCCAGTCGGCTGCGTGGGACGACGACCCGTCCGTCGACCTCGACCGGGCCCGGCGGGTGATCCGCGCGAAGTCCGCCCGCTACAGCGTCGAGCACCCGCTGGTCGTCGGTGCGGCGCTCGCGGGCGCCGACGACGACGCGCTGGCGCGGCTGCGCGCCGTCGGTCTCCCGATCGGCGAGGCGTTCCAGCTGCGCGACGACGTGCTCGGGGTGTTCGGAGACCCCGCCACGACGGGCAAGCCCGCGGGCGACGACCTGCGCGAGGGCAAGCGCACGGTCCTCGTGGCGCTGGCGATGACGCGGGCGGACGAGACCGGCCGAGCGCTGCTGCGCGACCGGCTCGGTCGCGCCGACCTGGACGACGGCGACGTCGCCCGGCTGCGCGAGGTGCTGACCTCCTCGGGTGCGCTGGAGGCCGTCGAGGAGCTGATCGAGGAACGGTACCGGGCCGGCCTCGCGGCGCTCGACGTCAGCGGGCTGCCGCCGGCCGAGCGCGACCTCGTCGCCGCGCTCGCACGCGCGGCCATCGAGCGGGACGCCTGAGACGGGCCGGCCGCGGACGCGGCCCCGCCTTCAGAACGCCAGCGCCTGCGCTGCCCTGCGCACGGCGTGCGTGCGCAGCTCGGTGAGCGCCTGCAGCGGCGTCGCGCCCAGCTCGTCGTTCTCCCGGAAGAGCCACGCGACGATCTCGTCGTCGGAGTAGCCCGCGTCGGCGAGCTGCACGATCGTGCCGCGCAGCCCGGCGACGACGGCGGGTCGCCCGGTCCGCGGGTCGGTCACCACGAACGCCGCCGGCACCGACGGCGCACGACCGTCGCGGCGCACCGCGACGAGCGTGCGGTCGGAGACCATGCCGCGCACGTCGCGGTCACGCACGCCGAGCGCGGCCGCCACCTCGGGGATGCTCCACCACTCGATCGTGCCGTCCTGCGGGCTCTCCTCGGCTGCCGAGCTGCTCATGCCGCCGACCCTACGACCCCTCCCCATGCTCGGCGACACTCTGTTATCGTCACACCGTTCACGTAAACCCCATATGTCACAGGGGTCACGGGCGTCACCAGGACGCACCACCATGGGGGAATCGCATGCGCACTCGCACCCGCTCCAGCAAGGTCGCCGTCGGGCTGGGCGCCATCAGCGCCGCCACCGCCGTCGGGCTCGCGGGCACCACGGCACCCGCCGCGGCGCACGCCGCCGGCCACGACGCCGCACCGCGCGGACCTCAGACCGCGCAGATCCCCGTACGGACCGAGGCGCCGAGCACCTATGTCGTGCGGCCGGGCGACACCGTCTCGGCGATCGCGGCCCGCCACGGGACCACCGTCGCCGCCGTCGTGCGCGCGAACGGGCTCGACAAGCGCGCCGTCATCCGGGTGGGCCAGGTGCTGCGCCTGCCCGGGGCGAGCGTCTCGAGCACCGCGGCTGGGAGCGCGACCCCCACGCAGACCGCCGCCGCGAGCTACACGGTGCGATCGGGCGACACCCTGTCCGGCATCGCCTCGCGCCACGGCACGACGGTCATGACGATCATGCGGCTCAACGGGCTCACCAGCACGGTGATCCACCCCGGCCAGGTGCTGCGTCTGTCCGGCTCCGGCGCCAGCAGCACGCAGACGACCTCCAGCTCGAGCTCCGGCTCGGGCGGCACGAGCACGTCGAGCAGCGGCTCCTCGACGCGGTACACGGTCCGCTCGGGCGACACCGTCTCGGGCATCGCCGCCCGCTACGGCACCACCGTCGCCGCGGTCGTGGCGGCCAACAAGCTCGACAGCCGCGCCCTCATCCGCATCGGCCAGGTGCTGGTCATCCCCGGCTCGGGATCCTCCTCCGGCTCGTCCTCGTCGGGCTCGTCGGGCTCGTCCTCCACCGGGTCGGGCTCCACGAGCGGGTCGAGCTCCTCGAGCAGCAGCAGCCGCACCAGCTACACCGTGCGCAGCGGTGACACGCTGTCCGGCATCGCGTTCGCGCACCGCACCACGGTCAGCGCGCTGATGTCGGCCAACAGCCTGCGCTCGACGGTCATCCACCCAGGCCAGCGGCTCACGATCCCCGGCTCGGGCAGCTCCTCGAGCTCGAGCAGCAGCTCGTCGAGCAGCAGCTCGGGCGGCACGAGCTCGGGCAGCACGAGCTCCTCCGCCGGCGGCACCACCTCCTACACCGTGCGCTCGGGCGACACGCTGTCGTCGATCGCGGCGGCGCACGGCACCACGGTCGCCGCCATCACCAGCCAGAACTCGCTGACGACGACCGTGATCCACCCCGGCCAGGTGCTGCGGGTGCCCAAGCAGCTCGTGCCGAGCACGTTCCTGGGCTACACCTACGCCCCGTCGGTCGTCGCGGCCGCGAACCAGAACAAGCAGACGCTGCTGTCGAGGAACCTGCCCTCGCGCGCCGAGATGCAGGACCTGATCCGGAGCACGGCGGTGCGGATGGGCGTCGACCCGGCGCTCGCGCTCGCCGTCGCCCACCAGGAGTCCGGCTTCGACCCCGCCGCGGTCTCCCCGGCCAACGCCATCGGCGTCATGCAGGTGATCCCGAGCTCGGGCGAGTGGGCCTCCGGGATGGTCGGCGAGGACCTCGACCTGCTCGACCCGCGCGACAACGTCGTCGCGGGTGTGGCGATCCTGCGCTGGCTCGTCCGGACCGCGCCGGACCTGCGGACGGCGATCGCCGGGTACTACCAGGGGCTGGCGTCGGTCACCAGCAAGGGCATGTACGACGACACCAGGCGCTATGTCGCCAACGTGCAGACCCTCATGACACGCTACGCCTGAACCGCTGGTCCGGGCACCCGCCGACCTAGACTTCGCTCGTGGCCGCGACCGTGACCGACCCCGTGATCGGCACGGTCGTCGACGGCCGTTACGAGGTCCTGTCGCGGATCGCACGGGGCGGGATGGCGACGGTCTACCTGGCCCAGGACCGCCGTCTGGACCGCCGCGTGGCGCTCAAGCTCATGCACCCGCACCTCGCGGACGGCAACGACGTCGTGGCCCGCTTCCGGCGCGAGGCGCGTGCCGCGGCGCGGCTGTCGCACCCCGGCGTCGTCGCCGTGTTCGACCAGGGCACCGAGGGCGAGTCGTCGTACCTCACGATGGAGTACGTCGACGGCGTGACGCTGCGTCGCCGCCTCCTCTCGCAGGGCGCGCTGGCGCTCGGCGAGGCGCTCGACGTGCTGGAGGCGGTGCTCGACGCGCTCGGGGCGGCGCACCGCGCCGGGCTCGTGCACCGCGACGTCAAGCCCGAGAACGTGCTCATCGCGCACGACGGCACGATCAAGGTCGCCGACTTCGGCCTCGCGCGCGCCGTGACCGAGGCCACGATGTCCTCCACCGGGGCGCTGCTGGGCACGGTCGCCTACCTCTCCCCCGAGATCGTCACCTCCGGCGCCGCGGACGCCCGGGCCGACGTCTACGCGGCGGGCGTCATGCTCTACGAGATGCTGACCGGGCGGCAGCCCTTCGAGGGCGAGACGCCGATCCAGGTCGCGTACATGCACGTGCACGGCACGGTGCCGCCGCCGTCGGACGCCGTCGCGTGGCTGCCCCTGGAGGTCGACGAGTACGTCGCGCTGCTGACCGCCCGCGACCCCGAGGACCGGCCGCGCTCGGCCGACGCCGCGCTCGCCGCGCTGCGCGCGATGCGCGCCGACTTCGACGACCGGGTGCTCGCGCTGCGGGCCGACGTCGAGCCCGACGAGGTGGCCGAGATCGCGGGCGAGGCGACCGCCGACGTCGAGCGCGAGGGCGGTGCGACCGCGACCCTGGCGCCGCGGGTGGGCAGCACGGTCGTGCTGCCGATCGGCGCGGTCGAGGCCGAGACCGAGCAGGAGGCGGGCACCGCGCGCCGTCGCACGCGGCGCCGTCGGCGCGTCGCGGCGCTGCTGGCGGTGCTGCTGGTGCTGATGACGCTGGGCGGCGGGGTGTGGTGGTACCTCGCCGTCGGGCCGGGCGCCTACACGTCGATGCCCGACGTCGTGGGGCGCGCCGAGGCGACCGCGCTCGCGACGCTGTCCGAGGCGGGGCTGGACCCGACGACGCGGGAGGTGCACTCCGACGACGTCCCGGTGGGTCACGTCGTCACGACCGACCCGGAGCCCGGTGCACGCGTCGAGCGCGGCGGCGCGGTCGAGGTGGTGATCTCGCAGGGCGTGCTGCGGCTGCGGGTGCCCGACGTCGCCGGCCAGTCCCCCGACGCCGCGCAGGACCTGCTCACCGACACCGGTCTCGACGGCGACACCCTGCTCGATCAGGTCTGGGACCAGGAGGTCCCCGAGGGCCAGGTCGTGCGGAGCGAGCCGAGCGCGGGCAGCCTCGTCGACCACGACACGACCATCACGCTCATGGTCTCCCAGGGCCGCGAGCCGATCGCCGTCCCCGACGTCTCCGGCCGGCCGCTGGAGGAGGCGGAGGAGCTGATCCTCGACGCCGGCGCCGAGCCCCAGGTCGGCGACGAGGCGTACTCCGACGACGTCCCGCAGGGTCACGTCGTCAGCCAGGACGTCACCGGGGACGCGCTGCGCGGCGACCCGATCACCCTCGTGATCTCCAAGGGTCCCGAGCTGTTCGAGGTGCCGAACCTCTTCGGCATGCAGTACTCCGAGGCCGCCGCCATCCTCGAGGACATCGGGTTCGTGCCCGAGCGGGAGAACGTGCTCGGCGGGGTCTTCGGCACCGTGCACAGCCAGTCGGTCGAGGCCGGCTCGTGGCACCCGCGCGGCACCGTCGTCGTGCTGACGGTCGTCTAGCGCCGGCCGCGGTCGTCGCGCGGCGGAGGTGTCAGCCTTGGTGGGCGTAGCGCTCCTCGCGCCACGCGTCACCGCGCGGGTGGTAGCCGCGCTCCTCCCAGAAGCCCCGGTCCGGGTCCTCGGGCAGCAGGTAGTTCCACCCGCGCAGCCACTTCGGGCCCTTCCACGTGTACAGGTGCGGGATCACCAGCCGCAGCGGGGCGCCGCGCTCGGGCGCGAGCGGCTCGCCGTCCATGTGGGTGGCGAGCAGCGCGGTCGCGGTGAGCAGGTCCTGCAGCGGCACGTTGGCCGCGTACCCGAACTCGGCGAACACGAGCGCCGTCGTGACGCCCGGCGCGGGCGGCGCGAGCGCGGCGACGTCGACGGCGCGCACACCGGTCCACGTGATGCCCTGCGCCGTCCAGCGGGTCGCGCAGTGCATGTCGCCGACCTCGGTGACCGTCGGCAGCCGCAGCACCTCCTGGATCGGGAAGACGTGCTCGGCCCCGGTGGCCGTCGCACCGCCGATCGTGACGGTCCACGCCTCCGGGTCGCGCTCCGGCACCCTGCCGTAGTGCATGACGACGGGCGTGTCGACGAGGTGCTGCCCCGGCGGGAGCTCACCCGGCGCGGCGGCTGCGGAGCGTGGCGCGCGACCTGTCTCGCTCACGTCATCGTTCCCGGAGCATCTCCGCCACGAGGAAGGCCATCTCCAGCGACTGCTGGTGGTTGAGCCGCGGGTCGACGAGCGTCGTGTACCGGCGCGTGAGCGCGGAGTCGTCGATCTCCTCGCTGCCGCCGAGCACCTCGGTGACGTCGTCACCGGTCAGCTCGACGTGCAGACCGCCCGGCACCGTGCCGAGGCCCTGGTGGACCTCGAAGAACCCGCGGACCTCGTCGATGACATCGCTGAAGCGCCGGGTCTTGTAGCCGTTGGCGGAGGTGATGCCGTTGCCGTGCATCGGGTCGCACACCCAGGTGACCGGGCGGCCGTCGGCCGTGACCGCCTCGACCAGCGGCGGCAGCAGGTCGCGGACCTTGCCCGCCCCCATCCGGGTGATGAAGGTCAGCCGGCCCGGCTCGCCCTCGGGGTTGAGCCGGTCCATGAGGCGCAGCGCGTCGTCGCCGGTCGCCGTCGGGCCGAGCTTGACGCCCAGCGGGTTGCGGACCTGCGAGAAGAACTCGACGTGCGCGCCGTCGAGCTGGCGCGTGCGCTCACCGATCCACAGGAAGTGCGCCGAGCAGTCGTACGGCAGCCCGGTGCGGGAGTCGATGCGGGTGAGCGGCCTCTCGTAGTCGAGCAGCAGCCCCTCGTGCGAGGAGTAGAAGTCGACCGTGCGCAGCGCCTCGAAGTCGGCGCCGGCGGCCTGCATGAACTTGATCGCGCGGTCGATCTCGCTCGCGAACGCGTCGTAGGCCGCGTAGGCCGGGTTGTCGAGGAAGCCCCGGTTCCACTCGTGCACGCGCCGCAGGTCGGCGAAGCCGCCCTGGGTGAACGCGCGGATGAGGTTGAGCGAGGACGCCGACGCCCGGTAGGCCGCGAGCAGCCGCTGCGGGTCCGGCCGCCGCGCCTCGGCGGTGAACTCGAACGAGTTGATGATGTCCCCGCGGTAGGCCGGCAGGGTCACGCCGTCGCGGGTCTCGACGTCGGAGCTGCGCGGCTTGGCGAACTGCCCCGCCATCCGGCCCATCTTGATGATCGGCATCGAGGCGCCGTAGGTGAGCACGACCGCCATCTGCAGGATCGTCTTGATCTTGTCGCGGATGTTGTCGGCCGTGAGTTCGGCGAAGCTCTCCGCGCAGTCGCCGCCCTGCAGCAGGAACGCCTCGCCGCGCGACGCAGCCGCGAGCCGCTCGCGCAGGTTGTCGGCCTCGCCGGCGAACACCAGCGGCGGCTGGGCGGACAGCTCCGCCGTCACCGCGGCGAGCTCGTCGGGGTCCGGCCACGCCGGCTGCTGGAGCGCGGGCAGGCTGCGCCACCGGTCGAGCTCGGGGGTGGCCGAGCCGACGTCGACCGGGCTGTCCGCCTGGGTGTGCACGCTCACCCGGTCAGGATAGGACGACGGCGGGACCGCTCCGGACCCTGCCCGCACGCTGGACCCGGAGCGCGGTCCCGCGACCGTCAGTGCTGGCCGCCCTCGGCGCGCACGAGCGGCTGGCCGATGTCGGCGAGCAGCTCGCCGAACCACGGCACGTCGACGTCGAAGGCCTTCCCGCCGCCGATGCGCGGGAACTCGACCGCGCGCAGCTCGTCGCCGCGCTCCTCGTCGTGGCCGATGACGCCGGAGCGGCCCTCCCGCGCGGTCTCGACCGCGAGGTCGACCATCTCCTGGATCAGCGCGAGGTCGGCGTCGTTGGCGCGGGCGGAGCGGGAGAAGTAGCCGCTCTTCTGCACCATCGTCTTCTCGGCGCCGATCAGCGAGGCGAACTGCTTGGCGAACCAGGCGCCCGGGTTGATCGTGTCGAGCTTGACGTGCCCGAACGGGTCCCGCTGCACCTCCTCGCCGGCGGCCTCCAGCTCGGCGATGATCTCCGGCACGCCGGCACCCTCCGACAGGAAGATGTTGACGTTGCCGATCTCGTCCATGATGCCGCGCAGCCGCTGCGCCTCGGCCTGCATGTCGATGTGCAGCTCGGGCAGGAACACCGCGTGCACGTCCCACCGCTCGCGGGAGAGCCCGAACGCGGGGTTCCACTCCTGGGTGTCCAGCCAGGCGCGGTAGTCGCGCGCCGCGGCGGCGGTCAGCCAGCCGCAGTGGCGGCCCATGACCTCGTGGACGATGAGCATGCGCGGGTTGGAGCGGTGCTCGCCGATGATGTTCTGCGCGAACCTCGACGCCTGCTCGGCGGCGGTCATCGCACCGAGCGACTGCCGGATCGGCACGATGTCGTTGTCGATCGTCTTCGGCAGGCCGACGACGGTGAGGTGGTAGCCGTTGTCCTCGAGGTAGGCCGCGAGATCGGCGGCGGTCGTGTTGGTGTCGTCGCCGCCGATCGTGTGGAGCACGTCGACGCCGTCGGCGCGCAGCTGCTCGGCCGCCACCTGGAGCGGGTCCTGGCCCTCGGCGACGAGACCGCGCTCGACCAGGTTCTTGGCGTTGGTCAGCTTGACGCGGCTGTTGCCGATCGGGCTGCCGCCGAACCGGTCGAGCACCTCGACGGCGGCGCGCGCCTCGGGCCCGATGACGGTCGAGGTGCCGGTCAGCAGGCCGTGGTAGCCGTACTGGTAGGCGATGATCTCGGCGTCCGGCACGACCTCGGAGTACCGCTTCACCAGCTTGCCGACGGCGGCGGACAGGCAGGGCGCGAAGCCTCCCGCGGTGAGGAGGGCGACCTTGCGGATCGGGGATGCCTCGGACATCGGTGCTGCTCTCTTCTCGTTCTCGGGTGCAGGTACCGCCGGCCGGGGGCCGGCTCCAGGTCCCAACCTAGGGGGTCGCGGTGGCCGCATCGCGCGCCGGTGTCCTCCGACGCGGTTAGTGTGAGGCCATGTCGCGGCAGCCGGACGAACCGCGGGAGGGGTCGGCGGGTCAGGAGCCCACCGACGAAGAGGTCGACCGCCGTTTCGCCGAGCTCACGGCGGGGCTGGCGGACGCCGTCGGCATCGAGGTGCCGAGCGACGAGGCGCCCTCCCCCGGCGACGTCGGCAGCGCCGGCCTCACCGCGCCCGACGAGGAGCGAGCGGGCCCGGGCGACGGCCTCGGCGGGCCGCGCGACTACAGCCTCGCCGAGGAGCCCGACGAGGGCTTCGAGCCGCCCGAGCCGGAGCCGCTCGGCTCAGCCGAGCCGGTCATGGTGCTCGCGTGGCTCGGCGCCGCCGGCGGCCCGCTGGTCTTCCTGCTGCTGGTGCTGCTGTGGCCGTCCGCGCCCAGCGCCGCCTGGTGGGCGACGCTCGTGGCGACGCTCGCGGGCTGGGGCGTCGTCGTCTGGCGGCTGCCGCGCCACCGCGACGGCGACGACGACGGCGCCGTCGTCTGACCCTCGCGCGGCAGCGCGGGCTCCCCCGCTCCCGGCGCGCGGGCGCCCGGGCGTGCCCGAGCCCCGCCCGATCACGGATAGTCTGTCTCGCACCCTGCCGACTGTCACCGGAGCCAGCCATGGAGTCCTTCGCCACCCCGCCTCTCGTCAGCACGCCCGACGAGATGTCCATCGGCGACCTGCTCGCCGACCACGCCAACCGCACCCCCGACCGGGTCCTGGTCGAGCGCCTCGTCGACGGCAGCTGGCGCCCGGTCACGGCCGCCGAGATGCACGCGACCGCGACCGCGATCGCGAAGGGGCTCATCGCCTCCGGCGTCGGGCCCGGCGACCGGGTCGCGATCATGGCGCGCACCCGCGCCGAGTGGACCTTCCTCGACTTCGGCATCTGGTACGCCGGTGCGGTCACCGTGCCGGTCTACGAGACCTCCTCGCCGTCGCAGACCGCGTGGATCCTCTCCGACTCCGGCGCGGTCGCGATCGTCGGCGAGAACGCCGGTCACATCGAGGTGATCACCAAGGCCCGCAAGAAGGCTCCGGACGTCGCGCACGTGTGGCAGATCGAGGACGGCGCGCTCGAGCAGCTCGCCGCCGCCGGCGTCGACGTCAGCGACGACGAGGTGCGGCAGCGCCGCGACGCCGTCCGGCTGGGCGACCTCGCGACGATCATCTACACCTCGGGCACGACCGGGAACCCGAAGGGTGCCGAGCTGACGCACGGCAACTTCGTCGAGCTCACCCGCAACGCGATCGGCGCGCTCGGCAGCGAGATCCTGCACGAGACCTCGCGCACCCTGCTGTTCATGCCGCTCGCGCACGTGTTCGCGCGGTTCGTCGAGGTGCTGTGCATCGCGGCGGGCGTCCCGCAGGGCCACACGCCCGACACGAAGACGCTGATGGCGGACATCGCCACCTTCCGGCCGACGTTCATCCTGTCGGTGCCGCGCGTGTTCGAGAAGGTCTACAACTCCTCCGAGGCCAAGGCGGCCGCGGGCGGCAAGGTCAAGATCTTCCACTGGGCCGCACGCGCCGCGATCGAGTACTCGCGCTCGCTCGACCAGGGCGGCCCGTCGCTCGGGCTGCGGCTGCAGCACCGGCTCGCCGACAAGCTCGTGCTGCACAAGATCCGCGACGCACTCGGCGGCCAGGCAACGTTCGCCATCTCCGGCGGCGCGCCGCTCGGCGAGCGGCTCGGCCACTTCTTCCGAGGCGTTGGTCTCACCGTGCTCGAGGGCTACGGCCTCACCGAGACGACCGCGCCGCTGACGGTCAACGTGCCCGCCAAGTCGAAGATCGGCACGGTGGGCCCGCCGCTGCCCGGCACCTCGCTCAAGATCGACGCCGACGGCGAGATCCTCGCCCAGGGCGTCGGCGTGTTCGCGGCCTACCGCGGCAACGCCGAGGCCACCGCGGCCGCGATCGTCGACGGGTGGTTCCACACCGGTGACATCGGCGAGCTCGACGACGAGGGCTACCTGCGCATCACCGGCCGCAAGAAGGAGCTCATCGTCACGGCGGGCGGCAAGAACGTGGTGCCGTCGCAGCTCGAGGACCGGCTGCGCTCGCACCCGCTTATCAGCCAGTGCGTCGTCGTCGGCGACCAGCGGCCGTTCGTCGCGGCGCTCATCACGCTCGACGCCGAGATGCTGCCTGCGTGGCTGTCGAACCACGGCCTGCCCGAGATGGGTGTCGAGGAGGCCGCGAAGCACCCCGAGGTGCTCGCGGCGCTGCAGCGCGCGGTCGACCGCACCAACAAGAAGTTCTCGCGCGCGGAGTCGATCCGGAAGTTCGAGGTGCTCACCGACGACTTCACGATCGACAACGACTACCTGACGCCCTCGCTCAAGGTGAAGCGCTCGAAGGTGCTGGCCGACTACGCCGCCACGGTCGAGGAGCTGTACTCCCGCGCCGCGGCCGACCGCAACGCGGAGAGCCCCGCCGTCTGAGCACCACGACCGGGCCGGCTGAGATCGGCTGACGTCGGCCGGGCCGACCGAGATCGGCCGGGCCTGCCGGCGTCTGCCCGGACGGCCCGGTCGGGTCGACCCTGCGGCTCGCCGCGGCGGTCCGCCGCGCTGTCGGACATCCGTACTAACGTCCGGCAGCGATGCGCGTTGACCTGCACCCGGCCCGACCCGGTGCCCGGCTCCGGCTCGGCGACGAGCCCGACACCGCCGGGCCGGGCGCGCGGCCGGTGCAGCTGGCTCTCGACGAGCTGGGCGTCCCGCTGCACGAGGTGACGTTCGTCGTCGTCGACCTCGAGACGACGGGCGGCTCCCCGGCGACCAGCGAGATCACCGAGATCGGCGCCGTGAAGGTGCGCGGCGGCGAGGTGCTGGGCGAGTTCGCGACGCTCGTCAACCCGGGCGTCCCGGTGCCGCCGGCGATCACCGTGCTCACCGGCATCACGACCGCGATGGTGCTGCAGGCGCCCCGGATCACCGAGGTGCTGCCGGCGTTCCTGGAGTTCGCGCGCGGCTGCGTGCTCGTCGCGCACAACGCCGGCTTCGACATCGGGTTCCTCAAGGCCAACGCCGCGCGCATGGAGCTGGCGTGGCCGCGCCCCGCCGTCGTCGACACCGTGCGGCTCGCCCGCCGCGTCGTCACGCGCGACGAGGCGCCGAACCACCGGCTGTCGAGCCTGGCCGCGCTGTTCGGCTCCGCGACGACCCCGAACCACCGCGCGCTGCAGGACGCCCGCGCCACCGTCGACGTGCTGCACGGGCTGCTCGGCCGGATGGCCTCGCTCGGGGTCTCCCACCTCGAGGACCTCGCGACCGCCTCCGACCCGGTGCCGCCCGCGCGACGGCGGCGCGCCACGCTCGCCGACCACCTCCCCCGCTGCCCGGGCGTGTACCAGTTCGTCGGGCCCCGCGGGGAGATCCTCTACGTGGGCACCGCGACCGACCTGCGGCGGCGGGTGCGGCAGTACTTCACCGCCTCCGAGAAGCGGCGGCGCATCGGCGAGATGGTCGACCTCGCGGTCGAGGTGCGCGGCATCGGGTGCAGCACGCGGCTCGAGGCGCAGGTGCGCGAGCTGCGCCTGATCGCTGAGCACGACCCGCCCTACAACCGACGCTCGCGGCGGCCCGAGCGGCTGCCGTGGGTGCGGCTGACCGACGAGCCGCACCCTCGGCTGTCGATCGTGCGGGAGGTGCCTGCGGGTGCCGTCGCGCTCGGCCCGTTCGGCAGCCACGCAGCCGCGCAGCTGGCGGTCGAGGCCGTCCAGCAGGCGGTGCCGGTGCGGCAGTGCACGCGGCGGCTCCCGCTCGTGCCACGACCGGGTGCGGCCGACTGCGTGCTCGGGCAGATCGGCCGCTGCTCGGCGCCGTGCGTGGACCCCGCGGCCGCGCAGCGCTACCACGAGGTCGCCGCACGCGTGCGGGCCGCGCTCACCGGCGCGACCGACGAGGTCGTGACCGCGGCGGCGCACGAGATCGAGCGGCTGGCCGCGCTCGAGCGGTTCGAGGAGGCGGCGGCGCGGCGCGACCGCGCCGAGACCTTCGGCCGGGCGCTGGGCCGCGGCCTGCGGCTCGCGGCGCTGCAGCGCGCGTCGGAGGTCGTCGCCGCCCGCGCGGCCGACGGCGGCTGGGAGATCGTGCTCGTGCGGCACGGGCGGCTGGCGGGCACCGCCGTCAGCCCGCGCGGCGTCGACCCGATGGCGGTCGTGGCCGAGCTGCGGGCGACCGGTGAGGCGGTCGCGGCGCCCGAGCGCGACGGCGGCGCGGCCAGCGTGGAGGAGACCGAGCTGCTCGCGGGCTGGCTGGGGCGCGAGGGGACGCGCCTGATCGCGTTCGACCACCCCGAAGCCGACGGCTGGGCCGTACCGGTGGCGGCCGCGCCGGTCGACCTGCGCGGCTGGGTCACGGTGCGCCGGCAGGAGCGCGAGGCGCTCGGCCCGCGCGCCGGCGCCGACGAGCCGGACGGCGAGGACGTCGACGCGGGCGTCCCGCCGCGCGACGACGCGAGGGAGACGGCATGATGGGAGGACACCGAGGTACCAGGAGGAGACACCTGTGATCACCGCGATCGTGCTCATCGACGCCGAGGCGTCGCGCATCCCCGAGGTCGCCCAGGAGGCGGCCGAGATCGACGGCGTGAGCGAGGTGTACTCGGTGACCGGCGACGTCGACCTCGTCGCGATGGTCCGCGTGCCCGAGCACGAGCAGCTAGCCGGGGTCATCTCCGACCGACTCTCGAAGGTGCAGGGCGTCGTGCGCACCCGCACCTACCTGGCCTTCCAGTCCTACTCCCAGCACGACCTCGAGGCAGCCTTCGCGCTCGGCCTGGGCGACTGATGACGAGCACGGCGACGACCTGGATCGACCTCGACGGCGTCGTCAACATGCGCGATGTCGGCGGCATCCCGACGACCGACGGCGGCGCGATCCGCCGCGGTGCCCTGCTGCGCTCGGACAACCTGCAGGACCTCACGCCGCGCGACGTCGCCGCGCTGCGCGAGCGCGGCCTCACCGACGTCGTCGACCTGCGCAGCGACACCGAGGTCGCCGCCACCGGACCGGGACCGCTCACGCGCGAGCCGTGGGTGCGCATCCACCACCACTCGTTCTTCGACGAGCGCGACCTCGACCGCGACGGCGTGCCCGAGACGTCGGCCCCCGGACCCGGACCCGAGCCGGCGCCGACCGAGCCCGACCCCGCCGCGGCGCAGGTGCCGGCCGAGGCGCTGCCGTGGGTCGGTCTGCAGCCGTCGACCGAGCACGACAACCCGGCCACCGCGCACTACCTGTCGTACCTGAGCGACCGGCCGGACTCGGTCGTCGCGGGTCTGCGCGTGGTCGCCGAGGCCGAGGGCGCCGTCCTCGTCCACTGCGCGGCCGGCAAGGACCGCACCGGCACGCTGGTCGCCCTCGCGCTGCTGCTCGCGGGCGCCGAGCCGGCAGCCGTGGTGGCGGACTACGCCGCGTCGTCCGAGCGGGTCGAGCAGATCCTCGACCGGCTGGTCAGCACACCCACGTACGCGGCCGTGCTCGGCGGGCAGCCCGCGTCGTGGCACATGACGCACCCGGAGACGATGGCGTCCTTCATCGAGCACGTGCAGCCGGGCGGCGACCAGTCGCGGCTGCGGGCACTGCTCGCGCGCTACGGGTGGACCGACGCGGACACCGAGCGACTGCGGGCACGGCTGCGCGGCTGACCCCTCAGGCTCCGTGCGCACGGTTCTGTGCGCACGGGTCGGCACCCCGGCCACCGGGTACCCCCGGGGCGTCAGGACCTGGAGGCCTCCACCCAGCGGCGCAGCACGTCGGCGGCGGCGCCGGAGTCGATCGCGTGGGCGGCGTGCCGCAGGCCGGCGCGCAGCCGCTCGGTGAGCGTTCCCGAGGCCACCCCGGCGTGGGTGCCGTCGGCGACGAGCGCGGCCGCCGCGTTGAGCAGCACGGTCTCGCGGATCGCGCCCTGCGCGCCGTCGAGCACCTCCCGCAGCACGACTGCGTTCGCCTGCGGGTCGCCGCCGCGCAGGTCCTCCAGGCGCGCGGGGGCCAGACCCAGGTCGGCGACGGCGTCGAGGCGGTGCTCGACGACGCTGCCGCCGCTGGCGTCGGTGACCTCCCAGACACGCCCCGGCGCGGTCGGCGCGAGCTCGTCGAGACCGTCGGAGTTGCGGAACACCAGCGTGCTGCGGTCACGGTCGGCGAAGACACCCGCGACGAGCGGCGCCATGCGGAGGTTGCCGACGCCGATCGCGCCCGCGCGCGGCCGGGCAGGGTTCGTCAGCGGGCCGAGGACGTTGAACGCCGTCGGGACCTTGAGCTCGGAGCGGACCGGGCCGGCGTGACGCATCGCCGGGTGGTAGCGGGCGGCGAACAGGAAGGCGATCCCGACCTCGTGCGCGAGCTCCGCCGACCGCTCGGGCGGCAGGTCGAGCCGCACGCCGACGGCCTCGAGGACGTCGGCGGAGCCGCTGGCCGACGACGCGGCACGGTTGCCGTGCTTGACGACCGTGAGCCCGCAGCCGGCGACGACGATCGCCGCCATCGTCGAGATGTTGACGGTGCGGTGCCGGTCGCCGCCGGTGCCGACGACGTCGACGGTGTTGCCGGGCACCTGGATCGGCACCGCGTGCTCGAGCATCGCGTCCGCGAGTCCGCGCAGCTCCGAGACGGTCTCGCCCTTGGTGGCCAGCGCCATGAGGAAGCCGGCGAGGACGGCGGGGCTCGTCCCGCCCGACATCACCTGGTCCATCGCCCAGGCGGTGTCCTCGCGAGTGAGGTCCTCGCGCGCGGTCAGGCGTGCCAGCAGGTCCGGCCAGACGGGGGCGTGCGGGTCTGTCGAGGTCACGGCGCTGTCGGTCCCCTCGGGTCGGGTCAGCTCTCGCCGCGGAGCTGGGCCGCCACGGTCTCCTGCAGGTCGATCGGGTCGAAGGGCGCGGCGACGACCGCGTCCGCCTCCGACCACGAGGCCAGCCACGCGTCCTGCTGGCGGGCGATCAGCACCATCACCGGCGGGCACTCGTAGACCGAGGTCTTGAGCGTGCGGCACAGCCCGATCCCGCCGACCTTGGCCGTCTCGCCGTCGAGGATCAGCAGGTCGAAGCGGTTCTTCTTGACCAGCTCCAGCACCATCGCGTCGGTCGCGACCTCGACCCACTCGATGAGCGGCGTGTCGATCGAGGCGCGGCGCCCGACGAGCGTGCGGATCTCCGCACGGGTCGCCCGGTCGTCGCTGTAGAGCAGGACGGTGGCGCGGCGCGCCGCCGCCTCGGTCGAACCCGCCTCGACGACGTCCTGTGCTGCAGCCATCTGATCCCTCGTTGCCGTTCGGTCGTGGGACGCCCCGTCCGCGCGTGGCGTCGTCCTCATGCTAGTGCGCCGCGGCACCCGCTCGACCCCTCGCGGCCACGCGACCGCACGCGTGCCGACGACGGGGTCGAAGGCGGCCCGACGGCCCGCCGGAACCCTCAACGACGTGACGCTCTCGGGGGTTGCGTCACCTCGTCGCGCGATCAGTGCGACGCGCCACAGCCGAGTCGCGCCAGGTGACCCGCGCGGGTCTCGGACCGGCCATAATGGCGGGGTGTCGTCGACCTCTACAGCGCTGCGTCCGCATGTGACGGTGCACCGCCCCGACCTGACCAAGGTGGGCGTCATCGTCTGGTTGTCCAGCGAGCTGATGTTCTTCGCGGGGCTCTTCGCGATCTACTTCACCCACCGGTCCGTCGCCGGGCCCGAGGTGTGGTCGGAGAGCTCGGGGCTGCTGAACATCCCGTTCTCGCTCGTCAACACCCTCATCCTCGTCTCGTCCTCGGTGACGTGCCAGATGGGAGTGTGGGCGGCCGAGCGCTTCCAGCCCAGCCGCACCGGCTCGCTGCTGCACCTGCGCGGCTGGGGCATGCAGGAGTGGTTCGCGCTCACGTACGTGCTGGGGGCGATCTTCGTCGCCGGCCAGATCTTCGAGTACGCCGAGCTCGCTCACGAGGGGCTGACCTTCCAGAATTCGACCTACGGCTCGGTGTTCTACCTCGCGACCGGCTTCCACGGCCTGCACGTGCTCGGCGGTCTCATCGCCTTCCTGTTCGTGCTCGCCCGGTCGTTCTCGACGCACCGCTTCGGGCACCGCGAGGCGACGCACGCCGTCGTCGTGTCCTTCTACTGGCACTTCGTCGACGCCGTCTGGATCCTGCTGTTCGGCGTCATCTACTTCCTCAGGTGACGCGATGAGCAGACCACGCCGTCAGACCCGGAACCGGACTTCGAGAGGAACCCCCCACGTGAGCGCACTGGCCCGGAGCAGGCGGCACCGGTTCGCGCCGATGCTGCTGCTGGCGTTCGCGCTGCTGGTCGTCGGCGGCGCGTACACCGCCCTGGCACCCAGCTCCGCGCAGGCCGACGCCCTCGACAACGCCGACGCCGGCAAGGGCGAGGCGCTGTTCATCGCCAACTGCGCGACCTGTCACGGTCCGGGTGCGGTCGGCACCGACCTGGCGCCGTCGTTGGTCGGCGTCGGTCCGGCGGCCGTCCACTTCCAGGTGACGACCGGCCGCATGCCCATGCAGGCGAGCGGTCCGCAGGCCGAGGCCAAGCCGCCGCAGTTCAGCGAGGACGAGGCGCTCGACATGGCCGCCTACATCGCCACGCTCGGCCCGGGCCCGTCGATCCCGACGGAGGAGCAGGTCGACCCGGCTCTGGGCAGCGCCCCCAACGGCATGCTGCTGTTCCGCGTCAACTGCGCGATGTGCCACAACGCCGTCGGCGCCGGTGGCGCGCTGACCGAGGGCAAGTACGCGCCCTCCCTCATGAACTCGTCCCCGACGATCATCTACGAGGCGATGCTGACCGGGCCGCAGTCGATGCCCGGCTTCAACGACGCCACCCTCACCCCCGACGAGAAGCGCGACATCATCGCGTTCCTCATGGAGCAGCGCGGCACCAACCCCGGCGGCCTGTCGCTCGGCTCGCTCGGCCCGGTGTCCGAGGGCGTCTGGGTGTTCGTGGTGGGACTGGGCGCGCTGATCGGCTGCGCCGTCTGGATCGGATCGAGGTCTTCGTGAGCATCGAGAAGTCTTCGCACTCGGGCGAGCACCGCGAGCTCGGCGGCAGCGCCGGGCTCCCGGAGCGTTTCGAGAACCCCGGCCTGGAGCCGCACCGGCACCGCCTGGCCGACTCCGACCCGAAGCGCGCCAAGCGCTCGGAGCGGCAGATCGCGCTCATCTTCACGATCTCGATCCTCGCCAGCATCGCCGGCGTCGTCGGCTACGCGGTGTTCCCGGTCGACATCGACCGCGCCTCGGTGCTCAACGTGCGCTGGTCGACGCTCGTCGTCGGCCTGGGCCTGGGCATCGGCATGCTCGGCATCGGCGTCGCGGCCGTGCAGTGGGCGCGCGCGCTCATGGACGACGGCGAGAAGATCGAGGACCGGCACCCGATGTCCGCCGGTCCCGCGGCGCACCAGCAGTCGCTGGAGATCCTGCGGCAGGGCGCGGACGAGGCCAACATCGCCCGCCGCCCGGTCCTCAAGGGCGCGATCGCCGGTGCGCTCGCGCTCGCGCCGCTGCCGTTCCTGGTGCCGCTGATCGGCAACCTGGGCGCCGACTGGGACATCTCGAAGTTCAAGCGCACCGCGTGGGCGCCCAGGGAGGACGGCTCCGGCGACCCGGAGCGCTTCTTCGAGGGCACCTACCGCTACCTCGCGCGGGACCCGCAGGACACCAAGATCCGCGCGGCGGACGTCACGAACGGCAACATCGTGCACGTCATCCCGCACGGTCTGCCCGAGGAGGAGCACTACCTCGAGGAGAAGGCCAAGGCCGTCGTGCTGCTGGTCCGCGTGGACCCCAGCATCCTCAAGGAGGCGCCGGAGCGAGCGGACTGGTCCTACGACGGGATCGTCGCCTACTCCAAGATCTGCACCCACGTGGGCTGCCCGGTCGCTCTGTACGAGCAGCAGACGCACCACGTGCTGTGCCCTTGCCACCAGTCCACCTTCGACATCACCGACGCCGCGAAGGTCGTGTTCGGTCCTGCGAAGCGGGCGCTCCCCCAGCTCCCGATCAAGGTGGACCCGGAGGGTTACCTGTACGCAGCCGCCGACTTCGACGAGCCGGTCGGTCCGAGCTATTGGCAGCGTGAGCGATGACTTCCACGACAACCTCCGCAGCGACCACCGAGCAGGCGGTGCCGGCCCCGGTCGCCGCCACGGTCGACTACCTGGACCGGCGGGTCGGTCTGGGGTTCGCGATCCGCGGCCTCGCCCGCAAGCTGTTCCCCGACCACTGGTCGTTCCTGCTCGGCGAGATCGCGCTGTACAGCTTCATCGTGCTGATCCTGTCCGGGATCTTCCTCACGATGTTCTTCGTGCCGTCGATGGCCGAGGTGCACTACCCCGAGAACGCGCTGCCGGTGACGATGCAGGGCGTGGAGATGTCGGAGGCGTTCGCCTCCACGCTCAACCTGTCGTTCCACGTGCGCGGCGGGCTGCTGATGCGGCAGATCCACCACTGGGCCGCGCTGATGTTCGTGGGCTCGATGGTCGTGCACATGCTGCGCGTCTTCTTCACGGGTGCGTTCCGCAAGCCGCGTGAGCTCAACTGGGTCGTCGGCTTCACGATGCTGGTGCTCAGCCTGCTCGCGGGTCTGACCGGTTACTCGCTCCCGGACGACGTGCTCTCCGGCAACGGTCTGCGCATCACCGACGGCGTGGTCCGGTCGATCCCGATCATCGGCGCCTACATGTCGTACATGGTCTTCGGCGGCGAGTTCCCGGGCACCGAGGTCATCCCGCGGATGTTCACGCTGCACATCCTGCTGATCCCCGGTCTGATCCTCGCGCTGCTGGCGCTGCACCTGTTCCTGGTGTTCTGGCAGAAGCACACCCAGTACCCAGGGCCGGGGCGCACCGACAAGAACGTCGTCGGGTACCCGCTGCTGCCGGTCTACACCGCGAAGGCGGGCGGCTTCTTCTTCATCGTGTTCGGCGTGCTCGCCCTGATGGGCGCGACGATGAGCATCAACTCGGTGTGGAACTACGGGCCGTTCGACCCCGCACTGGTCTCCGCGGGCGCCCAGCCGGACTGGTACATGCTGTTCCTCGAGGGCTCGTTGCGCCTCATGCCGGGCCAGACGGAGTTCGTCATCCTCGGCTGGACGCTCTCGCTCAACGTGCTGATCCCCGCCGTCGTGGTGCCGGGTCTGCTGTTCACGTTCCTCGGGGCGTACCCGTTCGTCGAGAACGCGATCACCAAGGACGTCGGCGAGCACCACGTGCTCGACCGGCCGCGCAACGCCGCGACCCGCACGGCCCTGGGCACGGCCTTCCTGAGCGTGTTCTTCGTGCTCCTGGTGACGGGCGCCAACGACCTGGTGGCGACCCACTTCGGGCTTTCGCTCAACGCGATCACGCTCGTGCTGCGGGTGCTGATCTTCGTGCTCCCGGTCGTCGTGTTCATCGTGACCAAGCGGGTCTGCCTGTCCCTGCAGCGCAAGGACCGCGAGGTCGTGCTGCACGGCCACGAGACCGGCATCGTGCGCCGTACCGCCGACGGTCGCTTCTACGAGGTCCACAAGCCGCTCGACGAGTACGAGCGCTGGGTGCGCGTCGGCCATCACGTGTACCGGCCGCTGGAGCTGCCGCCGCGGGAGGACGCCCGTGGCGTCCGCCGCCCCGGCGGCCGCGCGGACGGCATCCGGACGCGGCTGTCGCGGTTCTTCTTCGAGGACCGTGTCGAGCCGGTCACGCCCGCCGAGCTGGCCGCCGCGCAGAGCCACGGCGAGCACGACGAGCTGCCCGCGGCCCCGGAGGGATCGTCGGCTGCCGAGCTCGCGGGCACCCGCGGAACATCGCACTGACCCACCCGGTTAGGGTGATCGAGAGGCGTGCCGGAGACGCCGGCCCGCCGGCCTGACGTGGAGGAACGTATGCCGCAGTACACCCTGCCCGACCTGCCCTACGACTACGCAGCGCTGGAGCCGCACATCAGCGGCAAGATCATGGAGCTGCACCACGACAAGCACCACAAGACCTACGTGGACGGCGCCAACACCGCGCTGGAGAAGCTCGAGGCGGCCCGTGAGTCCGGCGACAACGCCGCGATCAACCTCCTCGAGAAGAACCTGGCGTTCAACCTCGGCGGCCACACCAACCACACGGTCTTCTGGAACAACCTCTCCCCCGACGGTGGCGGCGAGCCGGAGGGCGAGCTGGCTGCGGCGATCGCGGAGTTCTTCGGCGACTTCGCGAAGTTCCAGGCCCAGTTCACCGCCAACGCCACGTCGATCCAGGGGTCGGGCTGGTCGGTGCTCGGCTGGGACAGCGTGGGGCAGCGTCTCAACCTCTTCCAGCTCTACGACCAGCAGGGCAACGTGCCGGTGGGCATCACCCCGGTCCTGATGCTCGACATGTGGGAGCACGCCTTCTACCTCGACTACCTCAACGTCAAGGCGGACTACGTCAAGGCGTTCTGGAACATCGCCAACTGGCAGGACGTCGCGGCCCGCCTCGAGCGCGCCCGCACCCAGACCCAGGGTCTGATCTGACCTGACGTCGACCAGCCGACCAGGGCCCCTCACCGCAGCCGGTGAGGGGCCTTCGTCGTTCGTCCCCGGCCGTGGTCCCTCCCCCCCCCCTCCCGCACGCCTCCACCGACAGCTCCGAGCGACGGCACAGGCGGAGCGACGCCGTCCGGCGGAACCGGCAGAAGGTGCGGTGTACCCGTCCTCCGGTTTCACCGCACTTTGCAACACCCCGCACTTTCACCGCACTTTGCACCACCCCGCCTGGTGTCATCACGCTCCCGGTCCTCCGAGCACGCCTCGACTCACCAGGGTCTCACCGCACGTCCTGCCGCGCTCAGAGGCGGTCTGGCTGGGTCGTGTTCCACAGTCCGGTGAAAGTGCGGCGTGTTCCACAGTGCGGTGAAAGCGTCGGCTGTTCCACAGTGCGGTGAAACGGCACGGGTGCGGGACGTGCGATCCCGCCGGAACCACGTCGTCGGGCCTCGGAGGTCACCTCGTTCGCGACGTGCTGCGAGCCGCGCGGGGGTGTCTCACGGGTTCCCAGGCCTCCCAGAAGGCATCGACGGCGCTCCTGGCCCCTGCGGGCCCCTGGGGGCGTGCCGTACCGCGCTGCGATGCCCGCAGCGCCTCTGCACACCGCGGCTCTGACCGCCCCCGGACCGCGAGCGGGCCTCCTGCTCCGGGAACGACGACGGCCCGGGAGCCGCGCGGTGCGCGGCTGCCGGGCCGGGTCGTTCGGGCTCAGTGAGCGTGCTGGCGGCGGTTGAACTCCAGCACGTGGCCGGCGACGCCGATGACGCCCAGGGCGGCGCCGATGCCCAGCAGCCACCAGGCGTGCAGCGCCGGGCCGAGGAAGATCAGGGCCACCGCGAGGCCGCAGACCAGCGGCCACCAGCTCCACGGGGCGAAGTGACCGTACTCCCCCGCCGCCTCGTGCTGCTCGGCGTACGGGTCGTCCTCAGGACGCGTCTCGATCTCGCGGCTCAGCTTGAGCAGGTAGCCGCCCGAGAGGGCGAAGAGGCCGACCAGGAGCGTGAGCGCCACGGTCCCGATGGGCTCGACGGCCTCGTACTCCAGCCACGTCCAGAAGGCGTAGCCCGCGGCCGCGAGGGCGAAGAACGCCCCCAGCAGGATGAGGAAGAACCACTCGGTGAAGAGCGGCTTCGTCGGCTTGCGCGTGCCGTGGTTCGACATCAGCCCTCGCTCGTCTTCTCGTCACGGGCGCCGACGGCGACACCGATCGTCGTGTTCTCGGGCTCCTCGCCGTCGAGCGCAGCGACCTCCGGGTGGTGCAGGTCGAACGCGGGACGCTCGGAGCGGATGCGCGGCAGCCGGTCGAAGTTGTGGCGCGGCGGCGGCGAGGAGGTCGCCCACTCCAGGGAGTTGCCGAAGCCCCACGGGTCGTCGAGCTTGACCAGCGCACCGTGGCGCCACGTCTTGTAGACGTTCCACAGGAACGGCAGCGTCGAGGCGGCCAGCACGAACGACGAGATCGTCGAGATCTGGTTGAGGATCACGAAGTCGGGCTCCGGCAGGTACACCGGGATCCGCCGCTGCATGCCCATGACGCCCAGCCAGTGCTGCACGAGGAACGTGCCGTGGAAGCCGAAGAACAGCAGCCAGAAGTGGACCTTGCCCAGCTTGTCGTCGAGCATGCGGCCGGTGAACTTCGGCCACCAGTAGTAGAAGCCGGCGAACATCGCGAACACCACGGTGCCGAACACCACGTAGTGGAAGTGCGCCACCACGAAGTAGCTGTCGTGCACGTGGAAGTCCAGCGGCGGGCTCGCGAGGATGATGCCGGTCAGACCACCGAAGAGGAAGGTCGCGAGGAACCCGATCGACCACAGCATCGGGCTCTCGAACGTCACCTTCCCTCGCCACATCGTGCCGATCCAGTTGAAGAACTTCACACCGGTCGGCACCGAGATCAGCATCGTCATGACGGCGAAGAACGGCAGCAGCACAGCGCCGGTCGCGTACATGTGGTGCGCCCACACCGTCACCGACAGACCGGCGATCGCGATCGTCGCGAACACCAGGCCCTTGTAGCCGAAGATCGGCTTGCGCGAGAAGACCGGGATGACCTCGCTGATGATGCCGAAGAACGGCAGCGCGATGATGTAGACCTCGGGGTGCCCGAAGAACCAGAACAGGTGCTGCCACAGCATGGCGCCGCCGTTCTCGGGCGCGAGGATCTGCGTGTCGAGGATGCGGTCGGACGCCATCGCGAACAGCGCGGAGGCGAGCACCGGGAACGCCACCAGCGCGAGGACCGAGGTGATCAGCACGTTCCAGGTGAAGATCGGCATCCGGAACATCGTCATGCCCGGGGCGCGCATGCACACGATCGTCGTGATGAAGTTGACCGACCCGAAGATCGTGCCGAAACCGGTCATCGCCAGGCCCATCACCCACAGGTTGCCGCCGAGGCCGGGGCTGTAGGTGGCGTCCGCCAGCGGGAAGTACGCCGTCCAGCCGAAGCTCGCCGCGCCCTTCGGGGTGAGGAAGCCCGCGCACGCGATGATGCCGCCGAACAGGAACAGCCAGTAGGCGAACATGTTCATGCGCGGGAACGCCACGTCGGGCGCACCGATCTGCAAGGGCACGATGACGTTGCCGAACCCGACGAACAGCGGCGTCGCGAACAGCAGCAGCATGATCGTGCCGTGCATCGTGAAGAACTGGTTGTACTGCTCGGCGCTGCGGACGATCTGGATCGCCGGGTCGAACAGCTCGGCGCGGATCGCCAGCGCCAGCAGGCCACCGATGCCGAAGAACACGAACGACGTGATCAGGTACAGGTACCCGATCGTCTTGTGGTCGGTCGACGTCACCCACTTGACGACGGTGCGCCCGAGCGTCGCGCGCTTGCCGACGAGGCCGGGGACGGCCTCGTCGCCACCGGCGGCCGAGTACTCGAGTGTCTCGGTGGCCATCAGTGCTCCTCTTCCCCGCCGAAGTCCGGCGCCTCCGGTGCGACGTCGCGGTCGAGCTCGGGGCCGAGCTGGCCCGTCTGGCCCGCGGCGGCGAGATCGGCCATGTGCTGCTCGAACTCCTCCTGCGGCACGACCTTGACGTTGAACAGCATGTAGGCGTGGTACTCGCCGCACAGCTCGGCGCACCGGCCGTAGTAGTCACCCTCGACCTGCGGCGTCACCTGGAAGGTGTTCGTCCGGCCCGGGGTGGTGTCCATCTTGTAGAGGAACTCCGGGATCCAGAACGAGTGGATGACGTCGCGGGAGTTCAGCGTGAACGTCACGGTCTGGCCGACCGGCAGGTAGAGCGTCGGCACCTCGTCCTGGGCGGCGTACTCGTCGAGGCCCGCCTGGCCGGTCGAGATGTTGTTGAGGTCCGCCGGCTGCCCGGTGTCCCAGACGTCGTAGTCGAGGTAGTTGAAGTCCCAGCTCCACTGGCGGCCGTACACCTGGATGCTGACGTCGGTCGCGTCCTCGTCGATCGAGGTGATCGCGTCCTGCGTACGCACCGTGTAGAAGAACAGCACGCCGACCATGAGCACCGGCACGAACGTGTAGAGCAGCTCCAGCGGCAGGTGGTAGCGCAGCTGCACCGGCAGCTGGTGGTCGTCCTTGCGCTTGCGGTAGGCGACGACGCACCAGATCAGCAGGCCCCAGACGAGCACGCCGACCAGCAGCGCCGCGATCCACGAGCCGGTCCACAGCTGCACGACGCCGTCGGTGTGGTCGGTCGTGCCGGGACCACCGGGCATCCAGCCGCGCTCGACCGCCGGTGAGCACGAGGAGATCGCCGCCACAGCGGCGAGGGCGACCACAGACGCGACGCCGAGGCGGATCCGCCGGCCTGAAGAACGCGGGGGCGATGACACTTGGCGCTGGCCTTCCGACAGTGTTTCTGACGACTCCGGGCGACCTGTCTGCACCTTCCGCGGGCAGGGCGGTCGTGCTGCCCACACTAGCGCGAGAGCAGGCCCGATCGGGACATCGTGGGCCTCCAGCGGGGCGCGTCGCGCCCTCCGTGACGGGCCGCGCCGCGGGCGCCCCGCCGCAGCCCGCCGCACCGGTCGCGGGATGTGCTCAGGCCCACACGGATCGGCCCGCAGCTTTCTCGACACAGCGTCGCGCAACAGGCGTACGCGGGTCATTGGTGACCACGTCGACCGATCGGTACCACCGGCTTCGCTGGCTGGGCCTCGCAGCCATCTCCCTGGGTGTCGCACTCATCATCATGGACGCGACCATCGTGTCCGTCGCGATGCCCAGCATCATCACCTCTCTCGACCTCAGCACCACGCAGGTGCAGTGGGTCCAGGAGGTCTACACACTGGTGTTCGCCGCGCTGCTATTGGTGTGAGGCACCACGAGCGACCGGATCGGCCGACGCAAGCTGCTCGTCATCGGGCTGGCCGTGTTCGTCGCGTCGAGCATCCTGTGCGCGCTCGCCCCGACCGGTGCCTGGCTGATCGCCGCGCGGTTCGTGCAGGGGATCGGCGGCTCGATGATCCTGCCGACGACCCTCCCGATGACGCTGCGGTCGCCGAGGCTCAGCGGTCTCCGCCGCCCGGTTCGGGCTGCTGGTGCCGAGCGCGGCATCGCCTTCGCAGTGTGGGCGCCGAGTCGGTGGCGGTCCACCACCCCGCTGATGTTCGCCGCTGCTGCGCTGGTGCTCCTGTGCTTCGTGCTGTGGGAGCGGTCCCGCGGCAACGCGGGTCGGTCGGTGCTGCTCGACCTGTCGCTGTTCCGGATCCCGACCTTCAGCAACGGCAACGTCGCCGCGCTCACGGTCTCGCTGGGCGAGTTCGGGCTCATCCTGTCGCTGCCGCTGTGGTTCCAGTACGCGCTGGGGATGGACGCGCTGCAGGCGGGGCTCGCGCTGCTGCCCCTCGCGGTCGGCTCGTTCGTGGCGAGCGGGTCGGTGCACTCGCTGTCGCGGCGGCTGACGGCCCTGCAGATGGTCCGGCTCGGCATCGTGCTGGAGATCGCCTCGCTCGCGGCCCTGGCGCTGCTGGTGCGACCCGACTCGACCGCGTGGACCACCGCCGGCCCACTGTTCGTCTACGGCATGGGCGTCGGGTTCGCCACCGCCCAGCTGACCCAGCTCATCCTTGTCGACGTGCCCGTCGACCGGTCCGGTCAGGGCTCCTCGACGCAGTCGACGGCGCGCCAGGTCGGCTCGGCGCTGGGCATCGCGATCCTGCACCGCGCTGTTCACGACGCTGCGCTCGGGCACCGAGTCGCGGCTGAGCGAGGAGATCGCCGCCGACCCCTCGGTCGCCGGCCTGGTCGACGGCGTGTCGGGCTCGGCGGGCGCACTCATCTCCGAGCTGGCCGAGAACCCCGCGACCGCCGCGATCGCCGAGGCTGCGCGCGAGGCCCTCACGCAGGGCGTCTCGGTCGCGGCGTGGCTGGGCGTCGTGGCCCTGGTCGTGGGTCTGCTCACGACGATCCCGCTCGGACGGCGCGACGCGAGCACCACCGACACCCCGACCGAGCCCGAGGCCGAGCCCCTCGAGCAGGGCCGAGCGACCGCCATAGACGACGACGGCCCGCGCCGCCCGAGGGGCGTGCGCGGGCCGTGACGTGTCAGACCGCGGTCAGACCGCGCCGAGGACGTCGGCCACGACCGCGAGGGCGGGCTCGCCGTCGGAGCCGGGGGCCACGAGCACGACCCGGGACCCGACGGGCACGCCGTCGAGCAGGTCGAAGATCGTGCCCTGCCCGAGCATCGCGACCAGCGGCCCGGAGGCCGGGCCGGGCTCGGCGTCCGCGGGCTCGCCGTAGCCGGGCGACCAGGAGGTCTCGTTCGAGCTGCCGTCCCAGTAGGTCACCGTGTAGGCGACCGCGACGAACTGCCCCATCGCGACCGGGTCACCGGTGCCGTCCGCCACGCGGTACGCCGCGGGCTCGGTCGGCGACTCGGCGTCGGAGGGCACCGTCAGGCCGGCGGCTTCGCCGAGCTCGCCCTCCACCGTCACGGGGAGGGCGTCGTCGGCGACGGCGGCCGCGTCGGCCTCACCGGCCATGTCGGCGTTGAAGGTGTCGACGACGTCGACGACGAACACGATCGTGTCGGTGCCGGCGATGCCGGCGCCCTCGTTGCCCGCCTCGCCGTAGCCGAGGTCGGGCGGGATCGACAGCAGCAGTCGCGAGCCGACCGTGGCGCCCGGGATGCCGGTCGACCAGCCCTGGACGACCTGGTTGAGCGAGAACAGCGACGGGTTGCCACGCTCGTAGGAGCTGTCGAACGGGGTGTCGGACCCCCACACGTAGCCCGCGTAGTTCGCGACGACCGCCGCGCCGAGGCCGACCTCGGTGCCGTCGCCCTCGCTGAGCACCTCGACCTGCAACCCCTCGGGGGCGCAGCCGTCGGGCCAGGTAAAGGTCGGGGCGTCGCCGAAGTCGCCGTCGGCCTCGGGGAGCGCGTCACCCGCGGGCTCGCAGGCTCCGGCCCGGTCCGTGGTGTCCTCGGCCGCGGCGGTGGGCTCGGTCGTCGGGTCGGCCGACCCGGCGTCCTCGCTCCCGCACGCGGCGAGCGCGAGCAGCATGACGAGAGCCGCCGAGGCGGTGACGCCCCGGCGGGTGCGGGCGGCGCTCAGTGGAACGAGTCCCCGCAGGCGCAGGAGCCGGCGGCGTTGGGGTTGTCGATCGTGAAGCCCTGCGCGGAGATCGTGTCGGAGTAGTCGATCGTGGCGCCCGCGAGGTAGGGCACGCTCATCTTGTCGACGACGAGCTCGACGCCGTCGAAGTCGCGCACGGCGTCGCCGTCGAGCACGCGGTCGTCGAAGACCAGCTGGTAGATGAGGCCGGAGCAGCCGCCGGGCTGCACGCCCAGGCGCAGCCGCAGGTCGTCACGACCCTCCTGCTCGAGCAGCGCCTTCACCTTGGCGGCAGCCTCGTCGGTCAGGGCGACGTCGTGTGTGGCCTCGGGGGCCTGCGTCTCGGTCATGTGAGGTCTCCTCCTGCGCGCGGGTCACGGCGACCCTTCGTCGTCGCCAACACCCGCAGCGACGGATCTCTTCCACGTCCAGGGTACGTCAGCGCGACCAGGTCCGCGCGACGCGGCCCGCGCGCTGGGACAGCCCTGTGACGAGGTCGACGGCGACCCCGGCCCGACCCGGTGCCGGCGGGTCGGTCAGCGGGTAGACGGCCTCGATGCCGGTGCCCGAGGTCTCGCGCCTGCCGATGCGCACGGTGGGCGCGACGGCGACGACCGGTACGAGCCGCTCGAGCGCGAGCCGGCCGACGACGCCGGGCACCCCGATCGCGATCGCGTCGCCGTCGAGGGACGTGCACGCCGTGACGACCAGGTCGACGCCGGCGATCGCCTCGGCCAGCGCGGTCTCGACCGCGGTGACCTCCGCCCCGGGGAGCACGCGCGCACCGGCCGACGCGAGCGCGAACGCCACCCCGCCGCCGGCGCCGCCGTACGGGCGTCGGCCGCCGCGTCGCGCGGCCGTGGTCTCGGGGCCCAGCAGCGACACCGGCCGGGGCGCGGCAGCCTCCACCTCGGCGACCGCGCCGCTCAGCGCGAGCTCGACCTGCTGGGCGAGCGCGCCGTCGACCCCGGGGCGCCCGGCGAGCGCGGCGCCCGCGCCGCTCAGCCCGGTGAGCGGGCGGTCGGTCGCGGCGGCGACCACGACCTCGACCTGCCGCAGCACCTGGGCCGCGCCGCGTGCCGCCTCCCCCGGCGGCGTCCCCG
>NZ_WNXX01000021.1 GCF_009733795.1 Actinotalea caeni
CTCGAACACCGCCCGAGCCGACGCGCTGGCCCCATGGCTCAAGCACTACAACTACGCTCGAGCCCACACCGCCTGCGGAGGCAAGCCACCGATCAGCCGACTGTCACCAACGTGCTGACCGAGTACACCTAGACCACACTTCGTGTGTGGGTGCCGACCGACGCGTGCCGATCTGAGAGACGACGAATGATGAGTGATGAGCAGGCGCATGCGCCGACCGCGGTGATCGAGACGATCACCCAGTCCTTGAGTAGCCGGGACCTGACCAGGCTTGCCGCGGCAGTCGGGAAGCTCACGACCCGACAGCTTGTCGGGGCGTTGGAGCGACTCAACGCACGCCAGCGGGCGGTGGTGTACCGGCTGCTGGCGAAGCAACAGGCTCTGGAGGTGTTCGAGTCGCTTCCGCCTGCGCTGCAGGGTGAGTTGGTGGCTGGGTTGCAGGACGGCGAGGTCGCGGCATTGTTCGCCGAGCTGGACCCTGACGACCGAGTGTGGCTGATGGACGAGCTGCCCGCGCTGGTGGCCAAGCGTCTGCTGCGGGGCCTGCCAGAGCATGAACGTCAACTCACTGCCGAGGTGCTGGGCTACCCGAACGGTTCGATCGGGCGGCGCATGAGCCCCGAGGTGGTATCCACTCACCCCGAGGTCACCGTGGGCGAGACGCTGGCGAGGCTGCGACCGCGTGTCCATGACGCCGAGACCGTCTACACCCTCCCCGTCCTCGACCACGAGCGGCGAGTCGTCGGGGTCGTGAGCCTGCGTGATCTGCTCGGTGCCGACGATGCAGCGCTGATCGAGTCGCTGATGCGCGACGCGCATACCGCGACCGCGACGGAGGATTCCGAGGTCGCTGCCCGCCGTTGCGCCGACCTTGGGGTGCTGGCGCTGCCCGTCGTCGACAGCGAGTCGCGTCTGGTCGGCATCCTCACCATCGACGACGCGGTACGGATTCTTGAGCGGGAGGAGAGCGAGGATGCCGCCCGGCAGGGTGGTGTGGAGCCGTTGCGCCGCCCCTACCTGTCCACGCCGCTGTTCAGCATCGTCCGCTCCCGAGTGGTGTGGCTACTCGTGCTCGCGATCGGTGCGACCCTGACGGTGCAGGTCCTGTCCGTGTTCGAGGCGACTCTGGAGCAGATGACCGTCCTGGCCCTGTTCGTGCCGCTGCTGATCGGCACCGGCGGCAACACCGGCAACCAGGCCGCGACGACCGTGACCCGCGCACTCGCCCTCAACGACGTCCGACCCCGCGATGTCGTCAAGGTCCTCACCCGCGAGATGCGGGTCGGCGCCATGCTGGGCCTGCTGCTGGGCACGATCGGGTTCGCCATCACCAGCCTGGTCTACGACCCACACGTCGGCCTCGTGATCGGCCTCACACTTCTCGCAGTCTGTACGGTGGCGGCCACGATCGGCGGCATCATGCCCCTCGTCGCCCGCGCCATCCACGTCGACCCCGCCGTGTTCTCCAACCCCTTCATCACCACCTTCGTCGACGCCACCGGCCTAGTCATCTACTTCCTCATCGCCCGCACCGTCCTCGGGCTCTGACGGAGACAGAGCGGGCATCTTGCTGGGGTGATGCTCGCCGCCTTGGCGGGTGAGTCGGAGAGTAGCGAGCGAGCAGACCGGAGTAGCCGCAGCCCATCTGTTAGTATCTGCGTATGCATGCAGATACTAACGATGCTCGCAGGCAGCCGTCCTGGGAGTGCGTCGACCTCGCAGCCGAGGTGCTGAGCCTCCTGTCCGATCCGACCCGGATCAGGATCGTGCTCGCCCTGCACCACGACGAAGAGCTCCCGGTGAACGCACTCGCGGAGCTCGTGGGGAAGAAGCCCTCCGGGGTGTCGCAGCATCTCGCGCGGTTACGGATGGCGCGGATGGTCACCACCCGGCAGGAGGGCACGAGTGTGCTCTACCGCCTCACGGACGAGCACGCGGTCGCGCTGGTGGTCGAGGCGATCAGGCAGGCCGAGCACGCGGTCGCGAACGGGCAGATCCCACCCCACCACCACACGCCGCGCTCCTAGCCCTTCGGCACCGCAGGTTCTCGACCGTCAGGCCCCATCTCATGCTCACCGTTCTCCGCAATCCGTCCTACGCGAAGCTGTTCAGCGCGCAGGTCATCGCCTTGCTCGGCACAGGCCTCCTCACGGTCGTGCTCGGTCTGCTCGCATTCGAGATCGCCGGCGGTGACGCGGGCGTGGTGCTAGGGGTCGCGATGACGATCAAGATGGCCGCCTACGTCGCCGTCTCACCCGTCGCGACCGCGCTTACTGCCCGTCTGCCCCGCAAGCCGCTGCTGATCGGGGCTGACCTGATCCGCGCCGGGGTCGCGGTCTCGCTGCCGTTTGTGGCCGAGGCGTGGCAGATCTACCTCCTGATCTTCCTGCTCCAGTCTGCCTCGGCGACATTCACCCCCGCCTTCCAGGCCGTCATTCCCTCCGTCCTCCCGGACGAACGCGAATACACTCGTGCCTTGTCGCTGTCGCGTCTGGCCTACGACCTGGAATCGCTCCTGAGCCCGATGCTCGCCGCCGCCCTCCTCACGCTCATCAGCTTCCACAACCTCTTCGCTGGCACCGTGGCCGGGTTTCTCGCTTCCGCACTGCTCGTCGTGGCGACCCGATTCCCGCACATCGAGACCCCGCCGCCGGCACCGTTCTTCGACCGCCTCACCCGAGGCGTGCGCGCATTCTGGGCAAGCCCGGAACTGCGCAGCCTGATGGGGCTCAACCTGGTGGTCGCGACGACCACGGCGATGGTGATCGTGAACACCGTCGTCCTCGTCCAAGGCGACCTCTGCCGCTCGCAAGCCGACGTCGCTCTCATGCTCGCCGCCTATGGGGGCGGCTCCATGCTTGTCGCACTCGGCATGCCCACACTCCTCGACACCCTGCCCGACCGCAGGGTCATGCTCACCGGCGGCATCGCCCTGCCGGTCTTGCTGCTGTCCGTGGCCGCGCTCCTGGAATGGACGGAGGGCACCGCACAATGGGCTGCCCTCCTGTCGGCATGGGGGCTCCTCGGTGCGGCGACCTCCACGATCCTTACCCCCGCTGCCCGGCTGCTTCGCCGCAACAGCACCGAGCAGAACCGACCGGCGGTGTTCGCCGCACAGTTCTCCCTCTCCCACGCTTGCTTCCTGATCACCTACCCCCTCGCAGGCATACTCGGTGCAACGATCGGACTGCCCGGCGCCGCGCTCACCCTCGTCGCCATCGGTGTCATTGGCGCCTTCCTCGCCATGACTCTCGGACGGCCAGCAGTGCGCAAGGATCCACCAGGACGACGGGACCGACAACGAGCCTGAATCGGCGCCGAGCGCCTATCTTGCTTGGGATTCCGAGCGAGAATCGGGTTACCCGTTGCCCGTCATTCGCGCGGTGGTGTCAAACGCGGCGAGTTCGGCAGGGTGGAGTTGGTGCTGCACGACGAAGCTGCGGTCTTTGATGCGCCAGAGTCCCTGCCCGGTTCCGAGTCCTGGTAGGAGGCGCTGTTCGGTGCGGGTGAGTCCGAGCGCGGTGGCGGTGGGGCCGAGCTGGTCGGTCTCCTGCCGGTAGACGATCCGGGTCTCCGCGTTCGCCAGCAGACTGCTCGCAAGTGCCCGGTTCGCCGAGCCCATGTCGCCGACGTTCTCCAGGTCGGTCAGCTTGTGGAACACCAAGAGATTCGCCAGCCCGTAGTGTCTCGCGAGACGCCAGTGGGCGTCCATCCTTCGCAGCAGCGCCGGGTGCGACATGAGTCTCCACGCTTCGTCGTAGATCACCCATCTACGGCCGCCGTTCGGATCGAGCAGTGCGGCTTCCATCCAGGCCGATGAGCAGCTCATCAGAACGCTGATGAGTGTGGAGTTCTCGGTGACGCGGGACAGGTCGAGGCTGACCATCGGCAGCGACGGATCGAACTTCACCGTCGAGGGACCGTCGAACAGCCCAGCCAGATCGCCGGCGACCAGGCGACGCAGCGCGTGACCGACGAGCCGGCCGTCTTCCGCGAGCCGGCCATCCGAGTCATCGGCAGCATCAGGGCGCAGCAGTCGCTCGACCACCATCGGCAGGATCGGCACCTCCGCATCGCGCACGGCCCCAGCAAGGGCGGTGTCGATCGCCGTGTGTTCGAGGGGCGCGAGCGGCCGGTCCAGCACGGTCTCGGTGAGCGCACCGAGCAGGTCGCGCCGCCGCGCGGCGAGGGTGGTGGCCCACTCCTGATCGGAGAAGCCGCCGGGCCGGTATCCCTCGTCCAAGGGGTTGAGCCGGTTGCCCATCCCATGCCCGAGGACGATGGCCTTCCCTCCGACGGCCTCGGCGACGCCGCTGTGCTCTCCCTTGGGATCACCGGGGATGTAGACGCGATAGCCGAAGGGCAGACTGCGCGTGTAGAGGCTTTTGGCGAGGCTCGACTTACCCGAGCCGACGATGCCGGCCAAGATCAGGTTCGGCGCGGTGATGAGGCCCCTGCGGTACAACTCCCAGGGGTCGTACACGAACGAGGAACCGGAGTAGAGGTCCTGGCCGATGAACATGCCTGCCGACCCCAGTCCGGCCTCGGCGAGAAACGGATACTGGCCGGCGAGCACGGCGCTGGTGTCCTGATGCCGGGGCAGCCGGAACCTGCCGGGCGAGCGGAGCATGGCCGGGCCGGGCTCACCTGCTGGCGGCAGGTAGACGGTGGCGCGACGCTCGGCGCGCTCGGCTTCCGCCTTGGCTCTGGCACTGTCCTTCTCGGCCTGCCGCTGCTCGGCGACCAGCCGCGCGGCCGCCTGCCTTCGTTGTTTGCGCAGCCGCCGTCGCTCCGATGCCGGAGCGACGAGGACAGCGGTGTGCAGCCGCTCGTCGCGGCTCACAGCGACCGCCCCCGCGTCCCGGCGACCCAGACACCGGGAGGTCGCTCGAACCACGACGGGTCCGGCGCCGGCCGTGACCGTTCCTGCGACGGATTGGAGAGCTGTTCTTCCTCGGCCAGCAGGGTCAGCGCGTCGGCGTTCTGACGGGCAGCCTCGGCCGTCCAGTCGGGGAACAGCCCTTGGTGCTCGGGCGTGCTGCCGGGGTTGTCGATGGCGTACCGGCGGGCGTCGCCGGCGGCACTCAGGAACGCGGCGAGGTCACGCATCGCCCGTTCCGCGGCGACCGGCGCACCGGCCCCGGTAAACAGGTCGCGTCCTTCGAGCATGTGCCCGCCGGCGGTGTCCTCGATGCGGTAGGCGTACCGCTGGTGCTCGCCCAGCGGTGTGTCGGGCCAGACCGTCAGGCTGAGCGTCCCGGCCTGCGCGGTCGTGCGGGTGGTGGGCTCTGTGCTGTCCATGCCGAGCAGGTGCGCCGTGCCCGTATCCGGTGCTACATCGACAGGCCGCGGGCCTGCTTGACCGCGGCGACGCCGGGATGCTCGAACCAGCCACCTTCCCGGACGGCGCTGCGCCGCCCGGTCGTCTCGCGGACAGGGTTTGAGCGTCGTGCCGGGACACGTGCTTCGGCGTTCGGGTCGATGGCGTCTTCGGCGCGGATCAGGTGCTTGCGGTAGAGGGCGACGTGCCCGGCTTGCGGGTTGTAGGTCATCGCGTAGTCGCCGGTCTCGGCCTGCCGATCGCCGGCATGGACCGGGGCGCTGTCGTGGACGTCCCCGTTGACCATTGCCGCGTCGGTGGTCTCGGTGCCGTAGTCCCACATCGACAGATGCTCGATCCCTGCCTCGGCGCCCTTGGCGTCGATGAGGTCGAGGATGCGGTCGGCTTCCTCTCCTTGAAGGAACACGATGCCGACCCATCGCTCCACCATCCGGCCCTGCGGGTTCCACACGATCCGGCCTGAGTGCGTGAACGCGGCGTTGAGGCGGTCGTCGGCCTGGTCCAGTAGCGTTGCGGCCTGGTGCAGTTCGTCGGCTGCGGCCAACGCAGCGGCGGCGCCGGCTGTCTGATCGTGGGCGTCGTCGGTGACGTGGTGCTGGCGACCTACATGGGCGTGGGCGAGCTGGTCGAGCACTTGCCGCATCGCGCGCATCCCGCCCAGCAGCTCACCGATCACCGCGTAGGTGTCGGACGGCTCCTCGAAGGTGCGGCTGGCGTGGGCGAGCCCGCGCAATGCTTCATAGGCTTCGCTGGCATCGCTGGCGGGATCGGTGAACGTGGGCATCGCGGGCCTCCCTGGACGGACAGTTGGATGCCTGCCAGGTGCGCTGCGCGGTCACACGACTCGGCACAGCGGCAGGGCCGCCGCCGTGAATGCTCCGGCCTGCTGTCCGACGAGCCGCCGGGTCTCGCAGGAGGCTTGGATCGCGGCCTGCTCGATGGCGGCGGTCGCGGCTTCCAGTTCGTCGAGCGTGGGCGCGGAGACGCTGACGAGGCCAGAGACGCGAAGCACGCCGTGACCGGCGGTCAGGTCGGCCTCCTGTTGCAGCACGTCTTGGAACTCCGCGGACTGGGCGGCGTCCTCGATCTGTCCCATCCGTGCCCGCTGCGCCGCATCCGAGATGTGCTCGACCTTCTTCTTGCGGATGTCACGCGCAGCCTGGTCCGAGCGCATGGGCGTGTAGAGCAGTGACACGGATCGTTGGATGCCGGTCGAGAGCAGCACCGGGGCGAGGAAGCCGGGATAGACCATGCTCCGGGGCCACTCCGACACCCACAGGACGGTGTGCCAGGCGGAGTCGGTGCGCAGGTTGCCCCAGGTTTCGGTGACCGCGACGGGGCCGGCGGCGGCGAGTTCCTGCCCGAGCCGCCCGTGCCGTTCCAGGGTCGCAGCGACGGCGGGGTCGTATGCCGAGCGCAGGATCACGGCGACCTGGCCGGGACCGAGCCACCCGATAGGGGTGAGGTCTGCGGACCGCAGCGCCGCGGTCAGGGTCGCCATCTCCTGCCGGAGGACTGCGGCCGCCCCACGGATGCCGCCGCCGGCGGTCCTGATCTGCCGTGCGCTGGTCTTCATATCGAGGGAGAGGCTGATCGTGGTGGAGTGCCGTTCCCCAGCGGGGCCGGCGCGCTCGATCAGCTCGGCGTAGGTGGTCGCGGCCCAGGAGCCGTCGTCGGTGCCGTGCTCGGCCCACCACTCGGCGAGCCCGCTGCCGGAGTCCGGCAGCGTCCGTTCGAGCACTTGCAGGGTGGCGATCCGTCCGGACCGGCACACCGTGGCGAGCACGCGTCCCCAGGAGGTCACGCGACGTTCCTGCTCTCCGGGGTCCAGCAGCACAAATGCGGGATGGGTGACCTCGCAGATCACGGTGAGCGTGGCCTGGCGGGGGTCGTGGATCATGCACGCGCCAGTCTCCGGGTCCAGGTGCTCGCGTAGTCGGGCCATGTCTCCGGGCAACGCGAGGTTCCCCGCCGGGCGGGGCTTCACGACCCGCCTCCGGTAGAGCAGTTGCCCGCCGGTGGAGCGCCACAGCCACCACAGCGTGACCGGGAGCCATTCGACCATCGGCCGCCCGGCGATGGGCACCCAGGTCAGCACCGCCGCGAGCAGCCATACCGGGGCGGTGTAGGCCAACAGCATCCCGGCGCCGCCGTAGAACGCGGCCAGCAGCGTCAGCCCGCCGATCCCGAGAGTGACGAGCTGTGCGACCGAGAGCCCGAGCAGCACGCCCCGGCGAGTGAGGCGGCTGAACTTCATCGGCGTCAGCTCGCTACCGGGTGCCTTCTGTTCCGTCATTGCGGGCATGGCCGGTCACTCCTTCTTCCACGGCGACGCCGGGGGATTGGCTGAGGGCGTACGTGGCTGCGGTGCCGAGGGAGGCGGTGGCGTGTTCGACGGTGCGGCGCCCGATTCGTTGGCTGCACCCGCCGCGGTCTCGGCCTGGCCGGCCACCGCTTGGCCCGCCTTCGGTCCGGCTTCGGCTGCGCCCTTGACGATCTGCGCTCCGACGACGACGGCGGCGGCTGGCCCCGCAGCAGCGCCCGCTCCGGCTCCTGCACCTGCTCCACCTCCGGCGCCCGCACCTGCGCCGGCCGCGCCAGCGCCCGTGCCTCCGGCCGTCGGTGTCGGCGTTTTGGGCGGTGGTGTCCCGCCCGATCCGCCGCTGGACCCTCCGCCGCCCTTGGGGTCTTCGAGCACCGTCTTGGGCTCGCCTCCGCCCTTGGGCTTGGCCGGGATCGGGATCGGACGGTTCAGGGCGTTCTTGGCTTCCTGCTCGGTTCCCATCTGCTGGTAGAGGTCGAACCCGAGGAAGGACACGAAGCGATAGACCATGTACGGCGCGAACGCAGCGATCCCGAGCAGGACGATGCCCGTGATCGGTTCCGTGACCGCGGCGATGTCCAGCTCGATCGGGGTGGCGATCTGGGTGATCGCCAGTAGGAAAATGACGACGAGCACGAGCTTGGAGACGATGAGGGCGATCACGAACGCGGCCCACTTCGCGATCCACCCGCGGGTGGCGTCCCAGGACGCGCCGGCGAAAGCGATGGGGGCTAGGACCACGCCGACGAGCAGGAGGGCCTTGCGGATCAGCAGGGAGAACCAGACGATGGCGACGGCGGCGATCATCAGCCCGGCGAGGAAGATCGTGACGATCGCGCCGACGCCGGGGGCGGCGATGTTGATGCCGGTCAGTCCGGCGGCGAGCAGGGTGATCTTGTCGCCCATCGTCCCGGTCGTCTCGCCGGAGGCCTGGATGATGCCGATGCAGAGCTGGTCCACGATCTCTAGCGCGAGGGCCGTCAAGGTGACCACGACGAAGGCACCGAGCACGGATTTGGCTGCTCCGAGCGCCGCCCTGGACAGGGCGGTCGGGTCTCGGCGTATCAGGCCGGTGATGAGTTGGAGGCAGAAGAAGATCAGGACGAGGAAGACCCCGATGCCGAAGATCAGGTTGTAGACATTGGTGAACCCGTCCGTCTGGACATCGACCAGCGTGGTCGTGTCGAACACGGCCCACATCGCCTCGATCAGCCAGCCGGCCGCGCCGCCCATCGCCTGGGCGAGCCAGTCGAACGGGGCGGCTACGACGGTCGCGGCGGCCTCGCCCGCCACGTCGCAGACGGTCGAGATGATCGGCACATCGCAGACACTCATCAGGACTCTCCTGCTGTGGCTGGCGGCCCTAGACGGCCTGGCCGACGTTCCAGAAGAAGTTCACGAGCGTCACGGCGGCGCCGCAGATCACCGCGGCAGCGCAGGAGATGAGGACGCCCAGCTTGCCCCTGCCCGACAGGTGCGGGTTGCTGCTGTTGGCGCCGTAGGCCCAGACGATCGCGCTCACGATCAGTGCCAGGACGGAGAGGATGAGGCCGACCGTCATCACGGCGCCGACGATGGTGCGGAGCTGGTCGATGCCGGGCAGTCCCGAGCTGTTGGGGTCAATGTCGATCACGGCGGTTACTCCCTCGAAGAAGCGGGTGGCTTGTGGCGGGGAGGTGAGCCAGGAGGGGACTGGGGTGAGCGGGCAGACGAGAGGCCCGCTCCCGCGCGGTGGGCGGGCCTGTTGGCGGAGGGTCAGAGCTGTTGGCCGAGGGCGATGAGCCAGTTCACCCACGCCACCCCCGCGCCGGCGAGGGCGGCGGCGCCGACGCCGACGAGCACCCCGACCCGGCCCTTGGAGGCGAGCGAGTGGTTGCCGTGTGAGGCGCCCAGCGCCCAGCAGATCACCGACACGATGACCATGAGGACCGCGACGATGAGCACGATCATCAGCAGCGCGCCGATGACCTGTTTCAGATCGCCGATGCCTCCGAGTCCGTCGAAGTCGGGGAACACTCCCATCACGCACCGTCCTTGACGGTGACGTGCAGATGGTCGTAGTGACCGCCGGTCACGTCGCCGGGGTCGTGCATCCCGCCACCGTTGTAGGGGCTCCAGCCCTCGGCGTCGCGGGCCAGGGACCAGATTTGGCCCTGCCAGATCAGGTACTCCACGCCCAGGGCCTCGGCGTGGTCCTTCATCCAGTTCGTCACCCGCCACCCGTCCTCGAGTTGCGCGGGTGTGGGGTGCGTGCCGATCCGGTTCCCGAACGTGATGTCGCACGCCCGGCCCAGCGGGTGCTCTGACCTCGTGCCGGGTCTGGGCGAGTAGCAGGCCCAGGAGCTGTCAGGGAAGACGGCACGGGCCTGGGCCATGAGGTGTGCCATTCGCGCGGTGATCTGCCCGTTGCTGGTGGGGTCATCGACCATCTGGTCGGGATCGCCGTCCGGCGGCGCGGGCTCGCCCGGTGTGCCGCCGGAGGTGTCGCACCCGTTCGGGCTGCCGACCGTGGCCTCGGGCAGGTCGGCCGCGTTGTGGGCGTTGAGCCACGCCGCGGCATCGACGGCCTCGGCGTTGGTGCCGCCGGGCCGGACCTCGAAATGCAGATGTGGCCCCGTCGAGTTGCCGGAGCTGCCGACATCGCCGATGTGCTGCCCGGCGACCACGCGGTCACCGGCCGTGACGTGGATGCCGTGCTGCCACATGTGGGCGTAGGCGGTCGCCACCGTCGCGCCGCCGATCTGGTGCTCGATGACGATCAGGTCCCCGTAGCCGCCGCTGAACTCCGCGACCGTGACCACGCCATCAGCGGCGGACAAGATCGGGGTGCCGTCGGGTGCGGCGAAGTCGGTGCCGGTGTGAAAGCTCGGCTCTCCGGTGATCGGGTGGATGCGCGGTCCGAACGAGGACGTGAGCACCCACGTTCCCTCGGGCAGGGGGAACACGACCCGCGCGGATGCGGCCACTGGCCCCGCAGCAGCGGCTACGGCGCTGGCCGGGCCTGCCTGTCCCACGCCGCCGGATGCCCGAGTGAGGGCATCGAGGATGGCTTCTGCGACCGGCTCGTAGTTGCGGTAGCGATCCGGGTAGGCACTGACCTCGACCGCTTGGGCTGCCTCGCCGGGGTCCATCTGCTGCCATCCCGGAATGTCCAGCAGTCCTCTCGGTGAGGGATAGTTCGGGCCGTTCGATCCGCCGAAGAACGCCCGCGCCTGGTAGCGCGGGTCCATCAGCTCCGCGACGGTGCCCCAGCCGGCGGCGGGTCTCATCTGAAACAGACCGAGCGAGTCATGGTCCGAGCCATTTCCGTCGTTCGGGAAGTCGCCGCTCTCGGGGTAGGCGCCGGTGTTCGCCAGCATCCGCAGGGTGCTCTCGGTGAGCGCCGCCATCAGTGCGATCTTGATTCCGGGCCGGCCCACGCCCTCGATCCCGCCTCCGATCGTGACGATGGTCGCCGCGTGGGTGAGCTGGGTCTTGTTGAGCGTGAACGTCTCGCCGTTCGCGGTGGTGACGGTCAGCGAGTCGGGGACGTTCCCGACCGTGACGCTGCCGCCGGGCACAGCGCAGTTGGCGGCGGCGGGGTTCATCAGCACGCCGATGGCGAGCAGGATGCTGGCCGGCCCGAACAGCACGAGGGCGAGCCCGATGATGAGGAGCTTCTTGACCACGACAACCCCTGTTCACCGGAGCGGGTTGTCGAGCTGCGACAGGCGCAGCACATGGCACAGGCCAGTGCGGAACTGCGGTGCCGGGGGCGGGCAGACCAGGAACACGGTGAAGGACACCGCGTGCTCCGAGGTCACCGGCTGCCCGTTCCACACGCCCTCGCGGTGGCGGGTGCCCTCGATCGTGATGGCCGTTGCGCCGGCGGGGAGCTGGCCGGGCTGGGCCTGCTCGACAGCCTGATCCCATGCCTCGGGCACGAAGGAGTCCTCGATCGTGAGGTGCTGGGTCGTGGCGTACTTGCGCAGGTCGATCCACGTCTGTCGGGTGGGCAGGTAGCCGGCGACATCCACGGCGAGGCCGGCCTGCTCGTGACCGGAGGGGTCTCCGACTTCCAGGATCGCGGCGGAGTAGTCCAGCGGCATCAGGCCGGAGCCGGTGTCCCAGGCGAACAGCACCTCAGCGACGTTGCGGGCGAACTCGTCCGGGTCGTTCGAGGGCACCACCCGCGGTGGCCCTGGCCTGCCGGGCTCGGACTCGCCCGGCGCGGTGACCGTGGGAGCGGGATCAGGGTTCGGGTCGTCGGGGTGCTTCGGGCCGGTGATGAGCCCGTAGACGCCGACGCCGATCAGGAGCAGCAGGACGAGGGCGGCAGCGATCACGGCGATCAGCCGGCCACGGGACCAGGAGGCGAGGTTCGTCTTCATGCCACGAGGTGAGCCCGCAGGCGACCGGCCGCAGGAGGCTCAGAGAGCGCGCAGCAGCGGCCGCCCGGACTGCGCCTCCGTGCGGGCGGCGCGGAGCCGGCTGGCGAACTCGGTGGTTCCCTCGACCGTGGCGAAGAACGCCTCGACCTGCTCATCGGTGAGCTCGGCGGCCAGCTCGCCCACGTCGTAGTGGGTCCACCACGCTTCCATGTCGCCCCACGTCAGGACGAACGCCCGCACCGGGAACCGTGCCGGCTGATCGTCCTCGGTGATCCGGCCGAGAGGCGGCGACGCCGGCTTCTTGGCCCTGGCCGCCTTGGCGGTGTGGACGCGGGCCAGTGCTTCATCGGCCAGCTCGTGCAACCTGCGGTCCCGGTCAGTGCCGGCCTCGGCGTGCGCGTCGCGGAGCCGCTGGAAGATCGGATTGACCGGCGCGCCGCCCTCGATCTGCGCCAGCCCATCCCGTGCCTGCGTCCGCAGCGCCTCCGAGACGGCCGGGTCGTCGGCCAGGCGTTGCAGGAACCCGATCTGTTCCAGCCGGGTGTAGGACGACGAGCCGGTCACCATGCGTGCCGCCTGCGCACGGGCATCGCCGAGCGGCTGAGGGGCCGCTGGTCCCGTCGATTCGGCGGGACCATGCTTTCCTGGTTCGTGGCCCTCCTGGAACTGTGTCTTGGCCTTGCGGCGGGCGGCGTCCTCGGCCATGAGTTGCTTGATTTCGCGGTAGAGGGCGGCTGCCTCGATCGGGCCCAGAGGCTTGTGGAGCTGGTTGTCGTCTTGTTCGGCGAGCAGATGCCCCAGCCGGTCCGAGATGCCCGAGCGCACCCACACGCTGACTCGCCGCCAGCCGAGCTTCTTGATCGCCGCGAGCCGGCGCAGCCCGCACACCAGCGCTCCGTCCGGTGTGATCGTCGGCGGCTGCAACAGGCCGTCGCGGTCGATCGAGGCGGCCAGCGCGTCGATGTCGCCCAGGTCGGTGCGGTGCCGGCGACCGATGACGATGGAATCGACCGCCCGCTCCAGCTCGATGTACCCGGCAGGTGCGCTCATCCCGCACCCCGCGACTTCTTCGTGACGCTCGGCTTGCTGGTGCCCGGCACCGCCAGGGAGAGGGTGAGCACGAGGTCGTCGTCACGCAGCAGGACCGGCAGCGTCTCGCCGATCAGCAACCGCAGCAGCACGCCACGGCCCGCGCCCGTCGCCGCGAGTTCGGGCAGCGGAGAGCCCAGCAGGGAACGAAGCAGCACCGCCCATGACCGGCTGGGCAGATCGAGCAGAGCCCTAGCGTGCTTGTCGCGCCGCAACGTCTCATAGGCGGTGTGCCGATTCCCCACGCGGGTCAACGCCACGCAGACGTGCTCGACCGCCGCCCGCGCGGTGCCGACCTGCCAGCCCAGCAGCGTCAGCAGCGTGATCGCGTCCTCCACGGCCGCAGTCGCGGTGGTCGCTCCCGCATCGTCGTGGTCCGTCTCGGGTGGGTCGTCGTCCTCGCGGTGGGCGTCGGTGACGTGGAAGGCCGGGTGGTAGTCGTCCAGCGGGTTCTCGCGGTCCGACAAACGCTCGGGGTCGTGGAACACCGAGTAGCGGGGCCGGCGCGCTTGGTGCGTCGAGCACAGCAGTCCTTGGCCGCGTTCCTCGGCGACACAGGTGATCCGTACCGCGTGGGTGACGACCGCCCACGGATCATCCGCGGTGCGGGCGGCCTTGGTACGCATCACATCGAACGCCGCTGACGCGGCCTCCCACGGGTCGAGCCGGTGCTTGTGCGCGAGCGCCGCGTACTTCTCCGCGGCGAACGCCACCAGCTCCGCCGCCACAGGGTCGTGCTCCCACGCGCCACGGCCGGCCGAGTGGAGCCGATTCAGCAGGGCGCGCAGGCCCTCGCTGCTGCGGTAGTCCTCAGCCCCGGGCCTCTCGGCCGCAGGGGTCGTGCTCGTGTTGTTGGTCATGGTCTGGGCACCTCCTGGCGGCGAGGTGCTCCCGCAGCCGTCTGCGGGTTCTGCCTCGACCAATCGGGTGTCCACGACTCATCACCACCCGGCTACCTCATCCCGACCCCGGACCGGACCTGGCCCTGATCGGGACCGCCGCGGCGACCGAACGCCGACAGCGGCGGCAGGCCTCGGGCGCGCTCGCCCAGCCACTGCGCACCCTTCACGAGCGGGGCGCGCACGCGCCGGCTTGCCGCGGCGGTGAGGTCGATCCCTCGGCGGGGGACAACCCCGCCGCTCTGGGCCATCAGATCGGTCGGACGCACCCAATCGACGCCCCGGCCCCGAACCTTCGCCAGCCTCTCCGTCGCATGCCTGCGCGACGCGGCGTCCTTCACGGCATCCGGCGTGCCCGCCGCTTCTGCGTCCTCGGCAGGGTTCGGGTCCTCCCGCGGTATGCGAGCCTGCTCGGGTTCGGCGTGGCGAGGGTACTGATCCGCCGGGTTCGTCTTGTCGTAGTCGTTCATCGCGCAGCTCCTTCCATCACGAGCTCGGACCCGGACAGGTCCGTCTCATCGGTCTGGTGAGCACCGGACGTCTCGGCGTGGTCGGCGCGAGGCAGCCATCTGCCGACCGTCGAGGGGTGCACGTCGAGTTCGCGGGCAATCCGCTTGTTCGACCAGCCCAGCCCTCGCAGCTCTGCCGCCAGCATCCGGCGGTCCCCGACGTCCGGTTCCCCCGACCCCTCGGACGGGGACGGGAGCGACGGAACGGCGGTCGCCCCGAGCGCCGCGGGCTCGTGCACCGTTTCGGGTTCGGGTGGTCTGGTCGAGCGGATCAGAACGACGGTCAGGTGCGTGCTCGCCAGCAGCATCAGCGGTGGCACCGCCGCCACGCACCCGGCCAGAAGCGCAGGCACTCCCGCGTCGGCGGTCACGGTCGCGTGCATGACGTTTCCAGCCACCGAGACGCCCGTGGCGGCCATGAGCAGCAGCCACGGGTACCACGCCGAGCGGTGCCCATCGAGGGCGAACGCGGCAACGGTCGCGACCACGATCAGGCCATCGACGATGAGCGGCCACGCCCACGCCTGCCCCTCCGCGACCCCCGACCGGCGCGCCAGGTCGGTCAAGGCGATAAACGACAGCCAGAACGCGAAACCAGCGATCCCGACCGTGCCCCCGGTCGAGGTCGCGACCGCCCAGCGCCGCGACTGCCCCTTCATGCCAGCCCCCTCGACGCAGGCACCCGCTGTTCATGGGCACGACGAACGAGCCCACCGGCCGGCGGGTTCGCAGACCGAGCAACGCCGTCCCGGCGGGTGACCCCGGCGCCGACGCTGCGGTAGGCGCTGTAGACCGTGCGGGCGATCTCTCGTTCCCCGAAGTCGGGTTGCTCGGCCCGCACCAGCGCATCGAGAGCATCGGAGACGGGCACGTTGCCCTCGGCCAGACGGCACGCGGCCCAGAACAGCTTGTAGTTGCGGTCGCCCTTGACCTGCCGTGCCAGCCACGCCGCCATCCGGTCCGCATCCTCCCGCCCGGTGACGTGCCGGCCTTCTGGCCTGGGGCGGCGCGGTGGCGGTGGAGCGAGGAAGCTCCGCAACCGCACGGCGTCCACCGGCTCCACCCGGCCCGTGGCGACCTGCTCGACCCGGTACGGGATGCGCGCTCCATCCAGCCGGAGCACCGAGGGCGGGGCGATGATGTAGCCGCCGTCCCCACGGCAGTCGATCCCCGCATCGCCGACCGCCCACGACCGCTGCTCCCGAGCGGGGAACGCCGGGAAGTAGGCGTGCTGACCGCCGCTGGGTGTGGTCACCGTCGCCAGCGGTGCCGGGATCAGACCCGCGCGAGCCGCCCGCGCATACGCGGCGTACCCGTCCACGCCGTGCACGTCCACATCGATCACGACTAGCCCCGAGACAGCGCCGGTCGGGATGCCGATGTTCGCGGTCGGACGCCACCGCCACCACCCCTGCACCTGGCGCAGATCGTTGGTCGCACGCTGGAAGCCGCGCTTGACGATCGGGTGCTTCTCGCCTGGCACACATGGGAACACCGGCACGCCGGCCCGCGCCAGCTCGCGCGCCGCGACCGGCAACGACAACTCGCCGAGGTGTCGGAACACCGAAGCCACATCATCAGGGGCGACCATCACAGCCCCCGCCCTGCCACTGTCTGCCTCGCCTGTGGCTCTCGCTCCGGCAGCGGCCCAGCCTGTGACGCTCGCTCCGCGGACTGCTCGGGTGCCGAGTGCTCGGGTCCGTCGATGCGCAGCGACAGCGGTTGGCCGTTTCCGAGCTGGATCGTGTCGAGCTGGTCCAGAACCTCGGTCGCGGTGCGCCGGACCCGTTCTCCGGTGTCGCGGATGACCTGCACCGGGTCCTTGCCGTCCACACTCGCCGCCCATCCCGCGACATAGGGGATCGTGTAGTCGCTGGTGTCCATGCCGTGCGCAGCCGCCACCATCAGAGCCACGGACTCGGCCTCGACCTCACCGATACCGCGATGCTGGCGTGCCTCCTGATGGTTCGGCCCGTGCATCCGAACGTGCGCCAACTCGTGCGCGAGGGTCTTCACCTGCGAGGCCGGGTCTCTGTCGGTGCGCACGAGCACCTGCCGGGTCCCCGGGTCGGTCATGCCGTTCGCGCCGTGCATCGCGTCGCCGTCCGGCATCCGCAGCACCTCGTAACCCAGCGACTCGACCTGTGCGGCCAACCCCTCCCACAGACCGGCCGGCGCTTCGCCTTCCAGTAGCTTCGGGCTCGGCAGCTCCGGCAACGGCGCACCGTGGGTCCGCGCCACGTCCCACACATGAGTCGGGACCACATTCACGACGCGACGCTGGACGACCTCGCCCGGCCGCGGGCTCTGGCCCTTCCCCAGCCGGCGCCACGAGGACGGGTCCTTCGGGGTCGCGGTCGCGAACCTCACCCGGACCGGGGCGCGAATCTCGTAGCCACCGCCGGCCTCGGCCCAGCGGCCCATCTTCTTCCAGTCCTGGAACCCCGCCACCCAGGTCGGCGTCGGCGTCGGCACTCGGCCCTGCTCGTACGCTTCGAGGTGCTGAGCCCAGATCAACAACGTGTTGCTGAACGAGCGCGACCGGAACCGCGCCGCGAACTCCATCGCCCGACGCCAGTCCTCGCCCGACACCAGTTCCTCGGCCGAGCGCACGATGCGTTCTTCGAGAGCTTCGAGCTTCGCTTCCCGAGTCTCGGTTCTCATAGCCATCTCCTGACCTCCCTCCAGCGGGGCCACCCCGAGAGGGAGTAGCCGTGCGACCACGAGGTACGCCGGGAGGATCAGGAAACGAGACGGACGACGGAACCGGTGACGACCGTCAGGCTCCGCGGTGAACCCGACGTGTCCCTACCGGCCTACCGGATCGGGCGCCGATGGCGAGGCAAACACTGCTGATCCTGCGGATATCGCCCGGCTACGTGCGCGCATCACCCGGACGGGGACCCGTCCTCGCGGGTGATCGTTCGGTACCGACTGGGAGTCAGCCCGACGCTCCGGCGGAACTGGCGGGCCGCGAAGTCGGCGTCGCCCCAACCCACCTCCCGAGCGATGACGGCAATCGACGCATCCGTGTTGCGAAGAAGATCGGCCATGCGCTCGGCTCGCAGCATGGCAAGGTAGGCGATCGGTGACTTGCCGTACGCCTCCACGAACACCCGACCAACCTGAGACTTCGAGAGATGGACCTCGGTCGCAAGCTCCGCCATCGACCAGCGGTGATCGATGGCCCCCTCCAACAGCTCAGCTATCCTGCGCGCCTCATCGCGCAACGGCGCAAATCGGCGAAGGCGAGGAAGAGACGGCCACGCTGTCGCCCGTTCGGTCACGGAGGTGCGAACAGGTGAGGTCCTAATGAATGGTGCGACGACGTGGAGCACGTCAAACAAGAGCGCTTGCATTCGGTAGAAGTTCTCGATGAATCCGCCATCGGTGCTCAGTCTCACAAGTTCATCCAGCCAGGGCATCAGCATCCCTGCGCGGTCTTCGCCGATATGGAGGATCTGCGTCGGTTCTGTGTACACCGTTTCGGCAAATCCCTGCACCTCGTGACGGTCGCGCATGTACGCGGCATACCGCCAGCGCACCTGGTCAATGACGTAGTCGGTATCCAAGTAGATGGTGGTGACGGTGACGTGGCCTTCGGGCTCAGTGCAACACAAAGTGTTCGCCGCCAAAAGGATCACGTCGCCGACAGCAACAGGCTTCTGACCGAACTCGCTGAACAATATCGCCGAGCCTGATCTGACGACCACCACTTGCACACAGTCATAGGCGATCGGGCCGACGTAGGTGTGTACCGCACGCGTGCGAGCCAAGACAGGTTGATAAGTGAACATGCTGGTCATGGCCGACGCGCCCGGTCCGGTGGGTCAGCACCCAGCGCGAGCATCCACCGGGTATGGAACGCAACCCCGCAGCCGAAACCGCGCACCGCAGCCTGCCGTCCTCAACCGCCTCCGGGCAGGCTGCCTGGACCTCACCGCCGTTCGCGTCCTGAACCGTGCTGGTGCGTCGCGCCGCCTCTTGCGAGTCTGCGCGCCCATGCCCAGAGGATGAGGTTGGCGCCGAGTGCTGTGGCGAGGGCGAGGATGCCTAGGGCCTGGTTGTGGCTGGTCCAGGCGATGATGGCGCAGATGAATCCCGCGGCGGCGAGAAGCTCGATCAGGACGACGGCCGCGACGCGCCGCGATCGGGACCGGGAGCGCTCGGGGTCTTCCTGGCTTGGGAGCACCCCGGGACTGTTGCTCGCGTCGTCGCGTGAGGCGGGCACGGCGAGGAAGGGCGGCGGGCCGGCCAGGGGGTAGTGCCTCATCTGCGCCCATGCGGCGACGGCGGCCCACCCGCTAGGAGGAGCCACACGTTGTTCTGCGGTGGGCTGCACGTCGGAGGCGTCGTGCTGGTCCCGGTGCGGGACGGGCGACTCGGTGCGAGGGGGTCGATCGGGCGACTCGTCGTGTGGTGACCTCATCCGAACCTCCTCCATGATCGTGTGGCACCCACCTCGATCGCCGCGTCTGCGGTCGACGGCAGCGCGGCAGGTGCGCCCTCCTAGCATAGTCCGTGACTTGCGCAAGTGCCAGACTGTCTCTCGTTACCTTCTGGTCGACACAACGTCAACAGTCGTTCATTTGCGCAAAGCGCAGAGTATCGACTAGTGTCATCTACGGGGCCAGAAGGCCCCCGAGTCATGCGCGCTAGGAGGTGATCCGTCGTGAGCGACGACCACAGTCGATCTGTGCGCTCCCACCCTGAGACGGGTCCGTCTGCCTCGGCGCCCGCGATCCACTGGAGCCTGGACAGCGCAACCTCGTCGTGACGTGGGGTGGGCGCGCAGGACTCCGAGGCCCCACCACGTTCACTGCTTTGAGAGGAATGCGCCATGTCCACCATCACCACGCAGACCATGCCGTCCTGGCCGGTCCACACGATGCCCGAGCCCACCGGTCGAGCCGCATCGGCTGAGATCCCGTCGTGGCGGGGTGTCCTGGTCGCTGTCGGCGGGGGCCAGGGCGGCGGCAAGAGGAAGGCAGCCCGCTACGAGCGGTTCACCACCCGGGTGGTGGTGGTCAGCAGCGTGCTCATGCTCTCCTTCACCGCCTCCCTGCACGTCTTCAACTACGGCCTGGAGACGCAGACCTCCTCGACGTCGGGAACCCACAGCGGGTTCTCGAACACGGGCGGCTCGGGCGAGACCGAGACCGACGACGAGTAGCCGTCTTCTGGCGGCGATATCGGCCGCCAACCGCATCTGCACCAAACATGAAGGAAGAACGCGAATGAGCATTATCGAATCGACGGCCCCGAAGGCCCGTGTCAGGTCGATCAGCAATGGGCGATGGCAGCGCATCGTCGGTGAGGACGCCCGGCTGTTCCGGCAGATGCGTGAGCGCTACGGCGCCGACCTTGCCGGTGCCGCGTCCGCGTCGTTCTACACCGATGAGGAGTTCATCTACATCCCGACCACGTTCGTGGAGCGCGACGGCGAGGACTACCAGGAGACCAGGATCATCCTCGCCGTCAGCGACCGCGTCGTGATCACCGTGGAGCCGGGGCAGGCGTGCGCGCCGCTGGATCTGGCGGTTGCTCGCATGGAGCGCGACGGCCGCGAGGACGACAACCCCTTCGAGATCGCCGCCAGCATCTTGCAGGCGATCTCCGACGCGACCGATGGGCTGGTCAGCGGGCTGAACAACAGCACCGAGAAGATGATGGTCCAGACCAACTCCATCCTGCGCAGCCTGGAGACGAAGAAAGCACGCGACTTCGGTGTCTCGGACGTGACGAGCACCCAGCAGGAGCTGGCCGACATGGAAGAGCTGCTCTCGCGCTGCATGGAAGGTCAGCTCGCGCTCGCCGAGGCGGCCCGCCACATCCGCGCCAAGCTGCACGAGCGGCCCACCCCGGTGCGCACCGACCTGGGTCGCCTGATCGATGACATCGAGGCGATCGAGCAGCACATCGAGTTCGTGCACGATCGGGTGCGGCTGCTGCAGCAGACCAACAACCTGGCCCTGAACGTGAAGCAGAACCAGATCATCAAGGTGTTCTCGGTCGTCACGGCGGTGTTCTTGCCGGTGATGCTGCTGTCGACCTACTACAGCATGAACTTCGAGTTCATGCCGATCCTGAGCTGGCAGTACGCCGAGCCGGCGATCATCCTGCTGAGCTTCGTGTTCGCGATGCTCCCGCTGATCTACGTCCGCCGTCGCGGATGGCTGCGATAGACCCCACCCGACCCCTTAGTTCTCCATCGAAGTGAAGGAAGTTTTGTCATGACCACTCACACCACCCCCAGCGCATCCACGAAGGCAGGGAAGATGACCTGGAGCTCACGCATCGAGGTCAACAGCCTTCCCGGCGCCGACCTGGACGAGCGTGCCCGCGCCCGTCAGAACGCCGACGAGGAGCGTCCGCGGACCTCCCGGATCGAGCGGGAGATCATCTGGGCCGTCGTCGTGCTCTACGCGGCCATCATCGCCTGCTTCGCGGGCCTGCACCTGCTCGGCGTGGCGCAGTTCGGGTAACACCCGCGCTGCCCCCTTTGTTCGCGACCTCCATGCCACTCCTGGCGGGACCAACCTTGAAAGCTCGAACATGAACCAGAACACCGCACCCCCCATCACGCTGGATGCGCAGCACCTTCCCGGCCAGGGCTGGATCAGGGTGCGCGCATCCGACCGGGCCGCCCTGGACGCCATCTCGCGCCAGCACGGCCTGTCCCTGGAGCGACAGACCACCCACCCCATCGAGGAAGCCGGTTTCACCGTCCTGCCCGTGGCCCTGCCGTTGCGGGACGACGACCTGGTCGGCGGCTACTCCTTCCGCGCCGTCAGCGTGCTGATCGCCTTCACCGCCGACCTGGTCATCACGGTCGAACCGGACCAGCCGGTCGATGCCCTCAGCTACGCCCAGGCACGCGCCAACCGGCTGCCGGCGACCGCCTCCAGCCACGACGCACTGCTGCTGATCATCGAGGCGTTGGGCGACTCGATGCAGGACACCATCGCCCGCATCTCCCTGGTGCTGGGCGACCTGGCCGATGAGGCCGTCGACAGCAGCGGCGGGTTCAAGGTCGAGGGCCGCCAGGTCGGCGTCGCCGACATCGCCCAGACCGCGGTCTCGCTCGGGGAGGCCGAAGAACTCATCGCCCGCACCATCGAAGGCCAGCTCATGCTGGAGCGGGCCACCCGGTGGGTGCGCCGATCGGCTGCGGCCACCGGCAACGGGGACGCGGCGCTGCTGTCGGACATTCAGGGCTCCCGCCGCCACGCCCGATTCCAGCACGCCAAGGTGCGCAACATTCAGCAGTCGTTGATGACCACCCTCGATCTCAAGCAGAACCAGATCATCAAGGTCTTCACAGTGGTCACCGCCGTGTTCACCCCGCCGACGCTGATCGCGGCGTACTACGGGCAGAACTTCGCGCACATGCCCGAGCTGTCCTTCCAGTGGGGGGAGTGGTTCGTGATGGGTGCCACCGTGTTCTTCGCGCTGGTGCCGCTGGCCTACATCAAGCGGAAGGGGTGGCTGCGATGAGCATCCGAACCATCGAGAACAGCCCGTGGACACGGGTGTTCGTCACCGGCACCCAGGACCTCGCCGACGCCGAACACACGCTCGGGTTCGAGGTCCAGCCCGGCACCGGTCAGCCCGGCACGAACGTGTTCCCGCTGCGGCTGATGGACGCCCGCTCCGACTCGGCAGAGGTCCACGAGGTCACCATGGTGCTGCGCGAGGACCGCATCGTCACCGTCGAGCCCGCTGGCGGCGTCCCGTCCCTGCAAGACGTGGAGGCCCGCCTGCAACTGGACCAGGCCAGCGCCACCCACCCCGACACCGTCTGCCTCGCGCTCGTGCAGGCCGGCTACGCGACCGTCGCGCACAGCCTGGCCATGATCGAGGGCGACATCCGCACCGTGCACCAGGCGATGGCGCGCCTGGACCTGGAACGCGCCGGCGTCAAGAGCGTCGGGGTCAGCGACCTGCCCCACGTCAGCGAACTGCTCACCGACATCGACCAGGCACTGTCCCACGTCTCCTACACCGTGGGCCGACTCGTGCAGCTGGCGCGGCTGCTGCGCCACGAGGCGACCGACCACGGCACGCTGGAGCGCACCCGCCTGGACGATCTGGTCCTGCAAGGACAAGCCCTGGCCCGCCGGCTGGAGTTCATCGTCGACCGGCACCGCTTCCACGCCCAGGGCGCGTCCCAGCAGATCTCCACCAGCGACCTGAACGTGATCAAGGTCTTCACCGTGCTGTGGGCGATCCTCATCCCCGGTACGACCCTGATCAACTGGTACGGGCAGAACTTCGAGTTCATGCCCGAGCTGAGCTGGCCCTACACCGCCTGGGTCCAGATCGCCGGAGTGTTCCTGCTCGCCGCCCTTCCCATCTACGTCATCAAGCGCGCCGGACAACTCCGATGACCCTCCCAGCCCACCACTCCCACTGCGTCATTTGCGCAAGCCGTTGAGAGTTGGGTAGGGTGGTGGGTTGGGGCCGACAGGCCCCCACAGCGTGTGTGAGGAGGTGATCCGTCGTGAGTGACAAACACAGTCGATCGATGTGCCCGAGCGGGGCGACGGGTCGGCCCCGAAAGGTGTCGAGCGCGGTCCGCCGGGGCCCGACCACCATTTTCCAGCGACGCTGACACGCCCGCGCATGCCCCATCTTCGGCACCCGGCGTTCTGCCGCGTCCGAACCCGATGGGAGACACTTCCATGCACACCCTCTACGCCCGCGCCCGGCTTCTGACCTCGCCGCCGCTTGGCCCCACACCCGGCGTGGGTTCCCGCCCGCCGCGGAACAAGAAGAAGAACACCGACCCGCGGGCCTCGAACCTTCCCGGCGGTCAGCAGCGGCTTCTGGTGGAGTCGGCGAAGCTGTCCGCCGAGGCGACCCTGGACACGTTCAGCACCAGCCACAACGGCCTGACCGAGGACGCGGTGGCCCGGGTCCGCGCCCGGTACGGCCGCAACGAGGTCCGCCACGACAAGCCCGCCCCGGCGGTGGTGCAGTTCGCCGCGACCTTCGCCAACCCGTTCATCCTGATCCTGATCTTCCTGGTCGCGATCATGGTGTGCACCGATGTGATCTTCGCCGACCCCGCCGAGGGGCCGGACTTCACCGGCGTGATCACGATCAGCATCATGGTGTTGGTCAGCGCCACCCTGCGGTTCTGGCAGGAGTACCGCTCGTCCCGGTCGGCGGAGCAGTTGAAGGCGATGGTGCGCACCACCGCGGCGGTGACCCGCATGGTCGCCGGCAAGCCGGTCACCGGTGAGCGGCCGATCGAGGAGATCGTGCGCGGCGACATCGTCCAACTCGCCGCCGGTGACATGATCCCCGCCGACGTGCGGTTCCTGCGCACCAAGGACCTGCAGATCAACCAGGCCATGCTCACCGGTGAGGCGATGCCGGCGGAGAAGACGGCCCAGCCCCACCCCGGCGCCACGACCGCGACCATCATCGACGCACCGAACCTGGGGTTCATGGGCACCTCCGTGGTCTCCGGGTCCGGTACCGCGGTGGTGATCGGCACCGGCACGCTCAGCTACTTCGGCCGGATGTCCTCGGCGATCGTCGGGGTGCGCCCCGAGACCGCTTTCGATGCCGGGATCAAGAAGGTCAGCTTCACCCTCATCACGTTCATGCTGGTGATGGTGCCGGTGGTGTTCCTGATCAACGGCCTCACCAAGGACTGGACCAGCGCGTTCCTGTTCGGAGTGACCACCGCGGTCGGCCTGACCCCGGAGATGCTGCCCCTGATCGTCACCGCCAACCTCGCCAAGGGCGCACGGTTCATGGCGGCCCGCAAGGTGATCGTCAAGCGGCTCAACAGCATCCAGAACTTCGGCGCGATGGACGTGCTCGCCGTGGACAAGACCGGCACCCTCACCGAGGACCGCATCGTCTTGGAGCGCCACCTGGACGTCACCGGCCGCACCAGCCGGACCACGCTGCGCTACGCGACCCTGAACGCGCACTTCCAGACCGGGCTGCGCAACCTCCTCGATACGGCGATCCTCACCGCCGCCGGACCGGGCGAGCTGGACCGGGTGCGGCGCGGATACACGCTGATCGACGAGATGCCGTTCGACTTCGTGCGGCGTCGGATGTCGGTGGTCGTCGACGACGGCTTCGCGCAGACGATCATCACCAAGGGCGCCGTCGAAGAAGTCCTGGCACAGTGCACCACCGAGCTGAACGACGGCGACGAGACCCGCCTGAGCGCCGCACGCCGCAGCGCGCTGGACGCGCTGGTGGCCGAGCAGAACGAGGCCGGGATGCGGGTGCTCGCCGTGGCCGTGCGCTCGGTGGCCCGCCAAGGGCAGACCGCCGAGTACAGCACCGCCGATGAGCGGGAGATGACCCTGGTCGGCTTCCTGTCCTTCCTCGACCCGCCCAAGGCCACGGCGGGAGCTGCGATCGCCAGCCTGAACGGGCACGACGTGGCCGTGAAGATCATCACCGGCGACAACCCACTGGTGGCTGCCACCGTGTGCCGGCAGATCGGCGTCGAGCCGGGCACCATCATCCTCGGCTCCGACATTGAGCAGCTCACCGCCGCGGAGCTGGGAGAGCTGGCCGAGCACACCACCGTGTTCGCGAAGGTCAGCCCCTCCCAGAAGGCCCGGATCGTTGCGGCTATGCGGGAGCACGGACACACCGTGGGCTTCATGGGCGACGGCATCAACGACGCCCCCGCGCTGCGCACCGCCGACGTCGGTATCTCCGTCGACACGGCCGTGGACATCGCCAAGGAGTCCGCCGACATCATCTTGCTGGATAAGGACCTCACCGTGCTGGAAGGCGGGGTGCTCGAAGGGCGCCGCACCCTCGTCAACACGATGAAGTACATCAAGATGACCGCGTCGTCGAACTTCGGCAACATGTTCTCGATCCTGGTCGCCAGCGCGATGCTGCCGTTCCTGCCGATGATCCCCCTGGTCGTCCTGGTACAGAACCTCGCCTACGACCTGTCGATGCTCACCCTGCCGTGGGACAAGGTCGACGAGGGCGACATCAAAGCGCCCCGCACTTGGGAGTCCAAGAGCCTGTCCAGGTTCATGGTCTTCCTCGGCCCGACCTCGTCCATCTTCGACATCACCACCTACCTGCTGATGTGGTTCGTGTTCCAGGCCAACTCGCCCGAGATGGCCGCCCTGTTCCAGTCCGGCTGGTTCATCGAGTCGATCATCTCCCAGACCCTGATCGTGCACATGCTGCGCACCCGCCGCATCCCGTTCATCCAGTCCCGGCCCAGCCTGCCGGTGCTGCTGGCCACCGCAACGGTCTGCGTCTTCGGGCTCATCCTGCCGTTCAGCGGATGGGGTCAGGCACTGGGGCTGGTCGCCTTGCCCTGGACCTACTTCCCGTGGCTGATCCTCACCCTGGCCACGTACTGCGTGCTCGTGCAGGGCGTGAAGACGCTGTTCATCCGCAAGTTCGGCGCCTGGATCTGACCCACCACCCACGGGGTGCGGCCGAGCAGAACCCGGCCGCACCCCGCACCCATGCCCTCCACACCCACGACACCCCGCACCCGGCGACGCATCACCCCGCGACGCCGGGTCGCCCCACGACTACGCAAAGGACACCCATCATGATCGACGCGATCGACATCGCCATCCGCATCATCGCCGGCGTCGGATTCGGCACCCTCATTGGATTCGAGCGTCAATGGCGCGCCCGTACCGCCGGGGTGCGCACCAACGCGCTGGTCAGCCTGGGCTCGACCCTGTTCGTGATCATGGGCGCCTACAGCTTCGACGGACCCGGCGCCGACCCCACCAGGGTGGCCGCGCAGATCGTCTCCGGCATCGGCTTCCTCGGCGCCGGCGTCATCATGAAGCAAGGCGCGTCCATCTCCGGGCTCAACACCGCCGCCACCCTCTGGGCATCGGCTGCGGTCGGCGCGCTGGCCGGGGGAGGGATGGTGTGGGTCGCCGCTGCGGGCACGGTCATCGTGATCGCCGCAAACGTGCTGCTGCGCCCGGTGGGACGGATGCTGGATCGCCGTCCCGGCTCCACCGGACGGGAGAAGAACACCGAGGTCGAGTACACCTTCGAGGTCCGCTGCGCCCGCGAGAACGAGGTCGAGGTCCGCGCCATCGTCTTCGATGCCGTGCACCGTCCCGACCTCACCGTGCAGTCCGTCGCCGCCACCGACCTGCCCGACGATCTGGTCGTCATCACCGCGACGGTGACCAGCCCCGAGCGGGATGACCGTCAGATCGAACAGGCGATCGCCGACGTGATCCACACCCCCGAAGTGCTCGGCGTGCGGTGGAGCGCCGAAGACATCAGCCCCGTGGACTGACCGCCCCGGCGGTCTCGAACCGCGGCAGCCGCGGCGGGCGCCGCTGATCGGCCGACCCGGCGAGAGTCCCGTCCGGGGCGATATGGGAGAACATCTGCTCGATCACGGTGAGGATGTGCGGGTCCTCCACCCGGTACAGCTGCCGACGTCCCTCACGGCGGGCAGTGACGATCCCCGCCGCGCGCAGCTTCGCCAGATGCTGGCTCGCCGCCGGAACGTTCGACCCGGACTGCTCAGCCAGCGTCGAGACGTCGTACTCCCCGGTGGCCAGCAGCCACACCAGGTGCAGCCGGCTCGGGGCCGACAGCATGTCGAACGTCGCCGCCGCCGCTGCCAGTTGCGCGTCGGTCACCGGGCGGGGCTGTCTGTGAGGTTCCATCCCTCCATCATCCAAACGATCTGAGATATGCGCAAGCCATTGAGCGTTGAGTATGCTGAGGGGTGACCCATGTCGGGCCGCAGACACCGGAGGTGAACGGTATGAGTTCAGACCCTGCCAGTACCGCCTGCTGGTGCCTTCGCTGCCCGCCACGCTGATGCTCTGAGGGTGCTCGGCGCGGCCTGTCCCGCACCCTCCAGGAGACCGTGATGGCTACGCCGCGCCCCTTCACCAGCCAGGGCTCCTCGCTGCGCGCCCGCAGCCACATCGCTGCCGACGCAGTCGTGCTCCTGGGCGTCGCCGTGTTGTTCTGGTTGGTGATCCAGCTCTCCCACGGGATCACCGCACCGTTCGATCAGGTCACCGCCCCCTCCACCGTCTCCACCGACCCGGCGAACCTGCCCTACTATGCGGCTCGTTCGCTGCTGCGCATGTTCGCGGCCCTGGCCGTCTCGGTGCTGTTCACCTTCGTCTACGCCACCGCCGCGGCCCGCTCGCGGCGGGCCGAGAAGGTCCTGCTGCCCACCCTCGACGTGCTCCAAGCGGTCCCGGTGCTGGGGTTCTTGTCGATCACCCTGTCGGTGTGGCTGCTGCTGTTCCCCGGCACCGCGCTGGGGGTCGAGTTCGCGAGCATCTTCGCGATCTTCACCAGCCAGGTATGGAACATGACCTTCGCGTTCTACCAGTCCCTGATCACCCAGCCTCGCGACCTGGACGAAGCAGCCCGGCTGCTGCGGCTGACCAAGTGGCAACGGTTCTGGAAGCTCGACGTCCCCTACGGCACCATCCCGCTGGTGTGGAACGGGATGATGAGCTTCGGTGGCGGCTGGTTCTTCCTGATCGCCTCCGAGGTCATCAGCGTCAACAACCGGGTCTATGCGCTGCCCGGCATCGGCTCCTATGTCGCCGCCGCGTCGCAGAACGAGGAGATCGGCCGGCTGCTGCTGGCGATCGGGGTGATGATCGTCATGGTCATCGGCGTCAACTTCCTCTTCTGGCGGCCGCTGACCGCCTGGGCCGAACGGTTCCGCACCGGCGACACCGTCACCGTCGAGCAGCAGCGCAGCATCATGCTCGACCTGCTGCGCCGCTCGGTCATCCCCGCCGTCATCGCCCGGGTGCTGCGCCCGGTCGGTGTCGGGCTCGAGCGGATCACCCGCCCGTTGGGCCGCTCCGACCGGCCGCTGCGGGTCAACCCGACGCGCCGGCGCATCGGAGACATCGTGTTCACCGTGATCGTGTGCGCCCTGATCGGGCTCGGGCTGGTGCGGATGCTCGGCTACATCAGCGACAACGTGGGCCTGGACCAGTTCGCCGTCGCCGCAGGTCTGGGCCTGGCCACCTTCGCCCGTGTGCTGGTGCTGCTCATCGCCGGCACCCTCATCTGGGTGCCGATCGGGGTGTGGATCGGGCTCAGCCCCAAGGTCACACGGTTCGCGCAACCGGTCGTGCAAGTCCTCGCCAGCTTCCCCGCGAACTTCCTGTTCCCCTTCGTCACGCTGCTGCTGATCCAGACCGGGGTCAGCTTGAACATCGGTGGCATCTTCCTGATGGCCCTCGGCGCGCAGTGGTACATCCTGTTCAACGTCATCGCCGGTGCCGCAGCGATCCCCAACGACCTGCGTGAAGCCGCGATCAACCTGCGCCTGGGCCGATACCACACCTGGCGCTACCTCTACGGGCCGGCGATCTTCGCGTCCTGGGTCACCGGCGGCATCACCGCCGCCGGGGGCGCCTGGAACGCCTCGATCGTCGCCGAAGTCGTCTCCTACGGCGACCAGACCCTCACCGCCACCGGCCTGGGCGCCTACATCGCCTCCTCCACCGCCGATGGCGAGTTCGCCAAGACCCTGGTCGGTGTGACCGTGATGAGCCTGTTCGTCGTCGGCCTGAACCGCCTGTTCTGGCGGCCCCTGTACGGATTCGCCGAACGCCGACTGTCGCTGACCTGAACCCGTCGACCCACGAAAGGACGTGACCTGCCATGACCGCATCACCCGCGCCGGGGCGCACCGCGCTGATCGAAGCCGAGCACCTGTCGAAGTCGTTCCCCGCGGCCGACGGCTCGGTCCTGCACGTCCTGGACGACGTGACGCTCACGTTGCACGAGGGGGAGGTCGTCGCGCTGCTCGGCAAGTCAGGTTCCGGCAAGTCCACCCTGCTGCGCACCCTCGCCGGGCTCATCGCCCCCAGCAGCGGCGAGGTCCGCTACCGCGGCGCCCCGCTCAACGGCGCCAACCCCGGCGCAGCGATGGTGTTCCAGTCCTTCGCGCTGATGCCCTGGCTCACCGTCCAAGACAACGTCGAACTGGGCCTGCGCGCCGCCGGCGTGCCCGACAAGCAGCGCCGACAGCGCGCCCTGGACGCCATCGACCAGATCGGCCTGGACGGGTTCGAGACCGCCTACCCGCGCGAACTGTCCGGCGGCATGCGCCAGCGGGTCGGCTTCGCCCGTGCCCTGGTCCTGCAACCCGACGTGCTCATGATGGACGAACCCTTCTCCGCACTCGACGTCCTCACCAGCGAGAACCTGCGCGGCGAGCTGATCTCCTTGTGGGCGCGACCGGACTTCCCGACCAAGAGCATCTGCATCGTCACCCACAACATCGAAGAAGCCGTGCTCCTGGCCGACCGTGTGCTCGTCCTGGGCTCCGGTCCCGGCCACATCAAAGCAGAAGTGCCCATCCTGCTGCCGCGGCCCAGGGATCGGCGCAGCCCCACCTTCGACGCCGCCGTCGACCGGCTCTACGCCATCCTCACCGGCCGCGACGAACGCTCCGCCGCCGAACGCGCCGCCGTCCCCGGACCGCTGACCCATCCGCTGCCCGACGCCAGTGTCGGCGGCCTGGCCGGCCTGGTCGAAATCGTCTACGCCCACCACGGCCAAGCCGACCTGCCCGACCTCGCCGACGAACTGTCCTTCCACGTCGACGACCTGCTGCCGCTGGTCGACGCCGCCCGCATGCTGGGCCTGCTCGACATCGACGGCGCCCAAGCCTTCCTCACCGACACCGGCCGCGCGTGGTACACCGCCGACATCCAACGCTCCAAAGAAGTGTTCGCCACCCTCGCCGTCGAACACGCCCCCCTCGTCGCCACCATCGTCACAGCCCTCGAAAACAGCGACGGCGGCGCCCTGCGCGACGACTTCTTCCGTGACCTGCTGCGCCGCGGATACAACGCCGACGACACCGAAAAGCAACTCGACATCGCCATCGACTGGGGCCGCTACGGGGAACTGTTCGACTACGACGCCAACACCGGGGAACTGGTCCTCTCCGAAATCGCCGCCGCCCTCAGCGCCATGCTCATCAGCCGAGACACCGACAACGACGGCGGCCAGGCACCCTAGTCACCTCCACAGGTCACACGGCGAGCCCGATCGAGAGCGCGAGCACCGCGACCAGCGGCAACGCGCCCTGTTTGAGAGCTGCGGACCGATGCGGCGGCGAAGAGAGGAACAGCACCACAGCGGCGGCCAACATCGAACCGGTCCCGGCCAGGGCGAGGACGATACCTGTCTGCGTCTGCCCCAGCGCAGCAAACACGATCCCGATCAAGGCAAGGAGCGCAAGGATCAGGTTGTAGAAACCCTGGTTGAACGCCAGGAACTTCGTCGCCCGCGCCTCCTCGACACTGCCGGTGCGGAACAGTGCGCGGGCACGCTCACCCTCCCAGGCGACGGACTCCAAGTAGAAGATGAACACATGCACCAGCGCGGCCAGTCCGGCCGTGATGAGCCCGGCGATGATCATGATGAGCGACCTTTCTGGATCTGAATGTTCTCTCTACGCGCCGACGGTGGCGTCCACGCCGACAAGGCGGTTCGCGCCTTGACTTCTCGTGCGGCACTCGGCGTCGATCACCGCGTCGAGGAGCCCCGGGAATCGGGTGTCCATGTCCTCGCAGCGCAGGGTGTTGCGGATGGCGGTGCCCTCGTAGCGCTGGGTGATGAGTCCGGCTTCGCGGAGCACTCGGAAGTGGTGGGTGGAGGTGGACTTCGACACGGGCAGGTCGAACGCGATGCACGCCTGGTCGTTGTGGCCGGTGGAGAGCTGGGTAATGATCTCGCGCCGGATCGGGTCGGCCAGTGCGGCCAGCACGGTGTCCAGGGAAACAGTGCCGATGTCGGGGTGGTCAAGCTCGCGGGCCACGTCTTCCTCCAAAGGGGTCCAGGGCGGTGCGGGTCATGCCTCATCTTGTTCGACACCCATCCTACCTTGTTGTACGGTGACTGTCGTTGTACGATGAACAGCGTACTACTTGACTTGCCTCGAATGGAGATCTCAGCTGTGACGAACGTGTTCGACCCGATCCAGATCCGTGGTGTGGAGTTCCCGAACCGGGTGTGGATGTCGCCGATGTGCACCTACACCGCCGAACCCCAAACGGGACGGGCGGGCCGTCCGAACGACTTCCACTTCGCCCACTACACGAGCCGCGCTGCCGGCGGGGTGGGCCTGGTGATGGTAGAGGCGACCGGGGTGGTCCCCGAGGGTCGCATCTCCCCGTACGACCTCGGGTTGTGGGATGACGCGCAGACCGAGGACTTCGCCCGTCTGGCTCGCGGTATCCGTGAGGCCGGCGCGGTTCCCAGCATTCAGCTCGGCCACGCCGGACGGAAGGCGTCGAGTGACCGTCCGTGGCTGGGTGGGAAGTTCATCGGCGAGGAGAACTACGTCGGCGAGCAGTCCTACGGGTGGGCACCGGTGAGCCCGAGCCCGCTGGCGTTCCCGGGGTCACCGGTGCCGCAGGAGTTGACCCACGACGAGGTCCAGGCCGTGGTCGCCGCGTTCGCGCAGGCGGCGCGTCGGGCCGATGAGGCCGGGTTCGATGTGGTTGAGATTCACGCCGCTCACGGGTACTTGCTGCACTCGTTCCTGTCTCCGATCACGAACGAGCGCACCGATGAGTACGGCGGGTCGCTGGAGAATCGGGCGCGGTTCGTGCTGGAGATCGTCGACGCGGTCCGCTCGGTGTGGCCGGAGGGCAAGCCGGTGTTCATGCGGGTCTCGACCACTGATTGGGTGGAGGAGAACCCGGCGGACGCCCGCGACTCCTGGACGGTGGACCAGACGGTGCAGTTGTCGCGGTGGGTGGCCGAGCGCGGTGTGGACCTGATCGATGCGTCCTCGGGCGGCATCGAGGTGGTCCCGATCCCGCGCGAGCGGGACTATCAGACCAGCCGCGCCGCGATCGTCCGCAACCAGACCGGGGTGCTGACCGCGGCGGTGGGCCGGATCGACTCCCCACAGCTCGCCGACGACCTTGTGTCCTCGGGTCAGGCGGATGCGGTGTTCTTGGGGCGGCCGCTGCTGCGCAACCCCTCCTGGGCCAACGACGCCGCCCTGGAGCTGGGTGCGAGCCCGCGGTTCATCGAGCAGTACGCCTACACCCTGTAGACCTCAGATCAACGACAACACAAGCATGACTAGGAAGGAACCCTCATGAAGGTTTTCCAGATCGGCGCCGCCGGCGGCGTCGGGCATCGCCTCACCGGGCTGCTCACGAAGCGCGGTGACGAGGTCACCGGGATGCACCGCAACCCGGCACAGGCCGACACCATCCGTAATGCCGGGGGCACCCCGGTGACCGGGGACCTCATCGGCAACACCGTCGACGAGCTTGCCGCCCTCATGGCCGGGCACGACGCGGTCGTGTTCTCCGCCGGCGCGCACGGCACCGGACAGGACAGGACCACCCTCATCGACGGGAAAGGCCTGGAGAAGGCCGCCGACGCCGCGGCGCTTGCTGGCGCGACTCGTTTCGTGGTGGTGTCCGCGTTCCCGGAGTCCGAACGGGCCAAGGGGCTCGGAGAGGGGTTCGAGCACTACATGCGGGTCAAGAAGACCGCGGACGTGTACCTCACCCGCACCGCCCTGGACTGGATCATCGTCCGCCCGGGCCTGCTGCGCGACGAACCCGGATCGGGCCAGGTCACCGCCGGCATCGCGATCGAGTACGGAGACGTCGCCCGTGACAACGTGGCCGCCTTCATCGACGCCGCCCTCCACGAGAAGGCACTGTCCCGCGTGATCGTGGAACTCACCGATGGCGACACCCCCGTCGCCGACGCCGCAGCACAAGTGGCCGCATCCACCGGACCGCGCCGCTAAACACCGCCGCAGGTATCCGGCGTCCCGCACGGCGCCAGACGCTGCGGCACTGACCGACTTTTCATCGCAAGGAGCAACCATCATTTCTGAAGCACTGGCGGGCCGCACCGCCGTCATCACCGGAGCATCGTCGGGTATCGGGCACGTGACTGCGCTCGCGCTGGCCGCCGAAGGGGCGAAGGTCGCCCTCATCGCCCGCCGCGGCGACACCCTCACCGACATCGCCGAGGAGATCACCCGCAGCGGCGGCACCGCCCTGCCGCTGACAGTCGATGTGACCGACCCGGACGCCGTGCGTGCTGCCGCAATGCGGGTGCAGGAGGAGCTGGGCGGGGCGTCCATCCTGTTCAACAACGCCGGCATCATGCTCCCGGCCCCGTTCGCCGGGCACAACATGGCCGACTGGAACAAGCAGATCGACCTGAACGTGACCGCCCTAGTCACCGTCGCCGATGCGTTCACCGACCAACTCCTCGCCGCCGCCCAGCGCGACGGTGTCGCGGACCTGATCAACACCGGGTCGATCGCGGGCGAGAGCATGAGTCCCGGCTTCGCCGTGTACGGGGCCACCAAAGCGTTCGTGAAGCACCTGACCGCGAACCTGCGCACCGAACTCGGCGCCCAGAACGTGCGCGTGGCGAACATCGCCCCTGGCATCGTCGGCACCGAACTGCAGTCCCACGTCACTGACGTGGGCACCAAGGCGTGGCTGGAGGGCGCGAAGGAGACCATCGACTGGCTCACCCCGCAAGACCTCGCCGAACTTGTCACGTTCACCGTGACCCGGCCCGCGCACGTCAACCTCGCTCACACCCTGATCCTGCCCACCAAACAGACCGCCTAACCGGCGCGGCGGCACCCCGCAGGACGGTGCCGCCGCACGACCGCTCATCTCACCCGACGACATGGAGGAGGCTCTGATGAGCCAGATCGACACGTTCAGCCACGGCGTCTCCGGCCAGCTCTCCCACGACGACAAGGGAGAGCTCCTCCACTTCGATGACCTCGCCGCGCCGCTCGCCCAGGTCTGGGTCAACTTCGACACGTTCCTCCCAAAGCAGGCGTCGAATCGATGACCGCCCTCCTGCTTCCAGCCGCCGTTGTCGGTCTCAACGCCTTCGCCGCGCTCCTCGTACTCGCGCGGGCGCCGTTGTATCGAACCCGCCTGTACCGGCCGATGCTGCTGAACATCGGACTCTCTCTGGCGCCGGCCGTCGTCCTGCTCCTCGTGCTCGCCGGGCTGGTCGCGGTCGCGGTGGCCGCCCCGAGCACGGTCTTGCTGTGGACCGTCGTTCTCATCGGTGGTGCGGCCTGGCTTCTTCTTCTGCCGAACTCGGCATACCTGATCACCGAGCTGAACATGTCGCACCGCCGCGGGACCGAGAGCGTGCCGCTGTGGTACGACATCGTCCTAACCCTCAGTCTCGCCCTGTCGGGGGTCATGAACACCGTCCTGAACGTCTACGTTGTCCAGGCCATCTACGTCCTGATCGCGCACCCCAACACCAGCCGGCCGCTGGCAGGCGCCGACTCCTGGGTTCTCGCAGGTGTCGTGCTGCTCCTCGTCACATTCGGCATGTACCTCGGCCGCTACATCCGCTTCAACAGCTGGGACATCGCCCACCCCGCATCCTTCGCCCGCAAACTCGGCACCTACTTCCGAGAGCCGGGCCACGCCCGCGACGCACTCGGCTTCTGCCTCACCCACACCATCCTGCTCGCGCTCGTCTACCTGATTGTCACCGGCGTCCCCGACGCGCTGCTCGGCGGCTGAACGTGACCCCGTTCCGGCCACGATGCACCGCGCCAAGGGGCGAGTGAGTACCAAGTGCCAAGTGCTCGTAGAGGTTCGGACGGGGTGGTCTCCCAGTCCCCAAGGGCCGGGGTTCAACGCCACGAAGGGTCGCGCCTGTGGGACTGTGGGTCCGGGTTGCGGTTCCTTTGGTTCAGCTTCGGCCTGTGCCCTCAACGGTTCCTCGCGAGTCAAAGGACGAGAGCCTTCACCTATAGCGAAGGCTGCGAACTGCGGCTACGGCCTGGAGCGGCAGGACACCGTTACCGAGCGCTGTGAGCTGCTGAGCATGCGTAAGGGCGAGCTCGGGATCGGTGACCCAGCCTGCCGGCAGACCCATGAGCCACTCCACGAAGGCGGGTGCCGGTCGCGGCCCCTCATGTTGGTTCAGGATGGCAGGGGCAGGGGCTGGGGCGGGGCGTCCGGTGATGCGTTCCCACCGGGCGATGGCTGCGGCGTAGCGTCCCCAGCGTCGAAGAAGTCCTCGATCAGCGCGAACGTCTCCTCCGGCGAGCGCGGATGCCCACCCCGTGTCACGAGGTCGATGACTTGGTGGCTGAGCGCGATCGTTCCGCTCCGCGCCTTCACCTGATCCAGGGTCTCCCCACCGCGAGACGAGTCCGAGGCCAGCGGGGTTCGGAACAGTGCGGTGGGCGAGGATGAAGACGCGGAACCGGGGATGCGGTGCGCCGACTGCGGAAGCGGGTAAGCCGATCCATCTCGCGTTGTACCGGAGGTCGGCCAGGTCTCCGAGTACGGCGCCAAGTGCCCGTAGAGGTCGGGTTGACTGGTCTCCCAGACCCCACGGGTCGGGTTCCATACCGCGAAGGGCTGCAGTGTCGGGGGTTGCGGCATCGGGGTTGCGTCGCTCATCATCGTCTCCTTCCGAGGGCGCGCGGATCGCGGGCGCGGAGAGTAGCCCGCGGACGTTCTCGATGACGACCCACTCGGGTTGCAGCGCCTCGATCGCCGTCGCCATGTACGCCCAGAGGCCCGAGCGGGTGCCGGGAGCGAGGCCAGCCCTCTTCCCGACCGTGGAGACGTCCTGGCAGGGGAACCCGCCGCAGAGAACGTCGACAGGCTCGACTTCGCGCCAGTCGATGGTCGTGACGTCGCCGAGGTTCGGGGCGTCGGGCCAGTGGTGTGTGAAGACGCGGGCGACTGGCTCGTTGATCTCGGCGAACCAGACGGTGCGGGCATCGAAGACCTGCTCGACGGCGAGGTCGAGTCCGCCGTAGCCGGAGAACAGCGACCCGACCCGCAGGCGGTCGTCGCGTTCGTCGTTCGGTTCGTGCATGAGGACTCCGGCAGATCGGTGATCCCGGCCGGCATCCACTCGTGAGCGCGCGGCCAGGGCTGTATCACCTGCCAGGTGCACGACTCGACTCTCGCCGCGCTCCTCACAGTCGGTCGCCTCGCTGCCCGATGCTTCTTTCGACCTTCCTCAGAGCCGCCACACGTCTTTCAGACGAGGCCCAAGCCGCCCAAGGGCGGCGCGATGGTGGGGCTGCCGCCCGGTCGGTCGTCGCCTACCTGCCGCCTGAGAAGGAGGCGCGACTGTGACGGTTTCGATGCGTGTGATGTCGGCCGGCGACGGCTACAAGTACCTGCTGAAATCCGTTGCTGCCGGCGATGGTGACCGTTCGCTCTCGACACCGCTGACCCGCTACTACACCGAGGCGGGAACGCCGCCGGGGTTCTGGATCGGTTCGGGGCTGGGCCGTCTTGGGCACGGCGAGCTGGGCGAGGGCGCCCAGGTCTCGGAGGCGCAACTACAGCTCCTGATCGGGATGGGCCATGACCCGATCACCGGCGATCCGCTCGGCCGCGCCTACCAGCAGTTCGCCTCGATCAGTGAGCGGGTCAAGCAGCGCGTCGATGCGCTCGATCCCGAGCTGGGTCCGTCCGCGAGAGCCAGCGAGGTCGCCGCGATCGAGGCCGAGGAAGCCGAGCGCGGGACCCGGCGTGCCGTGGCCGGGTTCGACTTCACATTCAGCGTGCCCAAGTCCGTCTCCGCAATCTGGGCGGTTGCAGACGCAGGCACACAGGCACTGATCGCCGAGGCACATCACGCGGCGGTTGCAGACCTAGTTGCTTTCCTCGAACGAGAGGTTGCAGCGACCCGCGTGGGTGCAACCGGCCCGGACGGAGCGGTTGCACACGTCGATGTCGCTGGGGTCGTCGCGGCGGCGTTCGATCACTACGACAGCCGCTCCGGTGACCCGCAGTTGCACACCCACGTCGTCATCAGTAACAAAGTGCTGACCGTCCAAGACGGTCGTTGGCGGACCCTCGCCGGCCGGCCGATGCACTCGGCGGTCGTCGCTGTCTCCGAGCTGTACAACGCGGCCCTGGCCGATCGGCTGACCCGCACCCTCGGACTGGGGTGGGAGTCGCGGGAGCGGGGCCGGGACCGGAACCCGGCATGGGAAACCGAGGGCGTGCCCGACGAGCTGGTTGCCGAGTTCTCCACCCGTTCCCGGCACATCGAGGCCGAGAAGGACCGCCTGATCGCGGAGTACGTCGCCAAGCACGGCCGGCAGCCCTCGGCCCGGACCGTGCTGAAACTACGGGCGCAGGCGACACTCGCCACTCGGCCGGACAAGCAGGTCAGATCACTCGCCGACCTCACCGCCGAGTGGCGGCAGCGCGCCAGCCGCATCCTGGGCCGAGACGCAAACGGCTGGGCGCGCGTCCTCACCAGCGGTGCAACTCCCCGCAGGGTCCTGCGTGCCGACGACGTGCCGCTGGACGTGGTGGGCGAGGTCGGGCAGGCGGTGATGGAGACGGTCGGTGAGAAGCGTTCGACCTGGACCCGATGGAACCTGCACGCCGAAGCGTCCCGGCAGTTGATGGGCTGGAGGTTCGCCAGCATCGAAGACCGCGAAGCGATCACCGGCCTGGTCGTGGACGCGGCCGAGCGGGTCTCGCTGCGCCTCACCCCGCCCGAGCTGGCGACCAGCCCGCTCGAGTTCCGGCGTCCGGACGGGACGACCCGGTTCCGTCCCCGACACTCGACGTTGTTCTCATCCGAGACGCTGCTGGCCGCCGAAGACCGGCTCCTTGTCCGAGCCGACGCGATGACTGGACCCACGGTGCCCTTGGAGACGGTGGAGCGGATCGCCCGCAGACCCGACGCCCGCGGCCGGGTACTCGGTGAGGATCAGTCGGCGGCGTTGGCCGCGGTCGCCGTCTCGGGCCGTGTCGTGGATGTGTTGGTCGGCCCGGCCGGTGCGGGCAAGACCACCGCCATGAACGCGCTGCGCCGCGCATGGGAGAAAGAGCACGGTGCCGGGTCCGTGGTGGGGTTGGCGCCCTCGGCGGTCGCCGCGCAGGTCCTCGCTGACGATCTGGGGATTGCGACCGAGAATACGGCGAAGTGGTGGCAGAACCATCTCATGTACGGCACCACGTTCGATGCGGGCCAGCTCGTCATCATCGACGAAGCCTCTCTCGCCGGCACCGCGTCGCTGGACCGGATCACGCGCGAGGTCGAGAAGGCCGGGGCGAAGGCCCTGCTGGTCGGAGACTGGGGTCAGCTCCAGTCGGTCGATGCTGGCGGCGCGTTCGGCCTGCTGGTCCATTCCCGCGACGACGCCCCCGAGCTTCACGACCTGCACCGCTTCACCCACGCCTGGGAGAAGGCCACCTCGTTGCAGCTCCGCCACGGCCGCACCGAAGCGATCGACACGCTCATCGAGCATGGCCGGATCACCGGCGGCGAAGCAGAAGCGATGATCGACGCCGCCTACACCGCGTGGCAGCACGACCTTGGCTCCGGCCTCGCGTCGATCCTCGTGGCCGAGACCCAGGAGTCGGTCACCACTCTGAACGCCAGGGCGCGGGCGGATCGGATCATCAGCGGTGCGGTGAACTCGGCCCGCGAGGTCGGCCTGCGCGACGGCACCGCCGCGTCCGAGGGCGATCTGGTCATCACGCGCCACAACGACCGCCGACTCCGCAACGGCAGGACGTGGGTCCGCAATGGCTCTCGCTGGATCGTGACCGCCGTTCGTGAGGACGGGTCGCTCAGCGTCCGTCCGGCCGGGCGTAGGTTCGGCGGCGGGATCGTCCTGCCCGCCGACTATGTGGTCGAGCACCTGGAGCTGGGCTACGCGATCACGGCGCACAGGTCTCAGGGTGTGACCACGCAGACCTCGCACGTCGTTGTCACCCCGACCACCACGCGGGAGAACTTCTACGTCTCGATGACCCGCGGCGCGGAGGGCAACTATGCCTATGTCGCCGTCGACCGGGAGGATCACGAGCACGCCGAGCCGCACCCTGGCGACAACCCCAATGTCACCGCCCGCAGCGTTCTCTACGGCGTGCTCCACCATCTCGGGGCGGAGCTGTCCGCGCACGAGACGATCACCGCCGAACAGGAACACTGGGGCTCGATCACGCAGCTCGCGGCCGAGTACGAGACGATCGCCCAAGCCGCCCAGCTCGACCGCTGGGCCACGCTGCTCGCCGCGTGCGGGCTCACTCCCGAGCAGGTGGGCGACGTGCTCGACTCCGACGCCTACGGTGCGCTGTCGGCCGAGCTGCGGCACGCCGAAGCCAACCACCACGACCTCGACGCGCTACTCCCGAAACTGATCGCCGCACGCGGTTTGGACGACGCCGAGGACATCGCCTCCGTCATCCACGCCCGCGTCGCACGCGCCACGGCGAGGCCGGCCGGCTCGGGCCGCACCCGCAAAGCGCCGCGGCTGATCGTCGGACTGATCCCCGACGCCAACGGACCGATGGACGCGCGGATGCGTCAAGCCCTGGGCGAGCGCCGCGACCTCATCGAGCAACGGGCCGACGCCGTTCTACACGGCGCCCTCACCGACCAGGAGCCGTGGGCGGCGAAGCTCGGCATGGTGCCGAAGGACAAGAAGCAGCGGGAGGCGTGGAGACGCGCGGGCCGCACGGTCGCGGCCTACCGCGACCGCTACCAGATCACTGACGACCGGAACCCGCTCGGACCTGCACCAGAGAGCACCAGCCAAAAGATCGACGCGGCACGAGCACGCGCCGCCCTCAACCGCGCACAATCCATCGCCAGCGACGACCCATCAAGAGAGCAGGTGCGGCAGACGGCCGCGGGCCGATCCGCACCGACCCTATGAGCCGCACTCAGCATGGAGACGGGATCGACCCAGACACGGCGTCAGATCGTGTGCCCGGGCGTCTCCGGCCTCGGCCGTCGGTAATCGAGTTCCCGTCCGACCTCCGGGCGCGAAACCGTGCGGGTGGATGCGTCGGAATCGAGCAGCGCGACTACGTCGCTCGGCTGGGTAACGAGCGCGGCAAAGCCCTGCTTGACGAGTTCGTTCGGTCCCGCGCTTGCGGCGCTGGTCACCGGGCCGGGCACCGCGCCGACCCCCCGGCCAAGTTCGTGCGCAGCGAGGGCAGTAGTCATCGACCCGGACCGAGGGCCCGCCTCGGGGATCACGGTCGCACCCGATAGCGCCGCCAGCAGGCGGTTGCGGGCTAGGAACCTGTGCCTGGTCGGCGTGGCTCCAGGCGGTAGCTCGCTGACCAGCAACCCGACATCGCCGATCCGGTTTAGCAGCTCGCTGTGCCCGGCGGGATAGGGGCGATCCAGCCCACCGGCCAGGACGGCGATCGTTTGACCGCTCGCAGCGAGCACGCTCTTGTGCGCGGCCCCTTCGATCCCGTAGGCGCCGCCCGAGACGACGACTCGTTCCTCGTCGGCCAGACCTTCCGCCAGCTCGCCGGCGATGTGCTCGCCGTAGGCGGTCGCGGCGCGGGAGCCGGTGATCGTCACTCGATCGCTCAGCGCCGCCGTCAGGAACGATGCCGCGCCTCGCGTCCACAGCAGATACGGGGCGCGCTCGCCCAAGTCGTTCAGCCCGGCGGGCCATTCCTTGTCGGCCGGGATGAGTGCGCCGAACCCGTGCTGCTCGGCCTGTGGCACCTGATCCAGCAAGCCGGGTGTGATCCGCGCCGCCAGCCGTTCGCGCCATATCAGCACGTCGGCGCGGGGCAGACCGGGCACCTTGTCGTCGGACTCGATCAGTCGCACCGTCTCGATCCCGCCGTGATGGGCCAGGACGTGGCCGGTGGTTGGGTCGTTGGGCTCGGCGATCATCGACAGCGCGATCCGCGCCATCCGCTCGCCCTGCACTTGCTCCGCCAGCGTCGCCATGATCGGTGTCCTCTCGCTCCACGGTCACCGACGAGGTACGCGCCCGCCTGCTGCGGAGGGGTTCCCTCTGTCAGAGCACGGTCGTAGACTGGGCAGCGAGGTAGGTTCTCCAGCTACGCGGGTCCTTCGGGACAGCCCCTCTGAGGGCACTCGGTTCATAGCCGCCTCCACGACGGAACACCGTCGCGCTATGACGAGGAAAGCGAGGCCCGTAATGCTCCGCACATCTGTTGCACTCAGCGCACGAGGCTATGGCGTGCTCCGGTACGCGCCCACCAATCTGCTGCTCAACGCGATCCGTACCCGGCGCGGACTGAAATGGGGCATCCCCGCGATGCTGATCGCCGCCCTCTACCTCTACGCGGCGGCGATCTGCACCACGATCATCAACGACGGCGGTCCCGGCTGGCTCTACCTGCTGGTCCTGCTGTACGTCTGGAACGCCTTCAAGTTCCTCTGGATCGGACCCCTCAGCCTCATCGAACTCGTCCGTGTCCGAGCGCAGGAACGAAGGCAGCGGCGTGAGACGATGCACGCCGCCGTGCCCTCGGAGGACTGCACCAACGGCCTCGTCTAGGCAGGCTCCCGATCGGTCAGATCGATAGACTATAGAACCCCACGCCAACCGAGGTGTACTTTCCATCAGGCGACGAGGCACCCGAGTTCGGGTCGCGCGTGCTGGAGACGCTGCGGCAGCCTCTCGAGCACGGCGAGCTGGTGCTGCACCGGGCGCGCGGTGCGGCTCGGTACCCGGCGCGGTTCCAGCTCGTGCTGGCGGCGAACCCGTGCCCGTGCGGGCGCGCGAGCGGCAAGGGCCTCGACTGCGTGTGCACCCCGGTGGCGCGACGGCGCTACCTCTCGCGGCTGTCGGGGCCGCTCCTGGATCGCATCGACATCCGTGTCGAGGTGCCGGACCTGCGCCCGGGCGCGCTGCGCGCGGCACCGCCCAGCGAGCCGAGCGCCGCGGTGGCCGCCCGGGTGGCGGCCGCACGGGAGGCTGCCGCGCAGCGGCTGGCCGGGACGCCGTGGCGGCTCAACGGCGAGGTGCCCGGTCCGTGGCTGCGCGACCACACCCGGCGCGCCGAGCCGCGGCTGGTCGCCGAGCTCGACCGGCTGCGCGACAGCGGCCGGCTGAGCCTGCGCGGGCTCGACCGGGTGCTCAAGCTCGCCTGGACGCTGACGGACCTCGCGGGCCGGGCGAGCCCCGGGGTGTCCGACCTCGCGACGGCGGTGTCGCTGCGAGCGGGTGGCGGCCGTGGCTGAGCGAGTCGGCTTCGACGTCGACGACGAGCTGCTCGCGACGGTGGCCTGGAGCCGGGTGACCGGGCCGGGGGAGCGGGCGGCCGGCGCGGTGGTCGGGGCGCTGGGTGCGGTCGCCGCGCTCGACTGGCTGCGCTCGGGCGCGGAGCACCCGCCGGGTCTGGCGCCGCACCCGGGCTGGCGCAGCGCGGCCGCGCGGTGGCGTCCGCGGCTGCGCGACCTCGACCCGCGGCGCGAGCTCGACGTCATGCACCGGCTCGGTGGGTCGGTGCTGCTGCCCGGGGGACCGGGCTGGCCGCCCGGCCTGGACGACCTGGGCGACGCGGCACCGCTGTGCCTGTACGTGCTGGGCGCGCCGGAGGTGGCCGACCTGACCGTGCGCGCGGTCGCGGTCGTGGGGTCGCGCGCGAGCACCGGCTACGGCGAGACGGTCGCACGCGACCTGTGCGTGGCGCTGGCCGAGCGGGGCGTCACCGTGGTCTCGGGCGGCGCCTACGGCATCGACGCCGCCGCGCACCGCGCCGCGACCGTCGACGGCGGCCCGGCGCTCGCGGTGATGGCCGGCGGGCTGGACCGGCTCTACCCGGTCGAGAACAGCGACCTGCTGCTGCGGGTGGTCGAGTGCGGCGCGGTCGTCTCCGAGGCGCCTCCCGGGACCTCGCCGATGCGTCAGCGCTTCCTCGCCCGCAACCGGCTGATCGCGGCGCTCGCGCAGGCGACCGTCGTCGTCGAGGCGGCGTGGCGCTCGGGCGCGCTCAGCACGGCCCGGCACGCGGCGGAGCTGCTGCGCCCGGTCGGCGTCGTGCCCGGCCCGGTGACCTCGATGGCGTCCGGCGGCTGCCACCGGCTGCTCCGCGAGGGTGTCGCCACGTGCGTCACCGACGTCGAGGAGGTGCTCGAGCTCGTCGGCGGGCTCGACCACGTCGTGCCCGAGCCCGACACCCCTCGCGGGCTGCTCGACGGCTTGGGCCCGCAGGAGGCCCGTGTGCTCGACGCGCTCCCCGCGCGCGGTGGCGCCGAGGTCGACAACCTCGTCCGGGTCTGCGGGCTGAGCGTGACCGAGACGCTCGCGGCGCTCGGCATGCTCGCGATGGCCGGCCGGGTCGAGCGCACCGGCTCCCGGTGGCGACGCACGCGCACCGGTGCGGACGACGGCACAGGCGCCGCGGCCGGCACGCGCGCGTTCGGCGGCGGACCCGCAACCTCGACGAGACGGGAAGGAGCCGGACGAGGCGTGCGCGACCGGTGACGGCCAGATGCCTCGGGCGGAGAGCAGGGGTAGCCAGGCCGACCGCGCACGTGAGGACGCGGTCCGGCACGGCGGTGGCGGGGCATCGCGGTGCCTTCCCGGCACGCGCCTTGACCTTGACACGGTGACAACCTGTGTCCTTGGGTGTGGAGGTGGTCACCATGACCCAGGACCGGACGATCACGTCCGTCACGACCCCGTGGACGGACGCGGGCGCCACACCCACGCCGCCCGCGGACGAGCGCGTCGGGGGCACCGAGCAGGCCTCGCACGGCGAGCAGCTCGGGCACGTCGGGCAGCTGGCGACGGCGCTGTCGGCCCCGTCGGCGCAGACCAGGCTGCGGGCGGCGATGGCTGCGGGCAGCTCGCCGCACGGGGACCTCGTCGAGGTGCTGGTGGAACGGTGCGGCGTCGAGCCGGACTTCTTCGTGCGCGACATGCTCACGTGGGCGCTCACGCGGCACGACCACCGGACGGTCGTCGCCCGGCTGCTGCCCGAGCTCGGGTCGACCGTGCCGCAGGCGCGCAGCCAGGCGCTGCACACGCTGTCGAAGCTCCGGGACGCCGGCACCCGAGCGGCGGTGCTCGCGCTGCTGCACGACACCGACGACGAGGTCGCTCGCGCCGCCTGGCGTACCGCCGTCACCCTCGTGCAGCCGGGGGAGGAGGCCGCGCTCGCGGCGAGCCTCGCCCGCGAGCTCGGCCGTGGCGACCGTGAGGTCCGGCGCAGCCTCAGCCGCGCGCTCGCGGCGCTCGGCGAGGACGCGCGCGAGGCCGTCGTGCACGCCACCGAGCACCCCGACCCGGTGGTGCGCGCCCACGCGCGAGCCACCGAGCGGCTCCTCGACGACCCCGAGAGCGGCTTCGAGGACGACGTCGACGAGGCGCGCCGCACCGCCGCGCTGCTCGCGGCACCCCAGGTGCCGGAGGAGCACGGATGAGCGCGGACGGGTCGCCGTGCTGATCGGAGAGGTGGCGCAGCAGTCCGGGATCAGCGCCCGGATGCTGCGCCACTACGACCGCATCGGCCTGGTGCGGCCCAGCGGTCGCACCGCCGGCGGCTACCGCGACTACTCCGACGACGACCTGCGGCGGCTCTTCCACGTCGAGGGCCTGCGCAGCCTGGGGCTCGGTCTGCAGGAGATCGCCGAGGTGCTCGACGGCGACAGGTTCAGCCCGGCGTCCCTGGTCGAGGAGCTGATCGCCGCCACCCGGGAGCGGCTGGAGCGCGAGCAGGAGCTGCTGCGGCGGTTGAGCTGGGTGCGCGCGAGCGAGCCGCGCGCGTGGTCGGACGTGCTGCGCACGATCGGGATGCTCCGCGGCCTCGACTCCGGCGACCCTCGGCTGCGGCAGCGGCTGGCGCTCCAGCTGTCGGTCGAGGGCGCCGACGCGGCCGCGCTCGCCGAGGTGCTGCTCGAGGAGCCCGAGGCCAACGTCGCCGGCACCTTCGACTGGGTGCTCGCCCAGACCGGCGACCACAGCATCGACGTGCTCGTCACCGCGCTCAGCTCCGACGACGCCCACCGCCGGCGCCGCGCGGTCGCCGCCCTCACCAAGATCTCCTCGCCGGCCGCCACCGCCGCGCTGGCCGAGGCCCACCGACACCCCGACCCGCAGGTGCGGGTGCCCGCGCTGCTCGCGCGCGGCGGGCTCGGTCAGCCCGACGCCGTCGACGGCCTCGTCCGCCTCGTCGTCGACGGCGACCACGACGTCGACGCCGCCGACGTCCTGGGCGCCCTCGCCACCCGTCACGGCCACGCCGACCGTGTCGTCGACGCACTGGCCGCCGCGCTCACGGCCGCCGACGCCCCTGCGCGGCGCCGGCTCGTCGCCGCTCTCGCGGACGTCCCCGGTCCACGCGTCGCCGAGATCCTCACGGCATGCACGCACGACCCGGACCCAGGCGTGGCCCACACCGCGCGCTACCTGCTCGGGCGCCGGTGACCGCTGCTGAGCGGCCGGTCCCGCACCGCGGCGCCGCCGGCACGCTGGCCCGCCTGCGAGGGGTGGGCCGGAGCACACAATCGGCACCCGTCGGTCCGTGGGCCGGCCACGGCACCCTCGGCCGCGTGTCCGTCGCCCCCGCGGGGGTCGCGGTCTGCGACCGTGGGAGGCGATGACGAGCACCCGGGTCGCGCAGCGCCCTCGTCCCGGTGACGAGGAGCTCCTGCACGCCTACGCGGGCTACCTCGAGGCGCAGCGGGGCATGTCGGCCCACACCGTGCGCGCCTACCTCGGCGACGCCACCCAGCTGCTGCGGTCGCTACCCGTGCGTGCGGGGGCGGCCGTCGAGACCAGCGACCTCGACCGGCTCGACCTCACGACGCTGCGCGCGTGGCTCGCCGACCAGGCCCGCCGGGGGCTCTCGCGCTCGACGCTCGCGCGCCGCTCGGCCTCGGCGCGCACGTTCACCGCGTGGGCGCACCGCACCGGCAGGCTGCCGACCGACCCCGGGCTGCGCCTGCTCGCTCCTCGGCCCGACACGGTCGTGCCCGCGACGCTCGCGGTCGACGAGGCCGCCGCGGTCCTCGACGTCGCCCGCACGCGCGCCGACGACGGCGACCCCGCCCATCTGCGCGACTGGGCCGCGCTCGAGCTGCTCTACGCCAGCGGCGTGCGCGTCTCCGAGCTGGTCGGCGTCGACGTCGACGACCTCGATCTCGACCAGCGGCTCGTGCGGGTCCTCGGCAAGGGTGGCAAGGAGCGCATGGTCCCGTTCGGGGTCCCCGCGGCCCGCGCCCTGCGCGAGTGGCTGACCGCGCGCCCGCGGCTCGTCGTGCCCACCAGCCCGCACGCGCTGTTCCTCGGCGCGCGCGGCGGCCGCTGGGACGTGCGCCAGGTCCGCGCCGTCGTGCACGAGCTGACCGCGCTCGCGGGCGTGCGCGACCTCGCCCCGCACGGCCTGCGGCACACGGCCGCCACCCACCTGCTCGACGGCGGCTCCGACCTGCGGTCGGTGCAGGAGGTGCTCGGGCACGCCTCGCTCGCCACCACCCAGCGGTACACGCACATCAGCTCCGAGCGGCTGCGGGCCGCGTTCCGGCAGGCGCACCCGCGCGCCTGACCCCGGCCCGCCTGCCGCCGGTGCGCTCGCTCCCGCGCTCTGGCCGCTCGGGTACAGCCGGACGACGACGTCGCGCAGCAGCGACAGCGGGTCGAGGTAGTCGCCGCCGACCTTGGCGCCCCAGTGCAGGCACGCCCCGGGCGCGCAGTGCGAGGCCTGGGCCAGCAGCGTGCCGATCACCTGGCCGGCGACGACCGCCTCGCCGACCGTCACCGACGCAGCGACCGGCTCGTAGGTGGTGCGGACGCCGTCCGGGTGGTCGATCGAGAGCACCGGGCGGTCGACGACGACGCCCACGAAGGCGACCACGCCGTCGCCCGCCGCGTGCACCTCCGCACCCACGGCACCGGCGACGTCGACGCCGCGGTGCCCCGCCGACCAGGGCAGCGGGGGGTCGTCGAACGTCGCCACCACCTCGCCCGCCAGCGGCATCACGTAGCCGCTGCCGCGCGGCTCCGCGCCCGAGCCCACGTCCGTGGGCGCGTCCGTGCCGGCCGCACCGGCTCCAGGCCCCGGCCCCGGGCCGACGGCCGTGACCACGAGCGCGCCCGCCAGCACCGCGGCGGCGACCGCCGTCGACACCCTGCTCACGTGCCCGACCTCATCGCCCCACCCCAGCCGACCGGGTGGTCCCGGCGCACCGGGGGAGCGGGGGTGCTGTGGACGGCGGTGCATCGGCGCGGCCCTGTGGACACCGCGGTCGGTAGGGTCGCAGCGTGGCCGACCTGCCGATCCCCGTGCCGGACGACGACGCCCAGGTCGCAGGTCTGGGTGCCGCCGTCAAGGCCGCGCGCAAGCGCCTCGACCTCTCGATCGCCGAGCTCGCCCAGACCGCGGGCGTCAGCCTCGGGTTCGTCAGCCAGCTGGAGCGCGGCATCGGCAACCCCTCGCTCGCGACGATCTCCAAGCTCGCCGCGGCCCTCGGTCTCACCGTCTCCCAGCTGCTGGAGGAGCCGGCGTCCGACTTCGCGGTCGTGCGGGCCGGTGCGCGCTACTCGATCCCCACCGACCCGCGGCTGCCCGCCGCGGAGCAGGTGGTGCGCGAGCTGCTCACGCCGCGCGGGGAGTCGATGCTGCAGGTGATCCGCTCGACGCTGCCCGTGGGGTTCAGCAACGAGGGCCGGCCGTTCCGCCACATCGGCACCGAGGCGGTGACCGTGCTGCAGGGCACGCTCGTCGTCGTGCACGGCGAGCGCCGCACCGAGCTCGGGCCCGGCGACACCGCCACCTACGGCTGCTCGGCCCCGCACTGGTGGGCCAACGGCGCCGACGAGCCCACGGTGGTGCTCGGCGCGGTCAGCCCGTTCGAGCGCTGACCGACCGGCTGCTGCGGCGCGGGCGCGCTAGCCCGCCAGCTGCGTCTCCAGCAGCCGGGCCAGCTCGCGCAGCGGCTCGGCCGCGTCGTCGACCCGCAGGTCGATCTCGAGCTCTGGGGGGTGGGCGCGCTCCGGCCGTCTCCGGCTGACCACGACCGCGGCGCTCTGCCGGCCGCGCCGGTCGCCACCGGCGTCCTCGCCCGCCTGCATCGCCGCCACGACGCGGCGCGCGAAGGCCCCCAGCACGTCGTCGGCGGTCGTGGCTGTCCGAGGGTCGCCGTCGGCGCCCTCGACGGTCGCCGAGGAGAGCGCGCCGAACCGGGCGACGACGGCGTCGAGCACCTCGGGCCCGGTCAGCAGGTTGCCGACGGCGACCACGCCCGGGCGGACGACGGCACCCGCCCACGGGGTGGTGCCCTCGCCGGTGCGTGCCTCGCCGCGACCGTCCGGGAGCAGGGCCGCGACCTGGCGCAGCGCGGCGCCCTCGTCCCAGCGCGGGACCTCGGCCATCACCTCGGCGGGCACGCGACCGGCGGCGAGCGCGTCGAGCATCCGGGCCCGCAGCGCGCGGTTGGTCCACGCCTGGCTCGCGACCGCGCCGACCGCGGGGTCCACCGCGATGACCGCGTTGCCGACCGCGAGCGATCGGCTCGCGGTCGCCGCGGCCAGCAGCCCGTGCCCGGGGTCGGCGGCCAGCAGCGTGAAGGTCATTCGGGCTCCCCCTGGACGTGCGGGCCGTCCGGCCCGGTGCGGTCGGTGACGTTTCGGTCACGACGTGGTCGACCTGTTGTGGTCGCACCAGTCTGCTCCCATAATGATCGGAACATCATCAGAATGAAAGCACGGGAGCGCACGATGAAGCGACGCACATTCGTCAGCGGGATCCTGCTGGCGGCGACCGGGGCGGTGGCGGCCGGGTGCTCGACCGGCGAGGGCGTGGACCTCGACGGCGACGGCGACACCGGCACGACCGGCGGCACCGAGGGCGCGACCCTGCGTGTCGCGATCGGCGGCGAGCCCGACCAGCTCGACCCGAACAAGACCTCGGCCTACTTCGCGTTCCAGGTGCTCGAGAACGTCTTCGACACGCTCGTGCAGCCCGACGAGAACCTCGAGATGCAGCCCGCGCTCGCCGAGTCGTGGGAGGTCAGCGAGGACCAGCTGACCTGGACCTTCACGCTGCGCGACGGCGTCACCTGGCACGACGGCAGCCCGTTCACCTCGGCCGACGTCGTCTACACCTACCGCCGGATCATCGACGAGGAGCTGGCGAACGCGTGGCGCTTCAGCGCCGTCACCGACATCGAGGCGCCCGACGAGCGCACGGTCGTCATCACGGTCTCCGCGCCGAGCCCGAACCTGCTGTCGAACCTCGGCGGGTTCAAGGGCCTCGCGATCGTCCAGGAGGCCAACGTCACCTCGGGCGACATCGCCACCAAGCCGATCGGCACCGGGCCGTTCTCCGTCAGCGAGTACCGCAGCGGCGAGGTCATCGCGCTCACCGCCAACCCGGACTACTGGGGTGGCGCGCCCGAGATCGGCGGCGTCGAGTTCTCCTTCATCTCCGAGGCCTCGACGGCGCTCGCAGCGCTGCGCTCCGGCGAGATCGACTGGACCGACGTCGTGCCGCCCCAGCAGGTCGCCGAGCTCGAGGGTGACGGCGAGCTGGAGCTGGGCGTGACGCCGTCGAGCGACTACTGGTACCTCGCGCTCAACCAGGCCCGCGAGCCGTGGAGCGACGTGCGGGTGCGACAGGCGATCGCCTACGCGATCGACCGCGACGCCATCCTGCAGGCGGTCTCCTACGGCACCGCCGAGGCCAACCAGCTCGCGATCCCGAAGGACAGCGTCTGGTTCACCGAGTACAGCCGCTACTCGCTCGACCTCGACACCGCGCAGAGCCTGCTGTCGGAGGCCGGCTTCACGGGCGGCACGCTCGACATGCTCGCCACCTCCGACTACCCGGAGACGGTGACGGCGGCGCAGATCATCGCCTCCAACCTCGAGCCGCTCGGGATCACGGTCGAGATCCGCCAGCCGGACTTCTCGACGTGGCTCGACGAGCAGAACTCCGGCAACTTCGACATGCTCATGATGGGTTGGCTGGGCAACATCGACCCGGACGACTTCTACTACTCCCAGCACCACTCCAGCGGTGGCAGCAACGCGCAGGGCTACGCCAACGCCGAGGTCGACGAGCTCCTCGACGCCGGTCGCGTCGAGACCGACAAGGACGTGCGCAAGCAGACCTACGCCGACGCCGCGACGATCATCGCCGACGAGTGCAGCTACATCTACCTGTACAACCCCTCGGTGATCCAGGTGTGGAGCCCCTCGCTCACCGGATACACGGCGCGGGCGGACCGGGCGATCCGGCTGGCCCAGGTCGGGCTCGCCGACTGAGAGCATCGACCCGTGCGCCTGTCCCCGCGACAGGTCGCGGCCTTCCTGGGCCGCCGCCTGCTCTTCTCCGCCGTCGTGCTGCTCGGCGTGCTCGTGCTGGTGTTCCTGCTCGTCCAGCTCGTGCCCGGCGACCCCATCCGGCTGGCGCTGGGCACGCGGTACACGCAGGAGGCCTACGACGCGCTGCGCGCGGCGTCGGGGCTCGACCGGCCGCTGGGGGAGCAGTTCCTCTCCTACGTCGGCAGCGCGCTCACCGGTGACCTCGGGGTGAGCTTCCGCAGCGGCGAGCCGGTGACCCAGCTGCTGCTGCAGCGGCTGCCCGCCACGGTGTCGCTGGCACTCGTCGGCATCGGGATCGCGCTGCTGATCGCGGTGCCGGCGGGCATCTGGTCGGCGCTGCACGAGGGCCGCGTGAGCGACGCCATCATCCGCGTCACCAGCCAGCTCGGCGTCTCGGTGCCGGACTTCTGGATGGGCATGCTGCTGATCCTGCTGTTCTCCACGACGCTCGGGCTGCTGCCCTCCAGCGGGTACGTCCCGATCACCGAGGACGTCGGGGGGTGGGCCCGCCGGGTGGCGCTGCCCGGGCTGACGGTCGGGCTGGTCGCGGCGGCGATCATGACCCGCTACATCCGCAGCGCCGTCCTCGAGGTCGCCTCGATGTCCTACGTCCGCACGGCGCGCTCGAAAGGGCTCCCGGCCGGCGTCGTCGTCGGTCGGCACGTGCTGCGCAACGCCCTGGTCCCCGTGCTCACGATCGCGGGCATCCAGCTCGCGACGATCCTCGGCGGCGTCATCGTCGTCGAGGTCGTGTTCGCGTGGCCCGGGCTGGGGCGGCTCGTCTACGACTCGGTGGCGGCCCGCGACTACTCGATGATCCAGGGGTCGGTGCTGCTGATCGCGGTCATGTTCCTGCTCATCAACCTGCTCGTGGACGTGCTCTACGCGCTGGTCGACCCGCGGATCCGGCTCGCATGAGCGCCACGACCGAGCAGACCGCCGAGCCGACCGGTCGGCTGAGCACGGTGCGCGTGCTCGCGACCAACCCGGTCACCGTCGTCAGCGCCGTCGTGCTCGCGGCCGTCGTCGTGGTCGCGCTGCTCGCGCCCTGGGTCGCGCCGTACGGCGTCAACGCCGTCGACGTCGCCAACGCGCTGCAGCCGCCGAGCGCGGCGCACTGGTTCGGCACCGACGACCTGGGGCGCGACCTGTTCTCGCGCGTGGTGGTCGCCGCGCGCGTGTCGCTGCAGGTCGCCGTGGTCTCGGTCGCCTTCGCGTTCGTCGTCGGCGTCGCGGTCGGTGTCGTGTCCGGCTACGTGGGCGGCGTCGTCGACACCGTGCTCATGCGGGTCGTCGACGTCATGTTCGCGTTCCCGGTGCTGCTGCTGGCGCTGGCGATCGTGGCGATCCTGCAGCCCGGGATGGCGACGACGATGCTCGCCATCGGCATCGTGTACACCCCGATCTTCGCCCGTGTCGCGCGGGCGAGCACGCTCTCGGTCCGCAACGAGCCCTACGTGCAGGTGGCGCGCACCATGGGTGTGAGCGGTCGTTCGATCCTGGGCCGGCACGTGCTGCCGAACATCACCGGGCCGTTGATCGTGCAGACGTCGCTCTCGTTGGCCTTCGCGATCCTGTCGGAGGCGGCGCTGTCGTTCCTCGGCCTCGGCATCCAGCCGCCGGCGCCGTCGTGGGGCGGCATGCTCTTCGCCGCGCAGGGGTTCCTGTCCCAGGCCTGGTGGATGAGCGTCTTCCCCGGCGCGGCCATCTTCGTCACCGTGCTCGCGTTCAACCTGCTGGGCGACGGGCTGCGCGACGTGCTCGACCCCAAGCAGCGCACCCTGATCGAGTCCCGGAGGCGGCGATGAGCGCACCCGTGCTGCAGGTCGAGGACCTGCGGGTGGCGATCGGCCGCCGCGAGATCGTCCACGGACTGACGTTCGCCGTCGAGCCAGAGGCGACGCTCGGCATCGTCGGGGAGTCGGGCTCGGGCAAGTCGCTCACCGTGCTCGCGGCGACCGGGCTGCTCGACGCGCCCGGTGCACGCGTGACCGGATCCAGCATCGTCACCGACGGCGAGCGCGGCGCCGTCGAGCTCGTCGGCGCGCGACCGCGCACGCTGCGCCGCGTGCACGGCGACCGCATCGGGTTCGTGTTCCAGGACCCGACGACCTCGCTCAACCCGCTGCTGACGCTCGAGCGGCAGATCACCGAGTCCCTCGAGGCGCACCGCAGCCTCACCCGCCGCGCGGCCGCCGGGCGCGCGCTGGAGCTGCTGGAGGCCGTCGGGCTGCCCGACCCCGAGCAGCGGCTGCGCGCCTACCCGCACCAGCTCTCCGGCGGGCAGCGGCAGCGCGTCATGATCGCGATCGCGCTCGCGTGCGACCCGGCGCTGCTGGTCGCCGACGAGCCGACCACCGCGCTCGACGTGACCACGCAGGCCCAGATCCTCGAGCTGGTGCGCGCGCTGCAGCGCGACCGCGGCACCGCGGTCGTCTGGATCAGCCACGACCTGGGCGTCATCGGGCAGGTCGCCGACGACGTGCTCGTGCTGCGCGACGGCGAGGCCGTCGAGCACCGCGACGTCGTCGAGCTGACCGACGACCCCCGGCACCCCTACACGCGCGAGCTCCTCGCGGCGCGGCCGCGGCTCGGCGTCCCCGGGCCGCCCGCGGTCGACGCCGACGGCGGGGTGCTGCTCGACGTCGTCGGTCTCGACGTCCGGTTCCCGGTGACGTCGGCGACGGGCCGCAGCTTCGTGCACGCCGTCGACGACGTCTCGTTCCAGGTCCGCCGCGGCAGCACCCTCGGCATCGTCGGGGAGTCGGGCTCCGGGAAGTCGACGATCGCCCACGTGCTCACCGGGCTCGCCCGGCCGACGGCCGGCACCGCCACGCTCGCCGGGCAGGACGTGCTCGGTCGCGTGCCGGCCGACCTGCGCCGTCGCATCGCGATGGTGATGCAGGACCCGTTCTCCTCCTTGGACCCCCGCATGCGGGCGGGGGAGAGCATCGCCGAGCCGCTGCGCGCGCACCGGTTGCCGCGCGACGGCCGCTCGCCGCGCGAGCGGGTCGCCGAGCTGCTGGAGCTGGTCGACCTGCCGGCCGACTTCGCCGGGCGGTACCCGCACGAGCTCTCCGGCGGGCAGCGCCAGCGGGTCTCGATCGCTCGCGCGCTCGCGCTCGAGCCCGACCTGCTCATCCTCGACGAGTCGACGGCGTCGCTCGACGTCTCGATCCAGGCGCGCGTCCTCGACCTGCTGCTCCGGCTGCAGGCCGAGCTGGGGCTGACGTTCCTCTTCATCGCCCACGACCTCGCGGTCGTGCAGCAGATGAGCCACGACGTGCTGGTCATGCAGCGCGGCCGGGTCGTCGAGCACGCGCCGGCCGCCGAGCTGTTCGCCGAGCCGCGCGACCCCTACACGCGGGCGCTGCTCGACGCGATCCCGCCCGAGCGGCCCCGGGCCGCGCTCGAACGGGCGGGCTGAGGCGAGCGCCGGCGTCCAGACCGCTCGGCCGGCATGCTGCTCGCCCGCGCGGCAGCGCGGGTGAGACCGGGCTCACGGTCGGGGCCCGCAGGGGCGTCCGGTAGTATGTGCACCGCAGGCGGTGAGTCCCCGGACGAACCGGCTGACATCGCGCGCTCACGTACCACCGGTTCCGGTGGGGCCGCGCGGCCTGGTCCGGGACCCGTGTCCCGGCGCCGAGCGGTCGTGAGCACCAGGCGGTCCGCCACCCGGTGGGCCGAGACAACCGAGTTCGTGCCCGCACGCCACGCGTCCGGGTACCAGATGAGCGTGCGGGCGGTCCGCCCCGCGCCGGAAGGACGAGCCATGGCCGTCGTCACCATGCGCCAGCTCCTCGAGAGCGGCGTCCACTTCGGGCACCAGACCCGTCGCTGGAACCCCAAGATGAAGCGCTTCATCTTCACGGAGCGCAACGGCATCTACATCATCGACCTGCAGAAGTCGCTCGCCGACATCGACCGCGCCTACTCCTTCGTCAAGGACACCGTGGCGCACGGCGGCACGATCCTGTTCGTCGGCACCAAGAAGCAGGCCCAGGAGGCCGTGGCCGAGCAGGCGACCCGCGTGGGCATGCCCTACGTGAACCAGCGCTGGCTGGGCGGCATGCTCACCAACTTCGGCACCGTGAACAAGCGCCTGCAGCGCCTCAAGGAGCTCGAGGAGGTCGACTTCGACGACGTCGCGTCGTCGGCCTACACCAAGAAGGAGCTGCTCATGCAGCGCCGCGAGCGCGACAAGCTCGCGCGCACGCTGGGCGGCGTCCGCGACATGACCAAGGTGCCCTCGGCCGTGTGGGTCGTCGACACGAAGAAGGAGCACCTCGCCGTCGCCGAGGCCCGCAAGCTCAACATCCCGGTCGTGGCGATCCTCGACACCAACTGCGACCCCGACGAGGTCGACTACCCGATCCCGGGCAACGACGACGCCATCCGCGCCGTCTCGCTGCTGACCCGCGTGATCGCCGACGCCGTCGCCGAGGGCCTCGTGGCCCGCGCCGGTGGCAGCACCGGTGACGCCGCGGCCGCCGAGCCGCTGGCCGAGTGGGAGCGCGAGCTGCTGCAGGCCCACGAGGCCGAGCAGGCCGCCGCCCAGGCCGAGGCGCCTGCCGCCGACGCCGCGGCCGCCGAGGCCCCGGCTGCCGAGGCGCCCGCCGCCGAGGCCGAGGCGACCGAGGCCACCGAGGAGGCCGCCCCCGAGGCTGCCGCCGAGGGCGAGGCCCCCGCGGCCGAGCAGGCCTGAGCACCGCGACCACGAACCACGAGAGAACAGGGAACCTGACCCCCATGGCGAACTACACCGCCGCTGACATCAAGGCGCTGCGCGAGAAGACCGGCGCGGGCATGCTCGACGTCAAGAAGGCTCTCGACGAGGCGAACGGCGACGCCGACAAGGCGCTCGAGATCATTCGCGTCAAGGGCCTCAAGGGCGTCGCGAAGCGCGAGGGCCGCTCGGCCTCCGACGGTCTCGTCGCCGTCCAGATCGACGCCGCCCCCACGGGTGGCGAGGTCGGCGTGCTCGTCGAGATCAACTCGGAGACCGACTTCGTCGCGAAGAACGAGACCTTCATCTCGCTCGCCGACCGCGTGCTCGCGGCGGCCGTCGCCTCGGGTGCCGAGTCGGCCGAGGCGCTGCTCGCCGTCGAGACCGACGGCGCCACCGTGCAGTCGCTCGTCGACGAGACCGCGGCCACGCTCGGCGAGAAGATCGTCGTCCGTCGCGTCGCCCGCGTCGCCGGCGAGAAGGTCACCTCCTACCTGCACCGCACCGCCAAGGACCTGCCCCCGCAGGTCGGTGTGCTGGTCGCCACCGACGCCGCGGGCGCCGAGGTCGCCAAGGACGTCGCGATGCACATCGCCGCGTACTCGCCGACCTTCCTCAGCCGCGACGACGTCCCGGCCGAGCAGGTCGCCGACGAGCGTCGCATCGCCGAGGAGACCGCGCGCAACGAGGGCAAGCCCGAGGGCGCGCTCCCGAAGATCATCGAGGGCCGTCTCAACGGCTTCTTCAAGGAGAACGTGCTGCTCGACCAGGCGTTCGCCAAGGACCCGAAGAAGACGGTCGGCCAGGTCGTCTCGGAGGCCGGCGGCACCGTGACCGGCTACGCCCGGTTCCGCGTGGGCGCCTGACCTGCACGACCACGCCCCGACGCCCCGTCCCAGATACTTGGGGCGGGGCGTCGGACCATCACCCGCCTTGCTCCCCGACGGAAAGGTTGACCCGTGACGCGTCGAGTCCTGCTGAAGCTCTCCGGCGAGGTGTTCGGAGGCGGCGCCGTCGGGCTCGACCCGGACGTGGTCGCCTCGGTCGCGAACGAGATCGCCGTCGCCGCCGCTGACGGCGTCCAGGTCGCGATCGTCGTCGGCGGTGGCAACTTCTTCCGCGGCGCCGAGCTGTCGCAGCGCGGCATGGACCGGGCGCGCGCCGACTACATGGGCATGCTCGGCACGGTGATGAACTGCCTCGCGCTGCAGGACTTCCTCGAGAAGGCCGGCGTGAGCACCCGCGTGCAGACGGCGATCGCGATGGGCCAGGTCGCCGAGCCCTACATCCCGCTGCGCGCGATCCGGCACCTCGAGAAGGGCCGCACGGTCGTCTTCGGCGCCGGTGCGGGCATGCCCTACTTCTCGACCGACACCGTCGCCGTCCAGCGTGCCCTGGAGACCGGCTGCGACGAGGTGCTGGTCGCCAAGAACGGCGTGGACGGCGTCTACACGGCCGATCCCCGCACCGATCCCACCGCCACCAAGATCGACGTCATCAGCTACGACGAGGCGCTGCGGCGCGACCTGCGGGTCGTCGACTCGACGGCGTTCGGGCTGGCGCGCGACAACGGGCTCCCGATGCGGGTGTTCGGGATGTCGCCGGCCGGCAACGTCACGCGAGCGCTCGAGGGTGACAAGATCGGAACACTGGTGGGACCCGAGGACGTCGTCGCGACGCACGGCGCCTGACGCACTCGAGCGCCGGTCCCCGGACCGCGCCCACCCCGAGCCACACCGACCTGAGCAAGCGAGCGAGCAAGGAGCTGTCGTGATCGACGAGACCCTCTTCGAGGCCGAGGAGAAGATGGACAAGGCGGTCGAGGTCGCCCGCGAGGACCTCGGCAACATCCGCAGCGGCCGCGCCAACGCCGGCATGTTCGCGAAGATCGCCGTCGACTACTACGGCGCCCCGACGCCGCTGCAGCAGCTCGCGTCCTTCCAGATCACCGACGCCCGCACGGTGCTCGTGAGCCCGTTCGACAAGAGCGCGATGGCCAACATCGAGAAGGCGCTGCGGGAGTCCGACCTGGGCGTCAACCCCTCCAACGACGGCAACGTCATCCGCCTGGTGCTGCCCGCGCTCACCGAGGAGCGCCGCAAGGAGTACGTCAAGCTCGCCAAGGCCAAGGGCGAGGAGGCGCGCGTGGCGGTCCGCAACATCCGCCGTCGCGCCAAGGAGGAGCTCGACCGCATCGTCAAGGACGGCGAGGCCGGCGAGGACGAGGTCAACCGCGCGCAGCACGAGCTCGACGCGCTGACCAAGAAGCACACCGACGCCATCGACGCCCTGCTCGCCGGCAAGGAGAAGGAGCTCCTCGAGGTCTGAGCATGGCCGACCACCGACCGGCCGACGCCTCCGGCCAGACCGCCGCGCCGATGACACGGCGCGAGCGACGCGAGGCCGAGCGACGCGCCGCGCGAGCGGCGGCCGGCGGTGCCGGGACCGGTCCGGCGACCTCGGCGACCGGCGGCACGCCTGCCGGCGCGGTGAGCCCCGCGGCGAGCCCAGCGGAGGCGCCA
>NZ_WNXX01000022.1 GCF_009733795.1 Actinotalea caeni
CCTCCCGGCCGGCCGCCGAGCCCGAGCCCGCCCCGCAGCCCGCGCCGCCCGCCCAGCAGCCGGCACCCGCTCCGGAGCCCCGGCCCGCGCCCGTCGCGAGCACGCCGGCCACCCCCGCGGCGGCGACGTCGAACTCCTCCGCGGTGCTCGCCAAGCCCCCGGTGCGCAAGCTCGCCAAGGACCTCGGGGTCGACCTCGACCGGCTCAAGGGCACCGGCCCCGGCGGCATCATCACCCGCGAGGACGTGCAGGCGGCCGTGGAGTCCGCGCAGCCGGAGCGGCTGGTCGTCTACCCCGGCGACGACCGCCCCTGGCTCGACGGCGGCACCGTCTCCGCCGATGGCCGCACCACCCGGGTGCCGGTGCGCAGCGTGCGCCGACGCACCGCCGAGGCGATGGTCGCGAGCGCCTTCACCGCGCCGCACGTCACCGTCATCACGGCGACCGACGTCACCAAGACGATGAAGCTCATCAAGAAGCTGCGCACCGACCGGGAGTTCGCCGACGTCAAGGTGACGCCCACGCTGATCGTGGCCAAGGCGCTGATCCTCGCGATCCGGCGCCACCCCGAGATCAGCGCGGCCTGGGACGACGACACGCAGGAGATCGTCTACAAGCACTACATCAACCTCGGCATCGCGGCCGCGACGCCGCGAGGTCTGGTCGTGCCGAACATCAAGGACGCGCACCGGCTGGGGCTGCACGACCTCGCGGTGCAGCTCAACGAGCTCACGGCGCGTGCCCGCGAGGGCAAGACGCAGCCCTCGGAGATGACCGGCGGCACCGTGACGATCACGAACATCGGCACGTTCGGCATCGACACCGGCACGCCGATCCTCAACCCGGGGGAGTCGGCGATCCTCGCCGTCGGGGCGATCACCAAGCGGCCGTGGGTGCACAAGGGCAAGGTCCGCGCCCGCTGGGTGACCCGGCTGGCGCTCAGCTTCGACCACCGGCTGGTCGACGGCGAGCTCGGCTCCCGGGTGCTGCAGGACGTCGCGGCGACGCTCAACGACCCGGCGCGCGGGCTCGTCTGGGGCTGAGCGCCGCTCAGCCGTGCTCCGGCAGGTGGGTGGGCCGGTACGGCTGGAGCGTGATCGCGTTGAACGCCTTGGCGTGCCCGTCGCCGATCGAGAGCAGCGCCCTGCGCAGCGTCCGGGGCAGCCGGGGCACCAGCGCGCTCAGCCGTGCACGCGTCGCGACCTGGCGCTCGGTGCGGGGCACGAGCGTCGTGGTCGCGCCCTGACCGGCGCGCCAGGAGGCCTCGACCATCGGGCGGATCCGCCGCTCGTAGGCGCCGAACGCGACCGTGTGGTCGCCGCCGGCGGCCGCGAGCTCGCCCGCGAGCACGTAGGCGCTCACGACCGCGAGGGTCGTGCCGCCGCCGACGGCGGCACCCGGTGAGAAGCCGGCGTCGCCGACGAGCGTGACCCGGCCGCGGCTCCAGGTCGGCATCCGCACCTGGCTGATCGAGTCGAGGTAGAGGTCCTCGACGTCGTCGAGGTGCTCGAGCAGTCGCGGCACCTCCCACCCGGCGCCGGCCAGCGCCGTGCGCAGGAACGCCTCTGGGCGTCGACGTCGCGGTGGTCGAGTCGGCCACCTCCTCGCGGTGGACGACGACGACGGCCCGGCCCTCGTCGCTCTCGCGCACGGGGTAGCAGGCGATCCCGGGGGCCGTGTGGACGCGGGCGGTCCCGGGCTCGGTCATCTCGGCCGGGACGCCGAGCACCGCGACGTAGCCGTGGAGGAAGTGCAGCGGCTGCTCGCCCAACACCAGGCGCCGCACGCCCGACCGGAGCCCGTCGGCCCCGACCACCAGGTCGAAGCGATGGCGGTCGCCGCCGGCGAAGGTCACGTCGACGCCGGTCGCGTCCTCCGCGAGCGCGGCGATGCTGTCGCCGAAGCGGTACTCCACCCCGGCGGTGCGCTCGTGCAGGATCCGGGTGAGATGGCCGCGGAGCACCTCGACACTGCGGTCGGCGAGCTTCTCGGCGTCGATGCGGATCGTGCGCCGGGCCGGCTCCTCGAGGCGTACGTCGACATGTCGATGGAGCACCGCGCGGTCACGCGGCTCGTCGTCAGCGACCCGGCGACCCTCGGCTACCTCGACCTCGCGGCCCGCGTGGTCGAGTGGCGCCGGCGCGTCATCGCACTGCTGGTCGGCGCCGACGCCGACCTCGCCGCGCAGGTCCGTGCCGTGGTCGCGATCGGCGGTCTCGCCGACTGCACGGTGATGTTCCCCGACGTCGCCGACGCCGACCTCAAGGTCGCCGCCGTCGACGCCGCGCTCGCGACGCTGCACGGCTGAGCGGCCCCGACCCCGGCCGGGCCGCCGGCCGCTCGGGCGGAGCCGTGCGCTACCAGTTCTGCCCGGAGCCGTTGCCGCCGCCGGAGGCCTGCTCCTCCGCGTCGGCCGACTGCTGGGCCTCCTCGTTGCGGGACTGCAGCTCCTCCTGCTGCGGGTCGAGCGACTCGGTCGGCGACTCGCTCTCGCCGCCGCTGCTGTCATCGCTCGGGGACTCGCTCTCGCCCCCGTCGCCGCTGCTCTCGCCGTCGGTCGGGGACTCGCTCTCGCCGGAGGACTCGCCGTCGGTCGGCTCCTCGCTCTCGCCCTCGCCGCCGTCCTCGCCCTGCTGCTCCTGCTCCTGCTGCTGCTGCTCCTGCTCGGCCTGCTCCTGGCTCTCCTGCTGGCGCTCCTCGGCCTCCTGGGCCTCCTCGCCGCCGTTGCCGCCGCTCTCGCCGCAGTTGGCGAGCATGGTCTGGGCCTGCTGGTAGTAGTCGGCGGCCATCGCAGGGTCGCCGGCGGCGCGGGACTCGTCGCCCAGCCCCTCCAGCGCGAGCGAGTAGTTGGTCCGCACGTCGCACTCGTCCTTGCCGGGCGGCTCGCCCTGCGGCGACCTCGGCACGAGGTCGAGCGCGACCTCGAGCTGCTGGGTGGCCTGGAAGAACTGGCCGCTCGCGTAGATCGCGGTGCCCTGGTTGAAGTGCGCCTTCCAGGGCTCGACGACGTTGAACACCTCGAGCGCCTCGAACCGCTCGGCGGCGGTGTTGTGGTTCGCGTGCTCGTACGCCGAGGACCCCGCCATGTTGAGCGCGACGGCCGAGAGCAGCTTGAGCGCCGCCAGGAAGGCGATCAGCATCAGCGGCGCGGACCACAGCAGCAGCCGGCGGCGACGTGCCGCGAGCTCCTCGGCGAAGCGTGCGTCGCGGATCTCCTCGGTGGTCCTGAACTCACCCGGGGGTGGGAGGACGTCCAGCGTCATCGGCTTCCCCTTCCGGCCAAGGCCTCAGCGCGCTGCGTGTCACGCTGCTGCACCGCGACGCCGGCGCCGCCGCGGCGGCGCTTGGGCACCTCGCGCGAGAGGTCCCACGCCTCCCACGCGAGCAGCATCGCGAGCAGCACGGCCGCGGGCCAGTACACGTCGGTGTAGGTCGTGAGGTCGCGCCGGCCGTCCTCGGCGAGCGCCTGCAGGTCGATGTCGTCGACCAGCGAGGTGACCTCGCTGGGCGCGATGCGGTGGGTGTACTGCACGCCCATCTGGTCGGCGATCGTGCGCAGCGTCGTCTCGTCGATCCGGGAGATCGCGTCGGCACCGGTGTCGTCGGTGATGTACGGCGCGTCGGTGCCGTAGCCGGTGCTGCTGGTGCCGTCGTAGCTGCGCATCCGGCCGCCCTCGGCGGTGCCGTAGCCGAGGACCGCGCCGCCGTCGACCAACGGGGCGAGGTCGGCGAAGGACTCGAAGCCGTCCGAGGCGTCGGAGCCGGAGCCGTTGGTGTTCTCGCCGTCGGAGAAGAAGAACACGAGCCGCACGTTGGAGGGGTTGCGCTCGGCCGCGGCCGTGAGGGTCTCGCGCAGCTGGTCCAGCGGCCGGTCCACCGAGGAGCCGGCGGAGTAGGCGGTGATCTCCTGACGCAGCGTGTCCGCCCAGGACCGCACCGCGCGCGCGTCGGTGGTCAGCGGCAGCTGTCGTGTCGCCTGGGAGTCGAACGAGATGATCGCGTAGCGCGAGCCCGGCAGCGCCTGCGTGAGCGCGACCATGTCGTGGGAGACCCCGTGCAGCCGTGGCTCGCTGCCGTTGTAGTCCTCGGCCGCCATCGAGCCAGTGCGGTCGACGACGAAGTACAGCTCGGCGTTGGAGACCAGCCCGTCCTGCTCGGTGCTCGGGATCGCGGGGCAGAGCCCGATGACGGCGACGCACGCCACCATCGCGGTGCGGCGCGCCCAGTCGAGGCGGCGCTCGCCGTGGGAGGTGCGCAGCCGCCACGCGCACAGCGCGAGCAGCGGCACCAGCACGGCCGCCAGGGCCCACACGGGCCACAGCATGCGGAGCGTCATCGGGGCACCTCGCCGTCGGTCGGGGGTGCGGTGGTGCGGCAGGTCATGTGCGCAACCTCCACACCGCCACGAGGTAGGTCGCGAGCGCGACCACCAGCCAGGCGAAGTAGCGCTCCGGGCGGTCGGTGATGACGACGTCGACGTCGGCGTCCAGGTCGACGGCCTGCTGGGCGGTGATCTGGTCGACGACCTGCGAGACCAGGTCCGGGTCCTCGGCGTTGAAGAACAGCCCGTCGTGGGACTCGACGACGTCGCGGTACTCCTTCTCCTCGGCGGCCGAGGAGGACGTCACCGCGCCCGCGTAGATGCCGAACAGGTCGATGCCGCGGTCGGCGACGAGCTGGCCGGCCTCGGGCAGCGAGTACACGGGGTTGCCGAGCACCTGGTTGTCGGTCGCGAGGATGATCGAGCGGGACCGCTCGCTGTCCTGCTCGTCGAACATCAGGGCGCACGTCGCGAGGCCGTCGCCGACGAGCGAGGACTCGTTGTCGCCCATCCCGGTGGTGCCGGTCAGGTAGTCGAGCAGCCGGTCGTAGTGGCCGGGGTCGAAGGACCAGTCGCTGAGCGAGTCGACGTCGAAGTCGAGCACGTCGGCGGCGTAGCGCAGCTCCTCCTCGACCAGCTGGTAGTCGTCGGTGAGCGGGAACACGGTCCGCGACGTCGAGTTCCAGATCGACAGCGCGATCCGCTCGCCCTGGAAGGACGGCAGCAGCTCGAGGAAGCGGTCGACCACCTCGGTGTCGAACTCCAGCATCGAGCCGGACACGTCGAGGCAGAGCACGATGTCGCGGGTCGCGAGCTCCTCGCTGCGGACCTGGCGCTCCACCGGGCGGGAGGCGAGGAACCCGGTCGCGACCGTGGTGCCGAGCAGGATCACCCCGACGACGGCGAGCAGCAGCCGGTAGCGCGACAGCCGCGTGCGGAACGAGGGCAGCGTCGGCAGGTAGGAGGCGTTCGCCACCCAGGTGACGTCCTGGGGCCGGGTGCGCGGGCGGCGGGCGAACCACCCGATCACACCGAGCACGAGGACCACGGCGAGGACCACCCACAGCGCCCACCCGTGCATGTAGTGGTTCACCACTGCTCGACCACCGCCCGGGCGTTGGTCGTGGCGGCCAGCGCCTCGGCGTCGGAGTCGATCGCGAACGCCGGCTCCTCGTAGTCGCTGAGCAGCGCGGTGAGGCGGTCGGTGCCCTCGAGCCGGGCGAGCTCACCGACCGTCAGCGAGCTGGTGTCCATGCGGAGCCGGCCGTTGGCGAACTCGCGCATGATGTGGTTGAGGTCCAGGTGCAGCGTGCGCAGGTCGGAGACGCCCTCGCGGTAGCGCTCCTCGGCGCGGGCGATGTCGGCGAGGGTCGCGGCGCGCAGGTCGGCGAACCGATCGCGGCGGCCGCCCTTCTCCTCGTACGGGCGCTTGCGGGTGTACCAGAGCACCCACCACAGCCAGGCCGCGATCGCGACGAGCAGGCCGACGCCCACGATCGGCACCCACACCGAGTAGGCGGCCGGCGGCACCGGGTCGTGGACCTCGACGGCCCACACCGGGAGGGTCGGCAGGTCAGCGGTGGACACGCTTCTGCCTCCTCAGGATGTCGATCATCGCGTCGATGAGCTGGTCCTCGCTGTCGGCGGTGACGGCCTCGACGCCGCGCCGGCGCAGCAGCGCGGCGGCGTCGCCCCGGCGGCGCAGCGCGTACTCGGTGGCCTCCTCGACGAGGTCCTTGCGCGAGCGCAGGAACTCGGGGATGTCCAACGGGGTGTCGACGTCGTCGATCACCTCGTTCGGATCGTCGGTCGGCAGCCGGTCGCCGATCTGCACGACCATGACCTCGTGCCGGGTGCGCAGCCGCTTGAGCGCCATCTCGTGGACGGGCTCGGGCCGTGCCTCGTCGGTGATGACGACGACGAGCGAGCGGCGCGTGAACCAGGTGAGGATGCGGTCGAACACCCGGTTGAGGTCGCTGCGCGGCGCCTCGAGGTCGAACATCGCCTCGGCGCGGCGCAGCAGCATCTCCATGTGGGAGCTGCCGCCGCGGGCGGGGATCTGCACGATCCGCTCGTCGTCGCCGGCGACGAGCGCGACGGTGTCGCCGCGGTTGCGCGCGAGGTAGCAGATCACCTCGGCCGCGAACAGCGCGAGGTCGGACTTCCTGCTGCCGTCGGGCGCCGTCGCCGCCATGTTCCGACCGGTGTCGACGGCGAGCACCATCGCGAGGTTGGAGTCGCGCACGAACCGGCGGATCACCGGGTGCCCGGTGGAGGCGGTCGCCTTCCAGTCGATGTCGGAGACGTCGTCACCGATCTGGTAGAGCGCCATCTCGTCGAAGTCCTGGCCGTGGCCGGAGTAGATCGAGCGGTGCCGACCTTCCAGGAGGCCCGAGGCGCGCCGGACCGTCGGCAGGTCCAGGCGTGCCCGGACCTTGGCCAGACGAGAGGTCGATGCCACGGGTGTGCGGCCTCCTGCGGGAGTCGGGTCGGTCAGGGGCTCGGGACCGCCGCGAACACGGCGTCGACGAGCGCCTCGGGCGCGACGTTGTTGGCGAGGGCGTCGTAGGTGCGCACGATGCGGTGGCGCAGCACCGAGTGCCGCAGCGCCTTGACGTCGTCGGGTACGACGTAGGAGCGGCCCGACTGCACCGCCAGCGCCTGCGCGATCCGCATCAGCGCGATGCCGCCACGCGGCGAGGCACCGACGCGCACGTGCTGGCTGAGGTTCGGCAGCGGGCGCGGACCGCCGCCGCGGGTCGTGTTGATGATCGCGACGATGTACTGCTTGATCGAGGTGTCGACGTAGACCTTCTGGACCAGCTGCTGCAGGAACTCGACGTCGGCGATCGAGATCGGCTCGGCCGTCAGCGGCGCGGTCATCGACCCGTTGTTGATCCGCTCGAGGATGTCCACCTCCTCGTCCGGGGCGGGGTAGGTGAGCACCTCCTTCATGAGGAACCGGTCCATCTGGGCCTCGGGCAGCACGTAGGTGCCCTCCTCCTCGATGGGGTTCTGGGTCGCGAGCACCATGAACGGCCGCGGCAGCGGGTACATCTCGCCGCCGATGGAGGTCTGCTTCTCCTGCATCGCCTCGAGCATCGCCGACTGCGTCTTGGCGCTGGACCGGTTGATCTCGTCGAGCAGCACGAGGTTCGCGTGCACCGGGCCGAGCTGGGTGGTGAACTCACCCGTGGCCTGGTTGTAGATCTGCGTGCCGACGATGTCGTTCGGCATCAGGTCCGGGGTGCACTGAATGCGGTGGAACGAGCCGCCGATCGCCGAGGCGAGGGTCTGCGCCGCGGTCGTCTTGGCGAGGCCGGGCACCGACTCCAGCAGCACGTGGCCGCCCGCGAGCAGCGAGCTGACGAGCGCGGTCCGCAGGGCCTGCTGACCGACGATGCGCTGGTCGAAGACGCGGGCGATCTGGGAGAGCAGCTCGGTGGCGCGCCGGGAGTCGTCGTAGGAGATCGGCGAGGTCTGCGGCGCCAGGCTCGAGGTGGTCGTGGACATGGGCTCCCACTCGATTGCTGGATGTCGGTGCGGATGCGGGGCACGTCGAACTCGGCGTGCGCCAGGCTTCGAGACCCCGCGATTATGCCTCACCAACCTCCGCGTCCCGCCGGTCGCGGCGGGGCAGCGGTGCCCATGGCGGGATCCACTCACCCCATGAGCGGCGGCGCTACCCGGTGAGCGGCGGCGCGCCCGGGCTCCTGTGGACGCCACTGTGCCGGGCACCCTTTGGGGGAGGTTGCCCGGCACAGCCACAGAGTCGGCCTGTGAGCCGCCCTGTGCTTGACGCCGCCGCCTGGCCAGCGGCGTCGGGCCCGCGGCGATCAGGAGCATCGCCGGGACGAGGAGGAGCGCCATCGTGGTCCCGCCCTCGGGGAGGGCCGGAGCCGATGGTGGCGCCGTCGTGGTGGGGCTCGGGTCGGTCTCGCGGTCGTCGGTGAGCGTGTTGGTCAGCGTCACCTCGACCGTGGTGCCGTCGCCGATGGTGACCGTGCTCTTGCTGAAGCTCGGCTCCGACCAGGTGGCGTCGTCCACGGCGGCGGGCGCCTGCTCGGTCAGCATCACGACGGCCCCGTAGGGCAGCGGCGGGCTCGTCGCCGTCTCGCCGTCGACGACGGTCAGGTCACCCTCGCCGCCCTCGAAGCCGATGCCGGCGGGATAGGAGTAGCGGACCGTGAGCTCGGTGTCCTCGGGCAGGAGCGATGCGCCCGTGCCGTCGAGGACCTTCGTCACCGAGAACGCGCCGACATCGAGCGTGATCAGACTCGTCAGGGTGATCGCGACATCCTCATCCCGGCCCACCGTGAAGGTGTTGCCCGGCTCGAAGACCGGCTGTGCCCAGGTGCCGCCCTCGATCTCTACCGGGGCCTCGCTGAGTGTCACCTCGGCGCCCGCCGGAGCGGTCACGACGGTGGGGTCTCCACCGGCGACGACCTCGACGGTGTCGGAGCCGGCCTCGATGCCCAGCCCCGCTCGCACTCGCCTCCGGGGTGTCGGGCCAGGTCGCGGTGACCGTGAAGGTCGTGCTCTCCGGGAGGCTCACACCATCGGGGTTGGTCAGGTCCTTCTGCGCCTGCAGCGCTTGCGTGGACAGGTTGCCGGTGTTGGTCAGAACGTAGCCGAGCGCACGGTCGGCATGGGGGCGGTGAACATGTAGGAGCCGTCCCCGTTCGCCTCGATGGGCTCCCCGTCCGGACCGGTGAGCGTCGCCGACTGGGTGACGGTCTCCGGCCAGGCGTCGACCTCGGACAGCGTGACGGTCGAGCCCTCGAAGATGTCGGGGCTGCTGTACGTCCAGCCGTTGGCGGCACTGAGTGTGATCTTCTGCCTATCGAGAACTGTCGAAATGTCATGTGATCTAGCCCACGACAATCCTTGAGGGGCGATCTCTCGGCGGCTGCGTGGCCACCGCGGGACGTCATGGGCTGGGGGGAGTGGTTGCTCCCAGCGCATGACCTCGCGCCCAAGATCGCGGGGCGGTGGTGGGGTGAGGGCAGGGCGAACGCAGGATGAAGCGGGTACGTAAACGCCCACGCCGCGGGCCTGGTGACGACGCGCGCCATTAGAACTGTTCGCCGTGGGCACCCGTGGTTGGGGTGTGTGTCGGGGAAGTGCCCGGGGGACACCTGTCGAACCGTCGTGAAGTGCGCGCGCAAGTCGAAGCTCATCGAGGGAGAGCAGTGTGCTGAACAGGTCGCGCCAGGGGAACGGTCGGGTCGCGGGCCCGCCGGTCGCGGACCCGAGGAACATCCACAGTGGTCGTGCGCCGTCCGGTCGCGGCAGCCTGATGCGGGTCGCGACCCTGATGGTCGTCACGCTCGTCGCGGCGCTGTTCGGCGGGGTGTCCGGCCCGCAGCCCGCGGGCGCGACGGTCAACCCCGATCAGACGCTGTCGGTCGGCGGCAACACGTTCTTCGCCTACGTCGGAGCGGGCGAGGCGCTCGACGTGTCGTTCGTCAAGAGCCGCAACCACCAGACCTCCGGCGGGTCGAACGTGCGGTTCACGGTTGCCGATGCGGCGGGCGCCGAGCTGTGGCAGTGCGAGATCCCTGCGGGCGCCGGCAGCGGCACAGCCTGCGAGGAGACCGGCCTGACCGGCGCGCCGGGCGTCTGGACGATCGTCGAGACCCCGCTGACCAACGTCGAGGAGGGGGCCTACCTCAGCCCGGCCTCGAACAGTCGCTTCGACTGGCAGATCGATGTCGTCGATGCGGGCACAGCGCTGCCGGGCCGGGTCTGGGTCGACACCTATCTCGCCTACGACCTGCAGGGCCCGCAGCCCCCTTACGACCTGACGTTCTGGGCCGTCTCTCAGTACGGCGCCCAGTACGAGATCTCGGCCAACGGCTTCGTCGGCGGCGGCTGGGGGCTGCGGGTCGACCCGTTCGGCGTCGTGGACCCGGGCACCTGCGACAGCCTCTACCGCTCGACGGCGATGAGCTCGAACTCCTCCGCCTACCCGGCGGCCGGTGACGCGTGCGGCGACCGGTACCGGATGTTCTTCGAGCCACCGGCTGCCGATCTGCCGGGCTCCGCACCCTCCGCCGACGGCGAGATGTGGATCGTCCCGGACGTGGTGACGCCCGAGATCGAGGGGCTGACCTTCACCGCAGCCGGTGGCGCGAGCCGCGAGGGCACCTTCAGCTACGACCTCGCCGGGTTCACCGGCAGCTACGAGCTGCGGATCGACGTCGATGGGGATGGCGACTTCGACGGCGAGCGGGATCGCATCGTGCCGCTCAGCGGTGCCTCCGGCGCGCAGTCCTACGCCTGGGACGGCTTGGACGGGACGGGTGCGGCGGTCGACGTCTGCGAGGACGTCGCCGTGGAGGTCGCGATCGACCGCACCGATGAGGTGCACTTCGTGCTCGGCGACGTCGAGGGACTCGCCGGCGGCCTGCAGATCACTCAGCTCGTGGGCAACTCGCCCGGCACCGCGACGCTGTACTGGGACGACACCCAGGTGCCGACGGCGGGCAAGACGAGCACCACACCGCAGACCGACGGCACGGCCGGTGTGGACAGCACAGGCGGCGTGCACGGGTGGGCCTCGACCGGCGGCAACCCGTGGGGCAACCAGGTCGCGATCGACAACTGGACGTTCAGCCCGGTCGACGTCGCCCAGCAGCTCGCGCTGCCCGGCTCCTGCCTGCAGATCGAGAAGACCTCGGACGCGACCGGGCAGACCCGCGTCGGCGACACCGTCACCTACACCGTGACGGCGACCAACACGGGCGAGAACGACTTCACCGCCGACGAGCCGGCCGTGGTCTTCGACGACCTGAGCGGTGTGCTCGACGACGGCACCTACAACGACGACGCCACCGCGGACGTCGGGGACGACCCGAGCTTCGTGGAGCCGTCCTTCCTGCGCTGGCAGGGTCCGCTCGGAGCCGGTGAGTCGGTCGAGATCAGCTACACCGTCACGCTGACCGCGGGTGGCGACGGCGTGGCCCGCAACGTCGCGTGGGCACCGCTGGATCCGCCGCCGCCGGGCACGCCCCCGACCGATGTGCCCGAGTGCGACCCCGCCGACGCGGACGGTCGTGACCCGGTGACCGGTGAGGCGTGCGCCAGCACGCTGCTCGAGCTGCCGCGGCTGAGCATCGACAAGATCTCCGACGTCACCGAGCTGCCCGGCGACGGCGGCGTCGTCACCTACACCGTGACGATCGCCAACGCCGGTCCCGGCGCCACCACCGTGGGGGACGACCCGGTCGTCGACGACCTGTCCGGCGTGCTCGACGACGGCGCGGTGGTCGAGGGGTCGCTCACGGCGACGACCGGTACGGCCGTTCTCGACGCCGCAGCGGAGCAGATCGCCTGGACGGGCGCGCTCGCGGCCGGTGAGACCGCCGAGATCACCTACCAGGTCGCCTATGACGCGAGCACCGGTGACCACGAGCTGGTCAACGTCGCCTGCCTGCCGGCGAGCCTCGCGCTCGACCCGGGGGCGCTGTGCAGCGACGTCGTGGTGCCCGGCGCCGCGCTGCAGCAGTCCAAGAGCTCCGACCCGTCCTCCGGGACCTCGGTGACCGCGGGCGACGTCGTCACCTACACGCTGCACTTCGACAACAGCGGGCTGGTGGACGCGGTCGTGGACACCGGCGACGACCTGTCCGGCGTGCTCGACGACGCCGACCTGGTCGACGGCTCGCTCGTCGTGGACGCGCCGCTGGAGGCGACGCTGCAGGGCGAGGAGCTCCTCGTCACGGGCACCGTGCCGGCCGGCGAGAGCCTGACCGTCACCTACCAGGTGCAGGTCCGCGACTACGACGAGCAGGGCGACCACGTGCTCGGCAACGTCCTCGACTGCCCCGACGGCGCCGAGGACTGCGCCACCACGCACCCGATCCGGGAGCTCGTGCTCGACAAGGAGTCCAGCCCGTCGGCGGGCGTGGACGTCGGCGACACGGTGACCTACACGATCACCGTGACCAACATCGGCGCGGGCGACTACGACGGCGACACCCCGGCGTCGATCACCGACGACCTGTCGGGCGTGCTGGACGACGCCACCTACAACGGCGACGTCGCGATCACGACCTCGGCCGGCTCGGTGGCCGAGGACCCGGTGGTCGACGGCGACGAGCTCACCTGGTCCGGACCGCTGCTGGCAGGCGAGGTCGCGACCATCACATACTCGGTCACGGTGACGAGCGCCGGCGACAACCTGCTGGACAACGTCGTGTGCGAGACGGGCAGCGACGACACCGCGGACTGTGCCGCCGCGACCGTCCCGCTGCCGGACATCGGCTACGACAAGTCGTCCGACCCGGAGCCGGGCTCGGGGGTCGTCGCCGGTGACGCGATCACCTACACGCTCACGTTCACCAACACCGGGCTGGCCCCGGGGTCGGTCAACTCCACCGACGACCTCACCGAGGTGCTGGACGACGCGACGGTCACCGATGGTCCGTCGTCGGACACCGAGGGCGTGGAGGCCGAGGTGCGGGACGAGCAGATCCGGATCGTGGGCGTGCTGGAGCCCGGCCGGACGGCGGTGATCACCTACGAGGTGACGGTCGGCCCGGACGGCGCGCGCGGCGACAACGTGCTGACCAACGTGCTGGTGCCGGACGCGCCGGTCGACGGGCCGCCGCCGGTGGAGCACCCGGTCGGCGAGCTGCAGGTCGCGAAGCACGTCGATCCGGCGTCGGGCACCACGGTGCAGGCCGGTGCCGAGCTGACCTACACCCTGCTGTTCACCAACGTGGGACAGGCGCCGGTCGGCGTCGCGCACGACGACGTCCTCCTCGACGTGCTCGACGACGCCGAGATCGTCTCGGCACCGCAGCCCTCCGACCCGGCACTGGGGGTCACGGACGTCGTCGACGGCCGGATCACGATCACCGGCTCGCTCGAGCCCGGTCAGCAGGTCGAGGTCGGCTACGTCGTCCGCGTGCTGCCGGACGGGCAGCGCGGCGACGACCGGCTCGGCAACCACGTGGTCCCCAGCGGTGAGGAGCCGCCGGAGACGTGCGACCCGCAGCCGGACGAGTTGCCGACCTGCACCGTCAACCACGTCTCGGCGATCGACGTCGTCAAGTCGGCCGATCCCGAGTCGGGGACCGAGGTGGAGCCCGGCCAGCGCGTCACCTACACGCTGACCTTCACCAACGTCTCGGCCGACGAGTCCTCGGCGCCTGCCACGGTCGAGGTCACCGACCACCTGGCGGACGTGCTCGATGACGCCGAGCTGACCGACGGCCCCGCATCCTCGGCCGCGGGCCTGACGGCTCGGCTGACCGGTGATGAGATCCGGATCGTCGGCGAGCTCGCACCGGGTGAGCGAGCGGAGATCACCTACACCGTGCGCGTGCTCGACGACGCCGAGCAGGGCGACCGCCACCTCGGCAACGTCGTCGCGATCACCGGTGAGGAGCCGATCTGCGTGCCCGACAGCCCGCTGTGCACCTCGCACGACGTCTCACCCCCGGCACCGGGCCTGCCGGACACGGGCGTACGTCCCGAGGTCGCCGTCGCGCTGGCGCTTGCGCTCCTGGTGCTCGTGAGCGGCGCGGTGCTCGTGGCCGTCTCACGACGACGGGGTCGCGGGTCCGCCTGACCCCTCGACCTGCCGCTCGTCCCCCAGCGGGCGGCGGGGCCTCGGGCCAGGGGCTCGTCCGATCCGTCGGATGCGGCCCCTGGTCCGAGGGCACGTCGGCGGTCCGCCGAGCGTCGGTGCGTCCCGGTCCGCCGGATGCGGGAGACTTGACGAGGAGCGACGAGCCTCGTGATCGCCCGGCGGGGCCGGGCGTCGCCGCGGTGAGCTCGTGCCACCCGAGCGCACGAAGGGAGCGACGTGACGTGGGGCTGCACAGGGGGCGTGTGCCATCGTCGGACCGCCTCGTGCCCCTGCCCACCGACGGCGCCTCGGAGCCGTTGCGAGTGCGTGTCCCGTCCGGGTCGCTGCCGCTGCTGCACCGGCCGCGTCTGCTCCGGCGCGTGTCGAGCGCGCTCGCGAACGGAGGCCTGGTGGTCAGCGGCCTGTACGGGTCGGGGAAGGAGACGCTGCTGCTGAGCTGGCAGCAGCACACGGGGGTCCCGGTCGTCTGGATGGAGGGCTGGTCGCTCACCGAGGCCTCCGGGTGGCCCGAGCTCCAGGAACGGCTCGAGGGCGGCTCCGGGCCCGTCGTCGCCGCCGTCCGCGTCTCGGACCGCGAGTCGGCCGACCTGGAGCGCGAGCTCGCCGAGCTGCGGCGTCGACAGCGACGGCTCCGGCTGGTCCACGTCGTCGGGCTGCGCGCCTCCCTCGGCCGGACGATCGACCGTGCCGCGCGTATCACCGCCCGAGATCTCGTGTTCACGCGCGAGGAGATCGCGGCGCTCGCCCGGCTGGCCGAGGCACCGCTCACCGACGCCGATGCCGACGCCGTGCTCGCCGACACCGGTGGCTACCCGCTCGGGGTCTCGGCCGTGATCGGTCTGGCGAGTGAACGCGGCCGCTACGACGGCGACGTGTTGCGGGCATCGACCGACGCGCTCGCGACCGCCGCCGCGGCGGCGGTCGCCGAGGGCAGCATCCCGGCACAGGCGTGGCGGCGGATGCTCCTGACGACGCTGCTGGAGGCGCCGTCTCTCGCCCAGCTCGGTCTGATCTGGGACCCCGAGAGCCCCGCGGCGGTGGCGCGGGTCCTGGAGTCGGCGGGACTCGCCACACTCCTCGACGGCCCGGCCGGCGAGGCGCGGCTACGGCTCATCCCCAGTCTCCGCACCGGTCTGCGGCGCCGGCTCGCGGTCGAGATGCCCGCCCGGCAGCTCCGGACGGCGGTCGTCGACCTGGTGCGGCGGCTCGCCACCCAGGGCGAGCTCGCCGAGGCTCTCGCGGTGGAGGCCGAGCACGACATCGGAAGCGACCTGCTCGAGGTCCTCGCGCCGCACTGGAACGATCTCGCCAGACTGCCCGCCGAGGTCGTCACGGCCACCCTCCGGCCCGTTCTCCGGCAGGCGGCTCCCGAGCTGGTCACCGCCTATGTGCGAGCGACGATCGACGTGACCCACACCGGCCACAGCGCAAGCGTGCCCGAGGTCGACCGGCGTCGCAGCCGGGCGTTGCTCGAGGCGACCGATCCCGATGCCGAGCCGGCCGCGCTCAGGCTCACGCTGCTCGCGGCCCTGGCGCGCATGGCGGGCGACCATCGCAGCGCCGATGCCTGGCACGCACGCGCGCACGATCGCCTGCCCGCGACCCCGATCCCGGACGTCCTGGCGACGGTCCGGATGCAGACGGCGCTCACGGCGCTGGGCGAGGGCGATCTCGCGCGTGCCGGCGACATGGTCGCGCAGGCCCAGGAGGCACTGGGCGCCGAGGGCGACCCGGCGACCACGGTGCTCGCCGCCGAGCTGGACATCCTCCTGCAGGGCTATCTCGGGCAGCGGCACGCGGCGACGAGCCCGCACCACCCGCCGGCGCCGGGAACCCCGGCCGCGGCCGTGCGCGACCTCGGCGAGGCCGCCAGGCTCATCGCCCAGCTCGAGGTGGCGGGCGCATGGCAGGCGCTCGCTCGGCTGCCGGTCGCCACGGGCAACGAGGATCCTGCGGCGCTGCTCGCCCTGCGTGCGCAGGCCGAGGCCATGGCTCACCTCCTCTCGGGCACCGCGACCGCCGGGCTGGGCTCCCTCGATGTCATCGACGCGCTGCTGGACGGCCGTCCGCTCTCCCCCTTCGAGGCCACGCTTCTGCGCAACACCCGTGCCGAGATGCTCGTCGCGGTCGGTGAGGCGGAGGCGGCACTGACCGTCCTGGAGGAGGGTGGTCCTGCGGCGGGTCTGGTGTCCGTGCTCGTGAGGTGCGTGGTGCTGCTGGCGCTCGGGCGGGCCGAGGCGGCCGCGGAGCTGGTCGAGCCGATGCTGCCCTCGTCGTCGACGTGGGCGTCGAACTATCCGACGTGGATGCTTGTCGTCTCAGCCCTGGTCTTCGACGAGCTGGGCGACGACGACCGCGCCGACCTGCTGCTCGGCCGGGGCGTGGCGATCGCCTCGCGCTCCGGTGCGATGCTGCCCTTCGCCCGGCAGGGAGCCCAGCGGATGACGCAGCTGATCGAGCGCGCCCGCCAACTGCGGCTCGACCCCCCGTCGCGTGCCCTGCTCGACCGGCTCGAGGAGGCCAGGGAGCGCATGCGGCTGTCGTCCCTGCAGGCGCGGCTCTCGGATCGCGAGCTGGTGGTGCTGCGAGGACTTCAGGAGACCGACACGACGCGCACGCTCGCGGCCATGCTGCACGTCTCGCCGAACACGGTGAAGAGCCAGCTGCAGAGCATCTACCGCAAGCTGGGTGCCAGCACCCGCCAGGAAGCGCTGCGCGCGGCGACGATGCTCGGTCTGATCGATGAGTCAGCGCCGTCGGTGGAACTCTGAGCGGAGGTGACCGCCCTGCGTACCGATGGTCCACGCCGGGCTACCCTGCCCCGGTGAGCAGTGCCGAGCCCGTCGGCGCGCCTGCGGGCGGCGCGACGACCGTGTGGCCGTGGGCCGTCGCAGCGGTGCCCGCGGCCCTGCTCGCGACCCTGGTGGGGCTCGCGCTCACGGGGGCGAGCGCGCCCACCCTCGTCGGGGACCCGGGCGCGCTGGTGCGGTGGGGCGAGCCGCTCGTGGGTGTGCTCATCCAGCTCGCTCAGGCCGCGACGCTGGGCGGCCTCGTGATGCTCGCCTTCGTGCTGCCCGACGGCGCCGCGCGCCGGACGACGACGGGCCTCGTCGCGGTCGCGGGGCCGGTGTGGGCGCTGCTGTCGGTGCTCGACCTCGTGCTCGGCTACGCGCTGGTGGCCGGCCGTCCGATCGGCGGGGCCGGTTTCGGCAACGAGCTCGGCTACTACCTCGGCGAGATCTCCAGCGGCCGCGCACAGCTGGTGAGCGCGGTGCTGGCGGCGCTGGTCGCGCTGGCGTGCGTCGCCGTCGCCGGGCACCGCTCCGCGCTCGCCGCGCTCGTGCTGGGGGTGGCGGCCCTGGTGCCGGACGCCGCGGGTGGCCACGCCGCCGGCAGCAGCAACCACGAGCTCGGGATGAACGGCGTCTTCGGCCACGTGCTCGGCTCCGCCGTCTGGACCGGCGGCCTCGCGGTGCTCGCGCTGACCGCCCGACGGCTCGGCGCGACGGCGGCCGACGTCGCGCAGCGGTTCTCCGCGGTCGCGGTGTGGTGCTTCGCCCTCGTCGTCGTCTCCGGCACCGCCAGCGCGTGGATCCGGGTCGGGTCGCCGGTCGCGCTCGGCACCCGCTACGGCTGGGTGCTGCTGGGCAAGATCGCGCTGCTCGCGACCCTCGGCGCCGCGGGCTGGTGGCACCGCACCCGCACGATCGCAGCGATGCGCCGGGGTCGCGACGGACTGTTCTGGCGCCTGATCGCCGTCGAGGTCGCCCTCGTCGGGCTGGCCAGCGGGCTCGGCGTCGCGCTCGCGGGCAGCGCGCCGCCGGTGCTGCAGGAGCCGGTCGGCCGGCTCACCCCCACCGAGCTCGTCTCGGACCGCCCGCCGCCGCCCACGCCGACGCCCGAGGCGATCCTCACCGCGTTCTACCCGGACCTGTTCTTCGGTTTCGTGGTCGTCGCGATGCTGGTCGTCTACCTGGGCTGGGTGCTGCGGCTGCGGCGCCGGGGCGACCGGTGGCCGCTGGGGCGCACGCTGTCCTGGGTGGCGGGCACGCTGGTGCTCGGCTACCTCGTGCTCGGCGCGCCCGCCGTGTACGGGCACGTGATGCTCAGCGTGCACATGGCCGCCCACATGGCCTACGTCATGGTGGTGCCGATCCTGCTGGTGCTGGCCGCACCGGTCACGCTCGCGCTGCGCGCGCTGCCCGCCCGCACCGACGGCTCGCACGGTCCGCGCGAGTGGCTGCTCGGGATCGTCCACTCGCGGTGGGGCCGGTTCGTCGCGACGCCGGTGGTCGCGGCCGTCGTCTTCATCGCCACGATGGTCGGGTTCTACCTCTCGCCGCTGCTGCTGCTGGCCGCGACCACCCATATCGGGCACATCCTCATGGTCGTGCACTTCCTGCTCAGCGGGTACCTCTTCATCAACGGCCTCATCGGCATCGACCCCGGCCCGCAGCGCCCCGGCTACCCGATGCGGCTCCTGCTGCTGTTCGCCACGATGGCCGCGCACGCGTTCTTCGGCCTCGCCCTGATGACCATGACCGAGCTGCTGGCGGCCGACTACTACGGCGCGCTCGGCCTCCCGTGGGGCGTGGACGCGCTCGCCGACCAGCACGCCGCGGGCGAGATCGCCTGGGGCATCGGCGAGATCCCCGCCGTCGGGGTGGCGGTGCTGCTCGCGCTCGCCTGGGCGCGCGACGACGCACGGCTGGCGCGTCGCAAGGACCGGGCGGCCGACCGCGACGGCGACGTCGAGCTCGAGGAGTACAACCGCATGCTCGCCGACCTCGCGGAGCGCGAGCGCTCCTGACCCTCAGACGGATGCGCGGTGGCCGCGCGTGGGTGCGCGACGGTGGCGGCGGTCGCCGTCGTGCCCGCTGCCCGGCGAGGCGAGCGCCGCGGTCGCGGAGCGCCGGCGCATCAGCAGCGTGAGCACCTCGGGGGACAGGTCCAGCTCGTCGTCGTCGAGCGTCTCGGTCGCGGTCTCGGGCATCGTCCATCCTTCGTCGGGGCTGACGTAGGCGAAGGAGCGCCGGCCGCGGATTCTGATACCTCGCCGCCGCGACCGGGTGATAGGAACGTGCGCATGAGTGACGCGACGGGGCCCCACGAGAGCCCGACCGACCCCGACAGCACCGGCGCCGACCCGCAGACGCCGTTCCACGACCTCGACGCCTACGTCGGGCTCCCGCGGCTGGGGTCGCTGGCCCTCTCGCCCGACGGCACGCGGCTCGTCACCGGGGTCAGCACGCTCGACGCGAAGAGCACCGGCTACGTGACCGCGCTGTGGGAGATCGACCCGGCCGGTACCCGGCCCGCCCGCCGGCTGACGCGTGGCGCCAAGGGCGAGAGCCAGGCCGGGTTCACCGCCTCCGGCGACCTCCTCTTCGTCGCGCGCCGTCCGCACGGCAAGGTCGGCGAGGACGAGGCCAAGCCCGCCCTGTGGATGCTCCCCGCGAGCGGCGGCGAGGCGCGGCTGCTCGCGGAGCGGCCAGGCGGCGTCGGCGCGGTCCGTACCGCGGCCGAGGGCACCACCGTGCTCGTCTCCGCGGCGACGATGCCGAGCGCGACGGACACCGAGAGCGAGAAGCGGCTGCGCGACCTGCGCTCCGACACCAAGGTCTCGGCGATCCTGCACGCCGGCTACCCGATCCGCTACTGGGACCACGACCTCGGCCCGGACGCACCGCGGCTGTTCGCCGGCACCCTGACCCCGGCCGTGGCCGCGGCCGACGACGTGCGCCCCGCCGAGGACGACGGCCCGCTCGAGCTGCGCGACCTCACCCCGGACGTCGGTGCCGGGCTTGTCGAGTCCAGCCAGGACCTCAGCCGCGACGGCACGACCGTCGTGACCACCCTGTCGGTGCCGGTGGCCCGTGGCGGCGTCCGCAGCGTGATCGAGCGCATCGACGTGGCGACCGGCACCCGGACCCGGATCGTCGACGACCCCGCGGCCGACCTCTTCCAGCCCCGCCTGAGCCCCGACGGCACGCAGGTCGCGTACGTGCGGGAGAGCCACTCGACGCCGCAGGAGGCGCCGACCGTGACGCTGTGGCTCGCCGGGGTCGACGGCAGCCAGCCGCGCCGACTCGCCGCCGGCTGGGACCGGTGGCCGGGTGCGATCACGTGGCTGCCCGGTTCCGACGCGCTGCTCGTCGTCGCCGACGACGACGGCCGCGCCCCGGTCTTCCGCGTGCCGCTCGACGGCGGCGCCCCGCAGCGGGTGACGTCCGACGACGCGGCGTACACCGACGTCGTCGTCGCCCCGGACGGCGCGACCGCCTACGCGCTGCGCAGCTCCTATGCCTTCCCCGCCGAGCCCGTGCGGATCGACCTGGCGACCGGCCAGGTCACGGCGCTGCGCGGTCCGGCCGAGCGGCCCGCTCTCCCGGGCACGCTGCGCGAGGTCGAGGCCACCGCGGCCGACGGCACCCGCGTGCGGTCGTGGCTCGCGCTCCCGGAGGGGGCGTCCGCGGAGAGCCCGGCGCCGATGGTGCTGTGGATCCACGGCGGCCCGCTGGGGTCGTGGAACGCGTGGTCGTGGCGCTGGTGCCCGTGGCTGCTGGTGGCGCAGGGCTACGCGGTGCTGCTGCCCGACCCGGCGCTGTCGACCGGCTACGGGCAGGACTTCGTCCAGCGCGGCTGGGGCGCCTGGGGCCAGGCGCCGTTCACCGACCTGATGGCGGCGACCGACGTCGCCGAGCAGCTGCCGGAGATCGACGCGACCCGGACCGCCGCGATGGGCGGCTCCTTCGGCGGCTACATGGCGAACTGGGTGGCCGGCCACACCGACCGCTTCAAGGCGATCGTCACCCACGCCAGCCTGTGGGCGCTCGACGCCTTCGGCGGCACCACGGACGCCGCCTACTACTGGGGTCGCGAGATGTCGCCCCAGATGGCGCTGGAGAACTCGCCGCACCGGTTCGTCGGCGACATCCGCACGCCGGTGCTCGTCGTGCACGGCGACAAGGACTACCGGGTGCCGATCGGCGAGGGCCTGCGGCTCTGGTACGACCTGCTCTCCGCCTCGGGGCTGCCCATGGGCGAGGACGGCACGACCGTGCACCGGTTCCTCTACTACCCGGACGAGAACCACTGGGTGCTCACGCCGCAGCACGCCAAGGTCTGGTACCAGGTCGTGCTCGCCTTTCTCGGCGAGCACGTGCACGGCGAGCCGGCGACCTACCCGGAGTCGCTCGGCTGACCGGCGAGACCCGCCCGACGCGGTGACGCCGCCGACCTCGGCGGCGTCACCCGAACGGCGAGCCGCACTCGGCGCAGAAGCGGGCGGAGGAGGCGTTCTCCGCGGTGCACTCGCGGCAGGCCTTGGTCAGGGCGAGCGGTGAGCCGCACTCGGCGCAGAACTTCCCGCCGGTGGACTGCGCGCCGCACCCGTGGCAGCGGGGCTGCGCCTGCTGCGCCAGCGGCAGCCCGCCCACCATGTCGACGGTGTCGAGCCGCTCGCGCAGCTGCCGACGGCGGGCCTCGGCCTGCAGCTGGGCGAGCTCCTCGGTGACGACCGGCGAGCAGCGCGCGCACTGGCCCACCTCGCCGTTCCAGCACACGTCGACGCACACCCACGAGCCGCAGCCGCGGCACTGCTGGAACCGCGGCGCGATCTCGGCGACCGCCTGGCGCATCGCGCGATCCTTGCCGCTGGAGTTGGTCGACCGGTCGAGCAGGCTCTCCGCGGCGTAGCCGAGGTTGCCGAGCGACCCGCCGAGCAGCCGACCGACCCCGCGGGCGATCGTCTGCCCGGTCTGCACGACGTCGCGCTGGAACGCCGACCGGTAGCCGTTGCCGCAGCGCTCGCAGCGGAACTCGAACTGGAAGCCGTCCCGGTTGGACAGGTCGCGGATGTTGTCGGTGAAGGGGACGACCTCGGACACGCAGAGACTCTCTCTCGACACGACGGATGTGGTGCCCTGCACGCTAGCCGAGACGCCCGTCGCCACGGCGCCGCACGCGGCGGAGGTTTCCGGGCAGAGGTGCCCGCCGGTCAGGTGCCGGGCGCCCCGTCGCCTCGGTAGCCGAACGCCGCGAGGTGGTGCCAGAGGTACTTGAGGTGCTGCAGCGCGGTGACGGCGCCCTCGTCGTGCCACGTCCCGGGATCGGCCAGGATCGACACCGCAGCGCGCCCGAGCAGCGCCGGGTCGAGGACGTCGCCGCCCAGCCGCTCACAGGCCGTGCGTGCCAGGCGGACCGGCTCGGGGCCGCGGAAGGCCTCGTCGAGGGCGTCGAGGGGCAGCGCGTAGCCGTCGTGCCACCGCAGCGCGGCGCCGTACCGCTCGCACGCCGCGGCGAGGTGCCGCTCGACGGCGGTGCCCCGGTAGCTCGGGTCGGTCACGACCGCCTCGACGTCGCTCAGGTGCAGCCCGCCGTGCACCTGGGCCTCGACGTAGTGGTCCAGCCGCTCCGGGCCCGGCCGCCGCCTCCCCGCCAGCTCGGGGGCGTCGGCGGCGGCCGCGGCCGCCAGCACGGGCTCGATCCGGTCCCAGGTCCCGACGGCGGTCGGGAGCAGGACGCTGTCGCCCCAGCTGAACGTCGCGCGCGACAGCACGTGCGGGCGCAGCCGCAGGTGCGTCGAGCCGAAGCGTGGGCAGGCGCCGTCGGGGTGGGGGAGCAGGTCGAGACCGCCGTAGCGCGGACGCTCGGCGGGGCTCGCGTCGTCGTAGGCGCCGTCGAACATCGCCTGCTCCCACCGCCGGCGGGCCCCGGCGAGGACCTCGTCGAGGCCGCCAGAGGAGACCCCGGTCTCGAACTGGGTGCGGTAGACGCCGTCGTCGGCGAGGGCCTCGGCGGCCGTCCGGCCGTCACGCGCCGGGCGGTCGGGGTGGAACGTCACGGTCAGCACCGCGCGCTCGAGCACCGAGCGGTCCGGTGCGTCGGCGGGCGCCTGCCCGGCCCGGCGCTCGACCGCGGCCAGCGCGCGCTGCACCCGGCTCACAGCTCGACGTCGTTGCCGGCCAGCTCGACGACCACCCCCGCCGGCGTCACCTCGACCGAGGTGAGCTCGACCGCGGGCGGCAGCACCTCGAGGTCGACGACGGTGCTCAGCAACCCGTCGAGGTCGAGCGGCACGTCGTCGGGGTCGACGGTCGCGCCGCCGAGCACCAGCCGGTCGAGGTCCACGACGATCGCACGGGGTTCCGCCGCGAGCACCACGTAGGCCTCCAGCGGCACACCCAGGACGTTCGCGACGGCGGCGATCTCACCCTCGTGCAGCTCGAGCGTGACGCCGTCGGGCAGCCGGACCCGGCGCTCGACGGCGGCCAGCACGGTCTCGATCGGGACGGTGCCGGTCGCGTGGACCGACGCGATCGCCCGCTCGCCGCGGATCGGCACGCCGGTGGCCTCGATACGCACGTCGGCGAGCGCGACGCCGTCGACGACCGCCTCGGGAGCGGTGACCGTCACGTCGTCGAGACGGCCGGCGACGAGCTGCGGGATCGCGAAGGTGCCGCCGAGCCGCGCCTCGACACCGCTCTCGATCTCCGGGAGCTCGGCGAGCACGGCGGTCTCGATGCGGCTCTCGACCTCCGACCGCACCCAGCCGTCGGCCAGCCACGCGGCACCGGCGAGCAGACCCAGTGCCACGAGCACGGCGAGGGCCGACCTCAGGCGACGCATGCCCTCACCGTAGGCGGCTCGTCGGCGGGTCGGCTCGTCGGCGCGTCAGCGACCGGCGGGCAGGTGCCGGGCCAGGAACTCCAGCGTGCGGCGCCAGGCCAGCGTCGACGCCTCGGGGTGGTGGAACTCGGGGCGGGTGTTGTCGAAGGCGTGCCCGGCGCCGGGGTAGGTGAGGAGCTCGGCGCCCTCGCGCACGACGGCGTCCCGGATCGCCTCCACGGTCGGCATCGGGATGTAGGTGTCGGCCTCCCCGAGGTGGTGCAGCGACGGCGCGGTCACCGTCGGCGCCAGATCGAGCAGGGAGGGCAGCGCGCTGCCGTAGTAGCAGACCAGCGCGTCGACCGGTTGCCGGGCGGCCGTCGCGAACGCCACGCCGCCGCCGTAGCAGAACCCCACGAGGCCGACGGCGGCGTCCGCGCGCAGCGTGGCCACCGTGGCGGCGGTGTCGCCGACCGCGTCGTCCCACGGCAGCGCCTGCGCGCGCGCCATCGCCTGCGCGAGCAGGTCGGGCGCGCTCTCGTCGAGCGGCGGCTCGCCGAGGCGCCAGTAGAGGTCAGGCACGTGCACGACGTACCCCGCGGCCGCGAGGTCGGCCGCCCGGTCGGTGATGTACGGCGAGATGCCGAAGATCTCCTGCACGAGCACGACCCGCGGGCCGTCGCCGCCGTCGGGGCGCCACACCTGCACCGGCAGCGTGCCCCCGGGGACCTCGACCCCGATCACGTCGTCGGGCTGGTCGGCTGCGGCGGCGCTGCTCATGCACGCGACCCTAGGACATGGCGCGGGCGCACCGCCGCGGGACCGGTGTCAGGCGGCGCCGACCGCGCGCAGCACGAAGTCCTCGGTGGCGACGAGCGCACGCTGGCGCTCGTGCGGCTCGCGCGGGACGTCGCGGCCGGTGAGGCACGCGTGCACGAGCGGCACGACGGCGTCGAGGTCCTGGTCCGGGAGCCGCCCGGCCTCGATCCCGTCGGTGAGGATCTCGCGCAGCAGCCGCTCCACCTCGCGGACGTGCTCACGCAGCCGCCGCAGCGTCTCGCGGGACACGATCGAGCGGAGGTCCGGGCCCGGGGCCAGGTGATAGGTGGCCTTGAGCTGCACCTGCTGGCGCACGTAGACGCGCAGGCGCTCCTCGGGGTCGGTGACCGTCGCGAGGGCCTCGCGCAGCTGGGCGAGGAACGTCGACGTCTCGTGCTCGATGTAGGCGAGGAGCAGCGACTCCTTGTCGGCGAAGTGGTTGTAGACCGAGGTCCGGCCCACGCCCGCCTCCGCCGCGATGTCGGACATCGTCAGGGTGTCGAACCCCGCGGTGTCCATGAGCTGGGCGAGCGCGCGGAACAGCCGGCAGCGCACCTGCTCACGGTGCTCGGCCAGGGTGGAGCCGATGATCTTGGGCACCCGAGCATCCTGCCACGTCGTGACGTGGCGGCCGAATCTGTCTGGAAACGCCGCGCTGGTGCAGCCGGTCAGGCCTGCAGGCGCGCCGCGACGACGTCGACGATCGGCAGGTCGGCGTCGAGCCAGGGGACGTCGTAGAGCTCGGCACGCGAGAGCCACCGCAGCTCGTCGTGGTCGAGCAGCGGCTCCGGGTCGCGATCGATCACCGCGAACCACAGCCGCATCCAGTAGCCCTTGGTCACGACCCAGTCGGCCCCGCCCGGGGCCAGGATGCGCTCGCCCAGGGTGGCGGCGACGCCGAGCTCCTCGTCGAGCTCGCGGTGCAGGGCGTCGACGTCGGCCTCGCCGGGCTCGACCTTGCCGCCCGGGAACTCCCAGCGCCCGGCGAGCGTCTTCGGGGCGCTGCGGCGCGCGGCGAGCAGCCGGGTCGGGTGCTCGAGGTCGTCGACGACCGCCGCCGCGACGACCAGGGGAGCTCGCACGGGCACGATCCTACGGGCGCGCGCGCACGCACCTCGCACGTGCAGGGCTCGGGTGCCGGCGCGCACGGTCGCGGGTCTCCACATGCTGTGTCCACCGCTGTGAGTAGTTCATCCACCGTTCACACACCGCTCGCGCAGGAGCCGTCGAGAGGGTCCGGCCGGGCGCGCACGAGGGCGCTGTCCACAAATTTCGTGCACACCTGTGTGGACAAAGGGCGTTGTGCCAGGTCGACCTGTGGATCCACCTGTGCGTCATGTGGGGATAAAAAAATGGTTTCCGAACCCTCTTGCGGAGCTCAGGAGCGCAGGACTAGAACTTGTCCATCGAGATCGACCCGGTCGATCACGAAGCGGGGTGAGAGCCCCACCGGACGCGGGTTCGGCGGTGATCCGAGTCGCCCAGGGAGACCTGGGAGGCACGGGGAGCCGGGACCGACGAAGGTGGACCAGCTCGCACCCGGTGGGTGTGATCGGCCCCTCGCAGCGGGAGACCGCGGCGGGGGCGGACGAGGACAACGGAGCTCGCTCCGGACCGAGTCCGAGGATCGTTCACGAGACCGGTCGGACACCGACGATGGCGGTGCCGCAGGGCTTCGGCTCTCGGCGCCGGGGTGCTGGATGACACCCGCATCGAACGGCCCGGCAGGAGTTCATCCGGACGGCCACCCGCTTCGGCGGGGGACCAGGACCCCTCGGGGTGCTGGACCCGGCCGGTGGCTCATCCCTCGGCCACCTGATCCGGACGAACGAAGCAAGGCCCCTCGGACGCCTACTCCGAGGGGCCTTCGCTTTGCCCGGGCACTGCTGCGCGGGCTGCTTGCTCGGGCACCAGTGTGACCGACGATGACCGGGGGCAGGAGCAGCGACACGCGCGCGCCGGGCCCCGGGCGCAGGGTCGACGGCGCCGCGGTCCGCCTCCACCGACCGCGCCCCGTACCCTTGCCTGGTGATCGAGCTCAAGTCCCCGCGTGAGATCGAGGCGATGCGACCGGCCGGCCGGTTCGTGGCCGAGGTGCTGACCGCGCTCAAGGAGAAGGCCGCCGTCGGCGTCAACCTGCTCGAGCTCGACGAGCTCGCGCACGACATGATCCGGCGCGCGGGTGCGACGTCCTGCTACATCGACTACCACCCCTCGTTCGGTGCGAGCCCCTTCGGCAAGGTGCTGTGCACCTCGGTGAACGACGCCGTGCTGCACGGACTCCCGCACGACTACGAGCTGGCCGACGGCGACCTGCTCTCGGTCGACTTCGCGGCGAGCGTCGACGGGTGGGTGGCGGACTCCGCGCTCAGCGTGGTCGTCGGCACGCCGCGCCAGGAGGACCTCGAGCTGATCGCCGCCACCGAGGAGGCGCTCGAGCGGGCGATCGAGGTCGCGCAGGTCGGCAACAAGATCGGCGACATCGCCGCCGCGATCGGCGCGGTCGCGACGGCGCACGGCTGGGGCGTCAACACCGACTTCGGGGGCCACGGCGTCGGCCGCACGATGCACGGCGAGCCGCACGTCCCCAACGCGGGCCGCGCCGGCCGCGGGCTGCCGCTGCGCCCCGGCCTGGTCATCGCGATCGAGCCCTGGTTCATGCTCGGCACCGACCAGATCTACACCGACCCCGACGGCTGGACGCTGCGCAGCGTCGACGGCTCCCGGGGTGCGCACTCCGAGCACACGGTCGCGATCACCCACGAGGGACCGATCGTGCTGACCGCGCGCGACTGAGCCGGCGCGACCTCAGTCCTCGGCGAGCCGGGCGGGGAAGCCGCCGGTGGCGATGGGGCCCCAGCGCTCGATCGTGATGCGGATGAGCGACTTGGCCTGCCTGCGCATGGCCTCGCGGTACTCGTCCCAGTCGGGGTGCTCGCCCGCGATGCACCGGTAGTACTCGACCAGCGGATCCACCGAGTCCGGCGGGTCGATGACCTCCGCGGTGCCGTCGAGCTGGATCCAGGCGCCGTTGAACTCGTCGGAGAGCACGCACACCGACGCGGCGGGCCGGCGTCGCAGGTTGGCGGCCTTGGCGCGGTCGGGGTACGTCGAGACGACGACCTTGCCGTCGGACGACAGGCCCATCGTCACGGGCGACAGCTGGGGGCCGCCGTTGGCGCGGGTCGTCATGAGGACGCCGTGGTGGCGGGGCCGCACGAACTCCTCCATGCCGGCCCTGTCGACGGTGCTGGTCGTCGCGATCTGTCGAGGCATGCCCCCAGCCTGGCAGAACCTCAGGTCGCGGGCACCCCCGCCTCGACCTCCGCGACCTGGGCGTCGAGCTCCTCCGGCTCGATCGGCCACAGGTCGACGCCGACGTTCAGCTGCGAGCCCGAGCCCTCGGTGTAGACGATGCCGCGCAGCGGCGAGACGTCGCGGTAGTCGCGACCCCAGCCGAGCACGACGTAGCGGTTGTCGATCACCTGGTCGTTGGTGGGGTCGACGTGCAGCCAGCCGCCGCCTGGGATCCACACGGCGGCCCACGCGTGCGACGCGTCGACGCCGCGCAGCTTCGGGCGGCCCGGTGCGGGCCGGGTCTCGATGTACCCCGACACGTACCGCGCCGCCAGGCCCATCGATCGGGCGCACCCGATCAGCAGGTGCGCGAAGTCCTGGCACACCCCGGTGCGGCGCTCGAGCACCTCCGGCAGCCGGGTGCGCACCGTCGTCGAGCCGGTGCGGTACTCGAAGTCGGCGTGGATGCGGCTGGTCAGGTCCAGCACCACGTCCGCCAGCGGCCGACCCGGGCCGAAGCTGGGTGCGGCGTAGGCGCGGACCTCCTCGCCGACGTCGACCAGCGGCGACGCCAGCCGCGACTCCGCGATCGCGAGCGCACCGGCCGTGCTGCCGCTGCTGCGGGCGTCGGGTGCGAGCACCGTGCGGACGGCCTGCGCCGCGAGCTCCCACGGCACGTTGGGCAGCCGCGAACGCTCCGCGCGGCGGCGGGTGACCGTCAGCACCGACGACGAGCGCACCTGCAGCTCGGTGTGCGGCTCGGTGACGTGGAAGTAGGTCGAGGTGTTGCCGTGGTAGTCGCGGTGGTCGCGCACCTCGGCGGCCGCGGGGGTGACGTCGAGCCGGCTGGCGTGCACCTGCTGCCCGCCACCCGGCCGCGGCAGCAGCACCGCCCGGCCGTAGGAGGAGGTGACCTCCTGCGGGTAGGTGTAGGTCGTCAGGTGCGTGAGCCGGTAGTGGCGTGCCTCGCGCGCGTCGCTCATCCCGCACCTCCGCCCCACTCGGCGGCGTCGGCCCACGGGCTGGCCGTGGGGTGCCGGAAGTGGACGCGGGCGATCTCGCCGGCGAGCTCCTCCAGCCGCCACCGCAGCGACTCCAGCACCTCGGCGAGCCGGGGCCGATGACCATCGGCGTCGACGACGATCGCGGCCGCGGGGTCCAGCTCGGCGAGCAGGTCGTGCAGGTCCGTGAGCAGCTGGTCGCGCGCGGCGACGCGGCTGCCGCTCGCGGGCAGGCTGAGGAGGTCGGCGCGGATCTCCTCGAGCTGGTAGGCGAGCGAACGGGGGTTGGACTCGTCGAGGAGCAGCAGGTCGAGGAAGGCGTCCGGGCGGGCCTGCGTCTGCGACCGGCGCCGGTAGGTGATCACCGACTCGTGCGCGATCAGCACCGACTCCAGCACCATCGCGTCCACCATCGCGGTCCGCCTCGTCGTCACGGTCGCCTGCAGCGTCGCGACCAGCCGCTGGGCGCGCTCGATGCGGCGGCCGACGTCCATGAGCCACCACCCGACGTCGCGCACCATCGACTCGCTCGCGATGCCCGCCATCGCCAGCAGCCCCTCGAGGCAGCGTGCGAGCACGCGGCCGAGCCCGAGGCCCTCGCCGGAGTCGCGCAGCTGTCGCGCCCGCTCCTTGTTGAGCGCCCGCACGACGCCGGAGAGCGCGAGCCAGGTGTCCGCGGAGAGCTGGTCGCGCACGGCGCTCGCCGCCCGGGCGACGCCGTCGACGGCGTGGGCCACCGAACCGGGCCGGTCCTCGTCGAGCACGAGCTCGGTGAGCGTGCCCTCGCCGACGACCTCGGCGACTGCGTCCATGAGGACGGCCAGCGCACGGCCGCCCGGCGAGCGGGGCAGCTGGTGGTAGTCCTCCCACCGGTCGGCCACCGCCCGCACGAGCCGCACCGTGGCCTCGGCGCGCTCGGTGCGGCGGCCGAGCCGGAACAGCTCCTCGGCGGCACCCGGGCTGATCGCGCTCGCCCACCGGCCCCGCGGGGCGATCGGCGTCGCGTCCTCCTCCGGCCAGGGCTCGGTCAGCGGCTGCGGCTCGGCGGCGAGCACCCAGACGTCCTTGACGCCGCCGCCGAGCGGGGCGCGCACGAGCTCCTCGGCGCGGCCGCCCGCCGTCGTCACGCGCGCGAGCGCGCCGGACATCACCTGGTAGCCCTGCTGCCGCGCGACCGCGAAGGTGCGCAGCACGGTCGGCCGGGCGTCGAGCCGGCCGTCGCCCACGGTCGGGGTGGTCGACGCCTCGGTCGGCTCCTGGCCGACCCACAGGTGCGGCGTCTGCGAGATCCGCGCCGCGAGGTCGGCCCGCTCGAAGGTCGACAGCTCCCACCCGTGCACGGGCGTGCTGCCGGGCGTCGTGGTGCTGATGACCAGCCGGTCGAGGTTGGCGATGACGTGCGAGCACATCGACCGCTCGCCGCACCAGTAGGTGACCGCGGACGCGAGCGCGAGCTCCTCGCCGCGTAGCTCGCGGCACAGCCGCGGCAGGTAGGTGAGCAGCGCGGGGTTCTCCAGGACCCCGGAGCCGAGCGGGTTGACCACGGTGACGCTGCCGGTGCGCGCCGCCTCCACCAGACCGGGCACGCCGAGCCGCGAGCCGCCGGGCAGGTCGAGCGGGTCGCAGTGCGCGCCGTCGACGTGGCGGACGACGACGTCGACGGGCTCGCGCCCCTCGAGCGAGCGCATCCAGACGCGGCCGTCGGCCACCGTGAGGTCCTCGCCCTCGACCATCGGGAGCCCGAGCATCGTCGCGAGGTAGCCGTGGTCGAACGCGGTCGGAGAGTCGGGGCCGGGCGTGAGCAGGACGATCCGTGGGTCGTCGTCGGAGCCGACCGGCGCGACCTCGTGCAGGCCCTGCCGCATCGCGTGGAAGAACGGCCCGACGCGCCGGATGCGGGCCTGCCGGTACAGACCCGCGAGCACCTGTGCCACGACCCGCCGGTCCTCCATGACGTACCCCATGCCACCGGGCACCTGGGTGCGGTCGGCCAGCACCGCCCAGGCGCCGTCGGCGTTGCGCACGACGTCGGCCGCGTGGGTGAACAGCTGGTGGCGGCCGGGGATCGTGATGCCGTCGGCGGCTCGGAGGAAGCCCGGGTGGGCGAGCACGATCTCGGCGGGCAGCAGCCCGGATGAGAGCAGCCGTCGGTCGGTCACCAGGTCGGTGAGGACGGCGTCGAGCAGCTCCGCGCGCTGGCGCAGCCGCGCCTCGAGGTCGGTCCACTCCTCCTCGTCGATCATGACCGGCAGGGGGTCGAGCGGCCACGGCACGTCGTCGGGGTCGGTGCCGTAGCGGACGCCGTGGTCCTCCAGCAGGGTGACGACGTCGTCGCTGCGCAGCCGCAGCCGGTCCCAGGAGTCGAGCCCCGCGAGCGCTGCCATCTGGTCCCACGCGGCCCGGGTGGCCCCGGTCGACTGGAGCATCTCGTCGTGGCCCGGCCCGGCCGCGCGGTAGGACGCGAGGAGGTCGGTCACGCGGTTCTCCAAGGAGCGGTAAAGGTCGGGAGGGGCGTGCGAGACGCTCCACTCATCACTTTACGGGTGATTTGCCACGCGGTGCCACGGTGTCCACCGCGCCGCGCCGGGACGCGCCCGACGACGCCGCCGGCGGCGCGCCCGCGATCCCCGCGATCGGTCGGTCCCCCGCATCTCCCTGGCGCAACCGCGGGCGCCGGGGCACACTGGGAGCACGATCTCCGACCCAGGAGGCCACCGTGACCACGTCCCCTGACCTGCTCCCCATGCTCGCGCGTGGCCGGCACCGCAGCCCCCGCCGGGGTGCGTGCTTCATGGAGCTCGCCTCCTACCTCGCCGGTGAGCGCTGGAGCGACGCACCGGCGTGCACCGACCCGTCGCTCGCGGGCCTCGCCCGCATGGTCAACGACGCGATGTCGGACGGCGCCCGGCCGTCCCTGGCGCCGCTCGTGCCGTCGGTCGTCGGCGTCACCGGGATGCCGCCGACGTTCGCGGGCGACCTCGCCCTGCTCGCGGTCGACCACAGCATCAGGGTGGTCGCCGCCTCCCACCAGCGCGCGCTCGCCGTGGGCACGCTGCGGCTGCTCGAGACGGACGGCGCGACCGCCTCGCCCGAGCTGCGCACGCGTGCCCGTGCGGCGCTGCGCGACGTCCCCGACGCGCACCGGTGGGCTGCCCGCTTCCTCGGCCGGGTCTCGGTGCCGCACCGGCAGTCGCCGGCCCATGCGCTGCTGGAGGTCGCCGTGACGGCGCTGGCCGTCGCGTGCGTCCCCGACGCCGACGACCGCCTCGAGGCCCTCCTGCGGGAGGCGGTCTCGTTCGCGCGCCACCTCGTCCAGGCCGGTGAGGCGCCCGACCTCGTCGCCGACGACTGGCGCGGCCTGGTGCGGGCCGCTGGCTGAGCGCGCACCCGCCGGCGAGACGACCGCCGTCCGGCCCGCCGGCGACCGCCCGCGCGCGGCAGGGTGAGTCCATGAGCACACCGATCACCCCCGACACCAAGGACTGGACCTGGGTCGTCGAGCGCCCCTGTCCCGAGTGCGGGTTCGACCCGGGCTCGGTCACGCGCGGCACGCTGCCCGCGAGGATCGCGGCCGCCGCGGCCCCCTGGCCCGACCGGCTCGCCCGCCCCGACGCGCGCGACCGCCCCGACCCGACCGTGTGGTCGCCCACCGAGTACGCCGCGCACGTGCGCGACGTCGCCGGGGTGATGGCGGCGCGGCTGCGCCTCATCCTCGACGAGGACGACCCGCGATTCCCGAGCTGGGACCAGGACGCGGCCGCCGTCGAGGGCGACTACCCGAGCACCGACCCGGCCCGCGTCACCACCGAGCTGCAGGCCGCCGTCGGCGCCCTCGCCGCCGCCTACGGCGCCGTGGCCGACGAGGAGTGGGACCGGCCGGGGCTGCGCAGCAACGGGTCGGTGTTCACCGCGTGGACGCTCGGCGTCTACGCGCTGCACGACCTCGAGCACCACCTGCACGACGTCGGCGCCGTGGCCGGAGGGCGATGACCCTCCGGTAGCCCGAGGGTCGACGACGGTCGCATGGGGTGATCTCCTCAGGGCCGACGGGGCCGCGACCGCGCGCCGGGCCGCTTCCTACACTCGGGGGATGTCCGCCAGCTCCTGGGTGGCCGAGGCGCTGCGGCGCGTGCGCCCCGGCGACCCGGTCGTGCTCGGGGGCACCGAGCTGGCGGTGGTGGCCGCCGTCGCGCTCGCGGTCGTGCTCGTGCCGCAGGCGTGGCGCGTCGCCCGGCTGGGCGTGACGCTGGTGCACGAGCTGGGTCACGCGGTGGTCGGGGTGGCGGTGGGCCGCCGCTTCACCGGCTTCGTGCTGCGCGGCGACGCGTCCGGGCACGCGGTCACCCACGGTCGCGGCCGTGGGCCCGGGCTCGCCGCGACCACCTGGGCGGGGTACCCGGCGCCGGCCCTGCTGGCCGCCGGGCTGGCGGCCGCCACCGGCCGTGGCTGGGCCGCGCCCGTGCTCGCCGTGCTCGGGCTCGTGCTCGTCGTGGCGCTGGTGCGGGTGCGCTCGGTGCTGACCGGCGTCGTCACGGTCGGCACGCTCGCGGGTGTCGTGGCGCTGTGGTGGTGGGGCGAGGCGCACCTGCAGGCGCAGGTGCTCGTCGGCGCCGCGGCGGTGCTGCTGGTCGGCGCCTGGCGGCACGTGGTGGTCGCGGCGCGCGACCCGAGCCCGGGCAACGACGCCCGGGTGCTGGCGCGGCTGACCCGGCTGCCGCGCGTGGTGTGGCTCGCGACGTTCGTGCTCGTGTGCGCGGGCGCGGCCTGGGTGGTCCTCGACGCGGTCAGGTGAGCCGCTCGGCGGACCGCGCGAGCACGCCGGCGACGTCGGGCGGCGCGTAGGAGGGCCCCTTGAGGACCTTGCCGTCGGCGCGGTGGACCGGCCGACCGTCGGCGCCGAGCTTCGACAGGTTCGAGGCGTGGACCTCGGCCAGCACCTCGGGCAGCGGGATGCCGCACTCCAGCGCCATCCCGTAGACGACGTACACGAGGTCGGCCAGCGCGTCGGCCGCCGCGACGACGTCGCGCGTGCCGTCGTCGTCGGCGACGGCCGCGGCGAACGCGGCGGCGACGTGCTCGCCGGCGCGAGCGCCGTAGACGGCGGCGACCAGCTCGGCGAACTCCTCGGCGACGAGCGCCATCCGCATGTGCACACGGTCCGTCGCGACGCTCGCGGCGCCGTCGGCCACCGGGACGTCGTAGGTGGCGTGGAACTGCCGCACCAGGGCCTCGGGGTCGCGTCCGTCCATCCGCCCACGGTAGGCGAGCCGTACCCTGGGCCGGTGCGCGGGAGATGGACGACGGCGGTGCTCGCCGGGGCGCTCGTGCTCACGGTGGCCGCCTGCTCGCCCGCGCCCGAGCCCGTGCAGCCGCCGCCGGGGGTCGGTCTCGACTACCAGCTGGGCGGCGACTACCCGCTGCCGGAGGGTGCCGAGCTCGTCGTGCGGCAGTGGCGCGACGGCGAGGCGGAGCCGGACGCGTACTCGGTCTGCTACCTCAACGCCTTCCAGACGGAGGCCGCCGAGGGGCACCCCGACCACGCGAGCAACTGGCCGCCGGGGACGATCTGGTTCGAGGGCGAGGACCCGGCCTGGCCGGGCGAGCACCCGGTCGACATCAGCAGCAACCGGCAGCGGCGGCTCGCGGTCGAGTTCCTCACCGCCCGTCTGGAGGAGTGCGTGGTGCGCGGCTTCCAGGCGGTCGAGCTCGACAACCTCGACACCTGGCTGCGGTACCCGGACGCGCCGTTCGACCGCGACGACGCGGTCGCCTACGCGCGGCTCGTCGTCGAGGAGGCCACCTCGCTCGGGCTCGCGGTGGCGCAGAAGAACACCCCCGAGCTGCTGGACGTCGCGCGCACCGAGATCGGCTTCGGGTTCGCGATCGTCGAGGAGTGCGGCGAGCACGACGAGTGCCAGGCCTTCGTCGACACCTACGACGGCCGGGTCTACGCCGTCGAGCACACCGAGGAGGGGCTGGCGGCGGCGTGCGCCGCGATCGGCGACGTCGCGGGCGTCGTGCTGCGTGACCGCGAGCTCGTCACACCGGACGACCCGGGGTACGTGCACGGCACCTGCTGAGCGGCGCCGTCCGGCCATCGGTCGGCGGTGGCGTCAGTCGACCTGCGGCAGCGGCGCGGTGCCGGACCACACCGACCAGTGCTGCCCGGAGCGCCACCGCTCGAGCACGACCTCCTGCAGCCGGGAGGTCGGCGTCAGCGCCTCGTGGTCGATCTCCCGCTCGGGGTCCGCGCGGCGGTTGAACACGAAGTACAGGACGCTCTCGTCGGCCTGGTAGCCCTGCCCGACGAGCGTCCAGCGGCGCTGGAACCGGGCGAGGTTCGACGACTCGGGAAGCACCTCCGCCAACGTCGGGTCGAGCAGCCAGCTCGTGCACGCGAACGCGGTCGCCGGGCAGTCGGGGAAGTGGCGGCGGAAGAACCCCACGGCGCGCGCGAAGGAGTCGTCGACGCTCTCCGGGGTCAGCGGCCCGGTGGCCGGGATGTGGGTGTCGAGGACCCAACCGGTCGTCGTCGGCTTCGGCACCATCTGCAACCGGCCGAGCCACATCAGCCCGCCGGACCACGCGGTGCGCATCCACCCGTAGGTGTCGAGCCCGAACCGGCCGTGCGTGCGCCGGTTGACGGAGACCTGCTGGCCGAGGTCGGACAGCGACCGCCAGGACACCTCGTCGGGGATGCGCCGGCGCGCGTGCTCGGCGCGCACCTCCGGCACCGAGGCGAGCAGCGCGAGCAGCGCCAGGTCCTCGCGGTCCGACGGCAGCTGCTCCCACGGGTCAGGCGCCTCGTCGGGGCGGAACCGTCCCACGCCGGCCGCGAGCAGCGACGCGAACCGTGCGACCTGCGCGAGCTCGCTCGGGCGTCGCCGCACCGTGGTGGCCGCGGCGACCGCGTCGACGGCGTCGTCGTCCCGGAAGCCGAGGTGCACCAGCAGCTCGGGCAGCGCGTCGTCGGCCAGCCGGCGCCGGACCTCCGTCGAGTCGATCACGGGCACACACGCTACGAGATCGGCGGGCTCGTGCGGAATGCTCGCCGGTGGACGCACGTTGCGTGGGCATGACCGATCCCGCACCCGCCAAGGTCCGCCAGCTGCGTGTCGTCGTCGAGGCCGAGGACTACGACGCCGCCGTCCACTTCTTCCGCGACGTGCTCGGGATGCCCGAGGAGGCGGCGTTCGCCGAGGGCGAGGAGGACCGGGTGGCGATCCTCGAGGCCGGCGTCGCCACGCTCGAGATCGCGAGCCCCGCTCACAAGCGCGCGATCGACCGCGTCGAGGCGGGCGGGCGGCCCAGCCAGCGGATCCGGCTCGCCTTCGAGGTCGACGACGCCGCCACGGCGACGGCGGAGCTCGCCGAGGCGGGCGCCACGGTCGTCGCCGAGCCGGTCGAGACGCCGTGGCGGTCGCTGAACTCGCGTCTCGACGCGCCTGCAGGCCTGCAGATCACCCTGTTCCAGGAGCTGGAGTCCCGCGAGGAGCGCACCGCGCGCGACGGGTTCGCGACCGGCCGCTGACGAGCGGCGCCGCGGCCACGTGGGCCGCGAGGGCGCGTCGGATAGCGTGTCGGCCATGGACCCTGAGAGACGGGCGACCGCGACCTGATGGACGGTCTGCTCACGAACATCGCGCTCGTGCTGGTGTTCATCCTGATCGGCGGCGTGTTCGCAGGGACCGAGCTCGCGCTGGTGTCCCTGCGCGAGAGCCAGCTGGGCCAGCTCGAGAAGCAGAGCGCCCGGGGTGCGCGCGTCGCCGCCGTCGCGCGCAACCCGAACCGGTTCCTCTCCGCGGTCCAGGTGGGTGTCACGGTGGCCGGGTTCTTCTCGGCCGCCTACGGCGCCTCGACGATCGCGCCCGCCGTCGCGCCCGCGTTCGTCGCGCTCGGGCTGCCGCAGGCGGCCGCCGACAACGTCGCGTTCGTCGTGATGACGCTGCTCATCGCCTACCTCTCGCTGGTGCTGGGGGAGCTGGTCCCGAAGCGGCTCGCGCTGCAGCGCGCGTCGACGATCGCGCTCGCCGTCGGGCCGCCGCTGGACCGGTTCGCGAGCATCATGCGCCCGGTCATCTGGCTGCTGTCGAGCTCGACGAACGTCGTCGTGCGGCTGCTCGGCGGCGACCCGAGGGCCACCGGCGAGCAGATGACCGAGCAGGAGCTGCGCGACCTCGTCATCACCAACCAGTCGCTGCCGGCCGACGAGCGCAAGATCCTCGGCGACGTCTTCGACGCCACCGAGCACACGCTGGGCGAGGTGATGCGGCCGCGGCACGACGTCGTCTTCCTGCGTGCCGACCTGGACCTCGACGACGCGATCCGCGAGATCGTCCAGCAGCCCTACTCCCGATTCCCGGTCATCGGCACCGACTTCGACGACGTGCTGGGCTTCGTGCACGTGCGCGACCTGCTGCTCGCCGACCTCGGCGCGCACGCGGGCGACGACGACAGCGGCGCCCACCCGGTCGCCGAGCTCACCGGAGAGCCGCGCACCGTGCGGGACCTGGTGCGGCGCATCCTCGTGCTGCCCTCGACCAACGCGCTGCTGCCCTCGATGGCGATGATGCGCCGCGAGCGGATCCACATCGCCCTCGTCATCGACGAGCACGGCGGCACCGACGGCATCGTCACGCTCGAGGACCTCGTCGAGGAGCTGGTGGGGGAGATCGACGACGAGTTCGACCGTGGCGCGCGCGCCGCCGGGCGGCGGCTCCCGACCGGCGAGGTGTCGCTCGACGGGGGTCTCAACCTCGAGGACTTCGCCGAGGCGAGCGGTCTGGAGCTGCCCGACGAGGGCGACTACGAGACCGTCGCGGGGTTCGTGCTCGACCGGCTGGGACGGGTGGCTGCGGTGGGCGACGTCGTCGAGATCGACGGCCACCGCATCGAGGTGACGGAGATCGACGGCAACCGCATCGTCCGGGTGCGGGTCTCGCCCGTGCCCGCCGGCGACGGCGAGGGGCCACCCGCCGAGTAGGTCGGTCCACGCCGGTCGCGGAGCCAGGAAAGCGCCGTGAAAGCGGGGCCGGTCAGGCTCGCCCCATGGTGACGACGACCGGCTGGCCGACCGCGGGGACCGGCGCGGCGACAGGCGCGACCGACGGGCTGCCGCCGTGGCTCCAGCACACCCTCGCGGTGCTGGAGGTCGCCGTGGTCGTGGCAGTGGTCGTGGCCGCCTGCGTGTGGCTCGACAGGAGACCCCGCGGCCCGCGGCCCCGGCGCGACGGGGCGGCGCCGAGGGTGCCGCCACGCAGCAGGTGAGTCGCGGCGGAGCCGGGCAACCGCGCGGCGGTCCGTTCTTCCCGAGCCCAGCCGCCCTCCCGAGTCCCGCCCCCGCGCTCGCATGACGAAGGCCGCCTCGACGTCGTCGGGCGGCCTTCGCATGGAGCGGGTGACGGGAGCCGTCGTCGCGACCGGCTCGTTCCTCGCCGGGCGCTCCTCCTCCCGAGTCCCGGCACCGCGCTCGCATGACGAAGGCCGCCTCGACTTCGTCGGGCGGCCTTGTCATGCGAGCGGGTGACGGGAATCGAACCCGCGCTGTCAGCTTGGGAAGCTGAAGTTCTACCATTGAACTACACCCGCGTGCGCGGGCCCCTGGCCCGCAGCAGTGGTCAGTGTACCCAGTCCCACGGGCGCGATCTCAACCCGGCCCGCCACCCGGTGAACCAGCCGGCGGGCAGCCCGCGCGGCGCGTGCGGTGGCCGTCTAGATTGATCGCGTCGACGCATCTGGACGGCAGGAGCTGACGTGAGCGCACCCATCGACCCGACCACTACGCCCGCCTGGGCCGACCTCGCCCGGCACCGCGACGAGCTCGTGCCCGACCTGCGGGGCTGGTTCGACGCCGACCCGGAGCGGGCGCAGCGGATGAGCCACCAGCTCGCCGACCTGCACGTCGACCTCTCCAAGAACCTCGCCACCGACGAGACGCTGTCGCTGCTCGTGCAGCTCGCCGAGGACGTCGGCCTGCGCGACCGCATCGGCGCGATGCTCGCCGGCGAGCACATCAACACCACCGAGGACCGCGCCGTCCTCCACACCGCCCTGCGCCGCCCCCGGGGCGCCGAGCCGCGGCTCGTCGTCGACGGCCAGGACGTCGACCACGACGTCCACGAGGTCCTCGACAAGATGTACGCCTTCGCCGAGCAGGTGCGCTCGGGCGAGTGGACCGGCGTCACCGGCAAGCGTGTGGAGACCGTCGTCAACATCGGCATCGGCGGCTCCGACCTCGGCCCCGTGATGGCGTACGAGGCGCTGCAGCCCTACGTCCAGGCCGGCCTGCGCTGCCGCTTCGTCTCCAACATCGACCCCACCGACATCGCGCAGAAGACCGCCGACCTCGACCCCGAGACCACCCTCTTCGTCGTCGCGTCCAAGACGTTCGGCACCCTCGAGACGCTCACCAACGCCCGGCTCGCGCGCGCCTGGCTGTGGCGCGGCCTGCAGGAGGCCGGCGCCATCGAGGACACCGACACCGCCCGCAGCGCCGCCGTCGCCAAGCACTTCGTCGCCGTCTCGACTGCGCTCGACAAGGTCGCCGACTTCGGCATCGACCCCGCCAACGCGTTCGGGTTCTGGGACTGGGTCGGCGGCCGCTACTCGATGGACTCCGCGATCGGGCTCAGCCTCGCGATCGCCATCGGCCCGGAGGCGTTCGCCGACATGCTCGCCGGCTTCCACGCCGTCGACGTCCACTTCGCCACCACGGACCTCGTGCGCAACGTCCCCGTCCTCATGGGGCTGCTCAACGTCTGGTACACGAACTTCCTCGGCGCGCACACCCACGCCGTGCTGCCCTACGCCCAGCACCTGCACCGCTTCGCCGCCTACCTCCAGCAGCTCACGATGGAGTCCAACGGCAAGTCCGTGCGCAGCGACGGCGCCGGCGTCGGCTACGACACCGGCGAGGTGTTCTGGGGCGAGCCGGGCACCAACGGGCAGCACGCCTTCTACCAGCTGATCCACCAGGGCACCCGCCTGATCCCGGCCGACTTCATCGCCGTCGCCACCCCCGCCCACCCGCTCGTCGACACCGGCAGCAACGGCGACGAGACGATCGACGTGCACGCGCTGTTCCTCGCGAACTTCTTCGCCCAGACCCGCGCGCTCGCCTTCGGCAAGACCGCCGAGGAGGTCGCCGAGGAGATGGGGGAGGGCGCCGACCCGGCGGTCGTCGCCGCACGCACCTTCCCCGGCAACCGCCCGACGACGTCGATCCTCGCCCCCGCGCTCACGCCGTCGGTGCTCGGTCAGCTCGTGGCGCTCTACGAGCACATCACGTTCGTGCAGGGCGTCGTGTGGGGCATCGACTCCTTCGACCAGTGGGGCGTCGAGCTCGGCAAGAAGCTCGCGCTCGAGATCGCGCCCGCGGTCACCGGCGACGACGACGCCCTCGCCGCCCAGGACCCCTCGACCCAGGCGCTGATCCGGCGCTACCGCGAGCTGCGCCGGTGACACCCGCCGCGCCGTCGGCCCGCTGACCCCTTCCGCCCCGCGCGCGCCGGTGGGACGCTGGAGGCACGCGACGACGCGCTCGGCCGGATCGAGGAGACCGCCATGGCCAGCTTGCTCAACCCGTACATCACCCTCGGGGGCGAGGCCCGCGACGCGGTGGCGTTCTACGCACGCGTGCTCGGCGGGGAGCCCAGCATCATGACCTACGCCGACTCGGGGTTCGCCGCCGAGGCGGGCGGCGACCCGAGCGAGGGGGACAAGGTGATGCACAGCTGCCTCGAGAGCCCGAGCGGGCTGGCGCTCATGGTCGCCGACGCCCCGGGCGGCAGTCCCGCACCCGGCGCCGGCAACGTCTCGATCTCGATCTCCGGCGACGACGAGGCCCAGCTGCGCGGCTACTGGGACGGCCTCGCCGAGGGCGCCACGATCATCGAGCCGCTCACGCAGGCGCCCTGGGGCGACTCCTTCGGCATGCTCACCGACCGCTTCGGCGTCACCTGGATGATCAACATCAGCGCGCCCGCCGCCTGACCCCGGCCCGCCACGGGGCACGAGCTCGTACCCCGGTGCCGAGCTCGTGGTGTGCACGGTACGAGCTCGGCACCGGCGTACGAGCTCGCGCCCTCGCTGCAGGCCGGCCAGCCCGCACCGGCGCCCGCGCCCGGCGTTGTAGCGTGTCGCCCGTGCTGCTCTCCGACCGCGACCTGCGCGCCGAGCTGGGATCCGGACGCATCGGTCTGGACCCCTACGACGAGGCGATGGTCCAGCCGTCCTCGGTCGACGTGCGGCTCGACCGCTACTTCCGACTGTTCGACAACCACAAGTACGCCGTCATCGACCCGGCTGCGGACCAGCCCGACCTCACGCGGCTGGTCGAGGTGGCACCGGACGAGCCGTTCGTGCTGCACCCGGGCGAGTTCGTGCTCGGCTCGACCTACGAGCTCGTCACTCTGCCCGACGACGTCGCCGCGCGTCTGGAGGGGAAGTCCTCGCTGGGCCGGCTCGGGCTGCTGACCCACTCGACCGCCGGGTTCATCGACCCCGGCTTCTCCGGGCACGTGACGCTCGAGCTGAGCAACGTGGCCACGCTGCCGATCACGCTGTGGCCCGGCATGAAGATCGGCCAGCTCTGCTACTTCCGGCTCACCAGCCCCGCCGAGAACCCCTACGGCTCGGGCGCGACCGGCTCGCGCTACCAGGGCCAGCGCGGCCCCACCGCGTCGCGGTCGCACCTGGGCTTCCACCGCACCGACGTCGGCTGATGACCCCGCCGCTCGGCCTCGACGCCGCGCAGGCGGCCGCCCACCACCTCCTCGTGGTGCCCGACGGCGTCACGGCCACCGACGTCGAGGCGCTCGTCCTCAGCAGGTTCCCCGAGGCGAGCGTGCAGGGCGGCGACCGGCTGCTCGTCGAGGTCCTGCCAGGGTGCGCCGTCGACGGTCCCTGGCCGCCACCGCCGCTGCCGCTGCCGGACTGGGTGGTGAGCGTCTACCGGCTGGTCGCGCCCGAGCAGCGCGGCGACCCGGTGCCGCCCGAGCTGCGCGGCCGCGGCGACCTGCTGGACGCCTTCGCCGACGGCGAGCCCGTCGCCGACGAGCGCCAGCTGGTCGAGCTCGCGCTCGCCGTCGCCCGCCGCACCGGCGGCGGCCTGCGCGTCAGCGGCGCCGACGGCATGCTGCTCGTGCCGACGGCGCTGCCGGACCTGCTCGTCTACGGCGAGGTGTGGCTGGAGCCGGACGCGCTGCTGCACGTGCTCGAGCCGCACCTGCCCGGCGTGGTCGTGCAGGGCGGGACGGCGGCCGCCGTGCCCCCGGACGCCGTCACCGGTGCGCCGCTGCTGCAGGACGAGGCCGAGCGCCGCTGGTGGCACGCCGAGGCCGATGCCTACGACGCCGCCGCGCTCGAGGAGCCCCAGGTCAGCGAGTCCTACGGCGTCGAGGCACCGGCCGCCGACGGCGCGGTCTACACGGTGGCGGTCGAGCCCGCGCCGACCCTGCCGGTCGTGCTGGGCGGGCGCGAGTGGACGGGTCCGATCGTCTACGAGGTGCGCTGCTACCCGGGCCCCTCGGGCACGCTGCCGGCGGACGCGGTCGCGCGGGTCGACGCCGCCGCCCGCGCGGTGCTCGCCGCCGTCGACGGCCAGGCGGTCGACGACGACGGCTTCCTCGTCGACCTCGGCTGACCCGGGCGCCACGCCCACCTGCGACGATCCCGTCACCGGAGCGCCCGGTCGCATCGAGACGGCGCGCGGGAGCACGGCCGTGCGCCGGTAGAATGGTCCGGTCGCGGCAGCTCGGCAGTGTCGGTTCGCCCGGTCTTCGTAGGGCTCCCGACGTCACAACTCCTGACCACGCCCACCCCAACCGTTCGGAGCGGACGTGCTGCTGCTGCTTCTGGTGCACCTGGCCGCGGCTCTCGTCGCGCCCGCACTGATGAAGCTGATGGGGCGGCGCGGGTTCCTCGTGCTCGCCGCAGCACCGGCCGCGGCCGCGATCTGGGCGGTCACGCAGACCTCCGCGGTGCTGCGCGGCGAGGGCCCCACGGTGTCGATGTCGTGGATGCCCGCGATCGGCATGAACCTCGACATGCGGCTCGACGTGCTGTCGTGGTTCATGGTCGTCATCGTCGGTGGCGTCGGCGCGTGCGTGCTCTTCTACTGCGCCTGGTACTTCGCCACCGGCGCCAAGTACCTCGGCCGCTTCGCCGGCATCTTCGTCGCGTTCGCGGGTGCGATGCTCGGGCTCGTCACCACGGACAACACGCTCGTGCTGTACGTGTTCTGGGAGCTGACGACCGTCTTCTCCTACCTGCTGGTCGGCCACTACTTCGACCGCAAGGGCGCCCGCCGCGCCGCCATGCAGGCGATCATCGTGACGACGTTCGGCGGCCTCGTGATGCTCGCCGGCATCGTGATCCTCGGCCAGGTCGACGGCGGCTCCTACTCGCTGCGCGAGCTCGTCGAGAACCCCGTCTCCGGGCCGCTGCTGCCGGTCGCGCTCGTGTGCGTGCTCGTCGGCGCGCTCAGCAAGTCCGCGCTGCTGCCGTTCCACTTCTGGCTCCCCGGCGCGATGGCCGCGCCGACGCCGGTGTCGGCCTACCTGCACGCCGCCGCCATGGTCAAGGCGGGCGTGTACCTCGTCGCGCGGCTCGCGCCCGGCTACGCCGAGGTCCCCGCCTGGCGCTGGGTGATCCTCGTCAGCGCGGGCGCCACCATGCTGCTCGGCGGCTACCGGGCGCTGCGGCAGCACGACCTCAAGCTGCTGCTCGCCTTCGGCACGGTGTCGCAGCTCGGCTTCCTCATCCTGCTGGTCGGGCAGCCCGACCGCGGCGTCGCGCTCGCCGGCATCGCGCTGATCGGCGCGCACGCGATGTTCAAGGCCGCCCTGTTCCTCACGGTCGGTGTCGTCGACGCCGCCGCCGGCACCCGTGACCTGCGCGAGCTCTCGGGCCTGCACCGGTCGCTGCGGTGGGCGTTCGTGCCCGGTCTGCTGGCGACCGCGTCGATGGTCGGGCTGCCGCCCGCAGCCGGCTACGTCGGCAAGGAGGCGGCACTCGCCGGCCTGCTGCACTCCGACCAGCCGACGGCGGTCGTCACCAGCATCGTCGTCGTGCTCGGCTCGGTGCTCACGTTCGCCTACGGCGCCCGCTTCGTGTGGGGCGCGTTCGGCACCAAGAAGGGCCAGCCGGACACCGAGGTCGACCGCGAGGCGGTGGGCCTGTTCGTGCCGCCGAACGTGCTCGCGCTCCTCGGGCTGGCGACCGGCCTGTTCCCGGTCGTCGGCGAGACCCTGCTCGGCCCCTACGCCGAGACCTACCCGGTCGGCGAGGCCGGGCACCTGACCCTGTGGGCCGGGTTCGAGCTGCCGCTGCTGCTGACCGTGGCGATCGTCGTCGCGGGCGTCGTGCTGTTCGTGCTGCGCGACCGCGTCGAGCGGCTCCAGGACGCCGTCGTCAGCCCGCCCGACATGGACCGCGCCTACCGCAACACGATGCGCCGCATCGACCGCGTCTCGGTCGTCGTGACGTCGCGCACCCAGCGAGGCTCGCTGCCGCTCTACCTCGCCGTCATCCTCTCGGTCATGGTCGCCTCGGTCGCGACCGCGATGGTCGTCGGTGGCGTTCAGGTGACGTCGTGGCGATGGTGGGACACCGCCGTCCAGGCCGTCGTGGCGACGATCATCATCATCGGCGCAGTGCTGACGGCGCGCGCCCGCCGCCGCCTGAAGTCGGTCGTGCTGCTCGGCATCACCGGGTACGGCCTGGTCGTGCTGTTCGCGCTGCACGGCGCCCCCGACCTCGCACTCACCCAGGCGCTCGTCGAGACCGTCACCATCGTCGTCTTCGTGCTCGTGCTGCGCCGGCTGCCCGCGTACTACTCCAACCGACCGCTGGCCGCCGACCGGTGGTGGCGGGTCGTGCTCGCGGTCGCGGTCGCGCTCGTCGTCATGGCGGTCGCGCTCGTCGCGCCCGGCTACCGCGTGGACGAGCCGATCTGGCCGCTGTTCCCCGACGAGGCCTACACGTTCGGCTACGGCAAGAACGTCGTCAACGTGACGCTCGTCGACATCCGCGCCTGGGACACCATGGGCGAGATCTCGGTGCTGCTGGCGGCCGCCACCGGCATCGCGTCGCTCATCTTCCTCCGCACCCGCTCGGGGGGCGTCGAGCGAGCTCGTGACGCGCGGGGCGGCACCGTGTGGGCCGAGGCGCTGCCGCAGAAGGTCAAGGGCTACGCGGCGGTCGCGAGCGCGATGGCCACCGGCGAGGTGCGCGCCGGTCGCGGGCGGCAGTGGCTCTCGGGCGGCGCGACGCTCTCGCCGCGGCGCCGGTCGGTGATCCTCGAGGTCACCACCCGGCTCGTGTTCCACACCATGCTCGTGTTCGCGCTGTTCCTGCTGTTCAGCGGGCACAACGCCCCCGGCGGCGGGTTCGTGGCCGGCATCGTCGCGGGCATCGGGCTGACGCTGCGCTACCTCGCGGGCGGCCGCTACGAGCTCGGGGAGGCGGCGCCGGTGCTGCCCGGTGCGCTGCTGGGCGGCGGGCTGTTCCTGTCGGCCGGTGCCGGCATGGTGCCGATGCTGTTCGGCGGCACCGTGCTGCAGTCGGTCGTCGTCGACATCGCCGCCGGTCCGCTGGGCGACATCCACATCGTCTCGACACTGCTGTTCGACATCGGCGTCTTCCTCGTCGTCGTCGGCCTCGTGCTCGACATCCTGCGCACCCTCGGCGCCGAGGTCGACCGGCAGGGCGAGGTCGCCGGCACCACCGCACCCGAGATCGCCTACGACTCCCCGCGCGAGACGCCCGACGACGTCCGCCCGGCCCCCGAGCCGGTCGGCAGCGGGACGGGGGCGCGTGATGGAGCTCGACATCAGCCCCGCCCTCGTGCTCGTGCTGGCGGCCGGCGTGCTCGTCGGCTGCGGCGTGTACCTCGTCCTGGAGCGCAGCCTCTCGCGCGTCATCGTCGGGTTCATCCTCATCGGCAACGGCGTCAACACGCTGTTCCTCATCGCGAGCGGCCGTGCCGGCGGCCCGCCTCTCGTCGGCACCACCCCGACCGAGGAGATGGCCGACCCGCTGCCGCAGGCGATGGTCCTCACCGCGATCGTCATCACGCTCGGGCTGAGCGCCTTCGTGCTGGCGATGGCCTACCGCAGCTGGCAGCTGCACGGCCACGACGAGGTGCAGGACGACCTCGAGGACCGCCGGATCGCGGCGCGCCTCGCACGCGTCGGCGAACCGGTCGACCGCGCCGACGAGGGTGCCGCCGACCTCGACGTCGAGGCCGCCGAGGCCCGCGACGAGACCGAGGAGACCCCGGTGCCGCCGGCCCCGCCGTCGGACCAGGTCACGCTCGACGGGGAGGACCCGGTGGGCAGCGGCGGCAACCCGACCGAGCCCGACGGCCCGCCGGACCCCGGACGCGCCGAGACCGAGGAGCCCGACGCCGTCGACCAGGGAGCCGGCGACGCCGGCGCACCGGCCGAGGACACGGACGACAGCGGCGCCGAGCCGCCGCGACGAGAGGGTGATGCGCCGTGACCTGGCTGGTCCCCCTCCCCGTGGTCATCCCACTCGTGGCCGCCGGGCTCGCGCTCGCCCTCGGCGGTCGCAGCAAGCTGCAGTCGATCATCTCGGCCGTCGCGATCACGCTCGTGCTGCTCGCCGCGGGCGCACTGATGCTGGTGGCGCACACGCAGGGCCCGCAGGTGGTCAACGTCGGCGAGTGGAGCGCCCCCGTGGGCATCTCGCTCGTCGGCGACCGGCTGTCGGCGCTCATGCTGTTCGTGTCCGCGATCGTGCTGCTGTGCGTCCTCCTCTACTCGCTCGCCCAGGGCCTCGCCGACGGCAACGAGGGCGCCCCGATCGCGATCTACCACCCGACCTACCTCGTGCTGGCGGCGGGCGTCGCCAACGCCTTCCTCTCCGGCGACCTCTTCAACCTCTACGTCGGCTTCGAGATCCTGCTCGGCGCGAGCTTCGTGCTGCTGACGCTCGGCGGCACCGGCGAGCGCATCCGGGCAGGGTCGATCTACGTCGTCGTCTCGCTGCTGTCGTCGGTGCTGTTCCTCGTCGCGATCGCGTTCGTCTACACGACGACCGGCACCCTCAACCTCGCTCAGCTCGCCGAGCGGATCGACCGGATCGACCCCGGCATGGCGCTGGTGCTGCAGGTGATGCTGCTGCTCGGCTTCCTCATCAAGGCCGCGGTGTTCCCGCTGTCGGCGTGGCTGCCGGACTCCTACCCGACGGCGCCCGCGCCGGTCACGGCCGTGTTCGCGGGCCTGCTCACCAAGGTCGGCGTCTACGCGATCATCCGCACCCAGACACTGCTGTTCCCGTCCGGGCGGCTCGACGACATCCTGCTGGTGGCGGCGATCGTCACGATGCTCGTCGGGATCGTCGGCGCGGTCGCGCAGGACGACCTCAAACGTCTGCTCTCCTTCACGCTCGTCAGCCACATCGGATACATGGTGTTCGGGGTGGCGCTCGCCAACAAGGCGGGGCTGTCGGCCGCCATCTTCTACGTCGCGCACCACATCACCGTGCAGACCGCGCTGTTCCTCGTCGCGGGTCTGATCGAGCGCCGGGGCGGCACGACGTCGCTGGAGAAGCTCGGCAGCCTCGGGCGGCTGACGCCAGCGCTCGCCGTGCTGTTCTTCGTGCCGGCGATGAACCTCGCGGGCATCCCGCCGATGTCGGGCTTCCTCGGCAAGATCGGGCTGCTGCAGGCGGGCGCGGAGCTCGGCACGCCGCTGGCCTACGCCGGCGTCGCCGCCGGTCTGCTGACCTCGCTGCTCACGCTGTACGCGATCGTCAAGGCGTGGAACCGCGCGTTCTGGCAGGAGGCGCCCGAGCCGCTGCCCGACACGACCGTGCCGCGCACGATGTTCGGGCCCGCGGCCGTGCTGGCGGCGGTCGGCGTCGCGTTCGCGGTGGTCGCCGGCCCCCTCGGCTCCTACACCGACTCCGCGGCCGCCGACCTGCAGTCGCGCAACCCGTACATCGCCTCGGTGCTGGTCGACGGCGAGCGGGGCGACGGCTCGAGCGACGAGGCCGTCGGCGACCAGCCCGCCGACGCCGGGGGTGACGACGATGGCTGAGCGCGTGAGGCTCTGGACCCGCTGGCCGATGATCGTGTGGCTCGCGGCCACCTGGGTGCTGCTGTGGGGCGACCTCACGCTCGCCAACGTGCTCGCCGGGCTGGTGCTGGGCGCCCTCGTCATGGTGCTGCTGCCGATGCCGCGCGTCGGCTTCGACGGGCGCCCGTGGCTGCCCGGCATCGTCGTCCTCGTCGTGCGGTTCTTCGTCGACGTGATCATGGCGTCGGTGCAGGTGGCCAAGAAGGCGCTCGCGTTCGGGCAGCACCCGCGCGCCGCCGTCATCCGGGTGCGGCTGCGCTCGCACTCCGACCTGCTGCTGACGATCACCGCGCAGCTGTGCTCGCTCGTGCCGGGCTCGATCATCGTCGAGGCGCACCGGCTCTCGGGAACCCTCTACGTGCACGTGTTCGACGTCGACGACGCCGGCGGCATCGACGGCGCTCGCGCGCACGCGCTCGAGATCGAGCGACGCGTCATCTACGCGCTGGCCACCGACGAGGAGATCGCCGAGGCCGGCCTGCCGCCGCGGCGCAGGCTGCTGCGCCGTCGTTCCCAGGAGGTGTCCGCATGAGCCCGGTGGTCATGTGGGCCGGCGGCGCGATGCTCGCGGTCGCGGCGCTGCTCATCGTCGCGCGCATCGAGCGCGGCCCGTCGATGCTCGACCGCGCGATCGCCCTCGACGCGCTGGTCGCATCGCTCATGGGCGGGCTGGCGATGTGGAGCGCCGCCACCGGGCGCAGCGACCTGGTCAACGTGCTCGTCGTGCTGGCGCTGGTGGGGTTCATCGGCTCGGTCACGCTCGCGCGGTTCGTCGCCGTCGAGCCCGAGGACGAGGGGCGGATCCTGACCCCCGAGGAGGTCCGGATCCACGACGCGCGGCTGCGCGAGGCGCTCGAGCGCGAGCGGGACCGCTCCGCCGCGGGCCGGGACTCCGCAGCGCAGCGCGCCCACCCGGAGGGGGAGCAGCAGTGAGCGTCGTGGAGTGGGTGGCGTCGGCGTGCTTCCTCCTGGGGTGCGCGCTGACGCTGGTGGCCGCCATCGGCATCCTGCGGTTCCCCGACCTGCTGGCCCGCATGCACGCGGGCACCAAGCCGCAGGTGCTGGGGCTCGTGCTCTCGATGACAGGGCTGGGCCTGTCGATCGGGTCGAGCCAGGTGGCGTGGAAGCTCATCCTCGTCATCGTCTTCCAGTTCATGACGGCGCCGGTGTCGGCGCACATGGTGGGCCGCGCCGGCTACCGGACCGGCAAGGTCCGCGAGGACCTGCTCGAGGTCGACGAGCTCACCGAGGACCTCGAGCGCGCCAAGGCCGACGAGACGCCGGGCTGAGCCCGCCCCGACACCCGGGACCGGCTCAGGGCTTCGTCGCCCCGACCGGCTGAGCGGCCGGTGTCGTCTCGAGGTGCTCGACGCCGTCCGACGTCGGGCCGTGCCGTGGTGCCGCTGGTTACAGTGGTGAGCGAGCCGGCGCCGGTGCCGGTCGGGACCGAGGAGGCGAGAGCCCCTTGCGCGTCTACCTCGGTGTGCTGCGGCTCGACGGGCGCGCCGTGGACGAGACCGCGGTCGCGGACGTCGCGCGGCGCGGCCTGCCGTTCCGGACCGACGGCCGACCGGACGCCTCGTGGCGCTCCGCCGACGGCCGGGTGCACCTGCACGCGTGGCACAACGAGCCGCACCAGCTGGACCGCCCGCTGCTGACCAGCGCCCCCGACGGGCACGGCGCCACCGGGTGGTCCGGGTACATGGTGCAGCCCGCGGGCCCGGCGCGCTCCGGTGACGTCGCCGGGGTCTGGGCGCGGCTGGCGGCCGACGAGCACGGCCTCACCGCCGAGACCTGCGCGTCCGGAGCCGAGGTCGTCTACCACGCCCGCACGGCCGACGCCGTCGTGGTGGGCAACCGCGCGCTGCTCGTCCACCTCGTCGCCGACGCCGCGGGACCCACCGCCGATCTCGTCGGGCTGGCGGGCGTGGTCGCCACCGGGTACCCCGTGACGGATCGCACCGCGTTCGTCGGGGTGCGGGCGCTCGCGCCCGCGTCACGGCTGCGCGCCGACGCCCACGAGGTCGCCGTGCACCCGCTCGCCTCGACCGACCTCGGCACGGCGACGACGGCCGACGTCGCCGAGCGCCTGATCGCGAGCGTCCGACCGCTGGCCGGCCTCGCCGAGCCGGTCCGGCTGGGCCTCACCGGCGGTCGGGACTCGCGGCTGATCCTCGCGCTCCTGCATGCGGCCGGCGTGCCCGTGCAGGCCCGCACGACCGGCGCTGCCGACGACCCCGACGTCGTCGTCGCGACACAGGTCGCGGCCGCTCTGGGGACCCCGCACCACGTGCACCCACCCAGCGGGATGCGCCACGGCGCGATCGACGTCGACCCGCTCGAGCGGCTGCACGCGGCGGTCCGGTTGGGCGAGGGCATGCTCGGCGCCTACGACCGCGTCGGCAAGGTCGACGACGTCTACCGGCCCGAGCTGGTGCCCTTCTCCGGCAGCGGCGGGGAGATCCTCCGAGGCTACTTCGCCTCCTCGATGGCCGACCTCGACGACGCTGTCGAGGCCGAGCGAGAGCTGCGGGCGCGTCTGCTCGTCGGCGTGCGCCGGCTGAACCCGGACCTGGGAGCGGCCTACCAGGAGGACGTCGCTCCCTGGCTCGAGAGCGCGCGCCAGCACGCCGGTGCCGCGCTCGAGGACTTCTACGTGCGGCAGCGGATCGCGCGGTGGCAGGGCGCGGCCCGCAGCGCCACGTCGACGGGCTCGCTCGGGTGGCGTCCGTTCCTCGACCACCACGTCGTGGCGACCGCACGCCGGGTGCCGCTGCCCACGCGCACGAGCGAGCGCCTGGTCGCCGACGTCCTCGACCGGCTGGCGCCCGAGCTCGCCGGCATCCGCTTCGCAGGCCAGCGGTGGGCGTTCGACCGGACGGCGCCCACCGATCCCGCCGCGCGTGCGGCGTGGGAGCAGCGCGAGCCGGTCGGCGGCCGGCACGGCGGCCGGGCCGGCCTCGACTGGCGCACCGACCTCAACCAGGTGAGGGAGGTGCTGCGGGAGGTGGTGCTCGACGCGCCGCCCGAGCTCTGGGAGCTGGTCGACCGGCGGCGGGTCGAGGGCTTCCTCGGCCGCGCCGGCACCCCGTCCCGGAAGGACGCGGTGCAGACCTGGCACCTGGCGACCGTCGCCTGGGCGCTCGCGAGCCGCTTCGGCACCGAGGGTCGGGCGGCGACGGCCAGCCGCCCGGTGCACGTGGAGCCAGGGCGTCCCGAGAGCACCGCGGTGGTGCGCCACCGGCCCGGCGAGGTCCTCGCGGCGGCGTGGCGTCGGGCGCGACAGGTCGTCCGCGGTGTCCGCCGCCGGGTGGGCAGGGTGCTCCGCCCCTGAGGGCGTAGCGCTGGTCGCTCGATCAGCAGGTCAGCCGGCCTGGCGACGTCGGCCGCCGGGGTCGACGCGGTCGCCCGCAGGCACCTTCGCGCCGGCCGAGATGCGGGCCCGCGCACCGATCAGCGTGAGCTCCTCGGTCGTCGGCAGGGCACCCGCGATGCGCGCGCTCCCGACGACGGCCTCGGCCCCGATCGTGGCGCCGTCGTCGACGATCGCGTGGTGCACCCGTGCGCCCGCGCGCACGGTGACGTCGTGCAGCAGCACCGAGTCGCGCACGATCGCACCCTCCTGGACGACCGTGCCCGGCCCGAGCACGCTGCGCTCGACCCGCCCCGCGACACGGCACGCCGGGCTGATCAGGCTGTCGATCACGCGGCCGCTCTGCTCGACGAACGCCGGCATCCGGGGCACGTCGCGGCTGAGGACCGGCCACGCGGGGTCGTCGAGCCGGAGGTCGGTGCTGCGCCGTCGGGTGCGCGACACCAGCACGTCGTGGTGCGCCTCGAAGTACGTCTCCGGCCGGCCGACGTCCTTCCAATAGCCCTGCAGCCGCATCTCCCGCACGGTGCCGCGCTCGACCAGCGCGGGCAGCAGCCGGTCCGGGAAGTCCCCGAGACTGCGGTCCTCGCTCGCGAGCTCCTCCAGCACCTCGAGCACGACGGCGGTGTCGAACGCGAACACCTCGGTCGCGACGACGCCGTGCGCGGGCTTCTCGGGCTTGTCGGCCAGCCCCGTGACCCGGCCGTCGTCGTCGACGTCGATCACCGTGTGGTGCCCGGCCTGCGCAACCGGCACCCGGGTGGTCACGACCGTGGCCACCGCGCCCGACGCGCGGTGCTGGGCGAGCAGCTCGCTGTGGTCGAGCCTGTAGACGTGGTCGCTGCTCATCACGAGCAGCGTCTCGGGCTCCTCGCGCGCGATGGCGTCGCGGTGGGCGTAGATCGCGTCCGCGTTGCCGTCGTGCCAGCCGCCCTCGCCGTCGGCCTCCTGCTGCGGCGGCAGCACCCGCAGCCCGCCGTGGCTGCGGTCGAGGTCCCACGGACGCCCGCCCGCGAGCACCTCGATGATGCTCTGCGTCTCGTACTGGACGACCATCCAGACGTCCTCGACGCCGCTGTGCCGCAGGTTGCTCAGCGGGAAGTCGAGCAGTCGGTAGACACCGGCGAACGGGAGTGCAGGCTTGGCGCGGTCCTGGGTGAGGACCTCCATGCGGTTGCCCTGGCCGCCGGCGAGGACGAGCGCGAGGACGTCGTGTCGGGCCACCCGCGCCATGCTAGTGCGCGGGGTGGTGCCAGGGGCCGGGCGAGACGACCCTCCAGGCCGATCGTCCGGCTCAGGACTTGGCGATGCTGGAGCCGAGCCACTTCGAGGCGCCGCGCGTCGCGTAGGCGCGCACGATCGCCGCGACGGCCGCGCTGACCGCGGCGAACACGACCACCTCGGTCACCGAGATCTCGCCGTCGTCGTCGATCTCCTTCGGCGGCTCGTGACCCGTGACGCCCTTCCACACCAGCGAGAGCGCCTTGGTGGCGACGAGCCCGGTGCCGAGCGTGATGACGGTCGTGATCAGCTTCTGCGGGTTCACTGCAACCTCCTGTGGCCGGTCACACCCACCCTAGGGGTCGTGCGGTGCGCTAGCGTGGTCACCACGACAGGGGAGCGCTCCAGCGCTGAGAGTGCGGTACGCCGCAGACCCTCGAACCTGCTCCGGTTAGCACCGGCGAAGGGAGTCGAGCATCTCTCGCCGTCCACCCGCCGGGTGGCGGCACCCCTTCTCAGCGAACCTGAGGAGGTCACATCACGTGAGCAGCCACACCCGGGGCGTCCCGCGCCTCGTCACGACCCTCGCCGTCGCCGCGGCCGCCGCCCTGACCGGGTGCTCGCTGGCCGGCGGCGGGGCGGAGCCGAGCGGCTCCGCCTCCGCAGGCGAGACCGTGCGGGTGGTCACGCACGACTCGTTCCACGTCCCCGAGGACCTGGTGGCGCAGTTCGAGGCCGAGACCGGCTACCAGGTCGAGCTGAGCGCGCCCGGCGACGGCGGCGCGCTCGTCAACCAGCTGATCCTCACCAAGGACGCCCCGCTCGGCGACGTCGCCTACGGCATCGACAACACCTTCGCCTCGCGCGCGGTCGCCGAGGAGGTGTTCGAGCCCTACCGCTCGCCGGCGCTGCCGGCCGGCGCCGAGCAGTACCTGCTGCCGGGGTCGGAGGCGCTCACGCCGGTCGACATCGGCGACGTCTGCCTCAACGTCGACCACGCGTGGTTCGCCGAGGCCGGGCTGCCGGAGCCGAGCACGTTCGAGGACCTCACCCGGCCCGAGTACGCCGACCTGCTGGTCGTGAGCAACCCCGCCACGTCGTCGCCCGGGCTCGCGATGCTCACCGCGACCGTCGGCGCGTTCGGCGAGGACGGGTACGCGCAGTTCTGGGCGCAGCTGCGCGAGAACGGCCTCAAGGTGACCAGCGGGTGGTCCGACGCCTACTACGTCGACTTCTCCGGCTCCGAGGGGGAGGGCGACCGGCCGATCGTGCTGTCGTACTCGACCTCGCCCGCGTTCGAGGTCGGCGAGGGCGACACCGAGGCCCCGACCGGCGCGCTGCTCGACACCTGCTTCCGCCAGGTCGAGTACGTCGGGGTGCTCGCCGGCGCCGCCAACCCCGACGGCGCCCGGGCGTGGGTCGACTTCATGCTGAGCCCCCAGGTGCAGGCGTCGCTGCCGGAGAGCATGTACGTCTACCCGGTCGACGAGGGGGTCGAGCTGCCCGAGTCGTGGGTCGCGTTCGCACCGCTGGCCGACGACCCGATCGAGGTCGCGCCGGAGGCGATCGACGCCGGCCGGGACGCCTGGATCGAGACCTGGACCGAGACCGTCCTCGACTGACCGTGCCCACCCCGGACCCCGACCCCACCGGCCGGACGTCGCCGCCGAGCGGGGTCCGGGCGGCAGCCGCGCGCCCGCGGCCACGGCGCCCGCTCGCGCGCGGTCCGCGGGG
>NZ_WNXX01000023.1 GCF_009733795.1 Actinotalea caeni
CGGGGCCGGCGTCGGGGCAGCGGGCGGCTGCGCGGCCGGCGCCTGCGCTGCGGGCTCCGCGCGCGCCCGCAGCGGCACCTCGGTCCAGCGCTGGCGCAGCGCGTCGAGCACGAGCACGCGGCCGATCAGCGGCTCGCCGACGCCGGTGATCAGCTTGACCGCCTCGGTCGCCATCGTCGAGCCGACCTGCCCGGTGAGCGCGCCCAGCACGCCCGCCTCGCCGCACGTGGGCACCGACCCCGCGGGCGGCGGCGTCGGGAACAGGTCGCGCAGGGTCGCGCCGCCCGCGGCCTGCGGCCAGAACACCGAGATCTGGGCGTCGAACCCGAGCACCGACCCCCACACCAGCGGCACCCCCAGCGCGGCGCACGCGTCGGCGACGGCGTAGCGGGTCTCGAACGTGTCGGTGCCGTCGAGCACGAGGTCGTAGCCGTCGAGGATCTCGACGGCGTTGGCCGCCGTCAGCCGCTCGCGGTGGGCCACCAGGCGGACGTCGGGGGCGATCGCGCGCAGCCGCTCGAACGCGGAGTCCAGCTTCGCGCGGCCGACGTCGGCGACACCGTGCAGCACCTGCCGCTGCAGGTTGCTGCGGTCCACGACGTCGTCATCGACCACGCCGAGCGTGCCGACACCCGCGGCCGCCAGGTAGAGCAGCACGGGGGAACCGAGCCCGCCCGCGCCGACCACGCACACGCGCGCCGCCAGCAGCCGCCGCTGCGCGTCCTCGCCCAGCTGGGGCAGCAGCAGGTGACGCGAGTAGGTCTCGGCCTGCTCCGCCGTCAGCGGGGGACCTGGCTCGACGAGGGGCTCCACGAGGCCACGCTAGCCCGCCGCGGCGCGGTCGTGACCACCGCGGCCGCCGCCGGCTCGCGGGCCGGTCAGCGCGGCGGCATGCGCAGCGCGCCGTCGAGACGGATCGTCTCGCCGTTGAGCATCGGGTTCTCGACGACGTGCGCGGCGAGGGCGGCGTACTCCTCCGGACGACCCAGGCGCGCCGGGTGCGGTGTCTGCGCCTCCAGCACTCGCAGGGTCTCCTCGGGCAGGCTCGCCAGCAGCGGTGTCGCGAACGTGCCGGGCGCGATCGTCACCACCCGCACGAGGTGCTGCGCGAGGTCCCGCGCGGCCGCGAGGGTCAGGGCCGCCACCCCGCCCTTCGAGGCCGCATAGGCGGCCTGGCCGACCTGCCCGTCGAACGCCGCGACCGAGGCGGTCATGACGACGACGCCGCGCTCGCCGTCGACCGGGTCGAGCCCGGCCATCGCCTCCGCGGCGAGCCGCAGCACGTTCGCGGTGCCGACGAGGTTGATGTCGACGACGCGCTGGAAGTCGGCGAGCGGCAGCACGCCGCGCTTGCCGAGGATCCGGCCGGGGGTGGCGACACCCGCGCACATGACGGCGACGCGGAGGTCGCCGAGATCGGCCGCGGCCTCGACGGCGGCGCGCACCTGGTCCTCGTCGCGCACGTCGGCGGCGACGAACCGGACGGCGGGACCGAGGCCGCCGGCCAGGGCCGCCCCCGGGGAGTCGGGGAGGTCGACGACGACGACCGCCGCCCCCTCCCGCGCGAACCGGGTGGCGGTCGCGGCCCCCAGGCCGGAGGCGCCACCGGTGACGAGCGCGACGGATCCCTGCGTGAGCTGCATCCGGACACGGTATGACGCGCGCCACGCCGGAGGAGTTCGGATCGACCCCGCCGTTGTGGAAGGCGTGGTGAAATCCCTGTAGCGTCAACCTCGGAAGACACCATCGATGAGGGGGTCCTCGTGCGTGGTCGGCAGGCGCGCAGCGCGGTCTGCGCGCGGCTCGAGTCGCTGGGCTACCAGCACGTGGCTCGGCGCGCCCACGACGACGTCTTCCGTCACGCCGAGACCGAGCACCAGGTCGCGCTCGTGCCGTACCCGCGGTGGGGTCGCCGCGTCGACATCCTCACGCTCGAGTCGAACTTCCCGCTGCCGGCCGGGGGCCGCGCGACGGCGTTCAAGGTCGACCTCAGCAGCCAGGTCCACCCCGACGGCGTGGCGCTCGCGGGCCGGTGGCGGCCCGAGGAGGTCGTGTCGCTCGTCGAGAAGCACCTCGTGCCCTACCTGCAGCGGGTCCGCAGCGCCGGTGACGTGCTCGACATGCTGCTCGCCGGTGATGTCCGACCCGCGGGGTCGGTCGCGCCGAGGGTCCGCGTGCAGCACGGCTACTTCCTCATGAAGTGGTGGGCGCTCGCCGACAGGCTGCCCGCGATGCGCGCGCTCGCGCGCGAGGTGACCGAGACCGACCGGCTCGCGATGAGCAAGGCCCCGTGGGGTCGCACCGAGCTCGCCGAGGTGCTGTGGCACGGCCGCGACCTGCCGGCGCCGCCCGCGCGGCTGCCCTGGGGGCCCGGCGACCAGGGCGATGCCCGCACCGAGGGCTGGTACAGCACCGCCGGCGGCGAGCCCGGCCGCACGCCGCAGGAGGCCGAGGTCGGCATGGTCGCGCCGGGCGTCGTGCTGCGCGAGCAGGGCAGCCACTGACGCGACGGCGTCAGCCGTCGGTGGGCCTCGGCACTACCCGACCCCGCTCGTGCTGCCACGCTCGACGAGCCGGTGCGGCAGCTGGTGGCGCCTTGGCGGCTCCCCGGCGAGCTGACGGCGGAGCTCGCCGAGGGCGGCCGCCGCGACCTCATCGGGCAGCGGACCGACCGAGGTGAGCCCCGGCGTCGCGTGCGCGCCCTCGCGCATGTTGTCGAAACCGGCGACGGCGACGTCGTCGGGCACGCGCCGACCGGCGCGCACGAGCGCCTGCAGCGCGCCGAGCGCCGAGGAGTCGTTCATCGCGAACACCGCGTCGACGTCGGGGACGCGCTCGAGGGCCTCGGCGACCGCCTGCCGCCCGGCGTCGAAGTTCCAGGCGCACGGCACCAGCAGCGCGGGGTCGAGCGGCAGCCGGGCCTCCGCCAGCGCGTCGCGGTAGCCCGCGGTGCGCTCCTGGCAGGTGAGCGGCGGTCCGGTGCCCGCGCCGACGAGGGCGACGCGGCGGCGCCCGAGCGCGACGAGGTGCCGGACGGCGTCGCGGCACGCGGCGCGGTTGTCGGGCGTCACGTGCGCCACGTCGGCGCCGGCGCCGCGGTCGCCGATGAGCACGGTCGGCAGCGAGGGGTGGGGGAGCGCCTCGTCCTCGGGGGCGAGGCCGACGGCGGACATGATGACGCCGTCGGCGAAGACCTGGTCGCCGCGCAGGATCGCGAGCTCCTCGGCCCGGTCGCCGCGCGTGGTGACCACGACGACCCGCAGCCCGTGCTCCCGGGCGCGGTCGACGACGCACTGCGCCAGCTCGGCGAAGTACGGCTCGGTCAGCCCCGGCAGCGCGAGCGTGACCGTCGACGTGCGGCCCTGGCGCAGCTGCCGCGCCGGGCCGAAGGTGCGGTAGCCGAGAGCCGCGATGCTCGCCTCGACGCGGGCCCGGGTCTCGGGCCGCACCGGCACGGCTCCGGTGACCACGTTCGAGACCGTGCGCTGCGAGACACCCGCGTGCGCGGCGACGTCGCGCATCGTGACGGCCATGGCCACCTCCCTGGTTGGTCGCATCTTGGCAGCAGGGGACCGGTGGTGGAATGCTACGTAGCAATTCGTTCCCGCACCCGCCGAAGGAGCCCCGCGAGATGACCGTCCCCCGCCCCGAGTACCCGCGCCCGCAGCTGGTGCGCGAGCGCTGGCTCAACCTCAACGGCCGCTGGGGCTTCGAGATCGACCGCGGCGACTCCGGGCTCGAGCGCGGCCTGCTGGAGCGCGAGCTCGAGCGCGAGATCCTCGTGCCGTTCGCGCCGGAGTCCACGGCCTCGGGCATCGGGGACGTCGACTACCTTCACGCCGTCTGGTACCGCCGCACCGTGACGATCCCGGCCGACTGGGCCGGCTCCGACGTGCTGCTCCACCTCGGCGCCGTCGACCACGACGCGACCGTGTGGGCCAACGGCGTCGAGGTCGCCCGGCACCGCGGCGGCTTCACGCCGTTCACCGCGGACCTGACCGGCGTCGTCGGCCCGGGCGAGGACGTGACGATCGTGGTGCGCGCGCGCGACGAGCCGCGCGGCCCGCAGGCCCGCGGCAAGCAGTCGGTCGCCTACGCCAACGCCGACTGCCACTACACGCGCACCACCGGCATCTGGCAGACGGTCTGGCTCGAGCCGGTCCCCGCCGAGCGCATCGAGCGGATCCGGGTGACGCCGCGCTTCGTCGACGGCGCGTTCGACGTCGAGGCGACGCTGCGCCGCCGTCGCGACGGGCTGCGGCTCGCCGTCGAGGTCCGCGACGCCGACGGCGTCGTCGCTACCGCCGAGACCAGTGCCGACGACGACATGACGCCATCGGTCCGGCTCGTGCTGCCGGCCGACCGGCGCCGCGCGTGGTCGCCCGCCGACCCGCACCTGTACGACCTCACGGTCCGACTGCTCGACGGCGACGGCGAGGTCGACGCCGTCGAGTCCTACGCCGGGCTCCGCTCGGTCTCCGTGCGCGGCAACCAGGTGCTGCTCAACGGCGAGCGGGTGTTCCAGCGGCTCGTCCTCGACCAGGGCTACTGGCCCGACACCCTCATGACCGCGCCGAGCGACGAGGCGCTGCGCGCCGACATCGAGCTCGGCATCGCCGCCGGTTTCAACGGTGCCCGGCTGCACCAGAAGGTATTCGAGGAGCGCTACCTCTACCACGCGGACCGGCTCGGCTACCTCGTGTGGGGCGAGCTGGCCGACTGGGGCGCCTCGGTGCCCGGCCCGGTCGAGGACCACCAGCAGCCGACGACGTCGTTCGTCACGCAGTGGCTCGAGGCCGTGCAGCGCGACGTCAACCACCCGGCGCTGGTCGGGTGGTGCCCGCTCAACGAGACCTGGCAGCCGATCACCGACCGCATCACCCAGCTCGACGACGTCACGCACGCGATGTACCTGGCGACCAAGCTGGCCGACCCGACTCGGCCCGTGCTCGACGCCTCCGGGTACTCCCACCGGGTGCCGGGCGCGGACGTGTACGACTCGCACAACTACGAGCAGGACCCCGAGAAGTTCGCCGCAGCGATGTCCGGGCTCGCGGCGGGCGACCCGTACACCAACACCCACGACGACCGCGTGATCTCGATCCCCTACGCCGGGCAGCCCTACTTCTGCTCCGAGTACGGCGGCATCTGGTGGAACGCCGCCAAGGCCGACGCCGCGGGCAACGACCGCCGCGAGTCCTGGGGCTACGGCGAGCGGGTGCGCGACCTCGAGGAGTGGTACGCCCGGTTCGCCGGGCTGACCGACGCGCTCCTCGACGACGAGAACATGTTCGGCTACTGCTACACGCAGCTCACCGACACGTTCCAGGAGGAGAACGGCATCTACGACTTCGAGCGCCGCCCGAAGTTCGACCTCGAGCGCCTCCGCGCCATCCAGACCCGCACCGCCGCCTACGAGCGCCGCACCAGCTGAGGCCGCTCTCCTCGCCGCGACAGAAGGTGCGGTGAGATCGGGTCGTGTTCCAGAGTGCGGTGAAAGTGGGGGCTTCCTGCTTTCACCGCACTTTGGAACAGTTCGCGTATGCATGGCGCGGGTGGTCCTTGCGCCGCATGTGCGGCTCAAACGGCGTGGACGGGGCGCAGGTGCGGCGCTAGCCTGACGGCGTGGCGGAGTACCGGATCGGGGAGGCGGCGCGGCTGCTCGGCGTCAGCGACGACACGCTGCGGCGGTGGGTCGACGGCGGCCGGGTCGAGGCGTCGACCGACGCCGCGGGGCGGCGGGTCGTCGACGGCGTGGCGCTCGCCGGGCTCGCGCAGCAGCTCGCCCGCGCGCCGCAGGACGACCCGCACGCCTCCAGCGCCCGCAACCGGTTCGTCGGGCTCGTCACCGCGATCACGGCCGACACCGTGATGGCGCAGGTCGAGCTGCAGTGCGGGCCGTTCCGCGTCGTGTCGCTGATGTCCGCGGAGGCGGTGCGCGACCTCGGCCTCGAGGTCGGCGCCACCGCGGTCGCCGTCGTCAAGGCGACGACCGTCATCGTCGAGAAGGAGCGGCCCCGGTGAGGCGCGCGGCCGCGGCGGCGCTCGCGGCCGCCGCGCTCCTGACCGGGTGCGCAGGGTCCCCGCCCGCCACGTCCGGCCCCGCCTCCGACGCGGCCGACGACGCGCTCGGGGGCACGCTGACCGTGCACGCCGCGGCCTCGCTGCAGGCAGCCTTCGACGAGCTGCTCGCGACCTTCTCGGCCGAGCACCCCGAGGTCGACGTGCAGCCCGCGGTCTACGACGGCTCCTCGACGCTCGTCGCCCAGCTGGCCGACGGCGCGCCCGCCGACCTGCTCGCGACAGCGGACGAGGCGACGATGGCCGATCTCGTCGCGACCGGCCTCGCCGCGTCCGAGCCCCAGGTGCTGGCCACGAACACGCTCGTCGTCGCGGTGCCGCCGGGCAACCCCGACGGCGTGGCGGACCTGGCCGACCTCGCCGGGCTGCGCCACGCCGTCTGCGCCCCGGAGGTGCCGTGCGGTGCCGCGACCGCTGCCCTGCTCGCCGCGGCCGGTGTCGAGCTCGACCCGGTCACCCTGGAGCGCAACGTCGCCGCCGTCGCCGAACGGGTCGCGCGCGGCGACGTCGATGCCGGCCTCGTGTACGCGACCGACGTCGTCGCGCGCGAGGAGCTGCTCGACGCCGTCGTGCCCGCGCTCGCGGGCACGGTCGTCAACCGGTACCCGGTCGTCGTGCTCGACGGCGCGCAGCCGGCCGCCGAGGCGTTCGTCGAGCTCGTGCTGTCCCCGCGCGGGCGGAGCGTGCTCGCCGCTCACGGGTTCGGGCCGCCGTCGTGACCGGTGCGCACGACGCCGAGCGGGCCCGGCAGCGGCTGCCGCTCGGGGTGCTGGTGCCCGCCGTGCTGGGGCTCGTGCTGCTCGTCGTCCCGCTGCTGGCGCTGCTGCCGCGGGTCGACTGGTCCACGCTGCCCGCGACCCTGCTCTCGCCGACGGCGCGCGACGCCGTCTGGCTGTCGGTGCGGACCGCCGCTGCCGCGGTCGTGTGCTGCCTCGCGCTCGGGGTGCCCCTGGCGCTGCTGATCGCGCGCGCGTCGCCGCGGGTCGCTGCCGTGCTGCGCGCCGTGGTCACGCTGCCGCTCGTGCTGCCGCCGCTGGTCGGCGGCGTCGCGCTGCTCTCGGTCGTGGGCCGCACCGGGCTGCTGGGCGGGGTGCTCGACACGCTCGGCGTGACCGTCGCGTTCACGCCCTGGGCGATCGTCCTCGCTCAGACGTTCGTCGCGATGCCCTTCCTCGTCATCGCCCTCGAGGGCAGCCTGCGCGCGGTCGGAGCGCGCTACGAGGCGGTCGCGGCCACGCTGGGCGCGCGGCGGCTGACGGTGCTGCGCCGCGTGACGCTGCCGCTGGTGGCGCCCGGGCTGCTCGCGGGCGTCGTGCTGGCGTTCACCCGCGCGATCGGGGAGTTCGGCGCGACGGCGCTCGTCGCCGGCAACCGGCCGGGCGTCACGCAGACGGTGCCGATGGCGATCTACACGGCCTACAACGGCACCGGGGTGGCGCGCGACACCGCGCTGGCGCTGTCATTGCTGCTCGTCGCCGTCGCGCTCGTGATCCTGCTGCTCGTGCCGGCGGCCCGGCGCCGGGAGGCGCTGTGACCGCCGGCGACGCGCCGACCAGCCTGGCGCCGCAGGCGGCGGGGGAGGGCCTCGCCGCCGACGTGCGGCTGCGCCGTGGGGGCTTCACGCTCGACGTCGACCTGGCCGTGCCGCCCGGCGGCACACTCGCGCTGCTCGGGCCCAACGGCTCAGGCAAGTCCACCGTGCTCGGCGTGCTCGCCGGGCTGCTTGTGCCCGACACCGGCACCGTGGTCTGGCGAGGTCGCACGCTCACCCGTGCACCCGACCTGCTGGTGCCGCCCGCCGAGCGCCGGATCGGTCTCCTCGGCCAGGAGCCGCTGCTCTTCCCGCACCTGAGCGTGCTCGACAACGTGGCCTTCGGCCCGCGCAGCCGCCGCCTCCCGGACGCCGCCGCCCGGGCGACGCGGTGGCTGGAGCGGCTCGGCGTCGCCCACCTCGCGCAGCGCCGCCCACGCGGGCTGTCCGGCGGCCAGGCGGCGCGTGTCGCGCTCGCCCGCGCGCTCGCCGCGGAGCCGGAGGTGCTGCTCCTCGACGAGCCGCTCGCCTCGCTCGACGCGGTGGCCGCGCCCGAGCTGCGGCACCTGCTCGCCGAGACCCTCCGTGACGCCGGGCTCACGACCGTGCTCGTCTCCCACGACGTCCTCGACGCCGCCCTCGTCGCCGACCACGTCGCGGTGCTGCGCGAGGGACGCGTGGTCGAGCACGGGCCGCGCGCCGAGGTGCTCGGTGCGCCGCGCACGGAGTTCACCGCCGCGTTCGTGGGGGTCAACCTCGTGCCGGTGGGTTTCGGCGGCCTGCGACCCGCCGCCGGGCCGCCGGCCGCGGCGGTGGCTCGGCTGCGCTTCCGGCCCGCCGCCGTCACCGTCTCGGAGCAGCGCCCGGGAGGGGACAACACGTGGGAGACAACCGTGCGCTGGCTCGAGCCCGCGACGGGCGGCGTACGGGTGCGTCTCGCGACCCCTGGCCAGCCGGATGTGCTCGCCGACGTCGATGCCGCCGCGCTCGGACATCTGCGTCCGGGTGCGAGAGTGTGGGCGCACGTGCCTGCCGAGTCGGTGCAGGCGCTCGGACGCGGGGAGCAAGCAGCATGCGAGAGCCCGACCTGAGGCGCGCGATCGCTGCGGCCTGCTCGGTGGCCGCCTCGGCCGGGCTGGCGGTCGAGGACGTCGTCGTGCTGCAGAGCTCCGCCAAGGTCGCCCTGCGGCTGCTCCCGTGCGACGTGCTGGCGCGCGTCTCGGCCGGTGACCCGCGGGCGGCGCAGCTCGAGGTCGACCTGGCGCACGCCCTGGTGGACGCCGGCTGCCCGGTCGCCAGGCCCGACCCGCGGCTGGAGTCGCGGGCCTACCGCGAGGACGACCTGGCGATCACGTGGTGGACGTTCTACACGGCCGGCGCCGCGCTGTCGGCGGGCGACTACGGGCACGCGCTGCGGCGACTGCACCTCGGCATGCGCGGTGTGGAGCCGCCCGCTGCGGTGCCGCACGCGCTCGACCGGATCGAGTCGGCGCGCCGGCTGCTCGACGACCGCGACCTCACCCCCGAGCTTCCCGACGAGGAGCGGGGCCTGCTCACGCGGGTGCTGGGTGAGCTGCCGGCCGAGCTCGCCGATCGCGGCGGCGGCCAGCTGCTGCACGGCGAGCCGCATGCGGGGAACCTGCTGGCGACGGCGCACGGGCCGCTGTTCATCGACCTCGAGACCTGCTGTCGCGGCCCTGTCGAGCTCGACCTCGCCCACGCGCCGCCGGCGGTCGACGAGCACTACCCGGGCGCGGACCTGGAGCTCGCGCGGCGCTGTCGGCTGGTCGTGCTGGCGATGGTCACCACCTGGCGCTGGGACCGCGACGACCAGCTGCCTGACGGCCGCCGGCTCGCCGCCGAGTGGCTCGCTCAGATCCGGACGATGCTGGCGGTCGGGTAGCCATCCCTCAGGCCGGGTGAGCTCCGGACGGCCCGCCGAGCGGCAGCCGCACCACCATCGTCGCGCCACCGCCCGGCGTCGGCTCGTGCCGTACCGAGCCGCCGTGCGCAGCCACGATGGTCGCCACGATCGCGAGACCGAGACCGGAGCCGCCGCTCGCCCGGGTCCGGGAGGTGTCGGGCCGGTAGAACCGCTCGAACACCCGCGCGGAGTCCTCGGCAGCGATGCCGGGCCCGTGGTCACGGACCTCGAGGGTGGCCCACCCCTCGGATGCCCTGACGGCGATCTCGACCGCGGTCCCGGGCGGGGTGTGCTGCACGGTGTTGCCGACGAGGTTCGTGACCACCTGACGGATCTTGTCGCCGTCGGCGTGGATCGTCACGGGCGCCTCGGCCTGGAGCTCGGTGCGGCGCGAGGGGTCGAGGGCGCGCAGGTCGGCGACCGCGTCGCGCGCGATCGCGACGAGGTCGACGTCGCCGAGCTGCAACCCGCGGCCCTCGTCGAGCCGCGCGAGCGCCAGCAGGTCGTTGACGAGCACACCCATGCGGGTGGCCTCGCTCTCGATCCGCGCCATCGTCGTCGGCACCTCCTCGGGCGGGACGGCGCCCATCCGGTACAGCTCGCCGTAGCCGCGCATCGACGCGAGCGGGGTCCGCAGCTCGTGCGAGGCGTCGGAGACGAAGCGGCGCATCCGCGCCTCCGACGCCGCTCGCTCCGCGAACGCCCGCTCCAGCTCGGCGACCATCGCGTTGAAGGACATCCCGAGCCGGCCGACCTCGGTGCTCGGCGGCTCCAGAGGGGCGCGGCGGGCGAGGTCGCCCGCGGCGACCGCGCCGGCGGCGGCCTCGATGTCGCGCAGCGGCCGCAGCGCGCGCTGCACGGCGACGTAACCGGCGAGCGCCGCGAGCACGACGACCGCGATGCCCACGATCGTCATCGTGCGCAGCATCTCCTTGGTCGTGTCGTCGACCGAGGTGAGCGGCAGCGCGAGGACCGCGACCGCGCCGTCCGGGCGCGGGTAGACGCACAGCCGCCACGACGGCCCGCTGCCGTCGGTCGAGCCGACCGTGACCGGCTCGTTCGCGCGCAGCGTCGCGAGGTCGGGCAGCCGCGGGGTGTCGCCGCCCGCCGTCGTCGGCTTGGTGATGATGTAGGCGACGTCGTCGATCACGATGCCGACGAAGTAGTCGGTCGGGCCGGCCGTGTCGCCGCCGCCGTCGTGCTGGTAGGTCGTGAACGGCGAGTACGCGGCGTCATGGAGGTCCTCGTCGATCTGGTGGATCAACGAGCTGCGCACCAGCGCGACCACGGCGGCCGAGGTCACCACCAGCGCGGCCAGCACGAGCACGGCCGTGACGATCGACAGCCGCCACCGCAGCGGCAGCGCCCGCAACGGGCGCAGGCTCACTGGGGTGCGCGCAGCACGTAGCCCACGCCGCGCTTGGTGTGGATCAGCGGCTCGCCCTCGAACGGCGCATCGACCTTGCGCCGCAGGTAGGAGATGTAGGACTCGACGATCGCGCCGTCACCGCCCCAGTTGTACGCCCACACGTGGTCGAGGATCTGCGCCTTGCTCAGCACCCTCCCCGCGTTGAGCATGAGATAGCGCAGCAGCGTGAACTCGGTGGGGGAGAGCTCGATCGGCCGCCCGGCCCGCCGCACCTCGTGCGCGTCCTCGTCGAGCTCCAGGTCGCCGACCTGCAGCACCGAGGACTCGGTCGTCGCAGCGGTCGCCCGGGCGCGGCGCAGCACCGCGCGGATCCGGGCGATCACCTCGTCGAGACTGAACGGCTTGGTGACGTAGTCGTCGCCGCCGACCGTCAGGCCGGCCACCTTGTCGCTGGTGTCGTCGCGCGCGGTGAGGAACAGCACCGGCATGTGCCTGCCCTGCTCGCGCAGCCGGCGGGTCACCGTGAAGCCGTCGAGGTCGGGGAGCATGACGTCGAGCACCACGAGGTCCGGGGCGCCGTCGAGCGCCTTCCGCACCGCCTGCTGGCCGTCCGCGGCGGTGTCGACCTCGAACCCCGCGAAACGCAGGCTCGCGGCCAGCAGCTCGCGGATGTTCGGCTCGTCGTCGACGACGAGGAGCCGGGCCTCGGCGTCCTGGCGGGCAGCGCTCGTCGTGGTCATGACCCCAGTGTGCGCGCGCTCGCTGGGAGTTTCCTGGGTACCGGCCGAGAACGTGCCGTGGGTCGGACCGGCCCGTCCCCGGGGCGACCGGTCAGAGGTAGCGCGTCGGGTCGAACTGCTCCAGCGGGATGATCCGGACGCGCGGCAGCGGGGTGTTGAAGGCGACGACGTCGTCCTCCAGGTCGTACAGCTCCAGGCCCGCGGCGGTCAGCTCGGTGATCTTGGCGTTGACGAACTCACGGAAGCACAGCACGCCCACCCGGCGGGTGCCGTCCAGGAGGGACTCGAGCTGTGGCAGGAAGTCGCCGTCGTGGCTGGCGAGCAGCACGTCGCCGGGCCGGTCCCGCAGCGCCTCCAGGGTGCGCTGGATGCCGATGTCGACGACCTTCTCGGAGCTGCTGCCCGCGAGCGGGATCGGGTGGTAGCTCATCGCGAGCAGCGCCTGCACGAAGCTCATCGGCATCTGCCCGGTCGAGGCGTTGAGGAAGAACAGGCCCCGGACCGGCTGGCCCCACGTACGCGAGGCGAACTCGGAGATGCGGTCCCAGCGCGGCCGCTCCTCGGGCGCGGGCCGGTGCCCGAGCACGCTCAGCCCGAGCGTCGCGTCGACGTTCTCGCCGTCGACGAGGAGGTAGGTCTGGCGGGCGCCGCCGGGGACGTCGGTCATGGCGCCACCCTACGGTCACCCGGACGCGCGCGAGGCCCGGTCCCCGTGGCGGGGACCGGGCCTCGGCGCTCGCGCGTGACCGGCTCAGCGGTCACGTCGCGTCACTGCTGCGGGTTCTGCGGGTAGTCCTGCTCGGAGACCGTGGCCGACGGCGTGTAGGTCTCCGAGGGGGCGTCCTCGATCGCGGGCGCCACCGGGGCGTCCTCGACGGCGCCGCGCTTGAGCGCCTCGAACCGCGCCTCGACCTCGAGCATGTCGCCCTGCGCGTCGAGCTCGGCGAACTGCGCGTCGAGCGAGGACGCCGCGAGCTCGGCCTGGCCGGCCACCTGCGCCTCCTGCCGGCGCACCTGGTCCTCGAAGCGGGACAGCTCGCTCGTCGGGTCGAGCACGTTGATCGAGCCGATCGCCTCCTGCACCTTGGCCTGCGCCTCGGCGGACTTCGCACGGGCGACCAGCTGGTCGCGCTTGGTCTTGAGCTCCGAGAGCCGGTCCTTCATGACCGCCAGGCCCTGCTTGAGCTTCTCGGCGACCTCGTTCTGCGAGCGCAGGATCGGCTCGGTCTGCTTGACCTCGTTCTCGAACCCGATCTGCTTCTGCAGCGCCACCTTGGCGAGGTTGTCGTACCGCTCGGCAGCCGCGGTGTCGCCCTGCGCGCGCGCCTGGTCGGCCCGCTGCGAGGCGGCGAGCGCCTTGGCGCCCCACTCCCGGACGGCGGCGACGTCGGCGTTGTAGTCCTGCTCGGCCAGGCGCAGGTTGCCGATCGTCTGGGCGATCGCCTGCTCGGCCTCCGCGATGTTGTTCGTGTAGTCGCGGATGAGCTGGTCGATCATCTTCTCCGGGTCCTCGGCCCGGTCCAGCAGCGCGTTGATGTTGGCGCGCGTGAGCTGGGCGATCCGGCCCAGGATGGTCTGCTTCTCGGTCATGACGGTTCCCCTTCTTCCAGGTGACGATGATGTCGGATCCGGCCGGTGTCGGCCGCTGGGTCTGCTGGATCTATCGGCGCCTCCCGCCGCCGGATCGCCGACTCCCGCCCCCGCTCGGCCGGCGCACACCTGAGCTGCCACCGATCGAACCGGTCCGCCGGCCGCCGCTTCCCCAGCCGCTGCGCGACGGCGTGCCGCCGCCCCAGGAGCCGGTGGAACCGCCCCACGTGCTGCGGCTGCGCGAGCCGCCGCTGAGCACGCTGCCGATGATGCCGCCCAGGATCATCGAGTCGGCGTCGATGCCGCCCGAGCGGCCGTAGTAGCCACCGCCCTGCGACGTCTCCTGCAGCCGCCGCCAGCGGCTGACGTCGGCCTGCGCGAGCGACAAGGCTGTGCGTGCGCTCTCGCTCGCGCGCTGCGCCGCTGCCAGCGCCTGCTGCGGGTCGCTGCCCTGCAGGGAGCGCGCCTGCGCGAGGTCGTCGACGGCGCTCGCGAGCCGGGTGCGTGCGGCCGACTCCACGACGCCGCGGTGGGTCTCGATGTAGTCGTTGGCCTGCCGGACCGCGGTCTCGGCCGAGGTGATCTGCGTCGTGGCCCTCTGGGTGGCGCGCGCGACCACCTGCTCCTGCTCGCGGCGCGGCGCGAGCGCGGCGTCGATCGCCTGCTCGGCGGCCTCGAGCTCGGCGAGCGCCGCGATCGGGTCGCCGCCGGTCTTCGCGGCGGCGCCGGCCGCGACGGCGGCCTGCGCGCGCTCGACCGTGGGCGCCAGCGTCGCGTCGCCGGGCGCGAGGCGACCGGCGTCGGCGATGTCCGCCGTCAGCGACGCGATCGCGTCGTCGAGGCGGGCGGCGGCGTCGGCGAGGGTCTGCCCGGCGTCGCCGACCATGTCGAGCAGCTTGGCGACCTGCTGCAGCGCGTCCTCGGCGGTGCGGGCGAACGCGACCGCGGTGCCGCGGTCGTCGGCCTGCACGCGCGATCGGCCCTCGGCGACCGACTGCCTCGCCGACGCGACCAGCGCCTGCGCCTGGTCGGGCGCCTTCGCGACGGTCGCGAGCGCCGTCTCCGGGTAGACGGCGCCGAGCTGGCGCAGCACGTCCCGCGCGGCCGGCACCCGTGCCTCCAGCTCGCCGGCGCGCTGGTCCAGCTCGTCGAGCAGCGCGGGCGCACGGTCCTGCAGCGCCCGCAGCTCGGCGAGCGCCTCGGTCTGGGAGTCCAGGGCCGCCTCGGCCTGCTCGCAGATCGTGAGGATCTGCATCAGCCCCCGACGGCGCTGCTCGTCGGAGGAGGCCTGCTCCAGCTGCTGCTGGATCGTGAACGCCTGCCCGAGCTGCTGCTGCGCGGTCGCGAGCGTCGCCTTGAAGTCGCGGGTGGCCTCGATGCCGAACTGCGCCTCCGCGAACGCGAGCTCGTTGGCGCTGGAGCGCACGTCGTTGTCGAGCTCCACCAGCGCGCTGCCGGCGCGTGTGCCGAGCTCCTCGAGGCTGACCCCCGCCCAGCGCTCCCGCTGCTGCTGCTCCTCGGGGGTGCCGGTCGCCTTGCGGCGCCGTCGCGCCACCGCCACCACGACCACGAGCAGCACCGCGCCGCCGATCAGCCAGGGCCAGATGCTGCCGCCGCCACCGCCGGCGGCGACCGGTCCGTCGTCGTCCGAGCCTGCTCCGGCGTCCTCACCGAGCGCGACCAGGAAGTCGGCCGCCGCGAACGAGGCCTCGACCCAGCGGCCCCGCGCGACCTCGCCGCGGACGGCGGCCTCGAGATCGCTGACCTGGGCGTCGGTGATCGGGGCGTCCTCGGCGACCGAGAGCCCGATGTCGGCGTCGTCGACGGCGACCGCGAGCAGCAGCACGTCGCTGTCGGCGTCGGAGGCGACCGCGGTCTCGTTCGCCCAGTCGACCGGGCGCATCCCGTCGAAGGAGTCGACGTAGACCGTCCAGAGGTCGAAGTCGGTCGCGGCGACGACCTCGTCGGCGGCCTCGAGCAGGTCGTCCTCGCGACCGGCGGCCACCTGGTCGCTCGTGACGTCGACCACGCGGCTCGCCATCCGGATCGGGTCGTCGGCAACCGCGGGTGCCGCGAGGAGGGCGCCGCCGGCCACGACCGTGAGGGTCGCGGCAGCGCGCCCCACCCTGAGCTTCATCACGCTGCGATCTTTGCCCGTCCGGGCCGTGCGACGCAACGCGAGCCGAGGGTGAGTCGGACCCGGGGCCCCGGGAACCGACGGCGGCGCTGGGGTAGGGTCTCCCGCCGTGCCCGTGAACCCCCGCATCGCGGTCGTCCAGCACTCCGACCGCGTCCCGCTCGACCTGCTCGCGTCGCGGCTGCGCGGCGCCGAGGTCGTCACGGTCCGGCCGGACCGCGGCGACGACATCCCCGACCCGCACGACCTCGACGGCACGATCGTGCTCGGCGGCTCGACGCACGCCTACGACGACGAGGGCTGGCCGTGGCTGCCCGAGGTGCGCGAGCACCTGCGCGCCGCCGTCGCCGCAGAGCTGCCGACACTCGGGATCTGCCTCGGCGCCCAGCTGCTCGCCGTCGCGCTCGGCGGCGAGGTCAAGCGCTCGGCGCCCGCCGGCCCCGAGCGCGGCCTGGTCGAGCTGCGGATGCGTCCCGGCGCCGAGACCGACCCGCTGCTGGGCGACGTCGTCAACCGGCTGGGCCGCGACGTGCTGGTGCCGTCCAGCCACGAGGACGCGATCGCCGTCCTGCCCGAGGACGCGACCTGGCTCGCGAGCTCGCGCCAGTACCCGTTCCAGGCGTTCCGCGTCGGCACCGCGTGGGGCCTGCAGTTCCACCCCGAGGCGGGCGAGGAGACCCTGGTCGGGTGGCAGGCCCAGCACGCCGGCGAGGCTGCTGCGGCCGAGCTGCGCACGCAGTACCGCGCCCACGCCGACCGGCTCGGGCGGCTCGCCGACCTGGTCGGCCACGCCTTCCTCGACGTCGTCGGGGCCCGGGTCGCCGGCTGAGGCTCAGGCCTGCGCGAGCAGGTCCTCGGCGTCGAGGATCCGGTAGGCGTAGCCCTGCTCGGCGAGGAAGCGCTGCCGGTGCGCGGCGAACTCGGCGTCGACGGTGTCGCGCGTGACGACGGCGTAGAAGTGCGCCGTCTTGCCGTCCGCCTTCGGGCGCATGATCCGGCCGAGCCGCTGCGCCTCCTCCTGGCGTGACCCGAACGTCCCCGAGACCTGGATCGCGACCGACGCCTCCGGCAGGTCGATCGAGAAGTTCGCGACCTTGCTGACGACGAGCGTGCTGATCTCGCCCTGCCGGAACCCCTCGAACAGCCGCTGCCGCTCGTTGACGGTCGTGGCGCCCGTGATCAGCGGCGCCCCGATCGTCTCCGACAGGTGCTCGAGCTGGTCGAGGTACTGCCCGATCACCAGCACCTGCTCGCCCGCGTGCGCGTCGACGAGGTGACGGACGACATCGGTCTTCGCCTTCGCCGTCGACGCGATCCGGTAACGGTCCTCGGGCTCGGCGGAGGCGTACGCCATCCGCATCGCGTGCGGCATGTCCAACCGGACCTCGACGCACTCGGCGGGCGCGATCCAGCCTTGGCTCTCGATGTCCTTCCACGGGGCGTCGTAGCGCTTGGGCCCGATGAGGCTGAACACCTCGTCCTCGCGGCCGTCCTCGCGCACGAGGGTGGCGGTGAGGCCGAGCCGGCGGCGTGCCTGCAGGTCGGCGGTCATCCGGAAGATCGGCGCCGGCAGCAGGTGGACCTCGTCGTAGAGGATGAGGCCCCAGTCGCGCGCGTCGAGCAGCTCGAGGTGGGTGTAGACGCCCTTCCGCCGGGTCGTCAGCACCTGGTAGGTCGCGATCGTGACCGGGCGGATCTCCTTGCGGGCGCCGGAGTACTCGCCGATCTCCTCGGGCGTCAGCGAGGTGCGCCGGACGAGCTCGTCACGCCACTGCCGCGCGCTCACGGTGTTGGTGACGAGGATCAACGTGGTCGCCTTCGCCTCCGCCATCGCGGCAGCCCCGACGATCGTCTTGCCCGCGCCGCAGGGGAGCACGACGACCCCGCTGCCGCCGTGCCAGAAGGACTCGACCGCCTCGGCCTGGTAGGGGCGCAGCGACCAGTCGCGGTCGTCGAGGTCGATCTGGTGCGCCTCGCCGTCGACGTAGCCGGCGCGGTCCTCGGCCGGCCAGCCGAGCTTGACGAGCACCTGCTTGAGGTGGCCGCGCTCGGAGGGGTGGACGACGACGGTCGCGTCGTCGACGCGCGCACCCACGAGCCCGGCCGTGCGCTTGGAGCGCAGCACCTCGGTGAGGACGGCGGTGTCGTGCGCGTGCAGCACCAGCCCGTGGCTGGGGTGGCTGAGCAGCTCGAGCCGCCCGTAGCGCGACATCGTCTCGGCGATGTCGACCAGCAGCGCGTGCGGCACGGGGTAGCGGGAGTACTCCAGCAGGGTGTCGACGACCTGCTCGGCGTCGTGCCCGGCGGCGCGCGCGTTCCACAGGCCGAGCGGGGTCAGCCGGTAGGTGTGGATGTGCTCGGGCGCGCGCTCCAGCTCGGCGAACGGGGCGATCGCGCGGCGGCACGCCGCCGCCCGCTCGTGGTCGACCTCGAGCAGCAGCGTCTTGTCGGACTGGACGATCAGGGGGCCATCGGGCATCCGACCATTCTCTCGCAGGTCGGCCGCGCAATCCCGGGGCAGCGGGTATCGCCCCCGTCACACCGGCATCGTCGCGCCCCACCGAGGCGGGTCGACACCCTCCCGCACCCGGTGGCCTCCGCCTGCAGGATCGGCGAGCTCGTACACCCGTGCCGATCTCGTACGGTGCACGCGACGAGCTCGGCACCGCGCTACGAGCTGGCGTGGTGAGCGCTCGCTCAGAGGGTGACGGCGTCGCCGGGGCGCAGCTGCACGTACTGCCCGCCGACGCTCTCGACGGCGCCGGTGATGCGGGCCTCGGACAGCCGCAGCCCGGCCTCCGACAGCACGGCGTCGTGGATCGCGATCGCCTGCGCCGGCGCGACCTCGGCGACGAAGTCCATCGTCTCGCCGATCTTCAGCCACGGCGCGCCCGCGGGGGCGGCGAGGACCTCGACCGGCACGCCCGGCAGCGCGAAGGAGTCGCCGGGGTGGTAGAGCCGGCCGTCGACCAGCACGCCCACGTTGTCCACGCGCGGCATCGAGCGGTGGATCTCGGCGTGCACGCCGCCGACGAACGTCAGCGTGAAGCCGCCGACCTCGCGGGTCTCGCCCGGGGCGACCACCTCGACCGGGACCTCGGGCGCGGCGGCCGCGACGGCGTCGGCGACGCCCTGCGGGCCGAGCACGGGCGCCTCGGGGAACCGCTGGTGCAGGTCGAGCAGGTGCTCGGGGGTCCAGTGGTCGGGGTGCTCGTGCGTGACGACGACGGCCCGGACGTCCTCGAGGTCGACGAGCCGCCCGGAGAACGAGCCGGGGTCGATGACCAGGGTGCGACCGTCGTCGCGGTGGACGCTCAGGCACGCGTGCTCGTGCTTGGTGATCCGCATGGCGCGAACCTATCCGGTCGGTGCCTCCTCCGCCGCCCGGGGGAGCGCGGCCCGCCGCGCGGTGGAGGAACCGCCCGCGGCCCCCCGCCTACCCTGGGGCCGTGCCCTCGACACGGCGCCCCGCCGACCCCTCGATGCTGCGCGCCGACGCGCTCACCGCGCTCGGCCTCGCGGCCGCGAGCGTGCTCGTCGGCGTGCTCGCCTCGGCGTCGCAGATGCAGCGGTTCGAGCGGTCGCTGTGGCTGGTCGCGCTGTTCTCGGTGCTGGTCGCGGCGCCGCTGGCGTGGCGGCGGCGGTGGCCGGTGCCGGTGCTGGTCGCGACCAGCGTGCTGTACGCCGTCGGTGGCGAGCTCGGCGCGATGGAGCTCACCGTCTCGCAGGTCGTGCTGTTCCTCGCCTTCTACACCGTCGGTGCCTGGTGCACGAACCGCACGCTGGCCTTCCGGGCCCGGCTGGCGACGGTCCTCGCGATGGCCGTGTGGCTGCTCGCCTCCGCGATCCGCGGCTTCTACTCGCCCGAGACCGGCGAGTACGGCGTGCAGGCGTTCTTCTCGTGGTTCGTCATCCAGGTGATGGTCAACGCCGCCTACTTCGCCGGCGCCTGGGTGTTCGGCGACCGCTCCTGGCAGCAGGCGGTCGAGCGCGAGGCGCTCGAGCGCGCCCAGGCCGAGGTGAGGGCCCAGCAGGCGCAGCTGACCGAGCAGGCGATCTCGCTGGAGCGGCTGCGGATCGCGCGCGAGCTCCACGACGTCGTCGCCCACCACGTGTCCGCGATGGGCATCCAGGCCGGTGCCGCCCGCCGCGTGATGGGCCGCGACCCCGAGCGCGCCGAGCAGGCGCTGCGCTCGGTCGAGGAGAGCGCACGCTCGGCGATCGCCGAGCTCGGCACGATCGTCGGCGCGCTGCGCAGCCGCGACGAGGGCGACGCACCGATGCCGACGCTCGCCGATCTGCGCGACCTCGTCGCCGCGGCGCGCGAGCACGGCGACGTCGCGCTCGAGGTCGTCGGGACCCCGCGGCCGCTGAGCCCGATCGTCGAGCTGACGGCGTACCGGGTGGTGCAGGAGGCGCTCACCAACACCCGCAAGCACGCGGGCCCGGGAGCACGGGCGGACGTGCGGCTGCGCTACCTCGACGACGTGGTCGAGGTCGAGGTCGCCGACGACGGCGCCGGGGTGCGCGGCGGCCGCGGCGCCGGGCTCGGCGTGGGCCAGACCGGGATGCGCGAGCGCGTCGCGGCGGTCGGCGGCACGATCGAGATGGGGCCGAAGTCGCGCGGCGGCTACCTCGTGCGCGCCGCGATCCCCGCGGCGACGGCGGAGCAGCCGGTGCGGCAGGATCTGGTCGCGACACCGACGACGACCCCTGAGAAGGAGCGATGACGAGGATCCTGCTGGTCGACGACCAGTCACTGGTGCGCGTCGGCTTCCGCACCATCCTGGAGAGCGAGCCGGGCTTCGAGGTGGTCGGCGAGGCCGCCGACGGGCAGGTCGCCGTCGAGCAGGCGTCCGCCCTGCAGCCCGACGTCATCTGCATGGACGTGCAGATGCCGGTGATGGACGGCCTGGAGGCCACCCGCCGGATCTGCTCGGGCGGCCACCACGCCGCCGTCATGATCCTCACGACCTTCGACCGCGACGACTTCCTCTACGACGCCCTCGATGCCGGTGCGAGCGGCTTCCTCCTCAAGACCGCCGAGCCCGAGCAGCTGATCGAGGCCGTGCACGCGCTCGCGCGCGGCGACGCGCTGCTGTCGCCGGAGGTGACGAGGCGCGTGATCGAGCGCTACGCCCGCCCCGGCGCCGGTGCGGGACGTCCTGGTCCCGATGCCGCGCCCGCGGCCCCGGCCGCCCTCGAGGGGCTGACCGAGCGCGAGCGCGAGGTGCTGCTGCTGCTCGCGCGGGGCGCCTCCAACGCGGAGATGGCCGCCGAGCTGTTCCTCGGCGAGGCGACGATCAAGACGCACGTCTCGAACGTGCTGATGAAGCTGGGCGTGCGGGACCGGATCCACGCGGTGATCTGGGCCTACGAGCACGGCGTCGTCACGCCGGCCGGCTGACCCCTGCCCGGGGGGGCTGCTCCCTCCGGCGGTGGAGAGGTTTTTCCCACCCGCGGGCGATCCGCCGGGCGAGGTGGCGGGCCTACCGTCGTCGTCATGATCTCGTTGCGCGGCATCAACCGCTCCTTCGGGGACCACCAGGTCCTCCACGACGTCTCGTTCGACGTCGTGCCCGGCCGGATGACCGGGTTCGTCGGGGCCAACGGCTCGGGCAAGACGACCACCATGCGGATCGTCCTCGGCGTGCTCGCACCGCACTCCGGCACCGTCGAGGTCGACGGCGAGCCGATCACCGGCGGCTACCGGTCCCGCATCGGGTACATGCCCGAGGAGCGCGGCCTGTACCCGAAGATGAGCGTCATCGACCAGCTGGTCTACCTCGGCGAGCTGCACGGCCTCACTGCCGCCGACGCCCGCCGACGCGGTACCGACCTGCTCGAGCGGCTCGGGCTCGCGGAGCGGGCCGGCGACCACGTGGAGGCGCTCAGCCTGGGCAACCAGCAGCGCGCCCAGATCGCGGCCGCGCTCGTGCACGACCCGGTCGCGCTCATCCTCGACGAGCCGTTCTCCGGCCTGGACCCGATGGCGGTCGAGACCACGCTCGGGGTGCTGCGCGACGTCGCCGACGCGGGCGCCCCGGTGCTCTTCTCCAGCCACCAGCTCGACGTCGTCGAGCGGCTGTGCGACGACCTCGTCATCATCGCCGACGGCCGGGTCCGCGCCAGCGGCGGCCGCGAGGAGATCCGCGCGCGGCACAGCTCGCCGGAGTGGACGCTCGTCACCGCCGGCGACACCGGCTGGGTCCGCGGCGTGCCCGGCGTCGACGTCATCGAGTTCGACGGCGGCCACGTGCGGTTCGCGGCGTCGTCGCCGGAGCTCGCCGACCGTGTGCTGCGCGAGGCCGTCGAGCGCGGCTCGGTGATCAGCTTCGGCCCCTACCACCGTCCCCTGACCGAGATCTTCGCGGAGGTCGTCCGATGAGCACCCTGCAGCAGCCCACCCGGACCCAGCCGGCGGCCACCGACCACGCGCGGGTGTCGTTCTCGCGCGCCGTCACGATCGTCGCGAAGCGCGAGATCATGGTGCGGCTGCGGTCGAAGGCATTCGTGATCTCGACGATCATCTTCCTGGCCGCGATCCTCGCCTCCGTGGTCCTCGCGACCCAGGCCGGCAGCCTGTTCAGCAGCACGACCAGCGTCGCGGCCACCGCCGATGCCGCCGCCACCGTCGCGCAGCTGCCCGACGTCGAGGTCACCGAGGTCGCCTCCGCCGAGGAGGTGCGCGAGCTCGTCGCCGACGGCACGGTCGCGGCGGGTGTCGTCGGCTCACCGACGGAGGGCTTCACCGTCATCGGCGACCGCACCGCGCCCGAGGGCATCATCCAGGCGCTGAGCGTCACGCCGCAGGTCGAGCTGCTCGACCCCGACGCGCCCAACCCGATGCTCACGTACTTCATCGGCCTGGGCTTCGGGCTGGTGTTCTTCATGTCCGCGATGACCTACGGCAGCACGATCGCGCAGAGCGTCGTCGAGGAGAAGCAGACCCGCATCGTCGAGATCCTGCTGGCCGCCATCCCGGCGCGGGCGCTGCTGGCGGGCAAGGTGATCGGCAACTCGCTGCTCGCGTTCGCGCAGATCGCCCTCGTGGCGCTCATCGTCGTCGGCACGGGCGCGGCGACCGGCGACACGGTGCTGCTGGACGGGCTGGGCATCCCGGTCCTGTGGTTCGTCGCGCTGTTCACCGTCGGGTTCGTGATGATCGCCGCGCTCTACGCGGCGACGGCGTCGCTCGTGTCCCGCGTGGAGGACCTGGGCAGCGCGACCAGCCCGATCATGATGCTCGTGATGATCCCGTACTTCCTGGTGATCTTCTTCAACAACAACCCGACCGTGCTCGCGGTGATGTCGTACGTGCCGTTCTCGGCACCGGTGGCGGTCCCGATGCGGATCTTCATCGGCACCAGCGCCTGGTGGGAGTCGCTGCTCTCGCTCGCGGTGCTCGTGCTCGCCATGGTGCTGGCGATCCGGGTGGCGGCGCTCATCTACGAGCGGTCGCTGCTGCGCACCGGGGCGCGCGTCAAGCTCGGCGACGTGCTGCGCTCCGGCTCCTGACCTCCCCGCTCGGGCCCGCACCTGCCCGCTCGGCCCCGCTCAGGCCGGGCTGACGGAGACGATCCGGTGGGTCGCGACCGTCAGCTCGGCCTCGCGGGCGGTGTCGAGCACCCGCACCCGGCCGCCGTCGACCGCGAGCGGGCGCACGAGGCGCTCCTGGGTGGCGCCGGCCTCCCCGGCGATGACGATCCGCACGTGCGCGCCGCGTGCCGCGGCGGTGCGTAGCATCTCGAGCTCGTCGGCGGCCGACGGCGCCTCAGCGGTGCCGGCGAGGAGCGCGGCCGCGCGCTCCTCGCCCGCGCGCATCGCCGCCACGGCGGCCGCGGTGTCGACGGGCGACTCCACCGGCGGTCCCTCCAGCGGCACCGGCCGCACCGCCCGTGCGCGCCCGGTCGCCATCGCGACGGGGCTGCCGTCGGGGCCCTCGAGCAGCGGCGCCGCACCGGTGCGCCGGAGCGCCTCGTACAGCGTCACGGGACCGACGTCGGCAGCGAGCACCGTCGCCGACAGGCGGCGCAGACCGAGGTCGGCGAGCGCGGGCTCGGCCAGCAGCGCGAGGGTGGCGGCCTCGTCGTCGGTGCGCAGCACCGCGGACGCCGGCTGCACCCGCACCCGGCGCTGCCGCCGCGCGACGTCGGCGACCAGGTACTCCAGCGGCTGCGGCAGCGGGGCGCGCGACACGGCCCGCAGCCGCTCCAGCAGCTCCTCGGCGGTCATGCCTGCCGTGATCGCGCGGCCCAGCGAGTCCGCGGTGAACCGGACGGTCAGGGCGGCGCCCCGGCTGTCGACGTCGGCGGCGCGGTCGAGCAGGGCGGCGAGCTCCGCCGTCGGGCGGCCGGGCACGATCCCGGTGAGGTCGCCCTGGATGACGAGCTCGCCGACCTCGGGCGGGAACAGCGCGGCCAGCGCCGCGGCGACCTCGGTGGTCGGTGCGCCGTCGAGCAGCAGCCGGGTGGGTGGGCCGAGCGCGTCGGCGCCGAGCAGACCGAGCGCGCTGGCCTCCGCCAGCACGGCCGCGACCGTGTTCTCCGGCGGCACCGAACGAGGCGTCTGCCAGGTGAGGTGGCCGCGCACCTGCGCGACCGAGGGTGCGCCGCCCTCGGGCCACGCCGCGACGGCGCGCAGGCAGCGCTGCCGCAGCCCGGCCGCCCAGGTCCGGTGCAGCTCGGGGTCGAGCGCGGCCCGCAGCGCGCCGCGGTCGGTACGGGTGCCGGCGAGCCAGGGGACCCTGCTGGAGCGCAGCCACACCGCCGCGAGCTCGGCCCAGCGCTCCGGTGCGGAGCGGTCCAGCCAGCCGTCGACGGCGCTCGTCGGCGCCCAGCGCGAGCTCTCCTCGTCGTGCACGTGGCCGACGAGGCCGAGCATGCCGGCGAGCTCGCACACCAGCGCCGCGTGCGTCGTCGAGACCTCGAGGAGAGCGGCGAGCCGCTTGACGTCGCGCGCGGCGACACCGCCCCCGCGGAGCACCGCGGGCGGCTCCTCGCCCCACAGGTCGAGCAGCGTCGCCAGCTGGCGCAGCACGGTCTCGGCGGCGGCGACCACCTCGGCGGCGACGACGTCGGGTCGCCGGAGCGGTGCGTCGGAGATCTCGGGCGCCACCGGCAGCCCGCGCGCGAGCAGGCCGCCACGGGCGGCGAGCGCGACCTCGCGCGGCAGCACCACCTCGGTGGCGTTCGGCCGGTGCAGCACGTGGCGGTCCAGCAGCCAGCGCGCCGCGGGTGGCAGCTCGGTGCCGAGCGTGCCCACGGGCGGCCCCCACGTGAGCGCGTCCAGCAGCCGCCGGGCGCCCTCGGGCGCGTCGGCGAGCACGGTCCGCAGGGCCGAGGGCGTGGTCGGCCAGCCGGCGTCGGCGCGCACGTCGAGCGCCCGCAGCGGCGGCCCCAGGCCCAGCGGGGTGGGGCCGACGGCCTCGCGCACACCAGGAGCCGCTGCCAGCGTCTCGTCGTCGCCGAGCAGCAGCGCCCTGGTCCGGAGCCGCTCGACGACCGGGGCGACGGCCGCCCCGCCGAGCGCGTCGGCGAGCGCGGCGAGCGTGGTGGTCCCTCCGGACGCGGTCAGCGTCACGACGGCCTCGAGGACGGTGACCTCGGGCGCCGTGGAGGTCGCGAGGGCCCGGCTCGCCGAGGCGCGCGACCCTGCCCGGCTCGCGAGCGCCGTCAGCGACTGCGGCACCGGACGGGCGAGGTCCGGGCGGTCGGCGAGCAGCGCCGCCAGCCAGTCGTCGTCGGCCTCACGGAAGAGGTCGGCAAGCTCCGTCGTGCCGGCCATCGTCGTGATGCTAGTACCCGGACCTGGCGGCGGGGCGCCCATGCCCGCACGGCGGACGGGCCCCGAGCGGTACCGTCCTCGCACGCAGGTACGCTTGTGGTTGGTCCACCTACTTCGCGCTGTCGGCGCGCTCACGCGCGCCCCGTCCCCCACAGGCAGGAACACGTGCCCACCGGCAAGGTCAAGTTCTTCGACGCCGACCGCGGCTTCGGTTTCATCGCGTCCGACGACGGCGGTGAGGTCTTCCTCCACGCGTCCGCGATGCCTGCGGGCGCCCCGGCGCCGCGCCCTGGCACGCGGGTGGAGTTCAGCGTCGCCGACGGCCGTCGCGGCCAGCAGGCGCTCTCGGTGACGGTGCTCGACCCGGCGCCGTCGGTGACGCGCGCCCAGCGCAAGCCTGCCGAGGACATGGTCTCGATCGTCGAGGACCTCATCAAGCTGCTCGACCGGGCCGGCAACCGGCTCCGCTCCGGTCGCTACCCGGAGCGCGCCGAGGCGACGAAGATCGCCGCCGTCATGCGCGCCGTCGCCGACGAGTTCGACGCCTGAGGTGATCACCACGGTCGAGACCACGAGCCGCCGCGCCGCGAAGGACGCCGTCCTCGCCGGCGCGGTCGAGGTCGCCCGCGCGGCGCTGGAGGCCGAGACCGAGGCCGGCCAGGTCGGCGAGCACCTCGGCTTCACGCTGCAGGGCGAGCGTCTCGGCTCGCACGCGTTCGCGTGCACGATGCCGGGCTACGTCGGCTGGTACTGGTCGGTGACCGTGGCGCGCGCCCCCCGGTCGCGCACCGCGACCGTGTGCGAGACCGGGCTGCTGCCCGGTGAGGGTGCGCTGCTGGCGAAGGCGTGGCTGCCGTGGGCCGAGCGGCTCGCGCCGGGCGACCTCGGGCCGACCGACCGCCTCCCGTACGACCCGGACGACCCGCGGCTCGTCTCGGGCGTCGTCCCGACCGGTGACCCGGAGTACGACCGCGTCGCGATCCACGAGCTCGGTCTCGACCGCGAGCGCATCATGACGGCCGAGGCGATCGACGCCGCGGCCACCCGCTGGTACGAGGGTTCGCACGGCCCGCGCACCGCCGGCTCACGCGCGGCCGACGCCGACTGCGCCACGTGCGGTTTCATCATCCCGCTGGCGGGCCCGCTGGGGCAGCTGTTCGGCGTGTGCGCGAACGAGTGGTCGCCGGACGACGGCAAGGTGGTCAGCTTCGACCACGGCTGCGGGGCGCACTCCGAGACCGATGTCGTGCGCAGCGGCCGTGACTGGGACCAGTCCGAGCCCGTCGTCGACGAGCTGGACATCGAGGTCGTGGAGTCGTCGGACGAGGCTCGCTAAGCCTGTCCTTTCCACCCCGTTCTCACCCTGAGCGGTAGTTGCGCTCGGGTGGTTGCGTCAGGACGCGTGGGGCTACCGTGAAAGCGCCATCCCGGCGATTTCTGTGTCCCAGATCACTTCCACACGTCCTGCGAAGGAGCCTTCCCATGACCCCCTCGGTCAGCCCTGCCCTGCTCACCCCTGCCCTGTCCACCGTCGTCCGCAGCGCGTTCTCGGGCGTGTCCTCCCTCGTCTCCGGTCCGAAGGACGGGTCCGAGTTCATCCGCGCCACGCTGGCGGGCCCGAAGGACGGGAGCGAGTTCATCCGGGCTGCACTCGCCGGCCCGAAGGACGGGAGCGAGTTCATCCGCGCCCACATCAGCCTCGGCGGTCCGAAGGACGGGTCCGAGTTCATCTGTGGACCCAAGGAAGGTAGCGAGTTCATCCGTCTCGCGCCAGTCGGTCCGAAGGATGGGACCGAGTTCATCCGTGCGGCTGGTCCGAAGGATGGCAGCGAGTTCATCCGTGCGGCTGGTCCGAAGGATGGCAGCGAGTTCATCCGCGCCGCTGGCCCCAAGGATGGCAGCGAGTTCATCCGCGCGGCCGGGCCGAAGGATGGCAGCGAGTTCATCCGTGCGGCTGGTCCGAAGGACGGCAGCGAGTTCATCTGCGGTCCGAAGGACGGCAGCGAGTTCATCCGGGCCGCGCTGGCCGGTCCCAAGGACGGGTCGGAGTTCATCCGTGCGGCTGGTCCGAAGGATGGCAGCGAGTTCATCTGCGGTCCCAAGGATGGCAGCGAGTTCATCCGTGCGGCTGGTCCGAAGGACGGCAGCGAGTTCATCCGTGCGGCCGGCCCCAAGGATGGCAGCGAGTTCATCCGCGCGGCTGGTCCGAAGGATGGCAGCGAGTTCATCCGCGCGGCTGGTCCCAAGGACGGCAGCGAGTTCATCTGCGGGCCCAAGGACGGCTCCGAGTTCATTCGCGCTGCCCTGGCCGGCCCGAAGGACGGGTCGGAGTTCATCCGTGCCCGTGAGCTCGTGCTCGCCGGCCCGAAGGACGGCAGCGAGTTCATCCTCTGAGCGCACCTGGCATCATCGCTGCATGTGACTGACAGACGCCCGGGATCGGGGCCGGCCTTCACCGCCCTGATCCCGGGCGTCTATCTGCCCTCGCTGATCTTCGAGATCGGCATCGGCGCGATGGTGCCCGTGCTCGCGGGCCGCGCCGGCCAGCTCGGCGCCGACCTCGCGACCGCCGCGATCGTCATGTCGCTACTACCGGTCGGGCGGATCCTCGCCGACCTGCCGGCCGGTGCGATCGCCGCCCGCGTCGGCGACCGGGCCGCGATGATCGGCGCCTCCGCCGTCGCGATGCTCGGTCTCGCGATGCTCGCCGTCGCCCCGAACCTCGTCGTGCTCGGGGCCGGCGTGCTGCTGCTCGGCGCCACCGAGGCGGTCTACGGCCTCGCGCGGCAGTCCTACCTCACCGAGGTCGTGCCGCCCCTCATGCGCGCACGGGCGATGTCCACGCTCGGCGGCGTCCACCGCATCGGCCTGTTCATCGGCCCCTTCGCCGGTGCCGCGGTCGCCCACCTCACCGGGTCGACGGCGGCGGTGTTCTGGCTCGGTGTCGTCACCAGCGTGCTCGCGGCCGTCGTCGTCGCGGTCGCGACCGACCCCGATCCACGCCACCACGACGCCGAGCGCCCGGTCGGGCTGCTGGAGGTCGCCCGCAAGCACGCCCGGCTGTTCGCCACCCTCGGCGTGGCGGTGCTGCTGGTCGGTGCCGTGCGCGGCGCCCGCACCGCCGTCGTGCCGCTGTGGGCCGAGCACCTCGGCCTCGACACCGCGACCACGAGCATCGTGTTCGGGATCGCCGGCGGCATCGACATGCTGCTCTTCTACCCGGCCGGCAAGGTGATGGACGTCAAGGGCCGGCTCTGGGTCGCGGTGCCGTCGATGCTCGTCATGGGGGTGGCGCTCGTGCTGCTGCCGCTGACCGGCACGATCGGCCCGCTCGTCGGGGTCGCGATGCTGCTCGGGTTCGGCAACGGCATCGGCTCCGGCGTGATCATGACGCTGGGTGCCGACACCGCGCCGCCGGACGAGCGCGCCCAGTTCCTGGGCGTGTGGCGGCTGCTGGCCGACTCCGGCAACGCCGCCGGCCCGCTCGTGGTGTCCGCCGGCGCTGCGATCGGCTCGCTCGCCGCCGGCATCTGGGTGACCGCGCTGATCAGCGGCGCCACCGCGGGTGCGCTCGCCCGCTGGGTGCCGCGCTGGGTCGGCCCGCCCCGCGCCCGGGGCGTCCCGCGATGAGCCGCGTGGTCGAGGTCCCCGTCGAGCGGCTGCCGCGCTGGCTCGCCGGGTTCGCCGAGCGCCACGACGGGGCCGTGGTCGACGGCGGCCTCCTCACCGGCGGCGACGCCGTCACCGCCGAGCTCACGGCGTGGTCGGCGCTCGACGGGGCCACGTCCGCCGAGGAGCTGGCCCGGCTCGCCCAGCCGCCCACCCGGCTCGGTCTGGTGCTCGTGCGTCGGGGTGGCTACGCCGTCGCGCTGGCCGACGGCGACCGGCTGGTCGAGCGCAAGGTCGGCCGCCGACACGTGCAGGGGCGCACCGCCGCGGGCGGGTGGTCGCAGCAGCGGTTCGCCCGCCGTCGCGGCCACCAGGCCGACGAGCTGGTCGGTGCCGTCGCCGGCCACGCGGCGCGACTGCTCGAGGGCCGTCCGCTGGACGGGCTGGTCACCGGCGGCGACCGCCGACTGGTGGCCGCCGTGCTCGAGGAGGCGCGGCTGCCCACCGCGGGCCTGCCGGTGCGCGAGCTCTTCGACCTGCCGGACCCGACGCCGTCGGTCCTCGCGACCGCGCTCGCCCGTGCTCGCTCGGTACGGGTCGTGCTGAGCGACTAGGGCGTCGACACCCCGAGCAGCTCCTCGCCCGCGAGGTAGCGGCGCAGGTTCTCGGCGATCAGCCGACCCGGCTGCTGCGGCCGGCCGCCCGCCGAGTGCGGCGTGATGATGAGGTTCGGCGCGTCCCACAGCGGCGAGTCGGCGGGCAGCGGTTCCTCGCGGAACACGTCGAGCGCGGCGCCGGCGATCTCGCCGGAGCGCAGTGCCGCCTCCAGCGCGACCTCGTCGACCGTGACGCCGCGGCCGACGTTGACGAACCACGCGTGCCGCGGCAGCGCCGCGAACACCTCCGCGCCGATGGCGCCGTCCAGCTCCTGCGTGCCCGGGAGGATGTCGACCAGCACGTCGGTGCGGGGCAGCTCCTCCGGCAGGTCGTCCGGTGTGACGACCCGGTAGCCGTCCCGCTCGCCGGCGCTGCGGGCGACGCCCACGACTTCGGCGCCGAGCGCGGTCAGGTAGCCCGCGAGCGTCGTGCCGATGCCGCCGAAGCCCCAGATCGTCACGCGCGACCCGGCCAGCGTCGTGAAGCCCGTCCGGTTGCGGATCTGGTTGCCGGTGTGGCCGTCGAGCCAGCGGTGCTCGCGCTGCGCGACCACGGTCTCGTCCAGCCGCCGCGCGGCGGCGAGGATCATCGCGAGCGTGTGCTCGGCGACCGGCTGGTCGTGCAGCCCGACGCCGGCGGTGATGACGACGTCGGGACCGAAGCCGGCCGCGTGCACCGCGTCGGTACCCGCCATCAGTCCCTGCACCCAGCGCAGCCGGGGCAGCTCCGACGGCAGCGCCGCGAGCCGCTCGCCCGGGTTGAGCCACACGACGACCACCTCGGCGTCGCGGTGCTCCTCGGGGACGGGCTGCTCGACGTCGTAGTCGACGCGCACGACGCCCGCGGGCACCTCGAGGTCGATCGGGATGACGGTCGGGACGAGGATCTTGAGGTCGCTCACAGGTCAGGTTGCTCCCGTTGGACGGCGTGAGCCCAGACGTAGCCGACGCCGCCGAGGACGACGCCGACCAGGCACACGAGGGCCAGCCTGCCGTCGGGGGAGCGGTCGGCGAGGTGCATGACGCCGACGACCACGAGGGCCACCGCCCACCCGAGGCTGCCGGTGAAGAACAGCTTCTTGGCGTTGACGCGCGCAGGCCGCAGCTCCTGCGGGGTGTGCTGGGGGTCGAAGGCGCGCACACGGCGATCGTAGTGGGTGGCGTGAGGGGACTCACACGCGCCGGGTATTTGTTTAGCCTAACTAATGACCTAGAATGGAGGCCGTGTCCGAGTCGTCCCGTGCCCCAGCCCATGGCGCGCGCCGGCCCGAGCCGCTGGCCTCACGGCTGCGCACCACCCTGCTGCGGACCTCGCGCGTGCTGCGCGAGCAGAAGGTCGGCGACCTGTCCGGCGGCCAGATGGCCGTGCTCGGCCAGCTCGTCGCCCACGGCCCGCTGACACCGGGGGAGCTCGCCGAGCGCGAGCGGGTGCGACCGCCGTCCATGACGCGCACGGTGCAGCACCTGATCGACGCCGGGCTCGCGGAGCGCCACCCGCACCCCGACGACGGTCGCCAGGTGCTGGTGAGTGCCACGGCCCGCGGCCAGGAGCACGTCGCCGCCACCCGGCGGCGACGCGACGAGTGGCTCAAGCGGCGGCTCGCGTCGCTCACCACGGACGAGCGCGCCACGCTCTCCGCCGCCGAGGAGATCCTGCGCCGCATCTGCGCCCAGTGACGGCCGGCCGGCGACCGGCACCTACGACCCGCTACCGAGAACCTGTCGAGACCGAACGACAACGAACGAGACCTGAGCTGACGTGAGTACGACCTTTGCTTCCCTGGGGATCCGGAACTACCGGATCTGGTTCTTCGGTGCCCTCGTCGCCAACGTCGGCACCTGGATGCAGCGGATCGCGCAGGACTGGCTGGTGCTCACCGAGCTGACCGACAACAGCGGTCTGGCGGTCGGCGTGGTGACCGCGCTGCAGTTCGTGCCCGCCGTGTTCCTCACCCCGGTGGCCGGGCTCCTGGCCGACCGGTTCGACCCCCGCAAGCTGCTGATCTGGACGCAGGGCGCCCTCGGGGTGCTCGCCGCCGTCCTCGGCGCCCTCGTGCTGGGCGGTCACGCCCAGCTGTGGCACGTGTACGTGCTGGCGCTGGCCCTCGGCGTCGCGACCGCCTTCGACGCGCCTGCCCGCCAGGTGTTCGTCTCCGAGCTGGTGCCGCCCGAGCGGCTGGGCAACGCGGTCAGCCTGAACAGCGCGTCGTTCAACGCGGCGCGGCTGGTCGGCCCGGGCGTCGCAGGTCTGGCGATCGCCGCCGTCGGCACCGGTTGGGTGTTCGTCATCAACGCCGCGTCGTTCGCGTTCACGATCGGCGCGATGCTGCTGATGCGCACCTCCGAGCTGCAGCACATGCCGCGGTCGGAGCGTGGCAAGGGCCAGCTGCGCGAGGGGCTGCGCTACGTGCGCCGGCGCAGCGACATCGTCGTGATCCTGGCCGTGCTGTTCGTCGTCGCGGCGCTGGGGCTGAACTTCCAGCTGACCTCGGCGGTGATGGCGACCGAGGTGTTCGGCAAGTCCGCCGACGGCTACGGCATCCTCGGCTCGGTGCTGGCGATCGGCTCGCTCGCGGGTGCGCTCATGGCGGCGCGCCGGGTGCGGCCGCGGGTGCGGCTGGTCATCGGCTCCGCGTTCGGGTTCGGCATCGCCTCGACCCTCATGGCGCTGGCGCCCACCTACGAGCTGTTCGCGCTGGCGACCATCCCGGTCGGGTTCTTCTCGCTCACGATGATCACGGCCGCCAACACCGCGATCCAGCTGAGCACCGATCCCGAGGTGCGCGGCCGCGTGATGAGCCTGTACGTGCTGGTGCTGTTCGGGGCCACGCCGCTCGGCTCACCCGTCGTCGGCTGGGTCGCCGAGGCCTGGGGCGGCCGCTGGTCGATCCTCGTGGGCTCGCTCAGCGCGATCCTGGTCGCGGCCGTCGCGGCGATCTGGTCGGGGCGCCGCTGGGGCGTCGAGGTCACCTACGTGCTGCGGCCGCGGCCGCACCTGGTGCTCACCCACCGCGAGGAGCGCGAGGCGCGCGAGCAGGCGAAGATCGACGCCGCCGCGGCCGAGTCGGGTGTGCGCACCGCCGCCTGACCGCAGCCCCCGCACGCCCCGGCGCCGGACGGTCGACGCGTGCCCTCAGCCGAGCGCGTCGACCACGAAGTCGACGCAGGCGGTGAGCGCCTCGACGTCCTCCGGCGGGGTCGAGGGGAACATCCCGACCCGCAGCTGGTTGCGGCCGAGCTTGCGGTAGGGCTCGACGTCGACGACCCCGTTGGCGCGCAGCGCGGCCGCGACCGCGGCGGCGTCGATCGCGTCGTCGAGGTCGATCGTGCCGACGACGGGGGAGCGGGCGTCGGCCTCGGTGACGAACGGCGTCGCCCAGGACCGCTGCTCCGCCCAGTCGTACAGCACCGACGACGACGCCGCGGTGCGCTCGGCCGCCCATGCGAGCCCGCCCTGGTCGAGCAACCACTCGACCTGCTCGACGAGCAGCACGAGCGTCGCGATCGCGGGCGTGTTGACCGTCTCGTCCTTGCGCGAGCTCGCGAGCGCGGCGGCGAGCGAGAGCGAGGCGGGCGCCCAGCGACCGGCCAGCTCCTCGACGCGGCTCAGCGCAGCCGGGGACAGCACCGCGAACCACAGCCCGCCGTCGGAGCCGAGCGCCTTCTGCGGCGCGAAGTAGTAGACGTCGCTCTCGGCGAGGTCGACGGCGACACCGCCGGCGGCGGAGGTCCCGTCGACCAGGCAGAGCGCGTCGGCGTCGGCGCCCTCGGGGCGGCGCACCGGGGTCAGCACGCCGGTCGAGGTCTCGTTGTGCGCCCAGCCGTAGGCGTCCACGCCGGGCGCCGCGACCGGCAGCGCCCGGGTGCCCGGGGCGGCGTCGACGACCTGCGGCTCGGCGAGGAAGGGAGCCGCGGCGACCGCGGCCGCGAACTTGCTGCCGAACTCCCCGCACACGGCGAGCAGCGCGCGCTCGCGGACCAGCCCGAAGGTCGCGACGTCCCAGAACGTCGTCGAGCCGCCGTTGCCGAGCACGACCTCGTAGCCCTCGGGCGCGCCGAGCAGCGTCGCCAGCCCGGCGCGCGCCCGGGCGACCAGGTGCCGCACCGGAGGCTGGCGGTGCGAGGTGCCGAGCACGGTGGTGCCGAGAGCCGCCAGCGCGTCGACCTGCGCCGGTCGGATCCGGCTCGGTCCGCAGCCGAACCGGCCGTCGGCGGGCAGCAGGTCGCGGGGGATCGCGGGCACGCTCATGGGGCGATGATCCCAGGTCCGGCGCGTTGCCCCCGTCCGCCGGGCGCGTGCCGCTCGTCTCGTGGACCGACGGCACCGGACAGCCTCTCGATAGGGTGGATCGGTGGTGCTGGACCGGACGACGAGCGCGGGGGTGGTGCGCGGGTGAGCGATCTCATCGACACCACCGAGATGTACCTCAAGACGGTCTTCGAGCTGCTCGAGGAGGGCATCCGGCCGATGCGGGCCCGGATCGCCGAACGTCTCGGGCACTCGGGGCCCACGGTGTCCCAGACCGTGGCGCGGCTCGAGCGCGACGGTCTCATGGTCGTCACCGGCGACCGGCACCTGGAGCTCACGCCGCTCGGGCTGGAGCGCGCCACCCAGGTGATGCGCAAGCACCGCCTCGCGGAGCGGCTGCTCGTCGACGTCGTCGGGCTGGACTGGCCGCACGTCCACGAGGAGGCGTGCCGCTGGGAGCACGTGATGAGCGAGCGTGTCGAGCGCCGGCTCGTCGGCCTGCTGGGGCAGCCGCGGCACGACCCGTACGGCAACCCGATCCCCGGCCTCGAGGAGCTCGGCCTGGAGCCGACGTCGCCCGAGCAGGTGCGCAGCGTCGTCGACGTCGCCACGGCCGAGCCGGGTGTCGCACGGCTGGTCCGGGTGGGCGAGCCGCTGCAGGTCGACGTCGCGCTGCTCGCCGAGCTCGAGCGGCTGGGCATCCGCCCGGGCGTGCGTGTGCGGGTGCGTCGCGAGGACCGGACCGTCGTGATCGGCACCGACGACACGGACGGGACCGAAGGCGCCGCCGGCGACACCGGCCGCACCGGTGGCGCCGACGGCCGCCCTGCGCCCCGGGCCTCGTTCGACGGCGCCGAGGGTGCCGGCGCGACCACCTCGCAGCAGGCCGTCGGCACGGCGCGCGAGCTCGAGCTGGGTGACGACCTGGCCAAGCACCTGTTCGTCGCCGCGCCCTGACACGGGTCTCCGGCGTGCACGAGGAGCGTCCTGTGACGCACGTCACACCGCCGATCGCGGCCTCCGTGACCTGAATGTGACATTCGGGCGAATCGTCGGGTACCGTGGCACCCGCTCGACGGATCCCTCCTCCGGCGAGTCCGTGTCCCGGCGCCTAGCCCTGTCACCGGGACGTGGCCGATCGACCACACATGACAGGGGCGGAGGAACCACTTCCGGCGCTTCGGCGCCTTGGGGTGAAGTTCTCCGGACCGGCTCCGGCCGGTGCGGCGGACCGGGTGTTCTCCCACCCGAACCCGACAGCTCACTTCGCAGGCGTTGGAGAGGTACTACGTGTCCCGTTCCTCACTCGCGAGGCATCGCGCAGACAGCCGCGCCGTCAACCCGCTGACCGGCATCGGTTCCGCGCTGACCGGCCCCGCCGGACGGCGCGCCGTCGTCGCCGCCGCCTCCTCCGGCATCGTGCTGACGCTCACCGCGTCGGCCAGCGTGGCCGCCGGTGGCGTCGACGTCGCCGCGAACCGCGGCCCGGCCCCCATGGCGAACCTGACGGCCATCACCAACGACGACGACGTCATCGAGACCTCGCCGAGCGTCACGGTCGCAGCCGACGCGGAGTGGTCGTTCTCGACCGTCGCCGCGGACGTCAGCTCCGAGCCCCCGCCGCCGCCCCCGCCGCCGCCGGTGGTGCAGCGCCCGACCTACACGCAGGCCGCCGCCGCGCGCACGCAGACGCGCACCGAGCTGCCCGCGGCGTCGAGCGCCCCCGCCGCGTCGAGCGCCCCGGCGAACCCGTCCGGCTCGCTCATCGTCGACATCGCGCGCCGCTACGTCGGTACGCCGTACGTCCACGGTGGCGCCAGCCCGGCCGGCTTCGACTGCTCCGGCTTCACGATGTACGTGTTCGCGCAGGCCGGTATCAGCCTGCCGCGCACGTCCTCGGCGCAGCGCTACGCGGGCACGGTCGTCTCGGCCTCCGAGGCGCGCCCCGGTGACCTCGTGTGGGCCCCCGGCCACGTCGGCATCTACACCGGCAACGGCAACCACATCGCGGCCCGCCAGCCCGGCACGGCGCTGTACGAGAGCCCGATCTACATGTCGAACCCGGTGTTCATCCGCGTCGGCTGACATCTCGCGTCACGACGGCCCGCACCCCCACGGTGCGGGCCGTCGTCGTCTCTGCGCCTATGCTGGGACCCGATTTGTTGTCGCAACCGCGAAATCGAGGAGAGCAGTGGCGCTCACGCCGACCATCCCAGGCTTCGACCCCCGGCCGCGGCGCGCGGTCGTCGTCCGCGGCGGCTGGGACGGCCACCAGCCGGTCGAGGCGACCGAGGAGTTCATCCCGCACCTGCGCGAGCACGGGTTCGACGTCGAGATCTTCGACAGCCCCGCGCCCTACGCCGACGCCGACCTGATGGCGCAGACCGACCTCGTCGTGCAGTGCAACACGATGAGCACGATCGAGCCCGACCAGCTCTCCGGCCTGATCGCCGCCGTCGAGGCCGGCACCGGGTTCGCCGGCTGGCACGGCGGCATCGCCGACTCCTACCGCAACAGCAGCGACTACCTGCACCTGGTCGGCGGCCAGTTCGCGACGCACCCCGGCAAGGCCCCGGAGGAGCGCACCGGCGAGCAGTCGGACAACTACGTCCCCTACACGGTCGAGGTCAGCGAGCTGGGGCGCCAGCACCCGATCATGGCCGGCATCGAGCAGTTCTCGCTCGTGACCGAGCAGTACTGGGTGCTCGCCGACAGCTACATCGACGTGCTCGCCACCACCACCCAGAAGGTCCGTCCGTGGGACCCCTGGCACCGCGAGGTCACCTCGCCCGCCGTCTGGACCCGGCTGTGGGGCAAGGGCAAGATCTTCGTCAGCACCCCGGGCCACCGGGTCGAGGTGCTGCGCGACCCCCACGTCAGCACGATCATCAAGCGAGGCCTGCTGTGGGCCAGCCGATGAGGGTCGGGCTCGTCGGCTGCGGCAACATCTCGCGGCAGTACCTCGACAGCCTCGAGCGGCTGCCCGGGCTCGCGCTGACCGTCGTCGCCGACCTCGACCCCGCTGCCGCCGCGGCGGTGGCCGAGCGCACCGGTGCGCGCACCAGCGCACCCGACGCCCTGCTGACCGACGACGAGGTCGACGTCGTCCTCAACCTCACGACGCCGCAGGCGCACGCGCCGCTGACGATCGCGGCGCTGGAGGCGGGCAAGCACGTCTACCTCGAGAAGCCGTTCGCGACCTCGCTCGCCGACGCCGACGCGATGCTGGCCGCGGCCGCGCGCGCCGACCGGCGCATCGGCTCCGCGCCGGACACCGTGCTCGGGACCGGTACCCAGACCGCCCGGGCGCTCATCGATCGCGGCGAGATCGGGCAGCCCGTCGCCGCGACGGCGTTCATGCTGATCCCTGGTCACGAGGCCTGGCACCCCAGCCCTGGGTTCTACTACGCGACCGGCGGTGGGCCGCTGCTCGACATGGGCCCGTACTACCTCACCTCGCTCGTGACGATGCTCGGCCCGGTCGAGACCGTCACCGCGATGTCGGCGCGGCCGCGCCCGGTGCGTGTCGCACCGCCGGGGTCGCCGCGCGCGGGCGAGGAGTTCCCGGTCGAGGTGGAGACCACGGTGAGCGCGGTGCTGCGGCACGCCGGCGGTGCCGTGAGCACGCTGGTGGTGAGCTTCGACGTCGTCGCGAGCACCCTGCCCCGCATCGAGGTCTACGGCACCGAGGGCAGCCTCGCGGTGCCCGACCCCAACCACTTCGACGGCGAGGTCCGGCTCGGTCGTCGCGGCGCGTTCGAGCCGGTCGAGCCACTGGCCGGGTACCCGGGTGCCGGGCGCGGCTACGGCCTCGCGGACATGGCGCGCGCGATCGCGGCCGGTACCGGCCACCGGCAGTCGGCCGAGCTCGGCTACCACGTCAACGAGGTGATGGAGCGCGTGCTCGAGGCGGCCGCGACCGGCACGGTCGTGCCCGTCCGCAGCCGGTGCGAGCGACCCGACCCGGTACCCGCAGGAGCCGACCCGGCGTCGGCCTGACGAGCAGGAGGAGTTCCACATGAGCGGCAGCGTGCGGATCGCGATGATCGGCTACGCCTTCATGGGCGCGGCGCACTCGCAGGCGTGGCGCAACGTGCACCGGTTCTTCGACCTCGGCGTCACGCCCGAGATGGCGGTCGTCGTCGGGCGCGACGGCGAGGCCGCGGCCGCGGCCGCGGCGCGGCTGGGGTGGCAGGAGAGCGCCACCGACTGGCGCGAGGTCGTCGCCCGCGACGACATCGACGTCGTCGACATCTGCACCCCCGGCGACACCCACCACCCGATCGCGCTCGCGGCGCTGGCCGCGGGCAAGCACGTGCTGTGCGAGAAGCCGCTCGCGAACGACGTCGCCGAGGCCGAGGAGATGGCCGCGGCGGCCGAGCAGGCGCGCGCGGCCGGGGTGCGGTCGATGGTCGGGTTCAGCTACCGCCGGGTGCCGGCGGTCGCGCTGATGCGGCAGATGGTCGCCGAGGGCGCGGTCGGCGAGATCCGGCACGTGCGCGGCCGCTACCTGCAGGACTGGATCGTCGACCCGCAGTTCCCGCTCGTGTGGCGGCTGCGCAAGGAGGTCGCCGGCTCGGGCGCGCTCGGCGACATCGGGGCGCACGTGCTCGACATGGCGCAGTTCGTCACCGGGCAGCGCATCACCGGCGTCGCGGCGCAGACCGAGACGTTCGTCCGCCGCCGGCCGCTGCCGGAGGGCGGCGGTGCGCTGGGCGCCGCGACCGCGGGCGGCAGCGCCGAGACGGGCGAGGTGACGGTCGACGACGCCGCGGTGCTGCTCGCCCGCACCGACGGCGGCGCGCTCGGCACCTTCGAGGCGACCCGCTTCGCCACCGGGCGCAAGAACCACATCGAGCTCGAGGTCAACGGCTCGAAGGGCTCGCTCGTTTTCTCCTTCGAGGACATGAACGCGCTGCGGTACCACGACGCGAGCGCCGGGGACCGGGCCGGTTTCGCCCGCATCGACGTCACCGAGCCCACGCACCCCTACGTCGGCGCCTGGTGGCCGCCCGGGCACGGGCTCGGCTACGAGCACACCTTCGTCAACCAGGCCCGGGACTTCCTCGACGCGATCGCGTCCGGCACCGACCCGGAGCCCTCGTTCGCCGACGGCGCCGCCGTGCAGCGGCTGCTCGCGGCGGTCGAGGACAGCGCCGCGCGCGAGGCCGCCTGGACGACCGTCTGAGATCTCCGCAGCCCGTGTGACGGCGCAGGGAGGCCCTGGTCCGGCGGCTGCCCGAGCGGGTCCCGGAGTCGTGCCGACGGGTGCCGCGGGCGCCGCCGGGCCTGCTCGGGCGTCTCGCCGTCAGCCCGTTCTGCGAGCGTGGCCCACGCATGCCCCCGGACAGGGCACAATGGGTCAAGAGATACCCACACGATGGGGGTGATTCGGTCATGGGCCACGACGCGGTGGTGATGGCAGGGGTCGACGGATCGGCGCCGAGCCTGCACGCGCTCGACTGGGCTGCCGCGCACGCGGCCAAGGTCGGCTGGCGGTTGCACATCGTCTGCGCGTACGCGTTGCCGACGTTCGCGGCGGCGTCGCTGGACGGCGGCTACGCCACGCTCGACGACGCCGCGATACGCGACGGGGCGCAGGCCGTCCTCGACGAGGCGCTCGCGCGCGTCGACGACATCGGGGTGCCCGTCACCTCGGCGCTGGAGACGGGCGACCCGGCGGGCGTGCTGGTCGAGGCGTCGCGCGACGTCTGCCTGGCGGTCGTCGGCACCCGCGGCCGCAGCGGCTTCGCCGAGCGGATCCTCGGCACCGTGTCCTCGGCGCTGCCGGCGCACGCGCACTGCCCGACGGTGGTCGTGCCGTACAAGGACGGCGCGGAGCTGCCGATCCCGATCACACGGATCGTCGTCGGGGTGGACGGGTCGCCGTCGGCGAAGGGCGCGCTCAAGCGCGCGATCGAGGAGGCGGAGCTGTGGGGCGCCGAGCTCACCGCCGTCACCGGCATCCCGATCGGCACCGGCACCGGTCTGCTGGGCTGGCTGCCGACCAGCGTCGACAGCGAGACGCTGCTGGCCGACTGCAAGGCCGGTCTCGACGTGACGGTCGACCGCGCGCTGGAGGGGCACGACATCACGGTGCGCCGGCACGCCCTCGACGGCACGGGTGCCGCGCTGCTCGCCGAGTTCTCGACCGCGGTCGACCTCGTGGTCGTCGGCACCCGCGGCCGCGGCGGCTTCGCGGGGATGCTGCTGGGCTCGACGTCGCAGGCGCTGCTGCACCACAGCGCCTGCCCGGTCATGGTCGTGCCGTCGCGCACCCAGGACGAGGGGCTGCCGCCGATCGCGCCCTGGAGCGCGGCGGGCTAGCCGTCCGGGCCGGCCGGGCCGGTGCCGCCGCGGACCCGCCGCGCGAGCGGTGCGCGGCGGGCGGGGGTCGTCAGCGGCGCAGCTCCAGGGTGCAGCACTTCGCGCCGCCGCCACCCTTGAGCAGCTCGCTGGTGTCGACCGGGACCGGCTCGTAGCCGCGGGCGCGCAGCGCGTCGGCGAGGTCGTGCGCGCCCGGCGCGACGACGACGTGGGTGCCGTCGGAGACCGCGTTGAGGCCGAGCACCTTCGCATCGGCGTCGGTCGCGATGATCGCGTCGGGGAACAGGTGCTCCAGGGCGGCGCGGCTGCCCGGGGAGAAGGCAGGCGGGTAGTAGGCGACGAGGTCGTCGTCGATGACGGCCAGCGCGGTGTCCAGGTGGTAGTAGCTGGGGTCGACCAGGCGCAGCGACACCACCGCGCGACCGACCGCCTCCTGCAGCTCCTGGTGGGCGGCGACCGTGCTGCGGAACCCTGTGCCGGCGAGGATCGCGCGGCTGGTCACCAGCATGTCGCCCTCACCTTCGTTGATCTCGGTGGCCTCGACCGGCGTGAAGCCGAGCTCGGCCAGCCGCGCGAGGTAGGCGGGGGCCTCGCCCTGCCGCTGCGGGTAGGTGAACCGGGCGCCGTAGGCGACGCCGTCGACGACGGTCGCGCCGTTCGCGGCATAGACCATGTCCGGGTAGTCGGGCAGCGGCTCGATGAGGTCCACGGTGTGGCCGAGCTCGAGATAGGTCCGGCGCAGGTTCTCCCACTGCTCCATCGCCAGGTCGGCGTCGGTGGGCTGCTCCGGGTGCATCCAGGGGTTGATCTGGTACTTCACCGTGTAGTGCGTGGGTGGGCACATGAGGTAGTGACGCACGGTCGGGCTCTCCAGGGTCAGGGGCGCAAGCGCCGTCATTCTCACATCATGAGATGCGCAGGGAAGCATCCCGGTGCCGCGGCGCGCCGGCGCGGCCGCGCCGCGGACTCATCCGTCCCGCGGTGCGGACAGCCGGGCGAAGCGCCGCAGCGCGCGCCGGGTCATGAGGCCGAGCAGCGCGGTCAGCGGGCGCGTCACCGGGCCGCGCGGCAACCCCGCGAGGTGGATGTCGCGCTCGACCCAGGTGACACGGGACCGGTGCGGCCCGAGCGACATCACGCGGATCTCCGCCTCGCCCAGCAGCACCGGTCCGCGCTTGACCCATGCGGCCCGACCGGCGCCCTCGGGGGCGCGGGGCGGCGCGTAGCGCACCAGCTCCATCGTGTCGTCGAGCACGAGCGCCGTCGTCGCGACCGTGACGTCGCCGACCCGCGGTCGCCGGTCCGGCGTGGCGATGCGGGTGAACGGGATCAGGCGCTCGTGGTTGCGCAGCGCGGTCAACCGGTCGAACACGACAGCCGCGGGCAGCGGGACCTCGCGCTCCGCCACCGACTCGACCACGGGCCCAGCATCGCACCCGCGCGGGCGGCCTGCTCTAGCGTGGCCGGGTGAGCAGCGCACAGGGGCCGGCGGCCCCGGTCGTCGAGGACCCGGACCTGCCCGAGCTGGACCCCGGCGACGTCGCCGAGCTGGCCGCGGGGGAGCGGTTCGACGGCGTGCGCTTCGACGGCGGCACGCTCGCCGACCGCGACCTGTCCGGTGTCACGCTCACCGAGTGCGAGCTGCTCGACGTGCGGCTGGCTGAGGTGCAGCTGCGCAGCGCCCGGCTGGTTCACACCAGGGTCGTCGGGCTGGACGCTCCGATGCTCGCCGTTGCGCGGTCGGCCTGGCGCAGCGTCCACCTCGAGCGGTCGCGGGTCGGTGCCGCCGAGCTGTACGAGGGCGACCTGCAGGCGGTGACGGTCTCCGGCAGCAAGCTCGGCTGGGTCAACTTGCGCGGCGCAGCGCTGCGCGACGTGCTGGTCGTCGACTGCGCGATCGACGAGCTCGACCTGTCCTCGGCGACGGCGGAGCGCGTCGCCTTCCGGGGGTGCACGGTCGGCACCCTGACGCTCGGCCGGGCGCGGCTGCACGACGTCGACCTGCGCGGGCTCGAGATCGGCACGGTCGGCGGGGTGGGCGGCATGGCCGGTGCGACGATCTCGACCGAGCAGGCCGTCGCGCTGACCGACGTGTTCGCCGGCCACATCGGCGTGCGGGTGCTCTGACGCGCGCCCCGTGCCCGCAATCTCCTCGGGCGCCCTGCTCGACGGCGCACGGGCACGAGGCCGGCACGCGGCACGAGACCGGTGGCCGCGTGGTCGCGTGCGCGCGCGCCCGGCGAGACCTGCGAAGATGGGTCCCGCCGTGCCCGCCCCCGTAGCTCAGGGGATAGAGCAACCGCCTCCTAAGCGGTAGGTCGCGCGTTCGAATCGCGCCGGGGGCACAAAGGCGCTTGCGCCGCTGTGCACGCGGCGCGATTCGGGAGGAGCCTGCGACGGCTCGCGCCGGGGGCACCCAGCCGCTGCGCTGCCGCACCCGCCACCGCGGGTGCCGCCCGCAGGCCGCCTCGCGAGGCCGGTCGCCGTCAGGCGACGGTGAGCCGCCGCGCTCGCGCGGGACCGACCGGGCGCTTGCCGACCTCGTGCCACGCGTCGGCGAGCCGCCGCACCGCCTCCTCGAGCTCGTGCACCGGCCTGATCCAGGGCAGCCGCACGTAGGACTCCAGCCGGCCCTCGACGTCGAACTGCGAGCCCGGCGCGATCACGACGCCGTGCTGCTCCGCCTCCTCGGCGAACGCGGTGGCGACCGGCGCCGGGAGCTCGCACCACGCCGTCAGACCGCCCCGCGGGCGGCCGACCCGCCAGTCGGGCAGCCGCTCGGCGAGCGCCGCGAGCAGAGCGTCCCGCTGCTCGCGCAGCCGGCTCCGCTGGGCGTCGGCGACGGCGTCCGAACCCGTGAGCAGCCGTGCGAGCGCCAGCTGCTCCAGCACCGGGGTGCCCAGGTCGAGCGCGACGCGCGCGGCGACGAGGTCGTCGACCATGTCCCGCGGCGCCCGGACCCAGCCGAGGCGCAGCCCGCCCCAGAAGATCTTGCTGGCGCTGCCGAGCGTCACAGTGCCCGGGTGGTAGGTGGCGAACGGCGGGGGCATCTCGCCGTCCTCCAGGTAGAGCTGCTGGCCCGCCTCGTCGACGACCGGCACGGTGCCCGCGGCGCGCAGCAGCTCGGCGTAGCGCTCGCGCTGCTCGGCGGGCATGAGGTGCCCGGTCGGGTTCTGGAAGTCGGGCACGAGGTAGGCGAGCCCGGCCCGGGCGTGCCGGACGGCGTGGGCCACCGTCGCGAGGTCCCAGCCGTCCTCGTCGACCGGGTTCGGCACCAGCGTGGCGCCGTGGCCGGCCAGCGCCCGCCGCGCGTTCGGGTACGACGGCGTCTCGACCAGCACCCGGTCCCGCGGCCCCGTCAGGGCGTGCACGACGATCGCGGCGGCCGCCAGCGCGCCCGGCGTGACCAGCACCTGGTCCGGGCTCGTGGGCAGCCCGCGGGCCTCGTAGTGCGCGGCGATCGCCTCCTGGAGCTCCGGGATGCCGCCGGGGTAGTAGCCGTGACCGCCGAGGTAGGGCGTGACGTCGTCGACGGCCCCGGCGAGCGCGGCGGCCACGCCCGGCGGCGCCGAGGTGGCGGCCGAGCCGAGGTCGATGAGGTCCGGCCGGTCCAGCAGCGGCACGAGGACGCGGTCGACGACGTCGCGGCGCCGGCCCGACAGGTGCGCGTAGGTCCCGGACCCGTGTCGTGCGCGGGCGAAGCCGCGCTGCCGCAGGAGCGCGTACGCGCGGGTCACCGTGGTGCGCGACAGCCCGAGCGCGGCGGCGAGCTCGCGCTCGCTGGGCAGCCGGGTGCCGACGGGCACGCGGCCGTCGCCGATGACGAGCGCGAGGGCGCCCGCCAGCCCCTCGTAGGCGGGCGAGGCGTCGAACCCCCGCACGAGGGCGGCGGCCCGGTGCGGGGACAGGGTGAGCGCCACGTGGCCACTTTCTCACAAGTGGCTATTTACGAACAGTCCACTTCTCAGGATGCTGGCAGGGTGCTCGAGAACCTCACGCCGCGCCAGCAGCTGCGGGCGCCGCGCATGCCGCGCCGGCTCGTCCAGCTGATCCTCGGGCTGTGGCTGTACGGCTGGTCGATGGCGCTGATGATCCACGCCGGGCTCGGCCTCGACCCGTGGGACGTCTTCCACGACGGCCTCGCCCAGCGCTCCGGGCTCACGTTCGGCACGGTCGTCACGATCGTGGGCGCCCTCGTGCTGCTGCTGTGGATCCCGCTGCGCCAGATGCCCGGGCTCGGCACCGTCGCCAACGTGCTGGTGATCGGGGTCGCCACCGACGTCGGGCTGGCCGTGCTGCCCCGCCCCGACGGCCTCGCGCTGCAGGTCGCCGTGCTCGGGCTCGGCGTCGTGCTCAACGGCCTCGCCGGCGCGCTCTACATCGGCGCCCAGCTGGGCCCCGGCCCGCGGGACGGGCTGATGACCGGGCTCGCGCGCCGCACCGGCCGGTCGCTGCGGCTCGTGCGCACCGGCATCGAGGTGACGGTGCTGGCCGCGGGCTTCCTGCTGGGCGGTGTCGTTGGGCTGGGCACCGTGCTCTACGCCCTCGCGATCGGCCCGCTCGTGCAGCTGATGCTGCCCTGGGTGGTGGTCCGGCTCGGGACGACGGACCCCTCCGCGAGCGAGCCCGAGGCGACCGCCGTCGCCCCCTGAGGGGGCCCGTTTGCTTCCCGGTCGCCGACGGCGCACACTGGTGCCGACGGCGCGCGCCGCATGCCCCCTGCGCGGCGCGCGTCGTCGCTGAGAGAGCAGTCTCACGCCTCTGGTTCCGGTTGTCTCCGCGCGTCAACGGGCGCGACGGCGGTACCCCGGTTAGCGTGGTCGGGTGAGCTCGCCCCGCAAGCTGCGACGACCCGGCCGGGCCGTTGCCGAACCCGACGTCAGCACCGCCTCGGCGGCGCCGGCCGACGGCTCCGACGAGGCGACCGCCCCCGGTGACGACGCCCGCGCGCAGGCCCCCGACGTCGTCGAGATCGCCGCCGCCCAGTGGCGCAACCGGCTCGGCGACCTCGCCGGCGGCAGCGCGCTGTGGGACGTGGGCAGCCTGGGCGACGCCGTCGTCGACCTCACGGCCGCGCACCCCGGCGGCATCGCGCAGCTGTTCGCGGGCCGCCCGACCCGGCTGAGCAACCTCGCCCGGGAGGGCTCGGCGCTCACGCACGCGCGCCGTCGCGCCCGGATCGTCGGGGCGCGCACCGAGGAGCTGGCGCAGCGGTACGGCTTCGCCCCCACCTATGTCGCGATCGGCGTCGCGTCCTGGACGCCGCCGCAGCCTGCCGAGAGCGACGGCGGGTGGGGCGACGCGCCCGAGGGCATCCACCTGCCGGTGCTGCTGCGACCGGTGACGATCACGGTCCACCCCGCCGACGCCGAGGTCACGCTCGAGCTCGACCCCGCCGTCGAGATCAACCCGGTGCTCGTGCGCGCCCTGCGCGCCCGCGGCGTCGCGATCGATCCCGCGGCCGTCGTCGCCGAGTCCGAGACGGCGCACGGGTTCAGCCCCGCGCCCGCCCTGGAGGCGGTGCAGCGGGCCGCGTCGGCGCTGCCGGACTTCCACCTGGAGCCTCGGATCGTGCTCGGTGCGTTCGTCCACCCCGGGCAGGCGCTCGCCGAGGACCTCGACACCGACCGGCTGCGCGACCACGAGGTCGTCGCTGCGCTCGCCGGCGACCAGCAGGCGGTCGCGCGGCTGCGCCGCGAGCTGCCTCGGCGTCGCAGCGCCGACCCGGACCCGGAGGCCGAGCGCGGGGTCGGCGACCTCGACCTCGGCCAGCACCGCGTGCTGGACGCCGTCCAGGGCGGCGGGCACCTCTTCGTCGACGCGCCTCCCGGGGTGGACGTGCCGGGCACGGTCGCGGCCCTCGCCGCCCAGGCGGCAGCCGAGGGCAAGCACGTGCTGTACGTGCCGGGCACCAAGCGGGCCGGCGAGGCGCTGCACGCGAGCATGCGTGCGCTCGGGCTCGGCGACCTCGTCCTCGACCTCGGCAGCGACACGCGCTGGCGGGACACGGCCGCCCGGCGGCTCGTCGACGGTCTCGACGCGCGCGCCCCCGAGGCGGACCCCGACGTGCCGAGGATGCGCCGCGAGCTGGGCGAGGCCCGGGCGGCGCTCGCGGGCTACGTGAGCGCGTTGCACGGCGTCCGCGCGCCGTGGGACGCCTCGGCGTACCTGGCGATGCAGGAGCTGGCGGAGCTGACGTCGCAGCGTCCGGGCCCGCGCACCCAGGTGCGGCTGGACCCCGAGGCGCTCGCGATGACCGTCGTCGAGCGGCAGCACGCCCGCGAGGAGCTCGCGCGCGCGGCCGCGCTCGGGGCGTTCCGGCTGCGCGCCTCCGACACGCCCTGGCACGGCGTGGTGCTGACGAGCGCCGAGCACGCGACCGAGACGCTCGCCCGCGTGCGCCGGCTGGCCGCGCTCATGCCCACGCTCGTCGACCAGGTGGCCGCGACGGCGTCGCAGACCGGTCTCGACGAGGCGGTGACGCTGCGGCAGTGGTCGGACCAGCTGGAGCTGCTCGAGGGCATCCGCGCCTCGCTCGACATCTTCCTGCCCGCGGTCTTCGAGCGCAGCGCGACCGACATGGCGGCGGCGGCCGCGAGCCGCACCTGGCGGGCCGAGCACGGCATCACGCTGTCGTGGGGCACCCGGCGGCGCCTGCGCAAGCAGGCGCGCGACCTGCTGCGACCGGGCGTCGCGGTGCCGGACCTGCACGCCGAGCTCGAGGCCGTGCAGGCGCGCCGGGAGCTGTGGCGCCGGCACTGCGCCGGCGGCGGCTGGCCCCGGTTGCCCGAGGGCATGACCGACATCCTCGCCACCGAGCACGACGTGCTCGCGGAGGTGGGGCCGCTGCAGGAGGTGCTGTCGCCGTCGCTGGGCGGCGCCGACCTGCGCGACGTGCCGCTGCGCGAGCTGCAGAACCGCCTGGAGCGGCTCGGCGACGACGACGCGACGCTGCGGCAGATGCCCGAGCGCGCCGGCGTCCTCGGCCACCTGCACCGGATGGGGCTGCGGCCGCTCGTCGAGGACCTCACCGCGCGCCGGGTGCCCACCGAGCTGGTCGGCGCCGAGTTCGACCTCGCCTGGTGGTCGAGCCTGCTGGAGGAGCTGCTGCGCAACGACCCCGCGCTCGCCGACCTCGACGCCGACTCGCTCGACACCGCGGCCGAGCGGCTGCGCGAGCTCGACCTGGCGCAGACCCGCTCGCTGCGCGCCCCGGTGCTGCAGCGGGTCGCCGAGCAGGTGCGCGCCGCCATCGCCGCAGACAAGCCCGCGGCGCAGGACTTCTACCGCGCCGTGCGCTCCGGTGTCACCGACCTGCGCGACCTGCGCCGGCGGTTCGGGCGGGTGGTGTGGGCGCCGCGCCCGGTGTGGATCGTGCCGCCGATGCTGGTGCCGCAGGTGCTGGAGCCGCAGCGCAGCATCGACGTGGTCGTGCTCGACGCCGTCCAGCACCTGCCCACCGAGCAGGCGATCGCGGCGATCTCCCGCGGGCAGCAGGTCGTCGTCGTCGGCGACAGCCGCCGCGGCGGCGGCGGGCTGGTCGCGGACGCCCGGGTGCTGCCGGCCGTCGAGCTGCCGGGCGACCGGCTCGACCTCGACGCCGAGATCGCCGGCTTCCTCGCCCAGCACGGCTACGCCGACGTCATCAGGCCGGTGCCCGGCCCGCCCCGCCCGCGCGGCATCACGCTCGATCTCGTCGACGGCACCGGCATGCCGGTGCCGGGCGGTGAGGCGGTCGAGAGCGTGCAGGCGGAGGTGGACCGCGTCGTCGACCTGGTCATCGAGCACGCGCTCACCCGACCGGACACCTCGCTCGCGGTCATCGCGCTCAACGCACGGCACGCGGACCGCGTGCGCGACGCGGTGCTCTCGACGGCGGCCGGCGCCAGCGTCGCCGCGTTCTTCGACCCGGCCGGGCCGGAACCGTTCACGGTCGTCGACGTCGAGTCGGTCGCCGGTCTGCGGCGCGACGCGATCATCCTCACGCTCGGCTACGGCAAGACCCCGCACGGGCGGGTGCTGTACCGCTTCGGCGCGGTCGGCGGCGAGCACGGTGCCGAGCTGCTGGTCGACGTGCTCGACGCCTGCCGGCACCGGCTGACCGTCGTCAGCTGCCTCGACCCGGACGAGCTGGACGAGGAGCGGCTGCGGACCCCCGGCGCGGTGGCGCTGCGCGACCTGCTGGCGTTCGCGCGCGACGGCGTCGCGACCGACCAGACCGACGAGCCCGACGCGCCGCCCCCGGACCGGCTGCTGCGCGACCTCGCGGTGCGGCTGGAGCGGCTCGGACTGGTGGTCGTGCCCCGCTACGGCACCCCCGACGGCGTGCGCATCCCGCTGGCGGTGGGCCACCCCGCGCTGCCCGGCGAGCTGCTGCTCGCGGTGCTGACCGACGACAACGACTACGTCGCCGAGACCAGCCTGCGGCGTCGCGACCGGCACTGGGTGCAGCGTCTGGAGAACCGCGGCTGGCACGTGCGCATGGTCTTCTCCAGCGCGGTGTTCATGGACCCGCAGGGCGAGGCCCGCTCGATCAAGGAGGCCGTCGACGCCATCGTCGCGGAGCGCACGGCCGGCGACCCGTCGGCGCGCCCCGTGGTCGTGCCGCCGCCCGTCGTCGAGGACGAGCCCGACGACGACGCCGACCAGGGGGCGCTCGCGGACGGTGCGGCCGGGCACGTCGAGGACGGTGCGGACGAGCAAGCGGCTGTCGTGGACGGTGTCGGCGCTGCGGCAGGTGCCGGGGTCGGGGGCGACGCGGTCGCCGAGACCGACGGCGACGACGAGCCTGTCGAGCCCGGTCGCGGCACGGACGCGCTCGACGACGGCCCCACCGGCGAGGACCGGGACGACGAGGGCGACGACGACCCCTCCGGCGACGACGACCCGTCCGGCGGTGACGGCCCGTCCGGCGGTGACGGCCCGTCCGGCGGTGACGGCCCGTCCGGCGGTGACGGCCCCGGCGGCCCGCCCGGGCTGGTCCGGCCGGACGACTCGACCGACGAGATCGCGGTGGGCGAGCCGGCCGAGCGGACGGGTAGGTCGACCGCGCGCGCCGCCGACGGCGGCGCGGACCACGCCGCGCACGACCCGGACCGGCTGTTCGAGATGCCACCGTCGCGGCCCGCGGGCGGCGACGAGCGGAACGGCCTCGACAGGCGCCCGCCGCGCCGCCGTGACCTCCGCCGTCGGCGCCTCGTGCTCGGCGAGGGCGACGCGGTCCACGGATGACCGGCGGCCGCGCGACCGGCGGCGGCCACGACGAGCGCGCC
>NZ_WNXX01000024.1 GCF_009733795.1 Actinotalea caeni
GGCCGGGAGCGCGCCCGCGCGAGGCCCTGGGTGAGCGCGACGCCCGCCTCCGCCCACGCCGCGGCGGCCTCCGGCAGCCCGGCCGGCCGGTCCACGAGGTGCAGGCACCGCCGCAGCGCCGACGCGTGGTCGCGCAGCGCGGGGCCGGCGACCGCCTGGCTGCTCACGGGCAGCGCGAGGGCCGTGGTCGTGACGTCGTGCACCCGTTCGACGGCGGCGAGTACCGAGTGCCGCATGAAGGGCGGCAGCGCCGCAGCAGCCGCGGCGAGCGTGTCGTGGCCGCGTCCCTGCAGCCCGACGACGTCGCCGAGCCCCGCCGCGGCCACGGGGCCCGGGCCGCCGGCAGCGGTCCGGACGGCGGCGAGCACCGCGTCGCGCACGGCGTCGCCGTCGGCGTCGGCCGCCCACCCCGGTGCGATCCTGACCACGCAGCCGGCGGGCCCGGGCGCGACGGCGACCGGCCGGGAGGTGTCGCCGTCGGCCGGCACGACGAGGGGGCCCGCCGCCGGCGGCGTGGGTCGCACGGGGCTCGCCGCGTCGGGACGCGGCAGCGCGGAAGCCCAGTCCCCCGTGCGGATCTCCGCGGCGCGCGCGAGCGCGTCGGTGACGGCGGCGCCGAGACGCTCCGGCGGCAGCGCGTCACGCCAGTGCGCGTCGAGGTCGAGCCGGACGACGTCGCCCTCCCGGTCGATGCCGACGTGGACCACGCCCTCGTCGTCGCTGCCCATCGCCAGCCGCGGCAGCGCCGCCCGGCCTGCGGCGAGGTCGCTCACGACGGTCTCGGCGACGGCGCCGAGCCTCCGGAGGGTGGACGTCGTCGTCTCTCGTCTCGAGCTCACACCCCGGTCCTCCACGCACGCCGCGACTTCCCGGTCACGGTAGGTCCGGCGGTCCGCGCGGTCGAGGGCAGACGTGCCCATCGGCTCAGCGCAGCAGCGCCCGCAGCGTGTCGATCGTGTCGGCCTCCTCGGCGGGCTTGGCGTCGGCGCCGGTGCGGTAGCGCTTGACGCGCGCGAAGCGCAGCGCGACGCCGCCCGGGTAGCGCGTGGAGCGCTGCACGCCGTCGATCGCGATCTCGACGACGGTGGTCGGCTGCAGCCACACGACGCCGGGCGTCTCGTGCGTCGCGATCGTCGGGAAGTGCTCGGTCTGCCACCGCAGCAACGCGTCGGTGAGGCCCTTGAAGGTCTTGCCGACCATGACGAAGCCGCCGGGAGGGCCGAAGGCGCCCTCGGGGTCGCGCGCGCCGAGGTGCAGGTTGGACAGCCACCCGGTCCGGCGCCCGTACCCCCACTCCGCGGCGAGCACCACGAGGTCGTAGGTGAGCACCGGCTTGACCTTCAGCCACCGCTTGCCGCGGCGACCGGCCTCGTAGGGGCTCTCGATCGCCTTGACGACGACGCCCTCGTGGCCGGCGGCCAGCGCCTCGTCGAGCACCCGTTGCCCGACCGCGGGGTCGGCGGTGACCTCGCCCGGCACCAGGTGCGGCCCGACGCGCTCGGCGAGGAGCTGCCGGCGGCGCCGCAGCGGCACGTCGAGCAGGTCCTCGCCGTCGGCGTGCAGCAGGTCGAAGAAGAACGTGGACAGCCCGGTCTGCGCGGGGTGCTCGCCGAGCCGGCCGAACCGGCTCATCGTCTCGGCGAACGGCTTGGCGCGGCCGTCCTCGTCCAGCCGCAGCGTCTCGCCGTCGAGGACGAGGTCGCCGCCGGGCAGCCCCGCGACCAGCTCGACGACCTCGGGCACCCGGGGCGTGATGTCGGCGAGGCTGCGCGTGTAGGCGCGCACGACGCCGTCGACCCGGTGCACCTGCAGGCGGGCGCCGTCGAGCTTCGCCTCGACCGACGCCTCGCCGGTCACCTCGACCGCCTCCCCCGCGCTCGCCGCGGTCCCGGCGAGCATCGGCAGCACCGGCGTGCCGGGCGTGAGCCCGATCGCGGTGAGGTCGGCGCCGGTGAGCGCCAGCCGGGCGGTCTCGCCCGGGTCGCCGGTGAGCATCGCGGCCCGGCGCACGACGGCCGCGGGGACGCCGGCCGCGGCCGCGACGGCGTCGAGCACGACCGCCTCGAGCGCACCGGTGCGCACGTCGCCCAGGATGACCCGGCTGAGGAAGTCCTGCTCGGGCGCGGTCGCGGCACCCAGCAGCGCGCCCAGCGTCGTGGCGCGGGCGGCGGTGGAGCCTGCGCCTGCGGCGGCCGCGAGGGCCTCGAGGGCGGCGTCGACGTCACCGACGGTCAGTGTCGGCGCCGGGCTCGGCGCAGGCCGCACCGACCGCAGCGTCTGCACCCCCACGCCCGTGCGCCCCTGCCTCGGCTTGCCGACCAGCATGCCGACGGCAGGGACGACCTCGGCGGGGTCGAGCTCGCCCAGCAGCCCCGCGAGCGCCGTCACCTTCGCGCGCCGCCCCGACGTCGCGGCGACCTCCTCCGCGACCTCGACCACCCGCGCCAACGCCGTCACGGCCCTACTGTCGCATCCCCCACCCACACAGGGTTTCAACCCACTCCTGCCCCCAGAAGTAGTTTCAACCCACTCCTGCCCCCAGAAGTAGTTTCAACCCACTCCTGCCCCCAGACGAGGTTTCAACCCAGTCTCGCCACCGGACGGGTTCAACCTGCTGTCGGCCACCTTCCCGGGACTCGTGCCCCTCGCTGCGAGAGGCGCTCGGCCGCTGAGACCACCCCAGCGCCGGCACAGAAGCGAGACGCTAGAAAGGGGCAGAACTGGGTTGAAACCCTTCCCGGGGGCAGAAGTGGGTTGAAACCGTCAGGCGAGGCGGTCGACGAGGAGGTCGGCGAAGGCGGTCAGGGCCTGCTTGGCGGCGGACTCGGGCAGCGGGTCGAGCTCGGCGACGGCGTCGGCGGCCCAGCCGCGGGCCATCGAGCGGGCCTCGTCGAGCACGGGGTGGCTGCGCAGCCGGTCGAGGGTCGAGGCGCGCACGTCCTCGTCGTCGGAGTCGAGGTCGCGCAGCACGCTCGCGCCGACCTCGTCGAGGGTGCCCGCGGCCGCGCGGGCGCGTAGCAGCAGCACCGGCATCGTCGCGACGCCGGCGCGCAGGTCGGTGCCCGGCTCCTTGCCGAGCGTCGAGGCGTCCGACACGAGGTCGATGACGTCGTCGGCGAGCTGGAACGCGACACCGACCTTCTCGCCGTAGGCGATCGACGCCGTGACGGCGGCCTCGTCGGCCCCCGAGAACAGCGTGCCGTAGTGCGCGGCCGCCGAGATCAGCGACCCCGTCTTGTCGGCCAGCACCCGCAGGTAGTGGTCGACCGGCTCCTCGCCCTCGCGCGGGCCGATCGTCTCGTGCAGCTGGCCGAGCACCAGCCGCTCGAACGCCTCCGCCTGGATCCGCACCGCGACCGGCCCCAGCTCCGAGACCATCCGGGACGCCTTCGCGAACAGCAGGTCGCCGGTGAGGATCGCGATCGAGTTGCCCCACAGGTGCTGCGCGCTCGGGGCGCCGCGCCGCAGCGGCGCGTCGTCCATGACGTCGTCGTGGTACAGCGTCGCCAGGTGCGTCAGCTCGGTGGCGACGGCGGCCGTGCGCACCTGCTCGTTGATGCCGCTGCCGAAGTGGGCGGTGAGCATGACGAGCACCGGGCGCAGCCGCTTGCCGCCCGCGTCCATGAGGTGACGCGACGGCGTCTGCACGAGCGGGTCCGCGTTCGACGCGGCATCGGTCAGCCGCCGCTCGACGTCGTCGAGCTCGCCGAGCACGACCTCCTCGAGGCCGGCGTCGCCGAGATCCAGGGTCGAGGTCACAGCAAGAACTTAGACGCCTGCGCCGTGATCGCAAGAATCGCGCTCGGGACCACACCCAGCAGGACGGTGCCGACGGCGCACACGACGACCGCGACCGCGGTCAGGCCCTCGGTCCGCACGACCGTCGTCGACGAGCCGTCCTCGGCGACCGGCGGCTCCGTGAAGAACATCAGGACGATGATCCGCACGTAGAAGAACGCCGCCGCAGCCGAGGCGAGCACGGCCACCACCACGAGCGGCCAGGCACCTCCTGCGACCGCCGCCGAGAACACCGCGAACTTGCCGGTGAAGCCCGCCGTCAGCGGGATGCCCGCGAACGACAGCAGGAACAGCGCGAACGAGACCGCGAGCACCGGGCTGCGGCGGCCGAGGCCGGCCCACTCCGACAGGTGCCCCGCCTCGGAGGTGACGTTGCCGTCGGCGTCCTTGGTGCGCACCAGCGACACCAGCCCGAAGGAGCCGACCGTCGCGAGGCCGTAGGCGAGCAGGTAGAAGATCACGCCGCCGATGCCGCGCTCGTCGAGCGCGATCACGCCCAGCAGCAGGAAGCCCGCGTGCGCGACCGAGGAGTAGGCGAGCGTCCGCTTCATGTCGGTCTGCACGATCGCCAGCACGGTGCCGACCACCATCGTGAGGATCGCGACCGTCCACAGGAAGGGCGCGAGATCCCAGGTCAGCCCCGGGGTGACGACGTAGACGAACCGCAGCAGCGCCGCGAACGCCGCGACCTTGGTGCACGCCGCCATGAAGCCGGTGACCGACGTCGGGGCGCCCTGGTAGACGTCCGGCGTCCAGGCGTGGAACGGCACGGCGCCGACCTTGAACAGCAGCCCGACGATGACGAGCGCGCTGCCCGCGAGCAGCAGCCCGTCCATGCCCGCCATGGCCGGCACCGCGACCGCGAGCTCGTCCAGCCGCACCGAGCCGGCGTAGCCGTACAGCAGCGCCAGCCCCATGAGGAAGAACGCCGAGGAGAAGGCGCCGAGCAGGAAGTACTTCAGCGACGCCTCCTGCGACAGCAGGCGGCGGTAGCGCGCCAGCCCCGCGAGCAGGTACAGCGGCAGCGAGAGCACCTCGAGCGCGATGAACATCGTCAGCAGGTCCGCGGCCGCCGGGAACACCAGCATGCCGGTGACGGCGAACATCGTCAGCGGGAAGACCTCGGTCTGGGCCAGCCCCGCACGGCGGGCCTGGTCCTCGTACTCCGAGCCCGGGACGGCGGCGGCGGTCGGTGCGAAGCCGTCCTCGCCGCGGGAGCGGTCCGCGATGACGAGCAGCGCGAGCAGCGACAGCACGAGCAGCACGGCCTGCGCGAGCAGCGCGGGGCCGTCCTCGCGCAGCGCGCCGGCGACGAGCTCGCGCGGCCCGCTGCTCTGGACGACGGTCCAGCGCCACGTCACGGCGACGAGGGCGCCGGCGACCGCGAGCGCGGACAGCGCGAGCTGCACGAGCCGGCGGGACGCCCGCGGCACGAAGGCCTCGACGAGCACGCCGATCACCGCCGCGCCCAGCAGGATGAGGACGGGGGTGAGAGCGGCCCACTCGATGTGCGGCGCGACGAACATCAGGCGACCCCTCCGACGAAGAAGGTAGAGACGGCGTCAGCGACCGGCGTCAGCGCGTCGAGCACCGGGGCCGGGTAGAAGCCGAGGAACAGCATGGCGGCGACGAGGACACCCATGACGACCTTCTCGCGGCCGCCGAGATCGGGCATCCCCGCGTGGGTGGTCGACGGCGGTCCCGTGAACACCCGCTGGTAGGCCAGCAGGATGTACAGCGCCGCGAGCACGACGCCGAAGACCGCGACGATCGCCATCCACGGGGCGTGCTGGAAGGTGCCGAGCAGCACCAGGTACTCCGGCACGAACCCGGACAGGCCGGGCAGCGCGAGCGACGCGAGACCGGAGACCAGGAAGGTGCCGGCGATCAGCGGGGTGACGCGCTGCATGCCGCCGTAGGCGGACATGTCCTGGGTGCCGCCGCGCTGGGTGAGGAACCCGCCGACGAGGAACATCGCGGCGGTCGAGACGCCGTGGGCGACCATGTAGATCATCGCGCCGGTCATCGCCGTCGACGTGCCGACGAAGATGCCGAGCACGATGAAGCCGAAGTGCGACACCGACGTGAACGCGATCATCCGCATGAGGTCGTTCTGCCCGATCGCGAGCAGGCCGCCGTAGATGATCGAGACCAGCGCGAGCACGATGATCACCGGCGCCGCGGCCCGCGAGGCCTCCGGGAACAGCGGCAGGCAGAGCGCGATCATGCCGAAGGTGCCGACCTTGTCGAGCACGCCGACGAGCAGCGTCGAGGTGCCCGGCGGGGCCTGCTGGGCGGCGTCCGGCAGCCACGTGTGCACCGGCCACATCGGTGCCTTGACGGCGAACGCGACGAAGAAGCCGAGGAACAGCGCCAGCTCGGTGCCGTACGGCATCGCGAGCGGCTGGGCGCCGTCGAGCAGGAACGCCTGCGGGCCCTGGTCGGTGCCGACGAAGAAGTACCCGACGACCGCGGCCAGCATCAGCAGACCACCGGCGAGGGAGTACAGCAGGAACTTGATCGCGGCGTAGCGGCGGTTGGGCCCGCCGTAGACCCCGATGAGGAAGTACACCGGGATCAGCATCGCCTCGAAGAGGACGTAGAACAGGAAGACGTCGCGGGCGGCGAAGACCGCGATCATGAGCGCCTCCAGCACCAGCACGAGCGCGACCCAGCCGGCCTGCCGGTAGGCGAGGGCCTTGGCGGCGGCCGACTCGTCGTCGTCGGCGACGCCGGCGGGCAGCGTCACCTCCTTCCAGCCGGCGACGATCACCAGCGGCACCAGGAGGGTGGCCAGCAGGATCATCGTCAGCCCGAGGCCGTTGACGCCGACGGCGTAGCTCGCCCCGAACGCAGGGATCCAGCCGTTGGTCTGCAGGTACTGGGTCTCGGAGGCGGCTCCGAGGTCGAAGCCGGCCGCCAGCGCGACGGCACCGGCGAGGACGACGAGGCTGGTCGCGAGACCGATGGGTCGCGCGAGCCGCCGCAGCGGCGGCACCAGCCACACGACCGCGGCCACGAGGGCCGGGACCAGGACGAGGACGGTCAGCGGGGACTGTCCGAGGATGTCTTGAGGCATCTGTTCTCTTCTCTGCGCTTCCCGCTGGCTCAGATCCGCGTCGCGAGCACGGCGACGAGGACAAGGACGACACCGACGGCCATGAGCGCGCCGTAGCTGCGGACGAAGCCGTTCTGGACCTTCCGCAGCCGCTCGCCCCAGCCGACGGCCCCGGCCCCGAGGCCGTTGACGGCGCCGTCGACGACGGCGGTGTCGGCGTAGGTCATGGTGCGCACCAGGTGCGTGCCCGGGCGGGCGAAGACCGCCTCGTTGACGACGTCCTGGTACAGGTCGCGACGTGCGGCCCGGGTGAGCACCGACCCGGCGGGGGCGGTGACCGGCACGCGCGCGGCCCAGTACTGGCGCCAGGCGAGGAAGACGCCCAGCGCGACGAGGACGAGGGTCGCGGCGATCAGGACCGGCACCGGCACGACCGGCTCGTGGTGCTCGACGTGCCCGGTGACCGGCTCCAGCCAGTGGAAGAACGACTCCCCCACCATCAGCACGCCACCGAGGGCGGCCGAGCCGAGCGCGAGGACGATCATCGGGACGGTCATGAGCGCGGGCGACTCGTGGGGGTGCTGCTCCGGGCCCGGCTGGTCGTTCTTCCCGTCGTTGAACCGCGGCTCGCCGTGGAAGGTCATGAAGAACAGCCGCGACATGTAGAACGCGGTGATCCCGGCGCCGATCAGCGCCGCGCCGCCGAGGACCCAGGGCTGCCAGCCCTCGCCCACGAACGCGGCCTCGATGATCTTGTCCTTGCTCCAGAAGCCGGAGAACGGCGGGATGCCGAGGATCGCGAGCCAGCCGAGGCCGAACGTGATCCACGTGACCCGCATGTACCTGCTCAGCCCGCCGAAGCCGCGCATGTTGACCTCGTCGTTCATGCCGTGCATGACCGACCCGGCGCCGAGGAACATCCCGGCCTTGAAGAACCCGTGCGTGAACAGGTGGAAGATCGCGAACGCGTACCCGATCGGGCCGAGCCCCGCGGCGAGCATCATGTAGCCGATCTGCGACATCGTCGACGCCGCCAGCGCCTTCTTGATGTCGTCCTTGGCGCAGCCGACGATCGCACCGAAGAGCAGGGTCACGGCACCGACGACGGCGACGACGAGCTGCGCGGTCGGGGCCGCCTCGAAGATCGGGCCGGAGCGCACGATGAGGTAGACGCCGGCGGTGACCATCGTCGCGGCGTGGATGAGCGCCGAGACCGGGGTCGGGCCCGCCATCGCGTCGCCGAGCCAGGCCTGCAGCGGGAACTGCGCCGACTTGCCGCACGCGCCGAGCAGCAGCGCCAGCCCGATCGCGGTGAGCCAGCCCTCGCTGAGGCCGGGCACCGCGGCGAACACCTCGTCGAACTCGACCGAGCCGACGGTCGCGAACAGGGCGCCCATCCCGATGAGCAGACCCATGTCGCCGACGCGGTTCATGACGAACGCCTTCTTGGCGGCGACCGCGTAGTCGGTGCGCTGGTTCCAGAACCCGATGAGCAGGTAGGACGCCAGACCGACGCCCTCCCAGCCGACGAACAGCAGCGCGTAGGAGTCCGCGAGCACCAGGATCAGCATCGCGGCGACGAACAGGTTCAGGTAGGCGAAGAACCGGCGCCGGTCGTCGTCGTGCTCCATGTACGCGACCGCGTACACGTGGATGAGCGTGCCGACGAAGGTGATGAGGATGAGGAACGTCACCGACAGCGGGTCCACGAGGAACCCGGCGTCGACGCTCAGCTCACCGGCGGGGATCCACGAGAACAGGTGCACGCCCACCGAGCGGTCCTCGGCCGGGGAGCCGAGCAGCGAGAGCAGCAGCAGCACCGACAGCACGCAGGACGCGGCGGAGGCCGCCACCCCCAGCCAGTGGCCGAAGCCGTCGGAACGACGGCCCAGGAGCAGCAGCACACCCGCGCTGAGCAGCGGGATCGCGACGACGAGAGTCGCGGCCAGATCGACGGACATCCGAGCGCCTCAGCTCTTCAGCAGGCTGGCGTCGTCGAGGGACGCCGACCCGCGGGTTCGGAAGATGGACACGATGATCGCGAGCCCGATGACGACCTCCGCCGCGGCGACCACCATCACGAAGAAGGCGATCACCTGCCCGCTGAGGTCGCCGTGCATGCGGGCGAAGGTCACGAGGGTCAGGTTCGCGGCGTTGAGCATGAGCTCGACGCCCATGAAGGCGACGATCGAGTTGCGGCGCACGAGCACCGCGGCCGACCCGATCGCGAACAGGATCCCCGCGAGGACCAGGTAGTTGACGAGGCTCACGCGTCGATCTCCTTCGCCTGAGTGCCGGTCGGGGCCTCGACCGCCGGGCTGCCGTAGGGGTGACCGGCGTCGGCCAGCTCCTCCGCGCTGGGGAGCTCACGCTCCTGCCCGCGCACCCGCAGCACCGTGGTGATCGACTCCTCGACCGGGTTGCCTGCGGCGTCGACGGCGGGCATGTCGGCCGAGTTGTGGCGCGCGTAGACGCCCGGGCCGGGCCGGTTGACGACGAGCGTCGCGTCGCCGCCGGCGCCGTAGCGCTTGAGCTTGGCCTCGGCGAGCGTGCGCTGGTCGACCTTGATGCCCAGCCGCACCCGGTGGGTCAGCGACAGCGCGCCGACCGCGGCGGTGATGAGGAGGGCGCCCGTCAGCTCGAACGCGAACACGAAGTCGCTGAACACCAGCCGTGCGACGGCGACCGGGTTCGAGTCGGCGTTGGCCGCGGCCAGCCCGACGGGCTCCGGGAGCACCGCGCGCGTCACGACCGCGCCGAGCAGGATCGCGAGGCCGAGCGCCGACAGCGCCGCGAGCCAGCGCTGCCCGCGCAGCGTCTCGGTGAGCGACTCGGTCGAGTCGACACCGACCAGCATGATGACGAAGACGAACAGCATCATGACCGCGCCGGTGTAGACGACGACCTGCGCGACCCCGAGGAACGTCGCCTCGTTCGCGATGTACATGACCGCCAGGCCGACCATGACACCGGCGATCGAGACCGCGATGTGCACGGTGCGGCGGGCGAACAGCAGCGACAGCGCGCCCAGCACCATCAGCGGGGCGAGGATCCAGAAGAGGACCCCCTCGCCCGCGGAGATCGTCAGCCCGGTCACTGCTCGCCTCCCTGCGCGGCGCCGGCGCGGACCGAGCCCCGCTCGGCAGCGGCGGCGGCCGAGTCCAGCGTCGGGTCGTCGGGGCGGTGGCGCCGCACCCACTCGACCTGCTCGGGCGTGGGGCGGGTGACCTCGCCGCGGTAGTAGTCGCCGTCGGTGGTGCCCTCGACCATCGGGTGCGGGGCCGCGAGCATGCCCTCACGCAGCGGCGCGAGCAGATCCTCCTTGGTGAAGATCAGGTCGGCGCGCGAGCGGTCGGCGAGCTCGAACTCGTTGGTCATCGTCAGCGCGCGGGTCGGGCACGCCTCGATGCACAGCCCGCAGAAGATGCACCGCAGGTAGTTGATCTGGTACACGCGGCCGTAGCGCTCGCCGGGCGAGTACTGCGCCTCGGGGCTGTTGCTGGCGCCCTCGACGTAGATCGCGTCCGCCGGGCACGCCCACGCGCACAGCTCGCAGCCGATGCACTTCTCCAGGCCGTCCGGGTGCCGGTTGAGCTGGTGCCGGCCGTGGAACCGCGGCTCCACCGGCGCCTTCTCGCGCGGGTACTGCTCGGTGACGACCGGCCGGAACAGCGTGGCCATCGTGACGCCGAACCCCGCGACGGGCGCGACGAGCGCCTCGACCGCGTTGGCCGGCTCCGGCAGCAGGTCGGCCGCCGGGGTGCCGGGGATGTCGAGGGCACCCTGGCCCCGCACCGGCTCCCGCCGCTCGACCTCGCCGCCCTCGGGCGTCGGGGTGGTGGTCTCGTCGTCGCTCACTTCTCGTCCTCCCCTGCGCCGACCGTCGTCTCGCTCGACGACGGTGCGGCCGCTGGTGTGGTGACCCGCGCCTTGCGCGGCGACGGGGGCAGCTTCTGGCCGGGCAGCGGCGGCACCGGGTAGCCGCCGGCGAACGGGTCGAACGGCTCGGCGTCCGCCGCGGAGCCGGTGCCCGCCTTCGCGGTGCCGGCGGCGCGCTTCGTGCCCGTGGCGTCCTTGGCGTCCTTGGCGTCCTTGGCGTCGTCCTCACCCGGGAACAGCAGCATCAGCACCGCCGCGACCACGAGGCCGCCGACGACGCCGAGCAGCAGCTGGCGCCACTCGATCGTGAGCACGGTGCCGCCGAACGACAGCAGCGCGTCGGGACCGGTCGACAGACCCTTGAGGACCGCGTAGAACACGACGGTCGCGAGGCCGGCCGGGATCAGCACCTTCCAGCCGAAGTTCATGAACTGGTCGTAGCGGAACCGCAGCAGCGTGCCGCGGACCCACACGAAGAACGCCATCAGCAGCCACAGCTTGGCCAGGAACCACAGCACGCCCCACCAGCCGGTGTCGAGCGCGCCGTCGAACAGCAGGCCGATGCCGAACGGCGCCCGGTAGCCGCCGAGGAACAGCGTCGTGGCGACCGCGGAGACGTTGAGCATGTTGATGTACTCGGCGAGGAAGAACCAGGCGAACTTCATCGAGGAGTACTCGGTGTGGAAGCCACCGACCAGCTCGCCCTCGGCCTCCGGGAGGTCGAACGGGAGCCGGTTGGTCTCGCCGACCATCGAGATGATGTAGATGATGAACGCCGGCAGCAGCGTGAACGCCCACCAGGTGTTCTCCTGCGAGGCCACGATCTGCGACGTCGACATCGAGCCGGCCCACAGGAACACGCTGACGAGCGCGAGGCTCATCGCGAGCTCGTAGGAGATCACCTGCGCGGTCGAGCGGACCGCACCGAGCAGCGGGTAGGTGGAGCCGGAGGCCCAGCCGCCCAGCACGATGCCGTACACGCCGAGCGCCGTGATGCCCAGGATGTAGAGGACCGCGACCGGGAAGTCGGTCATCTGCAGCGGCGTCACGACGCCGAAGATGCTGACCTCGGGGCCGAACGGGATCACCGCGAACACCATGAACGCGCAGAACACCGAGATGATCGGCGCGACCAGGTAGATGATCTTGTCGGCCGCCTTGACGGTGATGTCCTCCTTGAGCAGGAGCTTCATCGCGTCGGCCAGCGACTGCAGCAGACCCTGCGGGCCGTTCCAGTTCGGGCCGATGCGCTGCTGGAAGCGAGCCACGAGACGGCGCTCGAACCAGATCGCGAACAGCACCGACAGCAGCAGGAACACGAGGATGGCGGCGCCCTTGAGGATCGTCACCAGGATCGTGTCGTTGCTGAAGTCGGCCGCGGTCGCGGACTGGGCCAGCACCGGCGCCATGCCGTTCATCGGGTGACCTCCGCGTCGGTCGGGTGGGCGGCGGCCTCGAGGCGGACGGCGTCGCCCGCGCCCGCGCCGAGCATCCGGTACAGCGAGGAGCCCGGCGAGTGCAGCGGCAGCCAGGCCACGTGGTCGGGCATCGGCGTCACGAGCGCCGGCAGCGTGACCGAGCCGAGCGGGCCGCGCACGGTGACCCGCTCGCCGTCGCGCACGCCGAGACCGGCGGCGGTCGCCGGCGAGATGCGCGCGACCGGGCGGTGCGCGGTGCCGGCCAGGTACGGCTCGCCGTCCTGGCAGCGCGCGGCGTCGATCATCATCCGCCAGGTCGCGAGCGTGTGCTCGCCCTCGCGGCGCTCGACACGACGACCCTCGACCTGCGGGGCGGGCACCCGGGCGCCGTCCCAGCCGGAGAGCTCGTCGACCTCGGCACCGGCGGCCGCGACCGAGTCTGTCCCGAGCCGCACGCCCATGCCCCGGGCGAGCATGTCGAGCACCTGGGCGTCGGAGCGCGCGCTGGTCGCGAAGACCGCCTCGAACGGCCGCGGACGACCCTCCCAGGTGAGGAAGCGGCCCGCCTTCTTCGTGGGCGGAGCGACCGGCAGCACGACGTCGGCGTAGCGCGACAGCGCCGAGCTGCGCACCTCGAGCTGGACGACGAACCCGGCGTCGCGGACGGCCTGCTCGGCCGCACCGGAGCCCGGCAGGTCCTCGACGTCGACGCCGCCGAGCAGCAGGCCGCCGAGCTCGCCGGCTCCGGCCGCGGCCAGGATGCCCGTGAGGTCGCGACCCGGCTCGGCCGGCAGCGACCCCTCGACGCCCCAGGCGCTCGCGATGTCGACGCGGGCCTCGGCGTCGGTGACCGGGCGACCGCCGGGCAGCAGGCCCGGGAGCAGACCAGCCTCGACGGCGCCGCGGTCGCCCGCACGCCGGGGCACCCACGCCAGCCGTGCACCGGTGGCCTCGGCCAGCGCGAGCGCCGCCGTCAGACCGCCGGGCACCTGCGCGAGCCGCTCGCCGACGAGCACGACGGCGCCCGGCGCGCTCAGCGCCTCGCGCAGCGGGCCGTGGTCGGCCTCGCCCGCGGCGATCGCACGCAGCGCCTCGGTCTCACCACCGGGTTCGGTGGTGACCACGGCCGCGCGCATCTTGACCGAGCCGCGGGTCGCGAACGGCGCGACCGTCGTCACGGAGGTCTTCTTCGCGAGCACGGCCTTGCGCAGCCGCAGGAAGATCGTGCCGGCCTCCTCCTCGGGCTCGAGCCCGACGAGCAGCACGTGCGGCGCGGCCTCGAGGTCGTTGAACGTCACGCCCATGCCCGTGCCGGCGACGGCGTGCCCCAGGAACTGCGCCTCCTCGGCGCTGTGGGCGCGGGCCCGGAAGTCGACGTCGTTGGTGCCCAGCACCACGCGCGCGAACTTCGACCAGGCGTAGGCGTCCTCGAGCGTCAGGCGACCACCGGGCAGCACGCCCACGCCACCGTTCTCGGCGGCCTCGGCCAGCCCCTGCGCGGCGAGCGCGATCGCCTCCGACCACGAGGTCGGGACGAGCTCGCCGGTCTCCTCGTCGCGCACGAGCGGTGCCTCGAGGACGTCCGGCAGCGACTGCCACGCGAACGCGAAGCGGTCCTTGTCGGTGATCCACTCCTCGTTGACCGCCGGGTCGTTGCCCGCGAGCCGGCGCAGCACGACGCCGCGACGGTGGTCGACGCGGATCGCGGAGCCGCACGCGTCGTGCTCGGCGACCGACGGCGTCGAGACCAGGTCGAACGGGCGGGCCCGGAACCGGTAGGTCGCCGAGGTCAGCGCCCCGACCGGGCAGATCTGGATCGTGTTGCCCGAGAAGTACGAGGCGAACGGGCGGCCGGTGGTGTCGACCTCGGCCGCGCCCACCGTGTAGGAGACGCCCGAGAGGAGGGCCGGGTCGCCGTCCGGGCCCGTCATCTGGTCGGTGACCGCGACGTCGCGCGGCTCGTCGCCGCCGAACGCGGAGAAGCCGAGGATGCCCTCGTCGAACGCGCCGATCTGCTGCGGCAGCATGCCGTGCTCGGAGCCGCCCGGGTGACCGCCGCCGCGTCCCTGCAGGTCGATGAACGGGTCACCGGCGATCTCCGCCTGGAACCGCGTGCAGCGCTGGCACAGGATGCAGCGGTCGCGGTCCAGGAGGATCTCGGTCGAGATCTTCACCGGCTTGGGGTAGGTCCGCTTGACGTCGGTGAACCGCGACGTCGCGCGCCCGTTGCTCATCGCCTGGTTCTGGAGCGGGCACTCGCCGCCCTTGTCGCAGACCGGGCAGTCCAGCGGGTGGTTGATGAGCAGGAACTCCATGACGCCGTGCTGCGCCTTGTCGGCGACCTCCGACGTCCGCTGGGTGTTCACCACCATGCCGGGCGAGATCTCCATCGTGCAGGAGGCCTGCGGCTTCGGCATCTGGCGGAGGTTGCCGTCGCGGTCGGGCGTCGACACCATCACCAGGCACTGGCGGCAGGCGCCCGCGGGCGCCAGCAGCGGGTGGTCGCAGAAGCGCGGGATCTGGATGCCCACCTGCTCGGCGGCGCGGATGATCAGCGTGCCCTTGGGCGCGGTGACCTCGACGCCGTCGATGGTCAGGGTGACGTCCTCCGGCTTCGCGACGGCGCCGGTGGCGGAGTTGGCGGTGGTGGTCATCGGGCGGCTCCGGCGAGCTCGGTGAAGAGGGCGTTGGCCTCGTAGGGGAAGAGCTCCCAGGCGGGCGTGTGCATGCCCTGCTCGAACTCCTCACGGAAGTGCTTGATGCCGCTCTTGACCGGCGTCGCCGCGGCGTCGCCGAGCGCGCAGAAGGAGCGGCCCTCGATGTTGTCGGCGATGTCGAGCAGCAGGTCGACGTCGCCCTCGCGGCCCTGCCCGGCCTCGAGCCGGTGCAGCACCTCGCGCAGCCAGTAGGTGCCCTCGCGGCACGGGGTGCACTTGCCGCAGGACTCGTGGCTGTAGAAGTCCAGCCAGCGCGTGACGGCGCGCACGACCGAGACCGTCTCGTCGAAGATCTGCAGCGCGCGCGTGCCGAGCATCGAGCCGGCCGCGGCGACCGAGTCGAAGTCGAGCGGGACGTCGAGGTGCTCGGCGGTGAAGATCGGCGTCGAGCTGCCGCCCGGCGTCCAGAACTTCAGCTGGTGGCCGTCGCGGATGCCGCCGGCGAGGTCGAGCAGCTCGCGCAGCGTGATACCGAGCGGCGCCTCGTACTGGCCCGGGCGCGCGACGTGGCCCGAGAGCGAGAAGAACCCGTGGCCCTTGCTCTTCTCGGTGCCCATCGAGGCGAACCAGTCCTCGCCGCCGCGGATGATGCCGGGCACCGAGGCGACCGACTCCACGTTGTTGACGACGGTCGGCCGCGCGTACAGGCCCGCGACCGCGGGGAACGGCGGCTTGAGGCGCGGCTGGCCGCGGCGCCCCTCGAGCGAGTCGAGCAGCGCGGTCTCCTCGCCGCAGATGTAGGCGCCGGCGCCCGCGTGCACGGTGATCTGCAGGTCGTAGCCGGTGCCCATGATGTTCGTCCCGAGCAGCCCGGCCTCGCGCGCCTCGCGCACGGCCGCGAGCAGCCGGCGGTACACGTGCACGACCTCGCCGCGCAGGTAGATGAAGGCGTGGTTGGCGCCGATCGCGAAGCTCGTGATCGCCATGCCCTCGACGAGCGCGTGCGGGTTGGCCATCATCAGCGGGATGTCCTTGCAGGTCCCCGGCTCGGACTCGTCGGCGTTGACGACGAGGTAGCGGGGGCCGCCGTCCGGCGGCGGCAGGAAGGACCACTTGAGGCCGGTCGGGAAGCCGGCGCCGCCGCGGCCGCGCAGGCCGGAGTTCTTGACGACGTCGACCAGGCTCGCGGGCTCCTGGTGGATCGCGTGCCGCCACGCCTCGTAGCCGTGGTGCTGCGTGTACGTCGCGAGGGTCCAGGGCTTCTCGGCGTCCCAGATGTCCGACAGGACCGGTCCCAGCATGGCGCGCTCGCTCATGACTCATCCTCCTCGGATGCCTGCTCGGGTGCCTCGCCGGCGCCCGACGGCGCGGCGGTCGCGTCGTCCGACGGCTCCTGCGCGGGCGCGGGCTGGTCGATCGCCTCGGTCTTCTCGGCGTCGGTGTCGGCCGCGGTGGTCGGCTCGTGCTCGGCGCTCGAGCCGACGTCGCCGACCGGCTCGGTGCCGGCCTGCTCGACGGCCGCCTCGGGGGCGTCGCCGCCCAGGCGCGAGCCGTCGATCGGGGGCGCGGTCCAGCCCTTCTCGCGCGCGAGCCGCAGCCCCGCCATCGTGGCGTCGCCGCCGGCGCCGCCCTCGTCGGCGCGGCCGTCCTCGAAGCCGGCGAGCACGCGCGACATCTCCTTGAAGGTCACGACCTTGTCGGCGCCGCGGGTGGGCGTGACGTCACGGCCCTCGAGGATCGCGTCGACGACCGCGAGCGCCGACTCCGGCGTCTGGTTGTCGAAGAACTCCCAGTTGACCATCATCACGGGCGCGTAGTCGCAGGCCGCGTTGCACTCGATCCGCTCGAGGGTGATCTCGCCGCCCTCGGTCGTCTCGTCGTGGTGGATGCCGAGCCGCTGGCTGAGCCGCTCGAAGATCGCGTCGCCGCCCATGACCGCGCACAGCGTGTTCGTGCAGACGCCGACGGTGTAGTCGCCGTTGGGGCGCCGCTTGTACTGGCTGTAGAAGGTCGCGACGGCGGAGACGTTCGCGCGCGAGATGCCGAGCACCTCGGCGCAGAACGCGATGCCCGCGGGCGAGACGTAGCCGTCCTCGGACTGCACGAGGTGCAGCAGCGGCATCAGCGCCGAGCGGGGCTCGGGGTAGCGCGCGAGGATCTCCTGGGCGTCGGCGTCGAGCCGCTCCCGCACCTCGGGCGGGTAGCCGTCGAAGCCGCGGTGCGTCGTCGGGCTGCTCATCGGTCGACACCTCCCAGCACCGGGTCGATCGAGGCGACCGCCACGACGACGTCGGCGAGCCCGCCGCCCTCGCACATGATGCCGAGGGACTGCAGGTTGTTGAACGACGGGTCACGGAAGTGCACCCGGTACGGGCGCGTGCCGCCGTCGGAGACGAGGTGGACGCCCATGATCCCCTTCGCGTGCTCGATCTGCTGGTAGACCTGCCCCGCCGGCACCCGGAAGCCCTCGGTGACGAGCTTGAAGTGGTGGATCAGGGCCTCCATCGAGGTGCCCATGATCTCCCGGATGTGGTCGAGGCTGTTGCCCTGGCCGTCGGACCCGACCGCGAGCTGCGCGGGCCAGGCGATCTTGCGGTCGGCGACCATCACCGGGTGCTTGCCGGAGCGCTCCTGCGCCTCGAGACGGTCGAGCACCTGCTCGACGATCTTCAGCGACTCGCGCGCCTCGGCGAAGCGGACGACGACGCGCGCGTAGGCGTCGGCGTCGGTGTGGGTCGGGACCTCGAAGTCGTAGGTCTCGTAGCCGCAGTACGGCTGCGCCTTGCGCAGGTCGTAGGGCAGCCCCGCCGAGCGCAGGATCGGGCCGGCGCAGCCGAGCGCCATCGCGCCGGCGAGCGGCAGGTAGCCGACGCCCTTGGTGCGGCCGATGAAGATCGGGTTGGCGAGCGTGAGCTTCTCGAGCTCGCCGATGCCGTTGCGGATGCGCGGGATCGCCTCGCGGATGCGGGCGGTCGTGCCGGGCGGCAGGTCCTGCGCGACGCCGCCGGGGCGGATGTAGGCGTGGTTCATCCGCAGGCCGGTGATGGCCTCGAAGAGCCGCAGGATCTCCTCGCGCTCGCGGAACGCGATCGTCATCATCGTGGTCGCGCCGAGCTCGTTGCCGCCGGTGCCGATCGCGATGAGGTGGGAGGCGACCCGGTTGAGCTCCATCATCAGCACCCGGATCAGCGTGGCCCGCTCGGGCACGTCGTCGGTGATGTCGAGGAGCTTCTCGACCGCGAGGCAGTACGCGGTCTCCTGGAACAGCGGGGCCACGTAGTCCATGCGGGTGCAGAACGTCACACCCTGCGTGAACGTGCGGTACTCCATGTTCTTCTCGATGCCGGTGTGCAGGAAGCCGATCCCTGCACGGGCCTCGGTGACGGTCTCGCCCTCGATCTCGAGGACGATCCGGAGCACGCCGTGGGTCGAGGGGTGCTGCGGGCCCATGTTGACGACGACGCGCTCGTCGCCGAGCCGCGCGGCGTCCGCCGCGATGTCGTCCCAGTCGCCGCCGAGCGCGGTGTACTCGCGCACGCCCTCGGTGCCTGCTGCTCCCGCGCCGCCTGTCGCGCGGGGCGTGGAGGTGCTGGTCATGAGTAGCTCCTGCGGTTGTCGGGCGCCGGGATCGTCGCACCCTTGAACTCGACCTCGATGCCGCCGAGCGGGTAGTCCTTGCGCTGCGGGTGGCCGACCCAGTCGTCGGGCATCTCGATCCGGGTGAGGGCCGGGTGACCGTCGAAGATCACGCCGAAGAAGTCGTAGGTCTCGCGCTCGTGCCAGTCGTTGGCCGGGTACACCTCGACGACCGACGGCACGTGCGGGTCGGCGTCGGGCACGGCGACCTCGAGCCGGATCGAGCGGTTGTGCGTCACCGAGTTCAGCGGGTAGATGCAGTGCAGCTCGCGGCCGGTGTCGTTCGGGTAGTGCACGCCGTTGACGCCCAGGCACAGCTCGAACCGCAGGTCCTGGTCGTCGCGCAGCGCCCGGACGACCGCGAGGAGGTGCTCGCGCGCGACGTGGATCGTCAGCTCGCCCCGGAAGACGACGACCTTCTCGACCGCGTCGTCGAACGCGATCCCCTGCTCGCCGAGCACCTCGGCGAGGATGTCGACGACCTCGTCGAAGTAGCCGCCGTAGGGCCGCTCGCTCGGGCCGGGCAGCGCCACCGTGCGGACGAGACCGCCGAAGCCGGAGGTGTCGCCGGTGCCGCGCACGCCGAACATGCCGGTGCGGACGTCGACGATGTCGATCGGGGCCCGCTCGGGGCGCGCGAGCGCGCCCTCGACGTTCTCGGGCGTCGCGCCGCCGTCGCTCTGGACGTTCTCCTCCGTCATGCCAGCAGGCCCTTCATCTCGTGGGTGGGCACGGCGTTCAGCGCGGCCTCCTCGGCCTTGCGGGCGATCTCACGGCGGTGCGGCCCGAAGGCCTGGTCCTTGATGACGTGCTTCTGCAGCTCGAGGATCGCGTGGATGAGCATCTCCGGGCGCGGCGGGCAGCCGGGCAGGTAGATGTCCACGGGCAGCACGTGGTCGACGCCCTGCACGATCGCGTAGTTGTTGAACATGCCGCCGGAGCTGGCGCACACGCCCATCGAGATGACCCACTTCGGGTCGGCCATCTGGTCGTAGACGGTGCGGATCACCGGCGCCATCTTGTGGCTCACGCGGCCCGACACGATCATCAGGTCCGCCTGCCGCGGCGAGGCCCGGAAGACCTCCATGCCGAAGCGCGAGCCGTCGAAGCGCGGGGTGCCGAACGCCATCATCTCGATGGCGCAGCAGGCGAGGCCCATCGTGACCGGCCACAGCGAGGCGCTGTGGGCCCAGCCGACGAAGTCCTCGACCTTGGCCAGCGCGAAGCCGGACGGCGTCTTCTCGTCGTAGCTCATTCCGGTCACCTCAGTCCCAGTCCAGGCCGCCGCGGCGCCACTCGTACACGAAGGGCACCGTGATCAGGAAGATGAATCCGAGCATCGCGACGAGCCCGAAGATCGCGAGCTCGGAGAACGCGACCGCCCACGGGTACAGGAACACCACCTCGATGTCGAAGATGATGAAGGTCATCGCGACCAGGTAGTACTTGATCGGGAACCGGCCCATGCCGACGGCGTGAGGGCTCGGCTGGATGCCGCACTCGTACGCGTCGACCTTGACCTTGTTGTAGCGCTTGGGCCCGATGACCGCGGAGGCGGCGATGCCGCCGACCGCCATCAGCAGCGCCAGCGACGCCATCACGATGATCGGGATGTAGGGGTTCGTCATCGGGTTCCTCGGATCTTCCTCGCCGCCGCCCTCATGCTGCGGGCACGATCTTGGTGAGAGCGGTGATGACGCGGTCGGAGATGTCCCCGCCACGGGTGTCGTAGCTGTCGGAGAGCAGCTTGAGCACGAAGTTCATCAGGTGCTTGCGCGGCAGCCCGTACGTGGTGCAGATGTGCATCACCTCGGGGCGCTCGATGAGCCTGACGAACTGCCGGCCGAGCTGGAAGTAGCCGCCGACGTCGTCGGCCATGCGGGTCGCGTAGGTCGCGAGCGTGCGCTCCCGCTCGGCGGCGGTGCCGCGCACCAGCGCCTGGCTGATGACGTCGGCCGCGATGCGCCCGGCCTGCAGCGCGTAGGCGATGCCCTCGCCGTTGAACGGCGAGACCATGCCCCCGGCGTCGCCGACGAGCAGCAGCCCGCGCTGGTAGATCGGCTTGCGGTTGAACGACATCGGCAGCGCCGCGCCGCGCACCGGGCCGATCTGGTTCTCGGGGGTGAACTCCCACTCCGCGGGCGCGTTGCGCATCCAGGCGGCGAGCAGCGCGCGGTAGTCGAGCTGGGTCGCGCGCGCGGTCGAGGAGACCGAGCCGAGCCCGACGTTGGCGGTGCCGTCGCCCAGCGGGAAGATCCAGCCGTAGCCGGGCAGCAGGGCGGAGCGTCGCGGCTCGCCCTCCCACAGCTCGAGGTGGGACTCCATCCACTCGTCGTCGTGGCGCGGGGTGCGGAAGTAGGTGCGCACCGCGACGCCCATCGGGCGGTCGTCGCGCTTGGCGATGCCCATCGCGGTCGCGAGCCGCGCGGAGACGCCGTCGGCCGCGACCACGACCGGGGCCCGCAGCTCGATCTCGGCGTCGGCGCCCTCGATCCGGCGGCCGCGGGCGTCGACCTGCCGCGCGGTCACGCCGACGATGCGGCCGGTGCGGTCGTCGACGACCGGGCCGGTGACGTTGACGCCCTCCATGAGCTTCGCGCCAGTGGTGCGTGCGTGGTAGGCGAGCGTCTGGTCCAGGCCCATGCGGGCCTTGGCGAGCCCGTAGGAGGGGTAGCGGTCGATCTCCGGCCAGGGCAGGTGGATCGTGTGGCCGCCGCCGACGACGCGCAGACCCTTGTTGCGCATCCAGCCGTCCTCGGGGCGCATCGGCACGCCCATCCGGACCAGCTCGGAGACGGCGCGGGGCGTCAGCCCGTCGCCGCACACCTTGTCGCGCGGGAAGGTGGCCTTCTCGAGCAGCAGCACCGAGCGCCCGGCCGCCGCGAGGTAGTGGGCGGCCGAGGCGCCTGCGGGTCCGGCGCCGACGACGATGACGTCGGCGTCGTCGTCCCTCGTCCGGGCCACGTCGGCACCTACCATTTCCAACACGTCGGAGTGACTAAAATCCTTGCGATTCCACGGTTCGTGCACGACTCCGACACAGCTCGCGCACCCCTCCCGACCTTAGCGTCGATCCGGGTGCAGCCCTGCACCGACAGGGCGTCCTCGGCGCCCTGAGGGCCGAGTTGGTGCCGGTTGGGACACCGTCCGGCAGGTGGACCGTGACGCACATCACGCCTGGACGCGCGAGCGGCCGGCGGACGCGCCGTGCCGGGCGCCCGCGGTCGTCGTCGCGAGGTCCGACCCGGGGGCTCTCCCCCGCCGGGAAACCCCGTGGACGCGACCGCGACCGCGCGGCAGGGTGGAGGCGTGGCGCAGCTCGTGACGATCGTCGGTCCCCTCGCCTCGGGCAAGGGCACGGTCGCGCACGCCGTCGCCGACCGGCTCGCCGCGCAGGGGCGCACCTCGGTCGTGGCCGACGTCGACGACGTCGCCGCGATGGTCGCCGGTCGCGGCGCCGGGGCGAGCGGGCTGTGGCCCGCCGCGCACGCCGCGCACGGCGCGCTGGTCGCCGGCTGGCTGGCCACCGAGGCCGACGTGGTGCTCGCGGTCGGCAACGTCTACGACGCCGACGAGCGGCGCGCGCTGGCGGCGTCGCTGCCGCCGGCCACGCCGGTGCTGCGGGTCGTGCTGGACGCGCCGCTGGCCGTGACGTGGGCGCGCGCGGTCGACGACCCCGCGCGCGGCCTCTCGCGGGAGCGTGGCTTCCACGAGCGCGCCCACGCGCGCTTCCGCGCCCTGCTCCCGACGATCCCGGCGGACCTGGTCCTCGACACCGCGACGCTCTCCCCCGAGCGCTGCGCGGACGCGGTGCTGACGAGGCTGACGAGGCTGACGACGCTCACCGGGCCCGTGGAGCGGGGGCAGGCCGCAGCCGAGGAGCCCCGATGAGCGTCGCGGTCTTCGTCGCGGTGACGACCGCGGTCTCCGCGCTGCTGTGGCTGCTCGGCGCGGCCGCGCCCGGAGAGCTCGTGGTCGCGGCGCTGCCGGTGAGCGCGCTGATGTTCGTGGCTCCGGGGATCGGGGCGGCGGTCGCCGTGCGCGTGCGCCGCCGCTCGGGACCGCCCGACGGCGCGTGGCCGGCCGCCGCGCGGCGGGCGCTGCGGTGGGCGGCGCTGCTGCCGGCCGTCGTGCTCGCGGCCGCCGCGCTCGACGCCTGGGTGGGGCCGACGACGCCCGACCCGGTGCCGTCTGCGACGGCGCTGGTCGTGGTGTCGCTCGGCCTGCTCGTGAGCGGGCTCGTCGAGGAGTCCGGCTGGACCTGGTTCCTGCGGCGAGCGCTCGGCGAGCGCTGGGCCGCCACGCTGCCGACCGTGCTCGTCGGGCTCCTCTGGGCGGGTCTGCACGTGATCCCCTGGACGCAGGCAGGGCGCTCGCCGGGCTGGGTGCTCGGGCAGGCCGCGTTCTCGGTCGCGCTGCGGCTGCTGATCGCCGACGTCGTCGCGCCCGCACCCGAGCGCGCGGCGGACGCGCGGACCGGGCTGCTGCTGGCGACCGTGCTGCACGCGACCTACAACATCGCGTGGGTCGCGCTGCCGGTCCTCGGCCTCGGGTACTCGCCCTGGCTGACGGCCGCGCTCACGCTCGTCGTGGTGCTGGCGCGACAGGTGCGCCGCGCCGCACGGCGTCAGGACGCCGGCTTGGCCGCCCGGTGGAGCGCGACGAGCCCGCCGGTCAGGTTGCGGTAGGCGACCTTGATCCAGCCGGCGGCGGCGATCCTGCGCGCGAGCGTGCGCTGGTCGGGCCAGTGCGCGATCGACTCGTTGAGGTAGGAGTAGGCGTCGCTGTTCGACGACACCAGCCGCGCCACCCGCGGCAGCACGGTCGCGTTGTAGAACCGGTAGCCCGCGCGCACGACCGGGTTGGGCGGCGTCGAGAACTCGCAGATCACCAGCCGGCCGCCCGGCTTCGTCACCCGGTACATCTCCCGGAGCGCCTTGTCGGTGTCGACGATGTTGCGCAGCCCGAACGAGATCGTGACGGCGTCGAACTCGGCGTCGCCGAACGGCAGGTCGGTCGCGTCGCCGACGACGAACGGCAGGTCGGGCCGGCGCCGGCGGCCCACCTCGACCATCCCGGGCGAGAAGTCGCACGGCACGACGTCGACACCCGCGTCGGCCAGCGGCTCGCTCGAGGTGCCCGTGCCCGCCGCGAGGTCGAGCACACGCTCGCCGGGCAGGGCGTCGATCGCCTGGATCGTCGCGCGCCGCCACCACCGGTCCAGACCGAGGCTGAGCACGTCGTTGGTGAGGTCGTAGTTCTTGGCGACCCCGTCGAACATGCCTGCGACGGCGGCGGGATCCTTGTCGAGGTCGGCGCGGGTCATGCGCCCATTCTCACCCAGGGGGTGCGCGCACGGCGCCACCGCTGCGGCGTCGGGATGTCCCTGGACGGTGTCGGCCCCGGGTGGCACGCTCCGAGCATGACCGAGCCCGCCGCCGTCGTCGACCACGCCGCCCACACGCCGTACACCCGGCCGGGCCGGTTCGCACCCCTGCTGGCGGCGCTGCCGATCGACCCGCCGGCGCTGTCGGAGGTCGCGCGCAACGTGATCGTCCACTACCGCTCTGCCGACCGGAAGCTGCCGCAGGAGACCGACGACGACATCGACCTGCGCTGGCTCGAGGACATCCTCGCGACCGACCAGCGGCGCCACGGCACCCCGCTCGCCGAGCACCGGGCGCCCGAGCAGCGGCTGCAGGGTTGCTGCCGCGACCACACCCTGCTGTGCGTCGCGGCGCTGCGCGAGCACGGGCTGCCCGCCCGCTCGCGCCTGGGGTTCGCCGGCTACTTCCAGCCCGGCGAGCACGCCGACCACGTCGTCGCCGAGGTGTGGCTGGAGGGGCGCTGGCGTCGTTTCGACCCCGAGATCGACGCGCCGCGCGAGGCGCTCCCGCAGCCGATGGACATGCCGACGGCGCAGCTCGGCTCGACCGGGTTCGTGACCGCGGCGCAGGCGTGGGTCGGGTACCGCCGCGGCGAGGTCGACCCGATGGACTACGGCGTCGCCGGGGTCGCGGAGCTGCGCGGGGTGCGGTTCCTGCTCGAGGAGGTGATCCAGGAGGTCGCGCACCGGTTCGGCGACGAGCTGCTGCTGTGGGACTCGTGGGGCCGGATGGATGCGCCCGGCACACCGGTCACCGAGGACGACGAGCGCTGGACGGACGAGATCGCCGCGCTGCTGCTCGCCGCCGACGCGGGTGACCTCGACGCCGAGCGACGCCTGCTCGAGAGGTACCGCAGCGATCCGGGTCTGCACCCCGGCGACACGATCGTGCAGGCCTCACCACGCGGGCGACCCCCGGTCCAGGTGCGGCTGCGGGACTGAGGCGCCACCGACCACCGCGGCGCCGCCGCCACGACACGGACGGCCCCGGCCGCGGGGCGGGACGGCACAATGGCGCCGTGCTCCCGGTGCTGCGAGACCTGGCGGCGCGTGCGGAGGCCGCGCTCGACCCCGGCTGGTTCGACTACGTCGAGACCGGCGCGGGTGAGGAGGTCGCGCTGCGCGAGGCCGCCGCGGCCTGGCGCGAGCACCGCCTGCGACCCCGGGTGCTGCGGGCCGCGGGCGAGCCGAGCACCGCCGTCGAGCTGCTCGGGACGGCGCTCGATACGCCGGTCGGGGTCGCGGCGACGGGTTACCACCGGGTGCTCGCGGCCGACGGCGAGGTCGCCACCGCCGCCGGCGCGCGCGACGCGGGCGCGCTGCTGGTGGTCTCGACGCGCGCCACCTCCCCGTTGGCCGAGGTCGCGGCGGCGGCCGGCCCGTGGTGGCTGCAGGTCTACCTCACCCGCGGGCGCGCGGTGATCGAGGGTCTGGTCGCCGAGGTGGTCGAGCTCGGCGCGAGCGCGCTCGTGCTCACCGGGGACACCCCGCTGCTGGGCACCCGCGCGCGGACCGGCCGCAGCGCGCGCGACGTGCCTCACGCGTGGCAGCTGGCCAACCTGGGCCGTCACCTGCCCGCGGGCGCCGACCCCTGGCACGCGGTCGCGCAGGACCCGGCCGCGTCGCTCGACGACATCGGGCGGCTGGCCGAGATCTCGGGGCTGCCGGTCCTCGTCAAGGGCGTGCTGCGCGCCGACGACGCCCGTGCGTGCGTCGACGCGGGCGCGGCCGGGCTGGTGGTGAGCAACCACGGCGGCCGGCAGCTCGACCGTGCGGTCGCCACCGCGCACGCGCTGCCCGAGGTCGCCCAGGCGGTGCGCGGCGAGGTGCCGGTGCTCGTCGACGGCGGCCTGCGCTCGGGGCTGGACGCGCTCGTCGCGCTGGCTCTGGGCGCCGACGCCGTCATGCTCGGGCGGCCGGTGCTGTGGGGGCTGGCGGCCGACGGCGCCGCAGGCGTGCGCACCGTGCTCGACGCGGTCACCGCCGACCTGCGGGAGGCGCTCGCGCTGCTGGGCGCCGCCTCGGTCGCCCACGTCGCTCGCGACGACGTGGTCGTGCCGCGCCGCTGAGCGGCGGTGTGGCGAAGCCGACGCCGCGCGGGCACCGCATCGGTTCGCGGGCGGGGTGCCGGGACCCTACGCTGAGCGCGATGTCTCTGCCGTTGCCCAGCACGCTCGTCGCGCGCACCGTCGAGGTGCGAGACGTCGGTGACCTCCTCGCGCTGCTCCCGTCGGCCGACCTGCGGGACGCCCTCACGTGGGTGCGTCGCGGTGACGGCCTGGTCGCGTTCGGCGAGGTCGCGCGGATCGAGACGACAGGCGCGGACCGGTTCGCCGACGCCGACGCCGCGTGGGCGGAGCTGGTGCGCGGCGCGGTCGTGCGCGACGCCGTCGAGCTGCCGGGCACCGGGCCGGTCTGCTTCGGCTCCTTCGCCTTCTCGCAGCACTCGCGCGACGGCGGCGTGCTCGTCGTGCCCGAGGTCGTCATCGGTCGGCGCGACGGCGTCACCTGGATGACGACGATGAGCACCGGGTCGCTGCCGCCGGGCCCCGCCCTCGCGGTCCCCGAGCGCACCGAGGAGCTGCGCCCCCGCACGACCGTGCGGTTCCGCGACGGCGCGCTCGACCCCGAGGCGTGGCAGGGCAGCGTCCGCGCCGTCATCGAGGTCATCCGCTCGGGTGCGGTGGGCAAGGTGGTGATGGCCCGCGACGTCGTGGCCGAGCTCGACTCCGAGCCCGACGCGCGTCGCGTGCTGGGCACCCTCGCCACCGGCTACCCGAGCTGCTGGACGTTCGCGGTCGACGGCATGATCGGCGCCACCCCGGAGCTCCTCGTGCGCCGCGAGCGCGGCCTGCTGTCGTCGCGCGTGCTCGCGGGCACGATCCAGCGCACCGGCGACGACGCGCGCGACCTCGCCCGCGCGGGCGCGCTCGCCCGGTCCTCCAAGGACCTCGAGGAGCACGAGTTCGCCGTCGACTCGCTGACCGAGTCGCTGCGCCCGTTCGTGGCGTCGACGTCGGCGCCCGAGACGCCGTCGGTGCTGCACCTGCCCAACGTCATGCACCTGGCGACCGACGTCACCGCGGTGCTCGACCCCGAGCACGCCGACATGAGCTCGCTCGCGGTCGCGGCCGCGCTGCACCCGACCGCCGCCGTGTGCGGCACGCCGACGCTGCCCGCGGCCGAGGTCATCGCCGAGCACGAGCGCATGGACCGCGGCCGCTACGCCGCCCCGGTCGGCTGGATGGGCGCCGACGGCGACGGCGAGTGGGGCATCGCGCTGCGCTCCGCGGCGGTAGTGGCACCGACGACGCTGCGGCTGTTCGCGGGCTGCGGCATCGTGGCGGCCTCCGACCCCGCGGCCGAGCTCGCCGAGTCCGAGGCGAAGCTCGAGCCGATGCGCACCGCCCTGAGCTGAGCCGCGCCACCCGCGGCCGGGCCGTGCGCAGCGTCACGAGGGGGCGCGACGGCTACCGCGTCCCGTGCTGCCCGGTCGAGCACGACGTCCCGCCCGCGGTGCGCACGGGCGGGACGCCGCACGGCTCCCGGCGCGCCCTCAGCCCTCCTCGCGCGTCGCGAGCGTCACGGTGATCTCGAGGCTCTCGCCGTCGCGGATGACCGTGAGCGTCACCTCGTCGCCGGCCGCGTGCTGGCGGACGTAGCCGGTGAGCGACTCGGCGCCGCTCACGGTGCGGTCGTCGATCCCGACGACGACGTCGCCCGGCTGCACGCCGGCCTCGGCGGCCGGGGTGTCGGGCGCGACCTCGACGACCTCGGCGCCCTGACGGCGCACGCCGTCGGCGCTCGCCTCGCCCGGCCGCAGCGTGACGCCGAGGTAGGCGTGCTCGGCCGCGCCGTTCTCGATGAGCTGGTTGGCGATGCTCGTGGCCAGGTCGATCGGGATCGCGAAGCCGAGCCCGATGTTGCCGGACATGCCGCCCGGCAGGGTCGCGATCGAGGACGTGATGCCGATCACCAGCCCCTGCGCGTCGAAGAGCGGGCCGCCGGAGTTGCCGGGGTTGATCGCGGCGTCGATCTGGATCGCGTTCGTGACCGACGTGCTCTGCGAGGTCTGCGACGAGGCCGCGACGGGACGGTCCAGCGCCGAGATGATGCCGGTGGTGACCGTGCTGGCGAGGCCGAGCGGGTTGCCGACCGCCATCACCGGTTCGCCGACCTCCAGGTCGTCGGAGGTGCCGAGCGTCGCCGGCTCGAGGTCGCTGGGCGGGTCGACGAGGCGGATGACCGCGAGGTCCGTGGTCGGGTCGAGGCCGACGACCTCGGCCTCGTAGAGGCGGCCGTCCCACAGCATCACCTGCACCTGCCGGGCGCCCTCGACGACGTGGTTGTTGGTGAGGACGTGCCCCTCGGCGTCGAGGATGACGCCGGAGCCCGCCGCGCCGCCGGCGGCGGTCGCGACGTCGATCGCGACGACGCTCGGACGTGCTGCGGCGGCGACGGCCTCCCAGTCGGGGCTGCCGTCGGCGGCGGCCGAGACGCCCTGGACCTGGGTCACCGGGTCACCGCTGGAGGCCGCGGCGGAGGTGTCGTCGCGCAGCAGCGCCGCCGTGCCTCCCGAGGCGAGCGCCGCCGCGAGCACGGCCGCCGTCACGGCGGTCAGCACGGTCCGCGGCTTGCGGGGCGGGGCGGGCTCCGCGCCGCCGTCCGGGCGGTCGGGGTCGGTGGGCGGCGGCGCGGCCGGGCCGGCCGGCGTCGCGTACGGCGTGCTCGCGGGGGCGTAGGAGGTGCCGGGCCCCCTGCCCGTGGCGGTGCTCGAGGGCGCGCCGTAGGCGTAGCCCTCGAAGGCCGTCGGCGGCGGGAAGGTGCGGGTGCTGCCGGTCTCGGCGGGGCTGCGCCAGCCGAGCGGCACCGTCACCGGTTCCGGCTGGGTGTTCTGCTGGGGTGTGGTCATCGTTCCTCCTCGGGGCGTCTCGTGAGCCATGGCACCGCGGGGACCTCGGAGGCGGCTCCAGCGGACCTGGGAGATCGCTGGGAGTCCTCCTGCGGCGCGGCCGCACGAGGTGTGGTCGAGACCGGGCGGCCGGCGACGACGGCGGGTCGGCGGTGGCGCCCCGCGTGTCCGCGACGGACCGACCGGTCGTCATCCATGATGCGCCGTCGGATCAGCGTCGGGGGGCGGCACAGGTCGCGCCCTGGTCGCGGCGCCCGGACCCTGCCAGGGTAGGAGCCGGGCCCGGCGTGTCTCAGGGAGCGTCGCCGCCGCTCCTTCGTGACGAGGCGTGCACCGGGCACGCCGTCGGGGGCACCTCGAGGTGGAGGGAGACAGGTCGTGACGACGGCGACCGCGCAACGGACCGACCGACCCGCAGAGGTCGAGGAGTACCGCAACGAGCTGCAGGCCACCTACCGGTACCTGCGGCTCGGGATCATCCTGCTGACCCTCACGCTCGGGTTCTCGGTCGGCATGCAGATCGCGGCCGACGGCGGCTCCGTGCTGCCCTCGGTCAGCGCCTACTACTACACGCCTGCGCGCGCGGTGTTCGTCGCGAGCCTGGTCGCCGTCGGCACCTGCATGGTGATCCACCGCGGCCGCAGCGACACCGAGGACGTGCTGCTCAACCTCGCCGGCTACCTCGCGTTCTTCGTCGCCTTCGTGCCGACCGCACGGGTCGAGGCCACCGAGGGCGAGGCCGCCGCGGCGATCCCGCCCGACTTCGTGGCGGCGGTCACCAACAACACCTGGGCGATCTTCGTCGTGGGGCTGGGCGCGTTCGCCGTCGAGCTGCTGGTCGTGCCGCAGCGGGAGCGCAACATCGACAGTCGCAGCAGCCGGGTCGCGTTCGCCGTCACGGTGCTCGCCTACCTCGGGCTGCTCGCCTTCTTCCTGCTCGCGCGGCAGACCTTTCTCGAGTGGGGCCACGGTGTCGCCGCGATCGGGCTGTTCATCTGCATCGTGTGCGTCGTCGGCATCAACGGCGTCGCGCTCGTGCGGGCGCGCCGCGCGGCCGGTGCCACCGGCGCCGCGCCGTGGCTCAACCGGTACACCTACGGCTTCCTCGGGATGGTGCTGTCCGCGGCCCTGGTGATCGGCGTCGTGCGTCCGCTGCTCGAGCAGTGGATCTTCGTGCTCGAGGCCGCGCTGATCCTGCAGTTCCTCGGGTTCTGGATCACCCAGACGGTCGAGCGCTGGACCGTGCCCGAGCCGCCCCAGGACCACCTGGTCCCGGGCTGAGGGTCAGCGGCCCGCCGCGAGCGGCACCTCGACGACCGAGCGGCCCTCGACCGGCGCCGCGAGCACCTCGGCGAGCTGCGCCGTCGAGGTCACGCGGCTGTGGGCGGCGCCGAAGCCGGCCGCGAGCGCGCCGACGTCGAGCTGCTGGGCGGTGCCGAAGAACCGCGGGTAGACCTCGGCGTGCTCGGGCCGGCCGTGCTCGAGGGTGGCGAAGATGCCGCCGCCGGCGTCGTCGAGCACGACGACCTGCACGTCCGGCTCCGCCTCGTGCACGCCGCGCGCGAGCCCGCCGACGTCGTGCAGGAACGTGAGGTCGCCCACGACGACCCGCACCGGGCGCCGGGTCGCCAGCGCGAGCCCGGTCGCGGTCGAGATCGTGCCGTCGATGCCGGCGAGACCGCGGTTGGCGACGACCCGCGCGGGCGTGAAGTCGTCGCCGGTCGGTGCGGCCAGGTCCGCGTGGCGGACGGTGAGCGAGGAGCCGAGCACGACCGTGTGCGGCTGCGCGGCGGACAGGACGGACCGCAGCACCCACGGCCCGGTCGGGCCGCTCGGGTCGCTCGCCGCGAGCAGCTCGCGCACCGCGCGCTCGCCCGCCTCCTGCCACTGCCGCAGCCAGTCGGCGTCGGTCGCGCCGCGCGCGGCGACGCCGCGCGCGACCACCGCCGCGGTCCCGGACACGTCGACCCACCCCGGCCCGGGGGCCGCCACCACGACGGGGACGTCGGTGCGCGCCAGCAGCGCCGAGACGTCGCGGCTGAGCGTCGGGCGGCCGAGCACGACCACCTGCTCGATCGCGGGACCCAGCTCGGCGAGCACCCGGCGGTAGGCGGCGACCGCGTGCGGGCTGCGCCGCACGCCCGAGGACGGCTCGGCCAGCAGCGGCCAGCCGGCGCTCTCGGCCAGCCGGGCGGCGTCCGCGCCCGCACCGTCGCCGGCGACGACGACGCCGCGCCTGGTGCCGTCGACCAGCGCCTGCCCGCCGCCGTGCTCGGTGCGCGGCAGCTGCGGCACCGCAGCGGGTGCCGCGCCCGGGTGCCACGGCGCCGCCGGCACCAGCGGGTCCCGGAACCCCACGTTGACCTGCACCGGCCCCGGGTCGCCGCTGCGGGCACCGGTGGCGGCCACGACCGCCCGGGTGACGGCCGAGCGCACGCCGCGCGGTGCGCCGTCGGCCGCCGGGACCTCGACGGCGAGGCGCACCGCACCGCCGAAGATGCCCGGCTGGTCGGTGGTCTGGTTGGCGCCGACGCCGCGCATCTCGTGCGGCCGGTCGGCGCTGAGGACGACGAGCGGCAGCCCGCTGTGGTGCGCCTCGAGCACCGCCGGGTGGAGGTTGGCCACCGCGGTGCCCGACGTCGTCACGACCGCGGCCGGCCGCTCGCGCGCGATGCCGAGCGCGACGAACCCCGCCACCCGCTCGTCGACCCGCACGTGCACCCGCAGCCACCCTGCCCGCTCGGCCGCGGCCAGCGCGTAGGCGAGCGGCGCGGAGCGGGAGCCGGGTGCGAGCACGACGTCCTGCACGCGGTGCGCGACGAGCGCGGTCACGACCTCGCGCGCCGCGAGCGCGCTCGGGTGCTCGGCGGCGGTCACGGGCGCTCTCCGGCCGCGACGGCACGCACGCGCTCGTACCAGCGCCGCTGGGTCTCGCCGTCGGCCCGCGTCGCCGCGAGGGCGTCGGTGCTCGGCGCCACCCGCCGGACGGGCAGGAAGCCCTGCACCGGGAGCAGCGGGTCGTCGGTGACGTCGCGCTCGAACAGCTGCACGGTGGCCAGCCCGCACGCGTACGGCAGCTCGGGCAGCGCCGCCGCGAGCGCGACGCCCGCCGCGATGCCGACCGAGCTCTCCAGCGCCGACGACACGACGACCGGCAGCCCGGTCTCCTCGGCGACGCGCAGCGCCGCCCGCACGCCGCCGAGCGGCTGCACCTTGAGGACGACGACGTCGGCGGCCTCGGCGCGCACGACCGCCATCGGGTCCTCGGCGCGGCGGATCGACTCGTCGGCGGCGACCGGCACGTCGACCGCACGCCGCACCGCGGCCAGCTCCTCGACGCGCGCGCACGGCTGCTCGACGTACTCCAGACCACCTGCCGCGCGGTCGAGCAGCCGCAACCGCGCGACCGCGGTCTCGACGTCCCAGGCGCCGTTGGCGTCGATGCGCACCCGGCCCGTGGGTCCCAGCGCCGCCCGGACCGCCTCGAGCCGTGCCGCCTCCTCGCCGGCCGACTGCCCGGCCTCGGCGACCTTGACCTTCGCGGTCGTGCAGCCGCCGGAGGCGCGCACGATCTCGGCGGCGCGCTCGGGCCCGACGGCGGGCACGGTCACGTTGACCGGCACCCGGTCGCGCACCGGCGGCGGGAAGCCGTCGTCGGCGGCCTCGCGTGCCGCGGCCCACCAGCGCCGCGCCTCGTGGTCGGAGTAGTCCCAGAACGGCGAGAACTCGCCCCAGCCGGCGGGGCCGCGCACCAGCACGCCGCTGCGGACCTCCAGCCCCCGGAACCGCGAGCGCAGCGGCGTGGACCACACGTGCGCACCGGGGAGGGAGACCACGGAGCCAGCCTAGGCCGCCCGCCGGATCGCCCCGACCCCCACCGTTGCGACCCTGCCCGCGGCGCTGCGGCCCTACGCTCCCAGGAACGGACGGTCACCGGACCGCCAGGACAAGGGAGCGCAGACATGGGTTACGGGTTCGGCATCTTCCTCATCGCCGCCGGGCTGATCCTCGCCCTCGCCATCTCGGACCGCATCGAGGGCATCGACCTCGGCCTCATCGGCTGGATCCTGGCCGGGGCGGGCGCGCTCGTCGTCGTCATCACCGCGATCCAGGCGAACGCCCGGCGCAGCGCCACGACGACCGCGACGACGACCCACCCCGACGGCTCCCAGGTCACCGAGCAGCGCACCACCGAGCGTCAGGACCCGCCGCCGGTCGCCTGACCCTGCAGCCCGCGGTAGCGGGCGGTCCGCAGCTCGACCTCCCACACGTCGGTCGCGGGCATGCCGACGGCGTGCGCGACCGCGACCTCGGCGTCGACGTCGTAGGGCACCCGCACGACCTGGATCCCGAACGGCGCGGGTGCGGTGCCGTCGACGACGCCCTCGAGCACCACGTAGCTCGAGACCGGCTCGTCGAGCGGGTTCCCGACCGAGCCGGCGTTGACGAGCGTGCGCCCCTCGCGCGTGCGCACGTAGGCGTCGTGGATGTCGCCGTAGACGACGACGTCGGGCGTCGGCCCGTCGCCGGTCATCTCGGTCGCGGCGAACATCCCGTCGAACTCCTCCTCGGTGTGCTCGGCGAACACGCGCACGTGCGGGCTGGTGGCCGAGGCGTGGAAGAGCCGCACCCGGCGGCCGCTGACCAGCAGGTCGTGGCTGAGCGGCAACGACGTCAGCCAGTCGCGCTGGTCCGGCCGCAGCTGGTCGCGCCACCACCGCGTCGCGGCCGGCGCGTCGTCACCCACGCGGGGCAGCGCATCGTCCCAGTTGCCGCGCACGGTCACCTCGCACACCTCGCGGCAGCGGTCGACGGCGGCGGCGCCCCGCGGGCCCTTGCCCGCCACGTCGCCGAGGTTGAGCACGCGACGGATGCCGCGCCCGGCGATGTCGTCGAGGACCGCCTCGAGGGCCGTCAGGTTGCCGTGGACGTCGGAGATCAGCGCGAGGCGGTCGGTGCTCACGCCCGCCACCGTAGGACCCCTCGCCCCCGGTACGCCGGGGTCAGCGGATCCCCGCGCGCTCGTCCAGCTCCTGCAGCAGGTCGTGCGCGGCCAGCTCGACCGCCTTGTGGCGCCACTCCGCCGCCCGGTAGACGCACGCGATCAGCGCCGTCCGGTGCACGCGCCGGAAGTCGCCCACCACGAAGGCGTAGCGGGCCTTGGTCTCCTCCGTCGCACCGACCGTGAGCCCGAGGTGCCAGGCCGCGTACTCGGCCCACGAGTGCCGTTCGAGGTAGGCGTTCTGCGCCGCGGCGTCCGGCTGCACCTCGCCCCAGTCGCTGTCGAGGACGTACTGCCGCGCGGCGGCACCGCACGGCACGCGCGAGCCCCCGACCCGCCTACCCTGGGCGGGTGACCGACGTCCCCGTTCCGAAGCGAGTATCGGAGATCTTCGACCCGCAGCGCTGGCGCGACGTCGAGGGCTTCGATCTCACCGACATCACCTACCACCGCGGCGTCGAGCGCGGCCCCGACGGCGTGCGCGACCTGCCGGTCGTGCGCGTCGCCTTCGACCGCCCCGAGGTGCGCAACGCCTTCCGCCCGCACACCGTCGACGAGCTCTACCGGGTGCTCGACCACGCCCGCATGAGCAGCGACGTCGCGTGCGTGCTGCTCACCGGCAACGGGCCCAGCCCGAAGGACGGCGGCTGGGCGTTCTGCTCGGGCGGCGACCAGCGCATCCGCGGCCGGGACGGCTACCGCTACAGCGTCGAGGGCGGGGGCGAGACCGCGGACGCGATCGACCCGGCACGTGCCGGCCGCCTGCACATCCTCGAGGTGCAGCGGCTGATGCGCACGATGCCGAAGCCGATCATCGCCGTCGTGCCCGGCTGGGCCGCCGGCGGCGGGCACTCGCTGCACGTCGTCGCCGACCTGACGATCGCCAGCCGCGAGCACGCACGGTTCATGCAGACGGACGCGAACGTCGGCAGCTTCGACGCCGGTTACGGCTCCGGGCTGCTGGCCCGCCAGGTGGGCGACAAGCGCGCCCGCGAGATCTTCTTCCTCGCCCGCGAGTACTCCGCCGAGCAGGCCGAGCGCTGGGGCGCGATCAACGAGGCGGTGCCGCACGCCGAGCTCGAGGACGTCGCGCTCGAGTACGCGCGCATCATCGCGACCAAGTCGCCGCAGGCGATCCGCATGCTCAAGTTCGCCTTCAACCTCGTCGACGACGGCCTCGCGGGCCAGCAGGTGTTCGCGGGCGAGGCGACGCGGCTGGCGTACATGACCGACGAGGCGGTCGAGGGACGCGACGCGTTCCTCGAGCGCCGCCCGCCGGACTGGTCCGCCTTCCCGCACTACTTCTGACCGACGGCGGCGGGCTCCCACTCGCCGGCCCGCCGGTGCAGCTGCGCGAACATCCCGGGCTGGTAGAGCCCGGCCGGCTGCCGGGTCATGACGTTGACGACGTTGAACGCGTTGATCGTCGCGATCTGGCACACGAGCGCGGTCAGCTGGTGGTCGTCGTAGTGGCGGGCCGCCTCCTCCCAGACCTCGTCGGGGACCTCGCCGCGGTCGGCGATGCGGGTGCCGGCCTCGGCGAGCGCGAGCGCGGCGCGCTCGGCGTCGGTGAAGACGGTCGTCGCCTCCCGCCAGGCGGCGACGAGGTTGAGCCGCTGCGCGGTCTCGCCGGCCGCGGCCGCGTCCTTGGTGTGCATGTCCACGCAGAACCCGCAGCCGTTGATCTGGCTCGCGCGGATCCGCACGAGCTCCAGCGTGCTCGCCGGCACCACGTCCCGCAGCGGTCGCTCCGCCGCGATCAGGTGGCGCACCGCGCCGGTGGCGACGTCGTCGGTCATCAGGTCGATCCGGGGTCCCATGCCTGTCTCCTCCTCGTAGCGGGGAACCGTTCACCCCTTCCGACGAGACGGCGGCAGCGGATGTCAGGTGCCCGGTGCCCGGGCGTGTCCCGACGGCCCCGCTGCGGGGAGCGCGTCAGGCCCAGACGGCGAGCTTGTCCGGGTTGCGCACCGTCCAGATCGTGCGCACCCGGCCGTCGACGACGTCGAGCGCGACCACCGACACCACGCGGCCGCCGACACGACACACCAGTCCGGGCCGGCCGTTGACGACCTCCTCGACGACCCGCAGGTCCGGGTTGTGCTCGATCACCGTGAGCAACCCGCGCGCGACCTCCTCGGCACCCTGCGCGACGTGCGCGAACACCGGGACCTTGCCACCGCTGTCGGCCAGCGACGTCACCCGCGCGTCGAGCAGCCCCACGAGCGCCGCGACGTCCTTGCGCTCCCAGGCGTCTCGGAGGTCTCGCACGACCTCGGCGGTGGCTGTGGCCGGGTCGGGCCCGCCCGGCGCGGCCTCGCGCAGCCGCCGCCGGGCCACGCTGGCCAGCTGGCGGCACGCCGCCGGGGTGCGGTCGACGACGTCCGCGATCTCGGAGAAGGCGTAGCCGAACACGTCGTGCAGCACGAACGCCACCCGCTCGGCCGGCGTCATCGCGTCCAGCACGACGAGGAAGGCCATCGTCACCGACTCGTCGAGGCCGATCTTCTCGGCGGGGTCGCCGTGCTCGACGACGGGGCGGCGTGACCACCGAACCGCTCCGCGCCGCCGGGCACCGGTTCCGGGATCCACTCCCCCACGTACCGCTCGCGGCGCACGCGCGCCGACCGCAGCTGGTCGAGGCAGAGCCTGCTCGCGACCGTCGTCAGCCAGGCGGCGGGTGAGTCGACCGCGGCCCACTGCGCCTCGGTGAGCCCGTACCAGCGCGCGTAGGTCTCCTGCACGACGTCCTCGGCGTCGGCCAGCGAGCCGAACAGGCGGTAGGCGACGCCGGTCAGGCGGGCCCCGCTCGGCCATGAGCAGGTCGAGCCGGTCGTCGGCCGCGTCGTGGCCGGTGTCGAGCATGGGCACCCTCCCGAGACGTCGATGCTATGACGACGGGGCGGGCTCGCGCGGTGTCAGGTCCGGCGTCGGCCGGCCCCGGTCACCGGCTGAGGAACCACTCGGCCACCGCGCTGACGGCGGTGCCGGCACCGACGGCGAGCAGCACCATCGTGCCGATGAGCAGCACCAGCGACACCGTGACCGCGGCGGCGGTGCGGGCGAGCGTGCGCTCGTCCGGGCCGGGGACGTCGTTGCGGGGGCTGTGGTCGTCCTCGACCCGCCCCTCGACCGGTGCGGCGGGCGCGGTGCGACGGGGACGGACGACGGGGTGAGCAGTGATCGAGGCCATGTCTCAAGGCTGCTCGCACGCCGCCGCCGGCACATCGGACGGGGGCCCGAATCGTGGGCACGCCTGCGGGATGAACGGCCCCCGCCGCCGTCCACCCACGGGATGACGCCGCCGCGTGCGGAGTCATCCCGCCGCGGCTCAGCCCTGCGCGTCGCGCCAGGCGAGGGCCTCGCGCACCTGCGTGAGGTCGTAGTCGGGCCCGGGCGTGCCGATCGTGAACAGGGTGACGCCGGCGTCGACGAACCCCTGCGCGGCGTCCACGCCGGGCCAGGAGCTCGACCGCTCGATCGCGGCGGGGTCGGTGCCGACCTCCGCGCAGTGCTCGGCGAGGATCGCCGACTTGCGGGTGAGCGTCTCGAGGTCGCCGAAGGCGTGCCAGATGTCGGCGTGCTGGGCGACGAGGCGCAGCGTCTTCTTCTCGCCGCCGCCGCCGATCAGCACCGGGACGCTGCCGGGCGCGGCCGGGTTGCCGACCGCGAGGCGGTGCTCGATGCGCGGCAGGTACTCGGCCAGCAGCCGCAGCCGCGAGCCCGGGGTACCGAACTCGTAGCCGAAGCTGTCGTAGTCCTTCTGGTTCCAGCCCGCGCCGATCCCGAGGATCAGCCGGCCGCCGCTGATGTGGTCGACGGTGCGCGCCATGTCGGCGAGCAGGTCGGGGTTGCGGTAGCCGCCGCCGGTGACGAGCGCGCCGATCTGCACGCGCTCGGTCTGCTCGGCCCACGCACCGAGCATCGTCCAGCACTCGAAGTGCGCGCCGTCGAGGTCGCCGTTGAGGGGGTAGAAGTGGTCCCAGTTGAAGATGATGTCGACGCCGGCGTCCTCGGCACGCAGCACGGCGTCACGGATGAGGCCGTAGTCAGGGGCGTGCTCGGGCTGGAGCTGGACGGCGATGCGGACTCGACGGTCGGTCATCCCTCCAGCGTAGGTGCAGCCGCGGGTGCGGCGGTCGCCGCGTCAGGAGACGGAGACGGACGACCCGCTCACCGGCACGAGCTCGACCCAGGTATTGCCGGGCGCCAGCAGCACGGGTGCGTCGTCGGCGGTGGTGAGCTCCAGCACCGACCCGACCTCGGACTTGCTCCAGGTGGCCTCGACCTGGTGCCCGCCGGTGAGGACGATCGCGGACCCGGAGCCCGTGAGCACGGTCTCCGGGACCGGGTTGCCGCCGGGGTCGTGCGCGCCGGTGTCACGCACCTGGACGCGCAGCACGACGACGTTGACCGCGGTGATGCGGCCGCCGTCGGTCGTCGTCGCCGGCTGGCCGGTCTCCGAGCGCTGCCAGACGTCGCCGTCCCAGGACCAGCTCGGGTCGGCCGCGGGGAACGCGATCGCGACCGAGCGCGCCGGCTCGCCGTCGAGCGCGGTCGCCTGCTCAGGCGTGCGCGCGAACCGGAACTGCTGCTCCGGCGGGCCCTCGCCGGCACCGGCCCGCAGGAAGGTCTCGGTGTCGCCGTAGACGTTGTGCGGGGCGACCCGGTCGCTCGTGCGGTAGAACCCGGCGTCGCCGCCGTCGTGGGAGAGCATCGTCAGACCGGTGGCGGCGACCTGGTTGACGAACCGCGCCTGGCCTCCCGAGAACACGAACAGGCCCCCGAAGGGCGCCGAGATCGCGGCGTCCATGGGGCGCAGCGAGCGGATCGGGCCGAGGGTGGCCGGCACCGAGGAGTGGAAGACGGCGTTGAAGCGCGTGATGCCGCCCTCGACCATCTCCTCGAACACGACGTCGGCGTCGCCGAGACCGGTCTGCGGGCGCGCCTCCCGGGAGTTCTCGATCTTCACGCTCATGGCGGGGCGCTCCGCGACCTCGTCGGTCGCGACACCGGTCAGCGGCCAGGTCACCGGGACCGTGGGCTCCGGCACCGCGCCCTTGTCGGCGGGCGCGACGGTCGCGTCGGGGGTGACCGTCACGAAGATCGTCTTGTTGCTCGACGGGCCCGCGCACCCCGCCAGCAGCGCCACGGTCGCGACGGCTGCGGCGAGCGTCGCGCGTCGCGTCCTTGCTGTGCTGGTCGTCCTCGCCACCGGGCCATCGTAGGGGCCCCGCGCGCTCGCGAGCCCCACGGTCGACGCCGCGATCCGCGGCATCTCAAGGGTTCTCGCGGGTGCGCGGCGGGCGTGGGGGGGCGCGACGGGCGCGACGGGAAAGGGCTCTCCCGGCGAGTCGTGCCCGGTTCGGCGACCACCCCGCGCCGAGGTCCCGGAAGCCTTGACCGGTGCCGGAGCGGTTGCTAGCGTCGTCGCCGTTCGTCCAGCGTTGAAAGTCGTTCATCATTCGACAGTCCCCCCTGCGAGTCCGACGAAGCTGACGAACCCCGGCCCTGCGCCGGGCGGCCCGGCGGCGCATCCCCTACGTCGCCGGGCCCTCTCGCATCCTGCGCCGCAGCCGGCCCGTCCGGGCCGCTCCGGTGCCGTCGAGCAACCGCCTCACGGGCTTGTAGCGTGGCGGCCGTGAGGACCGGTGGAGACCCGGCGCAGCGCCGGGCCGAGGACGCCACCGCGCTCGCGCGTGCGCTCGCCGACGCGCTCGCCGGCGGCCCGCCCGTCGTGCTCGGCGACCCTCCCCCGCGGCCGGTCCCCGCGGGCGTCGCGCTCGTGCTGCGCACGTCGGGGTCGAGCACGGGCGTCGGGCGTCCGGTGGCGCTGCCGGCGCAGGCCCTGGCGGCCAGCGTCGCCGCCACCCACACGCGCCTGTCGGGACCGGGTCGGTGGGTCCTCGCCCTGCCGCCGGTGCACGTCGCCGGCGTGCAGGTGCTGGTGCGCTCGGTCCTCGCGGGCACCGAGCCAGTCGTCGCCCCACCCGGACCGTTCGACCCCGACGCGCTCGCGGCGACGCTGGGCGCCGCGCCCGACGACGCACCGCTCTACCTCTCCCTGGTGCCGACCCAGCTGCACCGGGTGCTCGCCGAGGGCGGAGCCGCGCTCGAGGAGCTGACGCGCTGCGCGGCGGTGCTGGTCGGCGGCGCGGCGACGCCGCGCACCGACCTGGAGCGCGCCCGTGCCGCCGGCGTCCGGGTCGTCACGACCTACGGCATGACCGAGACCTGCGGCGGCTGCGTCTACGACGGCGTCCCGCTCGACGGCGTCCGTGTCCGGCTGCGCGAGGGCCGGGTGCTGCTCGGCGGCCCCACGCTGGCCGCCGGCTACCTCGACGACGGCCCGCAGCCGTTCGAGGCCGACGCCGACGGCCGCTGGTTCGTCACCTCCGACGCCGGCGAGCTCGACGCCGACGGCCGGCTCCGCGTGCACGGCCGCGTCGACGACGTGCTCGTCACCGGGGGCGTCAACGTGCACCCGGCGCACGTGGAGCGGCTGCTGGAGCCCGTGGCCGGCGAGGTGCTCGTCGTCGGCGTGCCGGACCCGGAGTGGGGCGTGCTGCTGACGGCGGTCGTCACGCGCGACGTCCCGCTGGAGGCGCTGCGCGACGCGGCCGGGCACGGCCCCCAGGCGCCGCGCGCCGTCGTGGTCGTCGACACGATCCCGACCCGCGGGCCCGGCAAGCCCGACCGCCGGGCCGCCGCCGCGCTGGCGGCCGCGGCGCTCGCCGGGCGCACCGAGCGCTGACGCAGCCGCGGCCCTCGGTCGGTACCCTCGCCTGGTGCCCGAACCACGACCCGACCGCGCGAGCCTGCGGGACTGGCTGACCGGGGCCCGCGTCCGGACCCTCCCGGCCGCCGTCGCCCCCGTGCTGGCCGGCACGGGCGCCGCAGCGGCCGTCGACGGCGCGCACGGCGTGCGCGCGCTGCTCGCCGCCGGGGTGGCGCTCGCCCTGCAGGTGGGCGTCAACCTCGCGAACGACTACTCCGACGGCATCCGCGGCACCGACGACCACCGGGTGGGGCCGACCCGTCTGACGGCGTCCGGCGCGGTGCCGCCCGCCACCGTCAGGCGGGCGGCGTTCGCTGCCTTCGGTGTTGCGGCGGTGCTGGGGCTGGCGCTGTGCGCGGCGGCCGGCACGTGGTGGCTGCTCGCGGTCGGCGCGCTCTGCGTCGTCGCCGCCTGGTACTACACCGGTGGGCGCAACCCGTACGGCTACCGCGGTCTCGGCGAGGTCGCCGTCTTCGTGTTCTTCGGGCTGGTCGCCACCGTCGGGACCACCTACACGCAGGCGCTGCAGGTGACCACGGCCTCGGTGCTCGCGGGAGCCGGTGTCGGTGCGGTCGCGTGCGCGCTGCTCATGGCCAACAACATCCGCGACATCCCCACCGACACCGAGGCCGGCAAGCGCACGCTCGCGGTACGGCTCGGCGACCGACGGGCGCGGTGGGGCTACGTCGGCCTGCTGGCGGCCGCGCTCGTGGCGGGCGCCGCGAGCCTGCCGGCCGCCGGGGTGGCGCCGGGGTGGCTCGCGCTGCTGCTGCTGCCGCTCGCCCTGGCCGCGCCGCAGGCCTCGCGCGTGCTGCGCGGCGCCTCGGGGCGCGAGCTCATCACGGTGCTGCGCGACACCGGGCTGCTCGAGCTAGCGCTCGGTGCCGTCCTCGGTCTGGCCCTCTGGCTCGGCTGAGGCGTCCAGCGCGGCGTCCTCGGCCTGGGCATCGGCATCGGCCCGCTCGCGCTCGGGCCGGCGCTCCGCGAGGCCCTGCAGCGTCCCGGCGGCCCGCTCGCGCGGGCCCTTGAGCAGCAGGTAGGACAACATCGCGCCGACGACGACCGCCATCACGACGAGCAGCAGCCCCCGCATGCCGGCGAGGTAGAGCACACCGCCGGCGGCCACGACGAGCAGCATCCGCAGCAGCGTGTAGACGAGGAGGGCCACGCGACCACCCTAGGTGGTCGGCGACGACGTAGGCTCGGGGCATGCGCGTGCTGCTGACCCTGCTGGTCCTCGCGGTCACGGTCTACGGGATCGTCGACTGCTCGCAGGCCGACGCCCGGACGCGCCGGAACGTGCCGCTGTGGGTCTGGGTGCTGCTCATGGTCGCGCTGCCCGGGGTCGGCGCCGTCATCTGGCTCGTGCTGTCGCGCCTGACGACCCCGGGACCGGAGGTGCCGCGCAGCCGCCCGGTCGCACCGGACGACGACCCGGAGTTCCTGCGTGAGCTCGAGCGGCGCAACCGCGAGCGCGCCCGCGGCGAGACCGGCGCACCGACCGACGCGCCCCAGGATGGCCCGGACCAGACGGACCGTGAGGCCGGCAACGACACCGACCGGCCCTGGGGCGGGCGCTCCTGACGGACGCGCGGAGCCGGCACCGCCCGGACGACCGGCCGGGGAGAGGCACCGGGAGGGCACCGACCCAGCCCTGACGGCTCACGGACGCCGTCCGCGACCCTCGCGCCGTCTGGCCGCTGAGGGCCGACGGCGGCGCGGCTCAGAGACCGCTGTAGCTGTGGCGCCCGGCGAAGAAGACGTTGACGACGTAGAAGTTCGCCATCAGCGCCACGAACCCGGCGAGCGCGAACCACGCGAACCGGTTGATCGTCCAGCCGACGGTCGCGCGCATGTGCAGGTAGGCGGCGTAGACGAGCCAGATCACCAGGGACCAGGTCTCCTTGGGGTCCCAGCCCCAGGGTCGGCCCCAGGCGGCCTCGGCCCAGATCGCGCCCGCGACCACCGTGAGGGTCCACCCGACGAACGCGACGGCGTTGAGCCGGTACGCGAAGCGCTCGAGGCTCTCCGAGCCGGGCAGCTGGGCCATGAGGCGGCCGGCGAAGCTCGACGGGCGGCGCGGCGACGTGCCGCCCGCGGAGCCCGCACCGGAGGTCTCGACGCTCTCGGCGGTGTCGACGGTGTCGAGCTCGACGGTCTCCAACGTGCCCACGGCACCCGCGGCGACCGGGACCGGGGCGGCGACCGCGGCGCGGGCCTCGACCTTGCGCTCCTGCCGGTGCTGCAGGAGTTGCAGCGCCGAGGCGGCCGCGGCGACCGAGAACAGCCCCGTGGACGCGGCGGCGACGGAGACGTGGATGCCGAGCCAGTAGGAGTCGAGGATCGGCTGCACCCCGTCCGCCTCGACATAGAGCTGCCAGAACGCGACCGTCAGCACGCACACGACGAGGAACGAGACGAACACGCCCAGGTAGCGGATGTCGCGCACGCGGTTGATGACGAGGAACGTCCCCATCGCGACGATCCCGAACGTCAGGCTGAACTCGTACATGTTGGCCCACGGCACCCGGCCCGCGGCGAGCCCGCGGAGCACGAGGCCGACGGCGTGCATCCCGAAGCCCAGCCAGGACACCGCGACCGCGATGTTGGCGGCGCGACGCACGGTGCGGTGGGGCGCGTGGCCACCCAGCGCCGAGATGTCGACCGCGAAGCTGATCAGCGCCACCGTGTACGCGACCAACGAGCCGAGCACGAGCACCGTGCTGATCTCACCCATCGTCCCTGGCCTCTCGTTCCGCAGCCGCACCCCGCGGCGTCGGTGTCCTTCTCGGCGCCCGCGTCGCGGGCGTCGTCGTCGTGCTCCGCCGGCGCGCGTCGGGCGCCACGGCGGCCACGACGCGATCGAGCTCGCGCTGCAGACCGGGGTCGTCGCCGCGCGCGAGCGCGGCGACCTGCACCACGCTACCGCCCGACGCGGGTCGGACACGCAGCCAGACGCGACGTCGCGGCAGGAACAGCGACGCCGCGAGCCCCAGGAACGCGATGCCGGCGAACAGCCCCATCCACGGCACCGAGGGGTCCCACCGCACGTCGAACGCGGCGAAGCGCCGCAGCTCGGAGAACGTCACGCTGCCCTGGCCGTCCGGCAGCTCGACCGACTCGCCCGGGCGCAGCACCAGCTCCAGCGGCACCTCGGTGCCGTCGGCGGTCTCGGTGGTCGCCTGGGTGAGCCCGGTCGTGTCGAGCACGAACAGGTTGCGGGGGGCGCCGTCGTCGAGGCCGAGGTCGCCGGTCCACAGGTTGAGGATCAGTACCGGGTCGTCCGGCTGCGGGAACGTCGAGCCGAGCACGGTGCCGTCGGCCGCGTACAGCGCGGTCGGGAACAGCTGACCGCGGAAGCCGAGCTGCGGGTCGCCGCCGTTGGCGTCCGGCACCAGCACGACACCGGTCGAGGTGTAGGCGGTGTCCTGCGGCAGGAACAGCACCGGCCCGGAGAACGCGACGTCACCGGCCGCGTCGGTGACCGTCAGCACCGGTGCGTACCCGTTGCCGGTGAGGTAGACGCGCGCGTTGCCGACCGACAACGGGTCGTTCGGCGAGATGGTGGTGGCGGTCTCGCTGCCGTCGGGCCGGCTGAGGGTGACGTCGGCGGTGAAGGCGTCCGGTCGGCCCGCCTCGGTGAACACCGACGTGAAGTCGTCGAGCCGCAGCCGGAACGGCTCCTGGGAGTCGACGTCGTACCAGGCGCCCGCGTCGAACGTGTCGTAGTCGACCGCGGAGTTGACCATGCTGCTGCCGACGACGACCACGGCCTGGCCGCGGTACTGCACCAGCTGCCCCCACGCCGTCACGACCAGCAGGCCGACGAGCGCCAGGTGGAACGCGAGGTTGCCGGTCTCGCGGCCGTAGCCGCGCTCGGCCGAGATCTCCAGCGTCTCGACGTCGCCGCGCTGCACGCGGCCGGTGCGGCGCTTGTAGCCGCGCCCGAGCGCGCGCTCGGCGGCGGCGACCACCTCGCGCGGGGTGCGCGCGACCTCGAGCTCGTCCCGCACGGGGAACCGCGCGAAGCTGCGCGGCACCCGGCTCGGCCCTGCCCGCATCGCCTGGGCGTGCGCCCAGGTGCGGGGCACGATGCAGCCGATGAGGGAGACGAACAGCAGCAGGTAGACCGCCGAGAACCACGGCGAGGCGTAGACGTCGAAGAAGCCGAGCCGGTCGAGCAGCTCGCCGCTGCCGGGGTTGGCCTCGAGGTAGTCCGCGACCGCGGCCGGGTCCTGCGGGCGCTGCGGGAAGAACGCGCCCGGCAGCGCGACCACCGCGAGCATCAGCAGCAGGATCAGCGCCACCCGCATGCTCGTCAGCTGGCGCCAGCCCCAGCGCAGCCAGCCGCGCAGGCCGAGACCGCGCGGCGTGCCGGAGGGCGCGGGCGCGCCGCTCGGTGCGGAGCCCTTGAGACCCTCGGGTGCGTAGCGCGCCATCAGATCACCGTGCTCGTGTCGGCCAGCAGCAGCTGGAGAGAGCTCATCAGGCGGCCCCACACGCCCGTCACCATCGCCAGCCCGATGAGCACGAGCATGCCGCCACCCACACGCATGACGGCGAGCCGGTGCCGGCGCAGGAACCCGAGCAGCCGGTCGGAGGCGCGGACGCCGAGCGCGACCAGCAGGAACGGCAGCCCCAGGCCCAGGCAGTAGGCGAGGGTCAGCGCGACGCCGCGCTCGGGCGCGAAGGCCCCGAGCGCGAGCACGGCGGCGAGCGTCGGCCCGATGCACGGCGTCCAGCCGAGCCCGAAGGTGATGCCGAGCACCGGCGCGCTCCACAGCCCGGCGCGCGGCCGCAGGTGCAGCCGCCGCTCACGCTGCAGGAACGGCACCCAGCCCATGAAGCCGAGACCGAGCACCACCACGACGACGCCGAGCACGCGGAACAGCACGTCCTGCCAGCGCAGCAGCGCCACCCCGAACGAGAACACCGCGGTGACCGCGACGAAGACCGCCGAGAAGCCGAGCACGAACAGGGCCACGCCCAGGACGAGGCGTGGGCGGGAGGCGCGGGACGCCGTCGAGCCGGCGGTCCCGACCATGCCGCCGATGTAGCCGAGGTACCCGGGGACCAGCGGCAGCACACAGGGGGAGGCGAACGAGACGAACCCGGCCAGCAGCGCGACCGGGACGGCGACGAGCATCGGGCCGGAGAACGCCGCGTCCGCGAACGACTCCCCCAGCCCGCCGAGCCAGGTCACGACTCCGCCAGCACCGTGCCGACCATCGCCGACAGCGTGCTGCGCTCGACCATCCCGATGATGCGGGCGGCGACCCGGCCCTCGGCGTCGAGCACGACCGTGCTGGGCATCGCCTGCAGCGGCACCACGCCCTGCAGCGCGGCCACGCCCTCGGCCTGCGCGTCGTGCAGCGTCGGGTAGGGGATGTCGAAGGTGCGCTCGAACGCCTGCGCGGTCGCGGGCTCGTCGGTGTGGTTGACGCCGAGGAAGCGCACCCCCTCCGGCTCCAGCTCGCGCGCGAGCTCGGCGAGGTCGGGCGCCTCCTTGCGGCACGGCGGGCAGGCGGCGTACCAGAAGTTGAGGACGACCGGGGCGCCCCGCCACTCGGCGAGGTCGACGGGGTCGCCGGCCATCGTCACGCCCGCGAGCGCGACCGGCTCGGTTCGCGCGTCGGGCGCCCACTCCTGGACGCTGCCGTCACCGGCGACGTAGCTGGTGTCGACGCCGTCGGAGGTCGCGGGTGCGCCGCCGTCGTCGCTGCACGCCGACAGCAGGCCGACGCCGAGCGCGGCCGCCCCCAGCAGGAGGTGCCGTCGCGTGGGCAGGAGAGCGGGCGAGGTCGCCCGCGGCGTGCGTGCGCTCATGTGATCGCGACCGCCCCCACGAGCAGGTCGGCGGCGGGCTCGGAGTAGTCGAGACCGACGAGCGTGGCGCCGTCGAACGTGAGCGTGGTCACCGAGGCGAGCGTGCACTGGCGGCGACGCGGGTCGTGCAGCACGCCGCGCCCCTCGAGCGCGAGCCGGGTCATCCAGATCGGGCTCTGGTGCGAGACGATCACGGCGTCGTGGCCCTCGGCGGCGGCGCGCGCGACCCGGATGGCGTCGGTCATGCGCGCGACCTGCTCGCGGTAGGGCTCGCCCCACGAGGGCACGAACGGGTTGAGCAGGTGCTTCCAGTGGCGCGGGTGCGCGAGCTGGCGGGGGTTCGGCGCGAGGTCGAGGCCCTCGAAGACGCTGTCGGCCTCGATGACCCGCTCGTCGGTGCGGACCGGGATGTCGAGCGCTCGCGACAGCGGCTCGATCGTCTCCTGCGCCCGCTGCAGCGGCGAGGCGACGAGGTGCACGACGTCGAAGCCGGGGCCGGTGAAGTGCTCGGCGAGCCGCTGCGCCATCGCCCGGCCGCGCTCGCTCAGGCGGTAGCCGTCGAGCCGGCCGTACAGGATGCCCTCGGGGTTGTGGACCTCGCCGTGCCGGACGAGGTGGACGCGTGTGCGGGGCATGGGCTCAGTCTCGCAAAGAATTCCGGGGGCTCTCGACGTCAGCTGGGCGGGTTCTCGGTGATGCGCTCGGCCACACGCTCGAACGCCTCGCCGATCGTGGCCAGCTCCTCGCGGGAGACGACGTCGACCAGCCGGTCCCGGACCGACTGCACGTGCAGCGGCGCCGCCGCGACCAGCACCTCCCAGCCCTTCTCGGTCATCGCGCACTCGACGCCGCGGCCGTCCTCGGAGCTGCGTTGCCGGCGCACGATGCCCTGCTCCTCCATGCGGCGCACCGTGTGCGTGACGCGCGAGCGGGAGTGCACGAGCCCCTCGGCGAGCACCGACATCCGCAGCGTGCGGTCGGGGGCCTCCGAGAGCCGGACCAACACCTCGTACTCGTTGAGCGCGAGGCCGGTGGCCGCCTCCAGGTCGTGGTTGAGCGCCGCGAACAGGGCGCTGGTGCCGGTCAGCAGCGCACGCCAGTGCCGCTGCTGGCTCTCGTCGAGCCATCGGGTGGTGGGCATGTGTGACCGTCCTCTCCTTGACACAAGCCTAGTTGAATGTTGTACTACTGGTACGAGGTTCCACCACCGACCCCCTGGAGACAGACTTCATGAGCATCCCCGCAGGCACCTACCAGATCGACGCGAGCCACAGCGAGCTCGGTTTCACCGTGCGTCACACCGGCATCGCCAAGGTGCGCGGTCGCTTCACCGGCGTCGAGGGCACCTTCACCGTCGCCGAGCCGTTCTCCGACTCCCGCGTCGACGTCACGATCGACGCCGCCTCGGTGAGCACCGGCAACGAGCAGCGCGACGCCCACCTCACCTCCCCCGACTTCTGGGACGCGGCCACCAAGCCGACCTGGAAGTTCGTCAGCACCGGCGTCCAGGGCGAGGGCGAGGAGTTCACGCTGCTGGGCGACCTGACGATCAACGGCGTCACCCGCCCGGTCGAGCTGGCCGTCGAGTACAACGGCGCGGCCAACGGCCCCGACGGCGTGCTCCGCACCGGCTTCTCCGCCACCGGCGAGATCTCCCGCAAGGACTTCGGCCTGACCTGGAACGTCGCGCTCGAGGGCGGCGGCCTCCTGGTCGGCGACAACGTCAAGCTGGGCCTCGAGATCGAGGCCGTCAAGCAGGACTGACCCGCAGCACCTCACGGCGCCCCGTACCCCGGTGCGGGGCGCCGTCGTGCGTCCGGGCCGCGTCGCACGGCGGGGCGTCCAGGCGCGCGACGTCGCGTGCACGAACCGTGGCCGCACGCCGACCACGAGGGCCCGCCGGTCGGCGGGCCCTCAGCGCAGCGCGGCACGGATCGCGTCGCCGCTGATGCGCCAGAAGCCGACCTGCACGTTGTCGACGAGGACGACCGGCACGAGCTCGCCGTAGCGGGCCTGCAGCGTGGGGTCGGTGTCGATGTCGATCTCCTCCCACCCGACGCCGTCGGGCTCGCACACGGCCCGGACCGCGCGACGTGCCGCGTCGCACAGGTGACACCCCTGGCGGCTGAGGAGCTGCACGCGTTCAGCCATGCCCCGAGCCTAGTCATGGGCACTCGGCGCACGTCCGCGGGCCGCGCCAGGCGGCGGGCGGTGGTCGACGGCGAGCGGTGGCCGCGCGCCCGTCCGCGGGCCGTGCCCGGCGGCGGGCGGCCGGTGGCCG
>NZ_WNXX01000025.1 GCF_009733795.1 Actinotalea caeni
GGGCGCTGCGCCTCGGCGCACCCGGGGAGGAGGCGTGGCCGCAGCCGTGCGCCGTGTCGAGCGCGCTGGCGCCGGCCTGGCGCGACGGCGTCGACCCGGAGCCGCTGCTGCGGCACGCCGCCGAGTCGATCCGGCGCGGCCGGCAGGCGCGGGCGCGCGAGGCGGCCGCGCGGCTCGGTGTGCGGCTCGTGCTCCCGCTGGGGCTGTGCCTGCTGCCCGCGTTCGTGCTGCTCGGGCTGGTGCCGCTGCTGCTCTCCGCCGGGCTGCAGCTGTGGCGGTGACGGCTGCCGGTCGCGCCAGCGACGCGGCGACCGCTCGCCTGACGGTGTCCACAGGCGCACGCCGTTGCCGTCCCGTCCACAGCAGGGGTCGACGCCCCGGGCGGCGACCGGTGCCGTCGCCGCAGGCTCGAGGTCCGCGGTGCGAGGGACGTGCCGCGACACGAGAAGGAGGTCACGCATGAATCGACGACTCCTCCGCCGGGCCCGTGGGCTCGGCGCCCGGTGGCGGCTCCTGCGCCGCCGCGCGGAGGCCGGCATGGCGACGGCGGAGTACGCCATCGGCACGCTTGCCGCGGTCGGGTTCGCCGGGTTGCTGCTGGTGATCCTGCGCAGCGAGCAGGTCCGCTCGCTGCTGCTCGGCATCGTGCAGGACGCGCTGTCGGTCGGCGGCTGAGGTGGCGACCGTCGGGAGCCGCACGGGCCGCCGCGCTCGTCGCGCGGGGGTCACGTCACCGCGCGAGCGCGGGTCGGCGACGGCGGAGCTCGCCGTCGCGCTCCCGGCGGTCGTGCTCGTCCTCGTCGTCGTGCTCGTGGTGGGCTCGGCCGCGCTCGCGCAGCTGCGGTGCGGCGACGCGGCCAGGGCCGCTGCGCGTGCCGCCGCGCTCGGGGAGGACGCGGCCGCGGTGCAGGCGATCGCCCTCGAGCTGGCGGGCGAGACGGCCGAGGTGACGGCCAGCACCGCGGGCGGCTGGGTGCGGGTCGTCGTCAGCCGTCCGGTCTCGCTCGGGTGGCTGGGCGCGGGCGCGCTGACCGCACGCGCCGAGGCCACGGTGCCGGTCGAGCCGGGCGAGCCATGACCGCGCGGCGCTCGTCAGGCGGTGGACGGAGCCGCGACCGCGGCTCGGTCACGGTGCTGCTGCTCGCGGTCGTCGCGGTGGCGCTGACGTTCGCGGTCGGTCTGGTCGCGCTCGTGCGTGCCGCGGACGCTCGCGGCACCGCGCAGACGGCGGCCGATCTCGCGGCGCTGTCCGGCGCCGACGTGGCCGCGCGACCCGGTGGCCCGGACCCGTGCGCGGTCGCAGCCACCGTGGTCGCATCGAACGGCGCGGTGCTGAGCAGGTGTGCTGAGCTCCCCGGCGGCTTTGTCGAGGTGGCGGCCAGCGTCACGGCCCGTCCGCTGCCGGGCTGGTCGGTCGTGGCGGCCGCGCACGCACGCGCAGGGCCGGTCCGGTGAGCGGTCCGGTCAGGCAGCGGGCGGCGGGCGTCACCCGAGCGCACCATCCGAGCAGCAGAGGTCGGACCAGCGCACCGCGCGAGCAGCGGAGGTCGGACGAGCGCACCGCACGGGCAGCGCAGCGCCGTCGAGCGCGCCGCCCGACGCGGAGCCGCGCCCCGGTCCCTCAGCCGAGCGCCGGAGCGACCTCGCGCTCGACGAGCTCGATGCCGCTGCGGTCGTAGGCGGCCTCGGGGAAGTAGAAGATCGTGTACTCGCAGCCCGCCTCGCGCAGCTCGGAGAGGCGCTCGGCCACCTGGGCGGGCGTCCCGAAGACGCCGCTGCCGCGCCACTGCTCGACGACCTCGGCGGCCCTCGCGTCGCCGAGCGTCCCGGCGAGACGCTGCGCCACGCGCGTGATCCGTGCCTCGACGTCGGCGGCGGACTCGCCCACGATCACGTTGAGGTTCGTCGAGCGCACGATCGCGTCGTAGTCGGTGCCGACGTTCTCGCAGTGGCCGCGGAGCAGGTCGCTCTTGGCGCGGAACACCTCGACGTCGCCGCCCGCGTAGTTCGTGTACTGGGCGTACCTCGCCGCGATCTTCAGCGTGACCTTCTCGCCGCCGCCGGCGATCCACAGCGGGATGCCGGGCCGCTGCAGCGGCAGCGGGCGCACGATCGCGCCGTCGACCTGGTACTGCTCGCCGTGCAGCGTCGCGGTCCCGGTCTCCCAGGCCTGCTTCATGATCTGCACGCCCTCGTCCAGCTGCGCCAGCCGGACCCCGGCGCGCGGGAACCCGTAGCCGTAGGCGCGCCACTCGTGCTCGTACCAGCCGCCGCCGATCCCCATCTCGGTGCGACCACCGGAGACGATGTCGACCGTCGCGGCGACCTTCGCGAGGTACGCCGGGTTCCGGTAGCCCATGCACGTGCACATCTGGCCGAGCCGGACCCGGTCGGTGACCGCGGCGAGCGCGGCCATCAGCGTCCAGGCCTCGTGCGTGGCCTCCTCGCTCGGCTCGGGCGTGGTGTGGAAGTGGTCGTACACCCACACCGACTCCCACGGACCGGCCTCCGCCTGCTCCGCGAAGCGCCGCATGGTGGCCCAGTGCTCCTCCGGCGGGATACCCACCAGATCGAGACGCCAGCCCTGAGGAACGAAGATCCCGAGTCGCACGGGGCGAGCCTAGGGCACGCGACCCCCGCCCCGTCCAGCCGGGCGTGCGGGCCGCCTCAGCGCGGCGCGTGCGCCAGCAGGAGGTCGAGCACGACGCGGGCGCCGCGCTTGCTGAGCGGGTTGTTGCCGTTGCCGCACTTGGGCGACTGCACGCACGACGGGCAGCCGTCGCGGCACGGGCACGAGGCCACCGCGTCGCGTGTCGCCCGCACCCAGGAGGTGGCGGCCGCGTAGCCGCGCTCGGCGAAGCCCGCGCCGCCCGGGTAGCCGTCGTAGACGAACACGGTCGGCATGAACGTGTCGGCGTGCAGCGCCGTCGACAGCCCGCCGATGTCCCACCGGTCGCACGTCGCGATCAGCGGCAGCAGCCCGATGCTCGCGTGCTCCGCCGCGTGCAGCGCACCGGGTGTCTCACCCGGCCCGATGCCGGCGTCGACGAGCGCCTCGGCCTCGACCGTCCACCACACCGCGGTCGTGCGCCGCACCCGCTCCGGCAGGTCCAGCGGGTAGGAGCCGATGAGGTCCAGCCCCGGCAGCCGGCGCCGGTCGTAGCCCACCACCCGCGAGGTCACCTCGATCGCGCCGACGTGCCACGTCACCGGGCCCCACGCCACCGAGTCCTTCACCCCGAGCACCCGGACGTTGCGCTCCGCGCGCGCCCGGGTGCGGTACGGCGGCCGCTCCGCGACCACCAGCGCGACGTCGTCGCGGTAGGAGGTCACCCGGTAGGTGCGGCCCTGGTGGGTGTAGATCGCCCCCTCGTGCACGACGGCGTCGGCCCGGCCGCCGTCGACCGTCCCCACCACCGCGCCGGTCTCCTCCTCGACCACCGGGACGACGACGTCGGTGCCGCCGCGCAGGTCGGTGAGGCTCTGCGGGGTCTCCGGGCGGTCGTAGTTCCAGTACCAGCACACCCCGCGGCGCCGCAGCAGCCCGCGCGCGACCAGCTCGTCCAGCAGCGCACCGTCCGGCAGGCCGAACCGGCCCAGGTCGCGCTCGGTCAGCGGCAGCTCGCCCGCGGCCGCGCACAGGTGCGGCGCCAGCACGTACGGGTTGCCCGGGTCGAACGCGGTCGCTTCCACACCGGCGTCGAAGATCGCCTCCGGGTGCCGCAGCAGGTAGCTGTCGAGCGGGTCGTCGGAGGCCACCAGCACCGCCAGCCCTTCCGCGCCCGCGCGCCCGGCCCGGCCGACCTGCTGCCACAACGACACCCGGGTGCCCGGCCAGCCGGCGATCAGCACGGCGTCCAGCCCGGCGATGTCGACGCCGAGCTCGAGCGCGTTCGTCGAGGCCAGCGCGAGCAGGTCGCCGCTGCGCAGCCGCTGCTCCAGCTCCCGGCGCTCCTCCGGCAGGTAGCCGCCACGGTAGGCGGCGACGACGTCGCGACCCGGGGCGGGCGCCGCGTCGGTGCCGTCCTCGGCGTCGGCCGTGTCGGTGTCGCGGCTGCCCGGGGCGCGCCAGCCCGGGCTCAGCCGGTGCCGCGCGTGGTCGGCGATCACCTCGGCGCCCAGGCGCGACCGCACGAACGCGAGCGTGCGCCGTCGCGCGCGCACCAGGTCGGACAGCAGGTCGGCCACCTCCGCCAGCGTCGAGCGGCGCGGCGCGTCCGGGGTGCCCGCGATCGTGTCCTCGTCCTCGCCGCCCTCGACGAGGTCGTCCTCGACGCCGTCGGCCAGCGGCGGCTGCCACAGGGCCACGGTCCGCCGCCCGGCGGGCGAGCCGTCGGCGGTGACCGGGGCGACGTCGTCGACCGGCACCCCGAGCAGCCGGGCCGCGGTCCCGGCCGGGTCGCCTGTCGTCGCGGACGCGAGGATCGCGGTCGGCTGCGCGCCGTAGTGATCGGCGAGCCGGAGCAGCCGCCGCAGCACCAACGCCACGTGCGCACCCATGACGCCGCGGTAGGCGTGGCACTCGTCGACGACGACGAACCGCAGCCCGCGCAGCAGCCGCTGCCACCGGCGATGGTTCGGCAGCAGCGAGAAGTGCAGGAAGTCGGGGTTGCTGAGCACGACGTCGGCGTGGGCGCGGGCCCAGTCCCGCTCGTCGAGCCCGGTGTCGCCGTCGACCGTGGTGGCCCGCACGTCGCGGACGCCGGCGGCCGCCAGCAGCTCCTGCAGCCCGTGCAGCTGGTCGGCGGCGAGCGCCTTGGTCGGGCTGAGGTAGAGCGTGGTCGGGCGGCGGGCGACGTCGGACAGCCGGCCGGTGCGCCGCGCGGACCGGGTCGCGGTGACGGCGGCCAGCCACGCGGGCAGCGACTTGCCGGACCCGGTCGCGGTCGCGAGCACCACGTGCCGCCCCGACCAGGCGTGCTCGGCGGCCTCGGTCTGGTGCTGCCAGGGCAGCTCGACGCCGCGGCCGCGGTAGCCGGCCACCAGGTCCGGGTCGGCCCACGCCGGCCAGGTGCCGTGCACCGCCGGGCGCGGTGGCACGTGCTGGAGGTGCACGAGGCAGTCGCGCTCGCGGTCGCCGGTGAGCAGCACCCGGAGCGTCGCCTCCGCGGTGCCGCGCTCCTCGACCGTCCGCGTCACCCCGCCATTGTGCGCCGCCCCGGCGACGTCGCCGGAACCGGCCGCCCCGCCGGCGGCACGGCAGGCCGCCGCGCGGGCCCGGTGCCCGCGGCGGGCTACTCGGGGAGGATCTCGCCGTCGGCGACCTCGAGCGGCAGCGCGGGCGTCACCCAGTGCTCGGCCTCGGCGTGGTCGTGGTCGGTGGCCTCGACGTACCCGTGGAGGATGAGCCGGTAGCGCCCGTCCGGCAGCGGGTCGCCGAGCGCGGCGCCGTCGTCCGGGCAGCTGCCGAGCGTCAGGTACACCGGTGCGGACAGGGACGCCGTTCTCGCGGCGTGCGAGCCCGGCACCGTCAGCGCGACGACGACGCCGGCCACGACGCCGTCCGCGTCGGTCACCGTTCCCTGCGCGTGCTCGACGCGGACGGCGTGCTCACCGTGGTCGGCCTCGGCGCTCACCGTGATCCCGAGCGCCGTCGTCATGCCGTCGGGCAGCAGGGTCGTGCTCCGGGTGAGGTCGGCCGGGAAGTCCGCGGAGGGCTCCGACGGCGCCGGCTCGGTGGTCCCGCACCGCTGCGCGGTGACGGCGAGAAGGTCGGGGTCCACCGGTGCCGGGCTCGTGCTGACCGGCTCGGGCGTCGCCGGCTCGCCGACCGGTGCGCTCCACGGCCAGCAGGCGGTCAGCACGCTCATGGCGAGGGCCGCCGCGGCGAAGGACGCCGCGCGACCACCGAGCGGGCGGCGCGGCCCCGTGCCGGTCGTCACCGTGCCCATGTCCGTCCCCTCTCGCCGGCCGACGCCGCGACGGTACGCACGGCGTGGGGCCGCGGACCAGGGAAGATCTGCCCGCTACAGCTGCGTCATCACGCCCGTCCCGACCGTGACGTCGAGCGGTGCGCTCAGGACGGGCCGGTGCTCGACGCCGCCCTCGCCGTCCTGGACCGTGACCGACAGCCAGGTGAGCAGCCGGTAGTCGCCGTCGGCGACCGGCGCGCCGCCGGCGCAGTCGTCGACGACCGGGAACCACGCGAAGCCCGGGAACGCCTGGCTGCCCTCGGCGGGCAGCTCCACCGCCGGCCCGAGGTCGAGCGGGCGGCCGTGCTCGGAGGCACGCCACCAGGTGACGACGACGCCGTCGCGATCGGTGAGCACGACGACCACCTCGGGCGACAGCTCACCCGCCACCGGTTCCGGCGCGGTCGTGCCGAGCGTGACGTCCAGCGGCATGCCGCCGTCGTAGGGGGCGTCGGGCTCGGCCGGCGAGAACGACGCCGCGGGAGCGGCGAGCGTCGCCCACAGGTCGCTCTCCGGGACCGCGGGGACCATCGCGCCGCAGACCGGCGCGAACGTGCCGTCCGCCGTCGGTCCCGGGTCCGGCACGGCCAGGTCGCCGATCGCGCCGTCGGTGACCCGGATGCCCGCGGTCGCGGCGGTCCAAGGCACCTGCTCGCCGGTGTCGGTGACCGCGGTGCCGGTGAGGGTGAGGTCGTAGGTGCCGTCGGGGAGCGGGTCGCCGGCCGCCGCGCCTGCGAACCCGCAGGCGGCGAGCGGCACGGTGGTGACGAGGTCGCCCGACGTCCCTGCCGCGACCGTGGTCGGCTGCGCGGGCGCGACGGCGTGCCCGACCACGTGCCCGGTGCCGTGCAGGGACACCAGCAGCGTGACGTCGCCCGTGGTCGTGACGTCGTCGCCGGTCGGGTTCTCCAGCTGGGTACGCACCGTGACGCTCGTGCCGTCGGCGGTCTGCAGCGTCGCGAACCCGTCGACCGGGCCGGCCTCGGGGAGGACGGCGCCGATCGGCTCGCCGCAGACGGCGGCCGGTCCCGCCGGGCCGGGTCCGAGCTCCGGGGCGAGCAGCGCGGCGAGCGAGCCGAGCGCGGTCACCCCGACGAGCGCGCCCGCGCCCGCCTGCACCCGGCGGACCGCGCGGCGCCGTCGCACACGGCGCCGGACGTCGTCGAGACGCTCCTCGAGCGGGAACGGCTCGGGGACGAGGTCGTCGGCCGCGCGGCCGAGCAGCGTGCCGAGGTCGGTGCTCATGCGATGTCCTCACGGGTCCGTTCGAGGCCGCCGGCGGGTGGCGGTGCGGCGACGGGCGGGGGAGCGGGGGCGGGGGCGCCGAGCGCCGCGGCGAGCGTGTGCGCGGCGTCGGAGAGGTAGCGCTTGACCGTGCCCTGCGCGAGCCCGAGCTCCTCGGCGATCTGCGGCACGCTGAGGTCGGCGTAGTAGCGCAGCACGACGCACGCCCGTTCCCGCGGCGTGAGCCGCCGCAGTGCCGCGGTGACGTCGACGGCGCGCGCGACGTCCTCGTCGGGCGGCTCGGTGGCGGGGTCGGCGAGCATGTGGCGCACCTTCACCCAGCGGCGGTGGCGGCGGTAGGAGTCGAGGAACAGGGTCGTGATCGTGCGGCGCACGTACCCCTCGAGGCTGTCGAGGTCACGGACACGCCCGCGGCGCGCCGCGAACACCTTGACGAGCGCGTCCTGCACGAGATCCTCGGCGCCACGCCGGGTGCCGGCCAGCAGCGTGGCGTGCTTGAGCAGCGCCGCGCCCCGGTCGCGGACGAGCTCGGCGAGCGTGTCGTCCCGCACGGCACCTCCTGGACCTCTCGATTGTTCACCCCTCACGACGCTCGGCGACGACGAATCGTTGGGTGGGCAGAGGTGACCGGCCGCGGACCTCGCTCCGGCGCGCCCGCGTCGGCAGGATGGCTGCGTGACGACACCGCCGTACCCCGAGGACGCGTCGGTCCCGCCGTGGGGCTCCCCGGACCCCGTGCCGCAGCCGCCGGTCGGCCCGGCTCCCGGCCAGGGCGGCGGGCTGCGCTGCCCCGTCGTGTGCGGGCACGGGGGCTTCCGCGAGGCGGAGGGGCGGATGAGCACGATGTGGGGGATGGCGTCCCACACGTTCACGATCCGCATCTGCGAGCGCTGCCAGCACGCCCTGTTCTTCCACCAGGGGGCTGGCTTCCCGGCCTGACCCGGCCTCAGTCGAGCAGCGTCTCCCACATCTGCGAGGCGCCCTCGGGGGTGCTCGACAGCACCGTGCGGGTGACGCCCTCGCTGCGGTCGTGCCGGCTGATGAACGACGCGCCGGCGTCCTCACCGACCAGCTGCGGGTCCGCGTCGCCGTCCGCGCCGGGGCGCAGCCAGAACCCGAGCCCGTAGTCGGAGGGATGGTCCGGCACCTCGACCTGGACCGAGATCATCCGCTCGACCGTCGCGGGCGAGACGATCCTGCCGGCGAGCAGCGCCGTCCAGAAGCGGTGCATGTCGGCCGCGGTCGCGTACATCCCGCCGTCGCCGTTGCCGAGGATCGGCAGGTGGAAGACGTTGGTGATCGCGTCGTCGTCCTCGCTCAGGTAACCGGTCGCGGTGCGCGGCGGGAGCCGGTCGGAGCGGAAGAACCCCGAGTCGGTCATGCCGGCCGGTGCCAGCACGACGTCGTGCACCAGGTCGTGGTAGCCGCGCCCGGAGGCCCGCTCGGCGACGAGCGCGAGCACGAGGAAGCCCCCGTTGCAGTAGACGAACCGCTCACCGGGCGTGAACGCCTGCGGGTGGCCGTCGAGGTCGCCGAGGAACGCCGACGTCGTGAGGTACTCCTGCACCGGCCGGCGCAGCACGTAGTCGTCGATCTCGAGCTGGTCCTCGTCGAGGTAGTCGCCGATCCCGGAGGTGTGGGTGAGCAGGTGCCGCACCGTGACGGCGTCGTCGACGAGCGGGAGGTCCTCGCCCAGCAGCTCGCGCACGTGGGTGTCGAGGGTCAGCGCACCGGACTCGACGAGCGAGGCGACCACGAGCGCCGTCATGCCCTTCGACCCCGACGCGATCGCGAACCGGGTGTCGGCGGTGACCGGGGTGCTGGTGCTGCGGTGCGCGAGCCCGTAGGGCCGCACCATCTCCTCCTCGCCGCCGAGCACGGCGACGACGCCGGCGAACCTGGTCTTCTCGGCGGTCGCGTCCAGTGCGGCGGCGGTGCTCATCGCCGCACGCTAGACGCCCGAGCCACCGGCCGCCCACCCGTTTTCACCCCACTGCTGTCCGCAGAACAGGTCTCAACCCACTTCTGCCCCAGGGCGGGTGCCAACCCATGTCTGCCCTCACGACGGGGGCCAGCCCGGCTCTGCCCGCGATCCCCGTCTCAGCGCCGACCGGCTCCGTTCAGGACGGGGGCAGGAGTGGGTTGAAACCTCGTGAGGGGGCAGAAGTGGGTTGAGATGTCAGGGATCGAGCCGCACCGGCTGGCCGGAGCGTGCGGAGGCGTACGCGGCCTCGACGACCCTCGTCGTTCGCACGCCGACCGCGCCGTCCGGCTGCGGGCGGCGGCCGGTGCGCAGCGCGTCGACCAGCTCGGCGACCAGCAGCGCGTCCAGGTCCTCGCCGTAGGACAGCCAGGTCTGACCGCGGCCGGTCGTGAACCCGTCGACCCGGTCGCCGAACGCGTCCAGGTCGGCCTGCCCCTCGGAGCCGACGACGTGCAGCGTGAGCCCGCCCCAGGTGGGGTAGTCGTCGGGCTTCGACCACGAGCAGTCGACGGTCGCGACGACGCCGTTGGCGTACTCGATCGACACCAGGCCGCCGGTCTCGACCGCGGCCTCGGGGTGCAGCAGCCGGTTGGCCTGGGCGTACACCCCGACGGGCGGGACGCCGTCGAGCAGCGCGTCCATGAGGTCGGCGACGTGCACGGTGTGGTCGGTCATGGCGCCGCCGCCCGCCAGCGCCGGGTCGGTGAACCACGCCCGCCCGGCGGGCAGCTTGCCGTTGTTGGTGCCCGAGACCGCGGCGACCGTGCCGAGGTCGCCCGCGGCGACGGCGTCGCGCAGCGCCGCGAACGCCGGGTGGAACCGCACCGGGAACGCGACCATGAGGAACACCCCGGCGGCCTCGCACGCCGCCACCATCGCCTCGGCGTCGGCGACCGAGGTCGCGAGCGGCTTCTCGCACAGCACGTGCGCACCGGCCGCCGCGCAGCGCTCGGTGTAGGAGCGGTGCCGCGTGTTCTCCGAGCAGATGACGACGGCGTCGGGTCGCCACGCCAGCAGGGTCTCGAGGTCCTCGGCGTAGTCGAGCCCGAGCTCGCGCGCCATCGCCGGACCGCCGGACTCGCCCGCGCGCTCGGCGTGGTCGGGGTCGGTCGCGAGCACCTCGACGCCCGGTGTGGCCAGCAGCGCGCGGGCGTAGGAGGTGGCGTGGGTGTGGGCGAACGAGACCAACCCGATCCGCAGCGTGCTCATCGGACGTCCTCCAGGTCGATCGCGCGGCCGGTCTCCAGCGACATGGCCGCGGCCTCCGCGAGCCGCACCGCCTCGACGCCGTCGCGCGCGGTGACGCGCGGCTCGGGGCCGCCGGTGCAGGCGAGCGCGAGCTCGCGCAGCTGGGTGAGGTAGGGGCTCTCCATGAAGGAGCCGCCGGGCAGCAGGCCGCGCGAGGCGCCCGCGCTGCCGCCGTCGATCCGCAGCGCGGCGTGGCGCGCCGAGTCGTGGTGGACCAGACCGTCGGTGCCGGCGATCTCGAACTTGGTGCGGAACTCGCTGCCCGGCGCCGCCCAGGTCCCGGTGACGTAGCTGAGCGCGCCGCCGGCGTGGGTGAGCACGACCTGCGCGCTGACGACGCCGCGGCGGGCCTCGCCGTCGGGCGTGCTGACCTCGCGGGCGAACACGCGCGTGACGTCCCCGGCGGTCCAGCGGGCGATGTCGAGGTCGTGGATCATCTGGTCGGCCACGATGCCGCCGCTGAGCGCGCGGTCGGCGAACCAGTCCCGCTCGGGCCGCGACCCTGCCCGCGAGAACCGCTGCACCGCGACCGTGCCGACCCCGCCGGCGGCGACATGGGCGTGCGCGGCGGCGTACTCGGGGAAGAACCGCACCACGTGCGCCGGGTAGAGCCGGACCCCGGCGGCCTCGCAGGCCGCGACCATCTGGTGCGCCTGCGCGACCGACCGCGCCAGCGGCTTCTCGCAGATCACCTGGCAGCCCGCCTCGGCGGCGCTTCCCACGAGGTCGGCGTGCGTAAAGGTGGGCGTGACGACGTCGGCGATCGTCGCGCCGTCGAGCGCCTCCTCGAGACTGTCGACGACGGTACCGCCGCCGACCTCGGCGACGAGCCGCGCGGCGCTGGCGTGGGAGTACACGCGCACGTCGGCCCCGAGGGCGAGCCACGCCTGCAGGTGCACGCCCGCGATCCCTCCTGCCCCGACGAGCGCGACGGTCGTGCTCGCCGGCGGACCTGCTGGGTTCGGCACCTGGAACTCCTCGCTGAGCGATCGACGACACGCGTAACCGATCACATCCTCGCGGCCGCCGTCCAGTCCGGCTCGCCGGTCGGTCAGGTGCGGCGGCGCCGACGTCCGGCACCGCCGAGCACCGCGGCGACGAGCACCGGCCGCCGCGACCGCGTCCGCCCGTCCACGACCGCCGGCGCGCCCCGCCGGGCCGGCCCCGTGCAGCGCGGCACGGCGCGCGCCCGGCGCACGCGTAGGCGTGCGCGGAGGCGTGTCGCCGGTGGCCTAGACTCCCCCGCAGGTCCGGGTCAACCCGATCGACCCGCACCGCTGCCGCACCACGTCATGGAGGACGGATGCCCTCGCTCGGATCGAGCAGTCTTGTCATCGTCGCGCTGATCGGCCTCGTCGCCGTCGCGGCTCTCGTCATCTCAGCGATCCTGAGGCGACAGGTGCTGGCGGCCGGCGAGGGCACTGCGAACATGCAGTCGATCGCGGCCGGGATCCAGGAGGGCGCGAGCGCGTACCTCACCCGGCAGTTCAAGACCCTGGCGATCTTCGCCGTGCTGGTCTTCGGTCTGCTGTTCCTGCTGCCCGGCGACGCCGGCATCAGGATCGGCCGGTCGGTCGCGTTCCTGTTCGGCGCGGCCTTCTCCGCCGCGATCGGCTACCTCGGCATGTGGCTGGCCACCCGCGCCAACCTGCGCGTCGCGGCCGCGGCCACCCAGCCCGGCGGGCGCGCCGAGGGTGCGCGGATCGCGTTCCGCACCGGCGGCGTCGTCGGCATGGCGGTCGTCGGTCTCGGCCTGCTCGGTGCCGCCGCGGTGGTGCTGCTGTTCCGCATGGAGGCACCTGCCGTCCTCGAGGGCTTCGGCTTCGGCGCCGCGCTGCTCGCGATGTTCATGCGGGTCGGCGGCGGCATCTTCACCAAGGCCGCCGACGTCGGCGCCGACCTCGTCGGCAAGGTCGAGCAGAACATCCCCGAGGACGACCCGCGCAACGCCGCCACCATCGCCGACAACGTCGGCGACAACGTGGGCGACTGCGCCGGCATGGCCGCCGACCTCTTCGAGTCCTACGCCGTCACGCTCGTCGCCGCGCTGATCCTCGGCAAGGCGACGATGGGCGAGCAGGGCCTGGTGTTCCCGCTGATCGTCACCGCGATCGGTGCGCTCGTCGCGGTGCTCGGCGTGTTCATCACGAAGGTCCGCGGTGCCGAGAGCGGGCTGCGGGCGATCAACCGCGGCTTCTACATCTCCGCCGTCGTCGGCGCGGTCCTCGCGGGGATCGCGGCGCTGGTCTACCTGCCGGCGAGCTTCGCCGACGTCACGCCCGGCAGCGACATGGTCGACGTCACGCGCCTCACCAGCGACCCGCGCCTCATCGCTGCGCTCGCCGTCGTCATCGGTGTCGTCCTCGCCGGCGTCATCCTCTGGCTCACCGGCTACTTCACCGACACCAACAAGCGCCCGACGCTGCAGGTGGCGGCCTCCACCCGGACCGGCGCCGCCACGACCGTGCTCTCCGGCATCGGCGTCGGCTTCTCCTCGGCGGTCTACACCGCGGGCGTCATCTGCGCCGCGCTGTGCGGCCTGTTCCTGCTGGCCGACGGCAACCTGTGGGTGTCGCTGTTCCTCATCGCGCTCGCGGGCTGCGGCCTCCTCACCACGGTCGGCGTCATCGTCGCCATGGACACCTTCGGCCCGGTCTCGGACAACGCGCAGGGCATCGCGGAGATGAGCGGTGACGTCAACGAGGAGGGCGCGCAGATCCTCACCGACCTCGACGCCGTCGGCAACACGACCAAGGCGATCACCAAGGGCATCGCGATCGCGACGGCGGTGCTCGCCGCGACCGCGCTGTTCGGCTCCTACTACGACGCCGTCGTCGGCGCGGCGGGCGACTTCCTCAGCCAGCCGGGCACCGACGAGATCCTCGCCGCGATGTTCAGCTACCAGGTCATCTCGCCGGTGACGCTGGTCGGCGTCATCATCGGCGCCTCGGTCGTGTTCCTGTTCTCGGGACTGGCGATCGACGCCGTCACCCGGGCCGCCGGCGCGATCGTGCTCGAGGTGCGCCGCCAGTTCCGTGAGATCCCGGGCATCATGACCGGAGAGACCCGGCCCGAGTACGGCAAGGTCGTCGACATCTGCACCAAGGACTCGCTGCGCGAGCTCGCCACCCCGGGCCTGCTGGCGGCGTTCGCGCCGATCGCGGTGGGCTTCGGTCTCGGCGTCGCCCCGCTGGCGGGCTTCCTCGCCGGCGCGATCGCGTGCGGCGTGCTGATGGCCGTGTTCCTCGCGAACTCCGGCGGCACCTGGGACAACGCCAAGAAGATCGTCGAGGACGGCCACCACGGCGGCAAGGGCTCCGACGCCCACGCGGCCGCGGTCATCGGCGACACGGTCGGCGACCCGTTCAAGGACACCGCCGGCCCGGCGATCAACCCGCTGATCAAGGTGATGAACCTGGTCTCGGTCCTCATCGCGCCCGCGGTCGTCGCGATCAGCATCGACGGCAACCACGTGCTGCGGATCGCGATCGCCGTCGTGGCCGCCGTCGTCGCGGTGGCGGCGATCGTCGCCTCCCGGGTGCGGGCGATCCGCTCCGACGCGATCAACGAGGAGCAGGCCGAGCGCGACGCGGTCGCCAGCGCCTGACCCGACCACGCTCCACACCACGACCGGCGCACCGCAGGGTGCGCCGGTCGTGGTGCGTCAGGGGGCTGCGACGCCGGCCGAGCGCGTCGCGCCGGGTCCCGGCCGACCGCCGTCGGCGACCGAGCGCGCGCTCCGCCGGCGGGTCCGCTCGAGGCGCTCCGTCGGGCAGGCTGTGCGCATGACGACCTTCCCGCCGCCCGGCTTCCGGCGGTTCTGGGCGGGCGAGGCCGTCTCGGGTCTCGGCACCTACGCGGCGCTGCTGGCGCTGCAGACGCTCGTCGTGCTCGACCTCGGCGGCGGCCCGACCGAGACCGGCTGGCTGAGCGCGGCGCGCTGGCTGCCGTACCTGCTGCTCGGGCTCGTGGTCGGCGCCCTCGTCGACCGGGTGCGACGCCGCCCGGTCATGGTCGTCACCGACGTGGTGCGGGCGCTGCTGCTCGGGCTCGTACCGGTCGCGTGGGCCACGGGCGTCCTCACGCTGCCGCTGCTGCTCGCGGTGGTCGTCGCCTACGGGGCGGCGTCGCTGGTCAACGACGCCGCGTCGATGTCGTTCCTGCCGCGGCTCGTGCCCCGCGGCCAGCTGCAGCGCGCGCACGCGCGGATCGACGGCGCCGACGCCGTCGCGCAGACCGCCGGCCCCGCGCTCGGTGGCGTGCTGGCCCGCGCCGTCGGCGCACCGCTCGCGCTGCTGACCGCCTCGCTCGGCTACCTGGTCTCCGCTGTCGCGGTGCTCACGCTGCGCACCGAGGAGCCCGCCGGATCCCCGCGCGGGGGTGGTGCGCGGCGGCTGCGCCGCGAGGTGGCGGAGGGGGTGCGGTGGATCTACGGCGCCTCGGGGCTGCGCCGACTGGCGGTCGCGACCCATCTCTGGTTCGCCGCGAACGCCGTGCTCGTCGTCGTGCTCGCGCCGTTCGCGCTGCGGCAGCTGGGGCTGTCGGCGGCGGTCTTCGGCGTCGTGACGGCGGTCGCCGGCCTGGGTGCGCTCGTCGGCGCCGTCGCCTCGACGGCGGTCGGTCGCCGGCTCGGCACGGGTGGCGCGATCATCGCGGCGCACGTCTCGACCGTGCTCGGGGTGCTGCTGACGGCGGCCGCGGTGTTGCCGGGCACCGCCGTCGGAGCCGCCGTCGTGCTCGCGGCCGGCCAGGCGTTCCACGGCGTCGGGCTGGGGACGAGCAACTCGCACGAGATGACGTACCGGCAGGCGATCACGCCCGACGCCATGCAGGCGCGCACCAACACGACGATGCGCTCGCTCAACCGCGCGGTCGTCGTGGTCGTGTCACCGCTCGCGGGTCTGCTCGCGGTCCAGGTCGGTCAGGTGGCGGCGCTGCTCGTCGCCGCGGCCGTGTTCACGGCCTCGGTGCTGGCGCTGCTGTTCTCGCCGGTCCGCACGGCCCGGATCGAGGAGGGCGAGGGTCCCGGTGCTGCCCACGAGGCCGACGACGGCTGAGTGCACAGCACGGCACGGCCTCGTGGGGGCAGACGTGGGTTGAAACCCCGGGTGGGGGCAGACGTGGGTTGAGAGCTCAGGGGGCGGTGGGGGCGCCGGCCGGCTGCCGCTCCTGCCAGCGCTCGGTGAACCGCAGCGCCAGGAACAGCAGCAGCCCGACCACCAGCACGAGCGCGATGCCGATCGTGCCGAGCCGGGTCTGGCCGGTCAGCACGATGAAGCCCGCGAACGCGGCCTGGCCGAGGAAGCCGAGGGCGCGGCCGCTGGTCGCGTAGAGGCCGAAGTCCTCCTGCGCGCGGTTGACGTCGGACATCCGCGCGAGCATCGACCGCGTCGCCGACTGGATCGGGCCGACGCACGCGGAGATGCCCAGACCGCCGACCCAGAACACCGCCACCGCGGGGCTGACGATGATGACGGCGGCCAGGCCGAGGATGACCAGCAGCGCGCCGATGATCAGGGGGCGCGGCCCGAAGCGGTCGTCGAGCCGCCCGGCGAACCAGGTGCTGACGCCGGCCACGAGGTTCGCGGCGAGCCCGAAGTAGATGACCTCCTCCTGCGTCATCCCGTAGGCCGCGGCCGCGAGCACGCCGGCGACCGCGAACACGGTGCCGAGGCCGTCGCGGTAGACCGCGGTCGCGACGAAGAAGTGCAGCCGCACCCGGTCGCGTCGCCACATGCCGACGACGTGCCGGACCAGCTCGCGGTAGGCGGTGACGACGTTGACCCGCACCTCGGGTGGCCGCGGCGGGTCCTTCGGGGCCAGCACGATGAGCGGCAGCCCGAACGCGAGGAACCACAGCGCGCACATGAGCGCGACGCCGCGGACGTTGACGCCGTCGTCCGTCGGCAGGCCGAGCATGCCGCCGTCGAGCACGAAGCCGAACAGCGCGAGCAGCAGCGCGAGGACACCGCCGATGTAGCCCAGCCCCCACGCGGTGCCCGAGACGCGCCCGTAGGTCTCCGGCGTCGTGATCCGCACCAGCAGGCCGTTGTAGAAGGCTCCCGCGAGCTCCGACAGCACGGTCGCGACCGCCAGCAGGATCGCGCCGAGCGCGAGGTAGCTGTCCTCGGGACGCACGAACCACAGCGACGCCATCGCCGCGATCGTCAGCACCGTGCTGCCGATCAGCAGCGGCCGCGTCTTGCCGGACCGATCGGCCACGACGCCGAGCGCGGGTGCCAGCAGCGCGATCGCGAGCCCGCCCCAGGTCTGCCAGCTCGCGATGACGGCGGCGCCCCGGTCGGGGTCCGACGCCACCGCCGAGGTGAGGTAGACCGTGTAGACGAAGGTGAGGATGACGGTGTTGAAGGACTGCTGCCCGAAGTCCCACAACGACCACGCGCGGATGACGCTGCGGGGGACCGGTGCGACCTCCTCGTCGCGCACCGCGGCAGCGGGCTCGTTGCTCATGCCGACAACGTAGGGCCTGGCGGTCCCGCGGGCGGCCGTGCCACGCGCACCGCCGCCCGGCGCCTCGGGCGGTCCTCGCGGTGGCACGGTCCGGTGCCGAGCGTCACAGCCGCGATCGACGGCTCGCGGGTATGATGGATTGAGAAATCCATCAATCCAGGAGATCCGTGCTCACCGACGCCTCCGCGCCGCTCTACGAGGTCAAGGCGAACCTCTTCAAGGGCCTGTCGCACCCGGCCCGCATCCGCGTCCTCGAGATCCTCAGCGCCGCCGAGGAGGTGCCGGTCGCCGAGCTCCTCGCCGACACCGGCCTCGAGGCCTCCAACCTCTCCCAGCACCTCGCCGTCCTCAAGCGGTTCATGCTCGTGACGGCGCAGCGCCGCGGGTCGCTCGTCTACTACCGGCTCGCGCACCCGGAGGTGGCGGAGCTGCTGCGGGTCGCACGGACGCTGCTGGCGACGATGCTGCAGGACAGCCGCGACCGGCTCGCCGGCGCCGAGGAGCTGCCCCGGCTCGACGGCGGCGCCCGATGACCGCCGCGACCACGAGGGCCGCCGGCCTCGCGCGGCTGCTGCCGGGCCGCGACGACTACCGCGGCCTGCGGGAGAGCTGGGGCGTCGACCTGGTCGCGGGCGTCACGGTCGGCATCGTCGCGCTGCCGCTCGCGCTCGCGTTCGGCATCAGCGCCGGAGCGGGCGCCGAGAGCGGGCTGGTGACGGCGATCGTCGCCGGTCTCGTCGCCGCCGTCTTCGGCGGCTCCCACGTGCAGGTGTCGGGACCGACCGGCGCGATGGTCGTCGTGCTGGCGCCGATCCTCGCCGCGCACGGCCCGGGCTCGCTCGCGCTCGTCTGCCTCGCCGCGGGCGTGCTCGTCGCGCTCGCGGGCGTGCTGCGGCTGGGACGCACCGTGGGTCTGATCCCGTGGCCGGTCATCGAGGGGTTCACGCTCGGGATCGCGACGATCATCTTCTGCCAGCAGATCCCGGCCGCGCTCGCGACGACCGCACCCGCCGGGCAGAACGCCCTGGTCGCCGCGCTCGGGGCCGTCGGCGGGGCGGGGCCGGCCGAGACCGCGGCCGCGCTGGCGATGGTCGCGATCGTCGTCGCCGTGATGGTGCTGGGGCCCCGCCTGGCACCGCGGTTCCCGGCCTCGGTCGTCGGGATCGTGGTCGCGACGCTGGTGGCCGTCGTCGCCGGGCTGCCGGTCGCGACGATCGGCGAGCTGCCCGCCGGGCTCCCCGCGCCCGTGCTCCCCGACGTCGACCTCGGCCTGCTCCGCGAGCTCGCCGGCCCGGTCGTCGCGGTCGCGGCGCTCGCCGCGATCGAGTCGCTGCTCTCGGCACGGGTGGCCTCGTCGATGACCGACGCCGGCGGCTACGACGCCGACCGCGAGCTGGTCGGCCAAGGGCTGGCGTCGGTGGCGTCGGGACTGTTCGGCGGCATGCCGGCGACCGGCGCGATCGCGCGGACCGCCGTCAACGTGCGCTCGGGTGCCCGCACCAGGCTCGCGGCGATCACGCACGCCCTCGTGCTGCTCGCGGTCGTGCTGGTCGGTGCGCGGGTGGTCGGGCAGATCCCGCTCGCGGCGCTCGCGGGCGTGCTGCTCGTGACGGCGACGCGGATGGTCTCGTGGCGCTCGGTGGTGCAGGTGCTGCGCACCTCGCGCTCCGACGCGCTGGTCTTCGTGCTGACGGCGCTGGTCACGATCAGCGTCGACCTCGTCTACGCGGTCGTCATCGGGATCGCGGTCGCGGCGGTGCTGGCGCTGCGCAGCCTCAGCCGGGCGAGCGGCGTGCACCGCGAGGAGCTCCCCGGCCCGGTCGCCGACGGCGACGACCGGATCGCGCTGTTCCGGCTGGAGGGCGCGCTGTTCTTCGGCACAGCCGAGCGGCTGCTCGACCGGGTGGCGGCGACCGAGGGCGTCGAGGTCGTCATCCTGCGGATGTCGCAGCTGCAGCTGCTCGACGCCACCGGCGCCCAGGTCATGGCCGACATGATCACCGCGCTGGACCGCCGAGGCGTGACCGTGCTCGTCAAGGGCGTGCAGGCCCACCACCTGCTGGTCGCCGGCCGGGCCGGGATGATCGCGGCGCTGCGGCACCCGCGGCACCTCTTCGACGACCTGGCCGACGCCGTCGAGCACGCGCGCAGCCACGTGCGCCGGGCCGCGGCGGCGCGCGAGGTGGAGGTGCCGTCGGCGTCCTGACCGGGACGGCCGTGCGGCACCGGCCGCACGCCGGGTCGTGCCGTGCCCGCGGGTCGCACGGTTGCGTCGGCGCACCAGTCGGGTTTCACTGGCGTGACGACGAGCGCGCCGCGCCGTGCCCGGCTCGCGGAGCCGCGGCCGGGCCGCGCGGACGACCCAGGGAAGGACGCTCATGGATCGTGGGATCGGACGCCCCGGCGGCACCGCGGAACGGCCCGCGGTGTTCTTCAGCGGCCCGGAGGAGTTCCGCGCCTGGCTGGAGGCGAACCACGACACCGCCACCGAGCTCTGGATGGGGCTGTACGCCAAGCACGTGCCCGACCGCGGTCTCACGTGGGAGGAGGCGGTGCCGGAGGCGCTGTGCTTCGGCTGGATCGACTCCGTCAGCCAGCGGATCGACGAGGGCTCGCGCCGGCAGCGGTGGTCGCCGCGCAAGCCCGGCTCGACGTGGAGCGCGGTCAACGTCGCCCACGTCGAGCGGCTGCTGGCGGAGGGCCGCATGCACCCGGCGGGGATCGCCGCCTACGAGCGGCGTCGGCCCGACCGCACCGGCGTCTACAGCTACGAGAAGGGGCGCGTGGACCTCACCGCCGAGCAGTCGGCCGCGCTCGCGGCGGACCCGGCGGCGCTCGCGTTCTGGGAGGCGGCCACGCCGACGTACCGCCGGGCGGCGACCCACTGGCTCAACGACGCCAAGCGGGAGCAGACGCAGGCCTCCCGGCTCGCGCAGCTGGTCGCCGACTGCGCCGCCGGCCGGCTGATCCCGCCGCAGCGTTACGGCGACACGCCACGCTGGGCCGAGCGCGCCGCCGAGGCGGCCCGGGCCGCCCGCGGCTGACGCGACCTCCTCACTAGGGTGGCGGCGTGGGAGAGCCGCGCACCGACCCAGCCCTCGTCGAGCGGCTGCGGGCCGATCTCGAGACCGCCCGGTACGACGTCGAGCACCTCGCCGACGTCCTCGGCCCCGTCGCGGTCGCGGCGCTGGAGCGCGAGAACGCCCTGCCCGCCACGCTCGCAGCCCGCGCCAGCGACGACCCCGCGGCCACGCTCGCCCGGCTGCTCACGTTCGGCGACCCGGTGCCGGTGGCCGAGGCGGAGGCGGTGCTGCCGACCCTCGGGCTCGAGGGGGCGCAGCGGCTCGGGCTCGTCACGACCGACGGCGCCGTCGCTCGCGGCGAGGTCGACGTGCGGCCGGTGGAGGTCGGCGACCGCGCGCTCTGGCTGGCGTCGGACCCGGACTCCTCGACGACGGGCCGCCCGGTCGCGCCCGACCACGTGCTGGGGCTGGGCGGCGCGTCCCGGACGCTGGCCGAGCTCACGGTGCGCGAGCCGGCAGGCCGCGCGCTCGACCTCGGCACCGGCTGCGGCGTGCAGGCGCTGCTGCTCGCCGACCACGCGGGCACGGTGGTCGGCACCGACGTCTCGGCACGGGCGCTCGCCTACGCACGCCTCAACGCCGCCCTCGCGGGCATCGACGTCGACTGGCGGGCCGGCTCGCTGCTCGAGCCGGTGATGGGCGAGGTGTTCGACCTCGTGGTGTCCAACCCGCCCTTCGTCATCAGCCCGCGCACCGGCGAGCTGGCGACCTACACCTACCGCGACGGCGGCCGCGGCGGCGACGACCTGCTGCGCGAGCTCGTGACGACCGTCGGCGACGCGCTCGCGCCGGGCGGGCTGGCCCAGATGCTCGGCAACTGGGAGATCCGCCGCGGCGAGACGTGGACCGAGCGCGTGCGCGACTGGCTCGACGAGAGCGGGCTGGACGGCTGGGTCGTGCAGCGGGAGGTGCTCGACCCCGCGCACTACGCCGAGACCTGGCTGCGCGACGGCGGCCTGACGCCCGAGCGCGACCGGGCCACCTGGGAGGCGGCCGCCGAGGCGTGGATGGCCGACCTCGCCGCGCGCGACGTCGAGGCCGTCGGGTTCGGCTACCTGGTGCTGCGCCGTCCCGCCGCCGACGTCGGGCCGCGGCGGCACCGGCTCGAGGAGCTGACCGGCCCGGTCGGGCCCGCCCTGGGGGAGCGGGTCGCCACGGCGCTGCGCGTCGGTGACCTGCTCGCCCGGCTGGGCGAGGAGGCGATGCTCGACCTCGCTCCGGTCGTCGCGCCCGACGTCACCGAGGAGCGGCACCTGCGCCCGGGCGACCCCGACCCCACGGTGATCCTGCTGCGGCAGGGCGCCGGGTTCCAGCGCGTCGTGCGCGCGGACACCCTGCTCGCCGCGGTCGTCGGGGCGTGCGACGGCGAGCTCACCCTCGGCCAGATCACCGGCGGTGTCGCGGCCGTCCTCGACCTGCCGGTCGGCGACGTCCGGGCCTCGGTGCTGCCCGCTCTGCGCGACCTGCTGGTCGACGGCCAGCTCGCCCTCACCACCCCCTGACGGTTTCAACCCACCGCCAGAGGGGGCAGGAGTGGGGTGAAAGACACGGGCGCCTGCGGCGCCTGCGGTGGCGGCGGAGCGGGACGTCGTAGATGCGCACGCGCGCAGCGGCGCCCGACGCCCCGCCGAACGGATACGGTGACGGCGTGAGCGAGCACGACGTCGTGACCGGGCGCGCCGGGGAGCAGGAGCCGCCGGCCCGCGCCCGTCGGGCCGCGCTGCCCCCGGGTGTGCTGGCGCCGGCGCTGGCGTCGCTGCTGTGCGTGGTGCTGACGGTGCTGACGTGGCGGGCGTTCGAGACGACGCGCCGCGGGCAGCTGGTCGAGGAGGCCGCCCGGCTGGGCTCGGAGGGCGCGCGGGACCGGTTCTCGGACGTCACCAGCCTGCTGCTCGGCGTCGTGTCGGTGCCGTTCCTCGTGCTCGTGGTCGCGGCCGCGGTGCTCGTCGCGCTCGCGCAGCGCCGGTGGTCGATCGCGGTCGCCGCGATCGTCGTGCTGGTGGGCGCGAACGTCACCACCCAGGTGCTGCAGGCCTCCCTCGAGCGGCCGTCGCTCGGGGTGTCCTCGCTCGTGATGAACTCCTTCCCGTCGGGGCACGCGACCGTCGCCGCCTCGATCGCCGTGACCGCGCTGCTCGTGGCGCCGGTGGGCTGGCGCGCCGCGATCGCGCTGCTCGGGACCCTCGTCTCGGCCGCGCTGGGGATCTCGACGATGATCGGCGTGGACACCACGGCCTGGCACCGCGGCTCCGACGTCGTGGCGGCGATGCTGATCGCGTCCGCCTGGTACTTCCTCGTCGAGGCCGTGCTCGCCTGGCTGACCGAGCGCGACGGCGGCCCGGGCGCGCGGTCGCGCACGGCGGGCCGGCTCGTGCGGCCGGTGCTGCGCGTCCTCACGGTGCTCGGCGGCCTGTGCGGCGGGCTGGGGATGGGGGCGCTCGCGGCGACCGCGCTGCGGGTGCCGGTCGGCACCGACCTCGGCGAGCAGGTCGCGTTCGCCGGCTCGGTGCTCGGTGTCGCCGCGGTCGCGTGCGGTCTGCAGGCCCTGATGCTGCGGCTGCGCCCGCACCACCCGGCGCCTCGGACCGAGCCGGTCTGAACCCCAGCCCAGGGCCGGGCCGCGGCGTTCCGCTCGCCCCACCCCGGTGGCCGGTTCGTCGCACGCCTGCGGACGTGCGACCCTGGTGCCGACGGCACCGCCCCCGTGAGGGCCGGCCGAGGTCCAGACCGCGGCCTCGGGTACGCTGCCCGCTCGTAGGCGCCCGGAGCCGACGTCCGGGACAGGGGTGCGCCGCCGTCGGGAGTCGAACCAACCGGTCGCACAGGGCACCGGGGAGGAGGATCTGGCGTGGCAGGACGCAAGCTCGTCATCGTCGAGTCGCCGGCCAAGGCCCGCACGATCGCGGGATACCTGGGCCCGGACTTCGACGTCGAGGCGAGCGTCGGCCACATCCGGGACCTCCCGCAGCCCTCCGAGCTGCCCGCGGAGATGAAGAAGGGCCCGTTCAAGAAGTTCGCGGTCGACGTCGAGGGCGGCTTCGAGCCCTACTACGTCGTCTACCCGGACAAGAAGAAGAAGGTCGCCGAGCTCAAGAAGCTCCTCAAGGACGCCGACGAGCTCTACCTCGCCACCGACGAGGACCGCGAGGGCGAGGCGATCGCGTGGCACCTGCTCGAGGTGCTCAAGCCCAAGGTGCCGGTCAAGCGGATGGTCTTCCACGAGATCACCCGCGAGGCGATCCAGCGCGCGCTGGAGGCGACCCGCGAGATCGACGAGCGGCTCGTCGACGCCCAGGAGACCCGCCGCATCCTCGACCGCCTCTACGGCTACGAGATCTCCCCGGTGCTGTGGCGCAAGGTCCGGCAGGGGCTCTCGGCCGGCCGCGTGCAGTCGGTCGCGACCCGGCTGGTCGTCGACCGCGAGCGCGAGCGGATGGCGTTCCGCAAGGCGTCCTACTGGGACCTCCGCGGGCAGTTCAGCCACGACGGCTCGCCCGCGTTCCCGGCCCGTCTCGTCACGCTCGACGGCGCCCGCGTCGCCCAGGGCCGTGACTTCGCCGACGACGGCACGCTGCGCCGGCCGCGCAGCGGCGAGGAGGTCGTCGCGCTCGACGAGGCGTCGGCGACCGCGCTGGTCGGTGCGCTCGACGGCGCCGCGTTCGCCGTGCGCTCGGTCGAGACCAAGCCGTACACGCGCCGCCCGGCCGCGCCGTTCACGACGTCGACCCTGCAGCAGGAGGCCTCCCGCAAGCTGCGGTGGAGCTCCAACCAGACGATGCGCACCGCGCAGACGCTGTACGAGAACGGCTACATCACGTACATGCGCACCGACTCCTCGGCGCTGTCGGGGCAGGCCGTCGCGGCCGCGCGCCGGCAGGCGACCGAGCTGTACGGCGCCGAGTACATCCCGGAGAAGCCGCGCGTCTACGGCAAGGCCGCCAAGGGCGCGCAGGAGGCGCACGAGGCGATCCGTCCCGCCGGTGACTCGTTCCGCACCCCGGGTCAGGTGGCGCGCGAGCTCGCGGGCGACCAGTTCAAGCTGTACGAGCTGATCTGGAAGCGCACCGTCGCCTCCCAGATGGCCGACGCGCGCGGCTCGACGGCGACGATCCGCCTGGGGGCGACGACCTCCGACGGCCGTGACGCCGTCTTCGGCGCCTCGGGCACCGTCATCACCTTCCGCGGCTTCCTCGCCGCGTACGAGGAGGGTCGCGACGTCGAGCGCTACGGCGACAGCAACGACGCCGAGACCCGGCTGCCCGACGTCTCCGAGGGCGACGCGCTCGCGGCCGAGGAGATCACCGCCGAGGGGCACGAGACCTCGCCGCCGCCGCGCTACACCGAGGCGAGCCTCGTCAAGGCGCTGGAGGAGCGGGGGATCGGCCGGCCGAGCACCTACGCCTCGACGATCTCCGTCATCACCGAGCGCGGCTACGTCGACCGGCGCGGCCAGGCGCTGGTGCCGACCTGGCTGGCGTTCGCCGTCATCCGGCTGCTCGAGCAGAACTACCCGCGGCTCGTCGACTACGACTTCACCGCGGAGATGGAGGCCGACCTCGACGCGATCGCCCAGGGCGAGCGCGACCGGGTCGAGTGGCTGACCGGGTTCTACTTCGGCCGCGACGGCAAGGAGGGCCTCAAGGACCTCGTGGCCGACGCCGGCGACATCGACGCCCGCGAGGTCAACTCGATCCCGCTGGGTGACGGCATCGTGCTGCGGGTGGGGCGCTACGGGCCCTACCTCGAGGTGCCGGTGCCCGACGGCGAGCCCGCCACCCGCGCGAGCGTCCCCGAGGACCTCGCACCCGACGAGCTCACCCCCGAGCGCGCCCGCGAGCTGATGGCCGAGGCCGCCACCACCGGTGACGACGGCCGACCGCTCGGCACCGACCCCGCCACCGGTCACGAGATCGTCGTCAAGAACGGACGCTTCGGGCCCTACGTCACCGAGATCCTCCCCGAGGCCGACGAGGCCGAGAAGCCCGCCAAGGGCAAGGGGAAGGGCAAGGCCGCGAAGCCGAAGCCGCGCACGGCCTCGCTGTTCAAGGACATGTCGGTCGAGACCATCGACCTGGAGACCGCGCTCAAGCTGCTGTCGCTGCCCCGCGTCGTCGGGACCGTGACCGAGGGCGAGGGCGAGGACGCCAAGGAGGTCGAGATCACGGCGCAGAACGGGCGCTACGGGCCGTACCTCAAGAAGGGGTCGGACTCGCGCAGCCTGGAGAACGAGCAGCAGATCTTCGACATCACGCTCGAGGAGGCGCTCGCGATCTACGCCCAGCCCAAGCGCGGCCGCGGCGCCGGCACCGCCCGCCCGCCGCTGCTGGAGCTGGGTGAGGACCCGGTCTCGGGCAGGCCCGTCGTCGTCAAGGACGGCCGGTTCGGCCCGTACGTGACCGACGGCGAGACCAACGCGACCCTGCGCAAGTCGGACCCGCTGGAGACGCTCACCAAGGAGCGTGCCTACGAGCTCCTCGCCGAGAAGCGCGCCGCGGGTCCCGCGAAGCGGCCCGCTCGCGGCCGCGGCACGCGGAAGACCGCCACCACGAGCTGACGGACGGCCTCGCGGCGGCAGCTGTGCGGTGCACGCGGTCGGGTCCACGGACCCCGTGCGCTGCCAGCACCCACCGGTTCCGGCGGAGAGCCGTCGCTCGATGCGCCGTCCCGGGTCCGTGGGCGTCCGCAGATCGGGCGACGGCTCCCCGCCACCCGCGGCCGTGCCCGACCCGAGGCACGCCGAAGGGCGCGGGAGAACCCCGCGCCCTTCGCCGTCCCCCTGCGGGGCCTCGCGGACCGGCGTCGTTGCCGGGCCATCCCGTGCGAGGCGGTCAGGCGGGAACCAGCGCGTCCTGCGCGCGCGGCTCGGCCGGCGCCTCCCGCGCCGGTGCGAGCCCGTGGACCGACCAGCCCGCCGCACGCCAGGCGCGCTCGTCGAGGCAGTGCCGGGCGTCGACGACCTGCGGGCTGGCCACGAGAGCGCGCAGCCGGGCCGGGTCGGCGTGGGCGAACTCGTCCCACTCGGTGAGGACGAGCACGACGTCGGCGCCCGCGACCGCCTCGGCCACGGACGCCCCGTAGCCCAGCGTCGGGAACTGGCGCTGCGCCGTCGCGCCCGCCTGCGGGTCGAACACGACCACCTGCGCGCCACGCAGGTGCAGCGCCGCGGCGACGTTGAGGGCGGGGGAGTCGCGCACGTCGTCGGTGCGGGGCTTGAAGGCCGCACCGAGCACCCCGACGCGGCGGTTGAGCACCGAGCCGCCGCACACCTGCAGCACGGTGTCGATGACCCGCTGCCGCTGCGCCATGTTGATCTCGTCGACCTGCTGCAGCAGCGTGGCCGCCCGCCCGGCGCCGAGCTCGCCCGCGCGGTGCGCGAGGGCGCGGATGTCCTTGGGCAGGCAACCGCCGCCGAACCCGAGGCCGGCGTCGAGGAACTGCCGGCCGATCCGGGCGTCGTGGCCGAGCGCGTCCGCGAGCACCGCGACGTCGGCGCCCGCCGCGTCGCACACCTCGGCGATCGCGTTGATGAAGGAGATCTTCGTGGCCAGGAACGCGTTGGCGCTGACCTTGACCAGCTCGGCGGTGGGCAGGTCGCAGCGGATCAGCGGCGTGCCGTCCTCGACCGGACGGGCGTAGACCCGCAGCAGCGGCTCGACGTCGGTGCCGGGCTCGCTGCCCACGACGATCCGGTCGGGTCGCAGGGTGTCCTCGACCGCCTTGCCCTCGCGCAGGAACTCGGGGTTCCACACGAGGTCGACCTCGACGCCGTCGGGCGCCGCGGCGCGGGCCAGGGTGCGCAGCCGGGCCGCGGTGCCGACCGGCACGGTCGACTTGCCGACGATCAGCCCGTCGTGCGTGAGCGACCGGGCGACCGCCAGCGTCGCGGCCTCGACGTAGGACAGGTCGGCGGCGTTGCTGCCGCGCTGCTGCGGGGTGCCGACGCACACGAAGTGCACGTCGGCCGCCGCGACCGCCTCGGCCACGCTGGTCGTGAACCGCAGCCGGCCGGTCTCGGTGTGCCGTCGCAGCAGCTCGGGCAGCCCGGGCTCGTAGAACGGGACCTCGCCGCGGGCGAGCGCGTCGATCTTGGCGGGGTCGGCGTCGACGCCAACGACGTCGAGGCCGAGCTCGGCCGTCGCGGCGGCGTGGGTGGCGCCGAGGTAACCGGTGCCGATGACGCTGACGACGGGTGCGGCGGTGGTGTCGGTGGACGGGCTCATGGGTCCTCCCGGGTGGGGTCGGTGGCTGGTGGTCGGTGCGAGGCGGAGGAGGCGGCGGACGTTGCGCGGTGGCACGGGTGCTCCTGGTCAGTACGGCTGCAGCTGGTACCCGAGGGCGGGGTCGAGGAGGCCCTCCCGGAAGGCCTCCAGGGAGTCGGCGCGGGAGTCGATGCGCCAGTCGTTGGTGGTGCGCTGGCCCTCGACGTAGGTGGTGATCGCGAGGTTGAACCAGGCGAAGCCGAGGATGTCGTCGTTCTCCGGCTGGGCGAGGCCGTCGAAGAACGAGGTGACCCAGGCGGGCTTGTGACCGCCGGTCTCGGACGCGCCGACCTCGGCGAGCAGGATCGGTTTGTCGGTGAGGTCGCGCAGCTGCTCGAGGCTGGGACCGAACGTGTAGTCGAAGGTCCACGTCTGGCCGTCGCGGTACGGGGGCCGCAGGTAGCCCGACAGCCCGACCCAGTCGACGTAGTCGTCGCCCGGGTACAGCGACGCGAGGTGCTCGGGCGTCTTGTGCGCGGCGGGCAGGTTGTTGATGATGTTCGGCGCCCAGATCCACACGACGAGCTCGTTGGCGCCCTCGGCCTCGAAGATGTCGTGCACGTGCCGCCACACCCGCACGTAGTCGCCGGGGCTGTTCCCGTTGATCGGGGCGCCCGAGCTCGTCGTCTCGCTCCACGGGTACCAGGTGCCGTTCATCTCGTGGTTGAACCGGATGCCGAGCGGCAGCCCCAGCTCGACGATGTCGCGCGCGTAGGTGCGCAGGTAGTCGTCGAACGCGCCGGAGAGGATCCGCGGCAGCGAGTACTCGGGCTCCTCGACGACGTTGTTCGGCGACCCGATCGGGCGCGACTCCCACGTGAGCACCGGCATCGTGTCCCGCGCCCACGAGCGCTCGACGGCGTCCGGCCGGAACGGCTGGTCCCAGCCGCCGAAGTAGCCGACCACGTTGGGTCGGACGCCGACCCGCGAGGAGGTGTCGTCGTAGGTGGCCCAGTTGAACGGCGCCTGCTGGGTGTACATGCCGTACAGCGGCAGCTCCGGCGCGAGGAGGTCGGCGAGCGGCGGCGCGGTGACCGGCGGCTCGGGCGGTGGTGTGGGGCTCGGCGACGGGCTCGGCGAGGGCCCCGGGTCCGGGGTTGCGCCGTCGCCCCCCGACGGTGACGGCGCAGGCATCGTGGGCGGGGGAGCGTCCGCGCCGCCGGTGCCCGGCCCGGGGTCGTCGGCCCCGGGCCGCGTGCGGGCGGCGGCGAGCGCGGACTCCAGCCGCACGTTCTCCCCGCGCGAGGACGCCAGCGCCTCGTTGGCCGTCTCCAGCGCCGCCTCGAGCTCGGCGACCTGGTTCTCCAGCTCGCTCGTCGTCGCGGTCTCGGCCGCGTAGGCCTGCTGGAGCGAGGCCAGCTCGGCGACCAGCTCGTCGGGGTCCGGCCCGGGGTCGGTCTCCAGCCGCTCGATGACCGAGGCGAGCAGGTGGCGCGACAGCGCCGCCTGCGGCGACGCCCACACCAGCGCGCTGACACCGGTGAGGGCGAGCGCGACGACGAGCGCCATGACGGTCGCCTTGCGGGCGGTGGTGGCGTCGCCGCCGGCCCACCATGCAGCGCGGTGCTCAGACAACGAGTGCTCCCTGGATGGCGAGGAGGGTGGCCCCGATGACGTAGGGCCAGGCGGCCTTCGGGTTGAGCCGGCGCTGCGGTGGCGGCGCCGGCGCCGCGACGCGGGCGCGGGCCGCGCGCCGCGGCGAGGTGGCGACGGCTCCCGGGGTGTGCGGCTCGGTGTCGAACCCCAGGCCCGCCAGCAGCTCCTCGTCGGACGCCTCGGCACCCCGCACGATCGGGCGGCCCGACTCCGCCAGGCGGTCGACGAGGGCGTCGTTGGACGCGCCGCCCGCGTAGGCGCCCGCCCGGGTGCCCCAGCCGCTCGCGTGGCCCATGCGGAAGAACCCGATGATCCGGATCGGCATGAGGAACGCCGTCGAGAACAGGATGAAGAACGGCAGCCGCAGCAGGTCGCTGGGCTTCTCGGCGAGGTGCCGCAGCTGGCGCAGCGCCATCGACAGCACCGAGGACACCACCATCAGCGCGAGCACCATGAGGATCCCGCTGTGCAGGCCGTACTCGTCGAGGAAGCCCGCGTAGAAGTTGTGCCCGGCCCCGACCGCCGCGCGGTAGACCCAGCCGCCGATGACGCCGGCGAGCAGGAACGGCAGCACGATGTCGAGGACGAAGAAGAACGCCAGCACCGGTGCGTGCGCCAGCATCCACGGCAGCATCCGCAGGGTGTTGTACTGGCTGCCGCGGGCCCACCGCAGCTGCTGCTTCGCGAGCTTCTTCAGCCGCAGCGGGGCGTCGGTGTAGACGAGGCTCGTGTGCTGGTAGACGGTGCGGTAGCCGGCCTTGAGCGTGAGGTTCGTCAGCGTGCGGTCGTCGCTGACCTCGAGGAACACCCCCATGAACCGCTCGGTCATGAACTTGTCCATGACCCGCATGAGGATGTGGCGACGGAACGCGATCGTGCGGCCGGGCAGGCAGCCGACCTGGCCGAGCACGCTCTGGGCCGGCATCGCGTACAGCGCTCGGGAGTTCTCCAGCCAGTCGGCCCACCGGGTGATCCAGGAGCGCTCCGGCTCCAGGATCCGCTGCCGGGTCGTGACGCCGCCGACCGACTCCTCGACGAACGGCCGCAGCAGCTCGACGAGCGTGCCCTCGGTCCACACGGTGTCGCTGTCGACGAGGACGGTGATCTCGCCGGTCGACAGCTCGGTGCCCACCTTGACGGCGTTGCGCTTGCCGGGGATCGGTGTGTGCACCCACCGCACGAGCGGTGCGAGCTCCTCGCAGACGCCCTCCAGCGCCGGGTTCCGGTCGCCGTTGATGACGACGATGATCTCGCCCGGCTGCTGGTCGACCATGCGTCGGAGGACGTCACGGAACAGGTCGACCGGTTCGTCCACCACCGGCACGACGACGCTCGTGGTGCCGGTGAAGGTGCCGGTGAAGGGCCGGTAGCGCCTGGACAGCACGACCTTGACCGCCCACACCAGCCAGATGAGCGCCGAGTACACGGCGAACATGTAGATCTCCGGGTGGCCGCCCAGCATGTGCCGGACCTGCAGGAGAAAGATGAACATCGACCCTCGTTCCGCACTCGTCACGTGTGGTGATTCGCGACGTCGGGAACCCTGGCTCGCGTCTCGAGTATCAGCAGGCGCCCGGCGCCCGTGCAACGGCTGCCGGCGACCCGGATCGGCGGGAACATGCGTGTAACGGACGGCGTGTCCGACCGTCGGCACGGCGTGGTCGGCCGCTCAGAGGCGGCTTCCGCGGGTCGTGCTCGCAGGGTGGACCGGTCGCGTCCTCGCAGGTCAGCGGCACGCTCGCGCGTCGTCGTGGGCGCGGTCGAGGTGACCGGCGCCGAGGGGGACCGGGACGGTCCCCGGTGGGGTGACGTCGTCGGACGCGCGCGAAGATCGACACGTCATCTTTTACGCGGGGGTAACACCCGTGCTCGGGATGCGGGCACCCTCCGGACGTGACGGAGGGTGCGAGGTCTGCCTCGCACCCTCCGCGCCCCCTGCGTCGTCCCGGCGCAGCCGACCGACCCCGCGGCCGACGTCAGTGCACGACGGCCTTCTCGGCGCCGACACCGGTCATCGCGCGGACCTCCATCTCGGCCTGCTTGGCGTCGTCGGTCTCGTTCGACGTGATCGTCCCGAGCCAGCCGGCGAGGAACCCGATCGGCACCGACAGCAGGGCCGGGTTGGTGAGCGGGAACCACGCGAAGTCGACGTCGGGCAGCATCGCCGTCTCGCTCCCGGAGACCGCGGGCGAGAACACGATGAGCACGAGCGCGCTCGTCAGGCCGGCGATGATGCTCCACAGCGTCCCGCGGGTGTTGAACCGCTTCCAGTACAGCGAGTACAGGATCGAGGGCAGGTTCGCGCTCGCGGCGATGGCGAACGCCAGCGCGACGAGGAAGGCGATGTTCTGCCCGTTGGCGAGGATGCCGCCGACGATCGCGAGCACCCCGATCACGACGGCCGTGATGCGCGCGACCCGCACCTCCTGCTCCGGCGTGGCCGAGCCGTTGCGGATCACGCTGTTGTAGACGTCGTGGCTGAACGACGCCGAGGCGGTGATCGTCAGGCCGGCGACGACGGCGAGGATGGTCGCGAACGCCACGCCGGAGATCACGGCGAGCAGCACGGTGCCGCCGAGCTCGAACGCCAGCAGCGGCGCCGCGGAGTTGACGCCGCCCGGGGAGTCGCGGATGACCTCCGGCCCGACGAGCACGGTCGCGCCGTACCCGAGGATCAGCGTGAACAGGTAGAACGCGCCGATGAGCGCGATCGCCCATGCGACCGAGTGCCGGGCCGCCTTGGCGGTCGGCACCGTGTAGAACCGCATGAGCACGTGCGGCAGCCCGGCCGCCCCCAGCACGAGCGCGATCGCGAGCGAGACGAAGCTGAGCTTCGACATCTCGCTGCCGCCGTACTGCAGCATCGGCTCGAGGATCCGGGTGCCCTCCGGAGACGCCTCGGCGGCCTTGGCCAGCAGCGCGGAGATGTTGAAGCGGTTCTGGACCAGCACCCACAGCGTCATCACGGCGGCGCCGGCGATGAGCAGCGCCGCCTTGATGATCTGCACCCAGGTGGTGCCCTTCATGCCGCCGACCAGCACGTAGACGATCATGATGACGCCGACGACGGCGATGACGAGGCCCTGCTGCCCGGGGTCGGAGACGCCCAGCAGCAGCGCCACGAGCCCACCGGCGCCGGCCATCTGGGCGAGCAGGTAGAAGAACGACACGACGAGGGTCGAGGTGGCGGCCGCCGTCCGCACCGGCTTCTGGCGCATCCGGAACGACAGCACGTCGGCCATCGTGTACTTGCCGGTGTTGCGCAGCGGCTCGGCGACGAGCAGCAGGGCGACGAGCCACGCCACCAGGAACCCGACCGAGTAGAGCAGGCCGTCGTAGCCGTAGAGCGCGACGGCTCCGGCGATGCCGAGGAACGACGCCGCCGACAGGTAGTCGCCCGCGATCGCGATGCCGTTCTGCCGGCCCGAGAAGGCCCGGCCGCCCGCGTAGTACTCGGTGGCGGTGCGGTTGCCGCGCGAGACGCGCAGCACGATCGCGAGCGTGATCGCGACGAACACCCCGAAGATGACGATGTTGAGCAGGTGGTTGCCGACGTCCATCAGACCTGCCCCTCCTCGATCTCGACCCGGATCGCCTCGGCCTTCGGGTCGATGCTCCGGTTCGCGTGGCGCACGTACAGCCACGTGAGCAGGAACGTCGTCACGAACTGCCCGAAGCTGATGAGCAGGCCGAGGTTGACGTCGCCGATCACCGGCGTCGACATGAGCTCGACGGCGTAGGTCGAGAGCAGGACGTACAGCAGGTACCAGACGAGGAACGCGACCGTCATCGGGAACGCGAAACCTCGGAAGGACCTCTTGAGCTCGTGGAACTCCGGCGACGCCTGCGTGCGCCGGAACACCTCCGGATCGGGCTGACTCTGTGTCTCGGTCACGTGCACCTCCCCGTCCCCCCCGCGACCCATCGTGGCGCAGGGGCACCGCACGCACAGGCGAACGAAGGATGAAGCGTCAACCGATCTGGGTCGCCCGACGAGGCGTCGTGGCCGGGTCAGCCCGTGCCCGCCGGGCTCACTCGCCCGGCAGCACCATGCCGACCTGACGGCGGATCTCGTCCATCGCCACCTGGGTGCCGATGATCTCCGCCCACGGGCGGACGGGCGACTCGAGCTCGCCCGCGTGCACCCGCCGGGCCACCTCGGCGGCCTGGAACTGGAAGCCGCCGGTGACCTCGGGTGCGACCGTCCACGGCTCGCCGTCGGTCGGGTGCACGGTGAACGAGGTGGGCGCGTAGTACGTCTCGGCGACGGTGATGCGGCCGGCGGTCCCCGCGATCTCGGCGACGTTGTGGGTGCGGGCGAGCATCGTCGTCGACAGCTGCGCGACCGCGCGCTCGTAGCCGAACGTGATCGCGAGGGTGGCGTCCACGCCGGCGTCGGTCAGCCAGCCGGTCGCGTGCACGCTGCTCGGCTCGCCGAGCACGTCGAACGCGAACGCGACCGGGTAGATGCCGAGGTCCAGCAGCGCCCCGCCCGCCAGCTCCGGGCGCGCCATCCGCGGCACGTGCGCGATCGGCTGGCCGTGGCTCGCGACGAGCGTGACGACGTCGCCGATCGCGCCGGAGGCGATCGTCTGCCGCAGCGCGACCATGTGCGGCAGGAACCGGCTCCACATCGCCTCCATGGCGAACACGCCGCGCTCGCGGGCGGCGTCGAGCACCTCGCGCGCCTCGGCGGCGTTGCGCGTGAAGGACTTCTCGACGAGCACGTGCTTGCCGGCCTCGATCGCCAGCAGCGCGTGGTCGCGGTGCTCGGAGTGGGGCGACGCGACGTAGACGGCCTCGACCTCGGGGTCGGCGACCAGGTCCTCGTAGCTGCCGTGCGCCCGGGCGACGCCGTTGGCGGTCGCGAACTCCTCCGCCCGCTCGCGCGAGCGCGACCCGACCGCGACGACCGCCGAGGCGGTGTGCTGGGGGATGTCGGCGGCGAACTTCCGCGCGATGCCGCCGGCGGCGAGGATGCCCCACCGCAGCGGCGGGGCGTCGGCGGGATCCGGGCCGAGATCGAGGGTCATCGTCACACCCTAGTGAGGCCGCGGGGGCACCCCGCGTGGTGTCTCGCGCAGGGGCTCCGGGGTGTCGGTCGCTGCGGCTACTGTGTGGCGGGTGGCCGGCCTGTTCATCTCCTTCGAGGGTGGCGACGGCGCCGGCAAGTCCACCCAGCTCGCGCTGCTCGCCGCGTGGTTGCGCGAGCAGGGGCGCGAGGTCGTGACCACCCGGGAGCCGGGCGGTACCGACCTCGGTCGCTCGGTGCGCGAGCTGCTGCTGCACGGCGACGACGTCGACGAACGCACCGAGGCGCTGCTGTACGCCGCCGACCGGGCGCACCACGTCACCACCCTCGTGCGGCCGGCGCTGGCGCGCGGTGCCGTCGTGCTCACCGACCGCTACCTCGACTCCTCGGTCGCCTACCAGGGCGGCGGCAGGGGCCTGACGGCGGAGCGCGTCGAGGAGCTCAACCTCTGGGCGGTCGATGGCCTGCTGCCGCGGCTGACCGTGCTGCTCGACCTCGACCCCACGCAGCTGCCGGCGCGGCTCACCGGGGCGCCCGACCGGCTGGAGCGCGCCGGCGCGGAGTTCCACCACCGCACCCGGCAGGCGTTCCTCGAGCGCGCCGCGGCGCACCCCGAGAGGTTCGTCGTGCTCGACGCCGCGCGCCCGGTCGAGGAGATCGCGGCCGAGGTCCGCGAGCGCGTCGCCGCGCTCGACGACGCGGAGGGTGCGCGATGAGCCTGTGGGACGCCGTCGTCGGACAGGACGACGTGGTGGCGACGCTCACCCAGGCCGCGGCACGGCCGGAGACGATGACGCACGCCTGGCTGATCACCGGCCCGCCGGGCTCCGGGCGCTCGGTCGCGGCGCGCGCGTTCGCGGCGGCGCTGCAGGCGCCGGACGACCCCGAGGGCACCTCCCACGAGGCGCGCACCGCGTTCTCGGGCACCCACGCCGACGTCACCGTCCACGTGACCGAGCGGCTGATCATCACGATCGAGGAGGCGCGCACCCTCGTCGAGACCGCCTACCGCTCGCCCGCGCAAGGGCGGTGGCGGGTCATCATCATCGAGGACGCCGACCGCATCGCGGAGCGCACCTCGAACGTGCTGCTCAAGGCCATCGAGGAACCGCCGCCGCGCACCGTGTGGCTGCTGTGCGCGCCGAGCCCGATGGACATGCTGCCGACGATCCGGTCGCGCTGCCGGCAGATCAACCTGCGGGTGCCCGACCCGCAGGCGGTCGCCGACCTGCTGGTGCGGCGCGACGGCGTCGACCCCGACCTGGCGCTCGAGTGCGCTCGCGCGGCGCAGAGCCACATCGGCGTCGCCGGCCGGCTGGCCCGCAACCCGGAGGCGCGCGCGTACCGGCAGCGGGTGCTGGAGATCCCGTCGCGGATCCGCGGCGTCGGGGACGCCGTCGTCGCGGCCGGCGAGCTGGTCGAGTCGGCGACCGAGCAGAGCAAGGTCGCCACCGCCGAGCGCGACGCGGAGGAGCGCATCGAGCTGATGCGCACGCTCGGTGTCGCCGAGGGGCAGACGCTGCCGCCGTCGCTGCGCGCGCAGGTGCGCCAGCTCGAGGAGGACCAGAAGCGGCGCGCACGCCGGTCGCTGCTCGACACGATCGACCGCGCGCTCGTCGACCTGCTCTCCTACTACCGGGACGTACTGGTGCTGCAGCTGGGTGCGGACGTCGACCTGGTCAACACCTCGGCGCGCACCTCGATCGAGGAGATGGCGCGCACCAGCACCCCCGAGCAGTCGTTGCGGCGGATGCAGGCGATCGGCCGCACCCGGGCGCGCTTCGACGAGTACGGCACGATCGCGCCGCTGCTGGCGATCGAGTCGCTGTTCATCGCGCTGCGACCGCAGGGCTGAGCGGGCACCCCTGCCCACCGGCGGGGTCCGGTGCGCTCGGACGGTCTCCCTAGACTGAGCGGGTGCGTTCGAGGAGAGGGGCCGGCGTCGCCGCGCTCGCGACGGTCATGCTGGGTCTCGTCGGGTGCTCTGCTCCCGCACCGATGATCCAGCCCGCCGGGGACACGATCGACGGCGGTGCACCGCCCGAGCTCGCGCCGTTCTACTCGCAGGAGGTCGAGTGGACCGACTGCGGCAGCAACTTCGACTGCACGCGCGTCGAGGTCCCGATGGACTACGACGACCCCGCCGGCGAGACGATCGAGATCGCCGTCAAGCGGTTCAACCACACCGGGGACGCCGCGGTCGGGACGATGTTCGTCAACCCGGGCGGCCCGGGCGGGTCGGGCATCGAGTTGGTCGAGGCCACCACCAGCTACTTCTCCCGCACCCTGCAGGACTCCTTCGACATCATCGGGTTCGACCCGCGCGGCGTGGGGGAGTCGCACGGCGTGCGCTGCTTCGACGACGCCCAGCTCGAGGAGTGGTACTCGAAGGTCTACGACCTCGACACCGACGAGGGCTGGGAGGACTACGTCGCGGACAGCACGGCCTACGGCGAGGCGTGCCTGGAGAACACCGGGCCGCTCATGGAGCACCTCGACACGGTGAGCGCGGCGCGCGACCTCGACATCCTCCGCGGCGTCGTCGGCGACGACACCCTGACCTACCTCGGCTTCTCCTACGGCACCTTCCTCGGCGCGACCTACGCCGACCTGTTCCCGGACCGGGCGGGCCGGCTCGTGCTCGACGGCGCCGTCGACCCCGCGCTGGGCTACGCCGAGATCGCCGCCGGTCAGAACGTCGGGTTCGAGCGGGCGTACCGCTCCTACCTCGAGGACTGCCTGGGCGGGTCCCGCTGCCCGTTCACGGGCACGGTCGACGAGGCGTGGGACCGCACGGTCGCGATGCTCGACGAGCTCGAGGCGACGCCGCTGGAGACCGAGGACCCGGATCGCCCGGCGACGGACGCGACCCTGATCAGCGCGATCATCCTCGCGATGTACAGCCCGGCCTGGTGGCCGACGCTGACCAGCGCGCTCACGCAGGCGCTCGACGGCGACGGCAGCCAGCTGCTGCTCATGGCCGACTACGCCGCCGAGCGCGACGAGGACGGCCACTACCCCGAGGACGAGGGCGCGTTCCGGCTCATCGACTGCCTCGACTACCCGGTGACGCTCGACCGGGAGGAGATCACCGCGAACGCCGACGCGCTCGCGGAGGCGAACGACCTCTTCGGCCCCTACCTGGGCTACGGCGAGGTGGGGTGCGCGACGCTGCCGTTCCAGTCCAGCGCCGAGCGGGTGCCGATCGTGGCCGAGACCGCGCCGCCGATCGTCGTCATCGGCACCTCGCGCGACCCGGCGACCCCCTACGAGTGGGCCGAGTCGCTCGCCGACCAGCTCGCCAGCGGCGTGCTGCTCAGCTACGACGGCGACGGCCACACCGCCTACGGCTCGACCGACTGCATCGACGAGGCGGTCGACGCCTTCCTCGTCGAGGGCACGGTCCCGCCCGACGGGCTGCAGTGCTGACCCGCCGCGGGCGGTCGGGTTGATCGCTCTGTGCCAGGTGCGACCAGGCTCACGCAGCCGCGTCGCGGGCTCGATTCGACCCACCCCGGAGGCTTGGGTAAAGTAGGCGGTCGCCGGACCGTGTCCGGCAGCGCCGCCTTAGCTCAGTCGGCAGAGCGATTCACTCGTAATGAATAGGTCGTGGGTTCGATTCCCACAGGCGGCTCCACCCGTGCGGCCCGGACGAGATCTCGTCCGGGCCGTTCGCGTCCGCGGCGGGGCGCACCCCCGCCGTCGGCCCGCGCGTGCAACGATCTGCCCGACGGCGACACACCCTCGGCAGGGGGCGGCCCGCCCTCACGACCCCGCACGCCTGCGAACGGAGCGCCGATGGTCCCCGACGACGCGACGCCGTCCGCGCCGCGCGACCGGGCCTGGTTCGACGCGCTGTTCGCCGCCCACGCCCGCGACGTGCACCGGTACTTCCTGCGCCGTGCGCCGCACGACGACGCCGAGGACCTCGCGGCCGACGTGCTCGCCACCGCGTGGCGACGACGCGACGACGTGCCCGAGGGGCACGAGCTGCCCTGGCTGTACCGGACCGCGGGGTTCGTGCTCGCCAACTACCGCCGCAAGGGCCGCCCGGTGCCGGTCGACGAGCTGCCCGACGACGTCGACGGCAGCTACGCGGCCGACCCGGGCGACATCGTCGTCGAGGACGACGAGGTGCGCGAGGCGCTGCGGCGGCTGAGCCCGCGCGACCGCCGGATCCTCCTGCTGCACGTGTGGGAGGGCCTCGACGGAGAGGGGCTGGCGGAGGCGCTCGGCATCAGCCGCGGCGGTGCGGCGGCGGCGCTGTCGCGGGCCCGAGCCCGGCTGCGCGAGGCGTGGCAGGGGAGGGTGGAGGCGTGAGACGGCTCACCCGGGTGCAACACGGCCGCCGCGCAGCACACATCCGCACTGACGAACCCCACCGGTGCGTGGAAGGACGACCATGAACGCCGACGACGAGGCCCTCGCCCGGCTCCGGGCCGCGGACCCCGCGCGCGAGGCGAGCACCGACCTCGCGGCGCTGCGCCGCGCCGTCGAGCTGCGCACGGCCGCCGACGACGCAGCGAGCGTCCCGACCGACGACGAGCGCGCCGTCGAGCAGGCGCACGAGCGCGACGAGCTCGCCGCGCGGCGGGCCCGCCGAGGGCGGCGCCGCGCTTGGCTCGCGGGCTCCGCGGCGTCGCTGGTCGTCGGGACCGGCG
>NZ_WNXX01000026.1 GCF_009733795.1 Actinotalea caeni
CGCGCCGGTCGACGCCGAGTCGCACGCCGACGTCGCGCTCGAGGCGGCCGCAGCGGTGCCGCCGCCGGTCGAGGCCGTGGCCCCGACCGCGCCCTACACCCAGCGCACGCCCGCCAAGCGGCCGCAGCCGGCGGCCGGTGGTGGCGACGAGGTCGACCGCCTGCGCGGTCCGGCCGCGCGCGTCGTCACCAACATGGAGTCGTCGCTGAGCGTGCCGACCGCGACGAGCGTGCGGGCCATCCCGGCCAAGCTGCTCATCGACAACCGGATCGTGCTCAACAACCACCTCGCGCGCAGCCGCGGCGGCAAGGTCAGCTTCACGCACCTGATCGGCTACGCGCTGGTCGAGGCGCTCGGCGACATGCCGGAGATGAACGCCGGCTACCGGGTCGTCGACGGCAAGCCGGGCGTGTTCCGCCCGTCGCACGTCAACCTCGGTCTCGCGATCGACCTCGCGAAGCCCGACGGCACCCGACAGCTCGTCGTGCCCGCCATCAAGGGCGCCGAGGCGATGGACTTCGCGCAGTTCTGGCGCGCCTACGAGGACGTCGTCCGGCGCGCCCGCGGCGGCAAGCTCGGCGTCGAGGACTTCCAGGGCACCACGATCTCGCTCACCAACCCGGGCACGATCGGCACCGTCCACTCGGTGCCGCGGCTCATGGAGGGCCAGGGCACGATCATCGGCGTCGGCGCGATGGACTACCCCGCGGAGTTCCAGGGCGCCTCGCCCGAGAACCTCGCCAAGATGGGCGTGTCGAAGGTCCTCACGCTGACCTCGACCTACGACCACCGGATCATCCAGGGCGCCCAGTCCGGCGAGTTCCTGCGGATCATCCACAGCAAGCTGCTGGGCGAGGACGGCTTCTACGACCGCGTGTTCGCGGCGCTGCGGGTGCCCTACGAGCCTGTGCGCTGGACGACCGACGTCGACACCGACCCGGTCAGCGAGTTCGACAAGCCCGCGCGCATCCTCCAGCTCATCCACGCCTACCGCTCGCGCGGTCACCTGATCGCCGACACCGACCCGCTCGCCTACCGCCAGCGCAAGCACGCCGACCTCGACGTGCAGAACCACGGGCTCACGCTGTGGGACCTCGACCGGTCGTTCCCGACGGGCGGGTTCGGCGGCAAGCCGCGGATGCTGCTGCGCGACATCCTCGGGCTGCTGCGCAACTCCTACTGCCGCACGATCGGCGCGGAGTACATGCACCTGCACGACGCCGCGCAGCGGCGCTGGCTGCAGCAGCGGCTGGAGTCCGGCTGGGACAAGCCCGCGCCGGAGGAGCAGAAGCAGATCCTGCGCAAGATCAACCAGGCCGAGGCGTTCGAGACGTTCCTGCAGACGAAGTTCGTCGGGCAGAAGCGGTTCAGCCTCGAGGGCGGCGAGTCGCTGATCCCGCTGCTCGACCGGATCCTGCAGGCGGCGGCCCGCGAGGGTCTCGACGAGGTCGGCATCGGCATGCCGCACCGTGGTCGTCTCAACGTGCTGGCCAACATCGCGGGCAAGTCCTACGCGCAGATCTTCGCCGAGTTCGAGGGCAACCAGGACCCGAAGACCGTGCAGGGCAGCGGCGACGTGAAGTACCACCTGGGCACCGAGGGCGAGTACACCTCGATCACCGGTGAGAAGACCCGCGTCTACCTCGCCGCCAACCCCTCGCACCTCGAGGCGGTCAACGGCGTCCTCGAGGGCGTCGTGCGCGCGAAGCAGGACCGCATCGACCTCGGCGGCGGCGGCTTCTCGGTGCTGCCGATCCTCATCCACGGTGACGCCGCGTTCGCCGGTCAGGGCGTGGTGACGGAGACGATCAACCTCAGCCAGCTGCGGGGCTACCGCACCGGCGGCACGATCCACGTCCTCATCAACAACCAGATCGGGTTCACCACCGGCGCCGCGTCCTCGCGGTCGACCCTGTACGCGACCGACGTGGTCAAGGGGCTGCAGATCCCCGTGTTCCACGTCAACGGCGACGACCCCGAGGCCGTCGCGCACGTCGCGCAGCTGGCGTTCGACTACCGCCAGGAGTTCAACCGCGACGTCGTCATCGACATGGTCTGCTACCGCCGTCGCGGTCACAACGAGGGCGACGACCCCTCGATGACGCAGCCGGTGATGTACGGGCTCATCGAGAACAAGCGCAGCGTCCGCACGCTCTACACCGAGTCCCTCGTGGGCCGCGGCGACATCAGCGAGGACGAGGCGAAGCAGGCGCTCGAGCACTTCCAGGGCGAGCTGGAACGGGTCTTCACCGAGTCCAAGCAGGGCTCGCAGACGACCGGCGACCAGGTCGCGGGGCTGGAGGTCCCGGAGTCCCAGCAGGAGGACGCCGGGATGATGGTCGGCTGGCAGACCGCCGTGCCGGCCCGGGTCATCGAGCGCGTCGGCGAGGCGCACCTGCGCACGCCCGAGGGCTTCACGGTGCACCCGAAGCTCAAGCAGCTGCTCGAGCGCCGCGCGCAGATGGCGACCAACGGCGACATCGACTGGGCGTTCGGCGAGCTGGTGGCCTTCGGCTCCCTGCTCATGGAGGGGACCCCGGTCCGGCTCGCGGGCCAGGACAGCCGCCGCGGCACCTTCGTGCAGCGGCACGCGGTGCTGCACGATCGCCAGACCGGTGCGGAGTGGACACCACTGGCCTACCTGTCGGCCGACCAGGCGAAGTTCTGGGTCTACGACTCCTCGCTCAGCGAGTACGCGGCGCTGGCGTTCGAGTACGGCTACTCGGTGGAGCGGCCCGACGCACTGGTGCTGTGGGAGGCGCAGTTCGGCGACTTCGTCAACGGCGCCCAGATCGTCATCGACGAGTTCATCTCCTCGGCGCAGGCGAAGTGGAACCAGAGCTCCTCGGTCGTGCTGCTGCTGCCGCACGGCTACGAGGGCCAGGGCCCGGACCACTCCTCGGCCCGCATCGAGCGGTTCCTCCAGCTGTGCGCCGAGGACAACATGACGGTCGCCCAGCCGTCGACCCCGGCGAACCACTTCCACCTGCTGCGGCGCCAGGCGTACCGCCGGCCGCGCCGCCCGCTCGTGGAGTTCACCCCCAAGCAGCTGCTGCGCCTGCGCGCCGCGACCTCGTCGGTCGAGGACTTCACGCAGGGCACGTTCCAGCCGGTCATCGGCGACACGACCGTGCCGCCGGAGCAGGTCGACCGGGTGCTGCTGTGCACCGGCCGCGTGTACTACGACCTGGCCGCCGAGCGCGCCAAGCGCGAGGACACCCGGACCGCGATCGTGCGGCTCGAGGAGCTCTACCCGTTCCCTGCGGAGGAGCTCGTCGCCGAGCTGGGCCGCTACCGCGACGACGCCGAGCTGGTGTGGGTGCAGGACGAGCCCAGCAACCAGGGCGCGTGGTCGTTCGTCGGCTACCAGATGCGGTTCAAGGTGCCCGAGCTGCAGGGCCGCCCGGTCGCGCACGTCAGCCGCCGCCCGGCGGCCGCGCCCGCGACCGGCAGCGGCAAGGTCCACAAGTCCCAGCAGCAGGAGCTGATCGCCGAGGCGTTTGCCAGGTGAGCACGCGTGTGGCCGTCGTCGGCGACGAGCTCGTGGCCGGCGTCGGCGACCCGCGCGGGATGGGCTGGGTCGGTCGCGTCGTCGGGCGCACCCGCACGCCCGAGGAGATCGAGGTCTACACGCTCGCGGTGCCCGGCGAGACCTCGACCCAGCTGTCCGCCCGGTGGGAGACCGAGTGCAACCGTCGCTTCGGCGGTGACGACGACCGGCTGGTCGTCGCGCTCGGCTCCGCCGACCTCGACCACGGGGTGTCGCTCGCGCGCAGCCGTCTCAACCTCGCCAACGTGCTCGACGACGCGGCGAACCGACCGGTGGCGGCGTTCGTCGTCGGGCCGCCGCCCCGGGCGGGTGTCGACGAGGCTGCGCTCGGCGAGCTGAGCCGAGCGTTCGCGGACGTGTGCCGGCGGCGCCGGGTCCCCTACGCCGAGACGTTCGAGCCGCTGCGTGCGCACGAGCAGTGGCTGGCCGACCTCGCGGCCGGTGACGGCCGTCACCCCGGGCAGGCCGGGTACGGGCTGCTCGCGTGGCTCGTGCTCCACAACGGCTGGTACGCCTGGATCGGCGCGGAGGACCCCGAGCAGTCCTGAGGAACAAGTCGCTGCGCGGGCTTGACAGCCCGGGCGAGCGCGACACGCCCGTTTGCTCCTCGCCGCCGCCTGTGTGACGGTGGATGGGTCCGAGGCGCACGCGACTGGTGCAGCTCGCTGCTCGTATGCGTCCATGCCGAGGAGAGGAGCACCACATGCTCACCGTCACCGAGACCGCTCAGACCGCCATCCGCTCGCTCAGCGAGCAGGCCGGCCTCCCCGCCACCGGCGGTGTCCGGCTCGCGATGGACGAGACCGGCAGCGGCGTCCAGATGTCGCTGGCCCCCGAGCCCCAGGAGGGCGACCAGGTGGTCGACGACGCCGGCGCCCGCGTGTTCATGCCGGCCGAGACGGCGACGCTGCTGGAGACCCAGCAGCTCGACGCCGCTCCCACGCCGGAGGGCACCGGGTTCACGCTGCGCGCGCAGACCAGCTGACGCCCCCGCACCACGAGGGCCGGTCCGGCATCACGCCGGGCCGGCCCTTCGCGCGTCCAGGGGTGCTCGCGGCGCCGGCTGCGCCCACGGCACCGCCGGCACCGGCCGCGGCCGGCGTCAGCCGGTCGTGCCGTCGGCGCCCGGGAGCGGCGAGGGGTCCTTGCGCTCGACGACGACCTCGCCGCTGACGGTCGTGGCGGTGAGCAGCACGCGGCCACCGTGCCCGGCCTCCTGCACCTTGGTGATGCCGAACCCGGCGCGCTGCTGGTGCCCGTCGACGCTGACCTGCGCGGCGACGCCGCGGGCCTCGAGCTCCAGCGCCGCCGCGGCGGGCAGGTGCACGTGGGTGTGTCCCGAGACCGTCGTGGTGCTCAGCACCGCGGCGTCACCGCGGTGCCGCAGGTCGATGCCGCCGGCGACCGTGGTCACCGAGACGCGCGGCAGCTCGCCGTCGAGGCGGACGTCGCCGGACGCGGTCGCGACCGTGACGGGCCCGGCGTGGCCGTCGACCGCGACGGCGCCCGACGCCGTGCGCACCTTGACGCCGCCCGTGGTGCGCGCGGTCTCCACGGGCGCGGACGCCGTCGAGACGTCCAGGTCGCCGGTGGTCCCGGTGGCCCGGACGGCTGCGCTGACGGTCGCCGCGGTGACCGTGACGCCCGCGCCGACGTGCAGCCGCACGACCGCTCGGTCGGCGGTGTCGGCCGCCGTCGTGAGCCGCTTGAGCCAGCCGTCCCAGCCGATCGAGGGGTAGCCGATGCTCACCCGGTCGGCCTCGGTGGAGACCTCCAGCGGCTGCCCGGTCACCTCGGTGACCTCGACCAGCACGCCCGGCTCGTCGCGCGGGACCACCTCCAGCGCTCCCGCCACGAGCTGGACGCGGACCGAGCTCGCGTCGTCGCTGCGGACCGAGTCCGGTCCGGTGAGGATGCGGGTCATGGTGGTCATGCCGGTCACTCCTTCGTCGTGAGAACGATCTTGCCGACCATGTCGCCGGCTGCGAGCGCGGCGAAGGCGCCGCGCACGTCGTCGTCGGAGGTGAGGTCGCCGGTGCGGTCGACGACGGGGACGACGCCGGCCGCCGTCATCATCGACGCCACCGCGGCCAGCTCCTGCCGGGTGCCCATCGTCGACCCGACGACCCGCAGGCTGCGGAAGAACACCCGGTTGAGGTCGGCCGACGGCGCGGGTCCGCTGGTGGCGCCCGCGACCGCGACCACCCCACCGGGGCGCAACGAGCGCAGCGAGTGCTGCCAGGTGGCCTCCCCCACGGTCTCGACCACGACGTCGACCGGAGGCACCCGGGTACCGGTCTCGACGGCCTCGTGCGCGCCGATCTCGAGGGCGCGCTCCAGCTTCTCGGGCGAGCGCGAGGTGACGGTGACGTGCAGCCCGGCGGCGCGGGCGAGCACGGTGGCCGCGGTCGCGACGCCGCCGCCTGCGCCCTGCACGAGCACGCGCTGGCCCGGCTGCGCCTGGGCGGCCGAGAACAGCAGCCGGTAGGCGGTGAGGTACGCCGTCGGGAGACAGGCCGCCTCGGCGAACGACATCCCCGCGGGCTTGGGCACGAGGTTGCGGGCGGGCACCGCCACCCGCTCGGCGAGGGTGCCCGGGTAGAGCTCCGACAGCAGGGTGCGGCGGGGGTCGAGCGTCTCGTCGCCGTCCCAGCCGCGCGTGGCCACGACCGCGTGCACCATCACCTCGGAGCCGTCCGGCCCGATGCCCGCGGCGTCGGTGCCGAGCACCATCGGGAGCCGGTCGGCGGGCAGTCCCACACCGCGCAGGCTCCACAGGTCGTGGTGGTTGAGCGCGGCGGCACGGACCTCCACCCACACCCAGCCCTCGGGCACCTCGGGCTCGAGCTCGCCGATCGCGAGACCCGACAGCGGGTCGTCGGGGTCCTGGGAACGGGCGTAGACGCAGCGCACGTCTCCACCCTACGTCGCGGGCGTCAGGGGCGTCGGGTCACGACGGCGGGCCCGTGCTCGCGCGACGTCGGCGTCGCGGCTGCCCGCTCGCGCGACGAGCGGTGCGCCGGCTCAGGCCGGCGGCACGAGGCGGGTGCGCAGCACCGTGATCTCGGTGCGTACCCGCATGCGGAGCGTCTCGGGCGCCGTCTCGCAGCAGGAGCGCCGCAGCAGCTCCTTGACGCGGCGCTCGAGCTCGGCCTCGCCGAAGCAGGACGCGCACTCCTCGAGGTGCGCGCGCAACCGGCCGGCGTCGATCTCGGTGATCTCGGAGTCGATGTACTCCTCGAGGCGCTCGAGCGCCTCCTCGCACCGGCACTCCTTGCTCATCGACTGCTCGCTCATCGACCCTCCCTGACGAGCCCGAGCTCGCGGGCGTGGTCCGCGAGCAGCGTCCGCAGCTGCCGACGGCCTCGGTGCAGCCGCGACATCACGGTCCCGATCGGGGTGTCCATGATCTCCGCGATCTCCTTGTACGCAAAGCCCTCGACGTCGGCGAGGTAGACCGCGACACGGAAGTCGTCGGGCAGCTGCGCGAGCGCGTCCTTGACGACGTCGTCCCCGATGAGGTCGAGCGCCTCGGCCTCGGCGGAGCGCAGCCCGGTCGAGGTGTGCGACGCCGCGCGGTGCTCCTGCCAGTCCTCGACGTCCTCCGCGTTCGACTGCTGCGGCTCGCGCTGCTTCTTGCGGTAGGAGTTGATGAACGTGTTGGTGAGGATCCGGTACAGCCACGCCTTGAAGTTGGTGCCCGGCTTGAACTGGTGGAACGCGGCGTAGGCCTTCGCGAACGTCTCCTGCACGAGGTCCTCGGCGTCGGCCGGGTTGCGCGTCATGCGCAGCGCCGCGCCGTAGAGCTGGTCGAGCAGCGGCATCGCCTCGGCCTCGAAGCGCTGGTCGCGCTCGAGCGCTGTCTCGGTGGCGGGATCGACCACCTGGTCGGCGGTCGCGCCGACCGCACCCTCAACCTGGTCTGACATCACCGTCGAGCCTAGGCCATCGCCGGGCCGGGACCTGCCGGTGCGGGGACCTAGCCGGCGGGCCGGACCCGCGGGCTCCGGCCGCGCGGACGCCCGGCCGTGGGTGCACGAGCGCGCCGGTGCGCGCTCCGGTGTGCCGCGATCGGTGCTGAGGGCTGTCACGCCTCCCACAACCTCCTGGCCCGGCGGAGCATTCCCGGGGCCGTCGGCACGCGCGACGGTGGCGCTTCGGCTACCGGAGCGGGCGTTCGTGCGGTAGCAATGAGGCATGAGTCCTCTTCGTGCGCTTGCCCGGCCGCTGCTCGCGTCCGCCTTCATCGTCGACGGCGTGGACGCGCTGCGTCACACCGACGAGCACGCGGCGCGGGCGCAGCCCTTCGCCCCCACGCTGGCGCGCGTGAGCGAGAAGGTGCCCGGGCTGCCCAGCGACACCCGCAGCCTCACCCGTCTCATCGGCGCGGTGCAGGTCGGGGCGGGCGTGCTGCTCGCGACCGGGAAGGCGCCGCGCGTGGCCGCCGCCGCGCTCGCCGTCGTCACGATCCCGACGGCGGTCGTGCGCCACCCGGTCCGCAGCACCAGCGGCGAGGAGCGCCGTCGGAACCTCGTCGGGCTGCTGCGGGACGGCGCGCTGCTCGGCGGGCTGATCTTCGCGGCCGAGGACCGGCAGGGGCGGCCGTCGCTGGGCTGGCGCCTCGACAACTGGCGCGCGCACCGCGCCGAGATCGCCGAGGTCCGCGCCGAGCTCAAGGAGCGCCTCAAGGAGGTCAAGCAGGCCGCCTGAGCCCGCCCTTCCCCGCGACCCCGGGCGCCCGCCCAGCCGTCGTGCGGGCACGGTCGGCGGGCGTCGCCGGGTGCCGCTGCGCCCTGCGCCGGTCGACCGCGGCAGGGGCTCGCACCGCGCTGACTACCCTGGCCCTGTGCTGAGTACCGCTGCGTGGCCCGCCCCGGTGGCCTCCGGGCCCCTCGACGCGACCGTCGTCGTGCCCGGTTCGAAGTCCCTGACCAACCGGGCGCTGCCGCTGGCGGCGCTCGCCGAGGAGCCGACCGTCGTCCGCGGTGCGCTGCGCTCGCGCGACGCCGACCTCATGGTCGCGGCGCTGCGGGCGCTGGGCACCGGCGTCGAGGTCTCGCCCGACGGCACCACCGTCACCGTGACCCCGAGGCCGCTGCGCGGTCCGGCCGAGATCGACTGCGGGCTCGCGGGCACCGTCATGCGGTTCCTGCCCGCACTCGCCGCGCTCGCCGACGGCCCCGTCCGCCTCGACGGCGACCCCGCGGCCCGGGTGCGTCCGATGGGCCCGGTGCTCGCCGGGCTGGCCCGGCTGGGCGTGCGGGTCAGCGGCGACGACGGCGCCGAGCCGCACCACCTCCCGGTGACGGTGCACGGGACCGGGCGGGTGGTCGGCGGCGAGGTCGAGATCGACGCCTCGGCGTCCTCCCAGTTCGTCTCCGGGCTGCTGCTCGCCGCGCCTCGGTTCGAGCAGGGGCTCACGCTGCACCACGTCGGCGAGGTGCTCCCCAGCCAGCCCCACATCGACATGACGGTCGCGGTGCTGCGCGAGCGCGGCGTGGTCGTCGACGACGTCGCGACCGGGACGTGGCGCGTCGAGCCCGGCCCGGTCGCGGGCGGCGAGGTCGTCGTCGAGCCCGACCTCTCCAACGCCGGCCCGTTCCTGGCGGCGGCGCTCGCCGCGGGCGGCACCGTGCGGGTGCCGCACTGGCCGACCGTGACCACGCAGCCGGGCGCGATGCTGCCCGACCTCCTCGAACGGATGGGCGCCACGGCCGTGCTGCACGACGGCGTGCTGGCCGTCACCGGCAGCGGGCAGGTCGAGCCGATCACCGCCGACCTGGGCGCCGCGGGCGAGCTCGCGCCGACGATCGCGGCGCTCGCGGCGCTGGCGCCCGGCACCTCGACGCTCACCGGCATCGCCCACCTGCGCGGGCACGAGACCGACCGCCTGGCCGCCCTCGTCACCGAGATCCGCCGGCTCGGCGGCGACGCCGAGGAGCTCCCGGACGGGCTGCGGATCCGCGGCGGCGGCCTGCACGGTGCCGTCGTCGAGACCTACCACGACCACCGGATGGCGACGTTCGCCGCCGTCGTCGGGCTCGCGGTGCCCGGCGTCGAGGTCGTCGACGTCGCCACGACGTCCAAGACGCTCCCCGACTTCGTGCGGATGTGGTCCGGCATGCTCGGGGCCGCGGACCGATGACGGACGGCCGCGTGCCCGTCGTGGGCGCCGCCGCGCCCGGCTCGGGGCTTGCCGGCGCCGCGAGGAGGCCGCGATAGTGCCGCGGTACCTGCGCGACGCCGAGGACGAGGTACGCGTCCGGCCGAACCGGCGCGGCAGCAGGCCGCGCACGAAGCAGCGCCCCGAGCACGAGGACGCGCGGCCGGGCACGGTCCTCACGGTGGACCGCGGCCGCTACGACGTGCTGGTCGACGAGGGCCCGCGGGTCCGCGCGATGAAGGCCCGCGAGCTCGGCCGCGCCGCGCTCGTCGTCGGCGACCGGGTCGACCTCGTCGGCGACCTGTCGGGCGCACCCGACACGCTCGCGCGCGTGGTCCGTCGCCACGAGCGGACCACGACGCTGCGACGCACCGCCGACGACTCCGAGGACGCCGTCGAGCGCGTGCTGGTCGCCAACGCCGACCTGCTCGTGATCGTGACGGCGCTCGCCGACCCCGAACCGCGGCCGCGCATGGTGGACCGGTGCCTGGTCGCGGCCTACGACGCCGGCATGGACGCGCTGCTGTGCCTCACGAAGGCCGACCTCGCCGACCCCGCGGACTTCCTCGCGCAGTACGCGGCGCTCTCGGTGCCCGCGGTCCCGACCGCCGTCCGGCCCGACCGCATCGACGGCATCGACGAGCTGCGCCAGGCGCTGCGAGGCCGCACCTCGGTGCTCGTCGGCCACTCCGGCGTCGGCAAGTCGACGCTGGTCAACGCGCTGGTCCCGGACGCCGCCCGCGAGACCGGGCACGTCAACGAGGTGACCGGGCGCGGTCGGCACACCTCCTCCTCCGCGGTGGCGCTCGCGCTGCCGGAGGGCGGCTGGGTCATCGACACCCCGGGCGTGCGCAGCTTCGGTCTCGCCCACGTCGGCGCCGACGACCTCGTGCGCGCCTTCCCCGACCTGGACGAGGTGGCGCAGGACTGCCCGCGCGGCTGCACCCACGCCGCCGACGCCCCGGACTGCGCGCTCGACGAGTGGGTCGCCTCGGGTGCCGCGGGCGCAGCCGGCGAGGCACGCCTGGCCAGCTTCCGCCGCCTTCTCGCGAGCCGTGAGGGCACCTCGTAGGCTCGGCTCATGAGCGCGACCGAGGTGGACGACGTCGACCGCCGCTGGTTGCGGCGCTGCGTGGAGCTGGCCGAGGAAGCGCTCGCCGACGGCGACTCGCCGTTCGGGTCGGTGCTGGTCGACGGCAGCGGAGCGGTGCGCGCCGAGGACCGCAACCGGGAGGTCAGCACGGCCGACCCGACCGCGCACCCGGAGATCGCGCTCGCGCGCTGGGCGGCCGCACACCTCGACCCCGAGGAGCGCGCCGCCGCGACGGTCTACACCTCGGGCGAGCACTGCGCGATGTGCGCCGCCGCGCACGGCTGGGTGGGCATCGGGCGACTGGTGTTCGCGATGTCGACGCCGCAGCTGCTCGCGCTGCGCGACGAGCTGGGGCTGGACCGCTCCCCCGTGGCGCCGCTGCGCGCGGCCGACGTCGCCCCCGCCGTGGTCGTGGCCGGCCCCGAGCCGAGCCTGCTCGACGACGTCGCTGCGCTGCACCGGCGCGCAGCCGGGCACTGGCGCGCTGACGAGCGCTGAGGGCGCGGCCGGCGAGCGCGAGCGGCGCTCAGCCGGTCACGGCTCGACGGGCTCGGTGGGTGGCTCCGTCTCCTCCGCCGACGGCTCGGGCTCGGGTTCCGGCTCGCGCTCCGGTTCGGGCTCCGGCACTGTCTCGCACGTGGGTGCGGGCGCGCCCTCGGGCTCGGGGTCGGTGACCTCCGGCGTCGGGTCGGGCTCGGGTCCGGGCTCGGGGTCGACCGGCGGTGCCGGCGCGGGGCAGACGTCCTCGCCGGGTTCCGGGTCGGCCGGGGGCTCCTCGGGCGTCTCCTCCCCCGGTGCGGGCTCGGGATCGGCCGGCTCCTCCGGCGCGGGGTCCTTCGCCGGCGGGCGCGTCGGTGTCGTCGGCGGCTCGACCGGCGTCACGGGATCGGCGGGCTCGGTCGGCTCGGCGGGCTGCTGCGGGACGGGGTCGGGCTCGGGGCTGCCGATCGGCTCCTCGACCGTCTCGCCCTCGCCCACCGGCGCGGTGCTCCAGTCCCACGGGAACGGGTCGCCGAAGACGGTCTCGTCCTCGGTCGCGCGGCCGCCGGGGACCTTCACGCCGCGCTCCTGCAGGTAGTTGACCGGGTTGACGGCGTGGCCCTCGACCCATGCCGAGAAGTGCAGGTGCGGTCCTGTGGACCGGCCCGAGCTGCCGACCAGCCCGACGACGTCGCCGGCCTCGACCTCGTCGCCCACCTCGACGAGGACGCCGTCGGCCTCCATGTGGTTGTAGGCGGTGCTGGTGCCGTCGGTGTGCTCGACGACGACGACCCACCCGGAGAGCCCGAGCACCCGGTTGCCGTGGGCGGCGTAGACGACGGTGCCCGCGCCCGCCGCCTGGATGGGCGTGCCGGCCGGCGCCGCGAGGTCGATCCCGTTGTGGAAGGCGCTCGTCGTCACGCCCGGGATGATGCCGCGGTGGCCGTACTGGGACAGCAGCCGGCCGCTCGGCAGCGGGTGCACCCAGGTCTCGCTGACCACCTGCTCCGGCGCCGACGCGCTCGCCTGCCCGAAGGTGAAGGAGAAGACGGCGTCCGCGGGGACGGTGACGGTGGCGCCGACCTCGGCGAGGGCGTCGTCCAGCGGCTCGATCGCGACCGCGACCGGGGCGGTGTCGAGGCTCGGCGCCGGCGCGAGACCGCTCGCCGCGCTCGGCAGGGCGACGAGCAGACCGCACGCCAGGAGCCCGGTCGACAACCGCCGGACGGCCCGGGCGTCACGCATGTGTCCTCACCCCTCGACACAGCTCGTTCGCTCCGGCCGAGTGTAGTCGGGCGGCCCTCGCCGCGACAGGTGGTCGGGCGGGCTCCTCGGGTCGACCTTCGGTCGATCTAGGTGCGGAACCGCTCGGCGAAGGCGCGCGGTGTCATGCCGGTCACCCGGCGCCAGTCGCGCGTGAAGTGCGCCTGGTCGGTGTAGCCGAGCTCGGCCGCGGTCGTGGCGAGGTCGGCCGGGGTGCGCAGCCGCTCGGCCGCCTCCTGCAGCCGGCGGCGCTGGAGCAGCCACTTCGGGGACAGCCCCAGCCACCGCGAGGTGAGCCGCTGCAGCGTGCGCTCGGTGAGGCCGAACGCCGAGGCGAGGTCGGCGACCCGCAGCAGGTCGGGCTTGCCCTCGGCGTAGGCGACCAGGTCGTTGACGAGCTCGGCCTCGCGGCCGATCGGCAGCAGGTGCGCCAGCCGCTCCTCCAGGACCGCCGCGGCGGCCCGCTGCCGGGCGGGGTCGGTCGGGTCGGGTGCCAGCGCCGCACGGACCCGCCCGGCGAGCGCCTCGCCGTCGGGCAGCACGTCGGCGAGCGGCACGTGCCGGTCGACGTGCTCGCGCATCGAGCGGCCGCTGAGCAGGTGGCCGGTCGCGGGCTGCAGCATCGCTCCGCACGCCCACCCGGTGCCGGTGAGCACGGTCTCGCTCAGTCCCTGCGCGACCCCGTAGAACCGGGCGTAGTCGTCGCTGATCACCAGCAGCGCGACCGGGTACTGCAGCACCTGCTGGCGGCGCTGCTCGCCGTCCGGCACCCGCCACACCGGCAGCCAGAACCGGCGGACCACCGGGTCCAGGTCCGGTCGCGGCGGGAACCGGGCGATCGTGAACGAGCCGTCCCGCGGGTCCAGCAGGTGGGCGCGCTCGACGTCGCCGGCACGCTCTCGCGGCGCGTCCGGACCCGTCGTCCGCGGGTCGGCACCGCTGGCTCGGCGGCCCTCCCGATCCGTCACGGGGCCAGCCTGCCGCACGCGTGCGACACGGGCGACGACGCACGGTGTCGGCCGCGCCTCCTAGGCTGCTCGCCATGACCAGCACCGGCCTGATCTTCCCGCCCGACCAGCCGCCCGAGCGGCTCCGCTCCGTCGCGCATCGCACCGAGACCGCGGGCATCCCCGAGCTGTGGCTGTGGGAGGACTGCTTCGCCGAGAGCGGCGTCGCACCCGCCGCGGCCGCGCTCGCCTGGACCGAGCGGCTGCAGGTGGGCATCGGCCTGCTGCCCGTGCCGCTGCGCAACGTCGCGCTCACCGCGATGGAGCTCGCGACCCTCGCGCGGATGTTCCCGGACCGGCTGCTGCCCGGCATCGGGCACGGCGTGCTCGACTGGATGGGCCAGGTGGGCGCGCGCGCCGCCTCCCCGCTGACGCTGCTCGAGGAGTACGGCTCCGCGCTGCGACGCCTGCTCGACGGCGAGACGGTCACCACCGAGGGCCGCTACGTGACGCTCGAGCAGGTCGGGCTGCGCTGGCCGCCGGCCCGGCTGCCGGTCTACGTCGGGGCGATCGGTCCGAAGACGCTCGCGGTCGCCGGCCGCGTGGGCGACGGCGTCATCCTCACCAGTGACACGCGCGACATCGGCGAGGCGCTCGCCACCGCGCGCTCGGCGCGCGCCGCGGCCGGGGTCGAGGGCCCGTTCGAGGCGGTCGTGTTCCTCTCGGCCCCGGTGGACGTCGGCATCGCCGAGCTCACCGACGCCGTCGGCGCGGCCGCCGCGGCGGGCGCGACCCGGGTCGCGGTGTGCGGCACGAGCCCGGAGGGTCCGCCGGACGGCTCCGAGCGGATCTACGACCTGCTGGAGGTCGTCGCCGAGGTGGCCGCGACGACGCCCGCCTGAGCGGCCACCGTACGAGGCCCTGTCACGCGGTGGGCGACCCCTCGACGAGGGTGACGTGCCACCGGCCGAGGTTGGCCGTGAACAGCTGGTCGCCGCGCCAGGCGAGGTTCGTCGGGTGGCACAGCAGGTGCGCCGTCGGGTCGTCCAGCCAGGTGGTGGCCTCGCCGGTGGCGAGGTCGACCCGCAGCACGCGGCTCGGCTCGTAGCACCCGACGTACAGGGCGCCGTCGGGCCCGAGCGCGATGCCGTCGGGCAGCGTGCCGGGCGCCAGCCGGGCGACCTCGCGGACCGCGCCGGCCGCGCCGTCGGGACCGATCGTCACGGCCGAGACCCGGGAGGCGAACGTCTCGACGACGAACAGCTCCGAGCCGACCAGCGCGAGCCCGTTCGCGAAGTGGAACGGTCCCGGCGCCCACACGCCGCCCACGCCGTCCGGGCCGTACCGGTGGATCGTCCCCGTCGGTTCCTCCGCGCTGCCGGAGTCGGTGACCCACACGCTGCCGTCGGGTGCCACGCAGGGAAAGTTCGGCGTCTCGATGCCGGTGACGAACGGCTCCGGCTCGCGTGCGCCGGCCGGCAGCCGGAACACGGCGTGGTGGCGCAGGTCGCACGCGTATAGCTCGCCCTGCGGGCCGAACGCGATGCCGAGCACGAACCCGTCGGTCGTCGCCACCTGCTCCATCGCCGAGCCGTCGGGCTCGATCCGGAAGATCTGGCCGCGCTCGCCGCCGCACCAGACGGCGCCGTCCGGCGCGACCGCCACGCACTCGGGGTGGTCGAGCTGCGGGCGGCTCGTCGTGCCGTCGAAGAAGACCCGACCGGTCGCCGTCATGCGTCCGCCCTCTCGGTGCTGAGCCCGACGACGACCGTGCGCTCCTCGCCGCCGGCGAGGCGCAGCGGGACACCGCCCTTCTGCTTCGCGACCGCCAGGCCCTGGCCGGGGTAGGTGGTGCCGGGCTCGATCGCGGTCACGTAGGCCATCTGCCACCAGGGGTGCCCCGGCGTGTGGTGCAGCTCCTGCCACAGCCACGCGCTCGGGTACACCGAGGTGTCCCACTCCAGCCGCGCGGCGAGGTCGAGCTCGTCGTTGACCAGCCGCGCCCAGCCGGTGTCGAAGTCGGAGAGGTAGACCAGCCGCGCGGTCCGGAGGTCGGGGACGACCGAGAGGTCGACGTCGGACCCGTCCGCCCCGGGTGCGTGCGGCCAGGAGGCGCGCCGGCCGGGCACCAGGTCGCCGCCCGTGATCGTGTCGTCGGTCTCGGTGGTGCGGGCGCCGGTCTCGATCCGGGTGCCGGGCGCGACCAGCGGCGCACCGAACGCGGGGTGCTGGGACCACATCACCTCGAGCTCGACCGGCGCGAGGTTCGTCAGCGTCTCGGTCACGGCGAGCGCCGAGCCCGTCAGCTCGACCCGGCGGTGCAGCCGCAACGGTGCCCGGATCAGCCGGACCGTCAGCTCGGCCCAGGCGCGGTCGCCCTCGACCCCGTGACCGACGACCGTCCACGGCAGCAGCGCGGCCTCGCCGTGGAAGCCCCACACGGTGCCGCCGGGCGCCGGGGTGGCGGCGCCCGCGTTCGGGCACAGCACGTTCCACCCGCCCGGGAACCGCTCGCCCCACTCGGTCTCGGTGGCGGCGCTGAACGGGCCGGTGCTGCGCGGCGGCACGCCCCACGGCACCCGGAACAGCACGTCGACGCCGGTGCGGACGTCGACGAAGGAGACGATGTCGCTGCCCAGCTCGGGGATCAGCTGCACGCGCGCCTGCGCCGTCGCCAGCTCCAGGGCCGGCCAGCCGCCCTCGATCGTGACCTCGCGGACCTCGGTGCCGTCGGACATCGTCGCTCCTCCCTCGTCACGCCCGGTCGTCCTGCTGCTGCGACGTGCGCTCGTGCACGCCGGTCGCGTCGACGTCGTAGACGCGGTCCCCCACGCGCAGGCCCAGCAGCCGCGCGCCCGGGTCGATCGCGTCCAGGCAGCCCGACGCCGTCACTGTGCCGTCCCAGCCGACCTCGACGCCGAAGACGCCGGAGATCACCAGCTCGCTGAACGAGCCCGCCGAGGAGCACGACCAGTCGAGCAGGTACGGCCACTGCGGCGGCGCCTTGCGCGCGCCGCCCTCGACCGGGTCGGCCGCCTCCTCGACGAAGTGGCCCTGCCCGGGAGGTCCCTGGTTGGTGCTGCGCGCCAGCCCGGGCAGCCACTGCGCGACGACGTCGGCGCCGCCGAGCGCGATCGCCGCGCGCGCCGCGTCCGGCGGCCACGCCGGGTAGGCGCCGTTCCACTGGTGGTCGGCGCGCAGCGAGTACCCGGCGTCGGGGTCGTGCGCCGACAGCGCGCGCAGCCACGACGGCGTGCGCAGCTCGGTGTCGAAGAACCGGACCATCTCGGCGCGCACGTCCTCCGGAAGGTCGTCGGCGATCGTGGTGCCGACCGTCGCGAAGTCGTAGCAGTGACGGGTCTCCTCGAGCGACCCGTCGGGCTGCCTGGTGTGGAAGAAGCCCGCGCCCGGGACGTAGAGGTCGCGCACCTTCGCGAGCAGGTCCTCGGCGTCGGCGCGCAGGGCCGCGGCCTCCGCCTCGGCGCCCTCGCCACCCTCCATCTCGACGAGCTCGGCCGCTGCGCGCATGCACCACACGTTGGCGGCGTTGAGGCTCGCGATCTCGTGGGTGTAGCTCGACACGCACTCGAGCAGGTTGTCGATGCCGCCGTAGTCGGCGAGCCCGCCCGGGCCGCGCAGGTGCTGCCACGCCCGCGCCCACGCCCGCACGTGGTCGGCGATGCGACGCTCGTTGCCGTCGGCGTCGGCGAACACCTCGTCGAGGAACGCGCGGTCCTGGGTGAACGCGACGTAGTCGCGCACCAGCCGGGTCATCGCGTAGTGGTTGACCGAGTACCAGTAGCCGACCGGGCTCCCGGTGAGCCACTCGGTGCCGAAGTGCTTCTCGATGTCGAGGCTGATCCAGTGCGCGAGCTGGCGGCGCATCTGCGCCGGGTCGAGCATCGCGTGGGTCTGCGACGACAGCGAGTAGTCCCAGATGAACGTCGTCGTCGCCCAGTACCGCGGCATCAGGGTGTCGTAGGAGCGGCCCAGCACCGAGGCGGGGTTGTCGCGCATGAACCACAGCACGCCCATCGCGCCCCAGCGGTACAGCGTGCGCAGCGCGTCGTTGCTCGTCTCCAGGACCGGCATCGACCCCGAGAAGGTGTCGTCGTCGGGGTCGAAGAGGCCCGCGAGCCGGCGGTCCCACGCGGCCTCCGAGGCCGCGACGACGCCGTCCAGCCCGGGCCCGTCCGCCGCGATGCGGTCGACGGCGTCGCGCGCCTGCTGCTCGGTGGCCGCGATCGCGTGGACGTAGCCGAGCACGGCCGTCCCGCCCGCGGCCAGGTCGAGCTCGACCTCGACGACTCGGGGGCCGCCCGCGAGCTCGCGCGCCTCGGCCGGCGCCAGCAGCCTCTGCACGCTCGCCGCGGGCGCGTCGCCCTCCTGCAGCTGGATGCCGAAGGACGACCTGCTGACCTCGGTGTCGGTGTCCGGCGTCCCGACGACGGTCAGCCCCTCCCGGCGCAGCACGTTCGGGGCCTGCGGCAGCTCGGCGCGCGCCCAGCGCGGCCGGCTGGTCACGGTCGACGCGAGCCAGAGCCCCAACCGGGCGGTGCGCGCGTCGCCGAGGTTGCGGACCTCGATGCGCACCGCGACCGCCGGCTCGTCCGGCGGGCAGACGGTGACGGTCGCGATCTCCAGCCCGTCGATCGTCGTCGTCCGCTCGACGCGGTCCGGCCGCCACGTCGTCGCGACCGGCTGCCCGTAGGAGCGGGCGAGCCGGCCGCCGAGGTAGAGCTGGCCGGTGATCGTGTCGCCCTGCGCGACCGGCGGCACGTTGAGGCTGCGCACCGCGACGACGTCGTGGTCGACCTGCGCGGTCGCCCAGTGGTTGGTCAGCCCCGGCGGGTTGATCATGTCGTCGAAGCGGTCGACGATCCGCGCCGAGGTGAAGTCGGCGCAGGTCGGGACGGTGGTCATGAGTCTCCTCTGAGGTGGTGGTCGAGCCAGACGGCGAGCCGTGCGTCGTCGTGGGCGCCGCCGCCCTCGTGGCCGTTGTAGGGCCACGTGACGACCTCGGGAGGCGGGTCCATCGCGTTGATCGCGGCGAAGACGCCCGACGGCGGGCAGATGAGGTCGCCCAGCCCCACGGTCACCATCGTCGGGCAGGTGATCCAGGGAGCCAGGTGGGCGATGTCGACGTGGTCGAGCACCGTGAGCGCGGCCTCGGCCCGGTCCCGGTGCGTCGCGAGGTAGCCGGCGAGCTCGGCGTAGGGCTGGGCGTCGGTCACCTCGACCGAGCGGGCGATGCCGCACAGGTAGGGCGTGCGAGCGAAGGCCGCCGCCACGCCGTCGTGCAGCGCCGCCGCCGCGAGCGCCATCGCGCCGCCCTGGCTGTGCCCGACCACCGCGACCGGCTGGCCCGCTGCGCCGGGCAGGTGCGCCACGGCGTCGACGGCCATGACGGCGTCGGCGAGCAGCCGGCGGTAGTAGAGCGTCTCGGGCGCGTCGATGCCGCGCGCGAGCATGCCCGGCGTCGCCGGGCCGCTGCCGTGGGGGTCGGGCGTGTCGCCGGTGTTCCAGATCGAGCCCTGGCCGCGGCTGTCGACGACCAGGTGCGCGTAGCCGTGGCTGGCCCAGAGGATGCGCTCGTGCGGCAGGCCGCGGCCACCGCCGTAGCCCAGGTACTCCACGACGACGCCCTCGGGCTCGGGCGGCAGCAGCCACCAGCCGCGCACCGGCTCGCCCCCGAAGCCGGGGAACGCGACGTCGTGGACGGTCACCGTGCGCAGCGGGTGCGCGAGCGGCTCCGCGACGACGTCACCGGCGGCAGCGCGCGCCGCGGCCAGGGTCTCGCCCCAGAAGCCGCGCAGCCCCGGCGGCGCGGGCCGCGGGTAGCGGTACTCGCGCAGCTGCGCGAGCGGCATGTCGACCAGCATCAGCGCCTCGCCCGAGGCTGCTCGCTCACTGCTCGTCCCACAGCGCGTAGGCCTCCTCCAGCGCCGGCGGGATGCCGCCCTGCTCGGGGTCGGCGTAGCGCGTGTTCGGCAGCATCGCGTACCAGCCGGGCCGGGCCGGGTCGCGGTCGTAGGGGTAGCCGCCGAGGCGCTGGTAGCGCTCCGCGGCGACCGCGACGGCGTCGCGGTCGAGCGTGACACCCAGGCCGGGACCCTGCGGGACCGTCATGCGGCCGTCCCGGTACGGCACGAGGCCGCCCTCGACGATGTCGTGCCGCAGGTGGTGGTAGTGCGCGTCGGCGGCGTAGACGAGGTTCGGGACGACCGCGCCGAGGTGGCGCATCGTCGCGAGCTGGATGCCGAGCTCGCCCGAGGAGTGCACCGCCACGCCGAGCGAGAACGCCTCGCAGATGCCGGCCGCCCGCACGCAGGGGCGGATGCCGCCCCAGAACGTGGTGTCGAGCAGGATGACGTCGACGGCGGGGTCACGGACGTTGGCCGCGAGCTGCTCGGGGTTGACGACGACGGTGTTGGTGGCCAGCGGGATCGAGGTGTTCTCCCGCACCTGGCGCATGCCGGTGAGCGAGAACACCGGGTCCTCGAGGTAGTCGTTGTTCAGGTCGGCGATGCGCTCGGCGAACCAGATCGACTCCCCCACGCTGAGCACGCCGTTGGGGTCGTAGCGGACCTTGTCGTCGGGGAACGCCTCGGCGAGCGCGCGGAAGCACTCGAGCTCGTAGGCGGGTGGGAACACGCCGCCCTTGAGCTTGTGGACGCGGAACCCGTGCGCCTCCTTCAGCCGCCGCGCCTCCGCGACGAGCTGGTCGGGCGTGCGGACCTCGCCGGTGCCGTCCGGGCCGGGGAACCGGAAGAACAGGTAGCTCGCGAACTCGACCTCGTCCCGGACGGCGCCGCCGAGCAGGTCGGTGACGCTCAGTCCGGAGTGCTGGCCCAGCAGGTCGAGGCACGCGAACTCGACCGCCGCGAGCAGCTGGGTGCGGTTGTTGTAGAGGCTCGCGGTGGGGTTGGCGATCATCCAGCGCAGCGCCTCGACCTGTGCGGGGTCGTGTCCCTTGAGGTAGGGCAGCAGCGCCCGGACCGCCGCCTCGGCGCTCTCGCCGCCGCCGCCGAGCTCGCCGAGCCCGATCAGGCCGGTGTCGGTCTCGACCTCGACGATCGTGCGGACGAACCGGCCCCAGTGCGCGCCGTTGGAGTGCCGCAGCGGCGCCTCCAGCGGCACCGTCACGGTGGTCGCGCGGATGTCGACGATCCTCATGCCCGAGCTCATCGGTCAGCCTCCGCGGTGTCGCTCTCGGGGAGCACGACGGCGTTGCCCGCCGTCAGCGCGCCGTCGACCTTGACGTCGGCGCCGGTGACGAACGACGCCCGGCTCGACAGCAGGAACTCGATGACCTCGGCCACCTCCGACGCCTGCGCGACCCGGCCGATCGGGTGGGAGCGACCCCACTCGGCGACCGTCTCCTCGACGTGCTCGGGCCCTGCGAACTCCGCCGCGGCCCACCGCAGCATCGGGGTGTCGACCGAGCCGGGGCACACCGCGTTCACCCGGATGCCCTCGTGCGCGTGGTCGACCGCCATCGCACGCACCATCGACAGCAGCGCACCCTTGGTGGCGGCGTAGGCGACGACGCCCTGCTGGGCCATGTAGGCCTGCACGGAGGACACGACCACGATCGACCCGCCGCCGTTCGTGCGCAGCATCGGCACCGCGTGGTGCGCGGCGAGGAACACGCCCCGCACGTTGACGTCGAAGGTCCGGTCGAAGGTCGCACGCGCGTCGGGTGCGTCGACCGTGCCGTAGCTCTGGACACCGGCCGCGCACACCAGGCCCGCCAGCCGGCCGCCGTCGGCGGCGACGGCCGCGAAGGCGGCGGCGACCGCGTCCGGGTCGGCCAGGTCGGCCACGAGCGGCACCGCGTCGGGCAGCTGCTCGACGAGCCGGGCGAGCGCGTCGCCGTCCCGGTCGAGCGCGTAGACGCGGGCGCCCGTGGCGGCCACCCGGCGCGCGGCCGCCTCGCCGATGCCGGCGGCGGCGCCGGTGACCAGCACCGGCGCGGGCCGGGTGGCCTCGGATGTCGTCTCGGTCATGACCTCGTCTCTCTCCTCGTACGTGCGTGGCGGGGCGCTCAGAACTGACCGAGCGACAACCCGCGGGTGAACGCCCGCTGCGTGGCCAGGAACAGCACGACCGTGGGCAGCGAGACCAGCAGGCCACCCGCGAGCACGGTCGACATCGCCGAGCCCCCGTAGGTGCTCTGCAGGGCCGACAGCGCCGCGATGACCGGCCGCACGGTCTCGGACTGCGACAGCGTCAGGCCCAGCAGCAGGTCGTTCCAGATGAAGGTCGCCTGCAGGATGAAGATCGCGACCAGCGCCGGGCCCGACATCGGCAGGTAGATCCTCCAGAAGATCCGCCACGGCGACGCGCCGTCCACGACAGCGGCCTCGAACACGTGGTGGGCGATGCCGCTGAAGAAGTTGCGCATGACGAACGCCGAGAACGGCACCGAGATCACCGTGTACACGAGGATCATGCCGGTCCGGGTGTTGTAGAGCCCGGTCGAGGCGTAGCCGATGAACAGCGGCATGAGGATCATCTGCAGCGGGAAGACCGTGCTGGTGAAGATCAGCACGAACCAGAAGAACCCGCGGCGCAGCCGCAGCGCGACGATCGAGAAACCGGCGGCCGCGCCGACGAGCACCGCGAGCGCGGGCGAGGCGATCGCGTACAGCGCGGTCGACAGCGTGCCGAGCGAGAGCCGGCCCCGCCCCCAGGCGTCGGCCATGTTGCTCAGCAGGCCGCCGAGGTCGCCGGGCTGCCAGACCGAGTACTCGCCGAACACCTCCGGACGCTTGGAGGCGTTGGCCAGCAGCAGGTACACCGGCACCAGCCAGATCACGCCGAGGATCGCGAGCACGACCTGGCGGACGACGACGCCCGGCGAGGTACGGGGGCGCCGGACCACGGGGGTGGCGGCGGTCATCAGGCGCTCCGTCCCGGCGCCAGCTGGCGCCTGAGGTAGATGATCGAGGCGGCGACCGTGACGACGGTGAGGAAGACGGCGACGGCGGCTCCCAACCCGTACTGGTTGCTCTGGAAGGTCTCCTTGAACATCGTCAGCGCGAGCGTCTCCGACGCCCCGCCGGGACCGCCCTTGGTCATGCCCCAGACGATGTCGAAGGTCTTGAGCGAGCCGACGATGCTCAGCCCGACGACGACGGTCGTCAGCGGCGTCAGCATCGGCCACGTCATCGTGCGGAACAGCGTGAAGCCGGAGGCGCCGTCGACCCGGGCCGCCTCGAGCGGCTCCTTCGGGATCGACTGCAGGCCGATGCCGAACAGCAGCGCGTTGACGCCCGCGCCCTGCCAGGTGGAGGCGACGATCATGACGAAGGTGTTCAGCGGCGAGTCGAGCAGCCAGCGCGGCGCGTCGACGCCGAAGAACCCGACGACCTGGCTGAGCGCGCCGTTGGTCTGCAGGATGAACGACCAGATGACGCCGACGGCCACCCCGGAGATCGCGTACGGGATGAGGAACGGCAGCCGGAACAGCGTCGCGTTCGGCAGCCCGTGGCTGAGCACCGCGATCATCAGCCCGAGGCCGACCGGCAGGATCAGCGTGCCGGCGACCCAGTAGAGCGTGTTGACCAGGGAGTTCACGAGCCCCGGGTCGGTGAACATGTCGACGTAGTTCTCGAGGCCGACCCACTCGGGGTCGCCGAGGCCGTTGTACTCGGTGAACGAGATGTACGTCGTGTAGAGGAACGGCAGGTAGAGCACGACGGCGGCCAGCAGCACCGCCGGCGCGACGAAGCCCGCGGAGGACAGCCAGTAGGTGTTCCGGGACCTCTGCCGCGGCAGCAGCTCTGCGTGCCGTGCGGTCGGCGCGGTCATCTCACTCCTTGCTGGGGGCACGTCGGTCGAGCGACCGGGCCCCGCGGGCGTGCGGATCGGGTGGTGGCAGTGGTGTGGGGTGGGTGGGCTGGGTGCACGGTTCAGCCCACCCACCCCGGTCCGGGTGCCGGGGAGCGCCGCGCTCGGCGGCGCGCTCCCCGGCGGTGCGGTCCGACCTACTGGTCGGCCCAGTACTCCTCGGCCGCGGCCTGGATCGCCTCCAGGTGCGTCATCGGGTCGGAGTTGTTGGTGACGAAGGCACCGAACTGCTCCGACGCGACGGTGTAGATCGGCACCGGGGTGGCCTCCAGCCAGCGCTTGTGGATCTGGAAGTCCGGTCCGGTGACCTGCTCCACGACGGCCGTCAGCGCCGGGTCGGGCGACTCGACGTTCGGGTTGAAGGACACGTCGCCGAACGCGTCGGTCCACGCCTCCTGGGCCTCGACGCCGAGCCACCAGGCGCTGTAGTCGAGCGCGGCCTGCTCGTTGGCGCTGCCGGCGCCGACGCACAGCGGGCCGGTCTCGACGATCGCCTGCTGCTTGTCGAGGTCGGGGTTGACGTTCGGGATCGCGAAGATGCCGTAGTCGGCGTCGGGCTCCATGCCCAGCGCGTTGAGCTGGCCGGTGAAGAACGTGCCGAAGTTGGCCATCGCGACCTCACCGGTCTGCAGCAGCGTCTGCGGGTCGGTGGTCACGCCCGGGTCGATGAAGTAGCCCTTGGTCTGCATGTCGTGCCAGACCTCCATCGCCTCGACGATGGCGGGGTCGGTGTAGGAGACCGAGCCGTCCTGCAGGCCGACGTAGGCGTCCGGGTCGGACCCGACGACGACCGTCTGGAACCACACGAACTCGAAGATGAAGTTCATCTGGTGGAAGGGCACGACACCGTTGTCGACCAGCGTCTGCGCGTTGGCCATCAGCTCGTCCCAGGTGGTCGGGACCGACAGGCCGTACTCGTCGTAGACGGCCTTGTTGTAGTACATGACCCAGTAGACGACGTTGAGCGGGACGCAGTACTGCTTGCCGTCGTAGGTGTAGTTGTCGATGAGGCCGTCGGGCACGTTGCCGTCGGCCACGGCCTGCTCCCACAGCTCGGTGGTCTCGGCCACGAGACCCGCCTCGACGAGCTCGGCGAGCTGGTCGCCGGTGTGCCAGGTGAACAGGTCGGGCTTGTCGTTGGTGCGGAACGCCTGCTTGATGAAGGCGTCGTAGGCCGCCGCGTCCGAGTAGCCGGTGAAGCTGAGGGTCGACTGGCCCGCCGCGCTCGACGCCTCGTTCATCTCGTCGAACTGCGGCTCCCACGCGGCCTTGTCGGTGAAGAAGCCCAGCTCGGTGGGCTCGGCGTCGCCGCCGCCGCCTCCGCCGCCGGCCCCACCGCCGCCTCCGCCCTCGTTGCCGCCGCCGCCGCACGCGGCGAGCACGAGCGCCGCTGCGGCTGCCACCGCGGCCAGCGCTCCCCTGGTCCTGTGCTGCTTCATTCCTCGCACCTCTTCGTGTGATGTGGTGACCCGTCCGGTTCTCCGCCGGGCCGTGGTTGTCCTGCTGCTGGTGGGTGGCGCGGCTCAGCCGCTCTCCGCCCGGGACCGGATGACCCGGATGACGTGACCCAGGTGATCGGCGACGGCGACCTGCGCCGCCTCCGCGTCGCCCGCGACCAGGAGGTCGCGGATCGCCTCGTGCTCGCCGAAGTCCTCGACGGCGTCGCCGTGGAGGGTGAGGATCGCGCGCTGGTCCTCGGCGTGCAGCAGCACGACCGAGTCGACGACCTCGGCGAGGATCGCGTTGCCGGTCGCGGCTGCGACGGCACGGTGGATGTCGAGGTTGGTGCGCCAGAGCCGGTCGTCGCCCGCCTCGACCTGCGCGCGCGCCTCCTCGAGCACCTCGTCGAGCCACGCGAGGCCGGCGGGGTCGCGCATCTCGGCGGCGATCCTCGCGATCTGCGGCTCCAGCGCGAGCCGCGCCTCGAGCAGCTCGACCAGCTGGTCGAGGTCGGAGCGCGGCAGCACCGGGTTGATGAGCACGCGACGCCCGGCGTTCGTGCCCACGTAGAGGCCGGAGCCGTGCCGCAGCTCGACGATCCCGAGACCCTCGAGACGCCGCAGCGCCTCGCGCATCGTCGGGACGGCCACGCCGAAGCGGACCGCGAGGGCCTTGACGCCCTCGAGCTGGTCGCCGGGCGCGAGCCCCTGCTCGGCGACGATGTCCATGACGCCCTGCGCGAGCTCGCTCGACAGCGTCGAGCGGTGCTGGGGCGTCGTCATCACGCGAGTGATCTAATCACTAGGTCACTAGATCTCGCAACCGTGCCGACGCGATGTTGCGAAACCGTGACCCAGACCGTCCCACCCGGTCCATTCCCCTCCCCGCCGGGCTCGCACCGCGCCGAGCGCGGCGACGGCGCGAGCCGGGCGGGCGGCCTCAGCGGCGGCCGGGACGCGGGGTCTCGACGTCGACCTCCACCTCGACGAAGCGCGGCCGGTAGATCGAGGCGTCCTCGTACAGCTCGTCGCTGTCGAAGCTGTTGACGTTGTACGTCACCAAGAGGGTGTCGCGGGTGCGCAGCTCCGGGTGCTCGTGGGCGTTGTAGGCGAAGATGTTCGGGTTGCCGTAGCTGCCGAACGCACCCACCTCGGGCATCTCGTAGACGAGGCCGGCGGGCTGGAACGGCCCGGTCGGCGAGCACGAGGTGTAGGCGAGGATGTTGCGGCTGAAGATCTCGTTCGTGTCCTGCGTGATCAGCAGGTAGCCGTCGAGGTACGGGCTGACGCTGTACTCGTTGGCGACCCCGCTCATGACCGCGACGCTGTCGGTCTCCTCGTCGGACCACCCCTCACCGGTCCAGAACTCCCAGTGGTTGGTGAGGTCCCGGCCGTGCACCCGCGCGACGTGCATCGACTTGACCAGGCCCTGGTCGTCGACGCCGTACACGTAGGTGTAGCGGCCGGTGCTCTCCTCGGCCACGTAGCTGCCCCACTGGACACCGGTCTCCGACGGCAGCGACGTCAGGCTCGTCAGCTGCAGCGTGGTCCGGTCGAAGGTCGCGAGGTGGTTGCTGTCGAACCCGAAGTCCCACAGCCCGCCGCCGCCGTACCAGTAGCGCAGCGCCACCACCTGCACGTCCCCGCGCGGCGTCTGCAGCCCGTCGCCCACCCAGTACCAGCCCTGCGGCTCGTCGGTCGGCTGCGGGATCAGCGAGGTGTCGTCCGGACCGGTGATCGTGGACAGCTCGCCGCGCCGGTCCTGCATCACGAAGCTGTTGTTGAGGAACGGCGAGTCCAGCGGGCGCGACCCGTCCTCGGCGACCTCGCCGAGGAACGTGTCGGAGAAGACCCACAGGATCGTGTTGCCCTTGAGCGGGATCGAGTACGTCGAGTCGGCACCGGTCCACTCGCCCGCCGTGTCGGCGTAGGTCGTGAACGTCTCGGTGAGGTCGGGCTCGGGCGCCCCGGTGAAGGTCAGCGTCGAGCCGGCGAGCCGGCACTCCCCCGGCCCGCCACCGCTCCCGGGACCCTGACCCTGACCGGGCCCGCCCGCGAGCGCCGGGCCCGCACCGACGAGGCCGAGGCCCGCCGCGAGCGTCAACGCGCCGAGCGCGGGGACGAGACGACGACGTGTACGCACCATGAGGACAGCTCCTTCGCTGTGGAGGGCGTGCACCCGGGCCCGAGCATGCCCGGCGCGCCCGCGCTCGTCAACTCCGTGAGGGCTGCCGGGGCGAGCCTGCCGACTCCACTACTGTGCCGAGCATGGAGCACGCCACCGCCGCGCGGCCGCGCTACGACGACGACCTGCGCCTGGCCCACGTCATCGCCGACCAGGTCGACGCGCAGACGATGGCACGCTTCAAGGCGCAGGACCTGCACGTCGAGGCGAAGCCGGACACGTCGCCGGTGACCGACGCCGACCGCTCCGCCGAGGAGATCGTGCGCGCCCAGCTGGCGCGCACCCGGCCGCGCGACGCCGTCCTGGGCGAGGAGTTCGGTATCACCGGCCACGGCGCGCGGCAGTGGGTCATCGACCCGATCGACGGCACGAAGAACTTCGTGCGGGGCGTGCCGGTGTGGGCGACGCTGATCGCGCTGCTCGACGGCGACGACCCGGTCGTCGGTGTCGTGAGCGCACCGGCGCTCGGCCGACGCTGGTGGGCGGGCCGCGGCTCCGGCGCCTGGACGGGCCGCTCGCTCTCGGCCGCCACCCGGATCGAGGTCTCCGGCGTCACGCGGCTGGAGGACGCCTCGCTGTCCTACTCCAGCCTCGCCGGCTGGGCCGCGGCGGACCTCGACGAGGAGTTCCACGACCTCGAGTCGCGCTGCTGGCGCAGCCGCGCCTACGGCGACTTCTGGTCCTACATGCTGGTGGCCGAGGGCGCGGTGGACATCGCGTGCGAGCCCGAGCTCGAGCTCTACGACATGGCCGCCCTGGTGCCGATCGTCCTCGAGGCGGGTGGCCGCTTCACCTCCCTCACCGGCGAGGACGGGCCGTTCGGCGGCAGCGCCGTCGCCACGAACGGGCACCTGCACGACGAGGTGCTCGCGACGCTGGCGGCACGCGCCCGCTGAGGGCGGGCGCCGTCAGCCGTCGGCGAGCCGCGCGGCGAGCTCCGCACGCTCGGAGGCGTCGTACCAGAGCATGTCGAGGTCGGCGACCGCCTCGACCGCGTCCTCGTCCCCGGCGACGGCGGCTCGCACGAGACCGGCGGTCTCCTCGTCGTCGGGGTCGTCGACGTGGATGCTCACGACGGCGGACCAGGGCACGTCGGGCGCCTCGACGGCGGTGAGCACGCCGTCGGCCTCGACGGCGGGGGCCGCCGCGACGTCGGCCGAGACGACGACGCGCACCGGGACGTCGTCGGCCGTGAGCCGGGCGAGCGAGGCGTCGGCGGCGTCGAGGAACGCCGGCAGCTCCAGCTCCTCCTCCGAGCCGGGGCTGGCGGCGCGCAGCGCCGCGGTGACCGCGTGGGCCGTGCGGGCGGAGATGCCGTCGGGCGCGGTGAGGTCGGCCGACGTCGCAGGCAGATAGATCCGCATGCGCCGACCCTACGGCGGCGCGGGCCGCGACCTGCTAGCGACGGCGCCGGCGCCGCCCGCGGCTCGCGGCCGGGACACCGAGCCGGGCCGCGAGATCGGCGATCGCGGTGCGCGCGGGCGAGCGGGGCGCGGTCTCGGCGAGCGTGGCGCCGGCGAGCGCGGCGCGGTCGCAGGCCGGCCGGTCGTCGGGCACCAGCAGCACGTCGGCGACCCCGGCGAAGCGGTGCAGCGCCTCGCGCACCGAGTCGCCCGGGCGAGGGCCGGCGGCGTCGGTGCGCACCCGGGTCACCACGACGTGCCGCTCGGCGGGCAGCCCCTGCCGTCCCTCGAGGTCGAGGAGGGTCTGCACCAGCCGCTGCACGGCGACCGGCTCGGCCGCCCCGACGGTGACCATCGCGTCGGCGGCCGCCGTGGCCGAGGCCGTGACCGCGTTGCGGCGCGGCCCCAGCACCGCGTCGAGACCGACGGTGCGCTCGTCGTCGGGCACCCACGTCCCGGTCTCGACGACGACCCAGTCGGCCAGCCTGCGAGCGGGCTCCCAGAGCGCGTCGATCCCGGCCCCGCTGACCTCGCGCCAGCGAGAGCTGCGCGGCAGCCCGGGCAGCACGAGCATGCGGTCGTTCACGCGCGCGCACAGCCGCAGCAGCGACGCCGGCTCGAGCGTGCCCTGATCGGCGGCGCGGACGGCCGCGGCCAGCCCGGCGGACTCCTCGAGCAGGCCGAGCGAGGTGGCGACCGCTGCGCCCCAGACGTCGGCGTCCACGAGCAGCACGCGCGCACCCGCCGCGGCGATCTCCGCCGCGAGGTTGATCGCGACGGTGGTGCGCCCCGGGGCGCCGTGCGCACCGCCGACGGTGACCAGCCGCCCCGGCGGGCTCTCGACGGCCGGGGCCGCCTCGGCCGCCGGCTCGGGCGGCACGAGCGGCAGCACGGCGGCCGCCGCCGCGACGGCCTCCACCACGGGCGCCGCACCCGCGTCGTCGACCACGGCGGTGGCGCCCATCGCCGTGTAGCGGTCGCGGTCGGCCGCGCCGCACACGACGATCGTGGCGGTGCCGACCTGCGCGAGGCGCGCCACCAGCGGGCGGTCCGGCTCGTGAGCGGCGGCGACGACCGCGACGGAGCCGAGCCCGGCGAGCGCGGCGCCCGCGAGCTCGGCGACGTCGGCGCAGCGCCGGACGACGACGAGGTCGGCCGTGCGGTCGACGGCCGCGACCACCTCCTGCTCGAGGTCCCCCGTGAGCGCGACCAGCACCCCGTGCGCCACGGTCAGCCCACCCCGCCCCCGAGCTGAGGCACCACGTGCACGACGCCGTCGGCCGTGAGCGCCGCCAGCACCGCGCCGAGCTCGTCCTCGTCGACGAGCACCTGCACCTGCACCTGGTCGCTGCCGACGAACACCGAGCTCGAGGCGTGGACGGCACGCACCACCGCACCCGTGACGAGCGGCTCCGGCGGCAGCAGCGCACCCTGCGAGCCGGCGGGGTCGGGCATCGCGACCCACAGGTCGACGACCGACCCCTCGCCCACGAGGTCCTGCATCGCTGCGTCCATCGGCACCTGCACCGGCCGCAGCCCGACGTCGTCGGCCGAGGCGAGCGCGGCGAGCGGGACCAGCTCTCCCGCCGTCACCGTGCGCGTGACGACCGCGCCGTCGACCAGCGCGGAGCCGGGCACGAGGTAGACGTCGTCGACGGCGTCCATGCGCACCTGCACGACCTGGAGGTCCTCGGCGGTCACGACCTCGCCGGGCGTCAGCGCGGTGCGCGCCTGGTAGACCTCGACCGAGGCGTCCGCGCGCGAGACCGCCCACGACCCGAGCACCACCGACGCCACGACCAGCAGCACCCCCACGCCCAGTCTCGGGTCACGCCAGCTGGGTCGGCGCATGCGCGCTGCACTCGTCTCGGCCACCTTCTACCCCCTCAGGACCGGCGCGTCTGCCAGGGACACTAGTGCAGCCGCCACACGCGCGCGGCGGCCCGTCCACCGCCCCTGACCCCCGCGACGCACCGCTCCGGCGGCTGCCGCGGGCATCCACAGGCGCGGACCGCGGCGTTTTCGCCGACGCCGCCGATGGTGGGACACTGCGGGCATGGAGCCACGTTTCCTGTCGCTCGCCGACGTGTGCGAGGTGCTTCAGGTACCGCTGCCCACCGTGCGCGCGCTCGTGCGCAGCGGTGAGCTGCGGGCGATCCAGGTCGGCGGCAAGGGCACCTGGCGCGTCGAGCGCAGCGCCCTGGAGTCCTACATCGAGCACCGCTACGCCGTCGAGGAGCAGCGCCTGCGGGGCGAGACCGTCCGCGACTGACGCGCCGTCAGGTCGAGGAGATCCCCGTCAGGGCGGCCCACGGCACCCCGAGCACCCCGCCCTGCGTCGCGAGGTCGAGGTGGTCCGCCCCGACGCGGACGACGAGCCCGACCTGGTCGCCGCCGAGGGTGTGCACGAGCACCTGCTGCCCCTCCGCCGCCAGCGCGCGCAGCACGTGACCGAGCCCGAGGCCGCGATCGACCGCGGCCGGCGGCGGCGCGGCGCCCGCCAGCGGCCACACCAGCGCCACCGCTGACATCGGCACCAGGTGCCGACGCTCGCCCTCGGCGAGCAGCACCCACTCCTGCGCGACGTCGACGACGACGCCGCTGCGGTCGGACCCGTCGACGAGGCGCACGGTCAACGGGTGGCCGCGGCGCGCCCGCACGCGGTCTCCCAACCTCGTGGCGGCCGCCTCCGCCTCCGCCAGCTCGCGGATCTCCTCGTCGTCGGCGCTGCGCTGCTCGGCCTCCCACTGCGCCTGCAGATCGGCGAACAAGGCGTCCCAACGCACCCGCCCACCCTACGGATCGTGGCACGAGCGGGCACCCCGTGCGTCCACAGCAGACCCCGGACGGTGGACAGGAGAGCGCACGACTGATAGGAACTGACATGAACCGACAGCAACGCTAGGGAACAGATATGGACGCGAGGAGCGATCGGCTCACCGGTCGGACGATCGGCGCGCTGGGTGCCGCGGCCGCCTCGGCCGCGGGTCTGCTGCTCCTCGCGGCCTCGTTCGGATCCCGTGGTGCGCTCGCGGTGCGCACGGTCGACGACGCCGTCACCGTCGCCGCGCACGCGGTCGGCGCCGCGGTGCTGCTCTGGTACCTCGTCACCGCGGTCGTCGCCGCCGCCTGTCTCGCGGCCCGCGCGGCCGGTGCGGCGTGGGTGGGGCTCGAGGCGCACGTCGCCCGGCTCGGCGCCCCCGTGCTGCGGCGGGCGCTGGTCGCCGGCGGCGGAGCCCTGGTCGCGATGACCGCCGTGCTGGCGCCCGCCACCGCGGTGCCCGACGGTGTCGCGGACGACCTCGGCTGGGGCGCCACCGCCGAGCCCGCGCCGCAGGACGACGGCAGCCCGCCCGCCGCACCACGCGAGGGGGCAGGTGCCGGCGCGGCCACGCCCGAGAGCGACGCCGGGAACCACGACCCGGCCGGCGGCGCCGACCCCACCACGCCCGAGGCACCCGAGGAACCCGAGGCAGGCGATGTCGAGGTCGCGCCCGCTGCGGGCTCCCTCCTCGACGCCTCGACCTACACGGTCGTCGAGGGCGACTCGCTCTGGGCGATCGCGCAGGCCGCGCTGCCGGGCGACCCCGACGTCGACGACGTCGCCCGAGCCTGGCCCGCCTGGTACGAGGCGAACCGCGACGTCGTCGGCCCGGACCCCGATCTCATCCACCCCGGTCAGGTGCTGCTGGTGCCCGACCACGACACCGAGGAGCACGCATGACCACGCTCGCCACGACCGAGCCGCCCACCGTCACGGTCCCCGCCCCGGCACGCACCCGGCCGCCCCGGCTGCACGGTCCGCGCCCGTGGGACCGCATCGCCTTCCGCGCGCCGGAGCGCAGCCCGTCCGCCCACGACGACGCCGCACCCCATCTCGTCTGGCCGCAGCCGGTCGTCGTCGACCTGCCGGAGCCCGGTGCGTGGTGCGGCGCGCTCGTGCGCACCTGCGTCGAGGTGCTGCTGGGCGCCCGACCCGCCGCGCAGCTCGCACGCTGGCTCACCGACGACCTCTACGTGTCGATGAGCCGCCGCGCGGGGCTCGCGCAGGCGCTGCCGACGTCCGCGCGCCGGGTGCAGGTGCTGCGCGTGCACACCTGCGAGCTCCCCGGCTCCCGCCACGAGGCGTCGGTGGTGCTGCACGACGGTCGCCGCGTCCGGGCGGCCGCGGTCCGCATCGAGGTCTACCGCGGTCGCTGGCGCGCCACCGCGCTGGAGATCGGCTGAACCGACACTCTCGCACGGCACGCGGGTGGCGTCCCTCGCGAGGCCGCTTCGCGCCCGCGGGCCACGACGAGCCGACGGCGCCCACGCACCCGCCGCCCGCGACGGCGTCCGGGAGCGCGCCGCGTCCGCGCGCTGACCGTCAGCGGCGCTTCTTCGCCTGCTTCGCCGCGCGCCGACGCGCCTCGCGGTTGGCCCCCGCAGCCGGCGCGGCACCTCCCTCGCCGGCGCCACCCGCCGGCTTCGCGGCCGCAGCACGGCCCGGTCCGGTCACGCGTGTGCCGGCGTCGCCGTCGACCGACGGCGCGGAGTACGTGAGCTGCGCCGGCCGCTGCGGCAACCCGCCCAGACCCAGCGGGTCGGACGCGGCCTCCGGGCGTCGCGCCGTCGCGGGGATCGCACGGGCGCCGGCACGGCGGCCCTGCTTCTTCCCGGCAGCCGCCTGCTGCGCCGCCGCGGGTGCCGGCGCGGCCTCGGCCGCCGGGGCCTCCTCGGCCTGCCCGTCGGCGGCCTGCTCGCCGTCCTGCTGCGGGAGCCGGACCTCGAGGTTGAAGAGGAAGCCGACCGCCTCCTCCTTGATCGCCTCGTTCATCGCCTGGAACAGCTGGAAGCCCTCGCGCTGGTACTCCACGAGCGGGTCGCGCTGGGCCATCGCCCGCAGGCCGATGCCCTCCTTGAGGTAGTCCATCTCGTAGAGGTGCTCGCGCCACTTGCGGTCGAGCACCGACAGCACCACGCGGCGCTCCAGCTGCCGCATGACGTCGGTGCCCAGCTCCTCCTCGCGGCGCTGGTAGGCCAGCCTCGCGTCCGAGGTCAGCTCATCGACCAGCTGCTCGCGCGTCAGCCGCGTGACGCCGCCGGCCTCCTCGATGACGTCCTGCTCGGTGATCGACACCGGGAAGATCTGCCGCAGGTCGGTCCACAGCTGCGCGAGGTCCCACTCCTCCGGCACGCCCGCGGCCGTGGCGTCGGTGACGATGCCGTCGATGACGTCGCCGATCCAGCCCTGGACCTTGTCCTGCAGGTCCTCGCCGTGCAGCACCTCGCGGCGCACCTCGTAGACGACGGTGCGCTGCCGGGAGAGCACGTCGTCGTACTTGAGGACGTTCTTGCGGATCTCGAAGTTGCGCGACTCGACCTGCGCCTGCGCCGACGCGATGCCGCGCGAGACCATCTTCGACTCCAGCGGCAGGTCGTCCGGGTAGCCGGGCGCGTTCATGAAGCGCTCGGCGAGACCGGAGTTGAACAGCCGCATGAGGTCGTCCTCGAGCGAGAGGTAGAACCGCGACTCGCCCGGGTCGCCCTGACGGCCGGAGCGGCCGCGCAGCTGGTTGTCGATCCGTCGGGACTCGTGCCGCTCGGTGCCCAGCACGTACAGGCCGCCGAGCGCGACGACCTCGTCGTGTTCCTCCGCGACCGCGCGCTTGGCCTCCTCGAGCGCCTCCGGCCAGGCGGCCTCGTACTCCTCGGGCGTCTCGGTCGGGCTGAGGCCACGCTTGGCGAGGTTGTCGATCGCGATGTGCTCGGCGTTGCCGCCGAGCATGATGTCGGTGCCGCGGCCGGCCATGTTGGTGGCGACGGTGACCGCGCCCTTGCGACCCGCCATCGCGACGATCGCGGCCTCGCGTGCGTGCTGCTTGGCGTTGAGGACCTCGTGGGGGACGCCCTGCTTCTTGAGCAGCTTGCTCAGCAGCTCGGACTTCTCGACGCTGGTCGTGCCCACCAGCACCGGCTGGCCCTTGGCGTGCCGCTCGACGATGTCCTCGACGACCGCGTTGAACTTCGCGGTCTCGTTCTTGTAGACGAAGTCCGGCTGGTCGATGCGCGCCATCGGCCGGTTCGTCGGGATCGGCACCACGCCGATCTTGTAGGTGTTGGCGAACTCCGCGGCCTCGGTCGCGGCGGTGCCGGTCATGCCCGAGAGCTTGTCGTAGAGGCGGAAGTAGTTCTGCAGCGTGATCGTGGCGAGGGTCTGGTTCTCCGCCTTGATCGGCACGCCCTCCTTCGCCTCGATCGCCTGGTGCATGCCCTCGTTGTAGCGGCGCCCGGGCAGGATGCGGCCGGTGTGCTGGTCGACGATGAGGACCTCGCCCTTGAGGACGACGTAGTCCTTGTCGCGCGTGAAGAGCTCCTTGGCCTTGATCGCGTTGTTGAGGAACCCGATCAGCGGCGTGTTCAGCGACTCGTAGAGGTTGTCGATGCCGAGGTGGTCCTCGACCTTCTCGATGCCGGGCTCCAGCACGCCGACGGTGCGCTTCTTCTCGTCGACCTCGTAGTCGACCTCGCGCCGCAGCCGCTTCGCGATGCGCGCGAACTCCGCGTACCACTTGTTGATGTCGCCCGAGGCGGGCCCGGAGATGATCAGCGGGGTGCGCGCCTCGTCGATGAGGATCGAGTCGACCTCGTCGACGATCGCCATGTTGTGGCCGCGCTGCACGAGCTCCTCGACGCTCCACGCCATGTTGTCGCGCAGGTAGTCGAAGCCGAACTCGTTGTTGGTCCCGTAGGTGATGTCGGCGGCGTACTGCGCGCGCCGCTCGTCGGGCTTCTGACCCGACAGGATCGTGCCGGTCGTCAGACCGAGGAAGCGGTACACGCGGCCCATCAGCTCGCTCTGGTAGGAGGCGAGGTAGTCGTTGACGGTGACGACGTGCACGCCCTTGCCGGTGAGCGCGTTGAGGTAGGCGGGCAGCGTGGCGACGAGCGTCTTGCCCTCACCGGTCTTCATCTCGGCGATGTTGCCGAGGTGCAGCGCGGCGCCACCCATGATCTGGACGTCGAAGTGACGCTGGCCGAGCGTGCGGGTCGCAGCCTCGCGCACGACCGCGAACGCCTCGGGCAGCAGCGCGTCGAGGCTCGTGCCGTCGGCGATGCGCTGCTTGAACGCGTCGGTCTCGGCGCGCAGCTCGGCGTCGGTGAGGTCGGCCATGACGTCGGCGAGGGCGTTGACCTGGGTCGTCATCGCCGTCAGGCGCTTGAGCACCCGCCCCTCGCCCATGCGAAGGATGCGATCGAGAATGGCCACACTGGCTCCTGGTTCGTGCGGGATGAGCGACTGACTGCCGACCATCGTACGTGCGGGCGCCCGGCCCGCCCGCTCTCACAGGTGCGCGCGCAGCGCGTCGAGCAGGTCGCCGCGGGCGTCGTCGGCGATCGCGATGCCCGCGAGACCGAGCCAGCGCGCGGTGCTGTGGAGCTCGTCGGCGAGCGCTCCGGCCACCTCGGCCGGCGGCGGAGCGCTCTCCTCCCTGAACGCCGTGCGCACCAGCAGGGTTCCCGTGGCGCGGTCGGCCTTGAGGTCGGTCCGGCCGGCGAACCCCTCCCCGAGCAGGAACGGCAGCACGTAGTAGCCGTCGGTGCGCTTCTCGGCAGGGGTGTAGATGCCGATCCGGTAGTGCATGCCGAACAGCTCCAGCAGCCGCCGGCGCTCGAACACCATCGGGTCGAACGGCGCGAGCAGGGCCTGGGCGCGCGTCCTGCGGGGCAGCCGCGCCTCGGCGTGCAGGTAGGTCGGGCGCTGCCAGCCGGCCACCTCGACGGGCTCGAGGCGCCCCTCCTCGACCAGCCGGGCGACGGCGGTCGCCGTCTCCTGCGCACCGAGCCGGTAGTAGTCGGCCAGGCACCGTACGGTCGAGACGCCGAGCGCACGCGCGGCGAGGTCGACCAGGCGTGCGACCGCCTCGGGCCGGTCGAGCTCCTCGGCGTCGACCAGGGCCGGCGGCAGCACGCGCTCGGTGAGGTCGTAGGCCCGCTCGAACTGCGAGGTGCGGTGGGCGACCGCAAGCTCGCCCGCGAAGAAGGCGGCCTCGAGGACCTGCTTGGCGACCGACCAGTTCCAGCCCCAGTGCTCCTTGGGCCCTCGCTCGTGGCCGAGCAGCTCGTGCATCTGCGCCGCGGTGATCGGGCCCCGCTCCGCGACGACGTCGAGCACCTTCGCGTAGACCTCCGGGTGCCGCTGCCGCACCGTCGCGCCGTACCCGCGCTCGCGCTCGTGACGCATGCGGAACCGGAGCACCTGGTAGGTCGTCGGCGGCACGTAGGCGGCGACGTGCGCCCACGACTCCATGAGCCGCCGCGGGCGCGACGGCGTGCCCCGCGACGCGCGGTCGAGCAGCGCCGGGTCGTAGGGCCCGAGCCGCGAGAAGGCGGGCAGCTGGTGCGCCCGGGCCAGGACGTTGACCGAGTCGATCTGCAGCAGCCCGAGCCGGTCGATCACGCCCTGCAGGTGACGCATCGTCACCGCCCCCGCGGGGCGCTCCTGCGCGCCGGTGCGGGCGAGCCCCTGGGCGTGGATCGCCACGCGTCGAGCCTGCGCGAGCGTGAGCCTGCGCCGTGCGGGAGCGATCACGGCGGGCGCGCTCGGGGCGGGACCGGTCCCGGCGGGATCGATCCTGGAACCGTCCGTGGCGGGATCGATCCTGGTGGCACCGTTCGTGGCGGAACCGTTCGTGGTCACCGCGGCAGTGTCGCAGCAGGCACCGACACGCGGTGCCTGCTGCGACGCCGCACCTCAGCTGGCGGCCTGCTCCGCCTGCTCGGTCTGCTCCGTCTGCGTCGTGGCGTTGAGGCGGATGACGCCGTAGGTCCAGCCCTGCCGGCGGTACACGACCGCGGGCTGGTGCGACTCGGCCTCGATGAAGAGGTAGAACGGGTGGCCGACGAGCTCCATCTCGGCGACCGCGTCGTCGACCGTCATCGGCGAGGTGTCGTGCACCTTCTGCCGGATCACCACCGGGGAGTCGCCGAGCTGCTGCTCGACCGCGACGCCCGGCGCCAACGGCTCCTGGTGCTCCTCCTCGACGGCGACCTCGAGGGTGCCGAGGTCGGCCGGGACCGGGGCAGGTGCGTGACCGTTGCCGCGGTGCCGGGACCTGCGGCGGCTCTGGCTGCGCCGCAACCGTTCGAGGAGCTTCGCCATGGCCAGGTCGAGGGCCGCGTACCGGTCCGACGCGCTCGCCTCCGCCCGCACGACCGGTCCGCGCGCGCGGACGGTGAGCTCGACGCGCTCGGCCTGGTCGGCCATCCGGGGGTTCGCCTCGTGCGTGATCTCCACGTCGACGCGCTGCGCGTACGGGGAGAGCTGCTCGACCTTGGCGAGCTTGCCCTCGATGTGGCGGCGGAACCGCTCGGGTACCTCGGTGTGTCGGCCTACGACCACGATGTCCATGGTGATCCAGATCCTCCGTGAAGCCTCGTGCCGGAGCTGCGGGAGCCCGGCGAGTTCGTCACCGTGCGGCCCACCCGCACGGCCCTCGTGCTGTCGGCATCACCCCCCGCTCCCCCGCACCTGCGCCAGGCCGGGATCGAAGGTCATGGCACGACGCTAGACCACCCGGGCGGGGTCCGCACCGGGTTGAAGGTCCCGACGCGCAGGTCGTTCGTCGCCGGTCCCCGCGGTGCCCTCCGGTCGGTCCGGGCGGGTCCGCCGGCCGCCGCCGAGGTCGCGGCGCCGTCGGTGGGCGCCGGCGTCCGCGCGAGCACGAGGGCCCCGACGACCCGCCCGCCCGCGGCACCCAGGGCGGTCGCGCACGCGGCCAGCGTCGCACCGGTGGTGACGACGTCGTCGACGAGCAGGCAGGGCGCCGACGGCAGCGCGGCGAGGCAGCGGACGGCACCGGCGCGGTCGCG
>NZ_WNXX01000027.1 GCF_009733795.1 Actinotalea caeni
CGCCGAGCTGGAGGCGGCGGCCGACGTCGCCGCGCGCGGGCTGGCCCGGGCGATGCGCGAGGCGCGCGACCTGGGGCGGCGCGAGGTGGGGGTGTGCGCGGGCAACCACCGTGGCCTGCTCGCCGGCCTCACGGCCGCCGGGGCGCTGGGGCTCGACGCCGTCCTGGTGCCGCCGTCGGCGGGCCGCGAGCTGCTGACGGCCGCGTTCGCCGACCTCGACGTCGTGCTCACCGACACCGTGACCGAGGAGCTGGTGGCGAGCACCGCGCCGCACGCGCGTCGCGTCGACACGCGCGCGCGGCCGGACGGGCTCGGCGGGTCGCTGCGGTCGGTGCCACGGCCGCGCCGGGCCGGCCGGCTGCGGCTGCTGACGTCGGGAACCACCGGCACGCCGAAGACCGTCGAGCGCGGTGGCGCGGCGATCGGTCAGCTCGCCACCGTGCTCAGCCTCATGCGCGCGCTCGAGCTGCGCCGCGACGAGCCGGTCGTGCTGGCGCCGTCGGTGGCGCACGGCCACGGTCTGTCGGTGCTGACCGCCGCGCTCGTCGTCGGGGCGCCGGTGGTGATGGCGCACGGTGCCGACGGCGCCGAGCTCGTCGAGCTCGTGCACGCCCACGACGCGGGCGTGCTCGCCGTCGTCCCCGCCCAGCTGGCCGACGTGCTGCACGCGCTGGAGGACGAGGTGGCCGCGGGCGCGCCGCTGCCGGAGCTGCCGGCGCTGCGCCGCGTCGTCACCGGCTCCGCGCCACTGACCGCCGGCCTGGTCGAGCGCGCCCGGGCGCTGCTCGGCGACATCGTCGTCGACTTCTACGGCTCGAGCGAGGCCGGGACCGCCACGATCGCGCGGCCCGACGACCTGCGGACGGCGCCCGGCACCGTCGGGCGGCCCGCGGCCGGCGTGCGCGTGGAGATCGTCGACGACGGCGGCGCACCGGTCCCGGTCGGCGTCGTGGGCCAGGTGCGGATCAGCTCGCCCTGGCGGGCGGCCGAGCAGGACGCCGCGCTGCAGGTCGGCGACCTCGGTCACCTCGACGAGCAGGGTCGGCTGTTCCTCGACGGCCGTGCCGACGACCTCGTCGACGTCGGCGGGCACCTGGTCTCGACCAGCCGGGTGCGGGACTGGTTCGCGCAGCAGCCCGGGGTGCGCGACGCCGTCGTGCACGTGCTCGACCACAGCGAGCTCGGCCACGAGCTGCTGGTCGAGGTGACCGGCTCGGCCGACGTCACCGAGCTGCGCGAGCGCGCGCTCGCCGAGCTCGGCCCGGCCAGCGCGCCCCGGCTGGTCGAGCGCGACCCGCGCTGACCGACCGTCTCAGCCGCGCCGGACCAGCGCCCACTGGTAGCGGTGACCGCCGTCGTGGCCCCAGGTCTCGAAGACCTCCACGGCGCCGACACGCTCGAGCGCGGCCCGCAGCCCCGCGTCCGTGCGCCGGTCGAAGAAGCGGCCGTGCTCGTCGAAGCCCGCGAGCGCGGGCTCGTGGCCCCAGACACCGACGGCCGCGACACCGCCCGGTCGCAGCACGCGCGCGATCTCGGCGAGCGCCTGCTCGAACGCCGCCGGGTCGAGGTGCATGAGGGTGCTCATCGACCACACGGCGTCGACGCTCGCATCGGCGACCGGCAGCGCCGTCGCGCTCGCGACGCGCGCGTCCAGGCCGAGCGTCCGGCAGATCGCCACGCCCTCCGGCGACAGGTCGATCCCGAGGTAGCGGCCGCGCCCGGCCGCGAGCACGCGGCCGTCACGCCCGGCGCCGCAGCCGACCTCCAGCACGGTGTCGGCCTCGGTGAGCGCGTCCGCGAACGCCTGCACCCGCGCGGTGCGCTCCGCCCCGAGCGGCCGGTCCGCCCGCGTGCGCATCTCACCGGCGTAGTAGGCGAGCATGCGCTCGGCGACGAGCGGGTCCGCGGGGTCCATGCCGACCACCGTAGGGCCGCGGCGTGGACACGTGTGGCACGGGCTCGGTCGGCTCGGGCAGGGTAGACGCATGCGCTACGTCGTCGTGGGTGCCGGTGCGATCGGCTCGGGTGTCGGAGGGCTGCTCGCCGACGCGGGCAGCGACGTCGTGCTGGTGGCGCGGGGCGACCACCTGCGCGCCATGTCCGAGCACGGCCTCCTCGTGCGCACGCCCGACCGCGAGATCGCCTGCCGGCCCGTGGTCGCGGCCGGGCCGCAGGACGTCCGGCTCACCACCGACGACGTGCTCGTGCTGACGACGAAGACCCACCAGGCGCACGAGGCGCTGCAGACCTGGGCCGACGCGCCCGTGCACGACGACAGCGGCGCCGTCGTGGGCACCGCGGGGGAGCGGCTGCCGATCCTGACCGCGCTCAACGGCGTCGCGAGCGAGGAGATCGCGCTGCGCTGGTTCGCGCGGGTCTTCGGCGTGTGCGTGTGGATGCCCGCGGTGCTGACCGCACCCGGCGAGGTCGTGGTGCGCTCGGCTCCCGTGCACGCGGTACTGCACACCTCGCGCTACCCCGCCGTGCTCGCGGACGACCGCGACGCCGAGCTGCTGTGCGGGCTGGCGCTGGAGTGGCGGCGCGCGGGCGTCGAGGTGCCGCTGCCGGGTGACGTGATGCCGTGGAAGTACCGCAAGTTGATCGGCAACCTCGGCAACGCCGTGCAGGCGCTGCTGGGCGACGGCGCCGACGGGCAGGACGTCGCCGGCGCGGCGCGCGAGGAGGCGCTCGCGCTGTACGAGGCCGCCGGCGTCGTCATGAATTCGGCCGAGGAGGAGGCCGCGTACCGGGACGCGCTCGAGGTGCGTCCGGTGCCCGGGGCGCCCGCCGAGCTCGGCGGCTCGACGTGGCAGTCGTTGCAGCGCGGCACCGGCACGGTGGAGACCGACTACCTCAACGGCGAGATCGTCGCGCTGGCCCACCGGCTCGGTCGGACCGCGCCGGTCAACGCCGCGCTGGCCAGGCTCACGCGGCAGGCGGCGCGGCAGGGCCGGCGTCCCGGCGACATGACCGCCGACGCCCTGCGGGCCGCCGTCGGGCTCGTCGACGCCCGCGACTGACGGCGCTCGCGGTCCCTCCACGGCCCGCCGGCGGGCGCGCGGAGGCAACTCGCGGCAAGCGCCTGCCCTCACCTTCCAGTGAATCGGTTCGCGACCTAGCATGGCCGGGCGTCCGGCGCCCCGGCCGGTGCGAGCGACGACGACGACGACGGAAGGCTCCTCCGATGGCTACCTCACGACGGCAGTTCCTCACGATGGCCTCGCTGGGCGCGATGGGCGCGGGCCTCGGCCTCGCCGGGTGCAGCCGAGGTGGTGGCGGCGGCACCGGTGGCGGCGGCGGCGAGGACGGCGTCGGGCTCACCTTCACGTGGTGGGGCAACGAGGTCCGCAACGCCAACACGAGCGAGATGATCGCGGCCTACGTCGAGGCCAACCCGGGCATCACGATCGAGGAGCAGCCCGGCGAGTGGGCCAGCTACTGGGACCGGCTCGCCACCCAGACCGCCGGCAACACCGCGCCCGACGTCATCCAGATGGACATGGCCTACATCAGCGAGTACGGCCAGCGCGGCGCGCTCCTCGACCTCGCCGAGCACGGCATCGACGTCTCGGGGTTCGTCGAGGGCACCGAGGCCTCGGGCGACATCGAGGGGAAGAGCTACGGCGTCAACGCCGGCATCAACACGCCCGTGATCATGGTGCACGCCGACCTGCTCGAGGAGCTCGGCATCGAGATGCCCGACGACACGACGTGGACGTGGGACGACTGGCTCGAGCTCGCGACGTCGATCAGCGAGGCCTCGGGGGGCGACGTCATCGGCACGTCGACCTTCATCTCCAACGACTCGATGCTCAGCGGCTGGCTGCGCCAGCAGGGCAAGGAGCTGTTCGTCCCCGGCAACGAGCCCGGGTTCACGGTCGACGACATCGTCACCTGGCTCGAGTACCACCAGCAGTTCGCCGACGCCGGCGCGATCCCCAGCCCCTCGCAGATCACCGAGGACTCCTCGGTGCCGCTGGACCAGAGCATGTTCGTCACCGGCAGGACGGCGATGTCGATGTGGTGGTCGAACCAGCTCGAGGCGGTCGAGGCGGCCGCCGGCAAGGAGTTCGCGTTCCTGCGCTTCCCGAGCATCGCGGGCGACGCGCTGCAGCGGAAGGCCTGGTACAAGGCGTCGATGCTGTGGTCGGTCTCGGCCCGCACGGCGCACCCGGAGGAGTCGGTCGCGCTCATCAACTGGCTGATCAACAGCACCGAGGCGAACGAGATCCAGCTCGCCGAGCGCGGCATCCCTGCCAACAGCGAGGTCGCGTCCGTGATCGAGCCGCTGCTGTCCGACGGTCAGCAGCGGGTGCTCACCTTCATCAACGACATCGTCCCCGAGCTCGGTGAGACCCCGATCGCGCCGCCGCCCGGCGGTGGCCAGCTCAGCCCGCTGCTGCTGCGCTACGCGACCGACATGCTCTTCGGCAACATCGGCGCGCGCGAGGCCGCCGAGGGCTTCTACGACGAGCTGACCGCGGCCCTCGGAGCCTGACGCGTGAGCGCGATCTCGGAGCTGTCGAAGCTCAGCACCCGACGGGCGCTGAGCCCGGAGGACCGCGCGGCCCGCCGGAAGGAGGCGAGCCGCGACAACAAGGCCGGCTACCTGTTCCTGCTGCCGTGGCTCGTGGGGCTGTTCGCCTTCACGCTCGGGCCGATGCTGGCCTCGCTGTACCTGTCGATGACCGACTACAACCTCATCCAGACGCCGAGCTTCATCGGTCTCGACAACTACGCGCGGATGCTCGACGACGCGCGGCTGCACCAGTCGCTGCGGGTGACCTTCACCTACGTGGTCGTCGGGGTGCCGCTGCAGCTGGCGCTCGCGCTCGCGATCGCGCTGCTCCTCGACAAGGGCATGCGCGGGCTGCCGATCTACCGGTCGATCTTCTACCTGCCCTCGATGCTCGGCGGCTCGGTCGCCATCGCGCTGCTGTGGCGGCAGATCTTCGGCACCACCGGACTCGTCAACCAGGTGCTGCAGCTGTTCGGGGTGCCGGCGACGACCGGCTACGTCTCCGACCCGCAGTACGCGCTGTGGACGCTGATCCTGCTGCACGTGTGGACGTTCGGCTCGCCGATGGTGATCTTCCTGGCGGGGCTGCGGCAGATCCCGACGATGTACTACGAGGCCGCGTCGCTCGACGGCGCAGGCCGGCTGAAGAAGTTCCTCACGATCACGATGCCGCTGCTGTCGCCGATCGTGTTCTTCAACCTGGTGCTCCAGATCATCGGTGCGTTCCAGTCGTTCACCCAGGCCTACGTCGTCTCCAACGGCACCGGTGGCCCGTCCGACTCGACGCTCTTCTTCACGCTCTACCTCTACGAGCGGGGGTTCACCAACTTCCAGATGGGCTACGCGTCCGCGATGGCGTGGGTGCTGCTCGTCATCATCGCCGCCTTCACGGCGATCAACTTCTTCGCCGCCAAGTACTGGGTCTTCTACGATGACTGAGCTCGCCACCGCCCGCCCGCGCGCCGGCGCCTCGATCGCGAGGTCGCTGGCCAAGCACCTGCTGCTGATCGTCGCCTCGCTCGCGATGATCTACCCGCTGGTGTGGATGCTCGTCAGCTCCCTGCGGCCCACCGAGGTCATCTTCCGGACCCCTGGCCTGTGGCTCAACGAGCTCTACATCGAGAACTACATCGAGGGCTGGACGGCGCTCGCCCGCCCGTTCGACTGGTACATCGTCAACTCGGCGATCGTCGTCGTCGGCGCGATCGCGGGGAACCTGCTGTCCTGCTCGCTCGCGGCGTACGCGTTCGCACGGCTGAAGTTCCGGCTGCGCAACCTGTGGTTCGCGATCATGCTGATGACGATCATGCTGCCGTTCCACGTCGTCGTCGTGCCGCAGTACATCGTGTTCAACAACCTCGGCATGGTGAACACGTTCCTGCCGCTGGTGCTGCCGAAGTTCCTCGCGACCGACGCGTTCTTCGTGTTCCTCATGGTGCAGTTCATCCGCGGCATCCCGAAGGAGCTCGACGAGGCGGCCCGCATCGATGGGGCGGGGCACCTGCGCATCTTCGGCCAGGTGATGATCCCGCTGATGGTCCCGGCGCTCGCGACGACCGCGATCTTCACGTTCATCTGGACCTGGAGCGACTTCTTCACCTCGCTCATCTACCTGACGTCGCCGGACATGTACACGGTCCCGATCGCGCTGCGCTCGTTCCTCGACGCGACGTCCGGGAGCAACTGGGGCGCGATGTTCGCGATGTCGATCGTGTCGCTGGTGCCGATCTTCTTCGCGTTCCTGTTCGGCCAGAAGTACCTGGTCAAGGGGATCGCGACCACGGGCGGCAAGTAGCGCGACGTCACCGCACGCGCGACGGCGGCCCGACCCCGGTCTGCGGAGTCGGGCCGCCGTGGCCGTTGCGGCCCTCAGACCGGCAGCGGGCGCGCGGTGAGCAGCTCGTGCAGCACCGTGCCCTCCGCGTGCGGCAGGTCGACGCCGAGCAGGGCCGCGAACGTGGGTGCCTCGTCGAGCATGCTGCGCCGCCCGAGGTCGACGCCCGGCGCGATGTCCGGCCCCGTCGCGACGAAGAGCGGCTGGCCGCCGTGGCGGGGAGCGTGGCCGTGGTTGCCGAGGACGGGCGGGAAGTCGTCGTCGCCGCGCCGCACGACCGGGCGGCGGTCCCAGAGCATCCCGACGACGACGCCCGGCTCGGACTCGACGACGTAGTCGAACGGGCCGTCCAGGCCGTGGGCGCGCGCGGTCTCCTCGGCGGTCCAGATCCTCTCGATCCGGTACTCCGGGGTGGCCTCGATCTCCGCGAGCAGCGTCTCGACCTCGGCGCGGCGCCCGGGCGTGATGCCCTCGGCGAGGAACAGCTGGCCCGAGAGCCCGGCACCGAGGCAGAGCACGTCGTAGTCGAGCAGCCGCCCCGCCTCGTCGAGGCGGACGAGGCCGCGCTCGACGAAGATCGTGTTGAGGTTCGTGTGCTGCTCGGTGTCGAGGTGACCGTGGTCGGACACCAGCACGATGTTCGTCCGCCCGAGGTCGCCGGTGTCGGCGAGCGCGTCGAGGAACGTGCCCAGGGTGGCGTCGACCTCGCGCAGCGCCTGCTCGACGTGCGGGCCGTGTGCGCCGCCGGCGTGGCGGGCCGAGTCGACCTCCACGAGGTGGACGAACATGACGTCGGGTCGCTCGTGGCGCAGGATCTGCTCGGCCACGTGGTTGACGAATGCGTAGTACCGCGGCTTGCGCCCGGTGACGTCGACCAGGTGGAGGTTCGGCAGCACGTACCGCTCGAGCGACGCGGCGTTGGTCGTGCGCCGGTACTGGTCCTCGAGACCGTCGAACACCTGTGGGCTCGCGATCTCGGGCACGAGCCAGTCGACGTGCCGCTCGTTCGCCGTCACCGGCCACTGCACGGCGGCGACCGTGAGACCCGCCGCGTGCGCGGCCTCGAAGATCGTCGGGACGCGGATGGCACCCGCGTCCCAGAACCACTCCGAGGCGTCACCCCGGCCGGGCTGGAACTGCAGGTTGTTGAAGATCCCGGTCCGCGCCGGCGGGCAGCCGGTCGTCTGGGCGGTGTGGTTGGGGTAGGTGACCGAGGGGTAGACGCCCTCGATCTCGGCGACGGCGGCCTGCTCGAGGATGCGGGAGAACGCCGGCAGGGTCCGGGCGAACGGGAGGTCGTCGTGGTGCATCGCGTCGACCGACACGACGAGCAGCTTGTGGGGCACGGTGGTCTCGCTCTCTGCGGGGAGGGTGGGGTCAGGAGACGCCGAGCGCCTCGAGGTCGTCACGGTTGTCCTCGAGCACGTCCTCGAGCTCGACGCGCAGGGCGTCGATCGTCGGCTGCACCTCGACGCCGTCGCCGGTCAACGAGGCGAAGGACTTCTCCAGCGCCTGCACGCCGGCCTGGAACCACAGCGCGGGCGCGACGGTCTGGGCGTTCGCGAGCTGCTCGATCGCGACCGTGAAGTTCGGATCGGTGGCGTGGAGCTCGCGCACCTCCGGCTCGTCCCGGGCGGCCTCGACGACCGGGACGTAGCCCGAGCGGACGTGGTACCAGCCCGACATCTGCGGGGTGCCGAGGAACTTCATCAGCTCGGCGGTGGCGTCCTGCCGCTCCTTCGAGTCGGTCCGCACGAGCGAGAACCCGGAGCCGCCGGTCGGCACCAGCGGCGGCTGGTCGACCTCGCCGGGCATGAAGGCGGCCCCCAGCTCGAAGTCGACCGCCTCGGTGAGTCCACGCATCGACGCCGTCGACCCGTGCACGGCCGTGACCAGCCCGGTCTGGAAGTCGGTGTGCGGCGCCTGCGCCTGGTAGGCGTGGCCGTCGACGTGCACCCAGTCGCGGGCGAACCCCATGAGGTCGCGGACCGGGCCCTCGTCGGGCATGACGTCGAAGCCGTCGGTCCATGCACCTCCGAAGGCCCACAGCCACGACGACGCGTACCAGCCGTCGGCGGCGCTGTAGGCGAAGGTCCGCACCGGCTGCCCGGAGGAGGTGAGCGAGGCGATCTCGGGCCCGAGCTCGCGCAGCTGGGACCACGTGTACGTGGTGTCGACGGGGAGCCCGAGCTCGGTGAACGCGGTCTTGTTGTAGTAGAAGATCGGCGTCGAGCGCGCGAACGGCACGACGTACGTCTCGTCGCCGGCCCTGCCCTCGCCCACGTAGCTCTGCAGGTAGATGTCGAGGTTCCACTCGTCGGTGAAGTACGGGTCGAGGGGCGCGAGCGCGCCCGCGAAGTAGAACTGCAGCCACTGCAGCTCGGGGAAGCAGACCATGTCGGGCACCGCCTTCGCCTGCAGCGCGGCGGTGAACTGCGTGTGCAGGTCGGCGTAGCCGCCGACGGACTCGATCGCGGCGTAGATGTCGGTCTGCGAGTCGTTGAACATCGTGAACGCCTCGGCGATCACGTCGAAGAGGTGCCCGGTCCAGGGCGCCCAGAACAGGATGTTCGTGCGCCCCCGGTACTGCGAGGGGATCTCGCCGAGCGCCGCCTGCTTCATGTCGGGGCGCAGGGCCGAGCTCCCTGCTCCGCCCGCGTCGCTGCCGGCCCCGGCGGTCGGCAGCGAGCAGGAGGCGAGCGCGGCGGCGCCGGCACCGGCGCCGAGCATCGCGAGGAGGTGACGGCGGGTGAGGGTGCGGTCGTGCACGAGGAACAGCTCCTTGGTCGGTGGTGGGTGACAGAGGTGGGACGGCCCGTGGCCCGCGGCCGCTGCCGGGGACCGGTCAGCCCTTGAGGGCGCCGGAGACGATGCCGCCGACGATGCGGCGCTGGGCCAGGAAGAAGACGACGAGCATCGGCGCGGCGACGATCACGGTGCCGGCCATGACGGGGCCCCAGGAGTCGTAGCCCTCCTGGCTGCGCAGGAACATCAGCCCGATCGGCAGCGTGCGCATGTCGGCCGTGGAGGTGACGATGAGCGGCCACACGAAGTCGTTCCACTTGCCGATCCCCACGATGAGGGTGGCTGTGAGGATCATCGGGCTGCAGATCGGGCCGACGACGGAGACCATGCGACGCAGGTGGCCCGCGCCGTCGATCGACGCGGCGTCGACCAGCTCGCCGGGCACCTGCCGCATCTGCTGGTAGAGGAGGAACATCGCGAACGCGGAGCCGATGCCCGGCAGGATCAGCCCCTGGTAGGTGTTGAGCCAGCCCAGGCTCGACACCGTGATGTAGTTGACCAGCAGCGTGATGTGGCCCGGCAGCATGAGCGAGCCGACCATGACGGCGAAGACCAGCATCTTGCCGCGGAACCGCACGAACGCGACCGCGTAGGCGGAGAGCACCGCGACACCGATCTCGAGCGCGGTCCCCACGACCGTGGTGATGACCGAGTTCCGCAGGAACGCGCCGAACGGTGCCGACGTCCAGGCCTCGACGAAGTTGCCCCACTCGAGGCTGCTGGGCACCCACGTGAGCGGGAACGTGTAGATCTCGTTCTCCGGTTTCAGCGCCGAGCTGAACAGCCAGTACAGCGGCACCGCGAACACCGCGAGCACCAGCCCGAGCATCGCGTAGAGCCCGATCGTGAGGGAGCGGGGGCGCCGGCGTCCCCGGCTGCCGCGCTCGCGGGGCGAGGGCTGCGACTGTGCCGACCGTGCCGACTGTGCCGACTGTGTCGACTCTGCCGACTGTGCCGAACCTGCCGACTCTGCCGATTGTGTAGATGCCGTGCGCTCCGGTGTGGCGACCGGCCGGGTGGGGAGGAGGGTCATGAGTAGTGCACCTGCCTGTGGGCGACGCGGGTCTGCACGAGCGTGACGACGAGGAGCAGCACGAACATGACGGTCGCGGAGGCGGCCGACGTGCCGATGTCGAAGCTGACGAAGGCCTGCTCGTAGACGAGCCACGGCAGCGTCGTGCTGGAGGTGCCGGGTCCGCCGTTGGTCAGCGTCGCGATGATGTCGAAGGTCTGCGCCGCCGCGATGACGCCGGTCACCGTGAGGAAGAACGTGATCGGGCTGAGCAGCGGGATCGTCAGGTGGCGGAAGAGCGACCAGCCGCGCGCACCGTCGAGGGCTGCCGCCTCGTAGAGGTCCCGCGGCAGGTCGAGGATGGCGGCGTAGTAGATGATCGCCACGAAGCCGAGCCGCTGCCACGCGTAGGCGATCGTGATCGCCCACAACGAGAAGTCCGACGTCGTGGTCCAGCGGGGCGAGTCGGCGCCGACCATCTCGAACAGCCAGCGGCTCAACCCATAGCTCGGGTCGAAGAGGAACAGCCACAGCACACCGACCGCGGCTCCGGGCAGCATGTGCGGTGCGAACGCGAGGGTGCGGACGACGCCGCTGAGGCGCAGCCGCTGCGCCAGCAGCGCGCCGATCGCCAGCCCACCGACCATCGTGCCGAGCACGGTGACCAGCACGAAGACCGTCGTGTTCCGCAGCGCGTCGGCCAGCACCGAGCCGGGCCGCAGCAGCTCGACGTAGTTGTCGAGGCCGACGAGCACCGGTGCCGGCTGCACGAAGTCCCAGTCGGTGAGGCTGAGTACGAGGTTGTACAGGGTGGGGTAGTAGCCGAACACGACGATCGCGGCGAGGTTCGGCAGGATCAGCGCCCAGAAGAGGAGGCCCTCGCGCAGCAGCGCTCGGGTGCGGGTGGCGGACCTCCTGCGTGGTGCGGCCGGCGGGCGCGGGCGCGCACGGCGTCGGTCGGCGAGCACGGTCATCCGGTCTGGTCTCCGTGGTGGTGGGTCCTGGCGGGCGGCTGCCCGCACCACCACACAAGCGGGCCCGGGTGGCCGGACGGTGACCTGGCGGTGGCCGGTCGCGGAAGGCCTGGTGACCGCGTCGGCGTGCCCGCGAGCGGACCTGGGTACCATGTCCGGTACAGGCGTCGACCCGGCCATCACCGGTGAGCCTCCGGAAGAACGGCACCGCAGCTTCCGACCCGTGCTCGGGGCGGGACTGCGGCGCTCAGTAGAACCGGACGGGGCAGGCCCGTCACAGCCGCAGGACGAGTGGTCCCACCGCCCGAGCCACGGGCGCGCGGGGCAAGCGAGGTGGTACCGCGGGTCGCCGTCGGGCGGGTCGTCCTCGTCGAGGAAGCCGCAGCGAACCCCGCACCCCGAAGGACCACGATGGCCACGAGCCGCTACCCGCGCCACCGCGACGCCAGCCCCGCCACCCCGCCGTCGGACGAGGGCGTCGTCTCCTCGCCGCGCCTGCCCGAGCTCGAGGACAACGTCCTCGCCTACTGGAAGGCGGACGGCACCTTCCAGGCCTCGATCGACGCCCGCCCGGCGGGGGAGAACGGCTCCAACGAGTTCGTCTTCTACGACGGGCCGCCGTTCGCGAACGGCCTGCCGCACTACGGCCACCTGCTCACCGGGTACGTCAAGGACGTCGTGCCGCGGTTCCAGACGATGCTGGGCCGGCGGGTCGAGCGCCGGTTCGGGTGGGACACCCACGGCCTGCCCGCCGAGCTGGAGGCCGAGCGGCTGCTGGGCATCACCGACAAGTCCCAGATCGACGAGATGGGCATCGACGCCTTCAACAAGGAGTGCCGCGAGTCGGTGCTGCGCTACACGCGCGAGTGGGAGGACTACGTCACCCGGCAGGCGCGGTGGGTCGACTTCGAGAACGACTACAAGACGCTCGAGCCCTGGTACATGGAGTCGGTCATCTGGGCGTTCAAGCAGCTCTACGACAAGGGGCTGACGTACCAGGACTACCGGGTGCTGCCGTACTGCTGGCGCGACCAGACGCCGCTGTCCAACCACGAGCTGCGGATGGATGACGACGTCTACCAGATGCGGCAGGACCCCGCCGTCACGGTCGGTCTGCGGCTGGAGACCGGCGAGCTCGCGCTGGTGTGGACGACGACGCCCTGGACGCTGCCGAGCAACCTCGCGATCGTCGTCGGGCGCGACATCGACTACGTCGTCGTCCGCTCGGACGCGACCGGCACCACCGAGCGGTACGTCATCGCCGCGGAGCGGCTGCAGGCCTACGCGCGCGAGCTCAAGGACGAGGGCGTCGAGGACGTCGAGGAGCAGGTGGTCGAGCGGCTCACCGGCGCCGACCTCCTCGGCCGCAGCTACACGCCGCCGTTCTCCTACTACCTCGGCCACGAGAACGCGTTCCGCGTCGTCGAGGCCGACTTCGTCACGACCACCGACGGCACCGGCCTCGTCCACACCGCGGGCGCGTTCGGCGAGGACGACAAGGTCGTCACCGACCGCGAGGGCATCGAGGCGGTCATGCCGGTCGGTGCCGACGGACGCTTCACCGCGCCGGTCACCGACTACGAGGGCGACCTCGTCTTCGACGCGAACCCGAGGATCATCGCCGACCTCAAGACCGCGACCCGCGGCGAGCAGGTCGCCTCGGTGACGCCCGGCACGGTGCTGCTGCGCCACGAGACCTACGACCACTCCTACCCGCACTGCTGGCGGTGCAAGAACCCGCTGATCTACAAGGGCGTCGAGTCCTGGTTCGTGCGCGTGACCGCGTTCAAGGACCGGATGCTCGAGCTCAACCAGGAGATCACCTGGGTGCCCGAGCACATCAAGGAGGGCACCTTCGGCGCCTGGCTCGCCAACGCGCGCGACTGGTCGATCTCCCGCAACCGGTACTGGGGCACCCCGATCCCGGTGTGGGTGAGCGACGACCCCGCGTACCCGCGGACCGAGGTGTACGGCAGCGTCGCGGAGCTCGAGGAGGCGTTCGGGGTCTCGGTGCCCGACCTGCACCGCCCCTACATCGACGAGCTCGTGCGCCCGAACCCGGACGACCCGACCGGGCGGTCGATGATGCGGCGCATCCCCGACATCTTCGACGTCTGGTTCGACTCCGGGTCGATGCCGTTCGCCCAGGTGCACTACCCGTTCGAGAACGCCGACTGGTTCGAGCACCACTACCCGGGCGACTTCATCGTCGAGTACATCGGGCAGACCCGCGGCTGGTTCTACACGATGCACGTGCTCGCGACCGCGCTGTTCGACCGCCCGGCGTTCCGCACCTGCATCAGCCACGGCATCGTGCTCGGCGACGACGGCCGCAAGGCGAGCAAGTCGCTGCGCAACTACCCGGACCCGTACGAGATGTGGAACACCTACGGCTCCGACGCGGTGCGGCTGTCGCTCATGGGCTCGCCCGTGCTGCGCGGCGGCAACCTCATCGTCGCCGAGGAGTCGATCCGCGAGCAGGTGCGCGGCGTGCTGCTGCCGCTGTGGAACACCTGGTACTTCTTCTCGCTGTACGCCAACACGGTCGCCGACGGCGCGGGGTACGACGCGAGCGCGCCGGCGCCCGAGGCGGTCCCGGGTCTCGACGTGCTCGACCGTTACGTGCTGGCGAAGACCCGCGACTTCGTCGATGGCGTGCGCGCCGACCTCGAGGGCTACGACATCCCGGGTGCCGTGCAGCGGCTCAAGGACCACCTCGACGTCGTCACGAACTGGTACGTGCGCAGCTCGCGCGACCGGTTCTGGGCGGAGCGCACCGGCGCCTTCGACACCCTGCACACGGTGCTCGAGGTGACCACGCGCGCGGCCGCGCCGCTGGCGCCGCTGGTCACCGAGGAGGTGTGGCGCGGCCTCACCGGAGGCCGCTCGGTGCACCTGGCGGACTGGCCGGACCCGGAGGCGGGTGCGTCGACCGACCCGACGGCGGCCGCGCTCGTCCGCGACGACGCGCTCGTCGCCGCGATGGACACCGTCCGCGAGGTCGTGAGCACCGCGCACGCGCTGCGCAAGGCCAACAAGCTGCGGGTGCGGCAGCCGCTGCGCTCGCTGCTCGTGGCCGTCCCGGACCCCGAGGCGCTGCAGCCGTTCGCCGACCTCGTCGCCGAGGAGATCAACGTCAAGGAGGTCCGCCTCGTCGACGAGGCGCAGACCTCGGCCGCCGAGCACGGGCTCGTGACCACGCTGCAGGTCAACGCGCGCGCCGCGGGACCCCGGCTGGGGCGCGACGTGCAGCGCGTCATCCAGGCCGCCCGCGCCGGGAGCTGGCAGCAGGCCGACGACGGCACCGTGACCGTCGACGGGATCGAGCTGCAGGACGGCGAGTACGCGCTGGTGACCAAGGTCGAGGACCGGCTCGGTGACACGGTCGCCGCGGCCGTGCTGCCCGGCGGCGGGTTCGTCGTGCTCGACCTCGAGCTGGACGACGAGCTGCTCGGCGACGGGTACGCGCGCGACGTCGTGCGCCAGGTGCAGGACGCCCGCAAGGCGGCCGGTCTGCACGTGGCCGACCGCATCACGCTGCGGCTCGCGGTCCCCGCGCCGTGGGCGCAGGCGGTCGCCGACCGCGCCGCGTTCATCGGCGAGGAGACGCTCGCGGTCGACGTCGCGGTCGAGGCCTCGCCGGTCGCGACCGACGGCGACGGCGACGGCGTGGACGACCGCGCGGTCGCCGTCCAGCTCGCGAAGGTCGAGCGGTGAGCCGCAGGCGCGCGGCGGCCGACGACGCGGTCGAGCGCGAGGCGGAGGAGCTCTACCGCGAGATCCTCCGCCGCGCGCCCGAGCACCGCATCGAGCCCACGCTCGACCGGGTCGCGTCGCTCATGACGCTGCTGGGCGACCCCCAGCACAGCTTCCGCACCGTGCACGTCACCGGCACCAACGGCAAGACCTCGACGGCGCGGATGATCGAGCGCCTGATCCGGGAGACGGGCCTGCGCACCGGGCTGCTCACCTCGCCGCACCTGCACACGGTGCGCGAGCGCATGGTCATCGACGGCGAGCCGATCACGCCCGCGCGGTTCGTCGAGACCTGGCGCGACATCGAGCCGTACGTCGCGATGGTCGACGAGCGGCTGGAGGCCGAGGGGCAGAACCGGCTCAACTTCTTCGAGGTGCTGACCGCGCTCGGGTACGCGGCGTTCGCCGACGCGCCGGTCGACGTCGCGGTCGTCGAGGTCGGCATGGGCGGGGAGTGGGACTCGACCAACACGATCGACGCCGAGGTCGCGGTGTTCGCACCGATCTCCCGCGACCACGAGAGGTGGCTCGGTCACGGGCTGGACGAGATCGCGACCGTCAAGGCGGGCATCATCAAGCAGCTCGACCCGCCGCAGGTCGTCGTCACCGCCGAGCAGCCCGAGGCCGCCGCGGCCGTGATCGCCGAGCGCGCCCGGCAGCGCGGAGCGCGTCTCGTCGCCGAGGGCGTGCAGGTCGAGGTCGCGAACCGGGTGGTCGCGGTCGGTGGCCAGCTCATCGACCTGCGCGGCACCGGTGGGCTCTACACCGAGATCTTCCTGCCGCTGCACGGCGCGCACCAGGCGCACAACGCGCTGCTCGCGCTCACGGCGGTCGAGCAGCTCTTCGGGGGCGGCGCGCTCGACGGGTCCGTCGTCGAGGCTGCGTTCGCCGACGTCACCTCGCCGGGCCGGCTCGAGCTCGTCCGCAGCAGCCCGACCGTGCTGGTCGACGCCGCCCACAACCCCGGCGGCGCGGAGGCGCTGGTCGACGCGCTCGACGAGGCGTTCGCGTTCTCGCGGCTCGTCGGCGTCGTCGGCGTCATGGGTGACAAGGACGCCGAGGCGATCCTGTCCGTGCTGGAGCCGGTGCTGCCGGAGATCGTCGTCACGCAGGCGAGCATCGACCGTGCGATGCCGGCCGACGAGCTCGCGGTGATCGCGCGCGACGTCTTCGACGAGGACCGGGTGCACGTCGAGGCCTCGCTGCCCGAGGCGGTCGCGCTCGCGGCCGACCTCGCCGAGCAGGGCGACGACGACCGCATCGGGAGCGGGACCGGCGTCATCGTCGTCGGCTCGGTGATCCTCGCCGCCGAGGTGCGGGCGCTGTTCGGGCGCGACCGGCAGGACGAGACGAAGGGCTAGGGCTCGCCGAGGGTCGACAGCCAGCGGGCCAGCAGCCGCTCGAGGTCGGCCAGCTCGTCGGGCGCGAGATCGCGGGTCGCCGCGGCGTCGGCCCCGAGCACCTGCGCGGCGCTGCGCTCGACGAGCGCGTGCCCCTCGGGCGTGAGCGACACCTCGACGCTGCGGCCCGCGCCCGGGCTGCGCTGCACCAGGCCCTGCTGCTCGGCGCGCGCGACGCGCTGCGAGATCGCGCCGGCGGTCACCAGGCAGCGCCCGGCCAGCTCGCGGGTGGTGAGCGTCCACGGCTCGCCGGCGCGCCGCAGGGTGCTGAGCAGGTCGAGCGTCGCGGCGTCGAGCCCGAGCGTGTGCAGCGTGCGCTCGCGGGTGCGACGCAGCCGGCTCGCGACCGCCTTGACCAGCCACACCGCGGGGAGGGGCGCCGTCGGCACCTCCGGCAGCTCGCGTCGCCATGCCTCGGCGACCGCTCGTGCGCGCGCCAGCTCGTCCCGCTCGTCCGTCACCCGACCATGCTAGCGTTTAGAGCTAAACGTCGGAAGGGGAGGGCATGGCACGACGGGTGCTGGTCACGGGTGGCACGAGCGGCATCGGGCGCGCGGTCGCCGCACGGTTCGTCGCGGACGGGTGCGAGGTCGTCGTCACCGGGCGGCGCCCGGAGACCCCGGAGGTGGCGCGCGCGATCGGCGCGACCGGGCTGCGGCTCGACCTCGCCGACCGGGCGGGGATCGCCGCGGTCGCCGAGCAGGTCGGGGAGCTCGACGTGCTGGTCAACAACGCGGGCGGGTTCGTCGGCCGCGCCCCGAGCGGGCCGCCTGACGTCGACGCGCTCGCCGAGCACTGGGAGCGCACGCTGCGCGTCAACCTCGTCGGGCCGGCGCTGCTGCTCGCGCTGCTCGAGCCGCGGCTGCGTCGTGGCGGCGCGGTCGTGTCGATCGGGTCGATCGGCGCGGAGTACGCGGGCAACCCGTACTCGGTCGCCAAGGCCGCGCTGCAGGCCTGGTCGGTCGGGGCGGCCGAGCGGCTGGGCCCGCGCGACGTGACGGTGAACGCGATCGCGCCCGGCTACGTCGCGGGCACCGACCTGTGGGGCGGCCCGGTCGCGCGCGAGCGCCACGACGCCCTGGTCGCGCGCACCTACGTCGGGCGCGCCGGGGCGCCGGAGGACGTCGCCGCGCTCGCGTTCTTCCTCTGCTCGCCGGGCGCGCGCCACGTCACCGGTCAGACGATCCACCTCGACGGCGGGGCGCACACCACCCGGTGACGGCGTCGTCGTCCGGGCGCCTCAGCGCACCGGTGCGACCGGCAGCCCGAGGTCGGCGACCGCGACCGGCCCGCCGGTCGCGAGCGAGCGGTTGCCCGCGAGCCCGACGGCGAGCGCGCGCACGCCGTCGGCCCAGGTGGCGCTGCGGTGCAGCGGGTCGTCGCCGACGCCCTGGAACAGGTCGGCGAGCAGCTGCGCGTCGCCGCCGCCGTGCCCGCCGCGCGCCGCGGGGATCGGGACCTCCTCGGCGGTCCCGAAGTGCTCCTGCACCAGCAGGCGCTCGGCGACCGGGCGCGGCGTGCCCGCGACCGCCGCGACGGCGTCGGGGCCGTGGTCGACGACCGCGGTGGGCCGGCCGCCCGGACCGAGCAGCACCGCACCGCTCTCGACGACGCTCAGCTCCGCCCGGCCGCGGGTGCCGTTGACGGCGACCGTGTAGCCCTCCCACGGGGCGTGCGCGTTGAGCGAGTAGGACATGGTGGCGCCGCGGGCGTAGTCGACGACCAGCGCGAGGTTGTCCTCGATCGAGACCGGGTCGGAGAAGGGGTCCTGGTCGCGCAGGTAGCCGTCGTGGTGCTCCTGCTCGAGGTAGAGCGCACGCAGCACCGGGTCGTCGCGCAGGTCGAGCGCGAACGGGTCGCGCAGCGGCGGGTCCTGCGTGCCGCGCGCCGGGCGCGGCACGAGCCCGCGTGCGGCGGCGTTGCGGGCGCCGTAGAACCGCAGCCCGCCGCTGCAGTACACCCGGGTGGCGACGTCGTCGAGCCACCAGCCGACCAGGTCGAAGTGATGGCTGGCCTTGTGCACGAGCAGCCCGCCCGAGCGCTGCTTGTCGCGGTGCCAGCGGCGGAAGTAGTCGGCGCCGTGCGAGGTGTCCAGCAGCCACTCGAAGTGCACCGAGGTGACCTCGCCGATGCGGCCCGACGCGAGGAGCTCGCGCAGCGCGCCGTTGCGCGGCGAGTAGCGGTAGTTGAACGTCACGACCACCGAGCGGCCGGTGCGCTCGACGGCGTCGGCGATCGCGCGCACGCCCTCGACCGTCGTCGTGAGCGGCTTCTCGACGACGGCGTCCGCGCCGCCCTCGAGCACCGCCACCACATGGTCGGCGTGCGTCGCGTCCGGCGAGGTGACGACGACGCGGTCGAGCGCGTGCTCGCGCACGGCCGCGGCCACCTCGTCGACGGCGAACCGGGCGGGCGCCGGCCGGCCCGCCTCGCGCAGCCGCGCCTCGTGCACGTCGAGACGACCCGGGTTGGTGTCGGCCCACGCCACCAGCTCGGCGTGCCCGACGAACGGGCCGGCGACGGCGTCGACGTACATCTGCGCGCGGCTGCCCGCGCCGACCAGCCCGTAGCGGGTCCTGCTCATCGGTCTCCTCACTTGATGCCGGTCGTGGCGATGCCCTTGACCAGGTAGCGCTGGCCCACCAGGAACGCGAAGAACAGCGGCACCAGCGACACCACCGACATCGCGAACATCGCGCCGTAGTTCGACGAGGACTGCGCGTCGACGAAGCCCTTGAGCGCGACCGAGACCGTGAAGTTCTCGCGCGTGCGCAGGTAGATCAGCGGGCCGAAGAAGTCGCCCCAGGTCCAGATGAACGTGAAGATCGTCGTCGTCGCCAGCGCGGGCACCATGAGCGGCAGCGTGATCCGCGCGTAGATGCGCCCGTGCCCGGCGCCGTCGATGCGGGCCGCCTCGAACACCTCGCGAGGCAGGCCGCGGATGAACTGCACCATGAGGAAGACGAAAGAGCTGTCGACCGCGAGGAACTTCGGGACCACCAGCGGCAGGAACGTCTCGAGCCAGCCGAGCTCGCGGAAGATGATGAACTGCGGCACCAGCACGACGTGGAACGGCAGCATGATCGTGCCGAGCATGATCGCGAAGTAGAGGTTGCGACCGGCGAACCGCAGCCGCGCGAACGAGTACGCCGCGAGCGAGCAGGAGACCAGGTTCCCGACGATCGCGCCGAGCGACAGGATCGTCGAGTTGAGCAGGAACCGGCCGAACGGCAGCTGCTGCGACGTCCAGCCGTAGACGTAGTTCTCCAGCGTGAGGTCGCTCGTGAAGATCGACAGGTCGGTGAAGATCGCCTCGTTGTGCTTGAGCGAGGACACCGCCAGCCAGATCAGCGGGTAGACCATCAGCAGCGAGAGCGCGACGAGGCAGGCGTGCTTGAGCACCGAGCGCACGGGCGAGGTCGTGCGCCGGGGGCGGGGGAGCGCGCGGGGCGCCGGCCGGGCTGCGGGGACGCTGGTCACGCCGCACCTGCCTTCCTGCGGCGACCGCCGCCTCGAGTGGCCCCGGAGTCCTCCTCGTAGAAGACCCAGAAGCGTGAGAACCAGAAGTTGGCGAGCGTGAACGCCGCGATGACGAGCAGCAGGAACCAGGCCATCGCCGACGCGTAGCCCATCCGGAGCTCGGTGAACGCCTGCTGGTAGAGGTAGAGCGTGAAGAACATCGTCGAGTCCGACGGCCCGCCGGTGCCGCCCGAGACGATGTAGGCCTGGGTGAACGACTGGAACGCGAAGGTGATCTGCAGGACCAGGTTGAAGAAGATGATCGGCGTCAGCAGCGGGAACGTGATCGAGACGAACCGCCGGACCGTGCCCGCGCCGTCGACCTGCGCCGCCTCGTAGTACATCTGGGGGATCTGCCGCAGCCCGGCGAGGAAGATGATCATCGGCGACCCGAACGTCCACACGTGCAGCACGATCAGGGACGCCAGCGCGTAGTCGGGGTGGGAGATCCAGCCGGGGCCCTCGACGCCCACGAGCGCGAGCAGACCGTTGACGATCCCCTCCTTGCCGAACACCTGGCGCCACAGGATCGCGATCGCGACCGAGCCGCCCAGCAGGCTCGGCAGGTAGAACACCGAGCGGTACAGCGCGAGCCCGCGCATGCCCTTGTCGAGCAGCAGCGCGACGCCGAGGGCGAGCGCGAGCTGCAGCGGCACGCCCACGACGACGTAGACCAGCGTCACCCGCAGCGAGTTCCACAGCCGGTCGTCGGAGATCATGCGGACGACGTTGTCCAGGCCCGAGAACGTCGGCGGCTGCAGCAGGTTGTAGTCGGTGAACGCCAGCAGCAGCGACGCGATCATCGGTCCGACGGTGAACACCACCACCCCGAGGAGCCACGGCGCGAGGAACACGTAGCCGGCCAGGTTCTCGGGGTGCCGCTGCTTCGGGCCGCCGCGCCGGCGTTGCCGGGCGAGCTGGCGAAGCTCACCGATGCTGCTCACGTGACCTCCTCGTCATGACCCGGTGCAAGCGGTTGCTCCGGCGCTGACCAGTATGGGGATGTCGCGGCGCGGCGTCAACGGTCAGCCTAAGAACGTTGAAACAGCACCGTTTGCGTCTGCCCTGAGCGACTTCGCCACCGACTGCGCCCACCCGTTGACAGTCTCTCGAGCGCGCTGCTACGTTCCGCTGCAAGCGATTTCACTGAATACGCTTTCACGGCCCGGACCGGTCGTCGCCCAGCGCCGGGCCGCTCGAGACACGAGGAGATGCAATGAAGCGTCCAGCACGAGGACGGCTCGCGGCGGGTGTGCTCGCCACGACCGCAGCCCTGACCCTCACCGCCTGCGGCGGTGGCACGGGAGCCGGTGACGGCGGCGCCGGCGGACCCGTCGACGCGCCCGACCCCGACGAGGCGGTGGAGCTCCACATCGCGTGGTGGGGCAACGACCAGCGCGCCGCGATCATGGCCGAGGCGATCGACCTGTTCGAGGAGAAGCACCCGAACATCACGGTCGTCGAGGAGCCCGTGGGCGCGCCGGACGACCTCTTCAACCGGCTCGCGACCGACTTCGCCTCCGGCACCGCACCGGATGTCTTCGCCCTCGGCGGCGCCAAGCCGCAGGAGTACGGCGCGGCGGGTGCGCTGCTCGACCTGGCGACCGTGAGCGAGCAGCTGCCCACCGACGCCTACCCGGAGTTCACGCTCACGAACGCCATGGTCGACGGCACCCTGTACGGGCTGCCGACCGGCGGCAACGCGATCGGCGTGCTGCTCAACCCCTCGCTCTTCGAGGCGGCAGGGGTGGACCTGCCCGAGCCGGGCTGGGCCTGGGAGGACCTCGTGCGGATCGCCAACGACATCTCGGCCGGGTCCGACGGCGGGATCGTCGGTCTCGACCTGCGCGTGCAGGACGCGCTCGGCACCTACGTCGCCCAGTACACCGAGACCGGCATCTACGACTGGGACGGCCGGCTCGCCGTCGACGCGGCGACGATCCAGCAGTGGTACGACATGGAGCTCGAGCTGGTCGAGGGCGGTGGCCTGCCGGACCCGTCGGTGATCGTGGAGCACTGGAACGTCACGCCCGACCTCAGCCTCTTCGGGACCGGTCGTGCGGCGATGACCTTCGCCTACAGCAACCAGATCGGCGCCTACCAGGCCGGCACCGGCGCCGACGTCGAGATCGTCGCGCCGCCGACGTCGACCGACGTCGCCGGGGTGGCGGTGCTGCCCTCCCAGTTCTGGGCGATCGCGGCCGGCAGCGAGCACCCGGCGGAGGCGGCGATGCTCGTCGACTGGCTGCTCAACCAGCCCGAGGCCGCCGAGATCGTCCTCGCCGACCGCGGGCTGCCCTTCAACCCCGAGACCCTCGAGGTCGTCGAGCCGCTGCTCGCCCCGGCCGACGCGCAGGCGGCGGCCTACCTGGCCGAGGTGCTCGAGGTCGGCGTCGTCGCGCCGCCGCAGCCCGCCGGCGGGGCGATCCTCAACGAGCTCACGCAGCGGGTCGAGTCCGACATCCTGTTCGGGCGGGTGTCCTCGGCCGAGGGCGCTCAGGCCTGGGTGGACGAGCTCTCGGCGGCGCTGGCCGACTGAGGCCGGCCGCCGGACCGGTGCCGTGGGGCCTGCGGGGTCCCACGGCACCGACAGGACGGGGGAGTGACGATGACACCGCTGCGCGAGGCGCTGCGCCGGCTGCGCGAGCACCGACCGCCCGAGCGGGCGCACCCGGAGCTGGTCGACGCCGGGGTGGCGTTCACGACGGTCGGTGGCCCGCTGGAGCGGCGCTGGCGGCAGGCCGTGACCACGCTCGCCGACTGCCTGCGCGTGGTCGACGGCGAGCAGGTGCTGCTCGAGGGCGGCGGCTACGACGGCACCTGGCTGGAGAGCACCGCCACCGCGGCCACCGACGTGCTGGACCGGTTCGCGCCGTCGGTCGTGCACGCCACCCACCTGCTGCTGGCCCGGCACGCGCGTGCCGACGGGCTGCTCCCGTACAAGGTGACCGCGCAGGGCCCCGCCTTCACGCAGATCCAGATGGTCACACCGCTCGCGCGCGGCGTCTGGCACCACTACCTGCGCACGGGGGACCGCGACTACCTCGCGACCATGCACGCCGCGGCCGCCGCGCACGACGCCTGGCTCGCGCGGCACCGGGACACCCGCGGCACCGGTGGCGTCGAGGCGTTCTGCACCTTCGACACCGGCCACGACCTCTCGCCACGGTTCTGGGGCGTGCCGGACCGGTGCCTGCACGGCGACGCCGCGCGCTACGACGACGACGTCGCGTCGCTGCCGTTCGTCGCGCCCGACCTGACGGCGAACGTCGCGTGCCAGCGACGCTACCTGGCGCTGTCCGCGGCCGAGCTCGGTGAGGACCCGGAGCCGTGGTCGCGCGCGGCCGAGGCGAGCACCGAGGCGCTGCTCGCGCAGTGCTTCGACCCGGACGCCGTCGCGTTCTACGACCGCACCGCCGACGGCACCCTGCTGCGGCTGGACTCCGACGTGCTGCTGCGGGTGCTCGCCTGCGAGATCGGCGACGCGGCGCTGGCCGAGGCCGCGCTCGGCCGGCACCTGCTGAACCGGCGCCGCTTCCTCGCGGCCGCCGGCCTCACCTCGGTCGCGATGGACGACCCGCGGTTCGACGGCGACCACACCCGCAACTCGTGGGCCGGTCCGGTCAACATGCTGACGATGCTGCGCGCGCCCGCGGCCTTCGATCATCACGGCCACGTCGCCGAGCTGCTCGCCGTGGAGCGCCCGCTGCTCGGTGCGATGGCCGGGCACGACCGGTTCCCGCAGTGCCTCGACCCGGCGTCCGGCGCGCCGGGGTTCGCCGACGCCTACGCGCCCGCGGTCCTCTGGCTGCTCGACGCCGTCGAGCGCACCTGCGGCGTGCTCGAGCGACCCGACGGCGAGACCTGGCTGACCGCCGTGCCGCCGACCCGGCTGGACGGCGGGCACGCCGCGGCCGCGAGCGGCTACGCCCGCACGGTGCGCGGCGTGCGCCACGAGCTCGTCGCCGACGACACCGTGGCCGAGGTGCACCGGCAGGGGCAGCCGTGGCTCACCTTCCCGCGCGGCTGGCGCGTCGTGCTCGACGGCGACGGCGAGCCGAGCGCCGTGGTCGGGGTGGCGCCGCGCGCCGTCACGGGCAGGCTGCGGGGAGCAGGGGTCGACGTCGAGCTGACGGTCGAGCCGAACCAGCGGGTCGTGCTCGCCACCGGCGAGCGCGTCGACGTCGGCCTCGTGGCGCAGCGGTCGTGAGCGCTCCCGGACGCCGGGCGCGTGCGCGTCGCGGCGAACCTAGGATGACGCAGCGCGCGAGGTCTCGTGCGCAGGGCGAGGAAGGGACGGCGGGTGGTCACTAGACGACCGGGTGCCACCACGATCGCGGAGGTGGCCGAGCGGGCCGGCGTCTCGGCGTCGACGGTCTCGCGCGTGATGAACGGCCGTTTCGGGGGCGACCCTGCGGTGGCCGAGCGCGTCCGGCAGGCCGCGGCCGAGCTGCGGTACTCGCCCAACCACCTCGCGCGCAGCTTCGCGCTCGGCCAGACGAGCGCGATCGGCTTCCTCGTGCCCGATCTCGCCAACCCCTCGATCCAGGCGGTCCTCGCGGCGCTGAGCAAGGCCGCCGCGGGCGACGGGTACCGGGTGCTCGTGGCCGACTCGGCCGAGGCCGTCGACGACGAGCCGCTGCTCGCCGCGGAGATCCGGCGCCGCAGCGACGCCCTGGTGCTGTGCGCGCCGCGGATGTCGGACGCCGAGCTGGTCCGGGTCGCCGAGACGCTGGCGCCGGTCGTGCTCGTCAACCGCTCGAACCCCGGCGCCGCGGCGCCGACGGTGACCGTCGACTCCCGCACCGGCTTCGCGGCGCTCGCGCGGCACCTGTGCGCGCTGGGCCACCGCCGGCTCGCCTACGTGACCGGCCCACCCGGCGTCGCCACCCGCAACCGGGTCAACGGCATCAACGACGTCGTGGCCGAGGTCGAGGGCGTGACGGTCGTGCGCATCGAGGGCGGCGCGAGCAGCGAGGACGGCGTCGCCGCCGTCGAGGAGGTGATCGCGTCTGGCGCCACCGGCGTGCTGGCCTTCAACGACCTCGTCGCGATCGGGCTCGTGCACGGCCTGACCGAGCGCGGCGTCCGGGTGCCCGACGACGTCTCGGTCACCGGCTTCGACGACATCCCGTTCTCGAGGTACATGTCGCCGGCGCTGACGACCGAGTCGGTGCCGCACCGCAAGCTGGGGGAGATGGCCTGGGCGCGGATGCACGCGCTGCTGCGCGGCACCGAGCCCGACCACGACGTCGTCTTCCAGCCGCGGCTGGAGGTGCGGCGCTCGACGGCGCCGGCCGGCTGAGCCCTCAGCTGCTGTCCCGCACCGCGAGCGTGTGCGGCACGATGAGGTGCCGCCCCGGTCCCTGGTGGCCGGTGACGCGCTCGTGGACGAGCCGCAGCGCGACGCGGGCGAGCTCGCGCTTGTCGGGCGCGACGCTCGTCAGCTGCGGGGAGGCCCACCGCGCCGGCTGGGTGTCGTCCCAGCCGACGACCGCGACGTCCTCGGGCACCCGCTGGCCGGCGCGGTGCAGCGCGCGCAGCGCGCCGACGGCGAACCGGTCCTCGCGGCACATCACCGCGTCGATGCGGGTCCCGGCGGCCAGCGCCGCCTCGAGGGCGGCCTCCGCCGCCTCGACCGAGTACGCGGCGCACATGAGCACGGGGCGGTCGGCGGCCGGCACGCCCGCGGCGTCGAGGCCCTCGTGGAAGCCGCGCAGCCGCGGCTTGGTCGCCTGCGAGGTCTCGTCGACGACCGTGCCGAGGAACGCGACCCGGCGCCGGCCGGAGGCGACGAGGTAGGCGATGACGTCGCGCGCGGCGGCGACGTTGTCGATCATCACGTGGTCGGTGGTCGCCGGGGCGTCCTCGCCGAGCAGCACGAGCGGCAGCTCGGGGCGCAGCCGGGCGATCTCGTCGTTGCTCATGCGCACGGGGTGGAACAGCACGCCGTCGACGACGCCGGTCTCGCGGTCGCGGATGACGGCGTGCTCGGCCTCGGCGTCGAGCAGCGTCTGCTCGATCAGCACCCGGTAGCCGAGCTCGGGCGCCGCCTGCGCGACGTGCCGCGCGAGCTCGGCGTAGTAGGGCTGGTCCATCTCGGGCAGGGCGAGCGCCAGCATGCCGGTGCGGCCGGTCACGAGCCGGCGCGCGGTGAGGTTCGGTCGGTAGCCGAGCTCCTCGACGGCCTTCTGGACGCGGGCGCGCATGGCCGCGCTGACGTGCGGCGCCCCGCGCACGACGTTGGAGACCGTCTTCATCGAGACGCCCGCGAGCGCGGCCACGTCGACCAGACGCACGTGACCGGACGTGCCGCGGCGGTCCGCCGTCGTCACCGACCCGCACCCCCTTGTCTCGGGGCGATGCTAGCGCCGCGCCGCTTCCCGCGCGACGGGGTTGTGCCTGTGTTTGCAGCGCTGTAACGTCCCTGACGCCGGGACTCCGAACCCCGGTCTGACGGCGGGCCGATCGGCTCGCTCGCCAGCGTCACGAAGGAGTGATCCGGATGGTCGACCGCACCAGAGGTCTGACACGACGGCAGCTGCTCCGCACGGGCGCCGGCGCGCTCGGCGCCGCGGCCGTGGGAGTCCCGATGCTGACGGGCTGCTCACCGGGCGGCGCGCCCGCGGGGCGGCGACGGCTGGACTTCTGGCACCTGCTCAGCGGCGGTGACGGCGTCAAGATGTCGGCCCTGATCGACAGCGTCAACGAGGGCAACGACGAGTACTTCGCGTGGCCGACCGTGCTCGCGTGGGGCACGCCGTACTACACGAAGCTCGCGATGGCGGCGACCGGCGGCCGGGCCCCCGACGTCGGGATCATGCACGCCTCCCGGCTGACCGGCTTCGCGCCCGGCGGCCTGCTCGACCCGTGGGACCTCGACATGCTCGCCGAGGTGGGCGTGACGGAGGAGACGTTCCCCGGACCGATCTGGGAGAGCGGCATCGTCGACGGCACGGTGTTCTCGATCGCGCTCGACGCGCACCCGTTCATCATGATGTACAACACCGACATCTGCGACCGGGCGGGGCTGCTCGACAGCGACGGGAAGATCGTCGAGATCACCTCGCCGGAGGACTTCCTCGCCGCCGGGCGCGAGCTGGCGGCGGCCTCCGACGGCGGCCACGGGCTCTCCTACGGCTACCTCGGCGACGGCGCCCAGATGTGGCGGCTCTGGTACACGCTCTACCGCCAGCAGGGCGCGGAGATGGTGCTCAGCGGACCCACCGCCGAGTACGAGCTCGACGCCGCGGTCGCCGCGCTGGAGCTCATGCAGGACCTGCTCGACGACGAGATCGCCGCCTCCAGCAGCGACTACGCGAACGCCGTCGCCGAGTTCGCCTCCGGCAAGAGCGGGCTGTTCTTCACCGGCGTCTGGGAGCTGCCGACGATGATCGGCGCGGGCATCCCGCTCAACGCGAGCACGATCCCGACGCTGTTCGACGAGCCGGCCGCCTACGGCGACTCGCACGCGTTCGTGCTGCCGCACCAGGACAACCCGGACCCGGAGGAGCGTCGGCTGACCTACCAGTTCGTCTCCGACCTGCTGCACAGCTCGTTCTCGTGGGCGGAGGCGGGGCACATCCCGGCGTTCCTCCCGATCACCGAGAGCCCCGAGTACGGCGACCTGGTGCCGCAGGCCAACTACGCGAACGCCGCCGACATCCTCAACTACGACCCGCCGGCCTGGTTCGGCGGGTCGGGCAGCAACTTCCAGAGCTACTTCGCCGAGTACGTGCAGGGCGTGCTGCTCTCCGGCGACGACGCCGCAGCCGGCTTCGAGAGCTTCATGCGGCGCGTCGACACCCTGCTCGGCATGACGAACCCGGTCGCGGGCTAGGAAGGAGCGCACCGATGTCAACCACCGCGCAGACGGGGACGACGGAGCCTCCCGTCGCGGCGATCACCGACCCCGGTCGGACCCGTCGCTCGAGCGACCGGGTCGCGGGCTGGCTGTTCGTCGCCCCGTTCCTCGTGTTCTTCGTGATGTTCCTGATCTGGCCGATGATCCACGGGATCTACCTGTCGTTCACGGACATCTCCCTCACCGGGGCCGGTGGCGCGTTCGTCGGCCTCGAGAACTACGCCGAGGCGTTCCGCGATAGCGACATGTGGCGCTCGCTGGGCAACACCGCCTGGTTCACGCTGCTGTCGACGGTGCCGCTCGTCGTCATCGCCCTCGTCATGGCCGTGCTCGTCGAGCAGGGGCTGCCGGGTCAGTGGCTGTGGCGGCTGTCGTTCTTCATGCCGTTCCTGCTCGCCTCGACGGTCATCAGCCAGATCTGGGTCTGGATCTTCAACCCGCAGCTCGGTGCGGCCAACGCCGTCATGGAGATGCTGGGCTTCGAGGGCCGCGCCTGGCTGCAGGACCCGGCCACCGCGATGCTCGGCATCGTCATCGCCACCGTCTGGTGGACGATCGGCTTCAACTTCCTGCTCTACCTCGCGGCGCTGCAGAACATCCCGTCGCAGCAGTACGAGGCGGCCTCGATCGACGGCGCCGGCCGGTTCCGCCAGTTCTGGTCGATCACGATGCCGCAGCTGCTGCCGACGACCGTGCTCATCCTGCTGCTGCAGGTGCTGGCGTCGCTGAAGCTGTTCGACCAGGTGTACCAGATGACCGGCGGCGGCCCCGGTGGTGCCACCCGGTCGATCCTCCAGTACGTGTACGAGGTCGGTTTCACCGCGTTCCGGTTCGGCTACTCGGCCGCGATCTCGTACGTGTTCTTCGCGATGATCATCGTGATCTCGCTCGTCCAGCTCCGCGTCATGCGAAGGAGTGCCTCATGAGCGCCGCCGCACCCGCCGCCCCCGCAGCTGCCGGCATCGACAGGCGTGGTCGTGGCCCGAGCCGCACGGTCGGGCCCGGCCGGGTCGTCGCGTTCGTCGTCCTCGTCCTCATGGCGGTCGCGTGGCTGCTGCCGTTCCTGTGGGCGGTGGACACCGCGCTCAAGACCGAGGAGGACGCCGCCTCGCCCGACGCGAGCTGGATCCCGGCGAACGGGTTCACGCTCGACTCCTTCCGTGAGGTGCTCGCGGTCGGCAACGTGCCGATCTGGGCGTGGAACTCGCTCCTGACGTCGGTGCTCATCACCGCGATCACGGTCGCGATCTCCGCGCTGGCGGCCTACGCGTTCGCGCGGATCGACTTCAAGGGCCGTGGCTGGCTGTACGCCGTCGTCATCGCCTCGATCATGGTGCCGGGCCAGGTGCTGATCATCCCGCTGTACTACGAGATGCTCGCGCTGCGGCTCGTCGACACCTACTGGGGCCTGATCCTGCCGCAGGTGATCGCGCCGGCGATGGTGTTCATCCTCAAGAAGTTCTTCGACCAGGTGCCGATCGAGCTCGAGGACGCGGCACGCATCGACGGCGCCGGCCGCGCCCGCATCTTCTGGTCGGTCGTGCTGCCGCTGTCGCGGCCGATCCTCGCCTCGGTCGCGATCTTCGTGTTCATCGGGGCCTGGAACAACTTCCTGTGGCCGTTCCTCGTCATCAACGACACCGCGCTGATGACGCTCCCGGTCGGCCTCCAGACCGTGATCAGCGCCTACGGCATCGTCTACTCGCAGGTGATGGCGCAGGCCGTGCTGGCGGCGCTGCCGCTGATCGTGGTGTTCCTGCTGTTCCAGCGGCAGATCATCAAGGGCGTCGCGACCAGCGGCTTCGGCGGCACGTGACGCCCCGACCGTCGGCGACCGCCGCGCCGCGGTCGTCGACGGCCCTCACCCCACGCCCGTCCCCCTCGAAGGAGGCTGCATGTCCCGCGCCAGGATCGTCGTCGACCGCGACTTCACCGTCTCCGAGGTGCCGCGCCGGATCTTCGGGTCCTTCGTCGAGCACATGGGCCGGTGCGTCTACACCGGCATCTACGAGCCGGGGCACCCGGAGGCCGACGAGCGCGGCTACCGCCGCGACGTGCTCGCGCTCGTCAAGGAGATGGGACCGACGGTCGTGCGGTACCCGGGCGGCAACTTCGTCTCCGGGTACAACTGGGAGGACGGCGTGGGGCCGGTCGAGGACCGCCCGGTCCGGCTCGACGGCGCCTGGCACACGGTCGAGACCAACGCGTTCGGTCTGCACGAGTTCGTCGAGTGGGCCCGGCTGGCCGACGTCGAGGTGATGGAGGCGATCAACCTCGGCACCCGGGGCGTCGACGCGGCGCGCGAGCTGGTCGAGTACGCCAACCACCCCGGCGGCACCCGGCTGTCGGACATGCGGATCGCCAACGGCGCCAAGGAGCCCTTCGACATCAAGCTGTGGTGCCTGGGCAACGAGCTCGACGGCCCGTGGCAGATCGGTCACAAGACGCCCGAGGAGTACGGCCGCCTCGCGCAGGAGGCCGCCAAGGCCATGCGGTTCGTCGACCCGACGATCGAGCTGGTCGCCGTCGGCTCCTCCAACTCCGGCATGCCGACGTTCGGCACGTGGGAGCAGACCGTGCTGCGCCACGCCTACGACGAGGTCGACTACATCTCGCTGCACGCCTACTACCAGGAGCACGACGGCGACGCCGCGAGCTTCCTCGCCTCGGCGCTCGACATGGACTACTTCATCGAGTCGGTCGTCAGCACCGCCGACGCCATCAAGGCCTCCGGCAAGCACCGCAAGCAGATCAACCTCTCCTTCGACGAGTGGAACGTCTGGTACCAGACCGGTCTGGAGACCGAGGACCAGCCGAGCGCGGTGGCCGCGACCTGGCGCGAGCACCCGCGGCTCATCGAGGACACCTACAACGTGACCGACGCCGTCGTCGTCGGCACGTTCCTCAACTCGTTGCTGCGGCACTCCGACCGCGTGAAGATCGCGAACCAGGCGCAGCTGGTCAACGTCATCGCGCCGATCCGCGCCGAGGAGAACGGCCCCGCGTGGCGGCAGAGCATCTTCTGGCCGTTCGCGCGCACGTCGGCGCTCGCGCGCGGCCAGGTGCTGCGCACCGCCGTCACCTCCGACGTCGTCGATACCGCGCGCTACGGCGGCGCCGACGTCGTCGACGTCAGCGCGACCTGGGACGAGGAGAACGGCGTCGTCGCCCTGTTCCTCGCCCACCGCGGTCTCGAGGAGAGCGCGGACGTCGAGGCCGTGCTGCGCGGCCTCACCGCGACCCGGGTCACGCGCGCCGAGGTCCTCACCACGCCCGAGGGCGGCGACCGCTTCAGCGCCAACACGATCGAGGGCGAGACGGTCGGGCTGCGCGACCTCGACGGCGTCGCGGCCGACGGCGAGACCGTCACGCTGCGGCTGCCGCCGCTGTCGTGGGCGGTCGTCCAGGTCGCCGTCGAGCGCCGCTGACGGGCAGATCGCCCCACCGGCGGGGGTCGCGGCCGGCGGGGGAGCGCCGCTAGCGTCGCGGGCATGTCGGTGCCTCCTCAGCCCCAGCCCTCCGCGCCCGGTCCGCAGCCGCCCGCCCCGGACGGCGCCGCGCGGTTCGGCGCGACCCCGGTGTGGGCGTTCGTCACCTCGGCGCTCGTCACGGTCGGCGGCGCCGCCGCCTACGTGTGGACGGCGACCCGCGCCGTCGAGGCGACGTGCGACGGCGAGGTGATGGGTCCGGGCGACATCTGCCAGACGATCTCGCGGACCGGTGTCGTCACCCGCACCCAGAGCCACCGGCAGATGCTCGACGAGGCCCTTCTCGTCAACGCGATCATCGGCTGGACGGCGCTCGGGCTCGCTCTGCTCGGGATCGCGTTCGGGGTGATCGCCTACCTGCGGTGGCGGCAGGACGTCGCGCTCGCGGGCGCCCTGCGACCCGACCACGGGCAGCCGATCGGGTCGCACTCGCGCACGGTCTCGACCTCGCTGCTCATGCTGGTCGTCGGCGCCCTGTTCACCGGCGGCGCGATCTACTGCACGCTCACCGCGTTCACCACGCAGGCGTGGGCCTACCTCGTCGGCACCCTCTTCTGCGGCGCGATCGGTGTCGGCCTGCTCATCGGCTCGGTGCCGAGGAACGGCACCCTGGTGCAGACCTTCCCCGAGGGGGTCCGCGTCGTCGCCCGCAACGAGGTGCGCGACCTGCCCTGGCGCGAGGTGACGTACACGATCACCCCCGGCAAGGGCACCGCCACCCACAGCATCACCGCTCCCGGGCTCAAGGGACTCGCGCTCGAGGGGCTGACCGACCACGAGACGCTGCAGCAGGTGGCGCAGCGTCGGGTCGTCGAGGCCAAGGTCGGCCCGGCGATCGAGGCGTTCAACCGCGGTGAGTCGGTGGGCTTCGGTGCCTTCGAGGTGTCGAGGGCCGGCATCGGGCAGGGACGCAGGACGCTGCCGTGGCCCAGCTACGGCGGCATCGTGCTCGCGCAGGGGCAGGTGAGCATCACGCAGCTGCCGACCGGACGGTTCGCGTCGGTCTCGCTGGGCACGGTGCGCGACTACGTGCTGCTCGTCCACCTGCTCGACACGATCTCCCGGCAGCTGCCGCGCACCGCGCCCGCGGGCTGACGCGGGCCGGCCGGCACGGCCCTGCCGCCGCCCGCCCCGGTGTGACCGGCGTCACGTCCGCCTGGGCCCGGCCGCGGGACGAAAGGCACCCCGTGAGGCCTCCGACGGCGGGAGAGTATGGGCAGGTGGCGAGCACGCCACCGACACCGTCAGAGTCCGCAAAGGAGCCGGCCGTGAAGAAGTTGATCAACGACCCCGCCGACGTCGTCCCGGAGTCCGTGGAGGGCTTCGTCCAGGCGCACGCCGACATCGTCACCTCCAGCGGCGACCCCGAGTCGCTGTTCGTCGCCCGGGCAGGGGGCGCGGTCTCGGGCAAGGTCGGCCTCGTCAGCGGCGGTGGCAGCGGTCACGAGCCCCTGCACGCCGGCTACGTCGGCGTCGGCATGCTCGACGCCGCGGTGCCCGGCGCGGTGTTCACCTCGCCCACCCCGGACCCGATCCTCGCCGCCACCCAGGCCGCGGACGGCGGCGCGGGCGTGCTGCACATCGTCAAGAACTACACCGGTGACGTCCTCAACTTCGAGACGGCCGCCGAGCTCGCCGACGCCGAGGACATCGCGGTCAAGGCCGTCGTCGTCAACGACGACGTCGCGGTCGAGGACTCGCTGTACACCGCGGGCCGCCGTGGCGTGGGCGGCACCGTCATGGTCGAGAAGATCGCGGGCGCCGCGGCCGAGCGCGGCGACGACCTCGACACGGTTCTCGCGATCGCGACCCACGTCAACGACAACGTCCGCTCGATGGGCGTCGCGCTGACCGCCTGCACGGTCCCGCACGCGGGCAAGCCGAGCTTCGACCTGCCCGAGGACGAGATCGAGATCGGGATCGGCATCCACGGCGAGCCCGGTCGCCGTCGCATCAAGGCCGCACCGGCGGACGAGATCACCGACATGCTGCTCGACCCGGTCATCGACGACCTCGGGCTGAGCAGCGGCGAGCAGGTGCTGCTGTTCGTCAACGGCATGGGCGGCACCCCCAGCTCGGAGCTCTACATCGTCTACCGGCACGCGCGGGCGCGCCTGGAGGCGCTGGGAGCCACGGTCGCGCGCTCGCTGGTGGGCAACTACATCACCTCGCTGGAGATGCAGGGCGCCTCGATCACCGTGCTCCGGCTCGACGACGAGACGACCCGGCTCTGGGACGCGCCGGTCCACACGGCCGCGCTGCGGTGGGGCGTCTGATGGCGGACCTGGGCATCGACTGGGCGCTGTCCTGGGTGCGGGCGGCCGCCGCGACGGTCACCGAGCACCGGGAGCACCTGCTCGACCTCGACCGCGCGATCGGCGACGGCGACCACGGCGAGAACATGTACCGCGGGTTCACCGCGGTGCTGGGCAAGCTGGACGCCGCGGAGCCGTCGACGGTCGGCGACGTCCTCAAGCTGGTGGCGACCACGCTGATGTCGACGGTCGGCGGGGCCGCCGGTCCGCTGTACGGCACCGCGTTCCTGCGGGGTGCCAAGGCGGCGGACACCGACGCCCTCGACGCGGCCGGCGTCGCGGCGGTGCTCGCCGCCGGCCTGGAGGGCATCGTCGCGCGCGGCAAGGCCGAGGTCGGCGACAAGACGATGGTCGACGCGTGGACGCCCGCGGCCGCCGCGGCGCAGCACGTCGCCGACAGCGGCGGCAGCGCCGCCGAGGCGCTCCGAGCCGCGGCCGACGCCGCGCGCGCCGGTGCCGAGTCGACCGACCCGCTCGTCGCGCGCAAGGGCCGCGCCTCCTACCTGGGGGAGCGCTCGGCCGGGCACCGCGACCCGGGTGCCGAGAGCTCGGCCCTGCTGCTGGAGACCGCGGCGTCGGCAGCCGGGGCATGAGCGTGGGCACCGCGCTCGTCCTCGTCAGCCACTCCGCCCAGCTCGCCGCGGGCCTGGTCGAGGTCGCGGCGCAGATGGCGCCCGACGTCGACATCCGGGCCGCCGGCGGCACCGACGACGGCAGGGTCGGCACGAGCTTCGACCTCGTCGAGCAGGCGGTCACCGGTGCGCTCTCCGCCGGCGCGGACGCCGTCGTCGTGCTCACCGACCTGGGCTCGGCGACGCTGACGGCGGAGTCCGTCCTCGAGATGCTCGAGGACGAGCGCGTGCGGCTGGTCGACGCGCCGTTCGTCGAGGCGACGGTCGCCGCAGCGGTCGCGGCGCAGGGCGGCGGCGACTTCGACGCGGTCGTCGCGGCGGCAGGCACCGCCGTCACCGGGTTCGCCGGTTCTGGCGAGGCGGGCGGCGCGACGGCCGGGGGACCGGCGGCCGACGACGGCGGCGCCCGCACCCGGTCGCTGACGCTCGTCAACCCGCTCGGGCTGCACGCGCGGCCGGCCGCGACCGTCGCGCGGACCGCGGCCGGTTTCGACGCCGGCGTCACGATCAACGGCGTCGACGCCGCGAGCGTGCTCGCGCTGATGTCGCTCGGCCTCACCGGCGGCGCCGAGATCGAGGTCAGCGCGACCGGGCCGCAGGCGGAGGAGGCGCTGGCCGCCGTGGTCGCCGAGATCGAGTCCGGGTTCGGCGAGACCTGAGGCGGGTCCTCGGCGGCGCGAGGAGCCCCGGTCGAGCCCGTAACCTGACCGGGTGAGCTCCTCGCCCGCCGCCCGCCCCCGCCGGCGCTCCGCACGTGCCGTGCTGTGCTCGGCCGTGCTCACCTTCGAGGTCTTCGTCGTGCTGTTCGCGGCGCTGGTCGCCTTCGGGCTGCGCGAGCCGGGCACGAGCGTGGGTCCGATCTGGGGCGTGGCGGGCGGGCTGGCGCTGCTGTGCGTCGTGGCCGCCGGTCTGGTGCGCCGCCCGTCCGGCATCTGGCTGGGCTCTGCCGTGCAGCTGCTGCTGATCGCCTCGGGCGTCGTCGTGCCGACGATGTTCGTCATGGGCACCGTCTTCGCGGCGATCTGGGTGGTGGCGCTCGTGCTCGGGCGCCGCATCGACCAGGAGCGTGCGGAGCGCGAGGCGGTCGAGGATAGGTTGAACCCATGAGCGAGCACGTCACCCCCGAGCGCACCCTGGTCCTCGTCAAGCCCGACGGCGTCCGCCGCGGGCTGACCGGTGAGATCCTGCGGCGCATCGAGGCCAAGGGCTACACGCTGGTCGCCCTCGACATGCGGGTCCCCGACACCGACCTGCTCGCCGGCCACTACGCCGAGCACGTCGGCAAGCCGTTCTACGAGCCGCTGGTCGAGTTCATGCGCTCCGGCCCCGTGGTGGCCGCCGTCGTCGAGGGGCACCGGGTGATCGAGGGGTTCCGCTCGCTCGCCGGCGCGACCGACCCGACGACGGCCGCGCCCGGCACGATCCGGGGCGACCTCGGGCGGGACTGGGGGCTGAAGGTGCTGCAGAACCTCGTCCACGGCTCCGACTCCACCGAGTCCGCCGATCGCGAGATCGCCCTCTGGTTCCCCGCCCTCTGAGGAGTCCGCGGGGCAGGATGGCAGTCCGCACGCAGGAGGAACGAGGAGGAACGATGACCAACCCGTCGCAGGACTGGCGCGATCCCATCGACGTCGAGCCCGACGAGCTCGACCCCGCGAACCCGCTCCTCGCGGCCGAGGAGGCCGAGCCGGGCGAGGACTACAACCCGGCCACCGCGCGACCGGACCTGGAGGGCCGCGCCGACGAGGCCGACGTCGTCGACCAGGCCTACGAGGTCGAGATCGCCGACGACGAGGACGACGAGGACGCCTAGCTGTACTCGGTCAGCACGTTGGTGACACGGATGTAGGGAGAAGGCCTCCATTCTGAGTGGTGTTCAACGTCACTCGAGGGAGGCCTTCTCTTGGTCCACCGTAATGCGCGGCTCGCTCCGGCCGGTCG
>NZ_WNXX01000028.1 GCF_009733795.1 Actinotalea caeni
CGACCGGCCGGAGCGAGCCGCGCATTACGGTGGACCAAGAGAAGGCCTCCCTCGAGTGACGTTGAACACCACTCAGAATGGAGGCCTTCTCCCTACATCCGTGTCACCAACGTGCTGACCGAGTACACCTAGGTTTCAACCCACGTCTGCCCCCTCCCAGGGTTTCAACCCACTTCTGCCCCCTCCCACGGTTTCAACCCACTTCTGCCCCTCCGAGGCGGGCGAAAGTGGGTCGAAACCGCTCCTGGGGGCAGAAGTGGGTTGAAAGCGTCAGCGGCGGAGGGGGTCGAGGGGGCGGAGCACGTCGGGGGTGCGGCCGGTCGTCACGAGCTCGGCGACCAGCCGGCCGGTGAGCGGGCCGAGCGTGATGCCCCACATGCCGTGCCCGCCGGCCGCGACCACGCGGGGCGAGCGGGTCGGGCCGATCAGCGGCAACCCGTCCGGCGTGCAGGGGCGCGAGCCCACCCACTCGTCCTGCCGGTCGTCGAGATCTGCCCCGGCGAGCAGGGGCCGTGCGGCGCGCACGATCGCCTGGATGCGGCGCGGGTCCAGCGGCTCGTCCGGGCGCCGGAACTCCATCATCCCGGCCACCCGGTAGCGGTCGCCGAGCGGGGTGCAGGCCACCCGCTGGATCGGGAAGTACAGCGGCATCGTCGGCATCGGGTCGACCGGCACCGTGAACGAGTACCCGCGCCCGGCCTGCACGACCATCCGCACCCCGAACGGTCGCGCCAGGTGGCCGAGCCAGGCGCCGGTCGCCAGCACGACGACGTCGGCGGCCAGCCGCTCCTCCTGCTCGCCCTCGCGCACCCGGACGGCGGCCGGCCGGGTGGGCGTGCCGCCGTCGACCTCGGTCGCGGTGACGCCCTCGCGGATCGTCACGCCCGCCGCTCGGACGGCGCGGGCCAGCGAGGCGAGGTAGCGCGGCGGGTCGAGGAACCGGGTGCCCTCCAGCCGGATCGCGCTGACGACCCGGTCCGACACCGCGGGGGCGAGCGCGCGCACCTCGTCCCCGCCGATCAGCTCGGCCGCGACCGGCTGCCCCTCGGCGCGGATCTGCGCGAACTCGTCCATGAGCAGCCGGTGCTCGTCGGCCCCCGCGAAGCACGCGAGGAAGGGGTCGCCGGGCCGGGTGGGCTCGTCGACGCCGCCGTCGGCCAGCTCGTCGAACGCCTCCAGCGCCTGGCTGTTGAGCGGCACGTACGCGCGCATGGCGCGGCGCCACGCGCGCGAGGTCGAGTGGCGAAGGAAGCCGAGCAGGAAGCGGATGAGGTCGACGTCGGGGCGCAGCGGCACGTACAGCGGCGAGTCGACCGAGAGCATCGCCCGCAGGCCCGTGCGCAGGATCGCCGGCTCCGGAAGCGGCGTGGTGATCGGCGGCGTCAGCCAGCCGGCGTTGCCCCACGACGACCCCGCGGCCACGCGGTCGGACTCGACGACGGTGACGTCCAGCCCGGCGCGCCTCAGGTGCCAGGCGGTCGCGAGCCCGACCATGCCCGCACCGACGACGACCGCGGACCCCGGCTCCGGAAAGCGACGTTGCATGAGCCCATCTTGCATGCTGGACACCTGTCGGGCGTGCCCACCGGGCGGAGGAGGTGCGCCGCGGCCGTCTCCACCCCCGGGATGACCCAGGACGAGCCCTGGGGCCGACGACGCGCGCGTCGTCGTCGAGCACGCTGGTGTCGTACCCAGGAGGAGGTCGTGCGATGGACACCAGGACCCGCCGTCGTCGCGCGCAGGCGCTGGCGCCGAGCGGCGTCGCGCTCGTGCTCGCGGTCGTCGCGCTCGGGCTGCTGCTCTCCCAGCTTCTGCTCGACGCCGGCGCACCGCTCGCGCTGGCGGTCGCCACCTCCGTCGCCGTCGCCCTGACGGGGCTGGGCTCGTGGCGGATGCTGCGCTCGGACCTCAGTCGATGACGCCGACGGACTCGACGACGCTCACGCGCCCGTCGGCCAGCGTGTACTCCGCGCCGACGATCGCGCAGCGGCCCTCCTCGACCGCGAGCGCGAGGCTGCGCGAGTAGTTGCCGAGCATGTGCACGGTGCTGCTGACGTGCTCGCGCCCGAGCTCGGCCGCGCCGGGCACCTCGAGACCGAACCCCGCGCTCGCGTCCACGCCCGCTCGGGTCGAGGCACGCGTGACGATGCTCGGGATCACCCGGTCGACGACGGCGCGGATCATCCCGTGCGGCATCTCGCCGGTGATGAGCGCCTCGCGGGCGGCGCCGACCGCGCCGCACGAGTCGTGGCCGAGCACGACCACCAGCGGCGCGCCCAGCACGTCGACGCCGTACTCGATCGACCCGAGCACCGTGGTGTCGACGACGTGGCCGGCCGTGCGCACGACGAACATGTCGCCGAGGCCGCGGTCGAAGATCAGCTCCGCGGCCACCCGGGAGTCCGAGCAGCCGAAGATCACCGCGAACGGGTGCTGCTCGGTGCTGACCTCGGTGCGTCGGTCGACGCCCTGGCTGGGGTGCAGCACCTCACCGCTGACGAACCGTGCGTTGCCCTCCCGCAGGGCCTGCCAGGCCTCGGCGGGGCTCTGAGCCGCGGTCACGTCGGGTCCAGCTCGGCGCGCGTGGGCGGGTTCGCACCCGGCCTGGAGACGGTGATCGCGGCGATCCGCGCGGCCCAGCTCATCGCGCTGCGCAGGGTGGCCTCGTCGATCGCCTGCAGTCGTGCGCGCCGGGAGGCGCCGAGAAGGCCGGCGGTCCACAGCGCGTCGACGAGCCCCGCCATGTAGGAGTCGCCGGCGCCGACGGTGTCGGCGACCGTCACCGGCGGTGCGGGCACGTGCACCTCCAGGCCCGTGCTGGTGACGGCGGTCGAGCCGCGCTCGGCCTGCGTGACCACGACGAGCGCCGGCCCCTGGGCCGCCCACTCGCGTGCCGCGTCCATCGGGTCGAGGTGCGAGTACAGCCAGCGGAAGTCCTCGTCGGAGGCCTTGATGACGTCGGCGCGCGACGCCATCCGCTCGATCGCGGCCTCCGCCTCCAGCGGCGTCCCCATGATCGAGGGCCGGGCGTTGACGTCGTAGGTGACGGTCGCGTGCTCGCGCGCGGCGAGCGCGATCTCGGCGACGGCGTCGGAGCCGGGCCGCAGCGTCGCCCCGATCGAGCCGGTGTGCATGACCGCGAGCTCGTCGTCGAGGTGGACCTCGGGCACGTGCCAGAGCAGGTCGAACTCGTAGGTGGCGGCGCCGTCGGCGTCGAGCGTCGCCTGGGCCGTCGAGGTGCGCGGGGCGCCGTCGGAGCCGGGCACGAGCACCACGCCCGACGCGCTCAGGTGGTCGCGGACCACGTGGCCGCGCGGGTCGTGCCCGAACCAGGTGGCGAGCTGGGTGCGGCGGCCGAGCCGCGCGAGCCCGATCGCGACGTTCGCGGGCGAGCCGCCCGGGTGTTCGTCGGTGCGTCCCTGGGCTTCCTGGACGACGTCGACCAGGGCCTCGCCGATGACCAGGGCGCGGCTCACTCGTCCTCCTCCGGTGCGTCCTCGGGGCTCTCGACGGCGTCACGCGCCGCCGCGAGCCGCTCGCGGGCGTCGTCGATCACGCGCTGGCAGCGGTCGGCCAGCGCCTCGCCGCGCTCCCAGAGCGCGAGCGAGTCCTCGAGGCTCGCGGCTCCCGACTCGAGCCGGGCGACGACCTCGACGAGCTCGTCACGGGCCTCCTCGTAGCTGAGCGTGGCGACGTCGGGCTGTTCGGTCACGACGTAGATCCAATCACTGGTGGCGCGTCGTCGTCACCGTCGGCCCCGGTGACCTCCAGGTCCAGCCGGCCACGGGCGACGAGCGCGGTGAGCGGGTCCCCGACGTCGACCTGGTCGGGGGAGCGGACGACCTCGCCGTCGGCGGTGCGCAGCACGGCGTAGCCGCGGTCGAGGGTCGCCTGCGGCGACAGCGTGCGCAGCGCCGTGCGCAGCGTCGCCACCTGCGCCGCCGCGGCCTGCACGTGCGTGTCGAAGGCGCGCCGGGAGCGGTCGCGGATGCCGTCGAGCTGCGCGACGTGGGTGTCGAGGATGCGGGTGGGGTCGACCAGCACCGGCCGGCTGCGCAGCGCCGCGAGGCGATGCTCCTCGCCGTCGAGCCGGTGTCGCACGATCGCCCGCAGCCGGTGCCGGACGGCGCGCAGCGCCTCGCGCTCGTGCGCCACGTCCGGCACGACCCGCTTGGCCGCGTCGGTCGGCGTGGAGGCGCGGTAGTCGGCGACGAGGTCGAGCAGCGGGTTGTCGGTCTCGTGACCGATCGCGGACACGATCGGGGTGCGGCACGCCGCGGCCGCGCGCACCATCGCCTCGTTCGAGAACGGCAGCAGGTCCTCGGTGGCGCCGCCGCCGCGCGTGACGACGATGACCTCGACCTCGGGGTCGGCGTCGAGCTCGCCGAGCGCGCGCACGACCTGGCCGACGCAGCTGGGGCCCTGCACCGCGACCTCGCGGATCTCGAACCGCACCTGCGGCCACCGGTCGCGGGCGTTGACGACGACGTCGTCGCGCGCCTTGGCCTTCGGCGCGCACACCAGCCCGACCTTGCGCGGCAGGAACGGCAGCGGGCGCTTGCGCTCGCGGTCGAACAGCCCCTCGGCCGCCAGCAGCCGCTTGAGCTGCTCGACGCGCGCCAGCAGGTCGCCGATGCCGACGGCGCGGATGTTGCGCGCCGACAGCTGCAGCGTGCCGCGCTTGACCCAGTACTCGGGCTTGGCGTGCACGACGACGTGGGCGCCGACCTCGATGCCCGGGATCGCCAGCAGCACGCGCTTCGCCATCGTGACCGTGACCGACATGTCGACGTCGGTGTCGCGCAGCGTCACCCACGCGGTGCCGCTGGAGTTGTGCGCGTTGAGCTCGACGATCTGGCCCTCGACCCACACGCTCGGCATGCGCGCGACGTAGTCGGCGATCTTCGACGACAGCAGCCGCACCGGCCACGGGTTCTCGGGCGTGGTGTCGAGCGCCTTGGTCGGCAGCGGCGCGCGCGGCGCGCCGTCCGACGCCCCGGTCGCGGTGCTCTGCTCGGTCACGCCCCTAGCCTGCCGCACCCGTGGGACACGACGCGCCCGGCGGCGGCCGGCGACGGCGGTGTGGGCGACACCACCGGAGCGGGTGCGGGGTCGAGGCCCCGTCCCCGGGGGAACGCGAGACGGGCATGGGAGACTGGGGGAGTGAGCGACGCACCGACCAAGAGGATCCTGCTGGCAGCCCCGCGCGGCTACTGCGCCGGGGTCGACCGGGCCGTCGTCGCCGTCGAGAAGGCTCTCGACCACTACGGCGCTCCGGTCTACGTCCGCAAGGAGATCGTCCACAACAAGTACGTCGTGGAGACGCTCACCGAGCGCGGTGCGATCTTCGTCAACGAGACCGACGAGGTGCCCGAGGGCGCCCGCGTCATCTTCTCCGCGCACGGCGTCTCGCCGGCGGTGCACGCCCAGGCGGCCGCGCGCAACCTCGACACGATCGACGCCACCTGCCCGCTGGTGACGAAGGTGCACAAGGAGGCCGTGCGCTTCGCCAACGACGACTACGACATCCTGCTGATCGGCCACGAGGGCCACGAGGAGGTCGAGGGCACCGCGGGCGAGGCCCCCGAGCACATCCAGCTCGTCGACGGGCCCGACGCGGTCGACGCGGTCACCGTGCGCGATCCCGACAAGGTCGTCTGGCTCTCCCAGACCACGCTGTCGGTCGACGAGACCATGGAGACCGTGCGCCGGCTGCGCGAGCGGTTCCCGAACCTCGCCGACCCGCCGAGCGACGACATCTGCTACGCCACCCAGAACCGGCAGGTCGCGGTCAAGAAGATCTCACCGCACGCCGACGTCGTGATCGTCGTCGGGTCGGCCAACTCCTCGAACTCGGTGCGCCTCGTCGAGGTCGCCCTCGAGACCGGCGCCGGCGCCGCCTACCGGGTGGACCGCGCCGCCGAGCTGCGCGAGGAGTGGTTCGACGGCGTCACGACGGTCGGTCTGACCTCCGGCGCCTCGGTGCCCGAGATCCTCGTGCGCGACGTCATCGACCACCTCGCGACGCTCGGCTTCGGCGACGTCGAGGAGGTCCGCACCGCGACCGAGGACCTCATGTTCTCGCTGCCTCGCGAGCTCCGCGCGGACCTCAAGAAGGCCGGTCAGCCCACCAAGCGGCCGCGCCAGCTCGACCTGCGCCCCGTCTGAGCCTCGCGTCGTCGGCGGACGACGCCCCCCGACGTCGCCCGACGACGCGAGCGCTGCACGACGGACGGCGATCCCTGACGACGTGAGCGACGCCGTCCGGGACCGCGATCCGTGCCGCCGCGCTACCCGCTCACGACGAGCCGGTACCCGATGCCGCGCACCGAGGCGATCTGCAGCCCCGCGAAGGCGTCGAGACGCTTGCGCAGCCGCTTCACGGCGGAGGTGACGACGTCGGGCGCACCGAGGTAGCCGGTGTGCCACACGCGTGTGGTCAGCTCGGCGAACGACCAGACGCGCTCGATCTCCGACGCCAGCGCCGCCAGCAGGTCGAACTCGCGCGGCGAGAGGTGCAGCGGGCGGCCCGAGATCGTCACCTCCCGCGCCGCGAGGTCGACGCGCAGCGGGCCGCGCTGCAGGACGGAGCCGCGCGGCGGCGGCGACGGATCGGGCGGCCCCGCCGCCGGCAGCCCGACCGGAGCGCGCCCGAGCAGTGCCCGCGCCCCGTCGGTGTCGGCGGCGGCGACGACGACGGCCCGGTCCTTGACCAGGCGCGCGACCTCGCTGCAGGCCTCGAGCGACAGACCCACGCAGAGCACGTAACCCTGGTCCGTCTCGGAGACATCGATTGACATGGAACTGACCTCCACCCCCCCGGGGAGTCATCACTCGGATCCTTTCCGACGTTCAGGCCGTCGTCAAGCGGTTCCAAGGTCGCTCACAGGTCGTCGTCAGGTCCGCGTCGTCCCCGACCCGACCCTGAACTGCCCCTGACCTGCCCGTGACCTGCCCCCGAACCAGCCTTGCCGGTCCGTAGCGCGGGACGGGACCGTGGAGAGGTCCCTCACCTGGGGCGACGTCTCGGCGCCTGGTGGACGACGCCAGGCCATCGACAGGAGGCACAGTGCGCACACCACCCGTGTCAGCCGCCAGACGGCTGGCGGTCGCTGCCACCGCAGCGGTAGGGCTCGCCGCGACCATGGTCGCGGGCGCCGTACCAGCGATGGCGGAACCCGACGATCCTGTGGCCGCGACGGCGGACGACAAGTTCACCGAGCAGGCCATGACCACGCTGTCGGAGGAGAAGACGGCAGACTTCTGGATCAGGTTCGCCGATCGAGCGGACCTCACCAGCGCCGCGGCCATCCCCGACTGGGATGCCCGCGGCGTCGCTGTCTACGAGGAGCTCACCGCCACCGCGGCGGCCTCGCAGGCCGACACCGTCGAGGCCCTCGAGGCGGCCGGCGTCGACTACACGCCGCGCTGGATCACCAACGCGATCCTCGTCCACGACGGCACCCTCGAGCTGGCGCGCCAGCTCGCGGAGAGCCGGGACGTCCTGGAGATCCGCGAGACCGTCGTGTACCCGCTCGTGGAGCCGGTCACCCGGATGACGACGACCGACATCCGGACGGACGCCGTCGAGTGGGGTGTCGCCGACATCAACGCCGACGACGTCTGGGACATGGGCATCACCGGCGAGGGCATCACCGTCGCCAACATCGACACCGGTGTGCAGTACGACCACCCGGCGCTCGTGGACCACTACCGCGGCAGCAACGGCGACGGCACCTTCACCCACGACTACAACTGGTTCGACGTCTCCGGCGCCTGCTCCGTCGGGCCGTGCGACACCAACGGTCACGGCTCGCACACGATGGGCACGATGGTCGGCGACGACGGCGACGCCAACCAGATCGGTGTCGCACCCGGCGCGGACTGGATCGCGGCCAACGGCTGCGACACCTGCGCCGACGACGACCTGATCGCCTCGGGCGAGTGGATCCTCGCGCCCACCGAGGTCGACGGCGACAACCCGGACCCGACGCGGCGTCCGCACATCGTCAACAACTCCTGGGGCTCGCGGTTCCCGTCGAACGACCCGTTCATGGAGGACGTCATCGCGGCCTGGGAGGCCGCCGGCGTCTTCGGCTCCTGGTCGAACGGCAACTCCGGCCCGTCGTGCGAGACGAGCGGCTCGCCGGGCAGCCGGACCCTCACCTACTCGGTGGGCGCCTACGACGTCAACGGCAACATCGCGAGCTTCTCGGCACGCGGTCCCGGCCAGGACGGCACGATCAAGCCGAACATCGCGGCGCCGGGCGTCAACGTGCGCTCCTCGCTGCCGGGCAACGGCTACGGATTCGGCGACGGCACCTCGATGGCGGCACCGCACCTGGCCGGCGCGGTCGCGCTGCTGTGGAGCGCGGCACCGTCCCTCATCGGTGACGTGCGCGCCACCTGGGAGCTGCTCGACGAGACCGCGATCGACGTCGACGACACCACGTGCGGCGGCACCGCGGACGACAACAACGTCTGGGGCGAGGGCAAGCTCGACGCGCTCGCGCTGGTCGAGGCCGCGCCGATCGGCGACGCCGGCACCCTCACCGGTGCGGTCACCGGGTCGGACGGCGGCGCCGTCGCCGGCGCCCGTGTCGAGATCGTCGGCCCCACCGAGCGCACGGTGACGACCGACGAGAACGGCGTCTACACCGCCGCCCTCGCCGCCGGCGACTACGAGGTGACGGTCTCCGCGTTCGGCTACGCCGAGCAGACGCAGACCGCCGCGGTGCCGGAGGGCGAGACCGTCTCGCTGGACTTCGTGCTGGAGGCCGCGAGCGAGTTCACGGTCTCGGGCACGGTCACCAACGCCGAGACCGGTGAGCCGGTCGAGGGTGCGACGGTGGGCCTCGGCTCGCCGATCGAGCCGGTGACCACCGACGCGGACGGCGCGTTCAGCTTCGCCGACGTGCCGGCGGGGACCTACACGCTCACCGCGACGGCCGGCGCGTGCGCCGACCCGTACTCGGAGAGCCTGACGGTCGACGGCGACGAGACCGTCGACGTCGCGCTCGAGCCGGTGTTCGACGCCTACGGCTACTACTGCACGGTCGGCACCGCCGACTACCTGCAGGGCGAGGACGCCGTCGACCTCTCCGGTGACGAGGCGACGACGCTGCTCGACCTGCCGTTCGCGTTCTCGCTGTACGGGGAGAGCTACGAGCAGGTGCACGTGTCCACCAACGGGCACCTCAACTTCCTCTCGCCGGTGACGGCGTTCGGGAACGTCGAGATCCCGTCGACGGGGCTGCCGAACGCGGCGCTGTACGCGTTCTGGGACGACCTGCAGATCGACGAGGAGGGCGGCGTCTACACCGCGGCCACCGAGGTCGACGGCGAGGCGGCGTTCGTCGTGGAGTACCGCGACGTGACGTTCTACGGTGCGGCGAACCCGCAGCGGCTGAACTTCTCGGCGACCCTGCTCGAGGGCGGGGACGTGATCTTCGGCTACGGCGACCTCACCGAGGACGACAGCCGTGCAGCCGGTGACAGCGCCACGGTCGGCATCGAGAACGCCGAGGGCACGGTGGCCCACCAGTACTCGTTCAACAGCGCGGTGATCGAGCCGGGGCTGTCGATCAGGTACGGGCTGCCGCCGCACGGGTACGTGCACGGCACGGTCGTCGACGCCAACGACGGGCTGCCCGTCGCCGGTGCGACCGTCACGGCCACGCCCGCCGACGGCGACGACCCCGTGGTCGTCACCACGGCCGAGGACGGCAGCTACGAGGCGCTGCTGTTCTTCGGGGCGTACACGGTGACGGTGACGGCACCCGGGTACGAGACGGCCAGCACCGACGTGCTGGTCGACGTCGAGGACGAGCGCAACACGTTCTCGCCGCAGCTGCGGACGGGCATCGCGGACGTGGCGCCGTCGTCGTTCGAGTGGGTCCTCACCGAGGGCGAGAACCGGACGGCGGACCTCACGATCACCAACTCGGGCTCGCTGCCGCTGGACTACACCATCGGTGAGCTCCCGAGGAACGTGACCGCGGAGGCACCGGCCCCGGCGCTGTCGATGGGGGCCACGACCCCGGGCATCGTGCCCGAGGACGCGACCACCCTTGCCGAGGCGCAGGCCTCGATCGCGGAGATCGAGGCGGCGGCCGCCGAGTCGGACACCGAGGCGACCACCGCGATCGGGCTCTACACCGACGCGCAGCAGGACGCGCTGGCGAACCGCACGGTGACCCCGGACGCACCCGGCGACGTGCTCGACGAGTGGAGCACCGGGCTGCCCGGTGTGACATGGGGCATCGGGTACGACAGCGACGTGTGGGTCTCCGACGCGGAGGCCGTCACCAACAACCGGTTCACGACGTCGGGCGACCTGCTCGACTCCTACCCGGCGACCTGGGGCGGCACCTGGTCGGGTGACCTCGCGCTCGACAGCAGCACCGGCGACATGTGCCAGGTGAACGTCGGCGGGGACAACGCGATCGTCTGCTTCGACCCGGCGACGGGCGCGGAGACCAGTCGGCTGACCGGCTCCCCGTGGGCGAACGTCTCGCAGCGCGGTCTCGCGTACAACCCGGTCGACGACGTGTTCTACACGGGCGGCTGGAACGAGGGCGTCATCTACACGGTGGCCGGGTTCTCGCACCCGACGCCGGGGGAGACGCTCGCGAGCTGCCGTCCCGCGGACGCGTCGATCGCCGGTATCGCGTACAACCCGACGTCCGACACGATCTGGTTCGTCAACAGCGCGCTGGAGACGCTGATCTACCAGATCTCGCCGGAGGACTGCTCGACGATCTCCACGGTCGGCTTCCCGAGCTCCGGCGCGGGTCCGGGCGCCGGGCTGGAGATGGACGCGACGGGTGCCCTCTGGGCCGGTGACCAGCTCACCGGCGAGGTCTACCTCATCGACGTCGGCGACCCGAACGTCACGGACGTCCCGTGGCTGACGGTCGACCCGGCCGAGGGGACCGTGGAGGTGGGGGAGACCGCCACGCTCGGCGTGACGGTCGACACCACCGGGCTGGAGCCCGGCGTGTACGGCGCGAACATCCTGGTCGAGACCAGTGCAGGCCGCGTGCCGACGGTCACGATCCCGGTGACGCTCGTGGTGTCGGCGTACCAGGTCGGCGTCAACGTCGGCGGTGACGAGTACACCGACGGCGACGACCTGACCTGGCAGGCCGACCAGCCCCTGGCCGGCAACGACTGGGGCTGGATGGGCCAGCGGGTGTCGGTGGAGACCACCGACGAGGCCATCGGCGGGACGACGGACGACACGCTCTTCCAGTCCCGACGCACGGGGATCTTCTCCTACGTGTTCTCCGACGCGCCGGCGGGCACCTACGAGGTGGTGCTGGGCTTCGCGGAGTTCGAGGAGTGGTACCCCGAGCGTGACCGCGTCTTCGACGTCCTCGTGAACGGCCGGTACCAGCTGGTGGCGCACGACGTGGCGGCGGAGGCGGGCGGCCTGTGGGCCGACGAGCACGTGATCGTGGTCGACCACCCCGGTGGCGACCTCGAGATCGAGCTCCTCAACCGCAGGACGTACGACTACCCCATCGTCAACGCGCTCTCGGTGACGGAGCGGCAGGACCGCACGGCGGGGTGATGACGAGGGGCTGAGCCCCTCACCGAAGCGGCGGCGGCCGGACCTGGGGTGGGTCCGGCCGCCGTCGCGCGTCTCGGGGTGGGTTCGGCTCGCGTGCAGAACCGACCACCGGGCTGCTGATGTGCACCGAGAGGGCCGCTTCGCGTGCAGAACCGACCACCTGGGCGGGTCGTGCACGCGGCCCGTGCTTGACGACGCGCTCGACCGACCGCCGCTCCCGCGCACCGACGAGCCGTGTTGCGGCAGGTACCGCAGCACAGCAGGAGGCCGCGCGACGCGACGCATCTGCGCGCCGCCGCCCGTGGGGTGCTCCTGCGGTGCGTGCGTGGGGCCCGCGGCGGTCCTGGCGCGCCGACGCTCCCCGCACCGGCGACCGGGTCGGGTGCGGCGCTCGCGGCCACGGTCGTCCCCGTGCCTCCCGCTTCTCGCGCGTCCCGCCGCTCGGCGCCACCCCGCAGGGCCCGCGAGGGCCGCCTGCGCGGCCCCCTCAGCCCACCTCAGGCGCGCTTGCGCTCCCGGTGGGGCTGCTCGACGTCGGCGATCTCCAGCAGGGCGAGGGTGTCGTCATCGGCGTCGAGGACGGCGCGACGCTCCTCCTCGGCGTCGAGGACGGCGCGACGCTCCTCCTCGGCCGCGCGGTCCTCGGTCACGGCGGCCGTGATGGCCCGGGGGCTCTCGCCGCCGTCGTAGAGGTCCGGCTTGGCCGCGGGCACCGCCAGGACCTCCAGCGGCGGCGGCGTCTCGAGCGGGTTGTCGAGGCCCTGCAGCGCGCTGAACCGGCGCACCTGCGTCACCAGCTGGCTGTCGAGCGAGCGGTTGAGCTTGTTGAACTGCTCGACCGTGCCGTTGAGCCGCCGGCCCAGGTCGGCCAGGTGCTTGCCGAACGTGGCGAGCCGCTTGTGCAGCTCCTTGCCCACCTCGAACACCTGCTGCGCCTCGCTGGCCAGCCGCTCCTGTCGCCACGTGTAGCCGACCGTGCGCAGCAGCGCGACGAGCGTCGCCGGCGTCGCGATGACGACGTTGCGCTCGAAGGCGCGCTCCCACAGCGTCGGGTCCTGCTCGAGCGCGGCGTTGAGGAACGTCTCGGCCGGCACGAACATGACGACGAACTCCGGCGTCGCGGCCAGGGCGTCCCAGTACGCCTTCGCGCCCAGCGCGTCGATGTGCTCGCGCATGTGGCGGGCGTGGGCCTCGAGCCGCTTCGCCCGGACGGTGTCGTCCTTGGCCTCCATCGCCTCCAGGTAGCCGTTGAACGCGACCTTGGAGTCGACGACGACGTTCTTCTCGCCCGGCAGGTGCACCACCAGGTCGGGCCGCAGCAGACCGTCGTCGGTGCGCAGCGTCTCCTGCTCGGTGAAGTCGACGTGCGCCACCATGCCGGCGGCCTCGACCACGCGGCGCAGCTGCAGCTCGCCCCAGCGGCCGCGCACCTGCGGCGCCCGCAGCGCGGTGACCAGCTGCGCCGTCTCGGTGCGCAGCGCCTCCGAGGAGCTCTGCATGGCGCGCACCTGCTCGGCGAGCGCCCCGTGCGCCTCCGCGCGCGCCTTCTCGGCCGCCGTCATCTCGGTGCGGACCTCGCCGAGCGTCCGCGCGAGCGGCTCGACGAGCTGGCGCACCGCCTCCTCGCGCTTCGCGAGCTCGGACTGGCTGGTCTCCTGGGCACGCTTGAGCCGCTCCTCGGCCTGCCGGAGGAACGCCTCGCTGTTGGCCTCGAGCGCCTTCGCGGAGAGGGCCGTGAACTCGTCCTTGAGCCGCTGCTGGTCCTGCCTGAGCTCGGCCAGCCGCAGCTGGGCGGCCTCCTGCTCGGCCCGCAGCCGCTCCGCCGCGGTGCGCTCGACGTCGGCCACCCGCTCGGCGGCGACCCGCTCGGCATCGGCGAGGCGCTCGGCGGCGCTGCGCTCGGCATCGGCGAGCCGCTCCGCCGCGGTGCGCTCGACATCGGCGAGCCGCTGCTCCCACGCAGCCTCCCGGTCGGTGAGACGCTGCTGGAACGACGCCTGGGCGTCGGCGAGCCGTTGCTCGGCGGCGGTCTGCACGTCGGCCAGCCGCTGCGCGGCCGCGCGACGCTCGGCCTCGACGTCGGCACCGGTGCCCGAGCGACGCCCGAGCAGCCAGCCGGCGACGGCGCCCACGGCCAGGCCGAGGACGCAGAGCAGGAGGGGCAGCAGATCCATGCCGTCGAGACTGTCACGCACCGGCGACATCACGACGCAGCCGCGCCGTCCCACGGCCGATCACGGTCGTGGGCGCCGACACGGGGCGCGCCGGCCCCGACCGGACGGCCCTGCCGCGGCTCCGACGTCACCGCTGCCCGCACACCGGACACCGGCTGCACCCGGTGCCCGTCGCCGGTAGCGTGGTGCACACCACGGGAGTCCGGTAACGGCCGGGCTGAGAGGAAGGTTCCCAACCTTCGACCGTCGAACCTGATCCGGGTCATGCCGGCGCAGGGAGGTCTCACGCGTGAGTCGCCCGACTCCTCGCGTCCCGTGTCCGCACGAGACGTGAGGACACCATGACGAGCACGACCAGCACCACCAGCACCCCGCAGGCCGCGACCGCCGCCCTCCCCGCCGACCCGGTCGAGGCTGCCGCCGCCCTCGGCGTGGGCGCCCGCATCACGCTGTCGGTGATGAGCGACGACTACGTCCGCGTCATCACCGACGCGCTCGCCGCCGTCGACGGCACCGGCCTGGAGCTGGACACCGACCGGGTCTCGACCTTCGTGCGCGGGCCCGAGCAGCGCATCGCCGAGTACCTGCGCGATCTCGTGGCGGCGGCCGCGGCATCGGGCCACCACGTCGTCGCGACCCTGATGGTCTCGCGCGGCTGCCCGGGCGAGGTGTGCGGCGTGGTCCCGCCACCCGCCGTCGAGACCCCACGCCTGACGCCGACCGGGCTGATCGTGCAGGCGCAGTGGTCCCTGTACCCGCTGTTCGACCCCGTGTCCGCACCGCCCGACGGCGTCCCCGCCGACGCCGACCACCTCGCCCCGGTCTGGGCCGCCATCGACCGTGCCCGCGAGGCGGGCACCTTCCTGCGTGCCGAGCACTTCGTCACGACCCTGCGCGGCGACCTCTCCGACGTGCTCACGACCGTGCTCGACACCTGGCTCGCGGCGGCGCAGGCCACTCAGCACGTGGTGACGCACGCGACCGTCGTCGCCCACAGCCCGGCCGCCTCGGAGGCGCTGCGATGAGCGCGCTGCGCGCCCGCTGGCGCACCCGCGACCTCGTGCTCGTCGTCGTCCTCGGCGTCACCTTCGGGTTCCTGTACTGGGTGCTGGTGCAGGCGTGGGTGGGGCTCTCGGTGCTCGCGGGGCCCTTCGGCGACCTCACCCAGCACGTGCTGCTGGGCGGCTGGCTGCTGGTCGCCCCGCTCGCGGTCGCGATCACCCGCCGACCGGGCTCCGGGGTGGTGGCGGAGGTGATGGCCAGCGTCGTCGAGGTCGTGTTCCTCGGCTCGCCCGTCGGGCCGATGCTGCTGGTGGCCGCGCTGCTGCAGGGCGCCGGCAGCGAGCTGCCGTTCGCGCTCACCCGGTACCGCCGGTTCACCTGGGGCGTCTACGCGCTCTCGGGCGCGCTCGGGGCGTTCCTCGTGTTCTGGTTCACCGCGGTGCGCGCGGGCTGGTTCGGGTCCGACCTGCTCCTGCTGCGCCTCGGCCTGCAGGTCGCGTCCGGGCTGCTGCTGGGCGGGCTGCTCGCCCGGGTGCTCGTGCAGGTGCTGCGGCGCACCGGGGTGCTCGACTCGTTCGCGATCGCTCGCGCGGACGCCTCGGCGCCCGCCCGCGCGTGAGCGTGCTGCGCGTCCGGGACCTGACGGTCACCACCGCGACCGGTCGCACCCTGCTCGCCGGCGTCGATCTCGACGTCGGCGCCGGCGAGCAGGTGCTGGTCGTGGGGCCGTCGGGCTCGGGCAAGTCGACGCTGCTGCGCGTGCTCGCCCGCCTGGAGCCCGCCCCGGGCGGCACCGTCACCGGCTCGGTCGAGCTGGCCGGTGAGCAGGTCCTGGGCCGTGACCCCGACGAGGACCCGCCGCCTCTGGACGTCGGGTGGCTGCCGCAGGATCCCGCGGCCGGCGCGTGCCTGCCGATCGTCGCCGACGACGTCGCGTTCGGGTGCGAGAACCGCGCCTGGTCGATCGACCGCGTCGAGGCCGCGATCGACCGAGCCCTCGCGGCCGTCGACGGCCTCGCGTGGCGCGACCGCGACACCGGCACGCTGTCGGCCGGGCAGGCGCAGCGGGTCGGGCTCGCTGCGGCGCTCGCGCCGGAGCCGGCGCTGCTGCTGCTCGACGAGCCGACGGCGCTGCTCGACCCGGGCGCGCTGCGCGGCGTGCAGCGCGTGGTCGCCCGGCTGCGGGGGCAGCACGACCCGCCCGCGGTGCTGCTCGTCGAGCACCGCCTCGACGAGTGGGCCGACGCCGGCGAGCTGCCGACCCGCGTCGTCGCGCTCGACGGCGGCCGGGTCGTCGCGGACGGGCCGGCCGAGCGGGTCTGGCGCCGGGTGGGCGCCGACCTCGCCCGGGCGGGCGCCCACCTGCCGTGGCCGGTCGAGGCCCGGCTGGGGAGATCGCCCGACGGCGATCCGCCTCCGCTCGCACCGTCGGTGCCGGGCAGCGTCGAGCCGGGGGCGACGCTGCTGCGTGCGACGGGCCTCGCCGTTGGGCACGGGGCGCCCGTGCTGACCGATGCCGAGGTGACGGTGCGAGCGGGGGAGGTGGTCGCCGTCGTCGGGGCGAACGGGTGCGGCAAGTCCACGCTGCTGCACACGCTCGCCGGGCTGCACGCGCCGCTCGCCGGTGAGGTGGCGCGGCCGGCCGGTCGGCCCGCGCTCGTCCTGGGCGACGCCGAGCACCAGCTGCTGGGGCAGACGGTCGCCGAGGAGCTGGCGATCGGCGGCACACCGCCCGACGTCGTCGAGCGCACGGTGCGGGCGCTGCGGCTCGACCCCGACGCCTCGGTGCACCGGCTCTCCGGCGGCGAGCAGCGCCGGCTCTCGGTCGCGACCGTGCTGCAGGGGGAGCGGGCGGTCGTGCTCGCCGACGAGCCGACGCACGGTCTCGACCGGGCCGGGGTGCGGTGGGCGGTGCGCACGCTCCGCGCCGCCGCCGAGGCGGGGCGCGGGGTGCTGCTGACGACCCACGACCTGCGGTTCGTGCTCGAGGTCGCCGACCGCGTGCACGTCGTCGTCGGCGGGCGGCTGCGCGGCGGCGGGCCGACGCGCGAGGTGCTCGCGGGCGACCTGACGGCGCTCGCGGGCCTGCCGCTGCCCGCCGCGGCACGCGTGGCGCTGACCGGGGCGGCGGCGTGAGCGCGACGCTGTCGGCGCCGGTGGGCGCGCGGTCGCGGCGCGGTGGGCTCGCGCGGCTGAACCCGCTGACCCCGGCGGCGCTGCTGCTCCTCCTGGGCGCCTCGGTCTCGTTCGTGCTCGACGTCGCGGCGCTGGTCGGCCTGCACGCGTGGCTGCTCGTGGTGCTGGCCGCCGGGCTGCGGGCCGGCCCGGCGGAGCTGCTGCGCGCGCATCTGACGTTCGCACCGTTCGCGCTCGGGGTGCTGATGACGAACGCCGTCAGCAGGCCGGGCAGGGTGCTCGCCGAGGTCGGCCCGCTGCTGGTGACCGACGACGGGGTCCGCGTCGGCGCCGCGCTCGCGCTGCGCGTGCTGGTGGTGGCGGTGCCGGCCGTCGTGGTCGCGCGGCGCTCCGACGCCACCCGGCTCGTGGTCGCGCTCGTGCAGCACTGCCGGGTGCGGCCGCGCGCCGGCTTCGCGGTGCTGACGGCGCACCGGATGCTCGCCGAGATGCCGCAGCGGTGGCGGCTGCTGCTGTCGTCGGCGCGCAGCCGGGCGCCGCTGGACCGTCGCGGCCGGCCCCGGATCGGGGCGCGCGGCTACGCCCGTGCGGCGCTGGCGCTGCTCGTCGGCGGCATCCGGCGCGGCAACCACGTCGCCGACGCTCTCGACGTCCGCGGGATCGGTGCGCCCGTGCGCACCTCGCGGCGGCAGGAGCCGTTCCGGCGGACGGACGGCGTGGTCGCGGCGGTCGTCGTCGTGGGCGCGCTGCTGGCAGCGCTGGGTGCGCGGCTGATGGGCGGCTGACGGCGCGTCAGCGCCCCACGGTCAGGTAGACGGCCAGCGCCACCCCGAGCAGGCCCGTCGCGGCCACCAGCAGCACCCAGCGGAACCAGCGCAGCGGCAGCAGCGGCAGCAGGGCGAGTGCCGCGGCGACGGCACCGAGCTCCACCGTCGAGCGGCGCCGGACCGCGCCGAGCGCGTCGCCGGGCACGGAGCCGAGCAACCAGGCGACGGCGGCGAGCAGGCCCGCCAGGGCTGCGACAGCGATGGCGGCCCGGACACAAAGCCGGTCCGTCGAGGTGCGCACGCGGCCATCCTCTCGTGCGCCACCGCCCCGGATGGTCGCGACGGCGTACCTCGGACGGGCGGCCGGGACGGGGCGGGCCGCGGGATAGGCTTGCCCCCCGTGGCACTGACGATCGGGATCGCGGGACTGCCGAACGTCGGCAAGTCCACCTTGTTCAACGCGCTGACGCGCGCGACCGTGCTCGCGGCGAACTACCCGTTCGCCACGATCGAGCCGAACGTCGGCGTCGTGCCGCTGCCGGACCCGCGCCTGCAGGTGCTCGCCGACGTCTTCGGCAGCGAGCGCATCGTGCCGGCGACCGTGAGCTTCGTCGACATCGCCGGCATCGTGCGCGGCGCGAGCGAGGGGGAGGGGCTGGGCAACCAGTTCCTCGCCAACATCCGCGAGGCGGACGCGATCTGCGTCGTCACCCGTGCCTTCGACGACCCCGACGTCGTGCACGTCGACGGCAAGGTGGATCCGGCGTCGGACATCGAGACGATCCTCACCGAGCTGCAGCTGGCGGACCTGCAGACGCTGGAGAAGGCGATCCCGCGGCTGGAGAAGGAGGTGCGCGGCAAGAAGACCGAGCCCGCCGTGCTCGCCGCCGCGCAGACCGCGATCGAGCTGCTGCAGGCCGGCACGCCGCTCAGCGCGGCCGGCCCGACGCTCGACGACGACGCCCGCGCCGCGCTGCGCGAGTTCGGGCTGATGACGACCAAGCCGTTCATCTACGTCTTCAACTCCGACGACGCCGTCCTCGCCGACGAGGCCCGCCAGGCCGAGCTCCGCGCGCTCGTCGCGCCGGCCGACGCGATCTTCCTCGACGCGAAGTTCGAGGCCGAGCTCGTCGAGCTGGAGCCGGAGGAGGCCGCGGAGATGCTGGCCGAGAACGGGCAGGAGGAGTCCGGCCTGGACCAGCTCGCCCGCGTCGGCTTCGACACCCTGGGCCTGCAGACCTATCTCACGGCCGGGCCGAAGGAGGCCCGCGCCTGGACGATCCGCAAGGGCTGGACGGCCCCCCAGGCGGCCGGTGTCATCCACACCGACTTCCAGAAGGGCTTCATCAAGGCCGAGGTGATCTCCTTCGACGACCTCGTCGAGGCCGGCTCGGTCGCCGAGGCCCGCGCCCGCGGCAAGGCTCGCGTCGAGGGCAAGGACTACGTCATGGCCGACGGCGACGTGGTGGAGTTCCGCTTCAACGTGTAGCGCCGGCGGGGCTGAGAGACAGGCCGTCGGTGTCGGGTGCCCGCTACCGTCGGCTCGTGGGGACACGACTCGAGGGCATCACCGTCCTCGCCGACGACGTCGCGGCGCTCGCGGACGTCGACGAGACCGCGTTCGGCCGGGAGGTCGTGGTTCGCGAGGAGGCGTGCGTCGCACTCGGAGCCGTTCACCGGGCCGGCGTCGGGGCTGAACGTCCAGTGCGACAGCTGCGACGAGGAGAACCGGCGCGACGGCGTGATCGTCGCCGCGAGAGCCGCGCCGACCGGGCGTCCGGCACCGCGCGACCGGGGCCGGTGCACGGGCTCCTTCGCCGACCCGGAGGGCAACGTCCACGCGATCGTCGCGGACCTGTGACGCCCGGTGCCCGCCCCGCCCTCGGAAGGGCGGTGTCGTGAGGGAGGGCCGGCGGACGATCCGCGCGAGCCGTGACGGCGCCCTCCACGACGTCGTCGTGGCGTGGTGGCTCGAGGAGACGCGCTGGCGGGTCACGGTCGTGCTGCCAGCGGCGGACGACCCCGCCGAGGTGGGTGCCGAGGCCGACGGCGCGTTCGAGGCGCTGTGCCGTGTGCGTGACGAGCTGGAGCCGCTCGGGTGGCGCCTCGGCGTCGCGGGCGCCCAGCCCGAGGTGTGGCCCAGCGGCATGGCCCGCGACCAGGGCGGCGGGCTCCGCGCCTACCGGATGACCGCCGGCGACCTCGTCGACACCTTCGCGGCGGTCGACCCGGCCACGGTTGTCACGGTCGCCGAGCAGCAGGCGGTCGTCGACGGCCTCGTGCCGGGCCTGGCGCGGCGTCCGGCGCGCGACTGACGCGGAGCGACCAGCTCGCACGCGTCTCGCCGGCGCCAGCCGCCGCCGTCGAGATCGAGGTTCCGGGTCGAGATCGAGCGTTCAGATCCTCGATCTCGACGCAAGAACCTCGATCTCGTGCGGTGGGGAGCGGGCTCGGGGGCCAGGCGTCAGGGCTGCTCGGGGCGGCGCCTGTCGCGCTTGATCTGCGACCGGTGCCGCTTGGCCTCGGCGGCCCGGCGCCGGGAGGCGCGCGTCGGACGGGTCGGACGGCGGACCACCGGCGGGGCGACCGCCTCCCGCAGCAGCTCGGCCAGCCGCTCCCGCGCCGCTGTCCGGTTGCGGCGCTGCGAGCGGTGCTCCTCCGCCGTCACCGTGAGCACGGTGCCCACCAGGCGCCCCTCGAGGCGCGCGAGGGCACGGGCGCGCTGGACGTCGTCGAGCGCCGACGTCGTGCCGACATCGAGGCTGAGCTGCACCCGAGAGTCCGTCGTCGCGACCCCCTGACCACCGGGCCCGGACGCGCGCGAGAACCGCTCGAGCAGGTCCTCGGCCGGCACCCGCAGGCCGCGCGGCGCCCCCGGTCCGGGGGCCACGACGAGGTCGTCCACACCGCGAGTGTGGCGCACGTGCTCCGCTGCGCAGGAGCCTGGGCCGGGCGGGGAGTGGTCCACGGCCGGACCTTGTACCGCTTGGTTACGCCCATGTTGCGGGCCTCAGGAATCCGGTATCAACTCGGTAACGAATAGGACGATCTCGGCCTTCGGGACGTTCGCCGCCTCACGAGCCGTGCGTATGCTGCCGCGTGTCCCAGGCACAAGTGCGTGCCGCAACAGGGCCCACCAGGCCATCTCGGACGAGTCCGGGACGGGCAGCATCCAGGCCGTTCCTAGGAGGAACATTGAAGATCAGGCGCCTTACCGCCTTCGTTGCGGGAGCCGCAGCGGCGGCGCTCGCCGTCTCCGCGTGCACACCCCCGGACGAGGGCGGCGACACCGGCACCGGCGGCGACGACAGCGGTATCCAGACCGACACCGCGGTCACCGTGGGCTGGAACCAGCCGTTCTACGAGTACAACACGAGCTCGGCGACCGGTAACGCCACGGCGAACGCGAACATCCTGTACCTCATCCAGGAGTCGTTCAACTACTACGACCCTGAGCTGAACCTCGTCCAGAACGAGGACTTCGGCACCTACGAGGTCATCAACGAGGACCCGCTGACAGTCGAGTACACCTTCGCCGACGACAACAAGTGGTCGGACGGCACGCCTGTGGACGCGGTCGACCTCCTGCTGCAGTGGGGCGCCACGAGCGGTCACTTCAACACCATCGGTGACGAGGAGATCGAGTACGACGACGAGGGCAACGTCACCAACCAGGACGAGGTCGACTCCAACGTCTACTTCAACGGCACCAGCGCCACCGTCGGTTACATCGGTGACGTCGAGCTGTCCGAGGACAACAAGACGCTGACCGCCACCTACGACGTCAACTACGCCGACTGGGAGGTCAACCTCACCGGTGCGGCCGTCCCCGCGCACGTCGTCGCGATGCACGCCCTGGACATCGAGGACCCGGCCGAGGCCAAGCAGGCCGTCAAGGACGCCTTCGAGAACGAGGACACCGAGGCGCTCGCCGCGATCTCGAAGTTCTGGAACGAGGGCTTCGCGTTCGGTGACTCGCTCCCCGAGGACAAGTCGCTGTACCTGTCCAACGGCGCCTACGAGCTCGTCGAGATGGTCGCCGGCCAGTACGTGACGCTCCAGGCTCGCGAGGACTTCACCGGCTCGCACGCCGCGTCGGTCGAGCGCATCACGGTCCGCTACAACGAGGACCCGATGCAGCAGGTGCTCGCGCTCGAGAACGGTGAGATCGACGTGATGGCCCCGCAGGCCACCGCCGACCTCGTGGAGGCCCTCAACGGCCTCGGCGACGGCTACACCGTCCTCACCGGTATCGACGGCACCTACGAGCACGTCGACCTCCAGTTCACCAACGGTGGGCCGTTCGACCCGGAGACCTACGGTGGCGACGAGGAGACCGCGCTCAAGGTCCGCCAGGCGTTCCTGAAGCTGATCCCGCGCCAGGAGATCGTCGACAAGCTGATCAAGCCGCTGAACCCCGAGGCTGAGGTCCGCCAGTCCTACAACGTCGTGCCCGGCTCGCCGATGTACGACGGCGTGGTCGCCGCCAACGGTCAGGCCGAGGCCTTCCCGCTGGAGAACGACGTGGCCGGCGCCGAGGCGCTCATGGAGGAGGCCGGTGTCGAGACGCCGGTCGACGTCCGCATCCTGTTCGGCGCGAGCAACGCCCGTCGCCAGCAGCAGTACGCGATCATGGCCGAGGCGTTCAACCAGAGCGGTCTGTTCAACCTCGTCGACGCCTCGAGCGACGACTGGGGCTCGATGCTCGACTCCGCGACCGACCAGTACGACGCGGCCCTGTTCGGCTGGCAGTCCACCAGCACCGCTGTGACCGCCGGTAACGCCAACTACGGCACCGGGCAGATCAACAACTTCTACGGGTACTCCAACCCCGAGGTTGACGAGCTGCAGGACCAGCTCAGCGTCGAGACCGACCCCGCGGAGCAGGAGCGTCTGCTCGGCGAGATCGAGGCGCACCTGGTCAACGACGCCTTCGGCGTGACCATCTTCCAGTTCCCGTCGGTGACGGCCTACCGCAACACGGTGACCGGTATCGACCCGATCACGATCTCCCCGACCGTGTTCTACGGGTTCTGGAACTGGGGCACCACCGGCGACACCGCCGAGGACCCGGGCGAGGAGGGCTGAGCCACCGGCTCGGTCTGACCGACTGAAACGACGAGTGGGGGCGCCGGACGACTCCGGCGCCCCCCTTGTCGCTTCCCGCCCAGCCCGGGCACGCGTCCGTCTGGTGAGACCACGCACCGCGTGGTTCGCCTACACTCCGGACTCGGGCCCGTCACCGTGGACTGCGAGGTAGCCCGTTCATGCTGATCTTCATCGTTCGCCGCACGCTCGTGGGGCTCGCCCTGCTGCTCGTGGCGTCGTTCGTCTTCTACATGCTGGTCGACTTCACGATCGACCCGCTCTCCGACCTCCGCACGAGCACCGACCCGAGCGCGCCCCTGCAGATGGAGCAGCGCATCGAGATGCTCAACCTCGACGCTCCGCCGTGGGAGCGCTACATCGACTGGCTGTTCGCCTTCGTCACCGGTGACCTGGGCGTGGCCTGGCGGACCGGGCGGTCGGTCTCCGACCTGCTCGGCACCGCGATCATCTCGACGATCCAGCTGGTCTCGTTCGCGACCGTCGCCGCGATCGTGCTCGGCGTCGCCGTCGGCATCGTCTCCGCGCTGCGGCAGTACTCGAGCTTCGACTACCTGATCACGTTCTTCGCGTTCCTCATGTTCTCGCTGCCCTCGTTCTGGGTGGCGGTGCTGCTCAAGCAGTGGGGTGCGATCGGCTTCAACGACTTCCTGGTCGACCCCGTCATCGCCCCCGCCGTCATCGTCGGGATCTCGCTGGTCGCCGGCTTCCTGTGGCAGCTCGCTGTGGGTGGCGGCGCCAAGCGTCGTGCGATCCACGGTGTGATCGCCGCGCTCACGGTCGCCCTCGTCCTCGTCTACATGCAGGTCACCAACTGGTGGCTGCAGCCGCGGCTCGACTGGGTGCTGCTCACCCTGACCTCGCTGGGCATCGCGGTCACCGTGACGACGCTGTCGACGGGTCTGCGCAACCGGCGCTCGCTGTACACCGCGCTCACCTGCGTGGTGCTCGGCCTCGTGCTCTACATCCCGGTCCGGTACTACCTGTTCTCGATGCTGACGCCGTCGATGAGCTACGGCCTGGCCGCGCTGCTCGGCCTGCTGGCGATCGCCGTCGGCATGGGGATCGGCTGGGCCTGGCGCGGACCGGACTGGAAGCAGTCCGCGCGCACCGGTGGCATCACGGCCTTCCTCATCGCCGGACTGATCTTCCTCGACAAGGTGCTCAGCTACTGGCCGGCCTACATGTCCGCGCCGGCGATCAACAACCGCCCGATCCAGACGATCGGTGACCGTGCCCCGAACCTCGGCGGCAACTTCTGGGTGCAGGTGCTCGACGGCTACACCCACCTCATCCTGCCGTCGCTGGCGCTCATGCTGATCTCGTTCGCCGGCTACACCCGGTTCTCGCGCGGCTCCATGCTCGAGGTGATGAACCAGGACTACATCCGGACGGCCCGCGCCAAGGGCATCAACGAGCGCACCGTCGTCATGCGGCACGGGTTCCGCAACTCGCTGATCCCGCTCGCCTCGATCGTGCCGGTCGACATCATCGGCCTCATCGGTGGCGCACTGATCACCGAACGGATCTTCAGCCGGCCGGGCATGGGGCAGCTGTTCATCGCCAACCTGGGCGCGGACGACATCGACCCGGTGATGGCCTACCTCGTGATCGTCGCGTTCCTCGCGATCCTCGCGAACATCGTGGCCGACCTGCTGTACGCCGCCCTCGACCCCAGGATCCGGGTGAACGCATGACCACCCTGCGGAGCGCGGCTCCGACCAGCCCTTCCGACGCACTCGGAGAGGACCTCGCATGAGCAACGAGCGCAACGACGACCCCTTCGAGACCGGGGAGACCAGCACCGGCTCGCTCAACCCGTCGATGACGGCCGCCACCACGGCGGCCGACGACGACGTGGTGGACGACACCCAGGCGGAGAACGCGATCGAGCTCCGCGAGGTCGAGGGGCTGTCCCAGGGCCAGATCGTCCGGCGCCGGTTCTTCCGGCACACGGGCGCCATGATCGGGCTGGTCGTCCTGATCCTCACCGCGGTCCTTGCGATCACCTCGATCGGCTTCACGCTCGGGCCGATCCGGATCCCGGGCTGGTGGCAGTACAGCCACACGCAGCTCAACCCCATCCTCAACCCGCGCGGGGCCCCGACGCTCACGTGGCCGTGGGACTCGGCGGGCTTCGCGATCGGCGAGCACCCGTTCGGTCAGGACGAGATCGGGCGCGACATCTTCGCGCGCACCATGAAGGGCGTGCAGACGTCGCTCATCGTGATGGCGGTGATCGGCGCCGTGGCGACCCTCGTCGGCACCCTGATCGGTGCGTTCTCGGGCTTCTTCCGCGGCAAGGTCGACACCGTCCTCATGCGGTTCACCGACCTCATCATCACGCTGCCGGTCATCGTGATCGGTGCGGTGCTCGGCAAGAAGCTCGGTGCGGCCGACCCGATCCCGCTGGCGCTCGCGCTGGGTGCGGTGTCGTGGACCGGTCTGGCCCGTCTGGTGCGCGGTGACTTCCTGTCGCTGCGCGAGCGTGAGTTCGTCGACGCCGCCCGCGTCGCCGGCGCCAGCACGACGCGCATCATCTTCAAGCACATGCTGCCGAACGCGATCGGCGTCATCATCGTCAGCGTCACGCTGCTCATGAGCTCGGCGATCCTGCTCGAGACCGCGCTGTCCTACCTCGGGTTCGGCATCCAGCAGCCGAACGTGTCGCTGGGCCAGATGATCAACGACTACCAGGGCGCGTTCAACACCCGCCCGTGGCTGTTCTGGTGGCCGGGCCTGTTCATCATCCTCATCGCCCTCTGCATCAACTTCATCGGCGACGGTCTGCGCGACGCGTTCGACCCGCGCCAGAAGAAGATCCCGTCGGCTCGCAAGATGGCGCGCGCCGACCGGCGGGCCGCGCGCGTCGCGGCACGGGCGACGGCGTGAGCCAGCCGGTCGGGCGGGGTCGCTCAGGTCAGCGCGACGCTGAGCGCTGCGAGCACCGCGAGACCGCCGAGCACCGCGAGCACACGGCGGTTGGCGGTCACGACGACGTCACCCTCGCCGCGGTGACGCCGGGTGCGCACCCGTTCGGCGATCTCCAGCGCGGCCGCCTCGGCGGTCCCCGTCGAGGCCAGCTTGCGCTGGGCGGGGGCCCACTCGCCGTGCTGCTGCCGGCTGGGCACCATGCGCGCGGCGAAGCCGCTGCCCGCGGGCACCGCCCACGAGGTGTAGGTGAGGTCCTGCGTGGTCGTCACGCTGAGCGCCCAGCGGGTGTCGGCGTGCGCGAACCGGCTCCAGGGCACGTGCACGGTGCGCACCACGTTGACCAGCGTGACGCCGTCGTCGGAGACCTCCGCGCGTGGGTTCCAGAACAGCGCCCAGCCGGCCGCCACCACGAGGGCGACCGGTGCCAGCGTGGTGAGGAGCGCCGTCGGCCCGCTCTCGCGCACGAAGGCGGCCAGGGCGGCCACGCCCACGACCGCCGTCAGGACCGCGAGGCCCTGGGCCGGGCGCGACCGGAAGGTCTGCGGGCTGCTCATGCCCACATCGTCCCATCCCCGATCGCACCCATGATCGTCCGCACGGCGTCGGCGACCCCGGCGTCGGACACCACCCGAACGAGAGGTGAGCAGCTGTGAGCGCACCTGCACCGACCGAAGACAAGCCCGTCGAGCGCGGCGAGCGCGAGCCGATCCTCCAGGTCCGCGACCTCTGCGTGGACTTCTACGTCGAGGGCGAGTGGTTCCCGGCGGCGATCGACGTCACCTACGACGTGCGGCCCGGCGAGGTGCTCGCGATCGTGGGCGAGTCCGGGTCCGGCAAGAGCCAGTCGTCGATGTCGCTGCTCGGCCTGCTGCCGCCCAACGGCCGCGCGAGCGGCAGCGCGAAGCTCGACGGCAACGAGCTGATCGGGATGTCGCCGCGGCGGCTGCGCCGGGTGCGCGGCCACGACATCGCGGTGATCTTCCAGGAGCCGATGACGGCGCTGAACCCCGTCTACAGCATCGGGTTCCAGATCGTCGAGACGCTGCGCACCCACTTCGACATGGGTCCGGCGGCCGCGACCGAGCGGGCGCTGGAGCTGCTGCGGCTCGTCGAGATGCCCGACCCGGAGACCCGCTTCCACGCCTACCCGCACCAGCTCTCGGGCGGCCAGCGGCAGCGCGCGATGATCGCGCAGTCGCTGTCGTGCGACCCTCGCCTGCTCATCGCCGACGAGCCGACGACGGCCCTGGACGTCACGGTGCAGGCGGAGATCCTCAAGCTGATGCGCGACCTGCGCACCCGCATCGACTCCGGCATCGTGCTCATCACCCACGACATGGGCGTCGTGGCCGACATGGCGGACCGGATCGTCGTCATGCGGCGCGGTCGGATCGTCGAGACCGGCAACGCGAAGGAGATCTTCAGCAACGCCAAGCACCCGTACACCAAGCAGCTGCTCGCGGCGGTGCCGCACCTCGGCGCGCAGAGCACCGTGCAGATCAGCCAGCACGAGATGGAGCACGGCGGCGACACCCCGATGGGGGAGCCGGTGATGGTCGCCGAGGACATGGTGATCGAGTACCCGCGGCGCGGCCGCACGCCGGCGTTCCGCGCCGTCGACGGCGTCTCGCTGACGATCAACGCGGGCGAGGTCGTCGGTCTCGTGGGCGAGTCGGGCTCCGGCAAGACGACGATCGGCCGCGCCGTCGTCGGTCTGCTGCCGGTGACCGAGGGCAAGCTCGAGATCGCCGGCGTCGACATGGTCGGCGCCACCCAGGCCGACCTGATGCCGCTGCGCAAGCAGATCGGCATCGTGTTCCAGGACCCGGGCTCCTCGCTGAACCCGCGGCTGCCGATCGGCGAGTCGATCGGCGAGCCGCTGTTCCTTCACACCGGCATCAAGGGCGCCGAGCTCGACAAGCGCGTCGAGGAGCTGCTCGACCAGGTGGAGCTGCCGCGCTCGATGCGCAACCGCTACCCGCACGAGCTGTCGGGCGGCCAGCGCCAGCGCGTCGGCATCGCGCGAGCGCTCAGCCTGGAGCCGAAGCTGCTGGTGGCCGACGAGCCGACCTCGGCGCTGGACGTGTCGGTGCAGGCCAAGGTGCTCGAGCTGTTCACCGAGCTGCAGCGCGAGCACGGCTTCGCGTGCCTGTTCATCAGCCACGACCTCGCGGTCGTCGAGATGCTCTCCAGCCGGATCGCGGTCATGCACCACGGCAAGCTGGTCGAGATCGGTTCGTCCGCACAGGTCGTGCAGAGCCCGAAGGACCCGTACACGCAGCGGCTGATCGCCGCGGTGCCGGTGCCGGACCCCGACGAGCAGCGGCTGCGGCGCGAGCGCCGCGACGCCCTGCTCGAGGCAGCGGCCGCGGAGCTGGCGGCCGAGGAGGAGCTCGAGGTGGAGACGCAGCACATCGAGACCGACGACCGGCCCGTGCAGGGCGGCCCGATGGGTGTCTGAGCCCACACCTGCCGTGATCGCTTAGTATTTCGCGGGCCCGCCCGGGCGTGCGACGCTTGCGCGTGCCCTCCGGCTCACGTCCCGTGCCGACCGGCGCCCGGACCTGCCCTCACGCCCCGAAGGAACTCTTATGAGCTCGCGCACCGACCTGCGCAACGTCGCGATCGTCGCGCACGTCGACCACGGCAAGACCACGCTCGTGGACGCGATGCTGTGGCAGTCCGGCGCCTTCGGCGAGCACGACAGCGTCGACGAGCGTGCGATGGACTCCGGCGACCTGGAGCGTGAGAAGGGCATCACGATCCTCGCGAAGAACACCGCGGTCGCCTACTCGGGTCCGTCGGCCGCGCGGCACGGCCACCCCGAGATCACGATCAACGTCATCGACACCCCGGGGCACGCCGACTTCGGCGGCGAGGTGGAGCGCGGGCTGTCGATGGTCGACGGCGTCGTGCTGCTCGTCGACGCCTCCGAGGGCCCGCTCCCGCAGACCCGCTTCGTGCTGCGCAAGGCGCTCGCGGCGCGGCTGCCGGTGGTGCTCGTCGTCAACAAGGTCGACCGTCCGGACTCCCGGATCTCGGAGGTCGTCGCGGAGACCACCGACCTGCTGCTCGGGCTGGCCTCGGACCTCATGGAGGAGGAGGTCGAGGGCGAGCCGATCGACCTCGACGCCGTCCTCGACCTGCCGGTCGTCTACGCCTCGGCGCGTGCCGGGCGTGCCTCGGTGACGCAGCCGGCCGACGGCGAGCTGCCCGACAACCCCGACCTCGAGCCGCTGTTCGCGACGATCCTCGACCGTATCCCGGCGCCCACCTTCGACGAGGGCGCGCCGCTGCAGGCGCACGTCACCAACCTCGACGCCTCCCCGTTCCTCGGCCGGCTGGCGCTGCTGCGCGTGTTCAACGGCACGCTGCGCAAGGGCCAGACCGTCGCGTGGGCGCGCCGCGACGGCAGCCTCACCAACGTGCGGGTGACCGAGCTGCTGCGCACCGTCGCGCTCGACCGCGTGCCCGCTGCCGAGGCCGGCCCGGGCGACATCGTCGCCGTCGCCGGCATCGAGGACATCACGATCGGTGAGTCGCTCGTCGACCCCGACGACCCTCGCCCGCTGCCGCTCATCACGGTCGACGACCCCGCGATCTCGATGACGATCGGGATCAACACCTCGCCGCTCGCCGGTCGTGTCAAGGGCGCGAAGGTCACAGCGCGGCAGGTGAAGGACCGGCTCGACCGCGAGCTGATCGGCAACGTGTCGCTGCGCGTGCTGCCCACCGACCGGCCCGACGCGTGGGAGGTGCAGGGCCGTGGCGAGCTCGCGCTGGCGATCCTCGTCGAGCAGATGCGGCGCGAGGGGTTCGAGCTGACCGTCGGCAAGCCGCAGGTCGTCACCCGCGAGATCGACGGCAAGCTGCACGAGCCGATGGAGCGCATGACGATCGACGTGCCCGAGGAGCACCTCGGCGCCGTCACCCAGCTGCTCGCCCAGCGCAAGGGCCGCATGGAGACGATGAGCAACCACGGCACCGGCTGGGTGCGGATGGAGTTCGTCGTCCCGGCCCGCGGCCTCATCGGGTTCCGCACCCGGTTCCTCACCGAGACCCGGGGCACCGGCATCGCGTCGTCGATCGCCGAGGGCTACGAGCCCTGGGCGGGTCCGATCGAGTTCCGCACCACTGGTTCGCTGGTCGCCGACCGCGCCGGTGTGGCCACGCCGTTCGCGATGCTCGCGCTGCAGGAGCGCGGCAGCTTCTTCGTGCAGCCCACGTCGGAGGTGTACGAGGGTCAGGTCGTGGGGGAGAACTCCCGTGGTGACGACATGGACGTCAACATCACCAAGGAGAAGAAGCTCAACAACATCCGCTCCTCGACGGCGGAGTCGTTCGAGAACCTGACCCCGCCTCGGACGCTGACGCTCGAGGAGTCGCTGGAGTTCGCCCGCGAGGACGAGTGCGTCGAGGTCACCCCCGAGGCGATCCGCATCCGCAAGGTGATCCTGGACACCAACGAGCGGTCGAAGGCGGCCGCGCGGGCGCGCCGCGCCTAGGAGCCACATGAGCGTCGACCACGGCCCCGAGACCGCCGACCCGGCGGGTTCGGACGCCCGCGCCGAGGCACCGGCGATCAGGCGTGTCCTGGTCGTCGTGGCGCACCCCGACGACGAGACGCTCACGGCGGGGGCGCTGCTCGCCGAGCTGGCCGCGCACTGCCCGGTCACGCTCGTGACCTGTACCCGTGGGGAGCGTGGCGAGGTCATCGGCGCCGACCTGGCCCACCTCGCCGACGACCCCGACGCGCTCGCGGATCACCGCGTCGGCGAGCTCCGCCGCGCGCTGGACGCGCTCGGCATCGCCGACCACCGCTTCCTCGACGAGGTCGACGGCGGCCCGCGCCTGGTCGACTCCGGCATGCGGTGGGACGACGACGCCCGGCTGGTCCGGGCGCTGCCGGCCGCGGACGCCGGCCCCGACGCCTTCAGCGTCGCGCCGCTGGAGCGCTCGGTGGCCGCCCTGACCGCGGTCCTCGACGACGTCCGTCCCGACCTCGTGCTCGTCGACGAGCCCGAGGGCGGCTACGGCCACCCCGACCACCGCCGTGCCCACGAGGTGACGATGGCCGCCGTCGCGCGCGCCGCGGAGCCGCCCCCGTTCGTCGCGTGGCTGGTGCGGCCGGTCTCGGCCGTGCGCGTCGCGCAGGAGTGGCTGCGCGGCCGGACCGACAGGCCCACCACCGGCGAGACCGGTGCGCTCACGGTCGCCGAGCCCGACGCGCCGCTGCCCTCGATCGTCGTGCCCGACGACGCCGTCGACGTCCAGGTCGACGTCACCGAGCGGCTGCCGGCGCTCGCGGACGCGATGCGTGCGCACCGCAGCCAGGTGCAGGCGGTCCACCTGGTCGACCCCGCCGAGGTCACGGGCCCCGCGGCCGGCTGGTTCGCGCTCAGCAACGGCCTGCTGCAGCCGGTGCTGCGCGGCGCGTGGCTGCGCGTCGCCCCGGGCTGGGGCGACCCCGGCCGGCTGCGCGACGCCCTCGGCGCCCTGCTCGACGGGTCCGAGCCGGAGCGCGGCGAGGGTGCCTGGTACCGCCCGTCGATGACGGCGTTCTCCGCCGTCCTCGGCGTCGCCGCCGGGGCGCTCGGCACCGCCTTCCACCGCGTCTCGCCGCCGTGGGGCATGGTGACGGCGCTGCTGCTGGTCGTGGCCGCCGGTGTGCTCGCCCGCACGTTCGTGGAGCGTGCCGGGCAGCTGGCCTTCGCGGTCGCGACGATCGCTGCCGTGCTGGTGCTGACCTACGTCCGCCCGGGCGGCGACCTGCTGGTCACGGGGGAGTCGATCGGCGTCGCCTGGATCGTCGGCTCGATGGTGGCCGCGGCGCTCGGGCCGGCGCTGGTGCCGCGGCGCTGGATGGCGGAGCGGTGACGACGCCCGACCTGCGGCGCACCATGGCGCGGCTCGCCTCCGGCGTGTCGGTGATCGCCGCACGCTCGGGACCGTACGACGTCGCGATCACTGCGACGTCGCTGGTGTCGGTGTCCCTGGAGCCGCCACTGGTGCTGTTCGCCGTGCACCAGGACGCGCGGCTGCGCGAGGAGGTCGGGCCCGGGCGGCTCTGGGCCGCGAGCGTGCTGTCCGCGCGCGGCCGCTCGGCCGCGACGTGGCTGAGCGAGCCCGGGCGCCCGCTCATCGGGCAGCTGGTCAGCATCCCGCACCGACGCGGCGAGACCAGCGACGCGGCCATCCTCGACGCGTCGACGGCCTGGTTGGAGGCGCGCACCACCGAGGTGGTCGAGGCCGGGACCCACGACGTCGTCATCGGGGAGGTGCTCGCCACGGGCACGCACCCGGACGAGCGTGGCGCGATCCTCCACGTCGAGGGCAGGCTCGAGCCGTGGGGCGCCTGATCGCGCACCGGGGTGCGCCGCTAGAATCCGCTGACAGGGGGGCCACGTGGGGTGGCTCGCAGGGAGTAGCCGAACCATGATCTTTCGCCGGTCCGTCAAGGACACTGCGTCACCCCCGCAGCAGCCGACCGGCGGCGACGCCGAGCCGGGCGCTGAGAGCACCGACAGCACCCAGGTCGTGGAGCCGCCCGAGGGCGCGACCGAGCAGACCGAGGTCGTCGCCGCGCCCGAGGCCGAGCAGGCGGGGCACGACGACCCCGCGCAGGAGGAGGCCGCCGGCGACGGCACCCCGACCGGTGACGACGCCTCCGGCGAGGCGCCCGGGGACGAGACCGATGCGGCGGCCCCGGCTGACGAGCGCGACGAGGCCGCGGACGAACCTGCGGCCGACGAGCCCGGCGAGCCCGACGAGCCCGACGAGACCGGCGAGACCGCGGACGAGCCCGGCGAGCCCGACGAGCCCGACGAGACCGGCGAGACCGCGGACGAGCCTGCGGCCGACGACCCCGACGCGACGGTCGTGCGGCCCGTCGAGAGCGGCGCCGACGTCGACGCGACCGCCGTCCGCCCCGCGGAGGCCGAGGGCGACGCCGATCTCGAGGCGACGGCCGTCCGCCCGGCCGAGCCGGAGGGCGACGTCGACTCGACGGTCGTGACCCCGGCCGAGCCGGAGGCGGCCGAGACCCGGACCGAGGCCGCGCCCGAGGTCGACCCCGCGACCGCGGCCGAGCCGGAGACCGCGGCCACGGTCGTGCGCTCCGCCGACCCCGCGGCCCCCGAGGCCGCCGCCGGGCCTGCGGACCCCACCGACGCCGAGGCGACCGTGGTCCGCCCGGCCGCGGACGACCCGGACGCGACCGCCGTCGGCG
>NZ_WNXX01000029.1 GCF_009733795.1 Actinotalea caeni
GCCGCCCGCGCCGAGGCCGTGCGGGACGCGCCTGCCGCGCCGCCGCCGCGCGGCGAGCCGGCCGCGGACGTCGGCACACCGTCCGTGACCCCCGCCCCCGCGCGCCGCTCGGTGCGGTCGCTCGTGGCCGACGCATGGATGCGGCTGTACCAGTCGGCCCGGCTCGTGTGGTTCTGGGCGGGCGCGGTGCGACGGCTGCGGCAGTGGCGGCCGGACGTCGTCCACGCCAACGACGGCAACACGCTCGCGCCCGCGATGCTCGTCCGCGCGAGCGTCGGTGCGCGCATCGTCTACGACGCCCACGAGCTGTGGACCCGCCGCAACGTGCGCGGCGACCGGCTGCTGGCGCCGCTGGTCGAGGCCGTGACCGAGTGGCTCGGCGTGCGGGCCAGCGCGGGCGTGATCACCGTGTCGCCGTCGATCGTCACCTGGATGCGCCGGCGCTTCCGGCTGCGCACGCCGCCGACGCTGGTGCGCAACATCCCGCACCGCCGCGGGGCGGTGCCCGTGCCCGCCGACGGTCGGCTGCGCGAGCTCGCCGGGCTGCCGGCGCACGCTCGCGTGATCGCGTACGCCGGTGGCGTCACCACCGGGCGCGGTCTCGAGGAGACCGTCGACGCCCTCACCGAGCTCGACGACGACACCCACCTCGTCATGCTCGGCTACGGCGACGCGGGGTACGTCGAGGGTCTGCTGGCCCGGGCGGCGGCTGCGGGCGTCGGCGACCGCGTGCACCTGGTGGGCCCGGTGCCCGGGCCCGAGGTGCCCAGGACGCTGGCCGACGCCGACGCCTCGGTCGTCTACGTGCGCCCGATCTGCCTCTCCTACCGCTACTCGCTGCCGAACAAGCTGTTCGAGTCGATCCACGCCGGGCTCCCGGTCGTGGCCGCCGACCTGCCGGACACCGCCGCCGTCGTGCGCGAGCACGGCATCGGCGAGGTCTTCGGGGCGGGACGGCCCGACCAGCTCGCGGCCGCCGTCGAGCGGGTGCTGGCCGACGAGGGCCGCTACCGGGCCGCGTCGCGCGCGGCCGCGGAGGAGCTCGACTGGAGCCACGAGGCGGCCGAGCTCGTGGCGCTCTACGCACGGGTGCTGGACGCGCCGTGACGCGCCCGTCGGTGCTGGTGATCAGCTACTCGCCGCTGTACCGGGACGCCCGGGTGCTGCGGCAGCTGCGGCTGCTCACGCCGCTCTACGACGTCACGACCGTGGGCTACGGCGAGGCGCCGGAGGGGGTCGTGGCGCACGTGCGCATCCCCGACGAGATCGTCTACTGGCACAAGGACCGGCGGCTGCTGCTGGCACGGGCGTACCAGCGCACCTACGACACGATGCCGGTGCAGCGGTGGCTGCGGGAGCGGCTGCCGGTCGGCGAGCACGACGTCGTGCTCGCCAACGACGCCGACACGGTGCCGCTGGCGGTCGGGCTGCGGCCGCGCCGCGGCGTGCACGCCGACCTGCACGAGTACGCGCCGCGCCAGAACGAGGAGAGCCTGCCGTGGCGGCTGGTCGTGGCGCCGTACTACCGGTGGCTGGTGCGCACGTGGGTGACGCGCGTCGACTCCGTGACCACGGTCTCGCCCGGCCTCGCGGAGGCGTACCGGCGCGAGTTCGGCGTCGAGACGGGGCTGGTGATGAACGCGCCGCCGCTCGCCGACCTGGCGCCCGGCCCGGTCGCCGACCCGGTGCGGCTGGTCCACGCGGGCAACGGCGTGCCCGAGCGTCTGGAGACGATGCTGGCCGCCATGGAGCTGGTGCGCTCCGGCGCCACCCTCGACCTCTACCTCATCGACCAGGGCACCGGCTACGTGCCGTCGCTGCGCGAGCGCTTCGCGGGCAGCGACCGGGTGCGCGTCCACGACCCGGTGGCCACCGACGAGGTGGTCGCGACGCTGCACGGCTACGACGTCGGCGTGTACGTGCTGCCGCCGATCTCCTTCAACTTCGCCCACGCGCTGCCCAACAAGCTGTTCGACTTCGTGCAGGCCCGGCTCGGCGTCGTCGTCGGGCCGAGCCCGGACATGGCGGCCGTCGTGCGCGAGCACGGCCTCGGCGTCGTCACGCCCGACTTTACCCCCGCGGCCTTCGCATCCGCGGTCGACGCGCTCACGGTCGAGGGCGTCACGGGCATGAAGGCCGCGGCCGACGCCGCCGCCCGGGTCCTGTGCGCGGAGCGGCAGGTCGGCGCGTGGCGCGAGGCGGTCGAGGCGATCCTGGGCGGACCGCCGTCGCGGCGCTGGCCCGCACGCGGTCCGACCCGTGAGGTCTCCTAGACTCGCCGGGTGTCGTCCACTCCCCTGGTCTCGGTGATCATGCCGGTGCACAACGCGGCCGGCACGCTCGGTCAGGCGCTGCGCTCCGCGCAGGCGCAGACGCACACCGAGTGGGAGCTGCTCGCCGTCGACGACGCCTCGGACGACGAGTCGTGGGACCTGCTGGCCGTCGCGGCTGCCGCGGACGAGCGGGTCGTGCCGATCCGTTCGACGGAGCCGCTCGGGGCCGCGGTGGCGCGCAACCGTGCGATCGAGCGTGCACGCGGCAGCTGGGTGGCGTTCCTCGACAGCGACGACCTCTGGCTGCCGGGCAAGCTCGAGCGGCAGCTGGCCTTCGGCGCCGAGACCGGTGCCCCGCTGACCTACAGCTGGTACTACAAGGTCGCTGCCGACTTCGCGGGCGACGCCGTCGACTTCCAGCCGAACGACCGGGTGATCCGCGCGCCGGAGGAGCTCACGTACCGGCGGATGTTGCGCGCCAACTACATCGGGTGCCTCACCGCGATGTACGACCGCGACCGGCTCGGCGCCCGGCTGATGCCGGAGCTGCGCAAGCGCCACGACTACGCGCTGTGGCTGTCGATCCTGCGCGACGGACACGTCGCGCGCGGTCTGCCAGAGCCGCTCGCGCTGTACCGCGCGGCGCGGCCGGGAGCGCTGTCGGAGAAGAAGCTCGACCTCGTCCGGCACAACTGGCAGCTCTACCGCGAGGTCGAGCGGCTCTCGGTCCCGCGCTCGGCGCTGTCGCTCGCGACCGCGACCCTGAGGTCGGTGCGCAACGGACGTCGTTGACGGCTTACATCGCGACCGCGCCTGCCGATATGTCACTAGCGTCACGCGTATCACACGCGTCACGCACCTGCACTAGCATCGCACCACGATCCCGACCTCGGAGGCGCACGATGACCCGCCGCCTGCTGTCACGCCTCGGCGCGGCGCTGTCCGTCCTGGCCCTTGCCCTGACCCTGCTGCTCGCGCCCACGGCCACGGACGACGCCCACGCCGCCGCGGGCGACGTGCTGCAGCTGTCGAGCACGGCCTACGCCACCCGTGGCGAGAAGACGACGCTCGTCATCACGTGGGTGCACCAGGGCAAGCCTGTGAGCGGGTACGTCAACCTGCAGCGGCAGCGCAACGGCGTGTGGGAGCACGTCCGCAAGATCGAGGTGGTCGACGGGCGGGCGACGACGGTCATCACCCCCGGCGCGACGAACAGCTACCGGCTGCGCACGAGCGCGGTCACCAGCCCCGGCGGGGTGCCGCAGGCGCACCCGGACGGCACGAGCAACACCGTCAAGGTGACGGTCGTCAGCAGTGCGAAGGAGTCGGCGGCCCCGGACCTGCTGGCACCGCCGGTCGCGATCGCCGGCTCGAGCGTGCCGTTCACGATCTCGTGGACGGTCGGCGGCCAGCGGGCGAGCGGCAAGGTGAACCTGCAGCGCCGCGACGGCAACAGCTGGGTGCACGTCAAGCAGGTGACGGTGACCAACGGCCGCGGCGAGATCGCGATCAAGGTCGACAAGACCGCCCAGTACCGGTTGCGGGTGTCGACGGTGACGTCGCACTCCGGTGTCGTCACCAAGGACCCCTACGGCACGAGCGGCACGCTGCGCGTGGTCGCCACGAGCGCCACGCCCTCGACGTTCCGCGTCCAGGGCGCCGGGTGGGGCCACGGCGTGGGCCTGTCCCAGTACGGCGCGTACGGCATGGCTCTCGACGGCAGCTCGGCGCGCCAGATCATCCAGCACTACTACTCCGGTGCCGACGTCGCCTACCGCGACACCAGCGCCGAGGTGCGGGTGCAGGTGCTGGCGGGCGCGTCCTCGACGACCCTGCGCACCTCCGGCGGGCAGTCCCGGATCCGGCTCGGCGGCTCGATCGTGGCGACGCTGCCGGCGGGCACCAGCATCACGGTCACGCCGGTGAGCAGCGGGCTGCAGGTGCAGGCCAACGGCCAGACCTGGCGCACGGCGTCCACGTCCAACCGTGTCCACGTGGAGTGGGCGGCCACCCGGTACTTCCAGCCGGGGTCCACGATCTCGGTGAACACCAGCGTCAGCGGCGCCCAGGGCGTCTACCGCCACGGCCGGCTGGAGCTGATGTCGATCAACGGCCGCGTCAACGCCGTCAACGTGGTCCGCGTGACCGACGAGTACATGTACGGGATCGCCGAGATGCCGTCCTCGTGGTCGGCCGCGGCGCTGCAGGCGCAGGCGATCGCCGCACGCAGCTACGCGATGGCCACCAAGCCGGCGTCCCCGCGCACGGCGTGCGACTGCCACCTCTACGACGACACCCGGTCGCAGAACTACACCGGGTGGCTGAAGGAGAACGAGCGCACCTACGGCGTGCGCTGGCGCGACGCCGTCGACGCGACGATCAACAGCAGCGGCCTGGGCGGCGTGGTCGTCAGCGGCAGCTCGATCGTGCAGGCGTACTACTTCTCCTCCTCGGGCGGCCGGACCCAGAACTCCGAGGACGTCTGGACGGCCGCACTCCCCTATCTGCGCAGCGTCGACGACCGCTGGAGCCTGCACAGCCGGAACCCGAACTCGAGCTGGACGGCGAACGTCAGCCAGTCCGCGATGCGCTCGGCCTTCGGGCTGCCCGACGTCGCCCGCGTGGTCGTCAGCAGCCGCTCGGACGGCAACGCCGCGCAGCGCGTGACGGCCTACAGCTCCGACGGCCGGACGGCGACCATCACGGGCGAGCAGCTCCGCAGCCGGCTCGGGCTCAAGTCGACCTGGATCTCGTCGATCTCCTGACGGCGTCGCTGAGCGCCTCGACGAAGGTGCGCGCGTCCGCTCGCCAGCTGAGGTGTTGGCTCGCGTAGCGGTAGCCGCTGGCCCCCAGCTCCTCGCGCCAGGCCCGGTCGGTCGCGAGGCGGGTGACGGCGTCGGCGGCGGCCTGCACGTCGCCGAACGGGACGACGACGCCGCTGCCCGACCGCTCGACGAGCGCCTTCGCGGCTGCGTTCGGCGTCGAGACGACCGGGACGCCGTGGGCCATGTACTCCATGACCTTCGTCGGCTCCGACACCGCGTAGTTGGGCTGGTCGTGCAGCAGCGACAGCCCGGCGAGCGCGCCGTCGAGCCGTGCGAGCGCGACGTCGTTGGGCACGAAGCCCTCCCAGTCGAGGTCGCCGCGCGCCGCGGCCTCCCGCAGCATCTCCGCGCAGTCGGCGTCGGCCGGGCCGATGACCTGCACCCGCACGTCGGTCAGCCGCTGGGCGAGCGCCACCATCTCGGCGCACCCGCGCGCGGTCGTGACCTTGCCGAGGTAGACCACGCGGTCGGCTCCCGGGGGCGGGGGCGGCTCCTCGGGGACCATCACCGAGTTCGGGACCACGACGTGCGGGCGCCGGAAACGCGCCTGGTAGGCCCGCTCCGCCAGCAGCAGCACCAGCCGGCGCTCGGCCCACCGCTCGGCGAGGCGGACGGCGGCCACCAGCAGCCGGCGGGCCGGGCGCGGCACCCACGGCCGCATGCCGAGGGCCGCCGCGGTGTCCTCGTGCACGTCCCACACCACCACCGGCCGGCGTCGCAACCCCGCCACCGCCAGCAGCAGGTCCGGGTCGTGCAGCAGCACCAGGTCGACGTCGTCGCGCATCTCCCGGATGCGCCGTCGCGCGGCACGCACCGCTCCCAGCCGTCGCCTGCCTGCGGCGCGCGGCAGGTCCACCGGGGTCACCCCGTGCGGCGGGCGCCTGTCGAACGCCGTGAACGGCGCGGCGTAGACGACCTCGTGACCGGCCGCGAGCAGCGCGGGGATCTGGCGGTGACGGATGCGCGCGTCCTCGGGGTCGTGGACCACCGTGACGACGAGCACTCTCACGAGCCGCTCAACCCTTCTTGGTCGCCTTGCGGTACTCCGCCGTGATCTCGCGGGCCGGGCCGTCGGCGACGACCTGCCCCTGCTCGATCCAGATCGCGCGGTCGCACATCCGCTCGATCGACCTCATCGAGTGGCTCACGAGGAAGACCGTGCCCGCGTGCCCGCGGATCTCCTCGATCTTCTTCGCGCTGCGCTCGCGGAACTCGGCGTCGCCCGTCGCGAGCGCCTCGTCGATCATGAGGACGTCCGGCACCGCGGCGGTGGAGATCGCGAACCGCAGCCGTGCGGCCATGCCCGAGCTGTACGCCTTCATCGGCAGGTCGATGAAGTCCCCGATGCCGGCGAACTCGACGATGTCGTCGAACCGCTCCCGCACCTGCGCCGGCGTCAGCCCGAGCGCGAGCCCGCCGATCATGACGTTGCGCTCGCCGGTGAGCGAGCTGACGAGCGCGGCGTTGACGCCCAGCAGCGAGCTGGTCCCCGCCACGTAGACGGCCCCCGAGCTCGTCGGCATCAGACCCGCGATGGCGCGCAGCAGGGTGCTCTTGCCGGCACCGTTGCGCCCGATGATCCCGATCGACTCGCCGTGGTGGGCGACGAACGACACGCCGCGCACCGCGTGCACCTCGGTCACCGCGCCGACGTGACGGCGGCTGCGGTTGAACATCGCGCGGATGCGGCCCATCTCCGGGCCGGACACGCGCTTGCGGCCACCGAAGACCCGGTAGCGCACGTGGACGTCGTCGACGACGACCGACGGGGTCCGCTCCGCGTCGGCGTCCTGCTTCGCACGCTCGGGCGCGCCGTCGTCGAGGTCGTCGTCGTCCTCGAAGTCGATCTCCTCGAAGGCGTCGTCAGTCGCGGCCATACTTCTCCTCCGCGCTCCAGAAGACGACGAAGCCCACGAGGAAGAGCACCACCGCCCACGCGAGGCCCGTCAGCCACATCGTCGGGTCGACGGCCACGTCCTGCAGCAGCACCGACCGCATCAGCGTCAGGTAGACCGCCACCGGCTGGTACTCGAGCACGAAGCCCCACTCGAACCGGCCGGCGTAGGCCTCGATCGAGAAGAACACACCCGAGACGTAGCGCAGCAGCCGGATCGCCACCGGGATGAGGTTCCGCAGGTCGCGTGCGGCGACCACGACGCGCGCAGCGATCATTGCGCACCCTGCGCTGAACAGCAGGATGAGGACGAGCGCGACCGGCAGCAGCAGCCACGTCACCGTGATCGGCTCACCGGTGAGGAGGACGATCACGATCATGACGCCGATCGCCGGCAGCAGCGTGAGCATCTCGGACAGCGCGACCGACAGCGGCAGCACCGCGCGCGGGAAGTCGAGCGCACGCACCATCGTGATGTTCGAGGTGACGGCGGTCGAGCCGGCGGTCATCGAGGCGGCGATCGCCATGAAGATGAAGACGCCGATCGTGAGGAAGCCCGGGTAGTTGGTCGTCCCCGCCCGGGTGTCGAGGAGCAGCCCGAACACCAGGTAGTAGACGGCCGCCAGCGTGAGCGGGCTCAGCACCGACCACAGCTGGCCGAGGTAGTTGTTCTGGTTGCGGCTGTAGCTGCGCGAGGTCGACAGCACCCAGAGGAAGTGACGCCGCGCCCACAGCGTGCGCACGTACTCCGGCAGGCCAGGCCGGCTGCCGACCTTCTTCAGCCCGCTGCGCGCGGCGAGCTGGGCGAGCTCCGACGGCCCGCCGGCGGCGGTGCCGCCGCGCTCCGCCGAGGTCACAGCCGATGCGCTCCGGGAGCGGTCACGACGCCCTTCGTGTCGAAGAAGCGCTTGGCGGAGGCCGCGAGGGCGTCCACGTCGTAGGTCTTGTGGTTCTGGACCAGGAGCGTGAGGTCGGCCGAGGCGAGCGCCTCGTCGAGGTCGGTCACGCTCGTGAGCTCGGTGCCGTTGACGTCCCAGGTGGCGACGTTCGGGTCGTGGTAGCGGACCTCGGCGCCCATCCGCATGAGCTGCTTGGCCAGCGGCACCGCGGGCGACTCGCGCTGGTCGGCGATGTCGGGCTTGTAGGTGACGCCGAGCATGAGGATGGTCGAGCCGCGCATCGCGATCGAGTCCTCGTTGAGGATGTCCTGCGCGCGCCGGGCCACGTACGCCGGCATCGTCGCGTTGATCTCCTGCGCGAGCTCGACGAACCGGAACGGGTAGCCCAGCCGGGCGCGGACGTTGTAGCTCAGGTAGTTCGGGTCGATCGGGATGCAGTGGCCGCCGACGCCCGGGCCCGGGTAGAACGCCTGGAAGCCGAACGGCTTCGTCTTCGCCATCTCGATGACGTTCCACAGGTCGATGCCGAGCTCGTGGCAGAACCGGGCCATCTCGTTGACGAGGGCGATGTTGATGTGCCGGTAGGTGTTCTCCAGCAGCTTCGCGGTCTCGGCCTCCCGGGTGCCCTTGGCGGGCACCACGGTGTCGACGAAGCGGCCGTAGAAGGCGGCCGCGCGGTCGGTGCACTCCGGGGTGAGGCCACCCACGACCTTCGGCGTGTTCTTCATGCCGTAGACGGGGTTGCCCGGGTCGATGCGCTCCGGGGAGAAGGCCAGCGCGAAGTCGCGGCCGGCCACCAGGCCGCCCTCCTCGAGGATCGGTCGGACGACCTCCTCCGTCGTGCCGGGGTACGTCGTCGACTCCAGGACGACGAGCATGCCGGGGTGCAGCTGGCGCGCGATCGTGCGCGTCGCCGAGATCACGGGGCGGAGATCGGGACCGCCGTCCTCGGCGAGCGGCGTCGGCACGCAGATGACGGCGGCGTCGGCCTCGGCGATCGCGGACTCGTCGGTCGTGGCCCGGAAGCCGTGGCGCAACAGCTCGGCGATGTCGTCGTCGGAGAGGTCGTCGACGTGCGAGCGACCCTCGTTGAGGCCGTTGACGACCGCGTCGTTGATGTCGAAGCCGATCACCGACAGTCCGGCCCGGGCTGCTTCCTGCGCCAGGGGCAGGCCGACGTAGCCCAGCCCGAGCACGACAACGTCTGCCGTCACGTTCACTCCTCAGTACGGATCCATGGCCTGCCACAGCATACGGGCCGAGCGGCCGCGAGAACCGAGGGCTGGGTCACACGTCGTGCAGCGCCCGGTACAGGCCCCGGTACCGCTGCGCCGCGTGCGCCCAGGTGCGCTCGGCGAGCACGATCTCGCGTGCACGGCGCCCGTACCTCCGCCGCCGGTCGGGGTCCCGCACGAGACCCGCGAGTGCCGCGGCGAGGGCCTCCGGGTCTCCTGGTCGCGCGAGCGCGCCGGTCTCGCCGTCGCGGACGATCTCGCGCAGCGGCGGGAGGTCCGACCCCACCACGGGGCGGCCGCTGGCCATCGCCTCGAGCGGCTTCAGCGGCGGGACGAGCGCGGTGACGGGGAGGTCGAGGCGCGGCACGGCGAAGACGTCGAGGGCCGCGTGGTAGCGGTGCACGTCGGCGAACGGGACCCGGCCGGGCAGGACGGCGACGCCGTCGCCCAGCGTGCGGGCGCGATCCCGCAGCCGCGACGCGGCAGGGCCCGACCCGACGACGAGCAGGCGCACGGGGTCGCCCTCGGCCCGGAGCAGACCGATCGCGTCGACCAGCACGTCGAGACCCTCGTAGTCGTTGAGCGTGGAGATCGTGCCGACGAGCACGTCGTCGCGGCCGATCCCCAGCTGCTCCCGCAGCGCCGTGGGGTCCGGGGGCTCCTGGAGGAAGCGGTCGTCGACGGCGTTGGGCACGAGCAGGACGCGCGCCGGGTCGACGCCGCGGTCGAGCACCTCCTGCCGCAGCACCTCCGAGATGACGACGACCGCGTCGGCGCTGCGCATCACCTCGGTCTCGCTCGCGCGGGTGAGGTGGTAGCGGTCGGCGTCGGCGTCACCGCCGCGCGAGCGCCAGGTCTCCTCGAGCATGCCGCGGACCTCGTAGACGACCGGCACGCCGGCGCGGTCCCTCGCCGCGAGCGCGGCGCGGCCGTTGAGGTAGTTGCTGTGCGCGTGCAGCACGCCGGCACCCACGCGCTCCGCGAGCCGCGCCCGGTGGTCGGCGTCGGCGCGGGCCAGCGCGGCGACGTCGAGCGGCAGCCCGAGCGGCAGGGTGCGCAGGTATGGGACGCCGTCGACGGTCACCTCCGCGCGGGCGCGCACGTGCCCGTCGACGACCGGGAACCCGGCCCTGGGCGCCACCCGGGCGTCCACGCCCTGGGCGCGCAGCGCTCGCAGGATGCCCTGCGTGCGGGTCGTGTAGCCCGCCTGGGTCTCCGGCAGCGCGTTGGTCACCAGGTGCAGCACCACCGGGTCCTCGCCGGGTCCGGGCGAGAGGGTGGCCGGCCCCGTGCCCAGCGGCAGCGGCGCGCGACCGGTCGGGCGGAGCAGCTCGAGCTCGGCGGCGAGGCGGCGGCGCAGCCGTCGTGCGCGCCGGTCGCGGTCCGGGGCGACCGCGCTCTCCGCCTCCGCGAGGCGGCCCAGGGTCCGCAGGCACAGAGCGCGTGCGTACCGGTCGGCGGCGTCGCCGGTGCCGGTCGACTCGAGCACCGCGGCCGCCGCGGCCATGTCGTGCAGCGCGTAGGTCGCCGCTGCCGCACCGACCCGCCCGAGAGGCGTGCGCGCGAGCGTGTCGACGGCGCGACGGGCCTCCTCGCGCCGCCCTGCGGCCGCGAGCGCCAGCGGCTCCCAGCCGGTGCCCCGCAGCCAGCGCGACGCCACCCGCGGCAGCGCGCCGGGCGCGGCGCGCAGCACCCGGCTGACGGCGACCGCCGGGTGGTCGTCGAGGTGCCGGAGCACCGTGGTGGCGGCGAGCGCCGCTAGTGCGAACGGGGTGCCCTGCAGAGCGGTCCGGAGCCGATCTGGGGACACACGTCACACTCCTGCTCAGGGGGGAACGGCGGGGTCAGTATGGCATCATGGCCGCGCTCGACTCCCCGGCCCGGAGGGACCTTCTCATGCACGGCCCCGTGCTTCACGTGACCGGTGCGCGCCCGAACTTCCCGAAGGCGGCACCGGTGATCCGTGGCCTCGACGCCCTCGGTGTCGACCAGGTCCTCGTGCACACCGGGCAGCACTACGACGACCGCATGTCCGAGGTCTTCTTCCGCGAGCTGGACCTGCCGCGGCCGGACCTGAACCTGGGTGTCGGGTCGGCGTCGCACGCGGCCCAGACCGCCCGGCTGATGGTCGAGCTCGAGACGGTGCTGCTGGACCGCGCGCCCTCGCTCGTCGTCGTCTACGGGGACGTCAACTCGACCGCGGCGGCCGCGATGGTCGCGGCGAAGCTGCAGCAGCCGCTCGCGCACGTGGAGGCGGGGCTGCGCAGCTTCGACCTGTCGATGCCCGAGGAGATCAACCGGATGGTGACCGACCGGCTGTCGGCGCTCCTGCTGTGCACCAGCGCCGACGCGATCGCTCACCTCGCGCGCGAGGGCGCCGACCCGGCGAGCATCCACCTCGTCGGCAACCCGATGATCGACACCCTGCTGGCCTCGATGGACCGGTTCGACGTCGAGCGCGCCCGTCGCGAGCACGCGCTCGAGGGCCGCTACGCCGTCGCGACGCTGCACCGGCCCGGCAACGTGGACAACCCCGAGGACATCGCGGCGCTCGTCGCCGCCATGCACTCGGTCGCCGACCAGGTGCCGGTCGTGCTGCCGCTGCACCCGCGCGGGCGGGGGCGCCTGCGCGAGGGCGGCCTGTTCGACCACCCGGGCATGCGGATCGTCGACCCGCTCGGGTACCTCGACTTCATGGGCCTCGTGCGCGGGGCCGACCTCGTCGTCACCGACTCCGGCGGTGTGCAGGAGGAGACGACGGTGCTCGGCGTGCCGTGCCTGACGCTGCGCCCCAACACCGAGCGCCCCGTCACGATCACCCACGGGACCAACCGCCTCGTCACGCGCGAGAACCTCGCGGCGGCGACGGCGGAGACGCTCGCGGCCGGCCGGCCCGAGACCTGGGACGTGCCGCCGCTGTGGGACGGGCGCGCCGGTGAGCGCATCGCCTCGGTGATCGCCGGGTTCCTCGAGGAGCACTGAGCGTGGCACGCGCGCTGCGCCTGCTGCGTGCGTCCGCCGGACTGGTCGTGCACCCGACTCGCCTGCGGCGCTGGCGAGCGCACCTCTCGCGCGCCTGGCACCAGCCCGGCGGCGGCGGGTCGGCACGCCCGGCGCGCACGCCGGGCCCACGGCCGCGCGAGGTGCGAGTGCTCGTGCACGCCGACGAACGGCTCGTCGCGCTGCTGCGCCCGGAGTGGCGTCAGGTGACGTGGGACGGCGCAGCAGTGCCGCCCGACGTCGAGCTGGTGGTGCTCGGCTGGCCGCTCCCGGGCACGGCCGGTGACGCCGACGCCATCGCCACCGCGGCGGCGCGGTCCGGGCGCCCGCTGCTCGTGTGGGACACCGCCGACCCCGGTGCCCCCACGTGCCCGGTCGCCGACCGCGCCGGCCTGGTCCGTGTCGCGGTGCCGGAGCGGGTGAGCGACTACGACCACCCGGACGTCGCGGTGCTCTCCCCCGGTGTGCAGCCGCGCGAGCACAACCCTGTGCGGACCGGTCGCCGCGTGCCTCTCGCGCGCCTCGGCGGCGCCGACCCGGTCTTCGAGGAGGCCGGCGACCTCGGTCCGGAGGCACGCCGCGACCGCGCGCACGACGTCGTCGTCCAGCGCGGCACGACCGCGCGCCCCGACCGTGTGCTGGAGCTGCTCGCCGAGGGCACGGTGGTCATGACGTCCGACCCCGCCCTGGCGCAGACGGCCGCCGCGGTGCAGGTCGTCGACCGGGAGACGGCGCCGCTGGCGCTCGCCGCGCTCGCGCGTCATCCCGAGCTGCGCCGCCGGGCGGCCCTGGCCGGGGTCCGCGAGGCACTCGCCCGGCACTCGACGACCGCCGCCGTCGACGAGGTGCTCGCGGCGACCGGCGTCGCTGCTCGCCGTCGGGCCCGTCCGGTCACCGCGATCGTCCCGACGATGCGACCGGGTCAGATCGACCACGTGCTGGCGACGCTCGCGCGTCAGCGGCACGAGCAGGTGCAGCTGGTGCTGATCACGCACGGCTTCGAGGCCGACCCGGGCACGGCCGACCGTGCCCGCGAGGCGGGTCTGGCCGACGTGCGGCTGCTTCCGGCCGACGCCGATCTCACGCTCGGTGCCCTCATGAACCTCGGGGTCGAGGCTGCCGACGGCGAGTACGTGGCGAAGATGGACGACGACAACCATTACGGGCCCCACTACCTCGGAGACCTCTTGGCCACGTTCGACTTCTCCGGCGCGCACGTCGCCGGCAAGTGGGCGCACCTGACGCACCTGCGGTCGACGGGAGCCACGTTCCTGCGGTTCCCCGAGGCCGAGAACACCTACACCCGACTGGTGCAGGGCGGCACGATGGTCATGCCGCGCGCCGTCGCCGCCGAGCTCCGTTTCGAGGACGTTCCCCGCCGCGTGGACACGACCTTCCTCGAGAAGGTGGCCGCGGCCGGTGGGCGGGTCTACTCCGCGGACCGGTACAACTTCGTGTCCGTGCGCGGCGCCAGCGTCGACGGGCACACCTGGAAGATCAGCGACACCGAGCTGCTGGCCAAGCCGTCGTCCGACCTCTTCTACGGGGAGCCGTGGGCCCATGCAGACGTCTGAGACCACCGCGCTGCCGACGCGCGCGCGCCGGCGCAGGGCGACCCCCGAGAAGTCGATCGGTCCGGGGTTCCGGCCCGACATCGAGGGGCTGCGGGCGGTCGCGATCGGCCTGGTGCTGCTCTACCACGGTGGTGTCGACCAGCTGACCGGCGGTTTCGTCGGCGTCGACGTGTTCTTCGTGATCTCCGGCTTCCTCATCACCGGTCTGCTCATCCGCGAGCTCGAGAAGAGCGGGCGGATCTCCTTGCCGCGGTTCTACGCCCGCCGGGCGAAGCGGCTGCTGCCCGCCACCGCGCTGGTGCTGGTCGTCACCGCGGTGCTGACGTGGCTGACCGTCAGCGTGATCGAGTGGCGTACCTTCGGCCTGGACATCGTCTCCGCGGCGGCCTATGTCGTGAACTGGCGCCTCGCCGCGCGGTCGGTCGACTACCTCGCCGAGGACGTCGGTGTCTCGCCCGTGCAGCACTTCTGGTCGCTGGCGGTCGAGGAGCAGTTCTACATCGTCTGGCCGCTGCTGCTCGTGGTCATCGCCTGGTGGGTGCGCCGTCGTGCCACCGCCCGGCTGCGTGCGGTCATGACCGCCGGCATCCTGCTCATCGCCGTCCCCTCCTTCGCCTACTCGATCTACCTGACCCAGGCGAACCCCTCGGCCGCGTTCTTCGTGACCCCCACCCGCCTGTGGGAGATGGGCATCGGGGCGTTCGTGGCCATCGGCGCGACCGTCTGGCCCCGGCTGCCGCGCGGCGCCGCAGCCGTGCTCGGCTGGCTCGGGCTGGTCGCCATCGCCGTCAGCGGCCTGGTCTTCTCGTCGAGCTCCGCGTGGCCGGGCTACCTCGCGCTGGTGCCGACGCTGGGGACCGCCGCGGTCATCGTCGCCGGGTTCAGCGCGGGCCGCTGGGGCCCGGCGGTGCTGCTGTCGTGGCGACCCGCGGTCTGGGTCGGCGGCCTGTCGTACTCGCTGTACCTGTGGCATTGGCCCCTCATCATCTGCGCCACCGCGTACTGGGGCGAGCTCGGCACGAAGCGCGGCCTGCTGGTCATGCTCGCCTCGTTCGTGCCCGCCTACCTCAGCTACAAGCTCGTCGAGAACCCGATCCGGTTCGCGCCCGCCCTGTCCCGCTCGAACCGGCTCACGCTGTCGATCGGCGGCAACTGCACCCTGGTCGGCGTCCTCGCCGGCCTCGTGCTCGCCCTCGCCGTGCCCAGCACCTCAGCGGCACCCACCGGCGACGGCGAGGCCGCCGGGGCCGGCGTGGTCCAGCAGGACGGCACCGGCGAGGAGGGCACGTCTGCGCCCGTCGAGGGAGGCGACGGCACGGTCGAGAGCCTCGCTGGGGTCGAGTGGTTCGTGCCGGCCGCCGTCGACGCGACCTCCGACGTGCCGCAGGCCTATGCCAACGATTGCCAGGTGAGCATCGAGTCGGCCACGCCCGTGGCGTGCGAGCACGGCGACCCGACCTCGGACATCGTCGTGGTCGTCGTCGGCGACTCCAAGATCCTGCAGTGGGAGTCGCCGCTGGCCGCGATCGCGGAGTCCGAGGGGTGGCGCATGGTCTTCTACACGAAGTCGGGCTGCCCGTTCGCGGACGCCGCCCGGACGGTCGACGGCAAGATCTACAAGACCTGCGTCCAGTGGAACGACGCCGTCCTCGACGAGATCATCGCCCTCGCACCCGACCTCGTGATCACCTCGCAGCGCGGGACGCAGGGGGTCGTCGACCTCGACGACCCGACCACGCTCGACCGACGCGATGGTCGACGGTCTCGCGACCCGCTGGGAGCAGCTCGAGCAGGCCGGCTCCCGCGTCGCGGTCGTCCTCGACAACCCGGCGCCCGACCACGAGGTGTACGAGTGCGTGGCCGAGCACCCCGAGGACCTGGCCGCGTGCACCTTCTCGCGCGAGCGGGGCGTCAGGTCCAGCTCCGCGGGCGTGCAGCTGGCGGCGGCCGAGCGCGTGCCGGGTGTGACCGCGATCGATCTCACCGACTACATCTGCCCCACCGAGGAGTGCGTCCCGGTCATCGGCAACGTCTTGGTCTACCGGCAGGGGTCGCACATCACCGACACCTACGCCCGCACGCTCGAGGGTGTCCTCCGCGACGAGCTCGTGGCCGTCCTCGACTCCTGAGGAGCGCGGCGCCCGAGCCGGTGCGGACGACCAGCTCGGACCGGCTCGGACTGGCTCAGACCGCCACGTGCTCCCGCGGGTCGCCGTAGAAGAGCAGCCGGCCGGTGCGCGTGAAGAACGTGGCGTCGACGACCTTCCAGGTGTGCCGGGTCGGGTCGGTCTCGCGGATGCTCACGTAGTTGAACCGGTCGGCGGAGAAGACGCGCAGGCCGCTCGCGAGCGACCGGTCGAGGATGTCGCTGTCGACGGCACGCGGGATGTCGCTGAACCGCACCGAGCGCACGGCGTCGGCGGTGAACAGCATCGACCCGCCCTGGATGCGGCGCTCGCTGCGGTTCTCCGCGTCGGGGTAGCGCAGCACGACGGCGCCCGAGGAGCGCAGCCACACGTAGTGGGCCCACTTGCCGACGATCTCGGCGCCGGTGACGACGGCGGCGTCGACGAGGTCGCCGATGAACTCGGCGCCGTAATGGTTGTCGTCGTCCATCTTGGCGACGTACGCACCCGAGGCCGCGTCGACACCCAGGTTCATGCACGCGCCGAGCGTGGCGCTCGCGGGGGCGTGGACGACCCTCAGCCGCGCCACGCCCGCGTCGGCGGCCCGGCGGTCGAGATCCGCCTGGTCGACCTCGAGGCCGTGGAGCACGAGGACGAGCTCGACGGGGTGTCGCTGGCGGCCGATGTTCTCGAGGACGTTGTCGACCTGGTGCGGCCGGTTCGTCGGGATGATCGCGGAGACGGCGAGGTCCTCGCGCGCGCTCGTCAGGAACCGCCGCACCGCGGTACGCCGCAGCCGCAGCGACTCGCGGTCGAACAGCTCGTCCTGCAGCAGCAGAGGCTGCATCTCGTCGCGCAGCGCGACCAGGTCCTCGACGACCGTCACCAGGTCGGCGACGTCGGCCGGCAGCGTCGCCGCAACCGCCGGCGGCGCGACGACGGGCGTGCCGGCCAGCACGGCAGCGAGGACGTCCTCGCGGGTCGCGCCGGGCGCCAGCAGGCGCGCGCGGTAGTGCCCGTTGGCGTGGCTCAGCGCGGGGTCGTCGGCGGCCCACACGTCGAGCTCGCGGAGCAACCCGGCCCGGCGACCCTCGTCGACCCCTTCCTCGGGCAGCGCCCGCCACGCCTCGAGGTCCGTGGCGAGCGCGCGCGGGAAGCGCTCGCACGCCGTCGCGGCGGGTGCGACGTCGAGGTCGGCGAGCAGCTGCGGCCGACCGGTCAGCGCACGAGCCTCGGCGTGGCCGGCGCGGACGCGCTCGCGTCGCTGCTCGGCCTCCGACGGAGCCGCCCGACCGGTGGTGGCGCCGGCACGGACGGCGATCGCAGCGGGCCCGTGGAGCAGCACCTGCGTGGTGACCTGCAGCCGTCGTGCGGCTCGTCGGAGCGGCGACATCACACCACCCCCGACGTCTCGTCGGGTCGCGCCGTGGGCAGCAGGGTCCGGTAGACCTCGTCCACCCGGCGCGCGATGACGCTCCAGTCGGCCTTGTCGAGGACCCACTGACGGGCGCCGGTGCCCAGGCGCTCGCGGAGGTCGGGTCGCGTGATGAGGAGCTCCAGCTTGTCGGCCAGGTCGTCGGCGTCGCCCTTGCGGAACGTCAGACCGGTCTCGCCGTCGTGCACGATCTGCGCGAGGGCGGCGACGTCGGAGACGACGACCGCCTTCGTCATCGCCATCGCCTCGTACGGCTTCATCGGCGAGATGAGCTCGCAGACGTCCAGCGGCAGGCGCGGGAACGGGGTGATGTCCGTGACCGAGAGGTACCGCGGGATCTGGTCGTGCGGGACCCGGCCGGTGAACGTCACGACGTCCGAGAGTCCCAGCTCCTCGACGTCACGACGCAGCGTGCCGTCCTGCTGCCCGTCGCCGACCAGGAGCACCCGGAAGTCGTCCCGTCGCTGCCGCAGCGTGGCCACGGCCCGCACCAGCAGCCGCAGACCCTCGTAGTGCGGGAAGCCACCCAGGTAGCCGATCACGGTCTTGCCGGTGAAGCCCAGCTCCTCGGCCAGCTCCTGGTCACGAGGCGCGGGCGTGAACTCGTCGACGTGCACCCCGTTGGGGACGACCGTCATCTTCTCGCGCGGCACGCCGCGGGCGACCATCTCCTCGGCGAGCGCGTCGGTGATGACCAGGACGTGGTCGGCACGCCGACAGGTCTCGGTCTCGGCCTCGACGAGGAACCGGTAGTCGAGGCTGTCGCGGTAGGAGGCGTGCGCGGCCGTGCGCATCAGGTCCTCGAGCCCGCGCATCTCGTAGACGAAGGGGATGCCGAGCTCGTGGGCGGCCTCGGCGGCGGCGAGGCCGGTCGCGTAGAAGCTGGACGCGTGGATCAGGGCCGCGCGCTGGCGCCGGGCCGCGTCGGCGATCATGCGCGCCGACTGGTCGAGGTAGTCGCGCAGCGGCACCTGCGGGTACTCCCGCTGCCCCGGGACCAGGGCGCGGTGGTAGCGGATGCCGTCGACGACGTCGGTGGGCGGGACCTCACGCGTGTCGTCGGCGGGCCAGCGGTCGTAGGGGAAGCCGAGGCGCGTGATCGCCTCGACGTCCCAGCCGGCGCGCGCGACGGCGCTGATGATGCCATGGGAGCGCGTCGCATAGCCGCCGGCACGGATCGGCAGCGACTGCGAGAGGACGCACAGCACCGACGTCGGGTCGGGCGTGTAGGCGGGCTCGGAGGCGCGCGTCCGCAGGCGCGGGAAGCCGTTCGCCAGGATGTCGAGCCGGTCGCGGCTCCGGTCGCGGACCTCGACGGCCTGGCGGCTGGTCGAGCCGCGCCCGATCATGTCCTCGGCGATGCGCAGAGCGAGCTCGAGGTCACCGACCTTGGCGGCCGCCTTGCTCAGGCGGGCACGCTCGTCGGAGGCGCCGTGCCCGGCCGCAACGACCTGCTTGTCGACCGCCGCGATCTCACGCGGGTCGTGGTAACCCCGCGAGATCCGCCGCAGGTCGGGCAGGTCGTGACGCCGCAGGACCGTCCTGACCAGCCGGCTCCTCATCACGCGACGGCGCACGCGGCCGGCGAGCCGTCGGGCCCGCCTCGCGGTGCCGAGCACCCATGAGTCCTCCGATGTCATCGCTCTCCTGCCACTCCCCCCGGACATGGGCGTCGTCACGCCGCGCGTGGTCCGCTCCCTGCCCGGTCTCCTTGGTCTCGACGTCCCGGTCCGCCGAAGGTCGCTGTGCGCCGGCCCGATGGTTGCTCCTGGGGGTCCGCGACTCGTGCGTCGGGATCGAGCTCCACGAGGGGTCCAGGGCGAGGCGGCCACGAGCAGCGTATACGTTCGGCCGCTGCCGGCCGTGCACGACGGGCACCGTCCCACGGTGACGACAGCCACCACCGCGCGGTGCCGGCGCCGCGCCCGCGCCGGTACGGCCGGCGAGCTCACCGGCCGCTGCGCACCGACAGCTCGGCGTACACGGCCTCGACCACCGGTGCCAGGGCGCGCCAGTCGCGCTCGCGGCGCACCCAGGCGAGGCCCTCGTCGGCGAGCGCCGACCGGTGCGCCGGCGAGTCGAGCAGCGCGCGCAGCACCGCCGCCAGGGCCGGCGCGGACCCCGCCTCGAACAGCCTCCCGGTGACGCCGTCGTCGATGATCTCCGCGAGCGCCGCGACGTCCGAGGCGACGACGGCCTTGCCCATCGCCATGGCCTCGAACGGCTTGAGCGGCGAGACCAGCTCGGTGACGCGGTCCGCCGTCCGCGGGAACGGCGCGACGTCGACGAGCGAGTAGTACCGCTCGACCTCGTGGTGGGGCACACGACCGGTGAAGACCACGGTGTCGGCGATGCCGCGATCGACGGCGGCCGCGCGGAGCGCGGGCAGGCTGCGGCCGTCGCCGACGACGAGGACCCGGAAGTCGTCCCGCTCCTGGCGGAGCAGGTGCGCGGCCTCGACCAGCAGGTGGAGCCCCTCGTACTCGACGAGGCCGCCGACGTAGCCGATCACCACGCGGTCGCCGATACCCAGCCGAGCCGCGAGCTCGACGTCGCGCTCGCGCGGACGGAAGCGGTCGGTGTCCACCCCGTTCGGCACCACGGTCACGCGGTCGCCGTCGACCCCCCGATCGACGAGGTGGTCGGCCAGAGCGCGTGTGATGACCAGGCAGTGGTCGGCGAGCGAGGCCGCCTGGGTCTCGAGGCGCTCGAGCAGCGCGAAGGAGTCGGTCCGGTCGAAGTCGGGCTCGCGCACCAGCCGGGTGAGGTGCCACAGCCCGCGGACCTCGTAGATCGTCGGGATCCCGAGCCGTCGGCCCACGTCGACGGCGGCGAGCCCGTTCCGGAAGTTGCTCGCGGCGTGCAGGATCGCGGGGCGTTCGTCGCGGACCACCGGCTCGAGCGCGCGGGAGTAGGCCGTCACCATCCGCTCGACCGGCCAGTGGGGCAGCGGCCCCGCGTGCGGGAGACGTCGGTAGGGCACGCCGTCGACGTCGTCGGACGGCGCCGCGTCGGGCACGTCCTCGGGGTAGCCGGGCTGCGTGATGCCTCGGACGTCCCAGCCGTCGGTGCGCAGCGCGCGCAGGAGCCCGTGCGTCCGGGTGGCGTACCCGAGGGTCGTGTGCGGCAGCGAGCTGTGGAGCAGGTAGTGGACCCGCCTCTCGACGGGCTCGTCGGAGCGTGACGCCCGCTCGGGTGCGCGCCAGCCGTCCTCCAGCGTCCGCAGCCCGCTCTCGCCCATGCGCACCGTGCGCCGCGCGGCCGGGTCGGACGGGTGCCGCTCGAGCACCCGCCGCGCGAGCTCCGTGCTCAGCCGCAGGTCGCCCGCGTCCCGCAGCGTCGCGGCGAGGGGTCCGAGCACCCCGCCGGGGACACGGTCGAGGGCGAGGGCCGCACGTGCCACGTCCTCCTGCTCGGCCAGCCCGGTCGCGACCGCCGCCGCCACCACCAGGACGTCCTCGTCGTGCTCGTGCTGGCCCAGCACCTCGGCGAGCGGTGACGTCGCCAGGTCTGCGAGCGACGCCGCCGCGAGCAGCCGTCGCGCGTCGTCGTCGCGCGGCGCGAGACGGGACACCAGGGGCGCCAGACCCGGCCGTCCGACGACCGCGACCGCCTCGCGCAGCAGCGCGGGCACGTCGTCGCCCGTGACGGCGTGGACGCCACCGAGGACGTCGGCGGCGTCGTCGACCCGGCCGACGCGTCGCAGCGCCGCGGACAGCCCGAGCCGCAGCACGACGTCGTCCGGACGCGCGCTCACGGCGGTCTGGAGGTCGTCGAGCAGCGGGCGTGCGTCGCGGACGCCCGCGACGGCCTCGACCGCGGCCAGCGACGCCCGTCGGTTGCGCGAGCGCAGGTGGCGCCGCCACTGCCGGCGGGCACGGTCGGCGTCGCGGCCGCCGAGACGTCGGACGTGCTCGCGGCGCACCGCGGTCTCGACGGCGTCGGACCGGACGAGCGCCGGCACCGCCAGCAGCGCGGCGGCTGCCGCGACCCGTGCCTGCCGCCGCAGCCGTGGGAGGACGCTCACTGCCTCTGCCTTCCGTACCGGGTCGAGACCAGCGGGAAGTCTAGGCGAGACGTCCTCAGGTGACCGTGACCGTGTAGGTGTTCGAGGTGCCCTTCGGGTGCGCCGTCGGCACGCCGGAGGGCTTCTCCGCCACGGACGCCCGGATCCGGTAGCTGTTCGAGTTGCCCGGCGTGATGACCGTCGTCACCTCGCCGTTCTTGATCGTCATCTGGCGCAGGTGGGTCCAGCTGCTGCCGTTGCGGCGCTGCAGGTTGACCTTGCCGGTGACCGGGCCGGCGCCACTGATCCATCGGACGCGCAGCGTCGTCTTGGCCCCGCGCCTGACCGAGGACGGCCCGGTGAGGCTGAGGACCGGGTCGTCGCCCGGCTTGACCACCTTGACGCCGAGCGTGTTGCTCGTGCCGCGCGGGTCACGCGTGTCGACCTCGGGGGTGTCGCACTCGGAGATCCGCAACCGGTAGGAGTTCGTCCCGCCAGGGGTGATGGCCGTGGTGGCCTGGCCGTTCGTGACGGTGATCTTCCGGACGTGCTGCCAGCTGCTGCCGTTGCGGCGCTGCAGGTTGACCTTCCCGCTCAGCGGCCGGCCGTCGAGGGTCCAGCTGATCGTCAGCTCGGTGCGCTGGCCGAACGCGACCACGTCCGGCCCGCTGATGCGCAGCGTGCTCTCGACGGTCACCCGGTCGTGCACGCCCGAGCGGAGCGTGCCGAACTTGGCGTAGAGGTTGCCGCCCGGGCACGTCGTCGACTTCGTGTCCCGGTGACCCGAGATGACCGGGAGCGGGCGCGCGTTGTCGTTCGTGTAGTTGGCCGTCGAGTAGCCCGACGTCAACCCGTGCACCGTGAACTTCCACGAGATCAGCCGCTGGTAGGCGCTGATCATCGCCGCGGGCGGCTGCACGAGCTGGAAGGAGCCGATCGCGCTGATCGCGAAGGACTGCGAGTTGTAGTACTGCGTGTGCGCACCGACGACGGGGCGGTCGACGCCGCCGTAGGCGCCCTCCCAGATCCGGCCCCACTTGTCGATGAGGAAGTTGTAGCCGATGTCGAGGAACTCTCGGCTGAGGACGTGGTAGCGGTAGATCGACCGGAGGATCGCCGGCACCTCGGACTGGCTGTAGTCGTTGGACGTCGCCGTGTGGTGGACGAACATGCCGCGCACCTCGCCGTACCAGACGCCGTCCTGGTTGCGCCGCAGCGACTCGTCGGCACCCCAGCTGGCGCGGCTGTAGATCGTCGGCCGCGGGTAGTAGACCTGCGTCGCCATGTCGGCGTCGGCGACGTCGGTGAGGCTCGTCGAGCCGCTGGCCGGCTGCACGAGGTCGACGCCGAGGCCGGCCGGGAGCGCGCCGTCCGCCCCTGCGGCACGTACCTCGACGGCGCTGGCCCGACCCACCCACAGGGGGTCGGTGCCCGGGCGGGCGTCGTCGTCCGGGTCGTGACCCGCCTGCAGCTCCTGCCACGACGTCCACCCGGCGTCGTCCCGGACGCGCACCTCGACGCGCGGCGTGGGCTCGCCGCGATCCCAGGTCACGCCGACGAGCTCGAACGGGTCGGCCTCGATCGTCGTGCTCAGCGACGCCTGCGCCTGGGTCGTCATGCGGGCCGCCGGTGCGGGTGCGATCTCGTACCGCACCACCCCCGACCCCTGGTCGACCGCCTGGCCGGCGTCGCCGTCGGCGTCCTGCCGCTGTCGCTGGACCAGCCCGAAGGCGCCGACCCCAGCGGCGGCGCCGAGACTGAGGAACTCGCGTCTGTCGACGACCATGGACCCCACCTTCCCGTCGTGTCCCTCCACACTGACACAGCACCATGAAGGGTGGGGTGCGACACCCCGTCGCTGCGCGAGCCGTTGGCGGAACGCCTCGTCCCGGTCGTCGAGGACGCGACGACCGGACGCTGAGGCGGCTCAGCGCCTCGCCGCGCGGACGACGTCCACGACCCGACCGGCCACGGCGGGCAGCGACCGGTGCTCGAGCACCCACTGCACGCGCCGGGCGCGCTGCGGGTCGTCCGCTGCGGCGGCCGCGAGCATCTCGACCATCCCGTGCGCGACAGCGTCGACGTCGTGCGCGACCGCGCGGCCCAGCCCGTTCTCCTCGAGGATCCCGACCGTCGGCCCGACGCCGGCGTACAGCACCGGGGTACCCGTGCCGAGCGCGGCGAACACCTTCGTCGGGATGGCGAAGTCGTACCCGTGACCGGGCACGATGCTGACGACGGCGGCCGCGGCACCCCTCAGCCAGGCGGCGCTCTCCTGCGGGCTCACCTGGCCGAGCACGCGCACGGCGCCGACGGGCAGCCCGTCGGCGACCCGGCGGATCTCCGCCAGCGCGCTGCCCTGCCCGAGGTAGACCAGCCGCGCGTCCGGCACCCGCTCGAGCACCTGGTGCATCGCGCGCGCGAACACGTCCGCGCCCTGCCACTCCGACGCGGTGCCCGCGTAGACGAGCGTGCGCCGGTCGCCGCGCTGCGGCCCCTGCGGGCCGAAGACGTCGGTGTCGACACCGTTGCCCACGACGACGACCTCCCGGCCCCCGAGCGCGCGCACCCGCTCCGCGACGCCGTCGGACACCGCGACCGAGCCCGCGGCGCCGCGCACCACCGAGGACTCGAGCGCGCGCAGCAGTCCCACGACGACGCGCGGCGAGCCGGTCGAGGCGACGGCGTCGGACCACACGTCGGCGGCGTACCAGACGTACGGGACGCGGCGCAGGGCGCACACCAGCCGCACCACGGCACCCGTCGTCGGCGGCGGCTCGGCGACGACGACGTCGGGCCGGGCGCCCGCGAGCAGCCGCACCAGCAGCGGCACGTCGAACGACAGGTATGGCAGGTAGCCGCGCACGTAGCCCGACCGGTCGCGCAGCACCGGCCACCTGCGCACCCGCACCCCGGCCGGCGGCTCGTGCGCGTCCGCACCGGGGGCCCGGGTGGTGAGGACGTCGACGTCGGCGTGCTCCGCGAGCGCTCGCGCGAGGTGCTCGAGACGGAAGGCCGCGGCCGCGGCCTCCGGGGCGTAGATCCGGGTCGCGACGGTGACGCGGGGTCGTCTGCTCGGCACACCGGCAGCCTGGCACGGAACCGCCTGACGTCCCAGCGACACGACCGCTGCCACAATGACCGCATGGCCAACGAGGATGTGGCGGTCCTCGTGCCCGTCTACAACGAGGCACGCGTCGTCGCCGACGTCGTCGCGGAGCTCGTCGGTCGGTTCGGGCACGTCGTCTGCGTCGACGACGGCAGCACCGACGGCTCGGATGCCGCCGCACGCGCCGCCGGCGCCACGGTGCTGCGCCACGCGACCAACCTGGGACAGGGCGCCGCGCTGCAGACGGCGATCGAGCACGCGCTGACGCTGCCCGACGTCAGCTACCTCGTGACGTTCGACGCCGACGGCCAGCACCAGGTCAGCGACGCCGAGGAGATGCTCGAGCTCGCCCGCCGCGAGGACCTCGCGATCGTCTTCGGCTCCCGCTTCCTCGACGAGCGCACCCAGGCGGGCCTGCTGAAGAAGCTCGTGCTCAAGACCGCCGTGTGGGTCACCAACCAGAGCACCGGCATGCGGCTGACCGACGCCCACAACGGGCTGCGGGTGATCCGCCGCGACGCCGCCGCCGGCGTGCACCTGACCCAGAACCGGATGGCGCACGCGAGCGAGATCGTGCTGCAGCTCGGCCGCACCGGGCTCCCGTGGCGCGAGCACCCGGTGCACCTGCTCTACACCGACTACTCCAAGAGCAAGGGGCAGTCGCTGCTCAACGCCGTCAACATCCTGTTCGAGCTCACCTTCCGCTGAGGAGACCGCCGTGGACCCCACCGAACAGCTCGTCATCAAGGTGCTGCTGCTCGTCGGCGTCGGCGTCGCGACCGTGCTGCTGACACGGTCCAGCGCCGGCGCCCGCCACCAGGCGATCCGGCGTGCCGGGCTGGTGCTGTTCGTCATCGTGACGGTGGCGATCATCATCCAGCCGTCGCTGGTCTCGGGCATCGCCCGCGCCGTCGGCGTCGGCCGCGGCACCGACCTGCTGCTCTACGTGCTCGCGGTCGCGTTCGTGTGGTTCCTCGCCGCCTACTACGGCAGGATGCGCGCCATGAACCGGCAGATCACCGCGCTCACACGGGCGCTGGCCCTCACCCAGGCGCAGCTGCGCCGTGAGGACTCCGCCTGAGCACCTCGCCGACGGTCGCCGCCCTCGCCGTCCTCCTCGCGACCGCGCTGCTGCTGGGGCCCGGGTGGCTGATGCTCCGGCTCGTCGGCGTGCGGGGGCTGCTGGCGCTGGCGGTCGCGCCCGCGTGCTCGACGGGGACGCTCGGCGCCGGTGCGGTGCTCGCCCAGCTGGTCGGCGTCCGCTGGGGCCTGCCGGCGGCGCTCGGCTCGGTCGCGATCGGTGTCGCCCTCGCCGCCGTCCTCGGGCGGCTCGTGGGCGCAGCCGAACCGGTGCCCCGCACGCCCACGGCCGACCGCGTCGGCATCGGCGCGGGCGTGCTGCTCGCGGCCGTCCCGTCCCTGCTCGCGACCGGCTCGCTCGACACCCCGCTGCAGCGCTGGGACGCGGTGTTCCATCTCTCGGCGCTGCGCCTCGTCGCGGAGTCCGGGTCGGCGTCGTCGCTCACGCTCGGCTCGCTGTCCTACGGCGACGGCCGCGCCTCGCCCTACCCCGCCGGCTGGCACGCGCTGGCGTCGCTGCTGCCCGGCGCTCCGACGGCGGTGCTCACCCTGGGCGCGACCGTGACGGCGGTGCTGCCCTGGGTGCTGGGGTGCGCCGCGCTCGCCGTCCAGCTGGTGCGGTGGTACCGGCCGGACACCGTGGCGACCGGTGTCGCCGGGACCGCCGGCGTCCTCGCCGGCGTGGCGTCGGCGACGCCGACCGGCCTGTGGGTGGGTTGGGGGCACGTGCCCAACGCGGCGGCGCTCGCGATGGTCCCGGGCGTGCTCGCGCTCGCGCTGCGGGTGCTGCGCACGCCCGCCGAGCGGGTGCCGGGTGGGGTCGCGCTGGCGGTCGCGCTGCTCGGGATCGGGCTGGCCCACCCCAACGGCGTGCTGACGTGGGGGGCGCTGGCGCTGCCCGCGGTGGTCGCGGTCGTCGCGGCCGCGTCGCGGGCGCTGCTCGGCGCCGGCCGTCGGCTGCCGGCGGTCGCGCTGCCGGTGCTCGTGGCCGCGGCGGCCTGCGCCGTGGTCGCGGGCCTGCTCGCCTCGCCGCTGGCCGCCGCCGTGACCGGCTACACCGGCGGCTCGCCGCGCTCGCTCGGTCGCGCAGTCCTCGACGTCGTGACCGGCCAGTACGTGCTGTGGCCGTCGCTGGCGGGCGGCGCGGTCGCGCTCGCCGCCCTGCTTGCGGCCGTCGTCGGCGGCGCGCGAGGACGGTGGCTCGGGGCCGCGATGCTCGGGGTCGCGTGGCTGCTCTACCTCGACGCCGCGACCGGGGGCGGCACCGGGCTGTCGGGCATGTGGTACTCCTCCCCCGCTCGGTTGTCCGTGGTCGTCGGGATCGTCGCGGTGCCGCTCGCCGCGACCGGCGGGGTCGCGCTCGCGGAGGCGCTGCGGCCCCGGCTCGGGTCGCTGGGGCCCGCCCTGGCGGCGGGCCTGCTCGTGCTGCTGCTCACCGTGCCGACCGTGGCGCAGCGCGTGGGGCGGACCGCCTCGGTCTACGACCTGGAGCCCGGCCACCCGCCGCAGTTCGTCACCGCTGGCGAGCTGGCGATGATCGGCGAGCTTCCCGACCGCCTCGACGGCGTCGTGCTCGGCAGCCCGTTCTCGGGCGCCAGCAGCGCCTACGGCCTGGCGGGCGTGCCGGTGGTGTTCCCGGTCGCGGGCCAGGTGTGGTCGGCCGACCAGGAGCTCGTCATGACGCACCTGGCCGACGTCGCCGCCGGCACCGCGGCCGCGGAGGTGTGCGCCGCCGTCGAGCGGCTCGGGGTGCGCTACCTCTACCAGGATGCGGCGCCGTACCAGGTTGACCACCGCTACTCCGAGCTGGACACGGTCGAGGTGGCCGGCGACGTCGTCGCGCAGGCCGACACCGCCAGGGTGGTCGAGCTCCCCGCCTGCGGCGGCTGAGCGACCGGGCGCCCGTCAGACCGCGAGCTGCTCGGGCGGCAGGTGCTCGACCGGCGTCCGCAGGCGTCCCTCCCGGAGGTACCAGCGCACCATCTCGGCGAGCCCCTCCTGCAACGTGACCGGCTGCTCGTAGCCGGTCTCGCGGATCCGGTCGGAGGCGAAGGACGTCTCGTCGGCGGAGAGCTTGCGGATGCGGTCGCTCGTGATCGGCAGGTTCCGGCCCGTCGCCCGCGCGAGGAGGTCGAACGGTGCGGCGGCGATCATCGCGGGACGCAGCGGCACGTGCCACCGCGGGCGACGCCGTCCGAGGCCCCGGTACACTTCGGTGAGGATCTGCGCGGACGTCAGGTCCGGCTGGTCGACGCAGTTGTAGACCTCGTCCTCGCGCAGCGGCGGCCGCGTCCACAGGTGCAGGATCGCCGCGACGATGTTCGCGACGTAGATCATGCTCTTGCGGTTCGCGCCGGGACCGACCGGGAAGAACCGACGCCGCGCGACCTGGTGGATCATCCGGTAGACGTTCGCGTAGTTGCGCGGCCCGAAGACGACGGCGGGCCGGATGACGAGCAGACGGCGCCCCGGGCCGGCCGCCTGCCACGCGCGGTACACGCCCTCGGCAGCGAGCTTCGTGCGGCCGTAGTCGTTGACCGGGTGCGGCGTCGTCGTCTCGTCCGGGCGCGGCCCGGCGTCGCCGTAGACCGCGACCGAGGAGTAGAAGCACAGGTTGTCGACGCCGGCCGCGGCCATGGCCGCCGTCACGGTGCGCGCGCCCTCGACGTTGACCGACAGGAACGTGGCCGGGGTCAGCCCGAAGTCGTGGTGCGCCGCCGCGAGGTTGAGCACCGCGTCGGCGCCGGCGAGCGCGGCCTCGAGGGCCTCCCGGTCGCGGATGTCGCCGCGGACGTCCTCGACGCCGTCCGGCAACGGGTGCTCGGGCGGGTACAGGTCGTAGCTGACGACGTGCGCGCCGAGCTCGACCAGCGCCGGGATCACGTGCGAGCCGATGAACCCGGAGCCCCCGAGCACCACCACGCGGTCACCGGCCCTCAGCTGCGTCGTCACGCTCGTCCTCTCCCTGGTGTGCCGGACCCCGAGATCCTAGTGTCCACCGGCTCGACGGGCTCGATGGGCTCCGCGGTCGGCCACCGGCCGGTCGGGACCGAGCCTCGTCGGCGAGCGCTCTCCACAATCCCTTCACCACGCGCCCGCGTCACCGTCGCCACCCGGGGCCGGTGATTGCTTAGGCTCATCCACCGATGACGTCTGCCCGACACGCCAGCAACCGCGCGCCCGCGCGCCGTCGCGACCTCCGCGACGACCCGCGCCGCCCGAGCGCGTCCACGCGCCGCTCCCCCGGCCGGCGCGCCACCCCTCGGCACGCGATCGCCGGCCGTCAGCACGTGCTGCGGAAGGTCTCGGTCGGCATCGTCGGCGTGCTCGCGTTCACGCTCACGCTCGGCGGCACCGTGTACGCGCAGCTGCAGTCGGGTGTCGACGCGATCGACCTCGGCGACCTCGTGGACGCGCCGAGCCCCGACGACGGCGAGGAGCACCGCCCGCCGGCGGACCCGAACGCCGGGACCGCGCTCAACATCCTCGTGATCGGCTCGGACAGCCGCGCCGACGGCGCGGTGAACGACGGCTTCGACTCCGTCCTCGCCGACACCCACATCATCGCCCACATCTCCGCGGACCGGTCGCGCGTCGAGCTGGTCTCGATCCCCCGCGACACCATGGTCGACATCCCGGAGTGCCGCACGACGTCGGGCACCACGGTCTACGGCCGCTTCGGCATGTACAACAGCGCGTTCGCGGAGGCCTGGGTCGCCGGCGGCGACAAGGAGTCCGCCGTCGCGTGCGACATCAACCTCGCCCAGTCGGTCACCGGGCTGACGATCGACGGCTTCGTGCTCGTCGAGATGGGCGGCTTCGTGCGCATGGTCGACGCGCTCGGCGGCATCGACATCTGCATCCCGGAGCCGATCGACGCGCCCAAGGCGAAGCTCAAGCTCGAGGCGGGCCCGCAGACGCTGAACGGCGAGCAGGCCCTCGGCTACGCGCGCGCCCGCTCCGGCAGCGGCCTCAGCGGCTCCGACCCCGACCGCATCGGCCGCCAGCAGCACCTGATGTCGGCGATGGTCGACGAGGTGCTCTCGCGCAACCTGCTCACCGACGGCCCGGCCCTGTACCAGATGCTGCAGGCCGCGCTGTCGTCGCTGACCGTGAGCCCGAACCTCAGCTCGCTCACCGACATGGCCGGGCTCGCGCTGAGCCTGCGCGACCTCGACATGGCCGACGTCACCTTCATGACGACGCCCTTCGCGGCCTACCCGCAGGACCCGAACCGGCTCGTCTTCACCAGCGAGGTCGACCTCATCTGGGAGCGGATGGCCGCCGACGAGCCGATCACCGGCGCACCGGAGGACGAGCCGACCCAGGAGCCGTCGTCGACGACCGGCGACGACCCCGAGACCGAGACGTCGACCGACGACGCCGACACCGGCTCGACCGACGACGAGAGCAGCGAGGACAGCTCCGGCGCCACGTCGGCGGACGAGCTGGCCTCGGTCTGCTGAGACCGGTGCGCGCGAACGCGCGCCCGGCACGGCACGCCCGGGGCGCACGGGCAGGTGCCGCCGCCGCGCCGGCGCGTCGGCGCCCGGTCTCCCGCACCTCGGGGCGACCCGCGGGCTCGACGCTGCGTCACGCGCGACGGGCCCGCCGTCGTCGGCTGCCGCTCGTGACCGCCACCGTGCTGGGCGTGGTGCTGTTCGCGACGAGCGCGGTCGCGTGGACCTACCGCGACCTCGACGAGAACATCCGGTCGCACGACATCGAGACGCTGCTCGGCACCGACCGCCCGAGCGCGGCCGAGAGCGACGACCCGACCGACCCCCATGCCGGCCGCCCGCTCGACATCCTGCTGGTCGGTGTCGACGACCGCGAGGGCGAGAACGCCCGGTTCGGCGGCGCGGGCCAGACCGGGGTGCGCTCCGACACCGTGATCCTCGCCCACGTGGCGGCGGACCGCTCGCGGGTCGACCTCGTCTCCATCCCGCGCGACTCCTGGGTACCGATCCCCTCGTGCCCGCTCCCGGACGGCACCTGGACGCAGCCGACGACCTCGAAGTTCAACCAGGCCTTCGCGCTCGGCGGCGCGACGGGCGACGTCTCCCACGGCGTCGCGTGCTCGATCCGCACGCTCGAGGCCCTCACGGGGGTGCGGGTCGAGGGGTTCGTCGCCGTCGACTTCACCGGCTTCATCCGGATGATCGACGCGATCGGCGGGGTCCCGATCTGCATCGACCAGGCGATCGACGACCCCGACGCCAAGATCACGCTCGAGCCCGGCCACCAGGTGCTCGACGGCGAGCAGGCGCTCGGGTTCGCACGTGCGCGCAAGACGCTCGGCGACGGCAGCGACACCGCACGTATCGGCCGGCAGCAGCAGCTGCTCGCGGCCACCTTCCGCGCCGTGCTCGCACGGGACGTGCTCACCGACACCACCAAGCTCTACGGCTTCCTCGACGCCGCGACGGCGTCGCTGACCACGTCCTCCGACCTCGGCTCGCTCTCGGCGCTGGCCGGGCTCGCGTTCTCGCTCCGCGGCGTCGGGGCCGAGGACCTCACGTTCGTCACCGTCCCGTGGGTGCCCCGCGGCGACGGCGCCAACGTGCTGTGGGCCGCCGAGGCCGATGCGCTGTGGGCCGCCATCGCCGAGGACCGACCGCTGACCGACGACCCCGACCCGACCCCCGACAGCACCCCCGACGCGGGCGGCGACACACCGAGCGACCGCACCCCGGCGCCGGGTGGGGGCTCACCTAGCCTGGGGGCGTCCGACGACGAGAGCGAGAGCTGCTGATGAGCTCCGACGAACCCTTCGACTTCGACGCGCCCGACCAGCCGCGCGCGCCGCGGCCGCGGCCGACGCCACCGCCGCGGGTGTCCTCGTCGTCGGCCCCCGGCCGCCGCCCCGGGCGTCCGACCTCGCGTGCTCGCACCGGGGGCGCGGCGCAGCCGCTGCCC
>NZ_WNXX01000002.1 GCF_009733795.1 Actinotalea caeni
GGCGACCCCGCCGAGCCCCGCCTCGGCGCCGAGCGCCCCGTCCGCGGCGTCCGGCGACTGACGTCGTCGATGGCACGGCAGCAGGCCGGCCCCGGACCTGAGGTCCGGGGCCGACCCGCGTCCACGGAGCGCGACACCGAGGAGCTGGCGGCCGGCGTGCCCCGCCCCGTCCCGGCGGCGTCGCCCGCCGCCACGCCCTCCGGAGCGATCCGTGATACTGACGCGATGACGGAGGCGGCACGGCGGCGGTGGCACTGGAGCGTGCGCACCCGCGTCCTCGCCGCGCTCAGCCTGCTGACCGCGCTGGCGCTGCTGGTCGCCGGCTCCACCGCCTACGTGCTGGAGCGCAACCGCCTCGACGACATGATCGACGGCGCGCTCGACCGCAGCCGAACCGAGTTCCTCGCCCTGGCCGAGGACGGCGTCGACCCCAAGACGGGCCTGCCCTTCGAGGACGTCTCGCAGCTGCTGCTGGTCGCCCTGGGGCGGATCGTGCCCGGCCCGAACGAGGGCATGGTCGCCTTCGTCGAGGGCGAGCACCGCTACAACCAGCCGGCCGAGTACCCCTACCAGCTCCAGCAGGACCGCGAGCTGATCCGGCTGCTCGGGCCGATGACCGAGGCCCGCGTGGAGCTCCTGCGGCAGTCGCCTGCGGGGGCGTCCCTCACGACCACCGTCACCACCGAGCAGAGCAGCTACCGGGTCCTCGTCGTGCCGGTCGTGGGCGGCTCCAGCTCCGGCGCGCTCGTGCTCGCGTTCGACCGCACGGCCGAGCACGCCGTCCTCGCCGACACCTACCGCACCTACGCGCTCGTGGCGCTCGGTGCCGTCGTGCTCATCACCGCGCTCGGCTTCCTCATCGTCAGCGACCTGCTCAAGCCGGTCGCGCTGCTGCGCAGCGCCGCCGCGCAGATCGGCTCCTCCGACGACCTGTCGCAGCGCATCGAGGTGGTCGGCAACGACGACCTCGCCGAGCTGACGAGCACCGTCAACGGGATGCTCGACCGCCTGGAGAACGCCTTCGCCTCGCAGCGGCAGCTGCTCGACGACGTCGGCCACGAGCTGCGCACGCCGCTCACCGTCGTCCGTGGCCACCTCGAGCTCATGGACCCCGCCGACCCCGAGGACGCAGCCGCCTCGCGCGCCGTCGCGCTCGACGAGCTCGACCGCATGAACTCGCTGGTCGAGGAGCTGGTCACGCTCGCCAAGGCGCGGCGCCCCGACTTCGTGACGCCGCAGCCCACCGACGTCGCGGTGCTCACCGACGAGGTGCTCACCAAGGCGCGGCCGCTGGGAGAGCGGCGCTGGACGCTCGACGGCCTCGCCGAGGTCGAGACGACCCTCGACGCGCGCCGGGTGACGCAGGCCTGGCTGCAGCTGGCGAGCAACGCCGTCAAGTTCTCCGCCGAGGGCTCCACGGTCGCGCTCGGCTCCGCGGCCGGGGACGGTGTCGTCCGGCTCTGGGTGCGCGACGAGGGCATCGGCATCGACCCCGCCGACCACGACCGCGTCTTCGACCGCTTCGTGCGGGCCGAGCGCAGCGGTGCCGAGGGCTCCGGGCTCGGCCTGACGATCGTGCGCTCGATCGCGCAGGCGCACGGCGGCACCGTCGAGCTCGACTCCCGCCCCGGCATCGGCAGCACGTTCACGATGGTGCTGCCGCTCGACGGACCCCGACCCGACGACCCCCACGAGGTGCCATGAGCCAGATCCTGATCGTCGAGGACGAGGAGCGGATCGCGTCCTTCGTCGCGAAGGGGCTGCGGTCGGCCGGCTACACCTCGCACCACGTCGGCACCGGCCGGGAGGGCATCGACCTCGCCACCAGCGGCGAGTTCGACCTGCTGATCCTCGACCTCGGGCTGCCGGACGTCGACGGCTTCGAGGTGCTGAGCACCATCCGCAGCCTGGGCGTCACGACCCCGGTCATCATCCTCACGGCCCGCAACTCGGTCACCGACACCGTCGCCGGGCTCGAGGGCGGCGCCGATGACTACGTCGCCAAGCCGTTCCGCTTCGAGGAGCTGCTGGCCAGGGTGCGGCTGCGGCTGCGGCAGGACTCCGCCGCCGGCGCGGAGGTCAACGTCCTCACCCACAACGACCTCTCGCTCGACCTGCGCTCGCGGCGGCTGGCGGTCGGCAGCACCGAGGTCGACCTGTCCGCGCGCGAGTTCGCGCTCGCGGAGACGTTCCTGCGCAACCCGGGCCAGGTGCTCAGCCGGGAGCAGCTGCTCTCGCGCGTGTGGGGCTACGACTTCGACCCGGGCAGCAACGTCGTCGACGTCTACGTGCGGTACCTGCGCAAGAAGGTCGGCGCCCACCGGATCGAGACCGTCCGCGGCATGGGGTACCGGCTGGTGTGAGGGCGGTTCCGCGCCGTGCGCGACGGGCCGCCCACGGCCGCCCACGGGCCGCGCAGCGCGCGTCGCGGTGGACGTGTTCGACCGACGCGCGCTCGGCAGGTACACTCGATCCCCGGTGGTCTCCTCCGCCATGCTGCTCGCTGCCCGGCACGCGCCGGACGACGGGCCGCGGGAGGCGGGGATCGTCCTAGGGCAGTGGCGCAATTGGTAGCGCACCGGTCTCCAAAACCGGCGGTTGTGGGTTCGAGTCCCTCCTGCCCTGCCAGGGCCTGGTCCGCGGTCGCCGCGGACGGGTCCGGCGGGGGCCCGTCCAGCGCCCCGAGGAGGTCGCGCCAGCTCCGGCCGACCCGCACCGAGTCAGTGAGGAAGCACGAGTGAGCAGGTCCACCAACGCGTCGCCGGGTGCCCCCGACGACGACGAGGGTCGGCTCGCCGACGGTTCCACCGAGCCGACGGACGACGTCGCGGCGGACGCCGCTGCCGACGCCGACGAGGCCGGTACCGCTGACGACGACGCCGTGGCCGACGAGCCCGCCGGGTCCGAGGACTCCGACGACGCCGACCGCGACGACGACGCGGTGCCCGCCACCGCCGCGGCGGTGGCCCGCAGCCGTGAGGCTGCGCGCGAGCGCAAGCAGGCCGCGCGGTCGGGCGGCAAGCCCGCAGCGCGTCCCGCCGCCCGCCCCGCGGCCCGCGCCGGCAAGGACGAGCGCCGGGGCCCGATCGCGGCGATCGTGCTGTTCGTGCGGCAGGTCATCTCCGAGCTGCGCAAGGTGGTCACCCCCACCGGCAAGGAGCTGGGGACCTACGTCGCCGTCGTCATCGTGTTCGTGCTCGTCGTGATGGCCTACGTCGGCGTCCTCGACTTCGCGATCGGCAGGCTCGTCCTGTGGGCGTTCGGCGGCTGACGGCCCCACCCCCAGACCACACCACCAGATAAGCCAAGGAAGCAGGTCACCGTGTCCGAGCAGCCCCTCGACCAGCCCGTCGCGGCCGAGGTCGACGAGGAGCCCACCACGGCCGTCGAGACCGCGGACGAGACCGACGAGAGCACCGCCGTCGACACCGACGAGAGCGCCGCGGAGGCCGCCGAGGCCTCCGACGCGACCGACGAGGTCGAGCCCGCCGACGAGGTCGAGCCCGCCGAGGACGCGGAGGAGGACCCGGTCGAGGCCTTCCGCCGCGAGCTGCGGATGCTCCCCGGCGACTGGTACGTCGTGCACTCCTACGCCGGCTACGAGAACCGCGTGAAGGCGAACCTCGAGTCGCGCATCCAGTCCCTCAACATGGAGGACTACATCTTCCAGGTCGAGGTGCCGATGGAGGAGGTCGTCGAGGTCAAGAACTCGGTGCGCAAGGTCGTCAAGCGCGTGCGCATCCCGAGCTACGTCCTCGTCCGCATGGAGATGACCGACGAGTCCTGGGGCGCCGTGCGGCACACGCCGGGCGTCACCCAGTTCGTGGGCGCCTCGCACTCGCCGCCGCCGCTCTCGCTCGACGACGTCATGAAGATGCTCGCCCCGACCATCGAGGCCAAGGCTCCGGTGCAGCGCGGCGGCACCACCTCGGCCGCGGCGCCGGTCGAGGTCGACTTCGAGGTCGGCGAGTCGGTCACCGTCACCGACGGCCCGTTCGACACGCTGCCGGCCACGATCTCCGAGATCAACGCCGAGGCCCAGAAGCTCAAGGTCCTCGTGTCGATCTTCGGCCGCGAGACCCCGGTCGAGCTGTCGTTCAACCAGGTCGCCAAGATCTGACGCACCACCTGCAGTCCCGCGCCGCGTGCGTCGGCACCCGGTTCTGACCGGCCCGATCGCGACGGCGTCACCGCCCGGCGGCCACCGTCGCCGGGATGCAACCGGGTCATCGCCCACGGCGTCGGCCCACCACACAGGAGAAGGCAATGCCCCCCAAGAAGAAGGCCGTCGGCCTCATCAAGCTCCAGATCCAGGCCGGCGCGGCCAACCCCGCGCCGCCGATCGGCCCCGCGCTCGGTCAGCACGGCGTCAACATCATGGAGTTCTGCAAGGCGTACAACGCCGCGACCGAGTCGCAGCGCGGCAACGTCATCCCGGTCGAGATCACGGTGTACGAGGACCGCTCGTTCACCTTCATCACCAAGACCCCGCCCGCCGCGGAGCTGATCAAGAAGGCCGCCGGCGTGCAGAAGGGGTCCTCGACCCCGCACACCGTCAAGGTCGCCTCGCTCAGCCAGGAGCAGGTCCGCGAGATCGCGCAGCAGAAGCTGGTCGACCTCAACGCCCGCGACCTCGACGCCGCCGCCAAGATCATCGCCGGCACCGCCCGGTCGATGGGGATCACCGTCACCGACTGAGGTCCCCGCACCTCCCGGCCGTCGCCGGGAGGCCACCCAGTGGAAGGGCCGCGCGGGCCCGCACCACGACTGCTCAGAGCTAGGAGAAGCAGATGACCACGCGCAGCAAGAGCTACCGCAAGGCCGCCGAGCCGATCGACCGTAGCCGTCTCTACACCCCCGCCGAGGCCGTGCGTCTCGCCAAGCAGGGTGCGACCACCAAGTTCGACTCCACCGTCGAGGTGGCGTTCCGGCTCGGCGTCGACCCCCGCAAGGCCGACCAGATGGTCCGCGGCACCGTCAACCTGCCGCACGGCACCGGCAAGACCGCCCGCGTCATCGTGTTCGCCACCGGTGAGCGCGCCGCGCAGGCCGAGGCCGCTGGTGCGGACGAGGTCGGCGGCGACGAGCTGATCGAGAAGGTCGCGGCCGGCTACACCGACTTCGACGCCGCGGTCGCCACCCCGGACCTCATGGGCAAGGTCGGTCGCCTGGGCCGCGTGCTCGGTCCCCGTGGCCTCATGCCGAACCCGAAGACCGGCACCGTGACGATGGACGTGGCGAAGGCCGTCAACGACATCAAGGGCGGCCGGATCGAGTTCCGCGTCGACAAGCACGCCAACCTGCACTTCATCATCGGCAAGGCGAGCTTCGACGAGAAGCAGCTGCTCGACAACTACGCGGCGGCGCTCGAGGAGATCCTGCGGCTCAAGCCGAGCTCGGCCAAGGGTCGCTACATCACCAAGGCGACGCTGAGCACGACGATGGGCCCGGGCATCCCGCTCGACCCGACCCGCACGCGCAACCTCGCCGAGGACGGCGCCGCCTGATCCAGGCGCCCACGGCTCGACGACGGGGCCGCACCCACGCCGGGTGCGGCCCCGTTCTCGTTCGTCGTCGCCGGTGCCCGCAGGTGGCGGCTGGATCGGCGTGGGATCGGCCACACCTGCACCCTCGGCGCCCGTCCCGATTTGCTGTGCTGGACGGCGTGACCTAGACTGACCGCTGCCCAAGACCGCCGGTCGCCCGTCACCAGACGGGACGAAGTCCACGGATGTGGAGCCTGCGCAGGCGAGAGTTCGGTGTCACGTCCCGTGAACCTTCCGAGCCCCGTGCCTGCGCGCGGGGCTCTTGTCATGTGTGGGCCCGGTGGCACCGAAAGATCAAGGAGGGGCCCATGGCACGGCCTGACAAGGCGGCTGCTGTCGCCGAGCTCACGGAGCGTTTCAAGAACTCCTCGGCTGCCGTCCTGACCGAGTACCGCGGGCTCACCGTGTCGCAGCTCAGCGAGCTGCGGACCAAGCTCGGCGCGGACACCCAGTACGCCGTCGTCAAGAACACGCTCACCGCCATCGCGGCCAAGGAAGCCGGGCTCGACCTGTTCGAGGGGGACACGGCGCTCGCCGGTCCGTCCGCGATCGCGTTCGTCTCGGGTGACCCCGTGGAGGCGGCGAAGGGTCTGCGCGACTTCGCGAAGGCCAACCCCGCTCTCGTCATCAAGGGCGGCGTCATGGAGGGCAGGGCCCTCAGCGCCGCCGAGGTGACCAAGCTCGCGGACCTCGAGTCCCGCGAGGTGCTGCTGGCCAAGGCGGCCGGCGCGATGAAGGCGAAGCTGTTCCAGGCTGCCTACGTCTTCACCGCTCCTGCCAGCAAGGCGGTGCGCACCATCGAAGCCCTGCGCGAGAAGCAGGCGTCCACCGGCGAAGCCGCCTGAGGCTGCGCCACACCACCCACCGCGCTTCTCTGCGCCAAGCCCCTGCCCGGCCCCAGCCGGCCCGGTAGGACCCACACAGGAAGGAACGCCATCATGGCGAAGCTCACCACCGACGAGCTCATCGAGGCTTTCAAGGAGCTCACCCTCATCGAGCTCTCCGAGTTCGTGAAGCAGTTCGAGGAGGTCTTCGAGGTCACCGCTGCCGCCCCGGCCGCTGCCGTCGTGGCCGCCGCCCCGGGTGCGCCCGGCGCCGCCGAGGAGTCCGCCGAGGAGCAGTCGGAGTTCGACGTCATCCTCGAGACCGTCGGCGACAAGAAGATCCAGGTCATCAAGGAGGTGCGTGCGCTCACGTCGCTCGGCCTCAAGGAGGCCAAGGACCTCGTCGACGGCGCCCCCAAGCCCGTCCTCGAGGGTGTCGCCAAGGAGCAGGCCGACAAGGCCAAGGAGCAGCTCGAGGCCGCCGGCGCCACCGTCACCGTCAAGTGACGACCGCCTGACAGCGTCACGAAGGCCCGCACCGTTCGGTGCGGGCCTTCGTCGTGCCCGGCCCCGTGGCGTGAGCTCGTACCTCGGTGCCGAGCTCGTACGGTGCACGCTACGAGCTCGGCACGAGGGTACGAGCTCGCGCCGGCGGGCGCGGATGTGCGGCGGGGGAGGCGGTGTGCCTCCCGAGGTCGTGCTTCGCCGTCGAGCTCGTGCTTCGCTGCCGAGGTCGTGCCGGGCCCGGCACGAGCTCGGCGCCACGGCACGAGCTCGGTACCACGGCACGAGCTCGGCGCCACGGCACGAGCTCGGCGCCACGGCACGAGCTCGGCGCCACGGCACGAGCTCGGTACCACGGCACGAGCTCGGCTCCAGGGCACGAGCTGGCGACCGGCGGAGCCGGCGCGAGGCGGATGCGGCGGGTGGTGGGTGCTCGGCCGGGGACCGCGCCGTGGCGCAGCCCAAGCGTCGCGGGCGCAGGTCCCAGAGCGCCTCGCGCCCACCGCCGGAACCCGCCTGCGGCGTGGCGCGGGGGCTGAGTGGCGGCGTGGCGCGGGTGGGGAGTATGGTGTGCGTCACTTACCGGTGGCCCAGTGGCGGGCGCTGGACATGCGATGGCGCGTGCCCTATAGTTGGTCCTTGCTCTGTGCTCTCTGACCCCGTCCTGCCCTTCCGCCGGTTTGCGGCCACGCTCGTGCGACTACCCGTTGGGTAGGAGCGAGCGCCAACCCGGCAGGGCTTGACCGGGGCGGTTCCGCACGCGCAAGCCACACGACGCCGGGAAGGACCCCTCTTGGCTGCCTCGCGCACCTCTAACGCTCCCACTGCCACTGACATCGAACTCCGTACCGCTTCTCGCCGGGTCTCGTTCGCGAAGATCCACGAACCCCTCTCCGCGCCGGACCTCCTCGGTCTCCAGACCGAGAGCTTCGACTGGCTCCTCGGCAACGACGCGTGGCGCGCTCGCGTCGAGGCCGCCGTCGCCTCCGGCAACAACGCGGTGCCGACCACCTCGGGCCTGGAGGAGATCTTCGAGGAGATCTCCCCGATCGAGGACTTCGGCCAGACGATGTCGCTGTCGTTCCGGGACCACCGCTTCGAGCCGCCGAAGTACACGGCGCAGGAGTGCAAGGAGAAGGACTTCACCTACTCCGCCCCGCTCTTCGTGACGGCCGAGTTCGTCAACTACACGACCGGTGAGATCAAGTCGCAGACGGTCTTCATGGGCGAGTTCCCGCTCATGACCGAGCGCGGCACGTTCATCATCAACGGCACCGAGCGCGTCGTCGTCTCGCAGCTCGTCCGCTCGCCGGGCGTGTACTTCGAGCGCGCCGCCGACAAGACCTCGGACAAGGACATCTTCACCGCGCGCGTCATCCCCTCGCGCGGCGCCTGGCTCGAGTTCGAGATCGACAAGCGCGACGCCGTCGGCGTCCGCGTCGACCGCAAGCGCAAGCAGTCGGTGACCGTCTTCCTCAAGGCGCTCGGCATGACCGAGGGCGAGATCCGCGAGACCTTCGCCGACTACCCGGCCGTCATCGAGACCCTGGAGAAGGACAACGTCCACACCCAGGACGAGGCGCTGCTGGACATCTACCGCAAGATCCGTCCGGGCGAGCCGCCGACGGTCGAGGCCGGTACCGCGCTGCTCGACAACTTCTACTTCAACAGCAAGCGCTACGACCTCGCCAAGGTCGGCCGCTACAAGATCGGCAAGAAGCTCGGCGTCGACAAGCCGCTGAGCGACTCGACGCTGTCGCTCGAGGACGTCGTCGCGACGATCCGCTACCTCGCCGCCCTCCACAAGGGCGAGACGACCATCACGGGCGTCCGCAACGGCGAGGAGGTCGAGCTGCCGGTCGAGACCGACGACATCGACCACTTCGGCAACCGTCGCATCCGTGCGGTCGGCGAGCTCATCCAGAACCAGGTCCGCACCGGCCTGTCCCGGATGGAGCGCGTCGTGCGCGAGCGCATGACGACGCAGGACGTCGAGGCGATCACGCCGCAGACCCTGATCAACATCCGCCCCGTGGTGGCTTCGATCCGCGAGTTCTTCGGCACCAGCCAGCTCTCGCAGTTCATGGACCAGAACAACCCGCTCGCGGGTCTGACCCACAAGCGGCGCCTGTCCGCGCTCGGCCCGGGTGGTCTGTCCCGCGACCGCGCCGGCATGGAGGTCCGTGACGTCCACCCGAGCCACTACGGCCGCATGTGCCCGATCGAGACCCCCGAGGGTCCGAACATCGGTCTGATCGGCTCGCTCGCGACCTACGCGCGGATCAACCCGTTCGGCTTCGTCGAGACGCCGTACCGCAAGGTCGTCAAGGGCAAGGTCACCGACGAGGTCGAGTACCTGACCGCCGACGACGAGGACCGCTACGTCATCGCGCAGGCGAACGCCCCGCTCGACGACAAGGGCCGCTTCCTCGAGGACACCGTGCTGGTCCGCACCCGTGGCGGCGAGGCGATCGACGTCCCGGCCGAGGACGTGGACTACATGGACGTCTCCGCACGCCAGATGGTGTCGGTCGCGACCGCGATGATCCCGTTCCTCGAGCACGACGACGCCAACCGCGCGCTCATGGGCGCGAACATGCAGCGCCAGGCCGTGCCGCTGGTGCGGTCGGAGGCGCCGCTGGTCGGTACCGGTATGGAGCGCCGTGCCGCCGTCGACGCCGGTGACGTCATCGTCGCCCGCAAGCCGGGTGTCGTGACCGAGGTGTCGGCCGACTCGATCGTCGTGGCCGAGGACGACGGCACCACCTTCACCTACCGGGTCGCCAAGTTCCGCCGCTCGAACCAGGGCACCTCCTACAACCAGCGCGTGCTGGTCGACGAGGGTGCGCGGGTCGAGGCCGGCTCGGTGCTCGCGGACGGTCCCGCCACCGACGAGGGCGAGCTCGCCCTCGGGCGCAACCTGCTGGTCGCGTTCATGTCGTGGGAGGGCCACAACTACGAGGACGCGATCATCCTGTCGCAGCGCCTCGTGCAGGACGACGTCCTCACCTCGATCCACATCGAGGAGCACGAGGTCGACGCCCGCGACACGAAGCTGGGCCCGGAGGAGATCACGCGGGACATCCCGAACGTCTCCGACGAGGTGCTGGCCGACCTGGACGAGCGCGGCATCATCCGCATCGGTGCCGAGGTCGGCGCCGGCGACGTGCTGGTCGGCAAGGTCACCCCGAAGGGTGAGACCGAGCTGACCCCGGAGGAGCGGCTGCTCCGCGCGATCTTCGGCGAGAAGGCGCGCGAGGTCCGCGACACCTCGCTCAAGGTCCCGCACGGCGAGTCGGGCACGGTCATCGCCGTGCGCGAGTTCAACCGCGAGGACGGCGACGAGCTGCCCCCGGGCGTGAACCAGCTGGTCCGCGTCTACATCGCGCAGCGCCGCAACGTCACCGACGGCGACAAGCTCGCCGGCCGTCACGGCAACAAGGGCGTCATCTCCAAGATCCTGCCGGTCGAGGACATGCCGTTCCTCGAGGACGGCACGCCGGTCGACATCATCCTCAACCCGATGGGTGTGCCGGGCCGCATGAACGTCGGCCAGGTGCTGGAGACGCACCTCGGGTGGGTCGCCAAGCAGGGTTGGGAGGCCGACCCGAAGGCCGAGTGGGCGGCGAACCTCGCCCCCGAGGCGCTGACCGGCGAGCCGGGCAGCCCGGTGGCCACCCCGGTGTTCGACGGTCTGCACGAGGAGGAGCTCAAGGGGCTGCTCGAGTCGGCACGTCCGACCCGCGACGGCGACCGCCTGGTCGACACCTCGGGCAAGGCGCGGCTGTTCGACGGCCGCTCCGGCGAGCCGTTCCCCGAGCCGGTCGCCGTCGGCTACATGTACATCCTCAAGCTGCACCACCTGGTCGACGACAAGATCCACGCGCGCTCGACCGGTCCGTACTCGATGATCACGCAGCAGCCGCTGGGCGGTAAGGCCCAGTTCGGTGGCCAGCGGTTCGGCGAGATGGAGGTGTGGGCGCTCGAGGCGTACGGCGCGGCCTACGCGCTGCAGGAGCTGCTGACGATCAAGTCGGACGACATCCCCGGCCGTGTGAAGGTCTACGAGGCCATCGTCAAGGGCGAGAACATCCCCGAGCCGGGCATCCCCGAGTCCTTCAAGGTGCTCATCAAGGAGATGCAGTCGCTCTGCCTGAACGTCGAGGTGCTCTCCTCCGACGGCACCCAGATCGAGATGCGCGACACCGACGAGGAGGTGTACCGGGCAGCCGAGGAGCTCGGTATCGACCTGTCCCGTCGCCCCGACGCGAGCAGCGTCGAGGAGATCTGAGCGACGCCCCGGCGCCGGTGAGCCGGCGCCGGGGCGGAACGCTCCTCCATCCTCGAAGACTCCACCCACGACCACAGGTCGAAGGAAGTAGGGAAACCAATTGCTCGACGTCAACGTGTTCGACGAGCTCCGTATCGGTCTGGCCACCGCGGAGGACGTCCGCGCCTGGTCCCACGGCGAGGTCAAGAAGCCGGAGACCATCAACTACCGCACCCTCAAGCCGGAGAAGGACGGGCTCTTCTGCGAGAAGATCTTCGGCCCCACCCGGGACTGGGAGTGCTACTGCGGCAAGTACAAGCGCGTCCGCTTCAAGGGCATCATCTGTGAGCGCTGCGGCGTCGAGGTGACCCGCAGCAAGGTGCGCCGCGAGCGGATGGGCCACATCGAGCTCGCCGCCCCCGTCACCCACATCTGGTACTTCAAGGGCGTCCCGTCGCGCCTGGGCTACCTGCTCGACCTCGCGCCGAAGGACCTCGAGAAGGTCATCTACTTCGCGGCCTACATGATCACGGAGGTCGACGAGGAGGGCCGTCGCGAGGACCTGCCGAGCCTGCAGAACGAGATCGACCTCGAGAAGGAGGCGATCATCAAGCAGCGCGACCTCGACATCGCCAAGCGCGCCGAGCGGCTCGAGGCCGACCTCGCCGAGCTGGAGGCCGAGGGCGCCAAGGCCGACGCGCGCCGCAAGGTCAAGGACTCCGCCGAGCGCGAGATGGCGCAGCTGCGCAAGCGGGCGGACGCCGACATCGAGCGTCTCGAGCAGGTCTGGGACCGCTTCGTCAACCTCAAGGTCGCCGACCTCGAGGGTGACGAGATGCTGTACCGGCAGCTGCAGGACCGCTACGGCAACTACTTCAAGGGCGCCATGGGTGCCGAGGCGATCCAGAAGCGTCTGGAGACCTTCGACCTGGACGCCGAGGCCGAGTCGCTGCGCGAGATCATCCGCACCGGCAAGGGCCAGCGCAAGACCCGTGCGCTCAAGCGGCTCAAGGTCGTCAACGCCTTCCAGACGACCAAGAACAGCCCGCTGGGCATGGTCCTGGACTGCGTCCCGGTCATCCCGCCGGACCTGCGCCCGATGGTGCAGCTCGACGGTGGCCGCTTCGCGACCTCGGACCTGAACGACCTGTACCGCCGCGTCATCAACCGCAACAACCGCCTCAAGCGGCTGCTGGACCTGGGCGCGCCGGAGATCATCGTCAACAACGAGAAGCGGATGCTCCAGGAGGCCGTGGACTCGCTGTTCGACAACGGTCGCCGTGGTCGTCCGGTCACGGGCCCGGGCAACCGGCCCCTCAAGTCGATCTCCGACATGCTCAAGGGCAAGCAGGGCCGGTTCCGTCAGAACCTGCTGGGCAAGCGCGTCGACTACTCGGGCCGCTCGGTCATCGTGGTCGGCCCGCAGCTCAAGCTGCACCAGTGCGGCCTGCCGAAGCAGATGGCGCTCGAGCTGTTCAAGCCGTTCGTCATGAAGCGCCTGGTCGACCTCAACCACGCCCAGAACATCAAGTCCGCGAAGCGGATGGTCGAGCGTGCGCGCTCGGTCGTGTGGGACGTGCTCGAGGAGGTCATCACCGAGCACCCGGTGCTGCTGAACCGTGCGCCCACGCTGCACCGTCTGGGCATCCAGGCGTTCGAGCCGCAGCTGGTCGAGGGCAAGGCGATCCACCTGCACCCGCTCGTGTGCGGCGCGTTCAACGCCGACTTCGACGGCGACCAGATGGCGGTGCACCTGCCGCTGTCCGCCGAGGCGCAGGCCGAGGCCCGCATCCTCATGCTGTCGAGCAACAACATCCTCAAGCCGAGCGACGGCCGCCCGGTGACCATGCCGACCCAGGACATGATCATCGGTCTGTTCCACCTCACCAGCGCCCGCGAGGGCGTCGCGGGTGAGGGGCGCGTCTTCACCTCGCCGGCCGAGGCGATGATGGCGTTCGACGCCGGTGAGCTGGACCTCAACGCCGCCGTGACGATCCGTCTCGAGGACCTGGTGCCGCCGACGGAGGGCTTCGAGGCCCCCGAGGGCTGGACCCAGGGCGAGCCGATCGCGTTCAAGACGACGCTGGGTCGCGCGCTGTTCAACGAGCTGCTGCCGGTCGACTACCCCTACGTCAACAAGGTGGTCGACAAGAAGGTCCTCTCGACGATCGTCAACGACCTCGCCGAGCGGTACCCGAAGGTCGAGGTCGCCGCCTCGCTCGACGCGCTCAAGGAGGCCGGCTTCCACTGGGCCACCCGGTCCGGTGTGACGATCGGTATCGGCGACGTCGTGACCCCGGAGCGCAAGGCCGAGATCCTGGCCGGCTTCGAGGAGAAGGCCGCCAAGGTCCAGTCGCAGTACGACCGTGGTCTCATCACCGACGACGAGCGTCGTCAGGAGCTCATCGGCATCTGGACCCAGGCGACCGACGACGTCGACGCCGAGATGCGGAAGAACTTCCCCGACCAGAACTCGGTGTTCCGGATGGTCACCTCCGGCGCCCGAGGCAACTGGATGCAGGTGCGTCAGATCGCCGGTATGCGTGGTCTGGTGGCGAACCCGAAGGGTGAGATCATCCCGCGTCCGATCAAGTCGAACTACCGTGAGGGCCTCACGGTGGTCGAGTACTTCATCGCGACGCACGGTGCCCGCAAGGGTCTGGCCGACACCGCGCTGCGGACCGCCGAGTCCGGGTACCTCACCCGGCGTCTGGTGGACGTGTCGCAGGACGTCATCATCCGCGAGGAGGACTGCGGCACCGAGCGCGGCCTCACGCTGCCGATCATCGAGGTCGGCCCGGACGGCGTCGCGCGTCGCCACGAGAAGGTCGAGACCAGCGTCTACGCCCGGACCCTCGCGGGTCAGGCCGTGACGGCGGACGGGACCGTGCTCGGCGAGTCGGGCGACGACGTCGGCGACGTGCTCATCGAGAAGATGATCGCGGCGGGCGTCGAGACCATCAAGGTGCGCTCGGTGCTGACCTGCGAGTCGCGCGTCGGGACCTGCGCCAAGTGCTACGGGCGGTCGCTCGCGACCGGTGAGCTCGTGGACATCGGCGAGGCCGTCGGCATCATCGCGGCGCAGTCGATCGGTGAGCCCGGTACCCAGCTGACCATGCGGACGTTCCACTCCGGTGGTGTGGCCTCGGCCGACGACATCACGCAGGGTCTGCCGCGCGTCACCGACCTGTTCGAGGCCCGCACCCCCAAGGGTGAGGCCCCGATCGCGGAGATGGCCGGCCGGCTGGCGATCGAGGACACCGACCGTGCGCGTCGTCTCGTGCTCACGCCGGACGACGGCAGCGAGGAGATCGTCTACCAGGTCAGCAAGCGTGCGCGCCTGCTGGTCCAGGACGGCGACCACGTCGCGGTCGGCCAGCAGCTGGTCTCCGGCGCCGTCGACCCGAAGAAGGTGCTCCGCATCCTCGGTCCGCGCGCGGTGCAGAAGCACCTCGTGGACGAGGTCCAGGAGGTCTACCGCTCGCAGGGTGTGGACATCCACGACAAGCACATCGAGGTCATCGTGCGGCAGATGCTGCGGCGCGTGACCGTGCTCGACTCGGGTGACTCCAACCTGCTGCCGGGCGAGCTGGCCGAGCGTGGCCGGTTCGAGGACGAGAACCGTCGCGTCGTGTCCGAGGGCGGCACCCCCGCCTCCGGTCGTCCGGAGCTGATGGGTATCACCAAGGCCTCGCTGGCGACCGACTCGTGGCTGTCGGCGGCGTCGTTCCAGGAGACCACCAAGGTGCTGACGGAGGCCGCGATGAGCGGTCGCTCCGACTCGCTGCTGGGTCTCAAGGAGAACGTCATCCTGGGCAAGCTCATCCCGGCGGGTACCGGTCTTCCCCGGTACCGCAACGTCCGGGTGGAGCCCACCGAGGAGGCGAAGGCCGAGATCTACCCGAGCTTCGGCTACGACGAGATCGACTACGGGCCGATCTCCGACGGCGCGGACGCGATCGCGCTCGAGGAGCTCGACCTCGGCGGGTTCAGCGACTACCGCTGACCCCGACCTGACACGGACGCCCCCGGCCCTTCTTGGGTCGGGGGCGTTCGTGCGTCACGTGCGGTGCTGGGTCGTCTCACCTCCGGTCTGCCGCGCGACGATCAGAGGACGGCTGCGGTGCGCGCGGCTGCGGCAACGGTGCTCGGGTCCGTGCGCCATGCCGTCCCCTGGCCGCCCTGGCCGCCCTCGGCCCGCTGGCGGGCGGAGAGGTGGACGGCGTCGCAGCCGGCGGCCGCCAGGGCCGGGACGTCCTCGGGCCGGACGCCACCGCCCGCCATCAGCTGGACGCGGCCCGCCGCGGCGCGAGCGAGCGCTGCGAGCTCCGGCAGCGCGTCCACGGCGCGCGACCGGCCGCAGGAGGTGAGCACCCGGTCCACGCCGAGATCGACGAGCACGTCCAGGGCGGCGCGCCGGTCCTCGATCACGTCGAAGGCGCGGTGGAAGGTGACGGTGCGGCCCTGCGCCGCGTCGAGCACGGCACGGAGGTGGGCGGTGGCGACGCCGCCCGTGGCGGTCAGGGCGCCGACCACGACGCCGTCGGCGCCGGCGGCGACCGCGTGCGCGACGTCGGCGCAGGTCAGGTCGATCTCGGCGGGGGAGTAGACGTAGCCGCCGGGCCGGGGTCGCACCAGCACGTTGAGCCAACCCGGGTGCGCGGTGAGGGCACGGACCGACTCGATGGTCGCGCGGGATGGCGTCAGGCCCCCCACCTCGAGGGCCGAGCACAGCTCCACCCGGGTGGCACCCTGCTCCAGGGCGGTGCGTGCGCCCGCGGGGTCCTGGACGCAGATCTCGACGGCGAGCGGCACGGGGTCACGCTAGCGGCCCCGCGTCGTCGACCCGGCGCCAGCAGGCGGACGGTGCCGGAATCCGCGAGACAGCGCGGGCACCTGGTCACGCGACCGACGCTCCTGCGCCGCCTGCTGTGGCTGCCCTCGGCGCGGCGCGACGAGCAGCAGGCGCTGCAGCACGCCGCACGCTGCCTGCAGCGCGTGGGGCTCGCGGACCGCGCGGCGGCGCCGGCCTCGGCGCTGTCCTACGGGGACCAGCGGCGGCTGGAGATCGCCCGTGCGCTCGCGTCCGACCCGTCGCTGCTCATCCTCGACGAGCCCGCGGCCGGCATGAACCACCGGGAGGCCGAGGAGCTGTCCGAGCTGATCTCCTCGCTCGCGCGCGACGGGCTGACGATCCTGCTCATCGAGCACAACGTGGGCATGGTGATGCGCACCTGCAGCCGGATCGTCGTGCTGGACTTCGGCGCGGTCATCGCCGAGGGCGACCCGGAGCAGGTCGCCGCCGACCAGCGGGTGGTCGACGCCTACCTCGGCAGCGCCGAGCGAGAGGAGGAGACGCCGTGACCGAGCAGGCGCTCGCCGTCGAGGGCCTCCGCGTCGGCTACGGCCGCGTGGAGGCCGTGCGCGGGGTGGACTTCGTCGTCCCCGCGGGGTCGCTCGTCACGCTCGTCGGTGCCAACGGCGCCGGCAAGAGCTCGATCATCAACGCGATCAGCGGCGTCGTCCGCCCCCGCGGGGGCCGAATCCTCTTCGAGGGCCGCGACATCACCCGCACCCCGGCTCACCGGCTCGTGCGCGACGGGCTCGTGCAGGTCCCCGAGGGTCGCCAGGTGCTCGCGACGCTGACCGTCGAGGAGAACCTGCTGCTCGGCGGCTGGCACACGGGGCGCGGCGGCATCGCCGAGGTGTACGACCGGTTCCCCGTGCTGGGGGAGCGGCGCCGCTCGCTCGCCGGGACGCTCTCCGGCGGCGAGCAGCAGATGCTCGCGATCGGTCGCGCGCTCGTGGCGCGCCCGCGCCTCATCCTGCTGGACGAGCCGTCGATGGGTCTGGCCCCGCTCGTCGTCGACGAGGTCTTCGCCGTCATCGGCGAGATCCGCGCGGCGGGGACGACCGTCGTCCTCGTCGAGCAGAACGCGCGGCGCGCGCTGCGCGCCGCCGACCACGGCTACGTGCTCGCCAGCGGCGAGATCGTGCACAGCGGGCCCGCCGCCGAGCTGCTCGCCGACGAGCGGGTGGTGCAGGCCTACCTCGGCGTCGAGACCTGACGCACGCCGTCAGGCCGGCGCCTGGCCACGGCGCCGCAGCAGCCGGTGCACCACGCCGACGGCGAGCACCGCGAGCCCGCCGACCACGGACCCCAGCGGCAGGCACGCCAGCACGACGAGGCAGCCGAGCAGCCCGACGGCCTGCACCGCACGCGGCCAGCGCCGCTGCTCGCGCGGCTGCGCGAACGCGGCGGCGTTGGTGACCGCGTAGTAGAGCAGCACCCCGAAGGACGAGAACCCGATCGCGGCCCGCAGGTCGGTCAGCAGCACGAGCGCGAGCACCGCGGCGCCGATGACCAGCTGGGCCCGGTGCGGCACGCGGTGCCGCTCGCCGACCGCGGCGAGCGGTCGCGGCAGGTCGTCCTCCCTCGCCATCGCGAGCACGGTCCGGCCGACGCCGGTCAGCAGGGCCAGCAGCGCGCCGAGCGCCGCTGCGGCGGCCGCGACGACCACGACCGGCCCGACGGCGGGGAGCCCGGTCTCCGACGCGAGCGCCGCCAGCGGTGCCGCCGTGCCGGGCAGCTCCGCGCCCAGCGTCCGCACCAGCACGACCGCGACGGCGGCGTAGAGCGCCAGCACCAGCCCGAGCGCGACCAGCACCGCCCGCCCGATCGTCGCGGGCGTGCGGACCTCCTCGGCGAGCGTCGCGATCCGCGCGTAGCCCGCGAACGCGAAGAACACGAGGCCGGCCGCCTGCAGCACGCCGTACCAGCCGGGCGCCGCAGGCAGCGGCGCGGCGGCCGCCGGAGCGCTCGCCCCGCCCGCGACCAGCACGACGACCAGCCCGGCCAGCGTCACCAGCAGCAGCGCGCGGGCGACCTGCGCGGTGCGGGTGATGCCGCGCAGGCCTGCGGCCGTGAGCGCGACGACGGCGAGCACCCCGAGGAGACGCTGCCGTGCCGGGTCCGGCGTCAGGTAGGCGGCGAACGTGAGCGCCATCGCCGCGCACGAGGCGGTCTTGCCGACGACGAAGCCCCAGCCCGCGAGGAACCCCCACCACGGGCCGAGCACGCGTCGCCCGAACAGGTAGGTGCCGCCCGAGGCCGGGTGGTGCGTCGCGAGCTGGGCCGAGGAGGTCGCGTTGCAGAGCGCGACGACGCCGGCGAGAGCGAGCGCGACGAGCAGCCCGTCGCCCGCCGCAGCGCTCGCGGGCCCCCACACCGCGAAGACGCCCGCGCCGAGCATCGCGCTCAGCCCGACGACGACCGCGTCGGTGGTGCTGAGCCGCCGCGCCAGCGCGCGTCCAGCGGAGCCGGTCACGCCCACAACCTAGTCCGGCCGGCATGACCGACCTCGCCCCCTCGTGGCGCAGTCGCCCCCTCGTGGCGCCGTCGCCCCCTCGTGGCGCCGAGTTCGCACCGTCGCGCCGAGTTCGCACCGTGCACGGTGCGAACTCGGCGGAAGGGTGCGAACTCGGCGGCACGGGTGCGGTCGCTAGGGTCGGAGGCGATGACAGCTCTCGCGCACGCCGCCGCCGACGACGTCAGGGCGATCGTGTCCGCGTTCACCGAGGGGGAGCGGCCGCTGCGCCGGGGAGAGGTGCTGGCGACCGCCGAGCGGCTGGGCTGGACCGTGCGGTCCGCGCAGGAGCGCGGCATCCTGTTCATGACCGGTCTGCCGCACCGCCGCGCGCGGGCGGACTGCCTGCTGCTGGACGGCGAGCTCGGGCAGCTGACCGTCGGCCTGAGCGATCGCGCCGACGACCCGGCCCAGCAGGCGCGGCTGCGGGCGGTCGAGCAGGAGGTGCTCGCGGTGCTCGCCGAGCTGCTCGGTGGACCCGGGGACCGGTCGAGCGGCCGGTCCCGGACCTCCTGGGACCTGGGCTCCGGTGCGCGGGTCGCCGTCGAGAACGTCGGCGACAGGGTGATCCTCGTCGTCCTCGGCATGCACGTCGCCGACCTCGAGCGCGCCGAGGCGCGCCTGGGCGTCGACCCCGATCGCGACGTCGGTCGCGATCGGTGAACCCCCGTGACCCCGGGCGTGTGATCTCGGCCTCCCCGGCCGTTCCGGCGCCCTCGACGGCTTTTGAGCAAGGCCATCCGTGTTGTACCCTGGACGACGGTGCCCGCTGAGGCGGGCTCTCGCGTGTGCGCAGTTTGGCCCGTGCCGCCCTCCGGGGTGATGGCGCGGTCGAGCAGCACGGCGGCGTCGAACCGGCCCGAGCACACCGACACCTCGTCATCCGGCGTCGTGCGGTGCGTCCGACCCGGGGCGACACGCCCGGGTGCGGGGGTCACGGCGACCGGGCAGTGCAGGACAGACAGCGGTACTGACGAGCAGTACGAAAGACATGGGACGGAGACGGAGTGCCCACCATCCAGCAGCTGGTCCGTAAGGGCCGCAGCGCCAAGGTCGGCCAGACCAAGACGCCTGCCCTCAAGGGCAGCCCGCAGCGCCGTGGCGTCTGCACGCGCGTGTTCACCACGACCCCGAAGAAGCCGAACTCGGCGCTGCGCAAGGTGGCTCGTGTGAAGCTGTCGAGCGGCATCGAGGTCACCGCCTACATCCCGGGCGTCGGCCACAACCTGCAGGAGCACTCGATCGTGCTCGTGCGCGGCGGTCGTGTCCGCGACCTGCCCGGCGTGCGCTACAAGATCGTGCGCGGCGCGCTCGACACCCAGGGTGTCCGCGGCCGCCAGCAGGCCCGCAGCCGCTACGGCGCCAAGAAGGAGAAGAAGTAATGCCTCGCAAGGGCCCGGCCCCGAAGCGGCCGATCGTCGCCGACCCCGTCTACGGCTCGACCACCGTCAGCCAGCTGGTCAACCGCGTCCTCCTCGACGGCAAGAAGTCCGTCGCCGAGCGCATCGTCTACGACGCGCTCGAGGGCGTGCGGAGCAAGACCCAGCAGGACCCCGCGCAGGTGCTCAAGCGGGCGCTGGACAACGTGCGACCCACCCTCGAGGTGCGGTCCCGTCGCGTCGGCGGTGCGACCTACCAGGTCCCCGTCGAGGTGCGTACCGCCCGCCAGACCACGCTGGCGCTGCGCTGGCTCGTCGACTACGCGCGTGCGCGCCGTGAGAAGACGATGACCGAGCGCCTCATGAACGAGATCCTCGACGCGAGCAACGGCCTGGGCGCCGCTGTCAAGCGCCGCGAGGACACCCACAAGATGGCCGAGTCCAACCGGGCCTTCGCGCACTACCGCTGGTAGAGGCGACCCGCCCCGTCCCGCGCACCGACGCGGGGCGGGCCATCCGACCCTGCTCATCACAACCAAGAAGAGAGCAACCGTGGCACTGGACGTGCTGACCGACCTGGCCAAGGTCCGCAACATCGGGATCATGGCCCACATCGACGCGGGCAAGACCACCACCACCGAGCGGATCCTGTTCTACACCGGCGTCAACTACAAGATGGGCGAGACCCACGACGGCGCCTCGACCACCGACTGGATGGAGCAGGAGAAGGAGCGGGGGATCACCATCACCTCCGCCGCCGTGACCTGCTTCTGGAACGGCAACCAGATCAACATCATCGACACCCCCGGGCACGTCGACTTCACCGTCGAGGTGGAGCGCAGCCTGCGGGTGCTCGACGGCGCGGTCGCGGTCTTCGACGGCAAGGAGGGCGTGGAGCCCCAGTCGGAGACCGTGTGGCGTCAGGCCGACAAGTACAACGTCCCCCGCATCTGCTTCGTCAACAAGATGGACAAGCTGGGCGCGGACTTCTACTTCACGGTCGACACCATCGTGAACCGCCTCAAGGCCAAGCCGCTGGTCATCCAGCTGCCGATCGGCGCCGAGAACGACTTCGAGGGCGTCGTCGACCTGGTCGAGCAGCGCGCCCTGCTGTGGCGCGGCGAGACCGAGATGGGTGCCGCCTACAAGGTCGAGGAGATCCCCGCCGACCTGCAGGAGAAGGCCGAGCAGTACCGCAGCGAGCTCATCGAGGCCGTCGCGGAGTCCGACGAGGAGCTGCTCGAGAAGTACCTCGGCGGCGAGGAGCTGACGGTCGCCGAGATCAAGTCCGGCATCCGCAAGCTCACGATCGCGGGCGAGGCGTTCCCGGTCCTGTGCGGCTCGGCGTTCAAGAACAAGGGCGTGCAGCCCATGCTCGACGCCGTCATCGACTACCTGCCCTCGCCGCTGGACGTGCCCTCGATCCAGGGTCACGCCGTCGGTGACGAGGAGACGGTGATCGAGCGTCACGCCGACGCGAACGAGCCGTTCTCGGCGCTGGTCTCCAAGGTCGCGGCGCACCCGTTCTTCGGGAAGCTGTACTACGTCCGCGTGTACTCCGGCAAGGTCGCCCCGGGCGCCCAGGTGCTCAACGCGACCAAGGGCAAGAAGGAGCGCATCGGGAAGATGTTCCAGATGCACTCCAACAAGGAGAACCCGGTCGAAGAGGCGCACGCCGGCCACATCTACGCGTTCATCGGCCTCAAGGACGTCACCACCGGTGACACCCTGAGCGACATCAACGACCCGGTCGTGCTCGAGTCGATGACCTTCCCCGAGCCCGTCATCTCCGTGGCCATCGAGCCCAAGACGAAGGGCGACCAGGAGAAGCTGTCGACCGCCATCCAGCGTCTCTCGGACGAGGACCCGACGTTCCAGGTCACCCTGAACGCCGAGACCGGCCAGACCGAGATCGCCGGCATGGGCGAGCTGCACCTCGACATCCTCGTCGACCGCATGCGTCGCGAGTTCAAGGTCGAGGCGAACGTCGGCAAGCCGCAGGTCGCCTACCGCGAGACCATCCGCCGCAAGGTGGAGAAGGTCGAGTACACCCACAAGAAGCAGACGGGTGGCTCCGGCCAGTTCGCGAAGGTGCAGGTCACCTTCGAGCCCCTGGACTCCGAGTCGGGCGAGATGTACGAGTTCGTGAACGCGGTCACCGGTGGCCGCATCCCGCGCGAGTACATCCCCAGCGTCGACGCGGGCATCCAGGACGCCATGGGCACCGGTGTGCTCGCGGGCTACCCGCTCGTCGGCATCAAGGCGACCCTCGAGGACGGTGCCTACCACGAGGTGGACTCCTCCGAGATGGCGTTCAAGATCGCCGGCTCGATGGTCCTCAAGGAGGGCGTCCGCCGCGCGGACCCCGCCCTGCTCGAGCCGATCATGGACGTCGAGGTGCGTACGCCCGAGGAGTACATGGGCGACGTCATCGGCGACCTCAACTCCCGCCGTGGCCAGATCCAGTCGATGGAGGACGCCACCGGCATCAAGGTCGTCCGCGCCCTTGTGCCGCTGTCGGAGATGTTCGGATACATCGGTGACCTGCGGTCTCGCACCCAGGGCCGTGCGGTGTACTCGATGCAGTTCAGCAACTACGCGGAAGTTCCCCGCAACGTCGCCGACGAGATCATCGCGAAGACCCGGGGCGAGTAGCCCCACCCGGCGTCAGGAGCCGACCCCCGGGCGCCGCACCAACCAGATCAACCCAAGTCGTAGGATTTTGCAGGCCCGGCGATCGGCACACCCGTCGAGAGCAGGACAAGACACCTACCCGAGTTCCAGGAGGAACCCACAGTGGCGAAGGCCAAGTTCGAGCGGACCAAGCCGCACGTCAACATCGGCACCATCGGTCACGTCGATCACGGCAAGACCACGCTGACGGCGGCCATCACGAAGGTGCTGGCTGACAAGTACCCCGACCTGAACACGTTCACCCCGTTCGACCAGGTCGACAACGCTCCCGAGGAGCGTCAGCGCGGTATCACGATCAACGTCTCCCACGTGGAGTACCAGACCGAGAAGCGCCACTACGCGCACGTCGACGCCCCGGGTCACGCCGACTACATCAAGAACATGATCACCGGCGCGGCTCAGATGGACGGCGCGATCCTCGTGGTCGCCGCCACCGACGGCCCGATGGCTCAGACCCGTGAGCACGTGCTGCTCGCTCGTCAGGTCGGCGTCCCCTACCTCCTGGTCGCGCTGAACAAGGCCGACATGGTCGACGACGAGGACATCCTCGAGCTCGTCGAGGTCGAGGTCCGCGAGCTCCTCTCGAGCCAGGGCTTCCCGGGCGACGACGTCCCGGTCGTGCGCGTCTCGGGCCTCAAGGCTCTCGAGGGCGACCCGGAGTGGGTCAAGTCGGTCGAGGACCTCATGGAGGCCGTCGACGAGAACGTGCCGGACCCGGTGCGTGACATCGACAAGCCGTTCCTCATGCCCATCGAGGACGTGTTCACGATCACCGGTCGTGGCACCGTCGTCACCGGTCGTGTCGAGCGCGGTCGCCTCAACGTCAACGAGGAGGTCGAGATCGTCGGCATCAAGCCGACCGCCCTCAAGACCACCGTCACCGGCGTCGAGATGTTCCGCAAGCTGCTCGACTTCGCCGAGGCGGGCGAGAACGTCGGCCTGCTCCTGCGCGGCACCAAGCGCGAGGAGGTCGAGCGTGGTCAGGTCGTCGTGAAGCCGGGTTCGATCACCCCGCACACGCAGTTCGAGGCCCAGGTCTACATCCTGGCCAAGGACGAGGGCGGCCGTCACAACCCGTTCTACTCGAACTACCGCCCGCAGTTCTACTTCCGCACCACCGACGTCACCGGCGTCATCACGCTGCCCGAGGGCACCGAGATGGTCATGCCCGGCGACAACACCGAGATGACGGTCGAGCTCATCCAGCCGATCGCCATGGAGGAGGGCCTCGGCTTCGCCATCCGTGAGGGTGGCCGCACCGTCGGCTCCGGTCGTGTGACCAAGATCCTCAAGTGATCTCCCGCCGGGTGTGAGCCCGGCACCCCGCGAGGCCCGTCGGCAGCAGCAGCTGCCGGCGGGCCTCGCGCGTAGGTGGCGACGGCGTGCGGCCGTCATCGGGCAGCCGGTCGTCGCCTACGTGTGGTTGCGGGTGGCGCCCTCGCGGCTGGAGGCGGTCGGGCGGGCGCTCGCGGCGCGCCCGAACGTCCTCAACATCGCCGCGACCACCGGGCACAGCAACCTCTCGGGCGAGGTCGCCGTCGCCTCGGACGAGGCGCTCTACGCCTTCATCACCGAGGACGTCGGCCAGCTCTGCGGCGTCGCCGCGGTCGACGTCTCCGACGGTCTCGACGTCATCAAGCGCGGCTCGCTGGTGTACGAGCCGGACGGCTCGGGGCGCATCGCCGAGCCCACGAGCGGCTGAGCGCCGGGCCGCGGGCCCGGGGTGGGGGGAGTCACACGGGTCGGGACCGCACCTGGACTTGGGATCGCGCCGAGCGTGTGGCAGACTAGTCCGGTTGCCTCGTCCAGAGGTGGAGTTTCGTGCGGTCCCGAGAGGAGCGCAGGGAGACGCCGCGGGACGCGAGTGCAGCCGCCGGTCCGCCCGACTGGCAGGGCTCAGCAGCGCTGAGCACGAGGTCAGGCGGCGGACCATCCACAGTCCATCCCGACCGCCCTCGCCACGCAGGGAGCCACACGGTGGCCACCCGCACAGCGCGAGTGGCTCGGATGTGCCGCGCGACAGTGTGATCACAAGCGCGACACGCCCGAGCGCGGGGGTCGGTCGGAGCGGTACGAAGAGAGAGACACTAACGACGCCATGGCGGGACAGAAGATCCGCATCCGGCTCAAGAGCTACGACCACGAGGTCATCGACAGCTCGGCGCGCAAGATCGTCGACACGGTGACCCGCGCTGGCGCGACAGTCGTGGGCCCGGTGCCGCTGCCGACGGAGAAGAACGTGTTCTGCGTCATTCGTTCGCCGCACAAGTACAAGGACAGCCGCGACCACTTCGAGATGCGGACCCACAAGCGGCTGATCGACATCATCGACCCGACGCCGAAGGCCGTCGACTCGCTCATGCGTCTCGACCTGCCGGCGGACGTCAACATCGAGATCAAGCTCTGAGGTTGTCGCTGCCATGACTACTCCCACTGCCACGCACGAGCGTGTCGTCAAGGCGCTGCTCGGGACCAAGCTCGGCATGACCCAGGTCTGGGACGACGCCGGCCGCCTGCGCCCCGTCACCGTGATCCAGGTCGGCACCAACGTCGTCACCCAGGTCAAGACGCCTGAGACCGACGGCTACAGCTCGGTCCAGCTCGCCTACGGCGAGATCGACCCGCGCAAGCTGACCCAGCCGCTGCGCGCGCGCTTCGACGCCGCGGGCATCACGCCGCGCCGCCACCTCGCCGAGGTCCGCACCTCCGACGCCGCCGAGTACAGCGTCGGCCAGGAGCTCACCGCGGAGACCTTCGAGGCCGGGGCTGTCGTCGACGTCGTCGGCACGACCAAGGGCAAGGGCACCGCCGGTGTCATGAAGCGTCACGGCTTCGCCGGCGTCGGCGCCTCCCACGGTGCGCACCGCAACCACCGCAAGCCCGGCTCGATCGGCGGCGCCTCGACGCCGTCGCGCGTCTTCAAGGGCCTGCGCATGGCTGGTCGCATGGGCAACGCCCGCCAGACCACCCAGAACCTCACGATCCACGCCGTCGACGCCGAGAAGGGCCTCCTCCTCGTCGTCGGTGCGGTGCCCGGCCCCAAGGGCGGCACCGTCGTGGTCAAGACCGCCGCGAAGGGGGCCTGACATGACCGCCGTCGACATCCTCGACGCCACGGGGAAGAAGTCGGGCAGCGCCGAGCTGCCCGCCGAGATCTTCGACGTCCAGGCGAACGTCCCGCTGATCCACCAGGTCGTCGTCGCCCAGCTGGCCGCGGCCCGCCAGGGCACGCACAAGGCCAAGACCCGCGCCGAGGTGCGCGGTGGTGGCAAGAAGCCGTACCGCCAGAAGGGCACCGGCCGCGCCCGCCAGGGCTCGACCCGTGCGCCGCAGTTCGCCGGCGGTGGCATCGTGCACGGCCCGGTCCCGCGCGACTACAGCCAGCGGACCCCCAAGAAGATGAAGGCCGCCGCCCTGCGCGGTGCGCTCTCCGACCGTGCGCGCGCCGGCCGCGTGCACGTCGTGTCGGGCTTCGTCTCCGGTGACGTCCCCTCGACGTCGCAGGCGCTGACCGCGCTGTCGGCCGCCACCGGGGCTCGCAACGTCCTCGTCGTGCTCACCCGCACCGACGAGCTCGCGTGGAAGAGCCTGCGCAACGTGCCGTCGGTGCACCTGCTGCACCCCGACCAGCTCAACACCTACGACGTGCTCGTCTCCGACGACGTCGTGTTCTCCGCCGAGGCGCTCGAGCAGTTCGTCGCCGGCCCCGTCAAGGGTCGTTCGGTGACGGCGTCGGCGAGCTCCGCGGAGCCCGAGGCGGCCGACGCGGCCGTCGCTGAGGAGACCGAGGAGGACGCCAAGTGAGCGCCATCAGCACCAAGGACCCGCACGACGTCATCGTCGCGCCGGTGGTGTCCGAGAAGAGCTACAACCTGCTCGACGAGGGCAAGTACACGTTCCTCGTGGACCCCCGCGCGAACAAGACCGAGATCAAGATCGCGATCGAGCAGATCTTCTCGGGCGTCAAGGTCGCCTCGGTGAACACGATCAACCGCAAGGGCAAGGCCCGCCGCACCCGTTTCGGGATCGGTCGCCGCAAGGACACCAAGCGCGCGATCGTCACGCTGCGCGAGGGCACCATCGACATCTTCGGCGGAGCCGGCTGAGCCGGGTCCGGGCGAGAACCTAGAGGAACAGATCCATGGGCATCCGTAAGTACAAGCCGACGACGCCGGGCCGCCGCGGCAGCTCCGTCGCCGACTTCGTCGAGATCACCCGGTCGACGCCGGAGAAGTCGCTGGTCAAGCCGCTCAGCAAGTCGGGCGGCCGCAACAGCTCGGGCCGCATCACGGCCCGCCACATCGGTGGCGGCCACAAGCGCGCCTACCGCGTCATCGACTTCCGTCGCAACGACAAGGACGGCGTGCCGGCGAAGGTCGCTCACATCGAGTACGACCCCAACCGCACCGCTCGCATCGCGCTGCTGCACTACGCCGACGGCGACAAGCGCTACATCATCGCGCCGAACCGTCTCAAGCAGGGCGACCGCGTCGAGTCCGGCGTCGGTGCCGACATCAAGCCCGGCAACAACCTGCCGCTGCGCAACATCCCCACCGGTACCGTCGTGCACGCCATCGAGCTCAAGCCCGGCGGCGGCGCGAAGATCGCCCGCTCGGCCGGCACCTCGGTGCAGCTCGTCGCCAAGGACGGTCCGTACGCCCAGCTGCGGATGCCCTCGGGCGAGATCCGCAACGTCGACGCGCGCTGCCGCGCGACCGTCGGCGAGGTCGGCAACGCCGAGCAGTCGAACATCAACTGGGGCAAGGCCGGCCGCATGCGCTGGAAGGGCAAGCGCCCGACCGTTCGCGGTGTCGCCATGAACCCCGTCGACCACCCGCACGGTGGTGGTGAGGGCAAGACCTCCGGTGGCCGCCACCCGGTCAGCCCCTGGGGCCAGACCGAGGGCCGCACCCGCCGTCCGAACAAGCCGAGCGACAAGCTGATCGTGCGTCGTCGCCGCACCGGCAAGAAGCGCTAAGGAGCCCAGACATGCCTCGCAGCCTGAAGAAGGGGCCCTTCGTCGACGACCACCTGCAGAAGAAGGTGGACGCTCAGAACGAGAAGGGCACGAAGACGGTCATCAAGACCTGGTCGCGTCGGTCGGTCATCACGCCCGACTTCCTGGGTCACACCTTCGCGGTGCACGACGGCCGCAAGCACGTCCCGGTCTTCGTGACCGAGGCGATGGTCGGTCACAAGCTCGGCGAGTTCGCGCCGACCCGCACGTTCCGTGGTCACGAGAAGGACGACCGGAAGGCGCGCCGCCGCTGAGGCTGGCGCACCGACCGCTCGAGAGACTCAGAGAGAGTAAGGACACACGATGGAAGCCAAGGCGCAGGCGCGTTTCGTGCGTGTGACGCCCCAGAAGGCTCGCCGCATCGTCGACACGATCCGCGGGAAGGGCGCGTCCGACGTGCTGACGCAGCTCCAGTTCGCCCCGCAGGCGGCTGCCGAGCCGGTGCGCAAGCTCGTCCAGAGCGCGATCGCCAACGCTCGCGTGAAGGCGGACCTGGCCTCGGAGCGCTTCGACGAGGCCGACCTCGTCATCGCCGAGGCGTTCGTCGACGAGGGGCCGACGCTCAAGCGGTTCCGCCCCCGTGCGCAGGGGCGCGCCAGCCGCGTGCTCAAGCGCACCAGCCACATCACCGTGATCGTGGCCGACCAGAACGCAGGAGGTCGCTGACCCATGGGCCAGAAGGTCAACCCCCACGGCTACCGCCTGGGCATCACGACGGACCACCGCACCCGGTGGTTCGCGGACAGCACCAAGGTCGGGCAGCGCTACCGCGACTACGTGAAGGAAGACGTCGCGATCCGCAAGCTCATGGCCACCGGCCTCGAGCGCGCCGGCATCGCGAAGGTCGAGATCGAGCGCACCCGTGACCGGGTCCGCATCGACCTGCACACCGCGCGTCCCGGCATCGTCATCGGTCGCCGCGGCGCCGAGGCGGACCGCCTGCGCGGCGAGCTCGAGCAGCTCACCGGCAAGCAGGTCCAGCTGAACATCCTCGAGGTCAAGAACCCCGAGACCGACGCCCAGCTGGTCGCGCAGGGCATCGCCGAGCAGCTCGCCTCCCGCGTGTCGTTCCGCCGCGCCATGCGCAAGGGCATCCAGTCCGCGCAGCGCGCCGGCGCCAAGGGCATCAAGGTGCAGGTCTCCGGCCGCCTCGGCGGCGCGGAGATGAGCCGGTCGGAGTTCTACCGCGAGGGTCGTGTGCCGCTGCACACGCTCCGCGCGAACATCGACTTCGGCTTCTTCGAGGCCCGCACCACGTTCGGCCGCATCGGCGTCAAGGTCTGGATCTACAAGGGCGACCTCACCGAGCGCGAGTACGCCCAGCAGCAGGCCTCCGCCGCCCCGCGCCAGCGTCGTGGCGACCGTGACCGCGGCGAGCGCGGCGGCCGTGGCCGTCGCGACGACGCCCAGCAGCAGCAGTCCGCGGCGCCGCAGACCGAGGCCCCCGCGGCCGAGGCTGCCGCCGCTCCCGCACCGACCGCAGAGACGGAGGCCTGAGCGATGCTCATCCCGCGGCGGACCAAGCACCGCAAGCAGCACCACCCCAAGCGCTCCGGTCAGGCCACCGGCGGCACCACGATCGCGTTCGGCGACTACGGCATCCAGGCTCTCGAGCCCGCCTACGTCACCAACCGGCAGATCGAGGCCGCGCGTATCGCCATGACCCGCCACATCAAGCGTGGCGGCAAGGTGTGGATCAACATCTTCCCCGACCGACCGCTCACCAAGAAGCCGGCCGAGACCCGCATGGGCTCCGGCAAGGGCTCGCCGGAGTGGTGGGTCGCCAACGTGAAGCCCGGCCGGGTCATGTTCGAGCTGGCCGGTGTCGACGAAGAGCTCGCTCGCGAGGCCATGCGCCGCGCGCAGCACAAGCTCCCGATGAAGACGCGGTTCGTGAGCCGCGAAGGTGGTGAGTGAGTGATGGCGATCGGTTCGAAGGAGCTGGCCGTCTCCGAGCTCGACGGCATGACGTCGGAGCTGCTCGAGGCCGAGCTGAAGAAGGCCAAGACCGAGCTGTTCAACCTCAGGTTCTCCTCGGCCACCGGCCAGCTGGAGGACCACGGTCGGCTCAAGACGGTGCGTCGCGACATCGCGCGCATCTACACGATCCTGCGCGAGCGCGAGCTCGGCATCCGCACCGCGCCGTCCGTCGACGCGAAGTGAGCGAGGACCTTATGGCAAGCAACACCGAGAGCAGCACGGGCGCCGTCGAGGCCCCCGCGCGGCCGTACCGCAAGACGCGGCGCGGCTACGTCGTCAGCGACAAGATGGACAAGACGGTCGTCGTCGAGGTCGAGGACCGCGTCAAGCACGCGCTCTACGGCAAGGTCATCCGTCGCACCGAGAAGGTCAAGGCGCACGACGAGGCCAACGAGGCCGGCGTCGGCGACCACGTCCTGATCATGGAGACCCGCCCGCTGTCCGCGACCAAGCGGTGGCGGATCGTGGAGATCCTCGAGAAGGCCAAGTAGTCCAGCCCGGCGCTGCCGGACCAGCAGACACCATCCGTTCGGCAAGGCTCGCCCGCAGCGCGAGAACCAGCACGACACCAGGAGCTAAGACATGATTCAGCAGGAGTCGCGACTCAAGGTCGCCGACAACACGGGTGCCAAGGAGATCCTCTGCATCCGTGTGCTCGGTGGCTCGGGACGTCGCTACGCCGGCATCGGTGACACGATCGTCGCCACCGTCAAGGACGCGATCCCGGGCGGCAACGTCAAGAAGGGTGACGTCGTCAAGGCGGTCGTCGTGCGCACCGCCAAGGAGCGCCGCCGTCCGGACGGGTCCTACATCAAGTTCGACGAGAACGCGGCCGTCATCCTCAAGGCCGACGGCGAGCCCCGCGGCACGCGCATCTTCGGCCCCGTCGGCCGCGAGCTGCGCGACAAGCGGTTCATGCGGATCGTCTCGCTCGCACCGGAGGTGCTGTAGCCATGGCAAAGATCAAGAAGGGCGACCTCGTCGTCGTCATCGCGGGCCGGGACAAGGGCCAGCAGGGCCGCGTCCTCGAGGTCCAGAGCAACGACCGGGTGATCGTCGAGGGCGTGCAGCGCGTGCAGCGGCACACCAAGGTGGCCCAGAGCCAGCGCGGCACCCGGACCGGCGGCATCGAGACCATCGAGGCCCCCATCCATGTCAGCAACGTGATGCTCGTCGACCCCGAGAGCAAGCGCGGCACGCGCGTCGGCTACCGGGTCGAGCAGGTCGAGCGCGACGGCCGCACGAAGACCCAGCGGGTCCGCGTCGCCAAGCGCTCCGGTAAGGACATCTGATGACCGAGACACTCGAGACCACGGTGAAGATCACCCCGCGGCTGAAGACGATCTACCGCGAGGAGATCGCTCCTGCCCTCAAGGAGGAGTTCGGTCACGCGAACCCGCACCAGGTCGCCGGCCTCGTCAAGGTCGTCGTCAACATGGGTGTCGGTGACGCCGCGCGCGACTCCAAGCTCATCGACGGCGCCGTGCGCGACCTGACGCTGATCACCGGCCAGAAGCCGGTCGTCACCAAGGCGCGCAAGTCGATCGCCCAGTTCAAGCTGCGCGAGGGCCAGCCGATCGGCGCCCACGTGACGCTGCGCGGCGACCGCATGTGGGAGTTCCTCGACCGCCTGCTGAGCTTCGCGCTCCCGCGCATCCGCGACTTCCGCGGCCTGTCGGCCAAGCAGTTCGACGGCCACGGCAACTACACGTTCGGCCTCACGGAGCAGTCGATGTTCCACGAGATCGACCAGGACAAGATCGACCGGGTTCGCGGCATGGACATCACCGTCGTGACCACGGCCACCACCGACGACGAGGGGCGCTCGCTCCTTCGCCGTCTCGGCTTCCCGTTCAAGGAGGACTGACATGGCGAAGACCGCGCTGATCCAGAAGGCGAACCGCAAGCCGAAGTTCGGTGTGCGCGCCTACACCCGGTGCAACCGGTGCGGCCGACCCAAGTCGGTCTACCGCAAGTTCGGCCTGTGCCGAGTGTGCCTGCGCGAGATGGCCCTGGCGGGCCAGCTCCCGGGCGTGACCAAGAGCAGCTGGTAACCACCACTACGCGGCAGGTCCTGCGCCGTCGGACGACGACGTGGGAAACCGCCACGAGGAAGGGCTGAGGCCCGATGACCATGACAGACCCCATCGCCGACATGTTGACGCGTCTGCGCAACGCCAACTCGGCGTACCACGAGACGGTGTCCATGCCGTTCTCGAAGCTGAAGTCGCACATCGCGGAGATCCTCCAGGCCGAGGGTTACATCGCCTCCTGGAGCGTCGCGGACGCCGAGGTGGGCAAGACGCTGACCCTGAACCTCAAGTTCGGGCCGAACCGTGAGCGTGCGCTCGCGGGCGTGCGTCGCGTCTCCAAGCCCGGTCTGCGCGTGTACGCAAAGTCCACCAACCTGCCGAAGGTTCTCGGCGGCCTGGGCGTGGCCATCCTGTCCACGTCCTCTGGCCTGCTGACCGACAAGCAGGCCGCGAAGAAGGGCGTGGGTGGGGAAGTCCTCGCCTACGTCTGGTAAGGGAGGCTCCGAACATGTCGCGCATCGGCAAGATCCCGGTGACCGTGCCGTCCGGCGTCGACGTCACCATCGACGGCGCCTCGATCACGGTCAAGGGCCCCAAGGGCACCCTGTCCCACACCGTCCCCAGCCCGATCACGGTCGAGCGGGACGACGACGGCGCTCTCGTGGTGCAGCGCCCGAACGACGAGCGCGAGTCGCGCTCGCTCCACGGGCTGACCCGGACGCTCCTGGCCAACCTGGTCACCGGCGTCACGCAGGGCTACGAGAAGAAGCTCGAGATCGTCGGCACCGGTTACCGCGTCGTCTCCAAGGGCAACAGCCTGGAGTTCGCGCTCGGGTTCTCCCACCCGGTGACGGTCACGGCTCCCGAGGGCATCACCTTCACGGTCGAGAGCCCCACCAAGTTCACCGTCTCCGGCATCGACAAGCAGCAGGTCGGTGAGGTAGCCGCGAACATCAGGAAGATCCGCAAGCCGGAGCCCTACAAGGGCAAGGGCGTGCGGTACGCGGGCGAGCAGGTCCGCCGCAAGGTCGGAAAGGCTGGTAAGTAGCCATGGCAGGCATCAAGGGTGTCAGCACGGGCAGCGGCAAGCGCACGGCTCGTGCGCGCCGCCACCTGCGGCTGCGCAAGCGCATCCACGGCACGCCCGAGCGTCCGCGCCTCGTCGTCAACCGCAGCTCGCGCCACATGGTCGCGCAGCTGGTCGACGACACCACCGGCACGACGCTCGCGTCGGCCTCCACCATGGAGGCGGACGTCCGCGCGACCGAGGGTGCGAAGACCGAGAAGGCGCGCCGTGTCGGCGAGCTGGTGGCCGAGCGGGCCACCGCGGCCGGCATCACCGCCGCCGTCTTCGACCGCGGTGGCAACCGCTACCACGGTCGCGTGGCCGCGGTCGCCGAGGGTGCTCGCGAGAAGGGTCTGAACCTGTGAGCATCACGATGAACGTCAACGAGCAAAGGAACGCATGATGGCTGCTCCGCAGCGCGGCCGCGCAGGCGGTCAGAACACCGGGCGCTCCGGCAACGAGAACGAGCGGTCGGGCGACCGCAACGAGCGTCGCGACCGTCGTGGTGGCGGGGACCGTCGCCGCGACGACGCCCAGGCGAGCAACTACGTCGAGCGCGTGGTGACGATCAACCGCGTCGCCAAGGTCGTCAAGGGTGGTCGCCGGTTCAGCTTCACGGCGCTGGTCGTCGTCGGTGACGGCGACGGCACCGTGGGCGTCGGGTACGGCAAGGCCAAGGAGGTGCCCGCGGCGATCGCCAAGGGCGTCGAGGAGGCCAAGAAGAACTTCTTCCGCGTGCCCCGCATCCAGAACACGATCCCGCACCCGGTGACGGGTGAGGCCGCGGCCGGCGTGGTGTTCCTGCGCCCGGCGTCGCCCGGTACCGGCGTCATCGCCGGCGGTCCGGTGCGCGCCGTGCTGGACTGCGCCGGTGTCCACGACGTGCTGAGCAAGTCGCTGGGCTCGACCAACGCGATCAACATCGTGCACGCCACGGCCCAGGCGCTCCGCAACCTGGAGCAGCCGGAGGCCGTCGCCGCGCGCCGCGGTCTGCCGCTGGAGGACGTCGCCCCGGCGGTGCTGCTCCGTGCGCAGGCCGAGGGCCGTGCGACGAAGGCTGCTGAGAAGGAGGCTGCGGCGTCATGACCCAGCTCAAGGTGACCCAGACGAAGTCGGGCATCGGCGGCAAGCAGAACCAGCGCGCCACGCTGCGCACGCTGGGTCTCAAGCGCGTCGGCCAGACGGTCGTCGTCGAGGACCGTCCCGAGTTCCGCGGGATGGTCAGCACGGTGGCGCACCTCGTCACCGTCGAGGAAGTCGAGGACTGAGACCATGGCTGCCAAGGACAAGGCACAGGCCGCGGACGCCAAGGCGACCGCGCTGAAGGTGCACCACCTGCGCCCGGCGCCTGGCGCCCACACCGCCAAGACCCGCGTCGGTCGTGGTGAGGGCGGCAAGGGCGGCAAGACCGCGGGCCGCGGCACCAAGGGCACGAAGGCCCGTTACCAGGTGCCCTCGCGCTTCGAGGGCGGGCAGACGCCGCTGCACATGCGGCTGCCCAAGCTGCGCGGCTTCAAGAACGCGTTCCGCGTCCAGTACCAGGTCGTGAACCTGGACAAGCTGGGCGAGCTGTTCCCCGAGGGCGGCACCGTGACGGTCGAGGACCTCGTGAGCAAGGGCGCCGTGCGCTCGGGCCACAAGGTCAAGGTGCTCGGCACCGGCGACCTGAGCGTCAAGCTCGACGTCACGGCCGACGCCTTCTCGGCGTCGGCCAAGGAGAAGATCGTCGCCGCCGGCGGCTCCGTCTCCGAGAACTGAGCCCGACGACGGGGCGGCCTCACGCAGGCCGCCCCGTCGGCGTCTCGGGTTAGGGTCAGTGCTGACCACCGCTCGACAGCTCCGTCCCCGGCCGGCACGACGCCGGTAGGGAGAACGCCGCAGGAGGATCATTGCTCGGCGCATTCATTCGCGCGTTCCGGACCCCGGACCTGCGCCGCAAGCTGTTGTTCACGCTGGGGATCATGGCGATCTTCCGGGTGGGCTCGTTCGTGCCGGCGCCCGGTGTGGACTACGGCAACGTCCGGCAGTGCCTCGACGCCTCCGCGGCGAGCGCCACCCAGGACGTGCTGAGCCTGGTGAACCTGTTCTCCGGCGGGTCGCTGCTCCAGCTGAGCGTGTTCGCGCTGGGGATCATGCCCTACATCACCGCGAGCATCATCGTGCAGCTGCTGCGCGTGGTGATCCCGCGGTTCGAGGCCCTGCACAAGGAGGGCCAGTCTGGCACCGCGGTGCTCACGCAGTACACGCGCTACCTGACGATCGGTCTCGCGATCCTGCAGGCGACGACGATCATCACCGTCGCCCGCAGCGGCGGGCTGTTCCTCGACTGCCCGGTCGAGGTCATCCCCAACGACTCCGTGGCGACGATCCTCATCATGATCATCACGATGACCGCCGGTACCGGTCTGATCATGTGGTTCGGCGAGCTCATCACCGAGCGCGGCGTCGGCAACGGCATGTCGCTGCTGATCTTCACCTCGATCGCCGCCAGCTTCCCGAGCGGCGTGCAGCAGATCGCCACCTCGAACAACGGGCTGGGCAAGGTCGCCCTGTTCCTGCTGATCTCGGTCGTCGTGGTCGTGCTGGTCGTGTTCGTCGAGCAGTCGCAGCGCCGGATCCCGGTGCAGTACGCCAAGCGGATGGTCGGGCGCCGCACCTACGGCGGCAGCTCCACCTACATCCCGATCAAGATCAACATGTCGGGCGTGATCCCGGTGATCTTCGCGTCCTCGCTGCTTGCGCTGCCGGGTCTGGCCGCGCAGTTCTCGCAGGACCAGACGGTGCCGTGGGTGCAGTGGATCGCCGCGAACCTGCTCGACCCAGGCGCGACGATCTACATCCTCGCGTACGCGGTGCTCATCATCTTCTTCGCGTACTTCTACACGTCGATCACCTTCAACCCCGACGAGGTGGCCGACAACATGAAGCGCTACGGCGGCTTCATCCCCGGCATCCGCGCCGGGCGGCCGACGGCGGAGTACCTGCAGTTCGTCATCTCCCGCATCACCGCGGCCGGCGCCCTCTACCTGGCGTTCGTCGCGCTGATCCCGACGATCTCGTTCAAGTTCATGGGCGTCAACCAGGTGATGGCGTTCGGCGGCGCGTCGGTGCTGATCGTCGTCGGCGTCGGCCTGGAGACGATCAAGCAGATCGACAGCCAGCTGCAGCAGCGTCACTACGAAGGGTTCCTGCGATGACCGAGAGCGCCACGCCGTCGCGCATCATCCTCATCGGCCCGCCCGGGGCCGGCAAGGGCACCCAGGCGGCCCGCCTCGCCGAGCGCCTCGGGGTGCCGGCGATCTCCACGGGCGACATCTTCCGCGCCAACGTGGCCCAGCGGACCGAGCTCGGGCAGCAGGCGCAGCGCTACATGGACGCGGGCGAGTACGTCCCCGACGAGGTGACCAACGCGATGGTCGCCGACCGGCTCGCGGCCGAGGACGCCTCGGGCGGGTTCCTCCTCGACGGCTACCCGCGCACCGAGGCCCAGGTGGCCGAGCTGGACCGGATGCTGGAGAGCAGCGGCGCGAGCATCGACGTCGTGCTCGAGCTGACCGCCGACACCGACGAGCTCGTCACCCGGCTGCTGGGCCGGGCGGCCGAGCAGAACCGCTCCGACGACACCGAGCCGGTGATCCGCCGTCGGCTGGAGGTCTACAGCGAGCAGACCGCCCCGCTGGTCACCCTCTACGACGAGCGCGGCCTGCTGGTCCGCGTCGACGGCCTCGGCACGGTCGACGAGGTCACCCAGCGCATCCTCGACGCGCTGGGCTGAGCCGCGCGCACGGGCCGGGCTGAGTCGCGGCGCTCACCCCGCTGGCGGAGCCGTGCCTGGTTCCGGCGAGGCGCACGTCGTCGAGCGATGCACGCGGCGTGACACGCGCCGTCGCGCCTCGTGGCCGCCGCAGCGGCCGCTGAACCACGCGTGGCACGCCTCGCGACCGGGTGACCGGGAGGGGCGGCCGACGGGGTGACGGGGTGATCTCACCCCGTCGGCCACCTCACCCTCGCTCGTCCTCACCCCGCCGACGGCGTCCGTGACTACGGCACGCTGTCTCCGCGACGCGGCATGCGACAGTCGGCGTCCGGTGTCTCGCGTCTGGGCTGCGCGCCGGACGACGCGCAGCCTCCGACCGCCCACGAACCGCGAGATCCTGCGGGTCTCGGTAGGTTCCTGCATCGCGAGCGCTGCGAGCGGAGGCCACGGAAACCGTGCGATGGAGGCCCGCCGGCGAGCGTCGGCGAGGCGCCCCTGGAGGGCGTGACGCGGGCCACGTCGAGATAGCGCATCACCCGCCGCTGCGTGGTGCTCGAGTGGGGGTGAGAGATCTAACCTCCCGCGTTGCTCCGCGACCAACCAACGTCACCCAAGGTCTGGCTTAAGGAGCGGTAACCCGTTCAATAGCGTTCATCGCAGTCGGGGGAGCCACCCACAAGGGCTCCCGAAGCAGGTTGAGCCAAGTTCGGGTGAGATGCCGTGAACGGTCAGTGGACGCGGGTAGCCGCAGCCGCGCGGCCGGCGGCGCGGGAGGGGGTGGACCAGCGATGAGTGTGATCGACCGAGTCGAGCAGCTGGCGATCCCCACCGAGCGCCGTCGGTTCCAGGTCGTCGACTCGCAGTGGCGGGCCTGGGAGGGCCGCTACCGGCTGGCGGCGATCGGTTCGGACGTGCTGTGCACCCTCCTCGTCTGCCTCGCGCTCGGGCACTACGTGCTCGGCAGCGGGATCGGTGCGGCGGTGGTCGGCGTGCTGACCTTCGTCGGGACCGTCGCCAGCACCGGCGGATACGCGGTGCGCCACGTCGCGCCGGCCACGCGGGAGTACCGCAGCATCGCGCTCGGCTTCGTCGGGATGCTGGCCGTGGCGATGACGGTCTCGTTCCTGGAGCTCGCCGAGCTGCCGCCGGCGCCGGTCGTCCTCGGCATCGGTGGCGTCGCGGTGGCGGCGGCGCTGTTCCGCACGGCGCAGCGTCGATTCCTGTCGGCGCTGCGGGCCCGCGGCCTGCACAGGCCTCGTGCGATCGTGGTCGGCCCGGTCGCGCACACCGAGCGCATGCTCGCGGAGATGTCGATCGTCCGTGAGGATCTTGAGTTGGTCGGGGCCTGCGTGCCCGAGCGCGAGATCGGCTCGCGGCTGCCCGGCGGCGTCGAGGTCCTCGGCGCTCCGCGCGACGTCGCGCTGCTGGCGGAGGTCAACGACGCCGACGTGGTCCTCGTCGCCGACGGCGCGTTGCCCGCCGACGAGTTCCGCCGGTTCCAGTGGGCGATGGAGCGCACCGAGACCGAGCTCGTGGTCGTGCCCGACCTGCGCGAGGTGCTCGACTCTCGCGTCGACCTCCAGGTGGTCGGCGCGACCCCGATCATGACCGTGCTGCGCCCGACGACCTCGCAGCGGTTCGCCAAGCAGGTGATGGACCGTGTGCTCGGCTCGCTGCTGCTCCTGACCTTCTCGCCGGTGATCCTCGGAGCGATGGCAGCGGTGCGGCTCACCTCGCCCGGACCGGCGATCTTCCGGCAGATCCGTGTCGGCCGTGACGGACGCCAGTTCACGATGTTCAAGCTGCGCACCATGCACGTCGACGCCGAGCGCCGCCGCGAGGAGCTGCTCGCCGCGAACGAAGGTGCCGGGCCGCTGTTCAAGATGGCCGACGACCCGCGCGTCACCAAGGTGGGTCGCGTCCTGCGCCGGTTCTCGATCGACGAGCTGCCGCAGCTGTGGAACGTCGTGCGCGGCGAGATGTCGCTCGTGGGCCCCCGGCCCGCGCTGCCCAGCGAGGTGGCGACCTACGACGTCATGGCGATGCACCGGCTCCACGTCCGACCCGGCATGACCGGTCTGTGGCAGGTCAGCGGGCGCTCGCGGCTGAGCTGGCAGGAGACGGTCAAGCTCGACCTGCGCTACGCGGACAACTGGTCGATCCGTTACGACCTGCAGATCCTGTGGCGGACCGCCCGCGCGGTGCTGGGGGCCGACGGTGCGTACTGACACGATCCTCGCCGCGCTCGCCCAGGGGAGGGGGCACGACGGCACCCCCCCGACGCCGTCGTGCCTCCGCCCGTGGGCGGGCTCGTCGACGACTCGTTCCGCGCTGCTCCGCACGAAGGTCGCGCGCGACGTCGCAGGGCTGCCGGCCGCTACGGGGGCAGCTCGAGCGGCCGGCTGCGCGGCGGCGTACCAGGCCGTCACCCTCGTCACCCCGCGGCGTGCGCACGCCGCCCAGTTCCGCACCGACATGACTCTCGACGCGCTCGCCCAGGGGCGAGGGCACGGCGGTACCCCCCCGACGCCGTCGTGCCCTCGCCCGTGGGCGAGCCGTCGAGGTCGCGCCGGCCGATGAACGGGACGGTCGCTCTCGCGCACGACTACGTGACCCAGCGCGGCGGTGCCGAGCGGGTCGCGCTGGCGATGACGCGTGCGTTCCCGGACGTGCCGCTGCACACGACGCTCTTCGACCCCGAGGGATCGTTCCCGGAGTTCGAGACGGTCGACGTGCGTCCGACACGCCTCAACCGTTGGCGTGTCCTGCGACGACACCACCGGATCGCGCTGCCCCTGCTCGCCTCGGCGGTCTCCCGCCACCCGATCGAGGCCGACGTGCTGCTCGCCAGCTCCAGCGGGTGGGCGCACGGGCTGCCCACCACGGGGCGCAAGGTGGTCTACTGCCACGCGCCCGCGCGCTGGCTCTACCAGACCGGTCGTTACGCCGGAAGGTCCGAGAGCGGGCGCGCACGTGCAGCAGCCGTCACGACCGCGATCGGGATGCTCGGTCCCAGGCTGCGCGAGTGGGACCAGCGAGCCGCGCGCTCCGCGCACCGCTACCTGGTCAACTCGACGGTCATCAAGAGAGCGGTCGCCGAGGTGTACGGCATCGAGGCGGAGGTGCTGTTCCCGCCGCCGGCGCCGCTGGACAGCGACGGCGAGGCGCAGCCGCTGCCGGGAATCGAGGAGCCGTTCGTGCTGTGCGTCGCGCGGCTGCTTCCCTACAAGAACGTCGACGTCGTGATCGAGGCAGCGGCGGCTGCGGGCACCCCGGTCGTCGTCGTGGGTGACGGGCCCGACCGCCGGCGTCTCGAGGGCCTTGCTGCACGGACGGGTGCCGCTCACCTGGTGGGCCGTGTCAGCGACGCCGAGCTGCGGTGGCTCTACGGCAGCTGTGTGGGTCTGGTGGCCGCGTCGTTCGAGGACTTCGGGCTGTCGCCGCTGGAGGCGGCGGCGTTCGGCAAGCCGACGGCTGCGCTGCACGACGGCGGCTACCTCGACACCGTGGTGGCCGGCCGGACCGGGGTGTTCTTCGAGACGCCCGACGCGCCCGCCGTCGCCGACGCGATCCAGCGCATGGTCGCCGGTCAGTGGTCCGCCGAGACGATCATGCAGCACGCCGACGCGTTCTCGGAGGCGCGCTTCGCAGCGCGACTTCGTGAGATCGTCGACGAGGAGCTGAGCCATCGCTGAGCGCAACGGCCGTCGGGGGTGGGCGCTGCTCGGAGCGGCAGGGCTCAGCGCCTTCATCGGGCTGTACGCGCTCGCCGTTCTCACACCGACAGGGCAGGCCCTCGACGCGTCGTCGCTCGGGATCCCCGCCGGTCTGACCCTCGAGACCGTGCTGGAGGTGTCCCGGCTGCGGACCACGGTCGCGTTCGGGCTGGTCGCCGTCGCCGGGCTCGCGAGCGTCGACACGCTCGCACGCCGCGAGTGGCGCCCCGTCGCCGCAGCCGCCGCGCTCGTCATCGCCACGATGCTCGCCACCGAGTCGCTTCGGCGGATCCTGCCCCGCCCCTACCTCGGTGACTTCGCCTACGTCGAGAACACCTACCCGAGCGGGCACGCCGCGCTCGCCTTCGCGGCGGTCATCGCGGTCGCGTGGCTGCGGCCCCCGTGGCTTCGGCCGTGGGTCGTCATGCTGCTCGGTGCGGGAGTCGTGTTCGTTGGCCTCGCCTCCCTGACGTCGTTCGCGCACCGCGCGAGCGACATCGCTGGCTCCGTGCTGCTGACGGCCTCGCTCGCTGCGTGGGTGGTCGTGGCGGGACGCGAGCCGCCCCCGCCGCCGGCGGTCCACGACCGGCGCTGGCAGGTGGTCGCCGGTGTCGCGATCGTCCTGGCGGCGGCGTGCGCCATGGCCGCCGCGCTCGGGCCTGCCGCATGGGTCGGCCAGCTGCTGCGCACCGGCACGGCCGCGGCGGTGCTCGGTGCGGTGACGCTCGTCGTCAGCCTCCACCTGCGGCTACGTCAACGGCGTCGTCCGTGAAGGGTCTGTGACGGGTCCGGGCTCATCCTGGTCAGAGCCGACCTTTCGTTGAGATCGCGGTGTAATCTGGGCGCTGCAGCTAATCCACGGAGCGCCCGGACGGACCCGGTGGAGAGCATGGAAACAGAGCCGAGTCATGACGGCCGGCCGGCGGATCGGGGGAGATCGTGACACTCCGGCAGGTGCTCGATGTCCTGTGGAAGCGCATCTGGATCATCGCAGTCGTCACCCTGGTCGCGGTCGGTTCCGCCGCTGGCTACCTGGCGATACGCGACGTGAGCTATGAGACCCGCGGGACGATTCGCCTCAACGCCGTGGTCACCGAGGCGGTCGCGTCCGGCGAGCTCGGCGGGGTCGCCGTCGACCTGGACACCGAGACCATCACGGCGCCGCTGATCCTCGACCCGGCCGCCGAGGCCGCCGGGGAGCCCGCTGGGGCGCTCGACGGCGCGATCGAGGCCTCCTTCCGTGAGGGCGAGCGCACCGGACGCATCGTCATCAACGGCACCGGCCCGACGCCGGCCGCTGCGCAGTCGCGCACCGAGGCCGTCATCGAGGTGTACCGCGCCTACCTGGACGAGCAGCTCGCGGTCGTCGACACGACCCTGCGCGAGCGTCACAGCGAGGCGGTGGCCGAGGCGCAGGACCTCCAGGCGGAGGTCGGTCGAGATCCCACCAACTCGATCGCCGCCACCAATCTGGGGATCGCGCTGGCACGCATGAGCTCGATCCAGACGACCCTCGACGAGATCGCGACGGCGGGGCCGGCCAGCACCGTGCTCGACGTCGTGTACCCCGGGCGGCTCGTCGAGCCCGGCCGCGCCGTGGTCCTGGCCGTGGCGATCGCGACGGGCCTGATCATCGGCATCGGGGCCGCCCTGATCCGCGACCAGTTCGACAATCGCCTGCGCGACTCCGACGAGATCGAGCGCATCAGCAGCACGACGTCGCTGGGGGAGCTGCGGTGGGACCGCAGCGTCAAGAAGATGGACCCGCCGCTACCAGTGGCTGCCCGCAGCCGGACCAACCTGAGCGAGGGTTTCCGTGCCGTGCGGTCCACGCTGCAGGTGCTCCTCCCGGCACGGCATGCAGCGTTCGTCGTCACCAGTGTCGGTCCGGGCGACGGCAAGTCGTTCGCGTCTGCCAACCTCGCGGTTGCGTGGGCGCGCGCGGGGCGACAGGTCGTCATCCTCGGCGGCGACCTGCGACGCCCGGAGCTCGGGACGTACTTCGCGGACGCTGCGGACGGCCCTGGTCTTGCCGAGCTCCTCGAGGAGAACGCCGCCGGTACCCCGGTGACCGAGGCCGCGGTCGAGGCACGACTCAACGACACCCAGCACGCACGTCTGCGTGTGCTGCCGTCCGGTGCGGAGCCCCTGGACCCGGCCGACCTGCTCGCGGGCGACGGGTACGCCAAGGTCATGGCTGTGCTGCGGTCCCTGGCCGACATCGTCATCGTCGACTCGCCGCCGGCGATGGGGCTGGCCGATGCCTCGCTGCTGGCCGGTGCGACCGACGGCGCCGTGGTCATCGCCACGGTGGGCCGCTCCGACCGCGCCATGGTCGTCGACGCGATCGAAGGGCTCGAGGCCAACGGTGTGCGTGTCCTCGGCGTCGTCGCCAACCGTGGCCGCCGCCGCCTGCCGAAGTCCTACGCCGTCTACCTCTCCTCGGACCGGGTCGCGAGCAACCGCGAGCGCCGCGAGAGCGACGAGACGCCCTCGCCCGACCGTGAGCGGGCCCCCGTCTTCCCACCCGCGGCTCCGCCGCAGCGGAGGTCCGAGCGACGGCCCGACGCGGACGTGCTCGGTGACCGCGACGACAGCCTGCTCGGTGGCGACCGGCGCTGAGGCGGCGTCCCAGGTGAGTGGTTCCGCAGAGCCAGCGGGCAGCGTGCCGGTGCGCCTGCTGGTGGTGTGCCGCGCGAACCAGTGCCGTTCGCCGCTGGCCGCTGCGATCGGGAACCGGCTGGCGGCGGGCAGCGACCTCCGGTTCGACTCGGCCGGCCTGCTGCCGGGCGGGCATCCGATGCCGCGCCGCGGGCTCAAGGTCGCGCGCGAGCGTGGCCTCGACCTCCGTCAGCACCGCAGCCGAGAGCTTCGGTCGGCGGACATCGGCGCGGCCGACCTCGTGCTCGCGATGTCCCGGGGGCACGCCCGCGAGGTGCTCCTCGACGACCCGGACCTCTGGCCGCGGCTCTTCACCCTCAAGCAGTTCTCGCGCTGGGTACGTGCGCACCCGCGCCCTGACGGCGCGGACGTGCGGGCATGGCTCGAGGACGCCGCGGCGGACCGGGATCGCTCCGAGCTCCTGGGCTCCTCGCCAGCCGACGACGTCGCCGACCCCGTGCGCGCTCGGGTCGCCGGCTGGCGTCGGACCGCCGACGAGCTCGAGGCACACCTGCGCGTCGTGGTCGGCGGGCTGCTCGGCAGCGACGCCCGAAGGGGTCTCAGAGCCGGTCGATGACGGCCCGCAGCCGGCGCCAGGAGGAGGACCAGTCGCGCTCCTCGGCCCGACGGCGGGCCCGCAGCCCGTAGTCGCGACGGAGGTCGCTGTCGGCGACCAAGGCGCGCAGGGCGGTGGCCAGCGCGTCCGGGTCGTCCCTCTCCACGAGCAGACCTGCGTCTCCGACTACCTCGGGGATACCACCGACACGGCTCGCGACGACGGGGAGGCCGGTGGCCATCGCCTCGCCGACGGTCAGTCCGCTGGGCTCCCGCCAGCGTGAGGGCACGACGAAGACGTCCGCACTCTGCAGCAGTGTCGGGAGCGACGGCCGGTCGACGAACGGCTGAAAGGTCACCGGCCCGGGAACCGCCGCTGCGAGATCGCGCAGCGATCGTTCGTAGGCGGTGAGCGGCGCAGCGGCGTCGAAGCCGCCGCTGCCGACGACGACGCACTCGATGTCGTCGCGGTCGAGAGCACGCAGTGCGCGCAGCAGCACGTCGGGACCCTTGTCCTCCACGACCCGGCCGACGTACATGATGCGCAGCCGCTCGCGACCCGGCTCGACAGGGGCTGGGAAGAACATCGTCGTGTCCACGCCGTTGTCGACCACGTGCACGCGGTCGGCGAGCGTTGCGGGCAGCTGCTCGGCGGTGCGCGCGGCAAGGTCCTCGCTGACGCACACGATCGCAGCGACGTCGCCGAGCCTGCGCGTGGCCTCGCTGCGCCCGACGGTCCGGAGGAGGTCGTTGTGCGCGTAGAGCACGACGGCGTGAGGTCCGCCGCGCAGCAGAGGGGGCAGCGCGGGTGCGTTGTGCGCCAGCACGACCGCGGGAGGCATCGTCGCCAGCGCGTCGGCGAGCGGTCGCCACGCGCGTGTTGCGGCCACGCGTGGAAGCCCCAGCCGGGCGAGTCCGGCGTCGAGCACGCGCTCGATCGGACGGGGACCGCGCGCGGCGCGGTACTCGATGACGGCGGCCGAGTCGTATCGCGGCCGGAACGTCGTCTCGTCGAGGAGGACCGAGTGCCGCCACCGCGGCGGGGCGTCGTCGGCGGACGCCGAGGCCAGCCCGTGCACGACGGTGGGGATCGCAGATCCGGTGCGCGGGGAGAAGTGGTCTCCAGGGGTGATCGCGTGGATGAGGTGCCGAGTCATGCACGCACCCCGCGCGTGCGCCTGAACACGGTCTGCACAGGGTGAGGGATCCGCCGGATGCCGAGCGCCTCGTCCCGCGCCTGCACGCCGTAGCAGATGCCGGCGACGATCCAGAGGATCGACGCGTGGCCGGCTACCCAGTAGATGTCGAACTGCGCCTGTGCGAACCGGCCCGCGACGAGCGCGAGCGCCAGCGTGCCGTAGACCGGGTTCATCGTGGCCAGGATCCAGATGGCCGCTCCGAACATGGCCAGAAAGCCGATGAGACCGAGCACGCCGACCGTCGTCAGCACCTCGAGCACGACGTTCGGCGGCTGGAATCCCGAGTAGCCGGTGTGACCCGTCACCCACCAACGGTGCCCGACGCCGAACAGCGGCGACATCTCCCAGACCTTGACCGAGTCCGCGTACCAGTCCAGCCGCTGGTTCGCGGAGTTGAACGGGTTGTCGGACTCGAGCTGCTCGAGGACCGCGCTGTAGACGAAGTACATGCCCGGGATCGTCACCAGCCAGATCAGGCGCGAGCGCTTGCCGTTGTGGAACCGCGGCCTCAGCCCGACGACGAGCGCGCCGACGAGGGCGCCGACGAGCGCCTGGCGGGACTGCGCCGCGAAGGCGCCGAGTGCACAGGCACCGAAGGTGAGATAGCCGAACAGCGGTGTCCACCGCAGCCATGTCGGGTTCGCGAACCCGACGATCGCCCCGACCATAAGGATCGCGCCGAGCGCGTTCTTGTGGAGCCCGCCGATGTAGACCGGCCCGAACCCGTTGGCGAACGCGGTCCCGATCGCGAGCAGCGCCAGCACCCAGCAGATCGCGACGTAGAGGCCGAGCGCGAGGCGGGCGTGCCCTTCCCGCCCGACGACGAACCCGACGACGAGGCTGCCGAGCACGAGCACGAGCTCGTGGACCCACTCCACCGCGTTCGCGGCGTACGGGTTGAGCAGCAGCTGCGGTGCGCTGAGCGCGATGTAACAGCTACCCGCCCACATGAGCGGTTGCATGGCGACCGCGCCCTTGTTGCGCAGCATCAGGAGCGCGATCACCGTCGCGCCGCCGAGCGCGAAGTCCGCGATGCTCATCGGCCCGAGCCGGGCGACCATCATGCTCGCCGGCACGGCGAGCACGGGCAGCAGCGACAGGTCGATCGCCGCCACGGCGACCAGCAGCACGACGACGGCGAGCGGCAGCGCGAGCCCGGGCTCGATCGCGGCGGTCAGGCCGGCCATGAGTCCGAGGCCGACGAGGACCGCGACCCCTGCGCCGGTCGACAGCACCGACCGCGCGCCGGCCAGCGGCGAGGGGTCGACCAGCGCTCGGGGCGGGCTCACGCGAACATCGTACGGACTGCGGGTGCCACGCCAGGGCTAGGGTTGCGCACGATCGGTGAGGGAAGGGTGGCGACGATGGGCGGGGTGCCTGCTCCGGTGCGCGTGCTGGTGGTCACGCACACCGCCGAGCTCGGCGGCGCCGAGTCCGCGCTGCTCAGGTTGCTGCGCGTGACCGACCCCGGCACCTTCGAGGTCGAGGGCGTCGTTCTGGAGGCCGGGCCGCTCGTCGAGCGGCTCCGCAGCACCGGTGCCGAGGTCCACGAGCTGCGTGCGGGGGACGTCACCCGCGTCACCCGGACCGCGACCGTCGGTTCGGCCGGCGCGGTGCTGCGCAACGGTCGGGATGCCGCGCGGGTGGCGGCGCGGCTGCGCCGGCTGATCCGCCGCCGACGGCCCGACCTGGTGGTGGCCAACTCGCTCAAGTCCGCGGTGATGGTCTCGCTCGCAGCACCTGCGGCCCGCACTCCCTGGGTGTGGCACCTCCACGACCGGGTGGCCGAGGACTATCTGCCCGGCCCGGTGGCGACGGCTCTGCGTGCGCTCGCCCGTCTGGGCCCGCGCCGCGTCGTGGTCAACTCGCACGCCACGGCGGCGACGCTCGGCGCGGGTGCGCAGCGGAAGGTCGTCGTGGCCTACCCGGGTCTGGCGGCGGAGGCCTTCGACGCACCCGCGGGTGGTCGGCAGGGCGGGCCGGTCGGGATCGTCGGCCGTGTCAGCAGCACCAAGGGGCAGCGTGAGTTCCTCGCCGCGGCGGAGACGGTCGGACGGCAGCGCCCCGATGTGTCGTTCCGCGTCGTCGGTGCCGCGCTCTTCGAGGACGCGGTGGTCGAGGAGGAGCTGCGTGCCGCCACCGCGGCGTCGAGCGTCGCCGATCGGGTGGCGTGGACCGGGTGGGTGGACGACCCCGCCGGTCAGCTGCGCGACCTGAGCCTGCTCGTGCACGCCTCGCCCGTGCCGGAGCCCTTCGGCCAGGTCGTGACCGAGGCGATGGCCGCCGGCGTCCCCGTGGTCGCCACCGAAGCAGGCGGCGTCCCCGAGATCCTGGACCCGGACGGCAGCGCTCAGGGCGTCGCCGACGGTGTCCGTCGGTCGGCGACCGGGCTGCTCGTCCGGCCTGGTGACGCCGACGCGCTCGCTCGTGCGATCGTGTGGGCGCTCGACCACCCCGAGGTGTGCCGCGACGCCGCAGCCCGCGCGCGCGACGACGCCCGCCGCCGGTTCGGCATCGAGGTCACCCGTGACGCGGTCGCGCGGGCCTGGACGGCCGCGGTGCGGCCGGGGTGAGGGCTTCACCCTCTCTCACCCTCGCGCCTGCTCCCGTCATCCCGAGATCGTCCCGGCCTGCATGACATCGGCATGTTCACGCCGATCGCGGCCGGTATAGCGTTCCGGCACGGCGTGTTGGGGGGCACACCTGTATTCGGGGTACACGTTGTGCCGCAACCCTTCCTGTGAGTGAGTGCAGATGAGCATGCCTGCTGAGGACGAGAGCTCTCGAGTCGTGTCGTCCACCCGGGTGTCGTGGTGGCGCAGGCCGCGTGGCCTGCGACGCGCCCTCGTCGGTGCCGCCGTCCTCGGCCTGGTCGTGGCCGGCTGCGTCGGAGCTCCGCGAGAGACGGTGGGTGCGGGCGACCACGGCAGCGACCAGGCCCGCGATCTCGTGCCGGGGGCGGACCCTGAGGACGCGCGCCCGATCGGCGGCTCGGTCGGACAGGACATCGGCGCGACGTTCCCGGCCTCCCAGGGCGGCCCCGGTCGCCCCAGCACCATCGTGCCGTCGCTGTGGTGGGTCTGGCGCGCCATCGACACCGGCACCATGCGGTTCTCGACGGTGGGCAGCGAGATGGACACGGCGATCACCGTGCACCGAGGCAGCGCCACCGGAGCCGTCGTGGGCAGCGGCACGACCGCCGGCGACCTGGACACCGCTGAGGTCGAGGTCGCCGTCGACGAGGACGAGACCTACTACATCGAGGTGCGGTCGGAGGAGGAGGAACCCGCGGCGGGCCTGGTCGTGCTGTCGTGGCAGCCCACGACGCCGAGCGGCCCTGGCGCCACCTCTTCTGCGGCCTCGCCCTCCTCGACACCGACGCAGACACCGAAGCCTGGGAGGACGCCGTCGGTGACGGCGCCCACCACCACGACGCCGGCGCCTCCGACGTCGGCGGCGTCCGCACCGGTCGCGCCGGCCTACACGGCACCCGAGATCCCGCTCATGGGCACCACGGGCGAGAAGCCGCAGTCGAAGGTGTGGCAGGCGAACGGGCACTGGTGGGCCGTTCTCGCCACCGCAGCGACCAACCCGGTCGGTACCTGGGTCTGGCGCTACGGGAGCGGGCAGTGGTCCGCGGTCCACCAGCTGTCGGACCGCATCGACGTCCGGGCAGACGTGCTGCCGGTCGGGGACGTGGTGCACGTGCTGCTCCACGGCCCGACGACCTCGCTCGTCTCCTTGCAGTACGACGCCACTGCGGCCAGCTACGTGCCGTGGTCGAGCCGCACCGCCCCGACCGTGATCTCCCTCCCAGGGAGCGAGACCGCGACCGTCGACGTGGACGGCACCGGGCGCATGTGGCTCGCCACGGAGACGTCCAGCCAGATCCAGGTCCGATGGGCCGACGCCCCGTACGCGACCTTCTCCTCGCCGATCACGATCGCGTCGGGGATCACAGACGACGACATCGCGGTCGTCACGAAGTTGCCGGGCCGCATCGGCGTGCTGTGGTCGAACCAGAACACGCAGCGGTTCGGGTTCCGCACGCACGTGGACGGAGCCTCGCCCAGCTCCTGGACCGCCGACGAGGTTCCCGCGTCGTCATCGGCTCGCCCGGTGGGCGGGGGGATGGCGGACGACCATGTCAACGTTGCGGTGGCCTCCGACGGCACGCTCTACGCGGCGGTCAAGACCTCCTACAACTCGCCGAACGAGACGGTTATCGGTCTGCTCGTCAGGCGCCCGAACGGCTCCTGGGACCCGATGTACCAGGTCGACCGCAGGGGCACACGACCGATCGTGCAGATCGATGAGACGACGGCGACGCTGCGCGTCATCTACACCGCGAGCGAGGGTCTCAACGACATCATCGAGAAGGTCACGACCCTTGCCGCTCCCGACTTCAGCGGCCCGGCCGACACGGTGATGGCGGGCTCACGGAACAACGCGACCAGCACCAAGCGGAACGTGAGCGGAACCGTCGTCGCGATGGCGGGCGGGACCTCGACGACCGGCACGGCCACCCTCGCGTGGACCCACCCCGGGGCGCCCAAGGTGAAGGATGATGCGTTCGCCACGGCGCCGGGACAACCGGTGCAGGGCGACGTGACGGTCGACTCGGCACTTCCGATCGACGCGATCGAGCTCGTGCAGGCGCCTGCTCACGGGTCGGTGACCTTCTCGGGAACCACTGGGTTCTCCTACACTCCGGCCGCTTCCTACGTGGGTCTCGACTCCTTCAGTGTCCGAGTCCGAGCGAACGAGCTGTGGTCGGGTGAGGCGACGATGACGATCGGTGTCTCCGACGAGCCGAGCTTGCTGGGCTCCTGGGACTTCGACGACGCTCAGGGCACCACGGTGTCCGACGGATCCGTCTGGGGTCTGAACGGAACGGTGCAGGGCACCACGGCGTGGACCGACGGCGTCGGTGGTTCTGGCGCCCTGCGCCTGGACGGGAACTCCGGCCGGGTCGTCATGCCGCCGTCTCCGATGATGGACACGATCGAGCACCTGACAGTCGCAGCGTGGGTGCGTCCGGAGAGAATTGCGACCCAGTACGTCGTCAAGAAGGCCGACGACGACGTGGTGGACGGCTTCGAGCTCGCGTTCGCCTCGTCCGGCCGGCCCTACCTGCGCCTGAACCACGGCTCGTCTCACAACGACTATCGACTGCAGTCACCTGTCGTCCCGACGGCGGACGGTGCGACCTGGGTACACCTCGTCGGAACGTACGACGGGATCACGATGAGGCTCTTCGTGGATGGTGTCCAGGTCGCGTCACAGGCAGGGCCGGCACAGGTTGCTCAGAACACCCTTCCGCTCATGATCGGCGGGGAGACGAGTGCACGGAACCCCTACCAGGGCGCTGTCGACGGTGTGCGGGTGTACGACCGCGCTCTGAGCGCTGCCGAGGTCGCCGCTCTGTTCACGGGTGAGGCGCCGGAGCCCGAACCGGAGCCGGAGCCCGCACCCGACCCTCAGCCTGAGCCGGGCGCTGTCGGCGTGTGGCGTTTCGACGAGAGTGGCGGCAACCAGGCCTACGACCTTTCCGGCCAGGCGAACCACGGCGCACTCACCGGAGGGGTGACACGCGTGCCAGGTCACGACGGCGGCGCACTGGCTTTCGATGGTGTGTCTGCTCGGGTCAGCGTCCCGGACCAGCAGTCCCTGGATCTCTCCGACGCGATCACGATCTCGGCATGGGTGCGACCCGACCGGGTGGCCACCCAGAGCATCGTGAAGAAGTCGACCAACCACGGCGTCGATGGCTTCGAGCTCTCCCTGGCATCGTCCGGGAAGCCGTTCTTCCGCCTCAACCAGGCGACCTCGGGCGACACCTTCAGGGTCAACGCGCCCGCGGTCGCGACGTCGGACGGCTCGACGTGGACGCACCTGGTCGGCACCTACGACGGGGTCGTGATGCGTCTCTACGTGGACGGTGTGCTCGTCGGGTCGCTCGCGGGTCCGCCAGCCGTCGCGACGAACAACCTCGCGCTCGCCATCGGGGATCAGCCGGGCGGCGGCTACGCGTTCAAGGGCGCCATCGACGAGGTGCGAATCTACGACCGGGCACTCTCGGCAGGCGAGGTCGGCTCGCTGCACGCGGGGGAGGTACCGGTCCCCGAGCCGGAGCCCGAGCCTGCTCCGGAGCCCACGCCGGAACCGGGGGGCATCGGTTTCTGGGAGTTCGACGAGGCCTCCGGGACCACGGTCTTCGACCGCTCTGGTCTCGGCAACGACGGCGTCACCGTCGGTGATGTCACCCGCGTCGAGGGTGTCAGCGGGGGCGGTCTGCTGCTGGACGGGTCCACAGGCCGTGTGACGGTGGCCGATGACCCGGCGCTGGACGTCACCGACGCACTCACCGTGATGGCCTGGGTCCGACCCGACCGGGTTGCCACGCAGAGCGTCGTGAAGAAGGCGACCAATCACTCAATCTCCGGCTACGAGTTGTCTCTCGCATCCAACGGGCGGCCGTTCTTCCGGCTGAACCAGGCGACCTCGGGTGACACGTTCCGTCTCAACGGGCCGGTCGCGCTACCGTCCGATGGCTCGACCTGGACCCATCTCGCCGCGACGTTCGACGGGCTCGGGATGAGGCTCTACGTCGACGGCGAGCTCGTGGCCACAGGGCTCGGGCCGGCGTCGATCGCGACGAACGACCTGGACCTAGTGATCGGGGCGCAGCCCGGTGGCGGCGCGCAGCTCAGCGGTGCGGTCGACGGTGTGCGCGTCTACGACCGTGCTCTGACAGCCGCGCAGATGGAGGCCGTGGTCTCCGGTAGCACGCCGGAGCCGACAGCGGAACCGGAGCCGACGCCCGACCCGGAGCCGACAGCGGAACCGGAGCCGACGCCCGACCCGGAGCCGACCCCGGACCCCGAGCCGGAGCCGACGCCGGAGCCGACCCCGGACCCGGAGCCGACCCCGGACCCGGAGCCGACCCCGGACCCCGTGCCGACCGCGGACCCGGAGCCGACCCCGGACCCCGAGCCGGGCGGCGCCGGCGCGGTGGCGACCTGGTCGTTCGACGAGCCCTCCGGCTCCGTGGTCGTCGATGGCACGGGCGCGGGCCACGACGGCACGCTCTCCGCAGGCGTGACCCGCGTCGCCGGCATCAGCGGCGGCGGTCTGCAGTTCAACGGCACGACCGGAGTCGTGACCGTCCCCGACGCCTCGTCGCTGGACCTCTCCGGGCCCTTCACCGTGGCCGTCTGGGTCCGAGCAGAGACCCTGGCGACGCAGCACATCATCAAGAAGGCGCAGGCCCACGTCGTCGACGGCTTCGAGCTCGCGATCGCCAGCAACGGTCGCCCCTTCCTGCGACTGAACCGAGCCGCCTCGGGTGACACGTTCCGCGTGAACGGCACGTCGGCGGTACCGACCAACGGGACGTGGATGCATCTCGCGGGTAGCTACGACGGCGCGACTCTTCGTCTCTACGTCGACGGCGTCCTCGTCGGGTCGGTGGCTGGTCCTTCGGCCGTCGGGACGAACAACCTCCCGCTCGCGATCGGCGCAGAACCAGGCGGAGACAAGCCCTTCAAGGGCACGCTTGACGAGGTCAGGCTGTACGACCGTGCCCTGACGGCGTCGGAGATCGCATCCCTGGCGACAGCGGCGGGATGAGCGTGCGCGATGGACACCTTGCCGCGCGCCGGTAGAGGGCAGGCCCTCTTCGGGTGGGGTGGTTCCCTGCTCCTTGCAGCGGCCCTGGTCACGCCATTCGGACTGCTCGAGCTCACCGACCACGAACCGTATCCCGCGGTGATCTTCCCGGGCGGCGGCCAGTTCGCGGCGAGCCTCCAGGGCGAGCGGGCGGTGTTCCTCAGCTCGACGTTGATCGGGCAGTCACCGACCGGTGACGACGTCGTCGTCGACCGGACGGAGCTGCTCGACCCGATCCCGGCCTCGCACCTGGGTGGCATCATCGGCACGGAGTTCGGCCAGGACACGACGCCGACCCAGACCATCCGCGTCCGGAAGACGGGTCTCGCTCTCGAGCTGCCCCGTCACGTCCCGAGTGCGGCTGACCGGCAGGCAGCCCTGAGGTGGGTCGCCGCACAGCTCGAGGCGCTCGGCCTCCGACCCGACGTGCTGATCATGAGGACGGAGCGGGTGACCGTCGATCATGCCACCGGTGCCGTGCTCGAGCGAGAGGTGGTCGAGGAGGTCGATCTGCTTGGTTGATCGAGCCCTCTCGTGGGTCTGGTGGCGCATCGAGACCTCGACCACCGTCCCTGCACGGTCGCTGGGGATCTTCCGGTGGGTCTTCGGTGCCTACCTGCTCGTGTTCGACGCGCGCTGGTTCGCCTGGCTCGACCGGACGCCCGACGCCTTCTTCGACCCGCCGGTCTTCAGTCTCGCCTACCTCGTCGGACGGTTTCCGCCACCGCCGTTCTTCACGGTCGTCGACATCGTCGGCCTGCTCGCTCTCTGTGCGATGACGGTCGGCTACCGGACCCGCGCCATGACGGTGACGGCGCTGCTCACCTACCTCGTCAGCTCGACCTTCAACTACTCGCACGGGAAGGTCTCGCACCAGATCGCCATCGTGCTGATCCTCGGCTGCATGGCGGTCGCCGACTGGGGCAAGGGGTCGCCCCGTCGGGTCGCGCAGGGGATGTCACTGCTGGCCGTGTCCATCTGCTTCGGGTTCCTCGCCGCGGGGGTCGACAAGGCGCGGTTCTGGCTCACGACCGACCTCGGCGTCAGCGGGATCCTCAGCTGGTACTACCCCAGGATGGATCTGGACGCTCCGAGACTCCTCGCTCCGTTCGTCCCAGGTACTCCGCTGTGGCTCCTCAAGATCGCGGACTTCAGCGCGGTCCTTATGGAGCTGTCGGGTTTCGCGGCGTTGCTCTCGGGTCGCATCGCGTGGCGTACGTGGCTCCTGGTGCTGCCGACGTTCCACCTCGCGAACACGCTGATCCTCAACATCACGTTTCCCACGCAGGTGGTCGGTTACCTGGTGTTCATCGATCTGGCGGCGGTCTTCGTCCTCAAGGGCGAGAGGCTTCGGCGGGCGCGCACCCTCGGGGCCGTGCTGCTCATCGCTGTCACGTCGTGGCACGTCGTGACACGTGTCGCGGGTGGTGGCTCGTTCCACGTCCTCGGCGGCAGCGCTGCTCAGCTCGTGACGGCGGACATCGTGGTCAGCATCTGTGCGTGTCTCACGGTGATCGCGCTCGTTGCGCGTGACCTCCTCGCCGAGGTTGCAGCGGCCCGAGCGCGGCGCACGACAGCCGACAGGGCCCGACCGAGTCCCGTCGCGTCGTGATCGCATGCCGCCGGAGGTGGAGGCGGGCGTGCGGGTATCGTTCGGACGTGGCACCACCACCGGCAGGGAACGCTGACAGCGACCCGGATCCAGGGGCGCAGCACATCCGACGCCTGACCGATCGTGACGTCACGTGGTTGGCCCTTCCGAGTGAGCGGCACGAGCAGGTTCGACGCGCGACCAGCGCATCGGATCTGGTGAACTCGATGCTCGACTCGCTGGATCCGTGGCCGCCCGAGCTGCTCGCGCGTCTGCTGCACCCGGGCGGAGCAGTAGCAGCCGCGCTGGCGATGGCGCCCCCCGGTGCGCGTGCGCTGGACCTCGGTACCGGGTGGCCCTCCTTGGCGGCCGCGCTGGTCTCGTGCGGTCTCGACGTGACGATCGCCGACCCGGTCCTTCTCCGCCTGCGGTTCGAGCGGCTCATGAGCGCCGCGCCGGTGACGGATGCGGTTCATCTCGCGCTCACATCCCAGCTGCCCTGGCCGGACGACTCCTTCGACCGCGTGTTCGTGGACACGGCAGAGGTGCACCGAGCGCGGGGCGATCTGAGGTTCGTGATCGGTGAGGTGGCGCGCGTCCTTGCGCCCGAGGGCGTCGCCGTCGTCGCGCAGGATGCCGGCGGACCTTCCTCGCGCGGTCGACTGCTTCGCCTGCTCCGCGAGGTCGGTCTGCCACATGCGACGGTCCTCGTGGCTCGGCCCGGTCGTGCCGACTGGAGCCGAGTTCTCGACGAGAGCCGCTGGGGCCAGCACCTCACCTCCGAAGCATCACAGGCGTCAGCACCGTCCGTCCGCGGCAAGAGGTTGCTGAAGGCAGCGATAGCTGCGGCAGGAGGCGTGCGCTGGCTCCCGGCCGACCGCTTCGTCGTGGCCTACGGCCCGGAAGCAGCTCCGTGCGACCCACTCGCAGAGATCCTCGCGGAGCCAGCCGGCTCGCGCGAGCTCATCAGGTTGTCGGATGCGCGGGTCGCCGTCCTCGGCCAGGAGTCCTTCGTCAAGCTCCCCTTGTCGAGGCACCAGCAGGACGCCCTGATCCAGGAGGCGCAGAACACGAGACGTGCTCGGTCCACGGGGTTCGCTCCGCACGTCATCCGGTCCGTGCACGTCCATGATTGGCACGGTCTTCCGTACGTGCGATACCCGCTGATCCGCGAGCGCCACGCCAGACCGGGCGAGGCGGAGCAGACGATTGCCCAGATCCTTCGCGGTCTCGCACCTGGTCGAGATGCACCGCTCGGTGCCACCGCCTTCTGGGAGCGGCTCACCGGAGCGCGCGGGGCACGTGACGCGGACGAGGCAGGGGCCCGCGCCCTGCGAGCGCGAGTCCTCGACACGATGGCGGATGTCTCGGTACCGGCCGGCCCGACCCACGGCGACCTGCACGCCGACAACCTGCTCCTCGTGGACGGTGGCGCGGCGATCCTTGTCGACTGGAACAGGTTCGAGCCGTTCAACCCGCTCGTGCTGGACGCCGGCTACGCGGCGATCGAGCACGACCGCCGATCGCACGGTGGGAGCCTTGCGCAGGCGCTCGTACGCTTTCGTGACCGCGAACTGACCGGACCACTGGCCGAGCTCGCGTCGTCCACGATGGGTGATCTCGACAGCGCACAGGCGGCCACCCTGATCCTTCTCGATCGAGTCGTGTCCTACAGCCAGCCGCGCCGCCGCTACAAGCCGTGGACGATGCCCGCCATGGCCCGAGCGGTCGCAGCCCTGGCGGACTGAGCCGTGATCGCGCTAGGAGTCCGATCCAACCGCCGGTGAGGCCGCCGGCCGCCAGGCCCGTCGACGGGTGCGAACGACGATCTCCAGCAGTCCGGCGTACGAGCGAGCCGCGGCGAGCCGGAGCTTCGCCGCGGGAGATGTCGGCCACTCCGCCCGCCAGACCGACCACCAGACCGTGAAGGTCTGACGCAGGTCGTGCCAGCTGTTGGCGGCGAACACCGCAGTGGCAGGATCCGAGTAGAGGTCGGCGTGACCGTTGGCGATGCGGATCGTCTTCTTGGTCAGCTCGCGCCAGGTCGGTCTCGAGGGGTGGTCGATCACGGCGTCGTCGACGTACTGCAGCCGCAGACCTCGAGCATGCAGGCGTTGCCCCCACTCCAGATCACCCCCGGACTGCAGCGTCGCGTTGAACGGCCCGACCTCCTCGAACACGCGTCGAGGGACCACCAGGTTGGCCGTTGCCGCGAAATGGGCCGTGCGCACGAAGAGCTCCTGGTCGAACCCCTCGATCGCCTCGTACAGCTCCGGTCCGGTGGTCGGGCCGGCTGCCGATCTGAACGTGAGATTCACGCGCCCGCCGACCGCGTCGGGCGCTCCCGTCGGATCGGCGAGCACGGCTACTGCTCGCGACACCCACGTCGCGTGCGGGACGCAATCGGCGTCGGTGAAGGCCAAGATCGCGCCCCGAGCCACCCGGACGGCGGCGTTCCGCGCCGCGTACGATCCCTTCTGCATCTCGCGCACCACGGTGAACCGTGCATCCCCAGGAGGCAGCGCGGCCCCGACGTCCTCGGTGGAGGCGTTGTCCGCGACGACGACGTCCAGCGGCCCGGTGTAGTCCTGTGCCGCCAGAGCCGCCAGACACGTGCGCAACCGGTCCACGTCGTTGTAGACCGGCACGATCACGCTGACGCTCGGTGTGGGGCTGTCGGTCATCTGCTCTTCTCTCTGCTCATCCGGGCCGCCGCGTCTGCGCAGCGCTCACGACGGCTCGTTGGAGCGACCAGTCCGTCAGGCGCTCTCGAGCCAGCCACCGCGCGTGGCGTGCGAGTGGTCGCGCACGAGACAGCAGACGCCGCGGCGGCGAACCCGCACGCGTCGTCAGGCCGCCCAGTGCCCACGCGGCTCGGTGCATCTGCTGCTGCCACGGACTGCCCTCCACCAGCAGATCGAGCGGCATCCCGGTCGCTGACAGCCACCGTGAGGCGTACGACATGTCACCGACGGGTCGGTCACCGTCGAAGTCCGCCTGGGGCTCGCCGAAGTTCGCACTCTCGACGAAGGATCCGGGTCCGTCCGGGTAGGCGTGGAGGAACTCGAGGTCGACGAGCTTCAGCCCCTCTCGCGCGTCGAGCACGAAGTTGTCGGGTTTGGCGTCGACGACGTCGTAGCCGGCCTCGTGCAGCTCACGCAGGACTGCGACCATCTCCCGCACGACGGGCAGCGGCAGCGGCCTGCGGTCGCGGGGTAGACGGTCGTCGTACAGAGGGCTCTCGACCCATGTCGCTCCGCTGTCGAGCAGCGGCGGGATCGCACCGATCCGTCGGGACAGGTCGCGGCGCGCGAACACCTCGCGCTCGAGGAACCGGTCGAAGGCAGGAACGAAGGTCTTCCGGACGACTGGTCCCTGGCGGCCGTCGACGACGTCCACCCGTGCGCGCCTGCCCACGGAGAGGTTGCGGATCAGGCCGGGCGGGGGAGCGAGCGCCGCGGCACGCGCGTGCGCCTCGTCGTGCAGCTCGGGCACGCGCTCGGGGAGCACCACCCGCAGGTACTGCCACGCCTCATGGGTGCTGTCGGCGGAGTGGACGGGGTTGAACCGCTCGTCGGGCGGCACCAGCGACTCGATCCGGCGCCGGAGCGCGTCCTTGAGCTCCCACGTCTCGGCGTTCGTGAGGTGAGGGTAACGATGCTGGAGCCACTCGTACGGGGGTATCGGGGCGTGGTGCACGGCGACCGCGAGGACCGCGGGTTCGCCTCCGCTGACGGGGAACGGGCCCTGTCCCCAGTTGCCCCCTCGTAGCTGACGCGCGGCCCGGCTCGCGGCGTCCCCCGTGAGAGGCTCGACCAGCAGAGCGTCGAACCCGAAGTGGTCGAGCAGCCTGGAGAAGTCGTCGACACCGAGGATGTCGAGCGCCCTCTCCCGGAGCAGGAAGACGGCGAGCTCGGCTCGCTCGGGCAACGTCTCGTCCGGATCGTCCTGGATGAGAGCACGCACCCAGTCGTTGTGCGTGGCGAGACGGCGTAACGTGTCCTCGGGAGGGCGCCAGCCGACGGAGGCGAGATAGGTGTCCAGACCCTCCAGCGTCGGGACGAGATCGACGCCGTTGGCGGCTGCGAGCCGCTCCAGATGCGCGGCATAGTCGTGGTCCGCTGCTCCTGCCGGAGGGTGCTGCCCGGCGCTCGGCAGACCGGATGCGGCCCCCTTGTGGTACACGGCGTGATAGGCCAGCGACCGCAGGTGCTCCACCGACGCCGGGACGCTGAAGCCGCTCTCGTGCACGATCGCTGTGGCGAGGATCTGCTCAGCGAGGTGAGGCGGGTAGTACGCGGCGTCGTTGAAGTCGGAGTACGGCAGACCGGACGCGCTGTAGAGGTCGATCGGTTCGGTGCCTGGTTCCGACTCGACCAGCGCGCGGGTGCGCTCCAGGTCCTCGTCGGCCACGAGGATGTCGAGGTCCTCGCCCTCGTCGACGTGCGGGAGCGTCTCGAACCACCGCAGAACGACGTAACGGATACCGGCGTCGGCCAACCGCTCGGCAAGGCCGGTGGCGCCCCAGGCTGGGGAGTAGTAGATCCGCGGTGCGCGCGGGCGCGGGTTGGTGATCTCGAGCACCTCGAACGAGGTGCCAGCCACAGACATGCGCCCCACCGGACGGGAGCGGCCCGCCAGCCGCCCCGTGAGCCGCACCAGCATCGTCTCGACGCTGTTGCCCGCCGATCCACCCCGTTCGACGGCGATGTACCGAGCCCCGATGTCACCGTGCAGACCCCAGACGGCACGCAGGGCGCTCGAACGCACGACGAGCAGGTCGGTGCTGCACCGTGTGGGGTCGAACGCTGCCGGCAACGGCTGCACTCGCTCGGCAGCCGGCCCGGACGCGCGCACCGAGGACAACCGGGACGGGTCCACCAACGAGAGGTGGTGCGCATAGCCGCGCAGCTCCAGAGCCGATGGCAACGACTGGTCCTGCGCACCCAGCTCGAGCACTCGGCCTGAGACGGGGAGAAGCTGCTCAAGCTGCACCTGCCGATGGTAGCGAGACAGTGCGCGTTCGAGCCGTCCGAACCACGTTGCTACGATCCCGGACATCGACGCTCGCATGGGAGGCGCTGCCTGTGAGGATGACGGTGCCGGCCCTGTCCGTCGTGATCCCGGCGTTCGACGCCGAGGCGACCCTGGGTGAGCAGCTCGACGCCTTCGCCCGCCAGCGAACAACGGTCCCCTTCGAGGTCCTCGTCTGCGACAACGGCTCGCGCGACGGCACGCGAGCGCTGGTCCGTGCTCGAGAGGTGGGGGCCCCGTGGTTGCGGCTGCTGGATGCCTCGGCGCGGCGCGGTCCCGCGGCCGCGCGCAACGTCGGCGCGCGGCACGCGCAGGCGCCGCTGCTGGCGTTCGCCGATGCGGACGACGTCGTGGCGGACGACTGGGTGGAGACCATGCACGCGGCGCTCGAGGTCGACGAGCTCGTCACCGGTTCCTTGGAGGGCGAGCTGCTCAACGCTGCCCACCGCGCGTCGGTGAGCTGGACCAGCGAGGCGGTGTACGCGATGCCGTTCATGCCGCGGCTGCGGGGTGCCAGCACCAACAACCTCGGGGTCCGGCGTGCGGTGTTCGAGAAGGTCGGAGGCTTCCACGAGGACCTGCGGACCAGCGAGGACACCGACCTCTGCTGGCGGATCCAGCTCGCCGGTCACCGCCTCGTGGAGCACCCCGAGATCGTGCTGCACGTGCGCAAGCGAGATGGTGTGCGAGCCGCGTTCTGGCAGGGCTACCACTACGGGGTCGGGGACGAGCTGTTGCGCGCTCGGTATCTGCTCGTCGCTGCAGCGCTCTGCGAGCAGGACGAGAGCCCTCGTGGAGACGCCGCGGCTCCGCCGTCGAGCGCGTCGGACCGGTTGCGGCAGCTGGCCGAGCGGGTGGGCCGGTTCCGAGGTCGGGTCAGGTGGGCCGACCATGCGTTCCGCGCAGGTCATCGGTGGGGGTCGATGCGTGGTCGACGCGCGGCGCGTGAGGTCGTGCCGTTACCTGTGCCGGTCGTGCTCCCTCGACCTGACGGCGCCTGATCACGACCGCCTGCCCTTGGGTCGGCCGTCACGCCGGCCGGGGCGGCGAAGCTCCGCGGCCGTGGGCTGAACGATGCCGTCGAGATCTGCGGTGCGCCACCCCAGGCGCCACCCGATCCGCCAGGCGAGGTTCGCGATCGTCTCGGGTCTGAGCAGTCGTGCGAGCCGCCGTCGCGTCTGCCCCGGATCGGTCGTCGTCGCCGGGGCCGCGGACGGCGGCTCGTCGACCGCGGCCAGCTCGGCCGCGACCCGCGCGTACTTGTGGGCAAGCCGGTGCGCGCCGGCGCCTGCCGTGACGGCGTGACGGAAGACCTGTCGGAGACCGCTGCGTCGCCGGACGTGCAGCACCATACGAGGCTCGTAGTGGAGGCGGTGCCCCAGCAGCTGGGCCCGCAGGCACAGGTCGTCGTCCTCGGCGGTGCGGAGCGTCTCGTCGAACCCACCCACCGCGTCGAAGATCTCGCGACGCATGGCCATGTTGCCCGCACCCGCCGTCACCAGACCCGGCATCCACTCGAGGTGTGTCAGGCCGTCGAGCTGAGGAGACCAGGACACGGTGACGCGGCTACGGGGGTGGAGCCGCTCGATGTCGAACCGGCCGGCGACGAACGCGTGCTCGGTGAGCGCCCGCTCGACGGCGTCGGCCCATCCGTCGCCGACGACGTCGTCGGCGTCCACGAAGGCGATCACGTCACCCCGAGCGGCCTCGACACCGATGTTGCGCGCTGCTGCGGGGCCGCGCCGCGCCCCTGCATCGACCAGGCGGACCTGCGGATGCTGCGCCGCCCATTCCTGGACAAGCCTCCGGGTGCCGTCGCGTGAGCCATTGTCGCACACGAGGATCTCCCAGGGCCGGCCGGCGGCCTGAGCAACGAGGGGTGCGAGCTGGTTCGGAAGGGTCGAGGCCGCATCGTGAGCGGCGATCACGACGCTCAGCCAGGGAGTGTTGACCGTGGTCATGACCGGCTGCGCTCGCGCGCGTACGTCCGTACGCGTGGGTAGGCGCGAAGCATGGCGCCCATGGTCATCGACAGGTAGCCCTCGTCGGCGAGCCGGCCGAGGAGCCGATCCAGCACGCGCGCCTTGTCGAAGGCAGGCAGCTGCTCGCCCGGACCCAAGCGTTCGGGGTCCGCACGGTCGTCGTGCAGCAGGAGCACAGCTCCCGGGTGCACCGAGCGCCATGCTGCCTCGACGACATCCTCCTCCGGCGCGTCCACCCAGTCCCTGGCGTCACCCGACCAGATCGCCAGCTCCAACCCGTCACGCGCCAGGATGCGCGACTGCGCAGGTGTGTGCCGACCGTACGGGGGCCGGTACAGCGCAACCGGTCGACCTGCCACGGCCTCGACCGCCGCCCGAGAGTCCCTGACCCGCCGGAGCGCGACACTCGTCGGCTGCTCCAGCAAAGAGGTGTGGTCGGGCCCGTGCAGGCCGATCTCGTGCCCCTCGTCGACGATCCGACGCACGATGTCGGGGTGGCGGCGAGCCGGCCCCTCGAGCACGAAGAACGTGGCGCCGGCACCGTGCTGCGCCAGAACGTCGAGCAGAGCCGGTGTGTGCTCGGGATGAGGTCCGTCGTCGTAGGTCAGCGCGAGCACCCGATCGCCGGTCCGCACGGCGAACGTCCCGAACGAGTCCCAGACCACGGGCGGCAGAACGGCTCGCGGGACTCCGCGGAGGCGCCAGGGCTCGAGTGGCGGCGCCTCGAGGGCGCGGCGACGCACGATCAGCCCAGTCCTCACGGAGCGTTCCCGTTCGTCGCCCGGCCCGTGGTCGCGTCGGGTCGCTCCCGCATGGCCGCACCACTCGCTCGCGTCTGCTCGGCCATCGACTACCTCGACCCTCCCTGGCGATCGGACCGCGTCGCACGGATGGCCGCAGGCACCCCTGCGAGCAGACCTGCCAGCTCGGCGAGCGAGCGCGTCAGCACGACCGGCGCGAGCAGTCGCTTCGACACGCGGCGAGGCCTGCCGTCGGAGTGGCGCGGACCGAGACGTCGGACGAACACGCGCAGGTACTCGCTCTGGTCGCGCAGGGTCGTCAGGGCGTAGCGACGGACCAAGGGATCGCGCCACCCGAACACTCGCACCAGGAGCATCAGGTGGTTGCGGCGCGCGTAGTACAGGTATCGCCGGTCGAACCGCTTGCCACCGGAGGTGTAGGGCGCGGCGACGTGGCGGACGATCGCGCGCGGCTGGAAGACGAGGCGCCCGCCCGCCTTCCCGAGTCGCAGCGAGATGTCGGACTCCTCGCACAGGCAGGTGCCGGGGTAGTTGCCGCGGATGCCGCCGATCGCGTCGAGTGCGCTGCGGCGGAACGACATGTTCGCCCCGAGGAGGTGGTCGACCTCGATGACGCGGCCGGGATCGGCGGCGAAGTTGCCGGTCAGGCGGCCGTCGGGCAGCAGCCGCCCGATCTCCCCGAGACCCGAGGTCTCTTCCCCCTCGATACCATTGAGCGCTCGTCCGCCGACCGCCACCACCGAGGGGTCCTCGTACGGCGCCAGCAGCTGGTCGAGCCAGTCCGGGTCGACGAAGGCGTCGTCGTCGATGAACGCGATGACGTCGCCGTCGGTCGCCGCGTAACCGAGCTGCCGCGACTCCGGCATCGTGCCAGGACCGAGCTCGTTGCGCACGAGCCGGACGTCGGGGAACTCCTCGGCGACAAGGGTGATCGTGCGGTCGTCGGGGGAGGCGTCGACGACGACGATCTCTCGCGGGGCCGTGGACAGCCGGCCGAGGTGCTCCAGGCAGGTCCGCACGTAGTCGGGCCGGGCGTAGGTGATGATGACGACCGAGGCGGTGAGGCTCATGGGGCTCCGTTCACTCCGGCACCGTGACCATCCGGTACCAGTCCCGGCGCCGCAGCGGGTTGGTGAGCACCGTGCGCCACGGATGGCGCTGTCGACGTGCCCAGCGTTGGTACACGATCGGACGAGAGTAGTCCGCGGCGTGGCCCGACCAGCCGAACTTGCGCCGGATGGTGTCGTGGTCGCGCACCCACGAGTAGTGCAGCACCGCCTCGCGCGGCCGGACGACCTCGTGCACGATCGTCTCGTGGTGGTGGGCCGGGTCGGTGTTCCACGGTCGGAGGTCGACGCGGTAGGTCGGGACATCGGTCTGCCGGGCGTGCACGAGCTGCGTGCCCGCCCTGACCGCGAGCGGGCCGGGGTAGGACGCTGCAGGCCGCCAGAACCGCGTGCTCGCCTCCAGGTATCGCCCGCCCGCGACGCGCGTGTACAACCAGCGGGAGGGGTAGGCGAGCGCCGCGGCGCCCGCCGCGTCGGCATGCCGTAGCGACTGGAAGAACCGGCCGGCGTCGAGCATCACCTCGTCGGTGTCGAGCTGCAGCACCCAGTCCGCTTCCTCGGAGGCGAGGTCGAGCGCCGTCTGGCGCTGGAACGTGTCGTTGTCCAGCGGCTCCTCGTCGAGGCGCGCGAAGTGTCCGGGTGCGTGCACGCACTTGCCGGCGGTGTCGAGGGAGTCGATGATCTCGAGGCACTCGTCGACAGGCAGCGGTGTCCCCGTCCACGAGGTCGACGTCTCGTCGTAGGACAGCACGATGCGCTCGACGTGGTCGTAGTAGGACCGCAAGCTCTGCGCGAGGAAGTTGGGGTCTGCCACCAGGACGTACGCCGTGACGCGCATCAGATGTAGTCCGCGAACTCGCGCTCGTTCTTCTGGAAGACGAGAGTGCCGAGGAAGAACACCAACGGGCCGGCGACCGCGATGGCGACGAGCTGCCACACCGGCGGCATCGCGGTGCCCAGCGTCGACCAGCGGAAGGCCTCCAGGAACCAGGTGACGGGATTGATCTCGAACAGCCAGCGCAGGTTCTGCGGCACGGCTGAGAGCGCGTAGGCGAGGGGGCTCGCGTACATCAGCAGCTGCATGAACCACGGCAGTACGTAACCGACGTCGCGGTACTTGACCAGGTAGGCCGCAGCCGCCAGCCCGAACCCGACACCGAGCAGCATCGTCAGCACGATCCAGACCGGCAGGAGCAGGATCTGCCACCCGGGCGCGATGCCGAAGATGATCATGAGGACGACCAGCAGCGAGAACCCGACGAGGAAGTCGAGCACGATGGAGGCCAGGCTCGAGATCGGCACCAGCAGCCGTGGGAAGAAGACCTTCTGCACGAGCGACTGGTTGCTCACCATCGACGACGACGACCGGCCGAGTGCGCCGTTGAACAGGTTCCACGCGAGCATGCCGGCGAGCGTGAACACGAAGGTCGGCACGCCCTCGGTCGAGAGGTCGGCGATGACGCCGAAGACGATCGTGAAGATGCCCGCGCCCGCCAGGGGCTGCAGAACCACCCAGGCGATCCCGAAGATCGTCTGCCGGTACCGGACGATGATGTCGCGCTGGGCGAGTCGGATGGCGACCTCGCGAGCGCGCCAGATCTCCCGCCACGGCGGCAGGTTGAGGCGGCCGGGCGGCGTGATGACGATGCGGTCGGGGTTGTCCACCTCAGCGCCCCTCGTAGTCGAAGTTCACGAAGACGAGACCCTTCTCGGTGCTGGAGGACTCCGAGAACTCGGGGTACGGCAGGTCGGGAAGCACCTCGAACCTCCAGGCGCCCTCCCAGGCGTCCAGCACGCCGGCCTGGCACACGTAGACGTCGACGGTGTACTGGCCGGGCTTCAGCCACAGGTCGCGGACGACGAGTCGCCCCGACTGCGGCTCGCTCGGGTCGAACCACTTGCCGACGAGCCGCGAGTCGCACTGCGCGATCACGGCGCCCTGGTCGTTGTTGATGTGCGCGGAGACGAAGTAGGTGCCGATGAGCTTCTTCGAGCGTGGCACCGTGAAGTCGATGACGATGTCGTCGCCCGACTTCACGAACTCGTCGCTCATCGACACGGACTCGAGCCTGACCTTGCCGTTGCCCGGCCGGCTCTTCGGGTCGCTCTGCGCGAGCGCGAAGCTCTCGAAGCTGTCGCGGTAGGCCTCGAGCGTGCCGTCGACGGTGCCGGAGTAGACCAGGTGGCCGCGGTCGAGCAGCATCGCCGAGGTGCACAGCGCCTGCACGGTCTGCAGCTGGTGGCTCACGTAGAGCACCGTGCGGCCGCCGGTGGCGGCCTCGCGCATCTTGGCGATCGAGCGGCGCTGGAACTCCGCGTCGCCGACGGCGAGCACCTCGTCGATCGCGAGGATCTCGGTGTCGAGGTGCGCGGCGACCGAGAACGCCAGCCGCACGTACATGCCGGAGGAGTAGCGCTTGACCGGGGTGGCGAGGAACTTCTCGATGCCGGAGAACTCGACGATCTCGTCGTAGCGGCGCAGGATCTCCTTGCGGGTCATCCCCAGGATCGCACCGTTGAGGAAGATGTTCTCCTTGCCCGTGAGCTCCGGGTGGAAGCCCGTGCCGACCTCGAGCAGCGACCCGACGCGGCCGTTGAGCTCGATCCTGCCGCGCGTCGGTGCCGTCACACGGGTGAGCAGCTTCAGCAGCGTGGACTTGCCGGCCCCGTTGCGGCCGACGATGCCGACGGCCTCGCCCCGCGGGATCTCGAACGAGACGTCGTCGAGGGCGTCGAAGAGCGTGTACTTCATCTTGCCGGTCGAGCGCAGCCACTGGATGGCCGCCTGCACCGACGTCGAGGGCCGTTCCCCGAAGGCGCCGAGTCGGTACGTCTTGCCCAACCCCGAGACGACGATTGCGGGGTCCGCCGTGCTGGTCACGGGAGAAAACTACCCGGTACTACCGGCGACGTGAGCCGCGGCTCACGCGCGCCCGCGCGTCAGACCAGACCGAGCGCCGATCGCCACAGCTCCGCGTGCTGCTGCGCGCTGCGGTCCCAGGTGAACGACTGCGCCCGTGCACGCCCTCTCGCGCGCATCGTCGCGACCTCCGAGTCCTCCGACGTGGCGAAGATCAGACCCTCCGCGATCGCGGGCCCGTCGGGCTCGACCAGCAGGCCCCCGTCGCCCACCACCTCCACCAGCGAGCTGGTGCGTGCGGCGACCACCGGGACGCCAACCGCCATCCCCTCCAGGGCCGGCAGCCCGAACCCCTCGTACAGCGAGGGCACGACGACGGCAGCTGCACCGGCGAGCAGGCCGGGCACGACGTCGTCGGCCACCCGACCGAGCAGCCGCGTGCGGGGCAGCGACCCGAACAGAGCGGTGCGGCGCGGGTGGGGCGGGCCGCTGAGCGCGAGGGTGAGGTCGGGCCGGGCCCGCGCGACCAGCGGCCACGCCTCGGCGAGACCCTCGAGGTTCTTGCGTGCCGAGGCGCCTCCGGCGTGCAGCACGTAGGGCTCCTCCAGCCCGAGCCGTGCACGCGCCTCGGGGTCGAGCGGCCGCGCGTCGAAGAACCGCTCGTCGACGCCGTTGTGGATCGCGTGCACGTTCTCGATGCCGAGGTGCTCGGCGACGTCGTCGGCGGAGAACTGGGAGGGAGCGACGACCGCGACCGCCCGCCGGAGGTCGGCGGACGCGAACGGTTCCGGCGTCGACTCGTCGGGGAAGCGCCACGCGACGGTGTCGTGGATGGTGATGATCTCCGGCACCCGGGCCGGTGGCATCCCCAGACCCATCCGGTGCACGACGTCGGCACCCCGGTACATGGCCGCCCCGGCGACGGCGCGCACCGGCCGAGGGGCCGAGCGCAGCACCCAGGTGGGCAGCCGGGCGGTGCCGGGCAGCTCCGAGCGGACCGACCGGACGATCTCGCGCCGCACCTCGACGGCGTCGCCCAGCACACCCGGGGCGCGCCGGATGATCTCTTCCTCGTAGACCTGCTGCCCCATGGGCGCCGCGGTGGCTATGGTCGCGAACGTGATGCGAATGACGGCCTCCGGAGCGGGGTCGACGCCGTGCGGCGGGGCGGCTGAGGATCCGAGCGTAGCGACCCGGGCCTCGCGTGGCTGACGTCGCGCTCGTCGCGAGCTCGTTCGCGCCCCGGGTCGGCGGCGTCGAGGAGCACGTGCGCAACGCCGCCGCGCGGCTGCGGGAGCAAGGCGTGGACGTGGTCGTCTGGACGGTCGACCAGGGCGATGCGGTGCCGGCGGAGGTCGACGGCGTGCCCGTCCGCGTGCTGCCCTGCCCGCTGCCGGCCCGCACGCCCAGGTCGCTGCTGTCCTTCGTGTGGCGCGGACCGTGGGCGGCGCTGCGGTGGGCGGGCGCGCTGCGGCGGGACCGTCCGCGCGTGCTCCATGTGCAGTGCTTCGGTCCGAACGGGGTGTGGGCGCTCGCGGCGAGCCTGCTGACGCGGAGGCGTCTCCTCGTCACGAGCCACGGTGAGACCTTCGGTGACGCCGACGACGCCTTCGGAGGGTCGGCGCTGCTGCGCCGGGGTCTGCGCGCGGCACTGGGCCGAGCGGCCGTCGTCACCGGCTGCGCCGCACGCGTCGTCGACGACCTCGAGCGGCGCTTCGGGTTGGCACCCGGGCGCGGCGTCGTCGTCGCCAACGGTGTCGACCTCGACGAGCAGGCGGGTGACGTGCCTCCCGGGACCCCGGCTCGCTACGTGCTCGCGCTCGGTCGCCTCGTGGAGAACAAGGGGTTCGACCTGCTGGTGCGCGCGTTCGCCGCCGCGCGGCTGCCCGACGACGTCCACCTGGTGGTCGGCGGTGACGGCCCCGAGGACGCCCGCCTGCGGCGGCTGGCGGCCGAGCTCGGGGTCGCGGGACGGACCCACCTGCCGGGGCGGCTCGCACGTGGCCAGGTGGTGGCGCTCGCGAGCGGCGCGGAGGTGCTCGCCGTGCCGAGCCGCGCCGAGGCGTTCGGGATCGTCGTGCTCGAGGGGTGGCGCGCGGGGGTGCCGGTGGTCGCCACCACGCGCGGCGGGCCCGCGGATCTCGTGCGCGACGGCGAGGACGGCTGGCTCGCGGACCCGGAGGACACCGAGGCGTTCGCGGCGGCGCTGCGAGCCGCGGTGCTCGACCGCGACGCGGCGGCCAGGATCGGACGCGCCGGCCGTGCGCGCGTCCAGGAGTTCACGTGGGAGCGGATCGCGGGGGAGTACCTGGACCTCTACCGTTCGATCGGCGTCGCCGGCCCCCGCGTGGCGGGCTCGCGGCCGTGACGGCGTCGGTAGCATGCGCGAGGTGACCCCTCGCCCGTCCCTGGTCAGCGTGGTCGTCGCCACGAACCGGGCCAGGCCCTTCCTCGCCGAGGCGTTGGCCTCGGTGCGGGCACAGACGTACGCCGCCGTCGAGCTCGTCGTCGTCGACGACGGCTCGCCGGAGCCCGCCGACGTCGCCGCAGCGGTGGCATCGTTCCCTGGCGCCGTGCTGGTGCGGCAGCCGCCGTCCGGTGTGGGCGTTGCCCGCAACGTCGGCGCCGCCCGTGCGACCGGCGAGCTCCTCGCCTTCCTGGACGACGACGACCGGTGGCACCCGGAGCGCCTCGCGGCACAGGTCGCCATGCTGCAGGCGAGCGCGGACGCGGTCGCCTGCTACTGCGGCATGCGGACGATCGACACCGACGGTGCGGTGCTGGTCGAGGCGGACCAGGTGGCGATCGCCGACCGGACGGATGTCGCCCGGCGGGTGACGGGGATCATCCTGCCCAACCTTCTCGTCCGGACGGCCGCGTTCCACGCCGTCGGCGGTTTCCACGCGGGTATCAGGCTGGCCGAGGACCTCGACCTCGTGCTGCGGCTGGCGGAGAGGGGTCGGTTCGTCTTCGAGCCGCGAGCACTCGTCGACTACCGGGCGCACGGTCAGAACACGACGGCGCGGCATCGCGAGCTGACACGCAGCATCGACCAGGTGCTTCGGCTGCACGCGTGGTCGGCGCGCGAGCGGGGCGACCACGCGCTCGAGGCGGCGCTGCGCGAGAGCCTGCGCAAGAACGACAGGTTCGCATGGTGGAGCGCCGGCCGTGCGGCCCGCGCCGCGGCACGGGAGCGCCGGCCGGCTGCCGCGCTCGGGGAGATCGGTTGGGCGCTGCGGACGGCCCCGGGCGGGCTGCTCGACGGCGTCGCGCGCCGGTTGCGGACGAGGTCCGACGAGCCAGGAGGTCGGTCATGAGGGTGATGCGGGTCGCGCACCACGCGGTCGTCTCCGCCTGGCGCGAGCGTGAGCGGCGGCTGCGCGACCTCGGTGTCGACGTCCGGCTGCTGTCCGCCCGGCGCTGGGACGAGGGCGGCCGCCCGGTGCCCCTCGACGTCGAGGACGACAGGTTCGTCGCCGGCGCCGCCACGCTCGGTCGCCACCCGAACGTCTTCCTCTACGACCCCCGTCCGCTGTGGCGCGCGCTCGGCCGCGCGCCCGACCTCCTCGACCTGCACGAGGAGCCGGTCGCGCTTGCGACGGCCGAGGTGCTGCTGCTGCGCCGGCTGCGAGGCGTGCGCGCACCGTACGTGCTCTACTCCGCCCAGAACATCGAGAAGCGCTACCCGGTGCCGTTCCGCTGGTTCGAGCGGTGGGCGCTGCGTGGTGCCGCGGCGGCCTACGTGTGCAACAGCGAGGCGGGCGAGATCCTGCGCCGGAAGGGCCTGCGCGGCCCGGCCCGGCTGATCCCGCTCGGGGTCGACACGGCCACCTTCGTGCCGGCGGAGCGCAGCGGGCCGGCCGCCGAGCCGGTGATCGGCTACGTGGGCCGGCTCGAGCCCTACAAGGGTGTGGCGACGTTGCTGCAGGCACTGGTCGGTCGTCCGGCGTGGCGGCTGGAGATCACCGGCGACGGGCCGCAGCGCGACGAGCTCGCGAGCCTCGCGCGCGAGCTGGGCGTCGCCGACCGGGTCTCGTTCCTCGGCTTCGCACAGGGCGACGACCTCGCTGCGCGGTACCGTCGCGTCGACGTCGTCGCGGTGCCGTCGATCCCGTGGCCGGGCTGGCTCGAGCAGTTCTGCCGCGTCGCCGTCGAGGCGATGGCCTCGGGCGTACCGGTGGTGGCCAGCCGGTCCGGCGCGATCCCGGACGTCGTCGGCGACTGCGGTGTGCTCGTCGAGCCACGGGACCCCGACGCGCTGCGCGCGGGTCTCGACGAGGCGCTGACGCCCGAGCGATGGCGCGAGCTCCACGAGCGCGGACCGGAACACGCGCAGCAGTTCACCTGGGAGCGCGTGGCCGAGCAGCACGAGGCCCTCTACCGCGAGGTGCTCCAGCCGCGTCCCAACGAGCGGGGCGCAGACCGGCCGCTGCCGCAGGTCGTGGCGATCGCCTACGGCGACCCGGACCTGCTCGACGGTGCTCTGGGTGCACTCGAGGGCGAGCTCGACATCACGATCGTGGACAACTCCTCGGCGCCCGAGACGCGCGCGATGGCGCAGCGCCACGGTGCGCACTACATCGACCCGGGGCGCAACCTCGGGTTCGGCGCCGGCGTCAACGTGGCGCTCCGCTCGCTCGCCGAGCGCGGGCTGGCCGACCGCGACGTGCTGCTGCTCAACCCCGACGCGCGGATCTCCACCGCCGGCATCCGGACCATGCACGAGCTGCTGCGCTCTGCGGACGACATCGCGGCGGTCGGCGCCACCCAGACGGTGCCCGACACCGGCGAGCAGGCGAGGGTCTGGTGGCCGTTCCCCTCGCCCGCCCGCGCCTGGATCGACGCGCTCGGGCTGGGCCGGTTCGACCGCGCCCAGGGGTTCGCCATCGGGTCGGTGCTGCTGCTGCGCGCCGAGGCCGTGGCGGCGATCGGTGAGCTCGACGAACGGTTCTTCCTCTACGCCGAGGAGGTCGACTGGCAGAAGCGGGCGCGCGACGCCGGCTGGCGGATCGCGGTCGCCCCCGTCGAGGCGACGCACATCGGCGCGGGCACCACGAGCGACAGCACGCGTCGCGAGGCGCTGTTCTTCGCGAGCAACGAGCTGTACCAGCGCAAGCACTTCGGGGCGCTGGGCTGGCAGGTGTTCCGCGCGGGGGTGGTCACCGGCGCACTGGTGCGCGAGGCGGTGGGCCGCGGTGAGCGGCGGGAGGAGGCCCGACGCCGGCGACGCATCTTCCTCGAGGGGCCGGTCGCCTACAGCAGGCGGGTCAGCTGAGCACCCCCTCGCGCCGCTTCTCCTCGACGACCTCCTCGTAGACGTCGAGGGTGCGTCGCGTCACGGCGTCCCACGACGTGTAGGCGCCTGCGTCGCGCCGTGCCCGCTCACCCATCCGCCGCCGGAGGTCGCGGTCGGCCACGAGCGGTGCCAGCGCGGCGGCCACCGAGGCGCCGTCGCGCTCGATGATCGAGCCGTTGCGGCCCTCCTCGACCAGCTCCTCGGCCACCCCGAGCGCCGTCGAGAGCACCGGCATGCCCGCCGCGGCCGCCTCGAGCAGGACGAGTCCGAACGCCTCGTACATCGTCGGGAAGACGAACACATCACCTGCTTGGAACTCCTCGTGGACGGCGGGGGAGTGGCCGGCGAACACCACCCGGTCGGCGACGCCCGCTGCCCGAGCCTGCGCCTGGAACGGGCGCGGGTCGTCACCGCCCACGACGAGCAGGCGCACGGTGCTCGGCAGGCGCGGCAGCGCGTCGACCACGGCGACCAGCCCCTTGCGCCGGAACTCCTTGCCGACGAACAGCAGCACCACGTCGTCGTCGGTGAACCCGTGCCGCCGGCGCACTTGAGCGCGCAGCTCGGCGGCGTCCGCGGGCTGGAACCTGCTGACGTCGACCGCGTTGGGGATGACACGGACACGCTCGGGGTCGACCCCGTAGAAGCGCGTGAGCTCGCGGCCCACGCTCGGTGAGACGGCGATCGCGCGGCGGTACCGCCCGGGACGGTAGTTACGGGTCTCGACCGCCAGCACGGCGTGGTGGAAGGGGTTGGCGAGTGCGCGCACCACCTCGCCGCTGCGCAGCTTCATGTCCCACCACGCCTTGTGGCAGCTGTGCGCGGTGATGACGTCCTGCTCGCGCAGCGCGCAGCCGCCCTGGTTGTGGAGGACGTCGAACCGCTCGTCGCGCAGGCTCCGCGTCGCGGCCGCCGAGTAGGTCACGGGAACGACGAACGACGGCGAGCTCAGCGCGTCGACGCGGTGCCAGCGCAGCGGTGGGCTCGGCTCGGGCTGCACATCGGTCGCGACGAGGGTCAGGTCGACATGCTCCGCGAGCCTGTCGGCGAGCTCGTAGGAGACGCGTTCGATGCCGCCCTCGTGGTTGAAACGGAAGGACGACATCGCGACGCGCACGGGCTCAGCGTAGTGACGCTGGGGCCGTGCGCGTCGCGTCCTCAGTCACGCGCCACCCGCCTGCGGAGGAAGATCAGCGCGGCGCCCGCCACCAGCAGAGCCGCGCCAGCGGTGACCAACCATCCGACACCTGCGCCCGTCACGGCCATGCCGACGCCGGAGGACTCGGTCGTACCAGGCCCCGGCGGGGGCCCGAAGGTCGCCGTCCCCACGTTGGGCGGGTTGGTGAGGCAGGCCGGTGACGAGGGCGGGTAGGCGACAGTGACCGTCGCCTGCGGGTTGACCGAGATCGTCACCTGGACCTCCGGCCGGACCCAGTCCCACTCGTCGCCCTCGACCCACTCGCCGTTCTCGAGGCGCCAGCCCGGCCAGTCGCTCGGGTTCCCCTGGTCGTCGACCGCAGCGCCGGGCCACATCACGCGACCGGACAGCGGTACGCCGGCCTGCACGTGGTTCTGGCTCGGGTCGGTGGGGTGCTCCCACGTGATCGTCGCCGTCTCGCCCGAGCCGTTGATGACGTTCACGGCGTACTCCAGGTAGGGCACGTCGCCGTCGCACAGCGGCTGGAGGACGGACACCTCCAGCGTCGGCTCCTCGGGCGGCCCGTACTGCGCCGCGGCCGGAAGTGCCGGTAGGACCATCGCGCCGACCAGTGCCGCAGCCCCGACCCAGCGCGCCTGTCGTCGCGCGTTCCATTCCATAGCCAGACGTCCCCTCGTTCCGGATCGGCCATCCCCCCGCAGTATGTGTGCGCGCGCGGAGGCCGGCTGGGGTGGTCCGGGTGGGATTCGGGCGGCTGGAGGGGGTCGCAGAGGGTTAGGCGGCGTGAGGACCGGACAGAGGCATCCCTGGTCTCACGTGCGGCGCAGCGCCCGCACTCGGCGCAGACCGGCCCAGAGCGCTCCGGAGGCGACGACCGACAGCGCGATCCACGAGTACCGCCAGGGGCCGCCCGCTCCGCGTCGCGCGTCCGTCGCGCCGACGCCGGGCGACCGGTCCGGGGCATGTGCGTGCGACGGCTCGCCGGCGGTCCCTGACCCCTCGGCGCGATCGTCCGGCCGTAGCTGGGGCGTCGGTGCGGTCGTGGCCGGCGTCGTCGTTGCCGTGCGGCTGGTTGTGGGTGCGGCGCTCGTCGGGGTCCTCGACGGCTCGGGTGCACGCGTCGCCGGCCCGCTCGTGGTCCCGCTCGCTGCAGCGGTGGCGGGGGGATGGGCATGGGAGGTCGCCGGCGAGCTCGCCGGTTCGGAGGATGGCGGAGCCGGCCGAGGTGGGTCGGCGCTCAGCTGGGCGTCGACCTGGGCCGGATCGACCGATCCGTGCGGGATGGCCGGGTAGCCGAGCGGGTTGCAGTCGACCGCCACGTTGATGCACTGGTTGACGAGGTTCGCCGCCGCCGTCGTGTCCCACGCCACGAGGACGTCGCCGTGGAAGGTGTACGCGCTGCCGCTCGACCAGCTGAACGTCCCCGCGTCGCCGTTGACGCCGAAGTACCACGCCTCGAAGGTGATCTGCGGCAGCTTGACGGGGTGACTGCTCGGGCACGCGCCGCGCGCACCTTGCGAGTACGCCATGTGGGACTTGTGGTCCGCCGAGTCCAGGTTCCTGCCGTCCCAGCAGTCGGGGAAGACCAGCTTGGCGATCAGCACCTCGTCGGAGGCGCAGGAGACGAACGTGTGGTCGCCGCCGTGCTGGCGACCGGTGTCCGTCTCGTGGGCGCACGCGTAGGTCACGTGGTTCTGCGGCGTCGTCGCGTGCATGTCGCCGGCGATCATCGCGAGACCCCGCGGCATCGCCTGCGCGACGGGCAACCCGTCGGGCCCGCCGGCGCGCCGGTAGTAGATCGTCAGCTGGTGCGCGCCCGAGTCGGTGTAGACCGGCACGCCGTCCTGGTGCAGCGTCGGGATCCAGTAGGCGGAGAGGTCGACCGCGTCGTAGTGGTTGCCGCACTGAGAGGTCGGCTGCGCGAGCAGCGACGCCGTCGTGGTGCGCTCGTCCACGTTCTTCGCGCCGAAGAACGTGTGCCGGTGCGACCGCCCCGCCTGCCCGGGGAACACGATCGGGTCGTTCGGCGCCATCCCGGTCGGGTAGCACACGACCCGGAACGACGGGTGCGGCGCGGCGGTCGCGCTCTGCGGCGCGGCGAGCGCGCCCGCGAGACCGAGCAGGACGGCGACGCCGAGCAGGCACACCAGCCTGGTGAGGGTCGTGGGGGACATGGTCACGGCGCATCCTCGGGGTCGACGGCGGCGCACGTCCCCGCATGTGCACGCACGGCTTCAGTTCGTGACGGCTGCAGACTAGCGGAGGACTCCTGCCGCGGTCGGTGAGATGGACGTCTCGCCCTGCGGGCGATCAGTCGTCGGCGGAGCAGTCCGGCACGTCGTGCTGCACGAGGCCCGAGGCATGCGTGGTCGGCGTCGCCCACAGCGTCGCCGTTCCCGCGTCGGAGGGCTCTGCTGCGACCAGGTCGAACCGGATGGTCACCGACTCGCTCGGGGCGAGGTCCTGCGTGAAGACGGTGACCTCGCGGCCGTGCGCGTCGTAGCGCTGACCACCGATGACGACGCCGTCGCGCTCGATGTCCACGACCGCGCCGCCGACGGGGCTGTGCAGGGCCACGTTGGTGCGGATCGTGCCGAGCAGGTCCTCCGGCAGGTCGACGCCGGTGACGTAGCTCGGCAGCGACGGCACGAGGTCCGCGGGCACGGTCGACGTCAGCCGCAGCTCGACGGTGTCGGCCCGGCCGGCATCGGTGCACTCCGACGCGACGATCGTCACCTCCGTGTCGAGGTAGTAGCTCATCTTGCTGCGGGTGCCGTCGTTGAGGAACACCCCGCCGGAGCCGGTGGCCGCGTCGAAGTCGCCCCCGAGGCCGTCGGCGAGCAGCTCCTGCTCGTCGGCGTGCGCGGACCACACGAGCAGCCGCCGCTCGTCGCCCGCGCGCATCATCACCTCGAGCAGGCCGGCGCCCTCGGGCGACCGCAGCACGTGGTCGACGACGGCCGAGGCGACCGCGGCGAACACGTCGTCGGCGTCGTCCGGGTCGGGGTACTCGAGGTAGATGCGGTTGAGGAGGATCTCGACGACGTTCCCCGGGTCGAGCGTCCAGCCGATCACGTCCACGGGGCCGACCGCCTCGAGGAGGTACGACAGCGTCACCGGGTCGACCGCGACGACGCCGTCGACCTCCTCGCCCTGCGACTGCCGCCACATCTCGGCGGCGACGGGGCCGGAGACCGGGAACTGCGGGATCATCGTGACGTCCTGCACGAACCGGGCCGGGGCCTCGCCGTACATCGCGAGGTCGTCGGGCCGCAGCTCGGCGACGGGCGCCGGGAACGGCCCGACGTCGGAGCTCGACGCCGTGCGATCGAGGGCCACGGCGCCGTCGTCGGCGGTGACGAGCAGCATCGCGCCGGGGACACCACCGTTGGTGCGCAGCTCCGCGTTGCTCTGCGCGAGCACGAGGTACTGACGTGGCCCGTCGCCGCCCAGCATCGGCGGCAGCAGCACGCTCAGGTCGTGCCCGGTCGTCACGGCCGACCGTAGGTCGGCCAGCTGCTCGGTCGCGTGCCCGAGAGGCCGACGGATCTCGTCGACGAGGCCGGTCGCGTCGAACGCCTGCAACCGGTCGTCGGCATCGACGACCGTGTCGCGCGCAGTCGCGAGCGGGAGGGCGGCGGCACGGATCGGGTCGAGGTCGATGCGGCCGTCGGTCAGTCGCAGCCCGCCGTCGGCGAGGACGCCGCTCGCAGCGCCGAGGTGCGGCAGCACGTCGACGGCGACGTCGTCGACCACCTCCCCGACGAGCGTCAGTGCGGCGGCGTTCGGGCCGATCCCCGGCACCCGTGCCGCCAGCCACCAGAGCGGACCGTCGGTGCTGGCGCGTGCGGTGGCGGTCTCCGACTGCAGGTCGGTGACGAGCCGGTCGTAGGCGTCGAGGTCTCCCGCGATCAGCGCGTCCTGCGCTGCCGGGAGGTCACGGACGACCGCGGCGAAGCTGCTGCGGGCCTCGAGCGCGTCGCGCACGAGCAGCACGGCTGCCACGACCAGGAGGACCGCGACCGTCAGCACGCTCCAGCCGACGATGCGACCGACCCTGCGGCGGCGCGGTCGCTCGCCCTTGGCCGACCCACCGCTCATGCGGGGAAGGTAGCACCGCGCGCCGCGGATGGAGCGCCCGGTCCTGCGCGCGGCTGGCTAGACTGCGGCCGATGAGCCGGCGGTCCGGCTGCCGCCGGGCGGGCGTCCTGCTCGCGGGCAGCGACGAGCGGGGAGCATGACGTGCACGTGGTCCAGCTCGTGTGCTCCGACGGCTTCGCCGGGGTGGAGCGGTACCTCGTCAACCTCGCCACCGGGTTGGCGGCCCAGGGCGTCGACGTCACGGTGATCGGCGGCGCGCCGGGATCGATGAGGGAGGCGCTCGCAGGCGCGCAGGTCGCGTGGCGACCGGGCGGCAGCATGCTGCAGGCGCTGCGCGAGCTACGGTCGCTGCGCGACGTCGACCTCGTCAACTCGCACATGTCCCAGGCGGACCTCGTGACCGCGCTGGGCCGGACGGGTCGCGACTTCCGGCACGTCAGCACCCGGCACTTCGGCGCGCCGCGCGGCAGCTCCCGCCCGGCCGCGGCGGTGTTCGCAGCGGTCGCGCGGCGGGTGGACGCCCAGCTCGCGATCTCGCGCTTCGTCGCCGACAACGTCGACGGCGTGAGCGAGGTCGTGCACTCGGGCGTCGCGACCCGGCCACTCTCCGCCGACCGCGTCGACGAGGTGCTGCTGGTGCAGCGGCTCGAGCCCGAGAAGGACACCGCCACGGGTCTGCGGGCCTGGGCGGTGTCGTCCGCCCGCTCGCGGGGCTGGCGGCTGCGCGTCGTCGGTGACGGCTCGCAGCGGCGCGAGCTCGAGGAGCTGGCCGGTGCTCTCGGCGTCGCCGACTCGGTCGAGTTCCTGGGCTTCCGGACCGACGTCGACGCGCTGCTGGCTCGGGCCGGCGCTCTGCTCGCCCCGACGCCGCGCGAGGGCCTGGGCATCGCGGTGCTCGAGGCGATGGCGCACGGGACCCCCGTCGTCGCCTCGGCGGGCGGAGGTCACCTCGAGACCGTGGGCGCCGTGGCGCCCGAGGTGCTGTTCCCGCCCGGTGATGCCGACGCGGCGGCGCGAGCGCTCGACGCCCTGGTGGCCGATCCAGCTCGCCGCGCCGCGCTCGGGGCCGCGCTCCGCGAGCGGCAGCAGGAGTCGTTCACGCTGGCGAGCCAGGTCTCCGGCACGCGCCGGCTCTACGAACGGGTGCTCGCCCGATGAGCCGCGACCTCGTGGTGCTCTCGCTCGAGCGCTGGGACGACGTGTGGCGGCGCAACCAGTACCTCGTGCACGGGCTGCTCGAGGCCGACCCGCAGCTGCGGGTGCTCTTCGTGGTGCCGAGCCACGACGTCCTCCACGCCGCGCTGCACGGCCGCGGTCTCGGGCGTGGCTCGGGGCTGCAGCAGGTGACCGGGTACCACGGCCGCCTCTGGCAGCTCGAGCCGACCAAGGTGCTGCCGCGGGCGGTGGGTGGGCTCGCCGACGCGCTGCTCGTGCGCTCGGTGCGGCGAGCGCTGCGCCGGCTGCGGATCGATGCTCCCGTGCTCTGGGTGAACGACCCTTCGTGGGCGAGCCTCGTGCGCGCCGAGCCCCACTGGCCGGCGCTCTACGACGTCACCGACGACTGGCTCGCCGCCGAGCGGCCCGAGCGCGAGCTGGAGCGGCTGCGCAGCAACGAGGCCGTGCTGCTCGAGCGCGCCCGCGCCGTCGTGGTCTGCTCCGCGGCGCTCGCGGTGTCCAAGGGTGCCGACCGTGAGGTCGTGCACGTGCCCAACGCCGTCGACGTCGCACGTTACCGGCGGCCGCTCGCACGGCCCGACGACCTGCCGGCGGGCGGTACCGCCGTCTACGTCGGGACGCTCCACCAGGACCGGCTCGACGTCGAGGTGACCGGTCGCACCGCCGAGCGGCTGCGAGCCGACGGTGCCACGCTCGTGCTGGTCGGACCGAACCTGCTGGCCGGCGAGCACACCTCCGCCCTGGAACGGCGCGGCGCCGTGATCCTCGGGGGGCGGTCGTTCGACCGTGTCCCCGCCTACCTGCAGCACGCGACCGCGCTCGTGGTGCCACACCTGGTCACACCGTTCACCGACAGCCTCGACCCGATCAAGCTGTACGAGTACCTGGCGGTCGGCCGGCCGGTGGTCAGCACACCGGTCGCGGGGTTCCGAGAGCTGAGCATCCCTGGCGTCCACGTCGTGCCGCCCACGGACTTCGCCGAGGCGGTGGCACACGCCGTCTCCGAGGACCCGGCCACCGTCGAGCACAGCGGAGTTCCGGACTGGTCCGCGCGCGTCGAGCAGATGGCGTCCGTGCTGGCGCGTCTGCGCTGATCAGCGGCTCGTCCGTGCCCGCTCGGGCCCAGCAGTCTCCGTGCCCGTCGCTGCGCCGACACCCGGCGGATCCGATGGTGCGCGGACGGTTGTCCCTACCACTATGATGCGGAGGTTAACGTCGGGCCGTCAGGTGCCGGCGGGACAGGACCCGGGGGTGGGGATGTGACGATCAGCCCCGTCGCAGACACGGGCGCCGCATCTCACGAGCGGGCGCAGCGCAGCCGCACGCCCGTGGTCGTCCCCGAGCGGGTGCTGGACGCGCTGCGCGCGCGCCGCCCGTTGACCGTCCTGCGTGGCCCGCGAGGGTACGGCAAGACCTCCGCGATACGGCAGTGGCTCAGCGAGGAGCAGGTGCAGCCGCCGCCGATCTACCTCTCCCTCACCGAGACCAGCAACGAGCTGCCCGGGTTCTGGCAGGAGCTGCGCGAGGGCCTCGAGCAGCACGGCGTCGAGGTCGGCGACCGCGGCGACGACCGGTGGTCGGTCGTCAGCACCCTGGTCGAGCACCAGCGTCGGCTGCTCATCATCCTCGACGACTTCCACGAGGCCGGCCTGGGCGACGGCGCCGCGAGCATCGACGACGACCTCGTCGACATCGTGCGCCAGAACGACCTCATCGACCTCGTCATCGGCACCCGGACCTACCGCACCCTGGAGACCACCGGGATGCTCTCGGTCGACGGCGTGGTGCTCGGCCCCGACGACCTGCGCCTCACCGGTCGCCTCGTGCACCGTCTCGCGACGACCCTCGGCGTCGAGATGACCCTCGACCAGGCCGAGGAGATCGCGGTCGACACCGGCGGCTGGCCGTCGGCGATCCGCGCCGGCCTCGTGCGCACCGCCTCGGGCCAGGGCGTGTTCGACGCCTCGCTCGTGGACGACTACATGGTCAACCTGGTCTCCGACCTGCGGTTCCCCTCGGTGCGCGCGTTCGTGCTGCGCACCGCGATCCCCGAGCGCTTCACGCCGGACATGGCTCGCCTGATCGCGCCCTCGCAGGTCGACCCGCTGCGCATCCTCCGCAACCTGCGCTTCTCGGGCCTGCTCTCCGAGCACAACACGGTCGAGGGCAAGATGTACTCGTACGCGCCCACGATGCGCGCCGCGCTGCTGCGGCTGGGTGCGTCGATGGAGCCCGAGATGGTGCGCGAGGTCCACCGCACCCTCATGGAGCTCGCGGCCGCCGCACGCGACCCCGCCCGGGTGCTCATCCACGCCGTCGAGGCGCAGGAGTACGACACCGCGCTGCAGGTCATCGAGCGCGAGTGGGCCACGCTGCTCGCCTCCTCGCCGCTCGTGCTGCTGCAGGTCGCGCGGCGGTTCCCGCCCGAGATCGTCGCCAAGGAGCCGCGCCTGCGGATCGCGCTGCACGACCTGGAGTCCGCGCCGACCGCCACCTCCTCGCCGTTCACGATCGACCCGGGCAGCTTCGCCGCCGAGCTCTCCGAGCACCTGAGCACCCCGGTGGGCGCCAACGCCGAGGAGTCGCTCGCGCTGCTGCACTGGGGCATCACCTGCCTGCTCGTCGGCAACCTCGACGCCGCCAGCTACGCGTTCAACCGCGCCCGCACGCTGGGTCTCGTCGGCGGCGGCCCGGAGGAGACGGTCGAGCTCGCCGCGGTCGGGCTGGCGGTCAGCCACGCCTTGGAGGGCGAGCCCGACCTCACGATGCGCTGGCTGGAGGACCCGAGCGTGCGCAACCGGCTCACCGAGCTGCACGAGGTCGACGGTCGCGACATCGTCGTCGTCGGGGCACAGCTCGCACGAGCGATCGCGCTCACCGACGCCTGCGACCCGGCGGCGACCGACGCCGTGGACGCGATGGGGGAGCCCGGCCACCGCGACGACCTGTGGGCCGCCACGGTGTTCGCCCGCGCGCACCACGCCGTCATCAGCGGCGACGCCGACCGCGTCACGCGCCTCTCGAACGAGGTGCGTGCCGCGATGCGGCACGTCGCGCGCGGCTCGCTCATCGAGGTGGTGCTCGGCAGCACGCTGGTCGAGCTGCTGATCGCCGACGACGCCGTCGACGTCGCGACCCAGGTCGCCAACCGGTTCGCCGACTCCGCGATCTCCTGGGCCGCCGAGGCCAAGTGCGCGCTCGCGTCGCGCCGTTACGACGACGCGCTCGTCCTGGCGAACAAGGCGATCGGCGTCGCGCAGCGCTCGTGGCGCACCACGATCGAGTGCCAGGTGGTGCTCGCGAGCGCCTACCACGCGCTCGGTGACGACGCCGCCGCTCACGAGGCGTTCCGGCACGCGGCCCGGATGGCGCAGGGCACGGGCCAGCGCCGCCCGTTCATGCTCATGCCGCGGTTCCTCTTCGACAGCCTCGCCGCCGACGACCCGAAGGTGCAGGCGCTGTGGCCGCGCCCGGTCGCGGTCGCCCAGCCCGGCCGCTCGGTCGTCGGCGAGGAGGAGCTGCCCACGCTCACCGCGCGCGAGATCCAGATCCTGCGCGCGCTCGAGGTGCACCCCGGCCCGGTCGGCATCGGCAAGGCGCTCGGGCTCTCCGCCAACACCGTCAAGACACACCTGCGAGCGATCTACCGCAAGCTGGGCGTCAGCAACCGCGCCGACGCCCTCGCGGCGATGGGTGGCCTGCGGAGGGGTACGTGAGCCAGCCGCTGACCAGCAGCCGGCAGCCCGGCCGCGTCGTCCCCGTGACGGCCGACATGCGCCCCCGCCGCGGTCTCCCGCGACTGCCCGTCGGGTACGTGCCGCCGCGCGCCGTCGAGCGGCTGATCCGCGGCCCGCTCCCGGCGGTCGTCACGCTGCAGGCACCGCGTGCGTTCGGCAAGACGGCCGCGGTGTCGTGGCTGCTGCGCAACGACGAGGACCAGCGGCACGACCACGTCTGGGTGAGCGTCCCGCAGCGGGGTGTCGACGCCGAGGGGATGTGGGACACCCTCCAGCGGCGGCTGCGCGACATCGGGCTCGACGACCTCGACTGGCCCGCGCTCAACCGCTCCCTCGCGCGGCGGCGCCGCCGGCTCGTGCTCGTGGTCGACAACCTCGACCGCGCCGACATCGGCGTCGACGAGGACCTCGCGACCCTCGCGGGCGAGCACGAGCAGGTCGACGTCGTCGCCATGATGCGCCAGCCGCGGCCGATCCAGCTCTACGCGACGCAGCTCGATGGGGTGAACCTGCACTCGGACGACCTGCGGATCGGCCCGCTCGACACCCAGCGGATGGCGCGCCAGGTCGGGCAGCCGCTCGACGAGGCCGACGCCGCCGAGCTCAACCGGCAGCTGCGGGGCTGGCCGGCGCTCATGCGGATCGTGCTCGGTGAGCGGATCCTGCACGTCAACGGCGAGCTCGTCGTCGACCAGGGCCTCGTCGACCGATTCGTGCGGCTGATGATCAACGAGATCCCGCACCCCGGCACCCGCCGTGCGGTGCAGGTCCTCGCGGTCCCGGAGATCCTCCCGCACGAGCTCGTCCTCGCGCTCGTGGGGCAGGAGAGCTGGGACCGCATGTCGGCGTTCCTCGCCGACCTCGGGCTCTCCCCCCACGAGGTGAGCGGGCGCTCGCCGGGCCCCGACCCGATCCGCGCCGCGGCCGCACGGATGCTGGCCGACGACGACATCGAGGCCTACCGGGACGTGAGCGGGCGCTCGGCGCGCTGGTTCCGCGCCCGCGGCGCGGTCGCGCCCGCGCTCCGGCACGCGCTCGCGGCCGCCGACTGGGAGCTGGTCGCGGCGATCCTGCGCGAGGAGTGGTCGATGCTGCTCGCCGACCACCCCGCGCTGGTGCGGCAGGCGGTCGACAACCTGCCGAAGGAGCTGGCCGACGCCGACGCCCGCCTGGTCGTCGCACGCGACTACATCCTCAACATCGCCACCGACGACCGCGCACGCGAGGCGTTCGTGGCGCAGCTGCTGCTGCCCGACGCCTCCGCACGCTCCCGCAGCCGCCGCCGGCTGTCGTTGCGCCAGGTGCTGCGACTGAGCTCGACCGGTCTGTACGACGTCGCGCAGAACCTCGTCGAGAACCGCGACCTCTCCGCCGCGATCGCGGAGAGCGGCTGGAGCGACGAGGTCGTGCGCACGGTGCCGCGGCTGCTGCAGGAGTGGGCCGTCGCGAGCCTCGTCGACACCCCGGGTCTCACCTCGGTCTACGCCTTCTGCGAGGCCGCCGAGTGGGCCGAGCACCTCGGCGACCAGGCGGTGCTGCTGGACGCCGCGGCCGGGGCCGCGCTCGCGCACGTCGCGATCGGCAACCCGCGCGGGGGCCAGGCGTGGCTGGACAAGCTCGCGTCGCTGCCGGACCCGGAGCCGGGCACGTTCGCCGCGGTGACGGCGGGGCTGACCCGCGGGGTGATGGCGCGCCAGGTCAGCGCCGACGTCGTCGGTCTCGACGAGGACTACGACATCCCGGAGGAGCTCGGCGACCTCCAGGTGCTGCCGGTCGTGCTGCGCGCGGACCGGCTGCTGAAGGAGGACCGCGCGCGGGAGGGCATCCGGCTGCTGGAGACCTACCGCGTGCGACCGCTCGACACCACGGTGCCCAGCCTTGCCGAGCAGTTCCTCATCAGCACCCTCACCGAGGCCTACCTGGCCACCAACCAGGTGGAGCGCGCCCGCAAGATGCTGCTCGAGGTCGACGCCAACGGCGTGCACCACCGCGCCTCGTGGGCGATGGTGTCGTTCCAGTCCGGCGAGTACGAGCAGGTGCTGGCCTCGGAGGTGAGCGACGACCTGGTGCCGCGGCAGACGCTCAAGATCGCGCTGCTGCGCGCGTGCGCGGCGCTGCGGCTGCAGCAGCGTGCCGCAGCCCTCGACGCGTTCCAGACCGCGGTCACGACGGCGGCGCAGACCGGCATGCTGCGCCCCTTCCTGCTGATCCCGCAGGCCGACCTGCGCGAGCTCGCGGGCGACGACGGCGAGGTCGCGGAGATGCTCGCGGGCTTCGACAACCACGGCGGGCTGCTGCCCGAGCCCCAGGACGGCAGCCGGCTCTCGCCGCGCGAGCTGCAGGTGCTCGACGTCGTCTCGACCGGTGCCTCGTTCGCCGCGGTCGCCAGCCGGCTCTACGTCTCGCCCAACACCGTCAAGTCCCAGATGCGCGACATCTACCGCAAGCTCGGGGTGCGCGGCCGGGAGGCCGCCGTCGAGCGTGCCCGCGAGCTCGGCGTGCTGCGTCGTGTGCCGGACCTCAACGGCCCCGGGCGCTGACGGGAGGCACGCGGCGCCGACCTCCCACGGGTGCGCGGGCGAGCAGCGGGAGTAGCCTGGGTCACCGCGGCTGGAAGCAGCCCTGGTGATGCCGTATGATTGCCCGTTGGGTGTGGGCCGGTCTGCACACGCAGACGTCTCGCGTTGCTCGCCCTGCAGATCCTGGCACGTCCACGACGGGCCCGGGAAGCAGGTGGCGGCGCGAGCCCGTCCGGATCGTCGAGGTGGCGACCGCTCGTCATGAGCGGGCTGAGGCACGTCGTCGGCCGGGTGGTCCGCCGCCGCAATCTACTCAGGACAAGCGAGGACATGGCCAAGAAGGACGGCGTCATCGAGATCGAGGGCAGCGTTGTCGAAGCGCTGCCCAACGCGATGTTCCGAGTGGAGCTGAGCAACGGGCACAAGGTGCTGGCGCACATCTCCGGAAAGATGCGCCAGAACTACATCCGGATCCTCCCCGAGGACCGGGTCGTGGTGGAGCTGAGCCCGTACGACCTCACGCGCGGCCGCATCGTCTACCGCTACAAGTAGCACCCCGGGGCCACGGCCCCGGACCCGAACCAGCACATGTAGGCCCCTAGCCGGGGCTCGCCCCCGGACAACGAGGACAGCGTCATGAAGGTCAAGCCCAGCGTCAAGAAGATCTGCGACAAGTGCAAGGTGATCCGTCGCAACGGCAGCGTCCGTGTGATCTGCGACAACCCGCGCCACAAGCAGCGTCAGGGCTGAGCGAGCTCACCCCCGACGGGTCGGCACCGCCGCGGCGCGCGGCACCGACCGGCAGCACCCCCAGCGCCGTGCAGCACCACAACATCGTTCCGTCAGCGTCACCCGCACCCCGTGCGCGGAGGCGCCACCCCCGGTCGGAGGCCGGGGCCCGGTCAACGGACCGGGGCGGCGGAGCGGAGGACCTCCGAACTCACCAGGAGTGAAGTTGGCACGACTCGTCGGCGTCGACCTCCCCCGCGAGAAGCGGCTCGAGGTTGCGCTCACCTACATCTACGGCGTCGGGCGCACACGCGCCAAGGAGACGCTCGCCGCGACCGGCATCTCCGGGGACGTCCGCGTGAAGGACCTCGGTGACAACGAGGTCGTCGCGCTCCGTGACTACCTCGAGGCGAACTACAAGCTCGAGGGCGACCTGCGGCGCGAGGTCGCCGCGGACATCCGTCGCAAGGTCGAGATCGGCTGCTACCAGGGCCTGCGCCACCGTCGTGGCCTCCCGGTCCGCGGTCAGCGCACCAAGACGAACGCGCGTACGCGCAAGGGCCCGAAGCGCACCGTGGCCGGCAAGAAGAAGGCCCGCTGAGCGGCGCCCCCGACGGAGAAAGACAGAGCTGACACATGCCTCCCAAGACTCGCCAGGCCGCGGGCGCTCGCAAGCCCCGCCGCAAGGAGAAGAAGAACGTCGTCCAGGGCAACGCCTACATCAAGTCGACGTTCAACAACACCATCGTCTCGATCACGGACCCGTCCGGCGCCGTCATCTCGTGGGCGTCCTCGGGCCAGGTCGGCTTCAAGGGCTCGCGCAAGTCGACGCCGTTCGCCGCCCAGCTCGCCGCCGAGGCTGCTGCCCGCAAGGCGCAGGAGCACGGCATGAAGAAGGTCGACGTGTTCGTCAAGGGCCCGGGCTCGGGCCGCGAGACCGCGATCCGCTCGCTCACGGCCGCCGGCCTCGAGGTCGGCTCGATCTCCGACGTGACGCCGCAGGCGCACAACGGGTGCCGGCCGCCGAAGCGTCGCCGCGTCTGATCGTCCGGGTCCACGGACCCATCCCTGAGGTACCCCTCGTCCGGACCGATGGGCGAGGGCGTGCAGGCGTCATATAGCGGATGCCCTGCTGAAAGGAAATCACCGTGCTCATCGCACAGCGCCCCACTCTGACCGAGGAGTCGGTCGACGAGTTCCGTTCCCGTTTCGTCATCGAGCCGCTCGAGCCGGGCTTCGGCTACACGCTCGGCAACTCGCTGCGCCGGACCCTGCTGTCCTCGATCCCGGGTGCCGCCGTCACCTCGATCCGGATCGACGGCGTCCTGCACGAGTTCTCGACGATCGCCGGTGTGAAGGAAGACGTCACCGAGATCATCCTCAACATCAAGAACATCGTCGTCTCCTCGGAGAACGACGAGCCGGTCGTGATGTACCTGCGCAAGGCCGGCCCCGGCACCGTGACCGCGGGTGACATCACCCCGCCGGCCGGCGTCGAGATCCACAACCCGGACCTGCACATCGCCACGATCAACGCCAAGGGCAAGCTCGAGATCGAGCTGACCGTCGAGCGTGGCCGCGGCTATGTCTCCGCGACGCAGAACAAGAGCTCGGACGCCGAGATCGGGCGCATCCCGGTCGACTCGATCTACTCGCCGGTGCTCAAGGTCACCTACAAGGTCGAGGCCACCCGTGTCGAGCAGCGCACCGACTTCGACAAGCTGATCGTCGACGTCGAGACCAAGCGCTCGATGACCCCGCGCGACGCGCTCGCCTCCGCGGGCAAGACGCTGGTGGAGCTGTTCGGTCTCGCGCGCGAGCTGAACACCGAGGCCGAGGGCATCGAGATCGGCCCGTCGCCGACCGACGCCGCGCTGGCCGAGGACCTGGCGATGCCGATCGAGCAGCTCGACCTCACGATCCGCTCCTACAACTGCCTCAAGCGCGAGGGCATCCACACCGTGGGCGAGCTCGTCGCACGCAGCGAGGCCGACCTCCTCGACATCCGCAACTTCGGTGCGAAGTCGATCACCGAGGTCAAGGAGAAGCTGGTCGGCCTCGGCCTGTCGCTCAAGGACAGCCCGGCTGACTTCGACCCCGCGCTGGTCGTCGGTGCCTACGACGACGGCGACGACTACGACGACTACAACTGAGCTCAGCCGAGCTGACGAACTGGAGCAAGCATGCCTACCCCCACCAAGGGTCCCCGTCTCGGCGGTGGCCCGGCTCACGAGCGGCTGATCCTCGGGAACCTCGCGCAGTCGCTGTTCGAGCACGGCAGCATCCGCACCACGGAGGCCAAGGCCAAGCGCCTGCGCCCCCTCGCGGAGCGCCTGATCACCAAGGCCAAGCGCGGTGACCTGTCGGCCCGCCGGCAGGTGCTCTCGGTGATCTCGCGCAAGGACGTCGTCCACACGCTGTTCGCCGAGATCGCCCCCGCGATGGCCGAGCGCCCGGGTGGCTACACCCGCATCACCAAGGTCGGTCCCCGCAAGGGCGACAACGCCCCCATGGCCGTCATCGAGCTGGTGCTGGAGAGCTACAGCCCGAAGCAGGCCACGGTGAAGGAGGCGGAGGCCGCCACCAAGCGGGCCGCCAAGGACGACGCCGCGAAGGACGAGGCCGTCGCCGAGGAGTCGACCACCGAGGAGGCCACCGCGGCCGACGACGCCACCGAGGAGGCCCCGGCCTCCTACGAGGGCGCGGTGCGCACCGACGAGGCGTCGACCGACGCCCCGGACGACGAGCACCAGATCAAGGGCAACGAGGACTCGATGAAGTACCACGTGCCCGGCTCGCAGTGGTACGACGCGACGCAGGCCGAGGTCTGGTTCGCGACCGCCGAGGACGCCGAGGCGGCGGGCTTCGAGCCCGCCGGCGGCGCCGACGCGCAGCAGGTCTCCGAGGAGGACTAGTCCTCCCCGGTACGAGGCGCTGACTCACCGACGTCACGACCTCAGCGACGGGCCCGCCCCGGGACGACCTCCCGGTGGCGGGCCCGTCGGCGTCCCGGCCCAGGTTCTCCTAGAGTGCCGACGTGGCCTCGGTGGTGCTCGTGCACGGCATCCGCACGTCCGCCTCGATGTGGCGGACGCACGAGCGCCTGCTGGCCGAGGCGGGCGTGCCGCACCTCGCGGTGGACCTTCCCGGGCACGGCGCCCGGCGCGAGGAGACGTTCACGCTCGAGCGGTGCCGCGCGGTGCTGGACGAGGCGGTGGCGTCGGTGCCGCCGCCGCACGTCGTCGCCGGACTCTCGCTGGGCTCCTATGTCGCCGCCGACTGGGCCGCGACCACGACGGGCCCGGAGGCGCTGCTGCTCGCCTCGTGCGGGACGCGGCCGCGCGGCGTCGGCCTGACGGGCTACCTGGCGCTCGCCTCGCTCATCGGTCGGCTGCCCGACCGCGGGCTCGGGCTGCACACCTGGTCGGCCCGCCGCGTGCTGGGCCCCGAGGTCGCCGCCGACCTGCTCGAGGGCGGTGTCGCGCTCGACGCGATGGTCCCCACGCTGCGGGCGCTGTCCGGGTTCGACCTGCTCGGTGCCCTCGCGCGCGTCGACGCCCCGGTGTGGTTCGTCAACGGGGCGTGGGACCACTTCCGGGTCGAGGAGCGCCGCGTCGTCGAGGCCGCGCGGGCCGCGACCCTCGTCGTCGTGCCGGGCGCGGGGCACCTGGTCGCCCTCGACCGGCCGGAGGCGTTCGTGCGGGTGCTGGTCGACGTCGCCCGTCAGGCCGACGTCACGTGGCGGGCGCGGAGCAGGGCGCGCAGCGGACGCCGATGACCCGTCAGCCGGGCGAGCGCGGCAGCGACCACACCCGCACGCCGCCGACGATCCCGGCGGAGTTCGGCACGACGACGACGTCGTCGCCCAGCTTGCTCAGCACCTGCGGCACGATCCGGCGGGAGTTGCCGCCACCGAGGTAGAGGCGGTCCCAGACGTACATCGGGCGCAGCGCGTCGACGACCCGTCGGACGCGTCGCGACCACATCGCGTCGCCGAGGCGCAGCCGCTCGTGCTCCCCGATGTACTCGTCGTAGGTGAGGCCCCAGCGCACCGGCGCCTGGCTGAGCTCGAGGTGCGGGGCCAGCACGCCGCCGTCGAAGAGGGCGTTGCCCAGCCCGGTGCCGAACGTGAGCATCAGCTCGGTCCCGGTGCCCGCGATCGCGCCGGCGCCGTGCACCTGGGCGTCGTTGAGCACGCGGGCCGGCAGCCGTAGCCGCTCCTCGACCGCGCGGCGCATGTCGAAGCCCGACCAGGCCCGCACCAGCTCGGGCAGCACGCGCGTGCGCGGCCCGGACCGCGTCACGTAGTGCGGGGTCACGACGACGACGCCGTGGCGGATCATCCCGGGCATCCCGACGGTCACCCGACCCGCGCGCGGCAGCTGCTCGGCCAGCTCGGCGATCACCTCGACGAGCTTCTCGGGCGGCAGCGGGTAGGTCGTCGCGGTCCGCACCGGGTGCGCGAGCATCGTCCCGGCGGCGTCGAGCACCGAGGCCTTGATGCCGCCGCCGCCGCAGTCGACGGCGAGCGTCGGCGGTGCCGTCTGCTCGTCCACGCCGCCAGCGTAGGCGCCGCCCCGGCGCGGTGACGCCCGCAGCGCCGGGCGCGCCGCGCCTAGGCTGGATCCCGTGCCCGAGCCCACGTCAGGTCCGCCCGCCGCGAGCGCACCGGCGGGCGAGGCCGCCGCGACCGTGCGGCTGCGCCTCGACCTCGGCTACGACGGCAGCGGCTTCGTCGGCTGGGCGGCCCAGCCCGGGCTGCGGAGCGTGCAGGGCGAGCTCGAACGGGCGCTGGCCACCGTGCTGCGGCTCCCGGCGGTGTCGGTGACGGTGGCGGGGCGCACCGACAGCGGCGTGCACGCGCGCGGCCAGGTCGCGCACGTCGACGTGCCGCGCGCGGCGTACGAGGCGACCCCTGGCCGCAGCGACTGGCCGCCCGCCGAGGCGCTGCGGCGCCGTCTCGACGGGGTGCTGCCCGACGACGTCGCGATCCACGAGGTCCGGGAGGCCCTCGAGGGCTTCGACGCGCGCTTCTCGGCGGTCTGGCGCCGCTACCGCTACACGGTCGTCGACGCCGCGGGTCGCCGCGACCCGCTGCTGCGCGGGTGGCAGCTGTGGCACCCGCGGCCGCTCGACGTCGAGGCGATGGACGCCGCGGCACGCGGTCTGCTCGGCGAGCACGACTTCCTCGCCTACTGCAAGCCGCGCGAGGGTGCGACGACGATCCGGACGCTGCTCGACTTCGGCTGGCGCCGCGTCGACGGCGCACTGGTCGCCGAGGTCCGCGCCGACGCGTTCTGCCACTCGATGGTGCGCTCGCTCGTCGGGGCCTCGCTCGCGGTCGGGGAGGGGCGCTGGGAGGTCACTCGGCCACGCGAGCTGCTCGACGCCGTCCGGCGCGACAGCAGCGTCACCGTCGCCCCGCCGCACGGGCTCGTGCTCGAGGAGGTCGGCTACCCGCCCGACGGCGAGCTGGCCGCGCGCGCGGCCGTGGCCCGGTCGATGCGCCGGCCGGTCAGGTGAGCGCGCGGACCGGCGGCGGCAGAGGCAGCGCTGCGGCTGGGCCGCTCAGACGTCCTCGACGTCGGGCTCGGTGAACACGTCGACCGCGTCGCCGTCGGGCTGCAGGTGCACCGCGGCCTCCTCGGCGCTGGCCGCGCCGCCGGCCACGCCCGCGTCGGTCGCGAACCGGTCGGTGTCGCGACCGGCGTCGTGGACCTCCTCGAGCCGGCCGGCACGGTCGGGCTGACGCTCGCCGGAGGCCTGCTGCTCCTGCTCCCAGACCTCGGGCTCCTCGGCCTCGAGCTGCTGCGCCGTCGGGTCGTCGGGCTCGATGCCGCCCATCTGGCGGATCGGGTCGCGCTCGGGCGGGGAGTAGCCCTCGTCGAGCAGGTCGTCGACACCCCGCTCGACGAGCGTGTCCTCGCGGGGGAGCTGGTCGCTGTCGCCCTCGGAGCCGAGGGCGTTGTCGGTGGAGGTCGCCGGGGTGTTCTCGCTCATGCCCCCAGTGTGGGCACCCCGGGCGCACCGTGTCCAAGCAACGCCGACCCTCCGGCGCAACCCGTGGGCCGGGTGCGCCCGTGGGTGCGCGGGATCGCGCCGTCGGGGTAGTCGGCGTCACTTTGACCCGCTGCCAGGCGGCAGGTACTCTTGGACGTCGTTGTGCGTGCTCACGCGTGCAGGCGCCTCCCACTCGCCCGCCACGCGCGTTCATCGCCCGCGAAGACCACAGCACCTGCTCGTCGGTCCGCGCGCGCCGCAGCTCCGATCTACTCGCCGCAGATCGTGAGAGAGGCGCGAGCGTGCTGAGGAGGAGGACCACACGAGAACGAAGGTTCACACCCGTGCGTACGTACACCCCCAAGGCCGGTGAGGCCGAGCGCAACTGGTACGTCATCGACGCTACCGACGTCGTCCTCGGTCGTCTTGCGAGCCAGGCCGCCACGCTGCTGCGGGGCAAGCACAAGCCCACCTTCGCGCCCCACGTCGACGGCGGCGACTTCGTCATCGTCATCAACGCCGAGAAGGTCGCCCTGACCGGCAGCAAGCGCGAGGACAAGATCGCCTACACCCACTCGGGCTACCCGGGTGGGCTCAAGGCCAAGAGCTACGCCGAGCTGCTCGCGACCCGCCCCGAGCGCGTCGTCGAGAAGGCCGTGCGCGGCATGCTGCCCAAGACCTCGCTCGGTCGGGCCCAGCTCCGCAAGCTCAAGGTCTACACCGGCCCGGAGCACCCGCACGGCGCCCAGAAGCCCGAGACGTTCGAGATCACCCAGGTCGCGCAGTAAGCGCCCCTGACACCAAGGAGTCAAAGCAGTGGCGCAGACCACCATCGACGTGACCGAGGACGAGACCCCGTCCTCGTACACCAGCGAGAGCGCGGCCCCCGAGGGCCGCGGCCAGTCGCTCACCGCCCCCGGTGCGGCCCTCGGCCGCCGCAAGGAGGCCGTGGCGCGAGTCCGGCTCGTCCCGGGCACCGGCGAGTGGAAGATCAACGGGCGCACGCTCGAGGACTACTTCCCGAACAAGCTGCACCAGCAGCTGGTGAGCGCGCCGTTCACCGTGCTGGAGCTCCAGGGCCGTTTCGACGTCATCGCCCGCATCAACGGCGGCGGCGTGTCCGGCCAGGCCGGCGCGCTGCGCCTCGCGATCGCGCGGGCGCTCAACGCCATCGACACCGAGTCGAACCGCGCGACCCTCAAGAAGGCCGGCTTCCTCACGCGTGACGCCCGCGTCATCGAGCGGAAGAAGGCGGGTCTCAAGAAGGCCCGCAAGGCCCCGCAGTACTCCAAGCGCTGATCCTCAGCGCGACCAGCACGTCGCAGCTCGCCGCTCCGGTCGCGATCTGCCGCCAGGCCCCGGCGCTACCATGCGCCGGGGCCTGCGTGCGTCTGGGCACGGCTGGGCTCCCGCACACGAAAGGCGACCATGTCTCGACTCTTCGGTACCGACGGCGTCCGAGGTCTCGCGAACCGCGAGGTCACCGCTGAGCTCGCGCTCTCGCTCGGGGCAGCCGCGGCCCGGGTGCTCGTCCAGCGCGGCGAGTTCGCCGGCCGCCGGCCGCGCGCGATCGTCGGGCGCGACCCCCGCGTGTCGGGGCAGTTCCTCTCGGCCGCGATCATCGCAGGGCTGGCCTCGGCCGGCGTCGACACCGAGGACCTCGGCGTGCTCCCCACGCCGGCGGTCGCGTACCTGACCAACGCCGAGAACGCCGACGTCGCCGTCATGATCTCCGCGTCGCACAACCCGATGCAGGACAACGGCATCAAGTTCTTTGCGCGCGGCGGCGTCAAGCTCGACGACGCCGTCGAGGACGCGATCGAGGCCGCGCTCGGCGAGCAGTGGGAGCGCCCCACCCACGGTGACGTCGGCGCGATCACCCTCAGCCGCGGCGAGGCGGGCGACGCCTACGTGCAGCACCTGCTCGGCACGATCGGGCACGACCTCAGCGGGCTGCGGATCGCGGTCGACTGCGCCAACGGTGCCGCCAGCGAGGTCGGCCCCGCGGCGCTGCGCGCGGCCGGCGCCGACGTCGTCGTCATCAACGCCTCGCCCGACGGCCGCAACATCAACGAGAAGTGCGGGTCCACGCACCCCGAGCAGCTGCAGGCGGTCACCGTCGCCTCCGAGGCGCACATGGGCGTGGCGTTCGACGGCGACGCCGACCGGTGCCTCGCGGTCGACCACACCGGCGCCCTCGTCGATGGCGACCAGATCATGGGCGTGCTCGCGAGCGCGCTCAAGGAGCGGGGTGCGCTCGCGCACGACACGCTCGTGGTGACCGTGATGAGCAACCTCGGGCTGCTGCTCGCGATGCGTGCCGCCGGCATCGAGACCGTGCAGACCGGCGTCGGCGACCGTTACGTCCTCGAGGCGATGCGCGAGGGCGGCTTCAACCTCGGCGGCGAGCAGTCCGGCCACCTCATCCTGTCCGACCACGCCACGACCGGGGACGGCGTGCTCACCGCGCTGCACCTCGCGTCGCGGGTCGCCGCGACCGGGCGCACCCTCGCCGACCTGGCCGCGATCGTCGAGCGTCTGCCGCAGGTGCTGGTCAACGTCCCCGGCGTCGACAAGAGCCGCGCCGGCACCGACGAGCCGCTCGCCGCGGCGATCGCCGCCGCCGAGGCGCGGCTGGGCGAGACCGGGCGGGTGCTGCTGCGTCCCTCGGGCACCGAGCCGCTGGTGCGCGTCATGGTCGAGGCCCAGACCTCCGAGCAGGCCGAGCGGGAGGCGCACGGCCTCGCCGCTGTCGTCGCCGAGCGGCTCGCGCTGTCCTGAGCCAGGCTCGCCCGCCGGGTGCGCCTGCCCTCTCGTCGGCGGGCGACGGTCCGACTCCTACCAGGGGATGACGCCCGCGCTCCGACGACGGGACCTCCGGGGGAGGCGTACGGGGGACAACCCCCGCGAGGATGGGGACGACATCCCGCTGGCGGCTGCGGCTCCGACGCACCTACCGTGGGATGCGTACCGACCGGACACACCGACCGACCCGACGACATGAACCCCATGGGCGTGCGGGTCGGGACGAGGGACCGGACGGCGCGCACGGACAGAGCGGATCGTCGGAAGGCAGCACATGCTCGAGACCCTGGGCCAGGCGGCGGACGCCGTCGCGAGCTGGCTCGCGGGCCTGAGCGACGTCGTGGTGGCGATCGCCGGCACGCCGTGGAGCCTGCTGCTCATGGCGGTCTTCACCGCGATCGACGGGTTCTTCCCGCCGATCCCCAGCGAGAGCATCGTGATCGCGCTCGCCAGCCTGTCGATGTCCGGCGAGGGGCCGCCGCTGTGGGCGATCCTGCCGGTGGCGGCCGTCGGCGCCTTCGTGGGCGACGTCATCGCCTACACGATCGGCACCCGGGTGCCGCTGCGCAGCTTCCGCTGGTTCCGCACCGAGCGAGGCGCGCGCACCCTGGCGTGGGCCGAGCGCACGCTGCACCAGCGCGGCGGCGCGTTCATCCTCGCAGCGCGCTACATCCCGATCGGGCGCGTCGCGGTCAACATGAGCGCCGGCGCCCTCGGCTTCGGCCGCAAGCGGTTCATGGGCTTCGCGGCCATCGCGGCGGTGTCGTGGGCGGTCTACTCCACGCTCCTGGGCATCGGCGCGGGCGCGGTCATCAAGGACCAGCCGATGCTCGCGGTCGTGGTGGGCGTGGTGCTCGGCATCGTGCTCGGCACGGTCATCGACGCGGTCATGCGCAAGGTGCTGGGCACGCCGTCCGCGCTCCCCGCACCTGACGACGGCGAGCGGCTGGAGCCCCGAGGCGACGCCGTCGACCCTGAGCGGCCGGCCGGGGACGAAGAGGAGTGCGCTCCGGTCGGCGACCGAGCCTGAGCCTCCCGGCCACCGCACGACCGTCTCAGACGGGCTCGACGACCTGCAGCGCGAGCCGCTCGAACCGGTAGGGGTCGCGACCGACCCAGCTCGGCACGTCGTAGACCTTCGCGACCGGCGCCTCCGGCGCGTAGGTGGGCCAGCCCGCCTCGCCGGTGCGGACGAACCGGGCGACGTCGCCGGACATCTCGCGCGCGAGCGCCGCGGGCGGGTCCTCGCCCGCGATCCGCTCGACCCGCTCGGCGCCCAGCACGTCCCACGCGAACGGCAGGTCGATGCAGTGCCGCGCGATGCCGTCCTGGGGGTGCCAGCGGAAGTCCCAGAGGGCGGCCGGGGTGCCGGACTGCGCGCGGGCCTCCGCGACCAGCAGCGCCGGCATCCTGAACGCGCGGTCGGTGAGGGCCTGGCCGAGCAGCCAGGCCGCCGACCGGTCGGGGTGCGCGCGGGGGTAGGCGCGCGCCAGCGCGGCGGGCAGCCCGACGGCGCCGAGCACCGGGCGCGGCGTGGCGCGGCCGAGGGGCCGCTCGAGCTCCGCCGTCGCGAGGTTGAACTCCGACGCGGTGGTGCCGAGCAGCACGGGCCGGTCGTCCGGCCGGGCGAGCGCGTCGAGGACGTCGGGGACGACGTCGGTGCCGACGACCGGGCCGAACCTGGTGAGCGGACCGGACCACGTGAGGGCGCGGCGCAGCTCCGAGAGGTTCGACCACAGGCTGCCGGCCTCGAGACGTCGCTCGGCGGCCACCACCTCCTCGCGGGTCAGCGAGCGCCAGCCGTCGAGGTCGTGCGCGACGCCCAGCTGCGACGCCAGCCGGGCGGTCACCCGCTCGGCGTCCGCGGGCGTGATGTCGGGCAGCGGCGCCGAGTGGACGACCGCCGACCGGAACAGCCCACGCGCCGCCGGTGCGGCGAGCAGCGCCAGCACCAGCCCGCCGCCGGCGCTCTGCCCGCCGATCGTGACCCGCGCCGGGTCGCCGCCGACGGCGCCGATCGTCTCGCGCACCCACCGCAGCGCGGCGACGCAGTCGAGCACGGCCCGGTTGTCGGGGGCGCCGGGGATGTGCCCGAAGCCGTCGACGCCGAGCCGGTAGGAGATCGTGACGACCACGACGCCCGAGCGCGCGAGGGTCGCGCCGTCGAACCACGGGCTGTTGGGTGAGCCGCTGACGTAGCCGCCGCCGTGGACCCACACGTACACCGGCAGCGGCTCCGCCGGCGCGGCGGGTGCGGTGATGCTGACGTTGAGGATCTCGTCCCCGGGCGTGGGCGGCTCCGGGATCGAGGAGGTCTCCGACATCGGCGGCAGCAGCGGGGTGGGGCCGGGCTCGACGGCGTCCCGCACACCGGACCAGCCCGGGTGCGGCGCGGGCGCGGCGAACCGCAGGTCACCGGTCGGGGCGGCCGCGTAGGGGACGCCGCGGAAGCGCACCAGGCCGTCGACGACCGTGCCGCGCGCACGACCGGCCGGTGTCACCAGCTCCACGTCGCCGCGCGGCACGTCAGATCCTGCGGAGCCGGACGCGGCTGAGGCGGTGCTCGGCGTCCTTGGTCAGCACGAGCGTCGCGCGGCCGCGGGTGGGCGCGACGTTCTCGACGAGGTTCGGCTCGTTGATCGAGGACCAGATCTCCAGCGCGCGGGTCCTGGCCTCGTCGTCGGTGAGGCTCGCGTACCGGTGGAAGTAGGAGCGCGGGTCGGCGAAGGCCGTGCTGCGCAGGTCGAGGAAGCGCTCGACGTACCAGCGCCGGATGTCGGCGACCTCGGCGTCGATGTAGATCGAGAAGTCGAAGAAGTCGCTGACCGCGAGCGACGCCTCACCGGCGGCGGTGATCCGTGCGGGCGCCAGCACGTTGAGGCCCTCGACGATCAGCACGTCGGGGTTGCGGACCGTGATCCGCCGGTCGGGGACGATGTCGTAGGTGAGGTGGCTGTAGACCGGGGCGCTGACCTCGGGCGCTCCTGCCTTGACGTGCTCGAGGAAGCGCAGCAGCGCACGCCGGTCGTAGGACTCCGGGAAGCCCTTGCGCTCCATGAGGCCGCGACGCTCGAGCTCGGCGTTGGGGTAGAGGAAGCCGTCGGTGGTCACGAGCTCCACGCGGGGCGTCTGCGGCCAGCGGCGCAGCATCTCGCGCAGCAGCCGGGACGCCGTCGACTTGCCGACCGCGACCGAGCCCGCGACACCGATGACGAACGGGGTCGCGTGCGTCCACTCGCCCAGGAAGGTCGAGGTGGCGGTGCGCAGCTGCTGCGACGCCTCGACGTAGAGCGTCAGCAGCCGCGACAGCGGCCGGTAGGAGGTGTCGACCTCGTGCAGGTCGATCGGGTCGCCGAGCCCGCGGAGGTTGTCGATGTCGGCCTCGGTGAGCGGCAGCGGCGTCGACGCCGCCAGTCGGCTCCACTCCTCGCGGTCGAACTCCACGAACGGTGCGTCCTCGCCCGCGTCGGGCAGGTGCGCCACCCCGGTCGCCTCGGTCACGGGACCACACTCTTCCACTGCTGGCGCCCGCCGTGCACATCGACGGCGTGTGGCGGCTCCGGCCGCACGCCGCCGAGCGGGCGTGACACCGGACACCCGCGGGTCCCGTCGGCCCGGCTGCGCGTGCTCGCGCCGTTACCCTGAGGCCCATGTGCGGAATCGTCGGATACGTCGGCCCGGGCGCGCCCAGCGACCGCCCCCTGGAGGTCGTCCTGGAAGGGCTGCGCCGGCTGGAGTACCGCGGCTACGACTCGGCGGGCGTCGCCGTCGTGACGCCGGAGGGGCTGGTCAGCGCGAAGAAGGCGGGCAAGCTGACCAACCTGGTCTCCGAGCTCGACGCCCGGCGGATCCCGCCGGGCACGTCCGCGATCGGGCACACCCGGTGGGCGACGCACGGCGGTCCGACCGACGCCAACGCGCACCCGCACCTGTCGGGCGGCGGCAAGATCGCGCTCATCCACAACGGGATCATCGAGAACTTCCACGCGCTCAAGCGCGAGCTCACCGAGGCGGGCGTGACGTTCCTGTCCGAGACCGACACCGAGGTGGTCGCGCACCTGCTGGCCGGCGCCTACGACGAGCACGGCGACCTCACCGCCGCGATGCGGGCCACCGTGGCGCGCCTCGAGGGCGCGTTCACGCTGCTGGCGGTGCACGCCGACCAGCCCGGCACGGTCGTGGGCGCGCGGCGCAACTCCCCGCTGGTCATCGGGCTCGGCGACGGCGAGAACTTCCTCGGCTCCGACGTCTCGGCGTTCATCGCCTCCACGCGCGAGGCGATGGAGATGGGCCAGGACCAGGTCGTGACCATCACCGCCGACGAGATCGTGGTCACCGACGTCGACGGCAACCCGGTCGAGCCGAAGCGGTTCACGGTCGACTGGGACGCCAACGCCGCCGTCAAGGGCGGCTTCAGCTCCTTCATGGAGAAGGAGATCCACGACCAGCCGCAGGCCGTCGCCGACACGCTGCTCGGGCGCGCCGCCGAGGACGGCAAGCTCGCGCTCGACGAGATGCGTATCCCGGAGTCGGTGCTGCGCAGCGTCGACAAGATCGTCGTCATCGCGTGCGGGACCGCGGCCTACGCCGGTCACGTCGCCAAGTACGCGATCGAGCACTGGTGCCGCATCCCGACCGAGGTCGAGCTCGCGCACGAGTTCCGGTACCGGGACCCGGTGGTCGACGAGCGCACCCTCGTCGTCGCGATCAGCCAGTCCGGCGAGACGATGGACACGATCATGGCGGTGCGGCACGCCCGCGAGCAGGGCGCGAAGGTGCTCGCGATCGTCAACACGCACGGCTCGACGATCCCGCGCGAGTCCGACGCGGTGCTCTACACCCACGCGGGCCCGGAGGTCGCCGTCGCCTCGACCAAGGCGTTCCTCGCGCAGATCACCGCCTGCTACCTGCTCGGCCTCTACCTCGCGCAGCTGCGCGGCAACAAGTTCCCCGACGAGATCCGCGAGGACCTCGCCCAGCTGCGCGCGATGCCCGAGAAGGTGCAGCGCATGGTCGACGCGGGCGAGCAGGTCCGCGAGGTCGCGCGCTCGATGAAGGACGTGCCGACCGTGCTGTTCCTGGGCCGGCACGTCGGCTACCCGGTGGCGATGGAGGGCGCGCTCAAGCTCAAGGAGCTCGCCTACATCCACGCCGAGGGCTTCGCGGCCGGCGAGCTCAAGCACGGCCCGATCGCGCTGGTCGAGGAGGGGCAGCCGGTCTTCGTCATCGTGCCGTCGCCGCGCGGCCGCGACGTGCTGCACGGCAAGGTGATCTCCAACATCCAGGAGATCCGCGCCCGCGGCGCGCGCACCCTGGTGATCGCCGAGGACGGAGACGACGGCGTCGAGCCGTTCGCCGATGTCGTGTTCCGGGTGCCGCAGACCCCGACGCTGCTGGCGCCGCTGGTCACCGTGGTGCCGCTGCAGATCTTCGCCGCCGAGCTCGCCCGCGCGAAGGGGCTCGACGTCGACCAGCCGCGCAACCTCGCGAAGTCCGTCACCGTCGAGTGAGGTAGGGCATGGCTGACGACGGCGAGCGCCTCGCCCCCCGCGGGCTGTCCTCGGCCGTGGTCGGGGTGGGGATCGACGTCGTCGACATCACCCGGTTCATGCTCACGCTCGACCGGGCGCCGCGGCTGCGGGAGCGGCTCTTCACGGCGGCCGAGCGCGACCTGCCGCCGAGCTCGCTCGCGGCGCGCTTCGCCGCGAAGGAGGCGATCGCGAAGGCGCTCGGGTCGCCCGGCGGGATGCGCTGGCACGACTGCACGGTGCACCGCGTCGTCGGTGGCGCGCCGCGCGTGGAGATCGTCGGCACGGTCGCCGAGGTGGCCGAGCGGCTGGGCGTGACCCACTGGCACCTGTCGCTGTCGCACGACGCGGGCATCGCCTCGGCGATCGCCATCGCGAGCCGGGAGGCGTGATGATCCGAGGCTGGTCGGCCGAGTCGATCCGGGCCGCGGAGGCACCGGCGCTCGCAGCGGGGGAGCCGCTGATGCTGCGCGCGGCGGCGGCGGTCGCGGACGCGGTCCGGGAGCGGCTCGTGGGACTGGACGACCCCGCGGTGCTCGTGCTGGTCGGCGGCGGCAACAACGGCGGGGACGGGCTGCACGCTGCCGCGGCGCTCGCCGACGACGCCGACGTCACGGTCGTGCTGACCCGGCCCGACGTCCACGCCGAGGGTCTGGAGGCCGCGCGCGCGGCGGCGGTCGACGTCGTCGAGCTCGCGACCCCGGACGAGGACGGCTGGCGGGTGCTCGCCGAAGTCGCCGACCGGGCGGACGTGTGGGTGGACGCGCTCGCGGGCATCGGCGTGCGGGGTGCGCTGCGCGGGGTCGCCGGCGAGGCGGCCGAGCGGCTGACGGCGCTCGCCGAGCAGGCGCCGCTGCGGCCGGTGGTCGTCGCGGTCGACCTGCCCAGCGGCGTCGACGCCGACACCGGTGCGGTGGCCGGCCCGGTGCTGCCCGCCGACCTGACGGTGACCTTCGGCGGCGCGAAGGCCGGTCTGCTGCTGCCTCCGGGCGACCGGCTCGCGGGCGAGCTGCGGGTGGTGCCGCTCGGGCTGGAGGAGGCGCTCGCGGTGCAGCCGCCGCTGGTGTCCCGGCTGGTCGACGCCGACGTCGCGGACCTGTGGCCGGTGCCCGAGGCGGACGCGCACAAGTACACGCGGGGCGTCGTCGGGGTCGTCGCCGGCTCGGACCGGTACCCGGGAGCCGCGGTGCTCACGACCGGAGCGGCGATCCGCACGGGCTGCGGCATGGTCCGCTACCTCGGCCCCGAGCGCGCCGAGCAGCTGGTGCTGGCCCGCTGGCCGGAGGCGGTTCCCGGACCGGGTCGGGTGCAGTCCTGGGTGGTCGGGCCGGGCGTCGCGAACGACGACGACGCCCGGCGCGGCGAGCTGCGCGAGGCGATCGAGCGGGCGGTGCGCGACGGCGTCGGGCTCGTGGTCGACGCCGGTGCGCTCGACCTGCTGCCGCCGCGCGAGGAGCTGGCCGGTGCGCGCGTGGTGCTGACGCCGCACGCGGGGGAGCTGGCGACCCTGCTGAGCGGTCGCGGCGAGGACGTGGACCGCGCCGCCGTCGAGCACGAGACGCACCGGTGGGCCGCCCGTGCGGCGGAGCTGACCGGCGCTACCGTGCTCGCGAAGGGCCCGACGACCGTCGTCGTCGCGCCCGACGGCGAGACCTTCGCCCAGGCCGACGGCACCGGCTGGCTCGCCACCGCCGGCGCGGGCGACGTGCTCGCGGGCGTGCTCGGCGCCCTGCTCGCCGCGCTGGCCGAGGTGCCGGTCGCGCGCGTGGCCGCCCTCGCGGCCCTCGTCCACGGCCGTGCCGGCCGCCGCGCCGCCGACGGCGCCCCGATCGCCGCCTCCGACGTCGTCGACGCCCTCCCCGCCACCCTCCGCCCCCTCCTCTAGCTAGCTTTCAACCCACTTCTGCCCCCGGGCGTGGTTTCAACCCACTTCTGCCCCCGGGCGTGGTTTCAACCCACTTCTGCCCCCGGGCGTGGTTTCAACCCACTTCTGCCCCCGCGTGGTTCCAACCCACTTCTGCCCCCGGCCGGGTTATCAACCCAGCCCTGTCCACAACCGCGCTGTTGCGTCCCTGTCCACAGCACCCTGGCACACCGTCGGCGGCGAGTCGACGGCTCGTGGCGTAGTGCGGCGATGCACACCTCCGAGCTCGCCAGGATCTTCGCCTCGACCGACGGGGTCTTCACACCCGCCATGGCCGCTCAGCTCGGTTACTCGGCGCGCACGGTCCGGCGTTGGGTCGAGCGCGGAGTCGCGGTGAGGCTCGCAGGCCGTGCCCTGGTGCCGGCGGGCACGACAGTGACCGTGCGGCACCGCGTGCTGGCCGCGCACCTGACATGGCCGGACGCGATCGTCTGCTACGTCACGGCAGCGGTGCTCCACGGTCTTCCGATCGACGACGACGGCGAGACGCACGTTCTCGTGCCTGACACGCGCCACGCGCTGCGCGGCTTCACGGTCCACCGGTGGTCGGTGAGGCCGACGGCCGTCGTGCGGATCGGTGGTGTGCCGGTCACCGACTGGCACACCACGCTCGCCGACAGCCTCGGGCGGCTGCCCGGTGACGACGCGTGGGGACTGCTGGCGTGGATGTGGACGCACGACCAGGTCAGCGAGCGCGACCTCGCGCTCCAGATCGACGACCGCTACCACCTGTACGGGATCGTGCGGCTGCGGCTCATGCTGAAGGCGGTACGTCAACGCGCACTGAGCGTCGGCGAGATGCGGCTGCACGACTTCCTGAACGAGCACGGCTTTGTCGGGTGGAGCGCTGACTTCCGGATCGTCGACCAGGGCCGAGTGATCGCGCGAGCCGACGTGGCGTTCCCGGGGCAGAGGCTCGTGATCGAGTTCGACGGCGCCGTGGCGCACAACAACCGTACCCGGGCGCGCGACAGAGCCCGTGACGACCGGATCGAGGCCTGTGGGTACGACGTCGTCCACGTCACCTGGGCGACGCTCCACGAGCGGCGTCACCTGCTGGCTCGTGCACTCAGGGCGATGCTCGTGCTCCCGCCGAAGTCGCTCGGTCGGGCCGCACTGGCCGACGCAGTCGCCCGCGGCGGCGACATCCGCCGTCTGCTCGGCGAGCTCGGCATGGCGCGTCCCGCAGCGTGAATCGCGCAACCACGACCTCGAGCTAGCAGTGGGTTGAGACCCTCGTCCGGGGGGCAGGAGTGGGTTGAAACTTGTTCTGGGGGCAGAAGTGGGTTGAAACCTGGTCCGGGGGCAGGAGTGGGTTGAGAGCGGATGGGGGAGGGCGCTGGCAGGATGGCGACGTGAGCTACTACCCGGCGCGCGCGGTCGTCGACCTCGCGGCGATCCGCGCGAACGTCGCGCGGCTGCGGGAGTACGCGGCGACCGCGCAGGTGATGGCGGTCGTCAAGGCCGACGCCTACGGGCACGGGCTCGTGCCGGTCGCGCGGGCCGCGCGGGAGGCGGGTGCGGCGTGGCTCGGCGTCGCGCAGCTGTCGGAGGCGCTGGCGCTGCGCGCGGCCGGTGACACCGGGCGCGTGCTCGCCTGGCTCTACGGCCCCGGTGCCCCGCTCGCCGAGTGCGTCGCGGCCGAGATCGACCTGTCGGTGCCGGCGCCGTGGGCGCTCGCCGAGGTGCGGGAGGCGGCAGCGGCCGTGGGGCGGCCGGCGCGGGTCCACCTCAAGATCGACACCGGGATGGGGCGCAGCGGCCAGCTGCTGCCGGCGTGGACCGACATGCTCCACGAGGCGGTCGAGGCGCAGCGCGACGGGCTCGTGCGGGTCGTCGGGGTGTTCTCGCACCTCGCGCGCGCCGACGAGGTCGACCACCCCAGCGTGCGCACCCAGTTCGACGTCTTCGCCGAGGCCGTGCGACGCGCGGAGGAGGCGGGCGCCGACCTCGAGGTGCGGCACCTCGCCAACTCGGCCGCGACGCTCACCGAGCCCGCGGTCCACTACGACCTCGTCCGGCCCGGCCTCGCGACCTACGGGCTGTCGCCGCTGCCGGGGCGCGAGCCCGCCCAGCTCGGGCTGCGGCCGGCGATGCGCGTGGAGTCCCAGCTGGTGGTCGTCAAGGACGTGCCCGCCGGCCAGGGCGTCTCCTACGGCCACACGTACACGACCCGGTCGGACACCCGGCTCGCGGTCGTGCCGCTGGGCTACGGCGACGGTGTGCCCCGCCACGCGAGCAACGCCGCGGAGGTGCAGGTGGGCGGGCACCGGTTCCGCATCGCGGGCCGGGTCTGCATGGACCAGCTGGTGCTCGACGTCGGCGGCACGAGCGCCGCCGAGGGCGACCGGGTGGTGCTGTTCGGTCCCGGCGACGACGGCGAGCCGACCGCGCAGGACTGGGCCGACGCCGTCGGGACCATCAACTACGAGATCGTCACCCGGCTCGGTGCCCGGGTGCCGCGGGAGTACGTCGGATGAGGATCGAGCTGCCGGACGCCGACGCGACCCGAGCGCTGGGGGAGCGGCTCGCTGCGAGCCTGCGCGCCGGCGACCTCGTCGTCCTCGTCGGCGACCTCGGCGCCGGCAAGACCACCCTCACGCAGGGCATCGGTGCCGGTCTCGGCGTCCGCGGCCAGATCGCCTCGCCGACGTTCATCATCGCGCGCGCCCACCCCTCGCTCGGCGACGGGCCCGACCTCGTGCACGTCGACGCCTACCGGATCGGCTCCCTCGTCGAGGTCGACGCGCTCGACCTCGACGCCAGCCTCGAGGACTCCGTGACCGTGGTCGAGTGGGGCGAGGGGCTCGTCGAGCAGCTGAGCGAGAGCTGGCTGGAGGTGCGGCTGGAGCGGCCGCGCGGCAGCGAGGGCGGCGACGACAGCCGCGTCGCGCACGTGATCGGACACGGACCGCGCTGGGAGGGCGTCCAGCCGTGAGGTCCGGCCGGCGCGGGGGTGCCCGCGCGGGCTCCTAGAGTGGTCCCCATGCGCTGGCTGGCGATCGACACCTCGGGCGGTTCCACCGTGGGCGTCGTCGAGGTGCCCGACGGCGCGGCGGCCGTCGAGCTGTCGCGCGCGGTCAGCCCCGACCCCCGCGGGCACGTCGAGGCGCTGGCCCCGATGATCAAGGCGTGCCTGGAGGAGGCGGGGATCGAGGCGCGCCACCTGGAGGGGATCGTCGTCGGCACCGGGCCGGCGCCGTTCACCGGACTGCGGGTGGGGATCTCGACCGCGGCCGCGCTCGGCCGCGCGGTCGGGTGCGAGGTGCGCGGCGTGAGCTCGCTCGACGCGATCGCCTGGCACAGCTCCGCGCAGGTGGTCGTCACGACCGACGCCCGCCGCCGCGAGGTCTACTGGGCCGCCTACGCCGAGGGCCTCGGGCCCGCCGACCCGGGGTGGCGGCTGCACGGGCCCGAGGTCGGACCGCCGTCCGGCGTGCTGGAGTGGGTCGCGGCGCACCGCGGCGACGTCATCGGGCCGGCGCTGGCGGTCCACCCCGAGCTGGCGGAGGCCGAGGTCGCCGACCCCGAGGCGGAGTCGGCCGTGACGCCGGTCGCGCTCGTCGAGGTCGCCGAGGCCTTCCTGCGCGTCGGCGCGCCCACGCCGCTGACGCCGCTGTACCTGCGCCGTCCCGACGTCCACGTCGCGGGCGCCCGCAAGCGCGCGACGTGACCGAGCAGGCGACCGCGGCGGGCGAGCCGCTGCTGCGGCCGCTGCGGCAGGACGACCTCGACCGGGTGCTGCAGCTGGAGCTGGAGCTGTTCGGGTCCGGGGCGTGGACCCACGGCATGTTCGTCGAGGAGCTGCGGGCGCCGCACCGGTGCTACCTGGCGGTCGAGGTCGACGGCGAGCTGGTGGGCTACGCGGGCGCCAACCTCGGCGAGGAGAGCCACGTCATGACGATCGGGGTGGCGCCGCACGCACGGCGGCGCGGGTACGCGAGCCGGCTGCTCAGCGCGCTCATGACGGAGGCCCGCCGCCACGGCGCGACCTCGATGGTGCTCGAGGTGCGCGCCGACGACGACGGGCCTCAGCAGCTGTACCGGAGGTTCGGCTTCGAGCCGATCGGGATCCGGCGCAACTACTACCAGCTGGAGGGCGTGGACGCCCTGGTGATGCGTGCGGAGCTGGCGCCGCTCGGGTGAGCCGTCAGGCGCGGCCGGCGTTCTCGCCGCGCAGCGTGCGGACCACGCCTGCGATCGATTCCCAGACCGTCACGATGACGACGCCGGCCGCGACGATCATCGTCCCGGTGCCGGTCCAGTCCTCCCAGCCCTGCATCTGGACGAAGGCGGGGTTGAGGAGCCGGTCCTGCAGCAGCACCGGGAGCACGACGACCGCGAACGCGACCGAGAGGGCGACGTTGGTCAGCGCGGTGGGCCACGTCCAGCCGGCGCGGTAGACCCAGAACGCGTGCACGGCCTCCAGCACCAGCAGGCCCACGACCAGCCACAGCTCCGGCACCCACAGGGCGGGGTCGAGGATCGGGACCCGGGCGCCGTCGACCAGGAACGGCGAGCCGAGGTGCTGCCAGGCGAGCAGCGCGCCGAAGATCACCAGGCAGACGATCGAGGCGATCAGGTCGGCACGGCCGCGACCGCCGCCGCTCGGCAGCTGCGGCAGCAGGTCCGGCGTCCACGCGTCGGCGGAGTCGGGGGCGACACGCTCGACGACCGCGAACACGAGCGTCACCCAGAACGCCACGTGGATGGCGACGGCGATCGCGTTGCCGAACCCGCCGACGATCACCTGGCCGACCGTCTCACCGGCGGAGACCGCCACGAGGACGTTGATGGCGAGGACGATCGGGGCGGTCACGCTGACCGCGATGACGAGGATCCGCAGCCACATGTAGAAGAACCGCGGACCGATGAGGTGCAGCGGGCGCTGCCGGTACTCGGCGGTGACGCGGAGCGGGTCGCCGAGGTCGGTGAGGGCCTGCCGCTCGGCGCTCTCGCGGTCGAGCCCACCGGCCTCCAGCGCGGAGATCGTGTCCTCGATGCGCTCGCGCAGCTCGAGCTGCAGCTCCTTGCGCTCGTCCTCGGACTGGACGAGCCGGGTGGCGGCGTAGACGTAGCGGTCGGTGAGCGTGCTCATGCGGGTGTCCTTGCGGTCGGTCGGACGGGACGGCGAGGGGGCGGGGGAGGTCATGGCATCTCCGCGGTCAGGTGGCGCAGGCTGGCGTCCAGCCGCCGCCAGTCGGTCATGAGGGCCTCGGCGAGCTCGGCGCCGGCCGGGCTGGTTCGGTAGAACTTCCGCGGCCGGGCCTCGTCGGTGTTCCACTCGCTGACGAGCAGGCCCTGCTTCTCGAGGCGCCGCAGCAGCGGGTAGAGGGTGTTCGCGTCGACGGCGATGCCGTGCCCGGTCAGCTGCTCGAGCAGCGCGTAGCCGTAGCCGGGCTCGCGCAGCACCGCCAGCGCCGCCAGCACGACGGTGCCCCGGCGCAGCTCCTGGAGGTGCGCGGCGAGGAGGCCGTCGTCGGGGGTGGGTTCGGTGGTCATGGCGGACACGATAGTGTGCGTCACACAGTAATGCAAGAGACACATCGATGTGACCCGGCAGCGCCCACGAGATCGAGGTTCTGCGTCGAGATCGAGGCGATGAATCCTCGATCTCGACGCAGAACCTCGATCTCGCGGGGGGTGGGGTGCCGCTGGGTGCCCCTGGGTGCCGGCGGCCGCCGGCCGGGTGGGCGCGGGCCGCGAGGTCTGCAAGCATGGGACCCGACCCCGAGCACTGGAGCCCGAATGCACCGTCATGAGCCGATCGACGTCGAGCGTGTGCGCCGCCACCTGGCGGAGCGCATCGCGCCCGCGGCGACCACCGTCGTGCTGCCGCTGGAGGTGGAGGTCTGGGAACCCGTCGCGGCGTCCGGCGTCGTCGGGCAGGCCGAGCCGGTCCCGGTGGCGGAGGCGCTCGCGGCGACGTACCAGCCGTTCGATCTCGGCGCCTCGTGGGGCCCGCCGTGGGGCACGACCTGGTTCCACCTGACCGGCACGGTGCCCGAGGCGGAGCGCACCGGTGACCTCGAGGCCGTCGTCGAGCTGGGCTGGTCCGACGGCTGGCCGGGCTTCCAGTGCGAGGGCACCGTGTACCGGCGCGACGGCTCGATCGTCAAGGGGATCCACCCGCGCAACACCTGGATCCCGGTCGAGCTGGACGGCGACGGCCGCTTCGAGGTCTACCTCGAGGCCGCCTCCAACCCGGTCCTCAACAGCTTCTCCGCGACCGAGCGCGGCGACGTCCTCACCAGCGACGCCGAGCGGCAGTACAAGCTCTGGCGGGCCGACGTCGTGCGCGTCCACCACGAGGTGCGCGAGCTCGTCGCCGACGTCACGGCGCTCGAGGGTCTCGCGGAGGTGCTGCCCGCGGACTCGCACCGGCGCGCGGAGCTGCGCGTCGCGCTCGACCGCGCCATGGACGCCCTCGACCTGCAGGACGTGCCGGGCACCGCCGTCGCGGCCCGCGAGCGGCTCCGCGAGGTGCTCGCCCGGCCCGCCGAGGGCAGCGCGCACCGCGCCGTCGCGACCGGCCACGCCCACATCGACTCCGCCTGGCTGTGGCCGGTCCGCGAGACCCGCCGCAAGGTCGCGCGGACGATCGCGAACGTGCTGCGCCTCGTCGACGACGGCGAGCCGGTCGTGTTCGCGTTCCCGGCCGCGCAGCACTCGGCCTGGCTCGAGGAGGACCACCCGGACCTGTTCGCGCGGCTGCAGGCCGCCGTCGCCTCCGGGCACGTGGTGCCGGTCGGCGGCATGTGGGTGGAGTCCGACGCCAACCTGCCCGGCGGCGAGGCGATGGTGCGCCAGCTCGTCGAGGGCGCGGCATACTTCGAGCGCGCCTACGGGCACCGGTGCGAGGAGGTCTGGCTGCCGGACTCCTTCGGCTACTCCGCCGGGCTGCCGCAGCTCGCGAGGCTGGCGGGCGCGCGCTGGTTCCTCACCCAGAAGATCTCGTGGAACCAGGTCGACGACTTCCCGCACCACAGCTTCCACTGGGAGGGCATCGACGGCACCCGGATCTTCACGCACTTCCCGCCGGTCGACACCTACAACTCCGACCTCTCGGCGCGCGAGCTCCACCACGCCGCGACCAACTTCCGCGACAAGGGCGTGGCCGGCACCTCGCTCGTGCCCTTCGGGTACGGCGACGGCGGCGGCGGCCCCACGCGCGAGATGCTCGCGCAGGCGCGCCGCACCGCCGACCTCGAGGGCTCGCCGCGCGTGACGGTCGCGCCCCCGCGCGACTACTTCGAGGCCGCCGAGGCCGAGTACGCGGAGCCGCCGGTCTGGGTGGGCGAGCTGTACCTGGAGATGCACCGGGCGACCTACACGACGCAGGCGCGCATCAAGCGGGCCAACCGCGAGAGCGAGCACCTGCTGCGGGAGGCCGAGCTGTGGGCCGCCACCGCCGCGGTCCGCGCCGGGCACCCGTACCCCGCCGAGGAGCTGCAGCAGCTGTGGCGCACCGTGCTGCTCGGGCAGTTCCACGACATCCTGCCGGGCAGCTCGATCTCGTGGGTGTACCGCGACATGCTCGCCGAGCACGCCCGCGTGCAGGAGCGGCTGCGCGCGATCGTCGCCGAGAGCCAGCAGCTGCTGGCGGGCGACGGCGACCAGCCGATCACCTTCAACGCGGGACCGCTCGCGCGGCGCGGCGTGCCGGCGCTGGGCGGTGCGGTCGCCGAGCAGGCGGGCGCCGCCGTCCAGGTCGCCGAGACGGGCGACGGCGTCGTGCTCGAGCACGACGCGCTGCGGGTCGTCGTCGACCGCGACGGCCTGGTGACGAGCATCTGGGACAAGGAGGCCGGGCGCGAGGTCGTGCCGCCGGGGCAGCGCGGCAACCTGCTGCAGCTGCACCAGGACTTCCCGAACCAGTACGACGCCTGGGACGTCGACCCCTTCTACCGCAACAGCGTCGTCGACATCACGGCGGCGGACCGGGTCGAGACGTCGTCGGACGCTACGTCGGCGACCGTCGCGGTGCACCGCACCCTCGAGGGCAAGCCGGTCGTGCAGACGCTCACGCTGCGCGCCGACGCGCCCGGTCTGCACGTCGGGGTCGAGGTCGAGTGGGCCGCGCGCGACCGGTTCCTCAAGCTCGCGTTCCCGGTCGACGTGCACACCGACCACGCCCGCTTCGAGGTGCAGATGGGGCACCTCACCCGGCCGACGCACACCAACACGAGCTGGGACTTCTACCGCTTCGAGGTGTGGGCGCACCGCTGGTTGCACGTCGCCGAGCCGGGGTACGGCGTCGCGCTCGCGAACGAGGCGACCTACGGCTACGACCTCACCCGGCACCCGCGCGAGGGCGGCGGCACGTTCCACCTCGTGCGCGCCTCGCTGCTGCGCGGCCCCGGCTACCCCGACCCGCGCACCGACCACGGCAGCCACCGCTTCGGGTTCGTGCTGCTGCCCGGCGCCGGCGTCGAGGACGCCGTCGCGGCCGGGTACGCGACCAACCTGCCGCTGCGGCAGGTCACGGGTGCCCCGGTCGACCCGCTGGTCACGCTCGACGGCGGCGCGCTCGTCGAGGCCGTCAAGCTCGCGCACGACGGCAGCGGCGACGTCGTCGTCCGGCTCTACGAGCCGTACGGGCGGCGCTCGACGGCGCAGCTCACCGCCTCCTTCGACCTCGCCGGTGCGGTCGAGACCGACCTGCACGAGCGGCCGTTGGGCGAGGACACGGTCGTGGCGCCGTCGGCGGTCACCGGCGTCGAGGGCAGCACGGTCGGGCTGCGGCTGCGGCCGTTCCAGGTCGTGACGCTGCGGCTGACCCGCTGAGGTCGCGCGCCCGCCGGGACCGCACCTGTCGGTCCCGGCGGGCGCTCGCTACCCTGGTGGCGTGCAGGGTCGACGTTTTGCGTGCCCCCGGCCGAGAGGCCGCGGGGCTCTCGTCGTGCGTCCGTGACGCCCGGGCTCCGCAGGCGCGGCCGGGGGAGGTGCTCCTTCCGTCCCGCCCACCTGGAGACCCACGCATGCCGCTCACCGACCGCTCGACCCGCTCGACCCATCCCGTCCCGGCCCACACCTCCGACCACCTGACGCCGGAGCAGCTCGCCCGCGCGCTCGCGGTGCGCGACCTCACCGATCCCGCGCAGGGCCCGCACGCGCTGCAGATGCTCCTCGACGCCGTCGTCGCCGCCCTGCGACGGCGGTGGGGCTGCACCGTCCGCGTGCTGCGCCGGCCACCGCTGGTGGCGGTGCGCGAGAACTACGACCGCCTCGGCTACGACCCGAGCGACGTCACGCGCGCCCGCCGTTACACCCGCTACGTCAGCCCCACGGTCATGCTCCGCAGCCACACCAGCGCCGAGCTGCCGACCGCGCTGGAGGAGTACGCGGGCCGCGACGACGTCGACGAGCTGCTCGTCGTCCCCGGCCTCGTCTACCGGCGCGACGTCGTCGACCGCACGCACGTGGGCGAGCCGCACCAGGTGGACCTGTGGCGCGTGCGCACCGGCGCGGCCACCACCGACGCCGACCTGCGCGAGATGGTCGGCGTGCTCGTCGATGCCGTGCTGCCCGGCGCCCGCTGGACCGTGACCGAGGTCGAGCACCCGTACACGGTCGGCGGGCTGCAGGTCGACGTGCTCCACGACGGCCGGTGGCTCGAGCTCGCCGAGTGCGGCCGCACCCACCCCGACGTGCTGCGGGGCTCGGGCCTGGACCCGCAGCGCTGGTCCGGCCTCGCGCTCGGCATGGGCCTGGAACGGGCGCTGATGCTGCGCAAGGGCATCCCCGACATCCGGTACCTGCGGGCACGGGACCCGCGGGTGGCGGCCCAGATGCTCACGCTCGAGCCGTGGCGGCACGTGTCCCCGCTGCCCGCGACCCGGCGCGACCTGTCGGTCGTCGTCGCCGCCGAGGAGGACGCCGAGACGCTGGGCGACCGGGTGCGCTCGGCGCTCGCCGACGACGCGGACACCGTCGAGTCCGTCGAGGTGCTGGCCCGTACCCCGCACGAGGAGCTGCCGGAGCGCGTGCGGCAGCGGCTCGGCACCGCGCCCGGCCAGGCGAACGTGCTGCTGCGGGTGGTGCTGCGACCGGTCGACCGCACGCTCACCTCGGAGCAGGCCAACGCGATCCGCAACGCGATCTACCGCGCGGTGCACGAGGGGCCGGTCATGGAGCTCGTCTGAGCCCGCCCGGCGCCGGCGGCTACACGCAGTCGCCGGTGCCGGAGACCCCGCGCGCGCACAGCTGTGTGGCGGTGACGCGGGTGACCGTGAAGCCGTCGTCGTCCCGCGCGGCGACGACGAACAGCCGCGCGCCGACGACCGAGTCGTCGGTCGCCGGCACGTCGACGCGCACCTGCAGGTCGTCGTCGATCACGACCGGGCCGAACACGACGACCTCGTCGTCGCCGCTGCCCGGCTGCCACCGCTCGACGACGAGGTCGACGAGGTCGCCCGGCCGGTCCGCCGACGGCGGCGGGTCGAAGTGGTCGGTGACGTCGCGGCTCGCGCCCGGCTCGGCGACGTAGCGGGCGAACACCCACCCGACGTCCTCGCCCGCGCGCACCTGGTACCAGAGCCCGGCGCCGCCGGTGTCCCGGTTGCGGCCTGTCGCCACGAGACGGGTGTCCGGCGTGAGGCGGGCGACGGAGGCGAACTCGATGCCGGGGCCGATGCGCAGGTTGAGGACCTCCTGCGCGGGCACCCCGGTGATGACGAGGCTCGTCCCGACCTCCGGGAAGCCCTCGACCGGCTCGCCGGGCATCTCGGCCTCCGACGGCGGCGTCGGCGACGCGGGCTCCTCGGGCTCGGTCTCGGTCTCGGCCGGCTCGGGCTCGCTCGACCCGCTCGGCCCGTCGAGCCCGGTCGGCCCGGTCGGCTCGGTCGGGCTCGGGGTGGTGGACGCCGTCGTCGTCGGCTCGGGGCTCGGGTCGGTGACGTAGTCGCACGCCGTCAGGGCCGTCAGGGCCGCCGCGGCCAGCAGCGCCACCGCCACGGGCCACCGGCTGCGCTGCATGGCGTCAACCTACGGCGCCACCCGGCCTTGCGAGGCGACCGCCGGCGGCGAGCCGCTCGCGGGCGAGACGGCCCGCGGCGCCGCGACCCCTCGGCCTACCATGGGCGGTCGGAGATCGCCTGTCGGGAGGGATCGCATGACGGAGGAGAGCCTGCGGCGCGCCGTGCTCGTGGAGGCCGAGGAGCTGCGGACGCTGCTCGCCACCGACACGCGTCTGGTGCTGCTCGACGTGCGGTGGTCGCTGGCCGACCCCGACGGCCACCGCGCCTACAGCCTCGGCCACCTGCCCGGTGCGCTGTTCGTCGACCTCGAGCGCGACCTGTCGGCGTCCCCCAGCCCCGAGGCCGGGCGGCACCCGCTGCCCGACATCGAGCAGCTGCAGGCCGCGGCACGCCGCTGGGGCATCGACGACGGCGACCCGGTGGTCGTCTACGACGACTCGGGCGGCACCTCGGCGGCGCGTGCCTGGTGGTTGCTGCGCTGGGGCGGTGTCGCCGACGTGCGGATCCTCGACGGCGGTCTGCAGGCGTGGCTGGCCGCGGGCGGCATCCTCGAGGACGGCGACGTCCAGGTCGCGCCGGGCGACGTCGTGCTGAGCCCGGGGCACATGCCGGTGACCGACGCCGACGGCGTCGCGGACCTCCCCGGTCACGGCGTGCTCCTCGACGCGCGCGCCGAGGAGCGCTACCGCGGCGACGAGGAGCCGATCGACCGCCGAGCGGGCCACGTGCCGGGCGCCGTCAACGTCCCGACCGTGCGCAACCTGCGCGAGGACAGCAGGTTCAAGTCCGAGACCGAGCTCGCGCAGCAGTACGCCGACGCAGGCGTCGACGCGCGCACCGACGTCGCGGTCTACTGCGGCTCGGGCGTGACCGCGGCGCACGAGATCGCCGCGCTGGAGACGATCGGCGTGCACGCCGCGCTCTACCCGGGCTCCTGGTCGCAGTGGTCCGCCGACGACGACCGCCCGGTCGCGACCGGCATCGAGCGCCCGACCTCCTGACCGTCGCCGCGCGGCCGACCCGCCACCGGGCGGCGTAGGGTGCTGGGGTGTCCTCCTCGGAGTCCAGCGCCCCCCTCGTCCTGGGGATCGAGAGCACCTGCGACGAGACCGGTGTCGCCCTGGTCCGCGGGCTCGACCTGCTCGCCGACGTCACCGCGTCCTCGATGGACGACCACGCCCGCTTCGGCGGCATCGTCCCCGAGGTCGCCTCGCGCGCGCACCTGGAGGCGTTCGGGCCCACGCTCGACGCCGCGCTCGCGCAGGCCGAGGTCGAGCTGTCCGACGTCGACGCGGTCGCCGTCGCCGCCGGTCCCGGCCTGAGCGGCTCGCTGGCGGTCGGCGTCGCCGCCGCGAAGGCGCTCGCGCTCGGTCTCGACGTCCCGTTCTACGGCGTCAACCACGTCATCGGCCACGTCGCCGTCGACTCGCTGGTGCACGGGCCGTTCCCCGAGTCCTTCCTCGGGCTGGTCGTCTCCGGCGGGCACTCGTCGCTGCTGCACGTGCGCGACATCGCCACCGACGTCACCGAGCTCGGTCAGACCTTCGACGACGCCGCCGGTGAGGCGTTCGACAAGGTCGGCCGGCTGCTCGGGCTGCCGTACCCGGGCGGCCCGCACGTCGACCGCGCGGCGACCGGCGGCGACCCGGCGGCGTTCGCGTTCCCGCGTGGGCTCTCCCGCGCCAAGGACCTGCAGCGACACCCCTACGACTTCTCGTTCTCCGGGCTCAAGACGGCCGTCGCACGCGTCGTCGAGGGCTTCGAGGACCGCGGCGAGGAGGTCCCGGTGGCCGACGTCGCCGCCTCGTTCTCCGAGGCGGTGGCCGACGTGCTGGTCACCAAGACCCTGCGCGCGTGCGAGATCCACGGCGTCGGCACCGTGGTCGTCGGTGGCGGGTTCTCCGCGAACTCGCGGCTGCGGTCGCTCGCCGCGGAGCGGTTCGAGGCGGCAGGCGTCGAGCTGCGGATCCCGCCGATCCGCTACTGCACCGACAACGGGGCGATGATCGCGGCGCTCGGCTCGGCCGTCGTGGCCGCCGGGGCGACGCCGTCGCCCTACGACATCACGATCGACTCCCAGATGCCGCTCACCCAGGTCGTCATGGGCGAGGTGACGGTGGCGGAGGTCGCGTGAGGCGGCGCACCGGCCTCGCCGCGCTCGGGGTGGCGGCCGTGCTCGCCCTGGTCGGGTGCACGGCGCCCGACGGCGGGGGCGACCCGACCTCCGCACCCGAGCCGACGACGCCGGAGCCCACCTCGGCGAGCCCGTCGCCCACCGAGGAGCCGCGGCTGGCCTGGGGGCCGACCGAGGCCGATCTCGAGGCGGCGATCGCCGACGCCGCCGCGCTGAGCGACGCCGAGGCCGCCGGGCAGGTGCTGATCGCGCGCTACGGCGGCACCGACCCCGCCGCCGCGGGCGAGCTGGTGGAGTCCCTCGGGCTCGCCGGCGTGATCCTGTTCGCGGAGAACGTCGGCTCGCTCGAGCAGGTCCAGGCCACCGGGGCAGCGGTCCAGGAGGCGGTGGCGGTCAGCCGTGACTGGCCCGGCATCGTCTCGGTGGACAACGAGGGCGGGCTCGTGCAGCGGCTCTCCGGCGCCTCGGGCCCCTGGACCACGTTCCCGCCGTTCCAGGCCGCGGGCGCGGCCTCCGACGACCCCCAGGCGGTCTCCGGTGCGTACGAGGCGATGGGGCGCGAGCTGCTCGGCAGCGGCGTGACGATGACCTTCGCGCCCGTCGCCGACGTCACGGTCGGCCCCGCGGACGTGACGATCGGCGACCGGTCGGCCGGCTCCGACCCCGACCGTGTGGCGGGCACGGTCGTCGCCGCGCTCGAGGGGTTCGCCGCGGGCGGCGTGCTCACGAGCCTCAAGCACTTCCCGGGCCACGGCAGCCTCGCCGTCGACTCCCACGAGGGGTTGCCGGTGCTCGACCGCCCGACGGCGGACCTCGAGGAGACCGACCTCGTGCCGTTCGCGGCCGGCGTCGAGGCGGGTGCGCCGACCGTCATGGTCGGCCACATCGCGGTGACCGACTGGGACCCGGGCGTGCCGGCGTCGTTGTCGCCCGCGGCCTACGACTACCTGCGCTCGGAGCTGGGTTTCACGGGCGTGGCGGTGACCGACGGGCTCGACATGGGCGCCCTGACGGCGACGCGCGGGCCCGGCGAGATCGCCGCCGAGGCGATCGCGGCCGGGGCGGACCTGCTGCTGAGCCCCACCGACGTGACCGCGGCGCGCGACGGGATCCTCGACGCGCTCGAGGACGGCTCGCTCGACCGGGACCGGCTCACCGAGGCCGCCGGGCGGGTGATCGCGCTCGCGCGCTGGCAGGCCGAGCTCGCCGAACGGGCGGGCGGCGCCTCGACCGCGGACGTCGGGGCGGCCGGGCCCGCGCTGGAGGCGCTCGCCGCGGCCGCGGTCACGGTCGTGGCGGGGGAGTGCGACGGCGCGCTGGCCGGGCCGCGCATCCACGTGCGCGGCGGCACCGAGGAGACCTGGGACGCGTTCGTCGCCGCCGCCGAGGAGGCAGGCCTCGACGTCGTGCCGCTCGAGCAGCCGGCGGACACCGAGGTCCGGCTGCTGGTGCAGGGGTCCGAGGCGTCCGCGCCCGCGGACGTCGCGATCGCGCTCGACGCGCCCACCCTGCTCGCCGGCTCCCCGGCGCCGGCGCTGCTCGCCGGCTACGGCCGCACGCCGGAGATCATGACCGCGCTCGCCCGGGTGCTCGCGGGCGAGGCGAGCGCGCCGGGTCGGCTCCCGGTCGCCGTCGGCGACCTGCCCGACTCCGCCTGCTGACGGCGCTCACGGGCGGCCGGCGGGTGACGGCCGTCACCCGCCGCTGCGGCCGCCGGTGACGAGCCGCCAGGAGGCGGAGGCGAGCAGGAAGCCGAGCACGGTTGCGATCGAGAGGGCCCACGACCAGCCCGAGACCTCCCACCCGAGGCCGTTCTCCGAGGCCTCGGTGACCACGCGCAGCCCGAGGAAGCCGCCGGTCGCGGTGCCGCCGCCGGTGGCGAGCAGCGTGTCGGCCATGCCGGCCGCGTAGGCCATCAGCGCGAGCAGCGCGACGGCCAGCACCGCGCCGGCGCCGAGCACCCCGAGCGACCACGACGGGCGGCGCCGCGGCTCGGTGTCCAGGTAGGACCGGGCGAGGGCGCGCGGCTTGCCCAGGTCCTCGATCGCCCGCGCCATGCCGACGTCCTGCGCGGCGTCGGCGAGGTTGGTGCGCAGCTCGCGCAGCACCTCGCGCCGCCGCCGCCCGGGCATCGGGTCGAGCCAGAGCTCGACGTCCTGGAGGTAGCGCCAGCGGCGGATCCGGTCTGCGAGCGGGAGCGTCATCGGTCGTCCTCTCGTCGGGTGGCGACCGCGCCCACGACGGCGCCGAGCTCGTCCCACGCGGCCAGCGCGCTCGCGTAGTAGGCCTCGCCCGCGGGCGTCGGTCGGTAGTACTTGCGTGCAGGCCCCGACGGCGACGGCACGAGCCGCGAGGTCAGGCGCCCCTCGCGCTCGAGCCGTGTGAGCGTGGGGTAGACGGTGCCGGGCGCGATGCCGTCCAGGCCCGCGGTCCGCAACCGGGTCACCAGCTCGTAGCCGTAGGACTCGGCCGCCCCCAGCAGGCCGATGACGAGCATCGGCAGCACGCCCTTGAGCAGCTGGGGGTCTCTGGCGTCGGACACACGGGCACGTTATGCCGAGTAGTAGGCGATGTCAACTAGTAGATGACGCCAAGGACAGCGTGAACGACCCCGGCCGCGCACCCGGTCACCGGATCTCCAGCACCGCGGCGTCCACCCGCGGCGGCGGTCGGAACGCGGACCGCGGCACCCGCATCCCCAGCGCGACCCGCCGCCCCCGACGGCGCCGGCCCGGCCGCTCCACCCAGCCGCGCGCGGCGCCGCGCTGCAGCAGCAGGTCGGCGCTCAGCAGGTGGTCGCTGGTCAGCACGGCGCGCACGAGGCCCGACGTCATGGCGAAGGGCGGGTTCGCGACGACGCGGAACGGTCGCGACGGCAGCCGCAGGTCCGTGAGGTCGATCTCGAGCACGCGCACGTCGGCCTCGGCGAAGCGCTCCCGCAGCCGCGCCGCGCGCCCGCGGTGCAGCTCGACCGCGAGCACGCGCGCGCCGCGCTCGACGAGCGGAGCGGTCAGCGCGCCGTCACCGGCACCCAGGTCGAGCACGAGGTCGCCGGGGCGGACGGGCGTGGCGTCCACGACCCGTCGGGCCCAGTCAGGCCGGAGCGGGTGCCAGCCCCAGCCGCGTCGCGACCCGGACCGCTGCCCGGACACGACGCACCATCACGGTGAGGATCGCCATGCGTGCGACGGTAGGCGGGCACCCCGCGCGGACGCACCCGAATATCGACGGCATCCGCGTGCCGCCGGTGCCGGGAGGGCGCGAGGTGCCGACCACCGGCCGCGGCCCCGTAGGCTTGCGGGGCCGAGCGGGCGAGGAGAACGCGCCCGTGGGTGGATCGTGCTCGAAGGAGACCAGTGAACGCCTCGGAACGTCGCGCCGGCTATATCGACGACCTCGGACGGCTGCTGCAGGAGATGACGCCCGTCGAGCGGATCGGCGTGGTCGATCGCGTGCGCGAGCGCATCGACAAGGCCGTCGCCCGGCTGGGCCACGACCCCAGCGACGCCGAGATGGCGGGCATCCTCGCCGGCATCGGCGACGTCGAGGACGTCGCGGCCGAGGCACTCGCCGCGCGCACCGACGCTGGCGCGGTGAGCGCACCCGCCCCCGCGAGCACGTCCGCCCCGGCGAGCACGCCGACCTCGCACGACAGCGCGCCCGCCGCGTCGGCCACCTCCGCGGCGTCCTCGACGTCGCCCTCGCCGTCCTCGCCGTCCTCGACCTCCTCGACGTCCTCGACGCCGGCGACCTCGACCGCCGCGCCCGCCGGCGGCCCGCGCTACGACCTGTCCTCGATCCCGGCGATGGAGTGGCCGGAGGACGCAGCGCCGCGGCCCGGCCTGACCAAGCGCTGGGTGATGGTGGTCGTGCTGCCGCTCATCGGCCTCGGCGCGTTCTTCGCGCTGTTCCTGCTCCCGGTGCTGGCGCTCATCGTGGGCGTCGCGGTGCTGTGGATGTCGCCGCTGTGGACCCGGCAGGAGCGCGTGGTCGGCACCGTCGTGCCCGCGGTCGGTCTCGGCGCGTTCCTGCCGCTGCTGGCCATCGGTTCGGGCGCGGAAGGCTCGCCGATGATGCTGCTGCTCGCGCTCGTGCTGGCGGTGGCCGGCGTGGGCGCGCTGGTGTGGCTCGCGATCCGCGGCTCGCGCGCCGCGCGTCGCGTCGACGAGGAGATGGCCGCGGCCGCCGCGCAGACCGCCTCCCGCCGCTGACGTATCCACCGATCGGTTGATGCCGCGGCCGCCGGCCGCGCGATGTGCCGACGGCGCGGGCTGCCGATGCTGGAGGCATGACAGACGCCCCCAGCGCGCCCGCCGTCCTCGTCGAGGGCCTGCGCAAGACCTACGGCGCCACCGTGGCGGTCGACGACGTCAGCCTCGCCGTCGAGCACGGCGAGGTGCTCGGGATCCTCGGCCCCAACGGCGCAGGCAAGACCACGACCGTCGAGTCGATCGCCGGTCTGCGCACCGGCGACGCCGGTCGCATCCGGGTGCACGGGCTCGACCCCTGGACGCAGCGCGACGCCCTCGTGCGCGTGCTCGGCGTGCAGCTGCAGTCGAGCGCGCTGCAGCCGAAGATCACCGTCCGCGAGGCGCTCGAGCTGTGGACCGCCTTCTACGACGACCCGGTGCCCTGGGGCGACCTCACCGACGCCCTCGGGCTCACCGAGCACCTCGACAGGCGCTTCCTCGACCTCAGCGGCGGGCAGCAGCAGCGGCTCTCCATCGCGCTCGCGCTCGTCGGCAGGCCCCGCGTCGCGATCCTCGACGAGCTCAGCACCGGCCTCGACCCGCGCGCCCGCCGCGACGTGTGGCGACTCGTGCGCGACCTCCGCGACCGCGGCGTCACCGTGCTCCTCGTGACGCACTCGATGGAGGAGGCCCAGGAGCTCTGCGACCGCATCGCGATCATCGACGCCGGGCGCGTGCGCGCCCTCGGCACCCCGGACGAGCTCGTGCGGACCAGCACGGCCGCGACGATCGTCTCGTTCGAGGTGCCGGGGCGCGCCGACCTCGACGTGCTCCGCGGGCTCGACGGCGTCACGACCGTCCGTGTCGACGACCGCCGCGTCGTCGTCGAGGGCGCCGAGGACGTCGTGCTGGCCGTGCTGGCCGCGCTCGACGCCCAGCGGGTCGTCCCGCAGCGCCTGCGCGTCGCGGCCGGGTCCCTGGACACCGCCTACCTCGACCTCACCACGACCCTCACGGAGGAGACGGCATGAGCACCCTCGTCAGCCCTGGCACCGTCGCGGTGCTCCGCACCGAGGCCCGCCTGTTCGGCCGTGAGGTCGGGTCGCTGTTCTGGATCGTCGCGTTCCCGGTGGTGCTGCTGTGCGTCATGGGGTTCATCCCCGGCTACCGCGAGCCCGACCCCGAGCTCGGCGGTCTGCGGGTGGTCGACCTCTATGTGCCGGTCACGGTGCTGCTCTCGATGATCATGGCGGCGATCCTGGCGATGCCGCCCGTGGTGTTCGCCTACCGCGAGGCAGGCGTGCTGCGGCGGCTGCGGACGACGCCCGTGCGGCCGCTCACGCTGCTCGCCGCGCAGGTGGGGCTGCACGGCGCCGCGGTCGCTGCCTCGACCGTGCTGCTCCTGCTGGTCGGCAGCCTGGCCTTCGGCACCCCGGTGCCGGCGTCGCCCGGGTGGTACCTGCTGGCCTACGTGCTGGCCCTGGTCGTCTCGTTCGGGCTCGGCGCGATCGTCACCGCGATCGCACCCAACGCCCGGATCGGCATGGCGGTGGGCATGGTGCTGTTCTTCCCCTCGATGTTCACCGCCGGGGTGTGGTTCCCCGTCCAGGCGATGGGCGGGCTGCTGCAGCGGGTTGTCGAGCTCACCCCGCTCGGCGCGGCGTCGCAGGCGTTGCACCAGGCGATGGCGGGCCAGGCGCCGGACCTGCAGCACCTCGGCGTGATGGCGCTGTGGACGGTCGTCTGCTTCGGCATCGCCTCCCGCACCTTCCGGTGGGAGTGAGAGCCTGGAAGGCTACGGACCCGTGGACCTGACGTCGCGTACCGAGCAGTGGGAGAGGTGGCTGACCTACGTCCCCTTCGCCGCGCTCGCCGTCGCGACCGTGATCGCGCTCGTCAGCGGGCCGGCGACCGGTGCGACGAGCCCGCCGTCACGGCTCGCCGCCCAGCTCGCGCTGGTGGCCGCGTCGGCCGGCTGGCTGTGGTGGTGCTCGCTCCGCCAGCCCGAGCGCCGTGACGACGTCCGGTGGCTGCGGCTGGCCTACGTGGTGCGGACCGCGCTGGCGCTGGCGCTGACGCTGCTGAACCCGCTGTTCTGCATCTACGCCTGGGTCGGCTACAACGACGCCCACGAGACGTTCCGTCGCACGGGGCGGTGGGTCGCGATCGGCGTGACCGCGCTCATCATGGCGATCGGCCAGAGCGGGGGCCTGCCGCTGGAGTGGTCGGGGTGGACCGTGCTCTTCGGTGCGCTGTTCGTCGTCAACCTCGGGCTTGGTGGTGTCTTCAGCCACTACGGCCACTCGATCTGGGAGTCGAACCAGCAGCGCGCGGCGGTCATCGCCGAGCTCGAGGAGGTCAACGCCGACCTCGAGCGCACGATGGCGGAGAACGCGCGGCTGCACTCGACCGTCGTCGCGCAGGCCCGCGAGGCGGGCGTCCAGCAGGAGCGGCAGCGGCTCGCGCAGGAGATCCACGACACGATCGCGCAGTCGCTCGCGGGGGTGCTCGCCCAGCTGCAGGCCGCCGACGGCGAGCGGGACCTCGAGGCGGTACGACGCCGGGTCGCGCGTGCGTCGTCGCTCGCCCGCGAGGCGCTGGGGGAGGCGCGGCGCTCGGTCATGGACCTCGCGCCCGAGCCCCTGAGCGTCGGCACCCTGGCCGACGCCGTGACCGACCTCGTGCGGTCGTGGGGGCAGGAGCGCGGCGTGCGTGCGGACGTGGTGGTCGCGGGCGAGCCGCGGCCGCTGCACCGCGAGGTCGAGGCCACCGTGCTGCGGATCGCCCAGGAGGCGCTGGCGAACGTCGCCAAGCACGCCGGGGCCACCCGGGTCGGGGTCACGCTGACCTACGACGACGACGAGGTCGTGCTCGACGTCCGCGACGACGGCCGCGGCTTCGACGACGCGGCGCCGCGGCCCGCCACCTCGTTCGGGCTGCGCGGGATGCGTCAGCGGGCCGACCGGCTGGCGGGCGAGCTGGCGATCGAGACCGAGCCCGGCGGCGGCACGGCCGTGTCGGTGCGGCTCCCGGCGCTGGAGAGGACCGCCGCGTGATCCGGATCGTCGTCGTCGACGACCACCCCGTCGTGCGCGACGGCGTCGCCGCCACGCTCGCCGCCGCGGACGACCTCGAGGTGGTCGGGCAGGCCGCCAGCGGGCCCGAGGCGGTCGCCCTGGTCGAGCGGCGGCGTCCCGACGTCGTCGTCATGGACCTGCGGATGCCGGGCGGCGACGGCGTCGAGGCGGTGCGCGAGCTGCAGCGACGCGGCGCGACCACCCGGGTGCTGGTGCTCACGACCTACGACACCGACTCCGACACGGTCGCCGCGATCGAGGCCGGCGCGACGGGCTACCTGCTCAAGGACGCACCCGCCGCGACGCTCGTGGCGGCGGTCCGCTCGACGGCGGCGGGCGAGGCCGTGCTGTCGCCCGCCGTGGCGACCCGGCTCGCCTCGCACGTGCGCAGCCCGGCCACCAGTACCGCGCTCACCGCGCGCGAGCGCGAGGTGCTGGCGCTCGTCGCGCAGGGCACGCCCAACCGGGCGATCGCGCGCGAGCTGTTCGTCAGCGAGGCGACCGTCAAGACGCACCTCGTGCACATCTACGCCAAGCTCGGCGTCGCCGACCGGGCCGCGGCGGTCGCGACCGCCTACCGGCAGGGGATCCTCGACTGACGCCGGGACGTCAGGCCGGCGGCAGCGGCCGCCCGGCCCGGAGCTCGGCGACCAGGTGCGCGACCACGTGGTCGAGCCCGCACTCGTGGAGCGCGGCGACCGCGCGCTGGCGCTGGTAGGAGGCGCCGGTCGCGGCGACCTCGAGCACGCTCTCGAGCTCGCTCGCGCAGCCGAGGTCGGCAGCGACCGGTCGGAGCTGCTCGACCAGGCGTGCCAGGGAGTCGGTGACGAGCTCCTCGTGGCCGTCCTCGTCGAGGATGACGATCGCGTCCATGCCGTAGCGCGCCGCGCGCCACTTGTTCTCCGCGAGGAACCACGGCGGGATCGCGGGCAGCCGCTCACCGGCGTCGAGGCGCCGCGAGAACCACTCGACCAGGCACTGCGCGAGCGCGGCCAGCGCTGCGAGCTCGGTGCGGTTCGTGACGCCGTCGAAGACACGCAGCTCGATCGTGCCGAACGTGGGGGAGGGCCGGATGTCCCACCGGATCTCGTCGAACGCGTCGATGACCCCCGTGCGCAGCATGTCGTCGACGTAGCGCTCCAGCCGCGGCCAGTCGGTGATCTCGGTGTAGGGCAGCCCGGCGGTGGGCAGCTGCTGGAACAGCAGGGCGCGGTTGGACGCGTAGGAGGTGTCGCGCCCGGCCCAGTAGGGCGAGGAGCACGACAGCGCGAGCAGGTGCGGGTAGAACGTCAGCAGCGCACCCAGGATCGGCAGCACCTTGTCGCGGTCCTCGACACCGACGTGCACGTGCACGCCGTAGATGAGCATCTGCCGACCCCACCACTGGGTGCGGTCGATCAGCGTCGCGTACCGGGCCTTGTTCGTGACCTTCTGGTTCGACCAGTGCCCGAACGGGTGGGTGCCGGCGCACATCAGCTCCACCCGCAGCGGGTCGGTGACCTCGCGCACGAGCGCGACGCTGCGGTCGAGGTCGGCCATCGCCTCCGGCACCGTGCGGCACACGCCGGTGACGAGCTCGACGGTGTTGAGCAGCAGCTCCTGGCGGATCGTGGGGTGCTGCGAGCCGTCGGCGGGGGCGACCGCGTCGAGCACGGTCTGCGCCACCTGCCGCAGGTCCCCGGTGTCGGTGTCGACGAGCGCGAGCTCCCACTCCACGCCGAGGGTCGAGCGCTCCGAGCGCGCGAAGTCGAGGGTCACGGGGACATCCTCACGCGCGCGGCGCCGCTGCGTCCCCGCCTTGCGTGGTCTCTCGCTCCTCGAACGCCGGCAGGCCGTCGATGCTCACGGCGTTCCTCTCCGCGCGGTAGGCGCGCACGCCGTCGGGCCCGCGCCGCTCCATCGTCGGGATCAGCATGTCGCGCTCGCGCGGCTCGTCCATCAGCGGCAGGCCGTAGCCGCAGGAGTCGGAGACCCGCTCGACGTCGACGACGACGACCGCGCGCGCCGCGATGGTCTCGGGAAAGGGCGGCCGCCAGGTCGCGAACTCGTGGTCGTCCACGCCGACGACGCGACCGCGTCCGTGCAGCCTGCGGATCTTCGGCTGGCGGGAGAACGAGCAGAACATCACCGTGATCCGCCCGTTCTCCCGCAGATGGGCGATCGTCTCCGCGCCGCTCGCGGTGATGTCCAGGTAGGCCACCGTGCGCTCGTCGACGACCGCGAACGTGCCCCCGATGCCCTTGGGGGAGACGTTGACGTGCCCGTCGGGGCTCAGCGGCGCGGTCGCCACGAAGAACACAGGCATCGCCTCGATGAACGCCCGCAGCCGGGGTGTGATCGCGTCGTAGAGCTGCCCCATCGCCCCAGCCTGGGACGCCCGGGCGGTTCAGCCCGCGAGGGGCTCCACGACGAGGACGCTCTGCTTGCCCGCGAGCCGGGTCAGCACGATCGTCGCCTCGGCCGAGCCCTTGAGGTGCAGCTGCTGGCGCAGCTGGTCCGGGACGACGGCGGTGCCGCGCTTCTTGATCGTGAGCCGCCCGACGTCGCGCGTGCGCAGGTAGGCGCGCAGGCGCTTGAGCCCGAAGTCGAAGGAGTCGAGCACCCGGTAGCCGGTGGCGAAGGGGGTGCTGCGCTCCGCCGTCGTGGTCACGTACGCGATCGACGGGTCGACGAGCGTGCCGTCGAGCTCCTCGGCGACGCGGGCGACCAGCCCGGCGCGGATCACCGCGCCGTCCGGCTCGTACAGGTAGCCCTTGAGCGGCCCGCTCGGGGCTCGCGCGGCGGCGGCGTCGGCGTCGCCGGCGACGCTCAGCACGTCGGCGCGGTCGCCGCGCATCACCAGCGCGCTGCGCCCGGAGCCCTCGGGTGCGAGCGGACCGAACCACAGACCGGCCTCCACGACCGCGCCGTCGACGCTGACCCACTGCGCGTGGGTCTCGCTCGGCAGCGCCCGGTACGGGATGCCGGGGCCGACCTTGAGCCCGAGCGCGGGGACGGTCTCGCGCAGCGCGAGCAGCGTGTCGAGGTCGGGGGAGTAGGCCCGCGGGTCGAACACCCGGGTGCCCGCCCGGGTGCGGCGCGCGGGGTCGGCGAAGACGGCGTCGACGCCCTCGGCGACCAGGTCCACCTCGAGCGCGTCGCCGTGCCGGACGGTGGCGTCGAAGGCGCGCAGGTTCACCGCCGCGACCGCCGCGGTCACCTCGTCCTTCTCGACGCCGAGCACGCGCAGCCCGAGCCCGGCCATCGCCATCGCGTCGCTGCCGATGCCGCAGCCGAGGTCGGCGACGAGCCGTGCGCCGGCGGAGGCGTAGCGCTGCGCGTGCCGCGCCGCGACCGGCAGCCGCGTCGCCTGCTCCAGCCCCTCGGGGGTGAACAGCATCTCGTCGGCGAACGCCCCGAACTTGGCGCGCGCGCGGGTGCGCAAGCGGCTCTGCGTCATCACCGCGGCCACGAGGTCGGGGTCGACGCCGCGCTCGCGCAGCCCGGTCGCGAGCTGCAGCGAGGCGTCCTCGTCGTAGGGCGGCATCCGCGACAGCAGGGTCCAGCCCTCGGGGGTCAGCAGCCGCTCGACGGCGCTCATGTCCACGGACGTCGATCCTGCCAGGCCGCGTGCCCGGTGACGTCCAGCGCCGGCCGGCGCAGGGCATGCGTTACGAGTGGGTAACACTGCTGCGGGCCGGCCTCGCGGCGACAGGCTGGGTGTTAGGTTTCGGGCCACACCAAACCGCTCGGGAGCCTCGGGTCCCGACTCACCTCCCGTGGAGGACAACGAATGTCTCGATCCACCACCCTCTGGCGCACCGCGGCTCTGCTCGCGGCGTCGGGGATCGCACTCGCGGCCTGCGGCACCACCGGCGGCGGCGACGACCCCACCGGCAACGGTGACGGCGGGGGCGGCAACGACGCCGGCGGCGACTGCTCGGCGGTCTTCGCCTACGTCGGTCCCCTCACGGGCCCGGCCGCGAACCTCGGCATCAACATCGTCAACGGCTCCACCCTCGCGCTCGAGCAGTTCCTCGAGGCGAACCCCGACTGCGAGGTGACCCTGGAGCGGTTCGACACCCAGGGCGACCCGGCGCAGGCCACCTCGCTGGTGGGCGAGATCGTGGGCAACGACGACATCATCGGCGTCGTCGGCCCGACGTTCTCCGGCGAGACCGCGGCCACCGGCGAGGTGTTCGCGCAGGCCGGCCTGGTGACCGTGTCGCCGTCGGCGACCAACCCGGCGCTGACCACCAACGGCTGGGACACCTTCCACCGCATCATCGGCAACGACGACACCCAGGCGCCCGCGGTGGCGACCTACCTGGAGAACATCGGCGCCGAGGGCGTGTTCGTCATCGACGACGCGTCCGAGTACGGCGCGGGCCTGGGCGGCGGCGTCGTCGACGCGCTCGGCGACCTCGTCGTCGGCACCGAGACCATCCAGGTCGGCGACACCGACTTCGGCCCGGCCGTGACCGCCGTCAACGCCTCCGGTGCGGACGCCGTCTACTTCGCGGGCTACTACGCCGAGGCGGGCGCCCTGGTCAGCCAGCTCCGCTCGGGCGGCTACGACGGTCTGTTCATGTCGGGCGACGGCGCGCTGGACCCCGGCTTCGTCGAGGCCGCGGGCGCGGCCGCCGACGGCGCCGTGCTCACCTGCCCGTGCGCACCGGCGGACGAGGAGTTCACCGCCGCGTACCAGGAGTCGGCCGGCCAGGAGCCCGGCACGTACTCCACGGAGGGCTTCGACGCGCTGAACATCCTCCTGCAGGGTCTGCTCGAGGGGAACACCGACCGGGCCTCGATGCTGGAGTGGGTGAACGGCTACGACGCCGAGGGCATCACCAAGCACATCAAGTTCGACGAGTCCGGCGAGGTCGCCGAGGTCGTCGTGTACGCCTACCCGGTCGCGGACGGCGCGATCCAGCTCGGGGAGCCGATCGAGTAAGGCACCACGCGGGGCCGGGCCCAGCCCGGCCCCGCGTCGTGTCCCCGTCAGTCGGTCGGAGGACGGCGTGGTCCTCCGGTCGCCCCCTCACGTCTGAGGAGCTCCGCCGGTGGCATTCCAGTACGTCCTCGACCAGTTCGTGAGCCTCTTCGTCGGAGGCCTCGTGTTCGGCTCCGTCTACGCGCTCATCGCGCTGGGCTACACGATGGTCTACGGCGTCCTCCAGCTCATCAACTTCGCCCACTCCGAGGTGTTCATGTTCGGCACCTTCGCGACCGTGTGGGCGCTGTGGCTCGTCGGAGCCGACGCGACGACGGCGGGCGTCGCCCTCGTGGCCTCGCTCGCGGTCGCGATGCTCATCGCGATGATCACCTCCGGTGGCGTCGCGCTGCTGCTGGAGCGCGTCGCCTACCGGCCGCTGCTCAACCGCGGCGCGCCACGGCTGATCGCGCTGATCTCGGCGATCGGCGCGTCCTTCGTGCTGTCCGAGCTCATGGGTCTGCGCGGCGCGCTGGCCTCGGCGCTGGGCGTCGACGACGTCCTCGGCCGCTACGTGGCCCGCTCCCGGGAGAACCTCGGGCTCCCGACCGACCGCACCTTCACGGTGCAGTTCGAGGTGCTCGGCTACGGCGTCACGAACAAGGACATCATCATCGTGCTGGCCGCGCTGCTCATGATGATCGCGGCCGACCAGTTCATCCGCCGCACCCGGCTCGGCCGCGGCATCCGCGCGGTGGCGCAGGACCCGGAGTCGGCCTCGCTCATGGGTGTCAACAGCACCCGCGTCATCCAGCTGACGTTCCTCATCGGCGGCCTGCTCGCGGGCGCGGCCGCCACCCTCTACATGCTGCAGGTCGGCCTCACCCGCTACAACGCCGGCTTCCTCCTCGGCGTCAAGGCGTTCACGGCGGCCGTGCTCGGCGGCATCGGCAACCTGCGCGGCGCGCTGGTCGGCGGTCTCGTGCTCGGCGTCGCCGAGAGCCTCGGCTCCGGGCTGTTCGGCAGCGAGTGGCGCCACGTCGTCGCGTTCGTGCTGCTCGTGGTCATCCTGCTGTTCAGACCGACCGGCCTGCTGGGCGAGTCGCTCGGGAAGGCACGCGCATGAGCCAGACGACGTCCGCACCGCCGCGCCGCTCCCGGCGCGACCTGCTCGGCGGCCTGCGCCGGCGGCTGTCGGGGATGCCCCGGTGGGCGCAGTTCCTGCTCATGGTCGCGATCGCGCTGCTGTGCTACGTGCTGCCGCTGCTGGAGCCCCCGATCATCTCGACGCCGGGCACCGACTTCGGCGGCGTGCTGTTCACGGTCTCGGTCTACGTGCTCGTGGCCGTCGGCCTCAACATCGTGGTCGGCTACGCCGGTCTGCTCGACCTCGGCTACGTCGGCTTCTACGCGATCGGGGCCTACACGGTCGGCGTGCTCACCGCCCAGCACGCCACGTGGCCCTGGCTGCTGAGCCTGCCGGTCGCGCTCGTGGTCACGATGGTCTCGGGCGTGCTGCTCGGCTGGCCCACGCTGCGGGTGCGCGGCGACTACCTGGCGATCGTCACGCTCGGGTTCGGTGAGATCGTGCGGCTCACGCTGATCAACAGCGAGTGGCTCGGCGCCGCGCGCGGCATCCGGCCGATCCCGTCGCCGCCGAGCCTGCCGCTGTTCGAGGTGCCGCACCTCGACTGGAGCACCGGCGTGCCGCTCGTCGACTTCTCCGACACGACGACGTTCATCGAGTTCGGGGTCACCGACCCGATCCCGTTCTACTGGCTGGCGCTCACGCTCATCATCCTCGTGCTGCTGGCCGACAAGCGGATCAAGGACTCGCGCGTCGGCCGCGCCTGGGAGGCGACCCGGGAGGACGAGGACGCCGCCGAGCTCATGGGCGTGCCGACGTTCCGGTTCAAGCTGCTCGCGTTCGCGATCGGCGCGTTCGTCGGCGGCATCGCGGGCTCGCTGTTCGCCACCCGGCAGACGTTCATCAACCCCGAGTCGTTCACGCTGCTGATCTCGATCCTGTTCCTCTCGGCGGTCGTCGTCGGCGGCCAGGGCAACCGCTGGGGCGCCGTCATCGGCGCCGTCGTGGTCGCCTACCTGCCGGAGCGGTTCCGCGGGTTCGAGCAGTGGCGGGTGCTCGTGTTCGGGCTCGCGCTCATGCTGCTGGCGATCTACCGGCCGCAGGGTCTGCTGCCGCCGCGCCGCACCGTCCGCGCGCAGCGGATGGAGGCGGAGACCGAGGCGCTGGAGGTCGGCGAGGAGCCGGAGGACGCCGTCATCGCCGCGGGCGGTCCGACGCCCGACGACGCAGCACCGACCGATGAGGGGAGCAGCCGTGGCTGAGACCGTCCAGCAGCCCACGCCGGTGACCACGGGCGACACCCTGCTCTCGCTCGACGACGTCACGCTCAAGTTCGGCGGCGTGACCGCCCTCAACGGGGTCAGCTTCCACATCGACCGCGGCGAGATCCTCGGGCTGATCGGCCCGAACGGCGCGGGCAAGACGACCGCGTTCAACGTCGTCACCGGCATCTACCGCCCCACCTCCGGCGGCGTCACGTTCGACGGCGAGCAGATCACCGGGCTGAAGCGCTACCGGATCGCCAAGCGCGGCATCGCGCGGACCTTCCAGAACATCCGCCTGTTCCGCGCGATGACCGCGCTCGAGAACGTCATGGTCGGGGCCGACGCCCGGCACACGACCGGCCCGATCTCGGCGCTCCTCGGGCTGCCGCGGCACCGGCGCGAGGAGGCCGCGGGCCGCGAGCTCGCGCTCGAGCTGCTCGACTTCGTCGGGGTCGGCGGCCGCGCCGACGAGCTGGCGGGCAACCTCTCCTACGGCGACCAGCGCCGGCTGGAGATCGCGCGCGCGATGGCGACCCAGCCGAAGCTGCTCTGCCTGGACGAGCCCGCCGCGGGCTTCAACCCGTCGGAGAAGCAGGCGCTCATGGAGCTGATCCGCAAGATCCGCGACCGCGGGCTGACGGTGCTGCTCATCGAGCACGACATGCGGCTGGTGATGGGCGTCGTCGACCGGGTGGTCGTGCTCGAGTTCGGGACCAAGATCGCCGACGCCAGCCCGACCGAGGTGCAGAACGACCCGGCGGTGATCGCCGCCTACCTGGGCGTCGCGGAGGACGAGGTGGTGACCGATGAGTGACGTGCTGCTCGAGATCCGCGACCTGTCGGTCAACTACGGCCACATCGAGGCGATCCGCGACATCACCTTCGAGGTGCCCCAGGGCTCGATCGTCACGCTGATCGGCGCCAACGGCGCCGGCAAGTCCACGACGCTCAAGACGATCTCGGGGCTCCGCAAGGTGCGCGCCGGCTCGATCGTCTACGACGGCCAGGACCTGGCGAAGGTCTCGCCCGACAAGCGCGTGCAGATCGGCATCAGCCAGGCGCCCGAGGGCCGGGGCATCTTCCCCGGCATGACCGTGCGCGAGAACCTCGAGATGGGCGCCTACGTGCGCCGCGACCGCAGCGCGTCGGCGCTCGCGCCGGACTTCGAGCGGGTGCTGACGCTGTTCCCACGGCTCGACGAGCGCATCAAGCAGGTCGCCGGCACCCTCTCGGGCGGCGAGCAGCAGATGCTGGCGATCGGTCGGGCGCTGATGGCGCGACCGCGGCTGCTGCTGCTCGACGAGCCGTCGATGGGGCTGGCGCCGATGCTCATCAAGCAGATCTTCACGATCATCGAGGAGATCAACGAGCAGGGGACGACCGTGCTGCTCGTCGAGCAGAACGCGGCGCAGGCGCTCAAGCTGGCCCACTACGCCTATCTGCTCGAGACCGGTGAGATCGTGCGGTCGGGCACCGGGGCCGAGCTGGCGAACGACCCCTCGGTGCGGGCCGCCTACCTCGGCGGCGACATCTAGCCGGTCGCGACGGCCCGGGCCGGCGGCGCGCACCGGTCCCGGGCCGGGCCGTGCGGGTCAGCGGCGCAGCCGCCGCGGGAAGGTGAGGGCGACCAGGAGCCCCGCGACCAGCACGACGCCGACGCACCACACCAGCGCGAGCGGCCCCGCGGTGCCGATCTCGGTGCCGGTGAGCAGCCCGCGGATCGTCTCGATGACCGGCGTGATCGGCTGGTGCTCGGAGAACCCGCGCAGCCACGACGGCATCGTCTCCACCGGCACGAACGCGCTCGAGGCGTAGGGCAGGAACAGCAGCAGGAACCCGTAGCCGTTCGCGCTCTCGGGGCTGCCGGCGACCAGGCCGATGAAGGCGAACAGCGCGGTGATCGCCAGGATGTAGAGACCGACGACGCCCACCGCGCCGACCCACTCCAGCGGCGTGGCGTCCGGGCGGAAGCCGAGCGCCACCCCGACCCCGATGACGAGGCCGGTCGCCACGAGGTTGCGCAGCAGGCTCGCGACCACGTGCCCGACGAGCACGGTGGCGCCCGCGATCGGCATCGTGCGGAACCGGTTGATCGCACCGGTCGTCACGTCCCGGTTGACCGACACCGCCACGCCCGAGGCGCCGAAGCCCGCGCAGGTGAGGATGATGCCGGGCACCACGTAGCTGAGGTAGGCGCCGGTCGGGTCGATCGCGCCGCCGAAGACGTAGGTGAACACGAGCATGAGCAGCACCGGCAGCAGCACGGCCATGAGCAGCGCCTCGCCGTCGCGCAGGTTCTGGCGCAGGCTGCGCTCGACGAACACGCCGGCGGCACGCAGGGCGCCCGCGCCGCGGCGGGCCGGGGGAGCGGTGAGCGTGGTCATGCGGCGACCTCCTTCTCGGTCGAGGTGGTGCGGTGCTGGGTGAGGGCGGTGAAGGCGTCCTCGAGGGTGGGCCTGCGCAGCTGCACGTGCAGGGCCGCGGTGTCGGGCTCGAGCCGGTCGAGGGCCGCGGCGAGCCCGGCGACCGTGCCGTCGGTCGTCAGCGTGCGGACCTCGGTCCCGTCGGCCTCGGTCAGCACGACCTCCTCGCCGCCGACGACGGCGGTCAGCTCGGCGGCCGTGCCCTCGGCGACGATCCGACCGCCTGCGAGCACGCCGATCCGGTCGGCCAGCGCCTCGGCCTCCTCGAGGTACTGGGTGGTGAGCAGGACGGTGGTGCCGGCTGTCGCCAGCTCGCGGACGTCGGCCCACAGCCGCCGCCGGCTCGCGGGGTCGAGGCCGGTCGTCGGCTCGTCGAGGAACAGCACGGCCGGCCGCTGGACGAGGCTCATCGCGAGGTCGACCCGGCGTGCGGTGCCGCCGGAGAGGGTGCGCACCAGCGTGTGCGCGACCGCACCGAGGTCGAAGGCCTCGACCAGCTCGGCCGCCCGGGACCGTGCGCGGGCGGCGTCGAGACCCAGCAGGCGTGCGACCACGACGAGGTTCTCGGTGACGGTGAGCAGCTCGTCCACCGCGGCGAACTGGCCGGTGACGCTGATGAGCCGGCGCACCGTGCGGCGCTGCGACAGCGGGACGCCGCAGATCCGGGCGGTGCCTCCGTCGGGTCGCAGCAGCGTCGTGAGGACGTTGACGAACGTCGTCTTCCCGGCGCCGTTCGGACCCAGCAGCGCGTAGACGCCGCTCGGGACGGTGAGGGACACGCCGTCGAGCACGACGGCGGATGCGTAGCTCTTGCGGATCGAGTCCACCTCGATGGCGGGGGTCATGCCGGCTCCGTTCTGTGTACAGGACTATCTGTTTATGGCACACACTGAGTATGGCATACACAGCGTGCGCTGTATACAGTGATTGGGTGACCGAGGACGGGATGCCGCGGACCGTCGCCGTGGCCTGGGGTGTGGCCGAGTTCCCGCAGCGCGGCCCGAAGCGCGAGCTGAGCCACGAGGGCATCGTCGACGCGGCGATCGAGATCGCCGACGCCGAGGGCCTCGACGCCGTGACGATGCAGCGCGTCGCCGCCTCGTTCGGCTTCACGACGATGGCGCTGTACCGCTACATCGCCAGCAAGGACGAGCTGCACCGGCTGATGCTCGACGCGGCGCTGCGCACCGAGGACGTCGGGGGAGTGCCCGACGACGACTGGCGCGCGGGCCTGCTCGCCTGGGCCGGCCTGCTGGCGGGCTGCTACCGCCGCCACCCGTGGGTGCTCGAGCTGCCGGTCGACTCCGACCTGCTGATCATGCCCAACAACATGCGGGTCGTCGACGCGGGGCTGCGGGCGCTGCGCACGCTCCCGACGTCGCCGGAGGAGAAGCTGGGCGTCATCGTCGGCTGCACGGTGCTCGTGCGCGGCTTCGCGGGCGTGATGGACGAGATCACCGGCTACTCCAGCGCCACGGTCGCGGCGATCCGAGAGGTCGCCACCGCGGCGCGCTTCCCGCACCTGGCCCCGCTCGTCGCCTCCGGCGCCTACTTCGGCGCACCGCAGGAGGCGGCGCCCGACGACGACCTCGGCCCCGACCTGCGCTTCGCGCTCGAGACGTTCCTCGACGGCGTCGCGGCTCGTGCCGCGGCCGGCCCGCCGCCGGTGGCCGTGGACGCCGCGCCGGCCTCGCCGCGCGAGGCCTACGAGCGGGCCGAGGGCGCCTGGCGCGACGCCGTCGCGACCCGCAAGGCGACCGAGCAGCGGGTCAAGGAGCTCCACCGGCGCGAGGCGGAGGCGCAGCGTGCGCGCGACGCCGCCAAGGAGCTGATGAGGGCGGCCGAGAAGCTGGAGCGGCAGCGCGCCCGCGAGCAGGGCGGCTGAGCGCCACCGGGTAGTCGTCCCCCTGCCTGCCGCTCACCCGGGCCGCTACCGTGCTCCGGTGACGTCACCCGAGCCCGCGCCGCAGCCTGCGCGCTACGCTGCCCCGTCGGGGGCGCCCCAGCCCGGCCCTGCGCCCGCCCCGACGCCGGCCCAGCCCGGCTACGGCGCACCCCAGCCCGGGTACGCCGCGCAGCCCGGCTACGGAGCGCAGCCCGCGCAGCCCGGCTACGGAGCGCAGCCCGGGTACGCCGCGCAGCCCGGCTACGGAGCGCAGCCCGCGCAGCCCGGCTACGGAGCGCAGCCCGGGTACACCGCGCAGCCCGGCTACGGTGCCCAGCCCGCCTACGCCGCCCAGCCGCCGCACCCGGTCGCGCCGAGCCCGGCCATGGCGCCGCCGGGCGCGGTCCCGTGGGCGACCCAGCGCAAGCGGCCGATCGTCCTCGAGATCGTGCTCGTGGTCCTCGGCGGCCTGCTCGCCTCGGCGTTCGTCGTCCTGATGGCGCTGGTGACGAGCGGGACCACCGTCGGGGTCGCCGTCGTGCTCGCGCTCGTGCCGCTGGTCACGATCGGCGCGCTCATCATGTGGGTCGACCGGTGGGAGCCCGAGCCGCGGTTCCTGCTCGTCGGGGCGTTCCTGTGGGGCGGCGGTGTCGCCGTCGCGGTCGCGAGCCTGCTCAACTCCGTCGTCGGGCCGGCGCTCGCCGGTGCGCTCGGCACCGGTCTCGACCCGGGCACCGCCTCGGCCGTGCTCGGCGCCCCGATCGTCGAGGAGGCGATGAAGGGCCTCGGGATCCTGCTGATCTTCCTCGTGCGGCGGCGCGAGTTCAACGGACCGCTCGACGGCGCCGTCTACGGCGCGGTGGTGGCGCTCGGCTTCTCGGTCGTCGAGGACGTGCAGTACTTCGCGCTCAACGCCGAGGACATGGGCATGATCTTCGTGATGCGGGCGCTGCTCAGCCCGTTCGGCCACCTCGTCTACTCGGTGCCGATGGGCATCGCGCTCGGCATCGCCTCGCGTCGGCGGTCCAAGGCCGCCTGGCTCTGGCTGTTCCCGCTCGGCTACCTCGCGGCGGTCGCGCTGCACATGGGCTGGAACGGCAGCCTCAGCTTCGCGTCCTCGTTCACCGACCTCGTCGCGATCTTCGTGCTGCTCAACTGGCTCCCGCTCGCGCTGCTCGCGGGCATCGCGATCTGGCTGCGCCAGCGCGAGCAGCACGTCGTGGGGCGCCGGCTGCGCGACTACGTACCGAGCGGCTGGCTCAGCGAGGCCGAGGTGCAGGCGCTGTCGTCGATGCAGGCCTGCCGCGCCGCGCGCCGGTGGGCGGCGGGCGTGGGCGCCAAGCCCGCGATGCGCGCCTACCAGCGCACCGCCGCACGGCTCGCCTACGCGCGCCAGGACCTCTACACCGGTCACGTCGCACGGCGCGCGCGGCAGGACGAGGCGCACCTGCTCGAGGAGCTGGCCCGCGCACGCGCCGAGGTGATGGCGCGCGCCACCCCGCGGCACGGCTACTGAGCACGCTCCTCGCGAAACTCTTAGCACTCGCCTTGACCGAGTGCTAACGCGAGCCTAGATTGTGACCCGAGGCTCCTACCCAGGAGCGTTCGACCGTGCCTCGGCACGGGATGTCGACCCCCGCGACGGCGACGACCCGTGCTGCCCCGGTGCGGTCCCATTGTCCTGAACAGTTGCTACGCGAAAGGGGAGGTCCGCAGTGTCGGTCTCCATCAAGCCGCTCGAGGACCGGATCGTCGTCAAGGCGAGCGACGGCGAGCAGACCACGGCCTCTGGCCTCGTCATCCCGGACACCGCGAAGGAGAAGCCCCAGGAGGGCGAGGTCCTCGCCGTCGGGCCCGGTCGGGTCGACGACAACGGGAACCGGGTGCCGGTCGACGTCGCTGTCGGCGACGTGGTCATCTACAGCAAGTACGGCGGCACCGAGGTGAAGTACGCCGGTGAGGAGTACCTCATCCTCTCCGCGCGCGACGTCCTCGCCGTCGTCGAGAAGTGAGCTGACGCCCCGCGCGTCCGCTCCGCGCAGGCCCCGGTGACCCACGGTCGCCGGGGCCTTCGCACGTCCGGGGCAGCCCGGCGCCGACGCCGCGGCGGCCGCGGGTGAGGGACGTCACGGATCGGCTGCCGGACCGGGGGTCGAGACGCCGTCGAGCACCTGCCTAGACTGGCGGCGTGACGCAGCCGCCGACCGATCCCTTCGGTTTCATCGGACTCACCTACGACGACGTGCTCCTGCTGCCCGGGGAGACCGACGTCGTCCCCAGCGAGGCGGACACCTCGACCCGCCTGACGCGGGAGATCTCCATGCGGATCCCGCTGGTCTCGGCGGCCATGGACACCGTCACCGAGGGCAGGATGGCCATCGCGATGGCCCGCCAGGGCGGTGTCGGGATCCTCCACCGGAACCTGCCGATCGCCGACCAGGCCGCGCAGGTCGACCTGGTCAAGCGGTCGGAGTCCGGCATGGTGACCGACCCGCTGACGATCGGGCCGGACGCCACGCTCGCCGAGCTCGACGCGCTGTGCGCGAAGTTCCGCGTCTCCGGGCTGCCGGTGGTCGACGCCGACGACGTGCTGCTCGGCATCATCACCAACCGCGACCTGCGGTTCGTGCCGCCCGCGACGTTCCAGACGACGACCGTCCGTGAGGCGATGACGCCGATGCCGCTCGTCACCGGTCGGGTGGGGATCTCGCGCGAGGACGCCTCCGCGCTGCTGGCCAAGCACAAGGTCGAGAAGCTGCCGCTCGTCGACGAGGACGGCAGGCTGCGCGGCCTCATCACCGTCAAGGACTTCGTCAAGTCCGAGCAGTACCCGCTCGCGACCAAGGACGGCGAGGGCCGGCTGGTCGTCGGTGCCGCCGTCGGGTTCTTCGGCGACGCGTGGGAGCGTGCGACCGCGCTGGTCGAGGCCGGCGTCGACGTGCTCGTCGTCGACACCGCCAACGGGCACGCCCGGCTCATGCTCGACATGGTGCGCCGGCTCAAGAGCGACCCCGCCACCAGGGGCGTGCAGGTGATCGGCGGCAACATCGCCACCCGCGAGGGTGCGCAGGCGCTCGTCGACGCCGGCTGCGACGCCGTCAAGGTCGGCGTGGGCCCGGGCTCGATCTGCACCACCCGCGTGGTCGCGGGCGTCGGCGTGCCGCAGGTGACGGCGATCTACGAGGCGTCGCTCGCCGCGCGCCCGGCCGGTGTCCCGGTGATCGGCGACGGCGGCCTGCAGTACTCGGGCGACATCGCGAAGGCGATCGTGGCGGGCGCGGAGTCGGTCATGCTCGGCTCGCTGTTCGCCGGCACCGACGAGGCACCGGGCGACCTGATCTTCTCGGGCGGCAAGCAGTACAAGCTCTACCGCGGCATGGCCTCGCTCGGCGCGATGCAGTCGCGCGGCGACCGCCGCTCCTACTCCAAGGACCGCTACTTCCAGGGCGACGTCTCCGACGACGACGTCATCACCGAGGGCATCGAGGGTCGCGTCGCGTACAAGGGGTCGGCCGCGCAGGTCGCGCACCAGCTCGTCGGCGGGCTGCACCAGTCGATGTTCTACGTGGGCGCCCGCACGATCCCCGAGCTGCAGCAGCGCGGCCGGTTCGTGCGGATCACCGCCGCGGGCCTCAAGGAGTCGCACCCGCACGACGTGCAGATGGTCAGCGAGGCCCCGAACTACTCCTTCCGCGGCTGACGCTTCCAACCCACGTCCGCCCCCGGGCAGGGTTTCAACCCACTTCTGCCCCTGGCGTCCCCGGACACCGGCGGGTGCGTGCTCCACGGTGGAACCGGGTGGGGTGCGGGCCGGTAGCCTTGCCGGGTGACCTACGAGATCGAGATCGGCCGCGGCAAGCGGGGGCGCCGCGCGTACTCCTTCGACGACATCGCGGTCGTGCCGTCGCGCCGCACGCGTGACCCCGAGGACGTCTCGGTGACGTGGCAGATCGACGCCTACCACGTGGAGCTGCCGGTCCTCGCGGCACCGATGGACTCGGTCATGAGCCCGGCCACCGCCGTGCGGCTCGGCCAGCTCGGCGGCATCGGAGTGCTCGACCTCGAGGGCCTGTGGACCCGGTACTCCGACCCGGAGCCGCTGCTCGCTGAGATCGCCGAGCTCCCCGAGGACCGCGCGACCGCACGCATGCAGGAGATCTACTCGGCGCCGATCATCCCCGAGCTCATCACCGAGCGGCTCGGCGAGATCCGCAAGGCCGGCGTCACCGTCGCCGGCGCGCTCTCGCCGCAGCGCACGCAGGAGCACTGGCGCACCGTCGTCGGCGCGGGCGTCGACCTGTTCGTCATCCGCGGCACCACGGTCTCGGCCGAGCACGTCTCCTCCAACGCGGAGCCGCTCAACCTCAAGCGGTTCATCTACGAGCTCGACGTGCCGGTCATCGTCGGCGGCGCCTCGACCTACACCGCGGCTCTGCACCTCATGCGCACCGGTGCGGCCGGCGTGCTCGTCGGGTTCGGCGGCGGCGCGGCGCACACCACGCGCACGACGCTCGGCATCCACGCCCCGATGGCCTCCGCCGTCGCCGACGTGGCCGCGGCCCGCCGCGACTACCTCGACGAGTCCGGCGGCCGGTACGTCCACATCATCGCCGACGGCGGGGTCGGGCTCTCGGGCGACCTCGTCAAGGCCGTCGCGTGCGGCGCCGACGCCGTCATGCTGGGCGCCGCGCTCGCGCGCGCTCAGGAGGCGCCGGGCCGCGGCTGGCACTGGGGTCCGGAGGCGCACCACCCGCAGCTGCCGCGCGGCGAGCGGGTGCGCGTCGGCACCGTCGGCACGCTCCAGCAGATCCTGCTCGGCCCGGGCAGCCAGGCCGACGGCACGCTCAACCTCATCGGCGCGCTGCGCCGCGCGATGGCGACCACGGGCTACTCCGACCTCAAGGAGTTCCAGCGCGTCGAGGTCGTCGTCTCGCCGTACCGCCCCCGCTGACGATCGACCTGCTCGGCCGGAGGTTCAGCGGTCGACGGCGTCGAGCAGCACGTACTCCTGCTCGCCGTGCCGGTCGCGCACGAACGCACCGGCCTCACCGAGCTCCAGGCGCAGCGCACGAGCCCGGGCGTCGTCGCCCGCGGCCAGTGCCGCGGCTCGCTCGGTCAGCAGGTCCGTGACCGGCGCACCCGGGTCGTCGCGTCCCTCGACGAACACGCGGAACGCGCTCTCGCGAGGGTGGCCGGTGCCCGACCAGGGGTAGCCCGCGGACGTGAACGCGCGTCCAAGCCGTCGCACGCCGACGCCGGCGACGGCACCGACGGCGAGCGGGCGGCCGCGCGGGTCGGCGAGCACGAGCTCCTCGCCGTCGACGAACACCTGTGCCACCGCGCTGCGCGGCACCCAGCCCGAGCGCTTGTGGAGGCGGGTGCGGACGCCCTCCGGGTCGAGCGTGCACACGAGGGTCTCCTCCTTCCACCGACCGGCGAACCACAGGCCGACGAGGAGGCCCGCGGCGGCGAGCACGGCGACAGCGACACCGGTCGGCAGCGCGGCTGCGACCCGCACGGGGGCGGGCGCGCTGTCGAACGTGCCCTCGAACCACGCCAGCAGCGCGTCGGAGCCGATCCCGAGCCCGGCCCCGAGCGCGAAGCCCGCCGCGCACACCCCGGCGGTTACGGCGGGGTGCAGCCCGATCGTCGTCCCGTCACGTCGGTCGGTCATCGTCCTCCTCGGTCATGTCCGGCGAGCGGAGATAGGCGGCGACGGCGCGACGCAGCGCCGGCCGCAGGTCGTGCTCGGGGTCGGCGCCCAGGTAGAGGCCGTCGACCATCGCGAGGACCAGCCCGGCCGCGGTGGGCGGGTCGAGCGTCGGGTCGAACCGCCCTGTCCGGACGCCCCGCTCGATCGTCTCGGCGAGTGCCCCACGCGTGATCCTGTCCGTCTCGGCGACGACGCGGGCCAGCTCGGGGTCGACGCCGACGCGGCGGACCAGCTCCGCCGCGAGGACCGGTGCGCCGGGTACGAGCACGTCCGCGGCCAGCCCGTCCACGAGGTGCAGGGCGGCGTTCACAGGGTCGTCCAGACGTCGTGCCTCCTCCGCCAGCCCGCGTGCGCGGGGGAGGTCGTCGGCGAACACCTCGCGAAACAGGGTCGCCTTGTCGCCGAAGTGGTAGAAGACCGTGCCCGACGCCACGCCGGCCCGACGGGCCACGTCGGCGGCCCGGGTGGCGTCGTACCCGCGCACGGCGAACTCCAGCGCCGCCGCCTCGAGGATCGCGGCGCGGCGGTCGGCCCGGCGTGCGAGATCGGAGGGTGGCGTCACGTCCCGAGACTAGGGCTGACTGATCGGTCAGTCAAACTTGACCCGCCGCCCCCGTCGACGGCGACGTCACGGGGCGGGGTGTGGTGGGACGCGGGCGCGCCGCGGCCTCCCGTGCGCCCGGGTGGTCGCGGACGCCGGGCGGCGCGGTGTGCCCGCTGCCGCCCGGGGGCGTTCGCGTCAGAGCGCGGCGAGCACGTCCTGGGACGTCACCGGTGTCGAGAACATCGGGTAGTCGAACCGCAGCGCGTTGTCGTGCTCCTCCTGCGAGGTGGCGGCGGTGCAGTCGGTCAGCGTGATGACGCGGAACCCGTTCTCGTAGCCGGTGCGCATCGTCGACTCGACGCAGCAGTTCGTCAGGAACCCGCCGAGGACGATCGTGTCGATCCCCTTGCTGCGCAGGATGAAGTCGAGGTTCGTGCTCGCGAACGTGTCCAGCCCGCGCTTGCCCTCGATGACGATGTCGCCCTCGCTCGGCGCCAGGTCGTCGACGATCTCCGCGCCCCAGGTGCCCTTGACGAAGGCGTTGCCGTCGACCACGCCCTTGAGGATCCCGTAGGGGTGGCGGGTGAGCTCGCCGTAGCCGGGGGCGAACGTGATCGGCGCATGCATGATCGTCACCCCGGCCGCCCGTGCCTTCTCGACGAGCTCGACGGTGTTGTCGAGCATGCGGGTCGACTCCATCACCGGCGCGACGGCGTCGTGCAGCACCCCGCCGGGGGAGGTGAACTCGTTCTGGTACTCGATGAGCACGAGCGCGGTGCGGGCGGGGTCGATGGTCAGCTCTGACATGGGTCCTCCTGTGGTCGGCGTCGCGCGGCGCGACAGCTGCATGATGCCGCCGGAGGTGCCCCGCCGTCCGGCGATCGGCGTCCGCGAACGGCGCGGCTGCGCCGTCGGGGCGCCCGAGGGCGACGTCGCTGTCCGGTGGGCCCCCGACGCGGTCCTCGCGGTGGCCGCCAACGCGTGACGAGGCCAGCATCTCGGAGGGCGGACACTGCGTTTGACGCGCGTTCAACACGTGTCACACTGCCGGTCAACACGGGTTGAACAATGGAGTGAACATGCGCGTGATCCTCGACACCGACATGGGTATGGGTGTCCCCGGGACCGAGATCGACGACGGCTTCGCGCTCGCGCTGCTGCTGTCGGAGAGCGACACGATGACGACCGAGCTCGTCACGTCGGTCAACGGCAACATCGACGTGGAGAGCGGGACGTACCTGAGCCTGGAGCTGCTGCAGCGGCTGGGCCGGCCCGAGATCCCGGTCGTGCGCGGTGCGGCAGCGCCGCTCGTGGAGCCGGAGAAGGTCCGGGGCGCCCCGGAGGCCGTGCGCCGCGAGTTCGGGCACCACACGCCCGCGCCGGGCTACGCCGCCGCCGAGATCGCGCGCCGCGTCGTCGAGTCGCCGGGCGAGATCACGATCATCGCGATCGGCCCCCTGACCAACGTCGCCGCCGCCATCGCGCTCGACGAGCGGGTGGCGAGCAGCGTCAAGGAGATCGTCGTCATGGGCGGCGTCTTCCTCGGCCGGCCGCCGTCGCTGGCGATGCCGGGCGAGTTCAACTGGTGGGTCGACCCGCACGCCGCACGCGCCGTCGTCCGCAGCGGCGCGCCGCTGCGCCTCGTCGGGCTCGACGTCACGCTGCAGGTCCGCCTCACCCGCGAGCACGCGGCCGCGATGGCCGCCGGCACCGGCGCATTCGGCCCGTTCGCGGGCGAGTGCACGATCGCCTGGCTCGACAAGCTCGGGCGCGAGAACCCGGGCGACCCCGAGGCCGGCGAGGCCTGCGCGATGCACGACTCGCTCGCCGTCGCCGCGCTGTCGCGCCCCGACCTGCTGACCTGGGCGCCCGCCCACGTCGACGTCGTCACCGACGAGGTCGGTCGCGGTGTCGCGATCACGGACCTGCTCACCCGCAGCGACGCGCCCGCGCCGAACGCCCAGATCGCCGTCGACGTCGACGTCGAGGGCTTCACGTCCTACTTCCTCGAGCGCATCACCGCGCTCTGAGACCGATCGGGGCCGCAGGAGGCCCAGCGGCACCGCCGCCGCACGCACCACATCGAGAGGAAATCATGAACAGACGACACGTCCTCGCCGCAGCATCGGGCATCGCCGCACTCGCCCTCGTCGGCGCGTGCTCCTCCGGGGGCTCGGGCGACAGCGGCGACTCCGGCGACGCCGACTGGTCGATCCCGGACACCGACCCGACCGCGACGATCCAGGTCCTCGGCCACCAGGACGCCGACGGCATCCAGGAGGTCATCGACGCCTTCAACGAGGACCACCCGACGATCACCGTCGAGTACGAGTCGGTGCCCTTCGACCAGCTCAACTCGGTCCTCGACGCGCGCATCGGCAACCAGGACGGCAACCCGGACGTGTTCTGGGCCGACCAGCCCCGCATCCCGGCGCTCGCCGCGCGCGGCTACATGACCGACATCACCGACCAGTTCGCCGCCGACACCGGCGTGTGGGACCCGGCGCCGCTGGCGTCCGGCCAGTACGACGGGCGCATGTGGGCGGTCCCGATCGCGAACTCCACCCAGCTGCTCTACTACAACGTCGAGCTCGTCGAGGCCGCGGGCGACCCGCTGCCGTCGGCTGCCATCGAGGACCGCATGACCTGGGAGGAGGTCACCGAGCGGGCGGCCAACGCCGTCGAGGCCGGTGCCACCAACGGGCTGCTGTTCGGCCAGGTGAACCGCTACTACCAGCTGCAGCCGCTGCCGATGTCGCTCGGCGGCTCCGCGGGCGGCACGGGCGACGACCTGCTGACGCCGGACGTCACCAGCGAGCCCTGGGTGCAGGCGATGGAGTGGTACGGCGAGCTCTTCGCCGAGGGCCTCTCACCGCTGGGCGTGACGCCGGAGCAGTCCGACGCCGAGTTCCTCACCGGCAACACCGCCTACATGGTGCAGGGGCCGTGGCTGCTGCCGAAGCTCACCGACGCCGAGTTCGAGTGGGGCGTCGCGCCGCACCCGTACTTCGAGGGCGGTGAGGTCGTGACGCCGACCGGCTCCTGGTCGCTCGCGATGAGCGCGTTCTCCGACGAGCGGGAGGCCGCCGCGATCTTCATGCGCTGGATGTCGGTCGAGCACGGCGGCGGCTACGCGGCCAACTACGCCTCGCCCGAGCTGCCCGCCAGCCCCGAGGGCAAGGAGCAGTACTTCCAGCGCGACGTGTTCGACTCCGACGCAGGCCGGCTCGCCGCCGAGATCATCGACTTCGAGACCTCCAACACCGCCGTCCCGCGTCTGCAGACGGTCGGCTTCGTGGAGTTCGAGGAGATCATCGGCCGCGCCTTCTCCGACGTCGCCAACGGTGCCGACCCGGCAGCCGCGCTCGAGTCCGCGTCGTCGGAGCTCGAGACGGCCTGGGCCCAGTACCGCTGACGCCTGACGCCACCGCACTGATGAGTCGTTCGTCGTCCGCCGTCAGCGCGGCTCCCTCCGGGGCGCAGCGGCGCCTGGGTGCCTCACCGGCACCCAGGCGCCAGCTCCGCCGCCGCAAGGAGCTGTTCTGGGCCGTCGTGTTCCTCGCGCCGGCTCTCGTCGCCATCGGGTCGCTCCGGATCGCCCCGACCATCAGTGCGGTGGTGTCCAGCCTGTACTCCGGGTTCCCGGGCGGCGTCCGCCCGCCGGTGTTCAGCGGGTTCGACAACTACCTGGACCTCTGGGGGAACGAGGCCTTCCGCGAGACGGTGCTGCGCACCGTCGTGTTCAACGTGATCATCAACCCGCTGCAGGTCGCCATCGCGCTGCTCGTGGCGGTGCTGATGACGCGCAGGATCGCCGCGCCCGGGCTGTGGCGCACGCTGGTGTTCATCCCGGCTGTCGTCCCGATCGTCGGTTCGAGCATCGTGTGGTCGATCGCGCTGCGGCCCGACGGGCCGGTCAACGCGATCATCACCGCGCTCGGCGGGCGGCCCCAGCCGTTCCTCACCTCGCCCGACCAGGCGCTCGCCTCGATCATGCTGATCGCCTCGTGGATCGGCATCGGCTACTGGATGATCTTCCTGATCTCCGGGCTGCGCGCGATCCCGAGCGAGTACTACGAGGCCGCGAAGCTCGACCGCGCCGGTCCGATCCGCACGTTCTTCCAGATCACGATCCCGCTGCTGAAGCGGCCGCTGCTGTTCGTGCTGGTCGCGGACACCGTCGCCAACTTCGTGCTGTTCGTGCCGATCCAGATGCTCACCAACGGCGGCCCCCAGAACAGCACCACGATGCAGATGTTCAACGCCTACCGCACGACCTACACGTACTCGAGCAAGAACCTCGGGGCGGCGGAGGTCGTCATCCTCACGATCATCATGCTCGTCTTCGTCGCGCTGCAGTTCCGGCTGCTCCGCGACGACGACCGGGCGGCGAAGGGGACGTCATGACGGCGGTGCGTCGGCGCACGCGCTCGGAGCGTCGCTCGATCCTGCTGACCGCGCTCGCGGTCGTGGTCGCGGCCCTGTTCATCCTCCCGGCGCTGTGGCTGCTGTCGGGTTCGCTGCGGCCCAGCAACGAGATCTTCGGGACGCTGTCGCCGGTCACGTGGCGCACCCTGGTGCCCAGCGAGGTCAGCCTCGGCAACTACCTGGCGCTGCTCTCGGGGCCGTTCGGGCGGTCGATCCTCATCTCGTTCGCGGTCTGCTTCCTCACCGTGGCGATCGGGCTGGTGGTCTCGGCGCTGGCCGCCTACGCGCTGTCGGTGCTGCGGTTCCGCGGCCGCGGCGCGGTGTTCGCGTTCGTCGTCATCAGCTTCATGGTGCCGTTCGAGGCGATCGCGATCCCGCTGTCGCAGCTGTTCAGCGGGTGGGGGCTCACCAACACCCTCCTCGGGCTGGTGCTGCCGGGCATCGGCAACGGGCTGGCGATCTTCAACCTGCGCCAGCACTTCCTGTCGATCCCCACCTCCTACCGGGAGGCGGCCACGGTCGACGGCGCGGCCGAGCCGCGCGTGCTGTGGTCGGTCTACCTGCCGCTCGGTGGTGCGGCGCTGGCCAACTCGGCGCTGCTGATCTTCCTCGGCCAGTGGTCGGCCTACCTGTGGCCGCTGCTCGTCGTGTCCGACTCCAGCCTCCAGGTCGCCCCGGTGGCCCTCGCGCGTACCTTCGGGGAGTACACCTTCGACTTCGGCCAGAACTTCGCCGGTGCGATCGTGCTGTCGGTCGTGCCCGCCCTGATGATGTTCGTCCTGCAGCGCTTCTTCGGAGGCCTCGAGATCGCGAGTGGAGAGAAGTGAGCGGGTCGAGCAGCGCGCCCATCGTCGTCGTCGGGTCCGCCAACCAGGACTACCTGGTGCGGGTGCCGGCCGTGCCCACGGCGGGCGAGACGACGCTGGCGCACACGATGCGCCGCAGCCCCGGCGGCAAGGGCGCGAACCAGGCGGTGGCCGCCGCGCGCCTGGGTGCCGAGGTGCGGTTCGTCGGGTGCGTCGGCGACGACGACGACGGCGCGCTGCTGCTGCGCGAGCTACGGGCCGAGGGGGTCACCACCACCGACGTCGAGATCATCGGGCGCGAGCCCACCGGCATCGCGCTGGTGCTCGTCGACGACTCCGGCGAGAACTCGATCGTCGTCGTCCCGGGTGCGAACTTCGCGCTCTCCGAGTCGCGCGTGCGGCGCGTCCTCGGCCGGCAGCCGGAGGGCGCCGTCGTCGTCACGCAGGGGGAGGTGCGCTCGGAGATCGTCGCCGCCACAGCCCAGGGCGCCCACGACGCGGGCGTGCGTCTCGTGCTCAACCTGGCGCCGTACGTCCCGCTGCCCGACGAGGTGCTCGCACCGTGCGACCCGCTGGTCGTCAACGAGTCGGAGGCGGCGGCGCTGACCGGCCGCGAGGTCTCGGCGACGAGCGAGGCCCTGGAGACGGCGCGCGACCTGCTCGGCAGGTGCCGCTCGGTGGTCATCACGCTGGGTGCCCGCGGTGCGGTCTGGGCCGACGAGACCGGGTCGGGCCACGTCGCCGCGCCCGCCGTCGCGGACATCGTCGACACCACCGGCGCCGGCGACGCCTTCACGGGCGCGCTCGCGGTCCGGCTCGCCGCGGGCGCCACGCTGCCCGAGGCCGTGGAGCTGGGCGTGCGCGCGGGCTCGTTCGCGGTGACCGGGTCCGGTGCGCAGACCTCCTACCCCCGTGACACCGATCTCGAGGCCGCGCACCGGCGATGAGCCGCCGACGATGAGCACGGCCCGCGTGGGCCGGTCTTGCTACGGTCGGCACGTGGTGGTCGCCGCCACGGCACGAGCGGCGTTGTCTGGAGGTGCGACGTGGCGGTGACGAGGGCGGACGTGGCGCGCCGCGCCGGCGTCTCGCCCGCGCTCGTCTCCTACGTCATCAACGGCGGCCCGCGGCCGGTCTCCGAGCAGGCACGACGCCGGATCGAGGCGGCGATCGAGGCGCTCGGGTACCGCCCGAACGCGATCGCCTCGGCGCTGCGCGGCGGCATGACCCGCACGATCGGGCTGCTCATCCCCAGCCCCGCGAACCCGTTCTTCGCCGAGATGGCCGAGGGGTTCGTCGTCGAGCTCTCCCGCCGGGGCAACACGCTCTCGATCGGCATCACCGACGACAACCCCGACCGCGAGGCGCTGTACGTGCGGTCGTTCATCGACCGCCGGGTGGACGGCCTCGTCACCGCGTCGTCGCGGGTGGCCCGTACCGTCGAGCGCACCGCGACCGACACGCTGCCGATGGTCGTCGTCGACCGCGTGGAGGAGCGGCTCACCGAGCGGCTGTCGAGCGTGCACATGGACAACCCGCGGATGGCGATGCTCGCCGTCGAGCACCTGCAGGCGCACGGCCACACGCGGATCGGGTGCATCGCCGGGCCGTGGCCGCTCGTGGTCTCCGACGACCGTGTCGCGGGCTGGCGGGCGCAGCAGCAGCAGGTGGGCGCCGATGCCGGCGACGCCTGGGTCGAGCACGCCGAGTTCACCGCGGCCGGCGGCCGCGACGCCGCCTACGCGATGCTCGGTCCGCGGGCGCGCCGGGGCCGGCAGCGCCCGACGGCGCTGCTCGTCACCTCCGACGTGCAGGCGATCGGCGTCCTGACGGCGTGCGCCGAGCTGGGGCTGCGCGTCCCCGACGACGTCGCGATCGTCGCCGTCGACGGCACCGCCGCGGCCCGCTACACGCAGCCGCCGCTCACGACGATCCGGCAGCCGCTGACCGAGATGGTGCGGACCGCCGTCGGGCACCTGCTCGACACGATCGCCGACCCGAGCAGCGAGCCCGCGCACACCGTGCTCGAGGGCAACCTCGTGATCGGGTCCTCGTGCGGGTGCGCGGTGGGCGGCGGTCAGCCCAGCAGCTCGCGGTAGCAGGCGAGGGTCGCCTCGGCGACGTCGGCCCACCGGTGCCGTAGCGCGTGCGCGCGGCCGCCCTCGCCGAGCCGTGCCACGAGGTCGGGGTCGGCGAGCAGACCGGCCACCGCGTCCACCCAGGTGGCGGTCTCCCAGTCGGGCAGCAGCAGCCCGGTGACGTCGTCGACCACCGACTCCTCGAGCCCGCCCGCCCGGGTGGCGACGACCGGGACACCGCTCGCGGCGGCCTCGAGCGCGACGAGCCCGTAGGTCTCCGAGTGCGACGGCACCAGCACCAGCGTGGCCGACCGCATCAGCGCCGCGAGCTGCTCGCGCCCCTGCGGGCCGAGGAACGTCACGTCGCACGCGACGCCGAGGTCGGCCGCGAGCGCGGCCAGCTCGCGCGGGTAGGACTCGTCGCTGGTCGCACCGCCCGCGACCACCAGCCTCGGCCGGGGCTCGCCGTCCCGCTCGACGACGCCCGCGAGGGTCCGGATCGCCAGGTCGATCGCCTTCAGGGGCTCCAGCCGGGCGGCCGCCAGCAGCGTCGGGCGCGCCGAGCCCTCGCCGGGGTGGAACATCTCGCTGTCGACGCCGGGGTGCACGACCCGCACGGCCTCGGGCGCCGCGCCGAGGCGGTCGACGACCGTGCGCGCCTCCGCCGCCGAGACCGCGACCACGAGGTCGGTGCGGCGCGCGAGCAGCGTCTCGCCGTCCAGCCGGGCGGGGGACTCCGGTGGCTCGCCCGCCGTCAACGGCTGGTCCGGCGGGGCGGCGACGCTGTGGAAGGACTGCACGTGCGGGACGCCGCGCTCGCGCGCGACCTCCAGCGCCGCCATCCCGGAGAACCAGTGGTGGGAGTGCAGCAGGTCGACCGGCGGCTCCTCGCGCAGGAGCCTCCCGAACGGCTCGACGAGGTCGTCGTGGGCGGACTTGAGCAGCGTCGTGGCGGGGCCGGCGGGCAGCCGGCGCAGCAGCACGCCGTCGATCGTCTCGGTCGTCGGTGCCGTCGCGCTGGCGAGCCGCGTCCACACCGTCACCTCGTGCCCCGCCGCCGCCATCGCGACGGCGGTGCTGCGCACGACGACGTTCATGCCCCCGACGTCGCCCGAGCCCGGAGGGGCGAAGGGATCGGTGTGCAGGCACACCACGCCGATGCGCAGCGGGCGGGTCATGGTGGCATTCTCCCGCGCCGCGGACGTCGGTGTGGACGCGGGTCGAGGGTCGGGCGAGCGGCGCCCGGCTCAGGCGGTGCCGAACAGCGCCACGAACGCCGCGCCGGCGATCGCGACACCGACCCAGGGGCCGACGACCCCGAGCAGCACGGCGCCGATGCCCTGCGGCCGACCCCGGCCCTGCGCGATCGCGACGCCGCCCTGGATGATCGCCCACAGGCCGAACCCGAACCACAGCAGCAGGCCGTTGGCGAGACCCAGGGACATGAGCATCGCGACGTTCCCGCTGTCCGGGCCGTCGAACGCGGCCGGCGTGAGCAGCGAGGCGATGACGAGCCCGTTGACGAGCGACCCGACGAGAGCCACGATCCCGGCGACGAGCGCGACCCAGCCCAGCGTCGGGGTCGTCGGGCGCGGTGGCGGCGCGTAGCCGCCGTAGGCGCCCGGCGCGGCGTACGCGACAGGCTGCCCGCCGGCGTACGGGCCGGCGGCGTCGTCCACCTGGCCGTAGGCGGTCTGCGGGGCCGGCGGGGGCGCCGGGTCGCCCCACGGTGCGGATGGCGGCTGCGTCACGTGACCATCGTCGCAGACGGCGCCGCCGTCGTCCCGCTCCGGCGGCCGGCAGAGGTCCCCGTCGGTGGGATACTCGCAGACGGCAGAGACGACCCCGACGGAGCGGATGATGACCGACACGAGCGGCGACGCGCAGGACTACCGGATCGAGCACGACACGATGGGGGAGGTCCGCGTCCCCAGGGCGGCGAAGTACCGCGCGCAGACGCAGCGCGCCGTCGAGAACTTCGCGATCTCCGGCGTCGGGCTCTCGCGGCACCACATCGCCGCGCTCGCGCAGATCAAGCGCGCCGCGGCCATCGCCAACGCCGAGCTCGGGGTCATCGACCAGGCCAAGGCCGAGGCGATCGTCGCCGCCGCGGACCGCGTGATCGTCGGCGAGCTGGACGACCACTTCCCGGTCGACGTGTTCCAGACCGGCTCCGGCACGTCGTCGAACATGAACACCAACGAGGTGATCGCGACGCTGGCGACCGAGGCCGGCACCGAGGTGCACCCCAACGACCACGTCAACGCCAGCCAGTCGAGCAACGACGTGTTCCCGGCGTCGATCCACATCGCGGCGACCGAGGCGGTCATCCGCGAGCTGCTGCCCGGCCTGGAGACGCTCGCGGCGTCGCTGGAGGCGAAGCGGGACGAGTTCGCCGACGTCGTCAAGGCCGGCCGCACCCACCTCATGGACGCCACGCCCGTCACCCTGGGCCAGGAGTTCGGCGGCTACGCCCAGCAGGTCCGCAACGGCATCGCGCGCGTGCAGGCGGCGCTGCCGCGCCTCGCGGAGCTGCCGCTGGGCGGCACCGCGGTCGGCACCGGGATCAACACCCCGCCGGGGTTCCCGCAGCGGGTGATCGCGCTGGTCGCGGAGAACACCGGGCTGCCGGTGACCGAGGCGCCGAACCACTTCGAGGCGCAGGGTGCGCAGGACTCGCTGGTCGAGGCCAGCGGCGCGCTGCGCACCGTCGCGGTGTCGCTGGTGAAGATCTGCAACGACCTGCGCTGGATGGGCTCGGGCCCGCGCACGGGCCTCGGCGAGATCGCGCTCCCCGACCTGCAGCCCGGCTCCTCGATCATGCCGGGCAAGGTCAACCCGGTCATGCCCGAGGCCACGCTGATGGTGTGCGCCCAGGTGATCGGCAACGACGCGACGATCGCGTTCGCGGGTGCCTCCGGCTCGTTCGAGCTCAACGTCATGCTGCCGGTGATGGCCCGGAACCTGCTGGAGTCGATCACCCTGATCGCCAACGCCTCCCGCGCGCTCGCGGGCAGGTGCGTCGACGGCATCACCGCCAACGTCGAGCGCGCCCGCCAGCTGGCGGAGTCCTCGCCGTCGATCGTCACCCCGCTCAACCGCGTGATCGGGTACGAGGCGGCCGCGAAGATCGCCAAGCACTCGGTCGCGAAGAACATCACGATCCGCGAGGCGGTGCTCGACCTCGGCTACGTCGAGCGCGGCGAGATCACGACCGAGCAGCTGGACGCGGCGCTCGACGTGATGTCGATGACGCACCCGTAGGGGCGGCGCCTCAGGGCGTCGGCGTCGAGCGCAGCGACGACCCGCGCACGCGCAGCTCGAAGTCGGCCACGAGCAGGCGGGGCGGCTGGTCGTCGCCGCCGATCCGTTCGACCAGCATGCGCACGGCCTCGCGCGCGATCTGGGCCGTGCCCGGTGCGATCGAGGACAGCGCGGGCTCGTGGAACCGCGCGTCCTCGACGTCGTCGAACCCGACGACCGCGACCTCCGACGGCACGGCGATCCTGCGGATGTACAGCTCGTGCAGGGCGCCGAAGGCCAGCGAGTCGTTCATCGCGAAGACGCCGTCGAAGTCCACGCCCGCGTCCAGCAGCTGGGCGATCCCGTCCTCGCCCTTCTGGCGCGACCACGGGTTCTCCTCGACCACGAGGCCCGGGTCGAAGGGGATCCCGGCCTCCTCGAGGCCCTCGGTGTACCCCTGGAGCCGCAGCGTCGGCGAGCCCATGCCCTCGTCGAGCCGTGCGCCGAGCGCCACGATCCGGCGGCACCCCTGCTCGGCGAGGTGGACCGTCGCGGCGCGCGCACCCTCCACGTTCGCCATCGTCACGTGGTCCACGGGCGCGCCGAAGATCCGCTCCCCGAGGAGCACCAGCGGGTAGTCGACGGCGAGCAGGTCGCCCTCGTCCGGCTCGAGACCCAGCGGGAAGAAGAGCAGCCCGTCGGTGATGCGGCGCTGGAGGCTGTCGAGCGACGTCAGCGCGCCCTCGCGGGTCGCGCCCGTGCGCTCGATCAGGACACGCAGGCCGACCTTCTCCGCCTCGGAGACGATGACGTCGGCGAACTCGGCGAAGTACGGGTGCGCCAGCTCCGGGACGGCGAGCCCGATCATCCCCGTCCGCCCCTTGCGCAGGTGGCTGGCGGAGACGTTCAACCGGTAGCCGAGCTCGGCGATCGCGGCCTCGACGCGCTCGCGCGTCTCCGGGCGCAGGTAGCGGTAGCCGTTGAGCACGTTCGAGACGGTCTTGACCGACACACCTGCTCGGTCGGCGACGTCGCGCATGGTGACCGCCACGAGCACATCCTTCCTTACGCGTGGGACCGCGTCGGGCCGGGACCGCGGGATCGCGGTCCCGGCCCTGCCCGCCGGCGCCGGCGGCCGCGGTGCGACTACCTCTCGAAGTCCCGCTCGGCCTGCGCCTGCGCCTCCGCGAGGGCCGTGGCCGAGCGGCGCGACGCAGCGCCGGGGCGGCCGCAGGGTGAACACCGCCTCGAAGGGCACCATGAGGCCGCCGATCGCTGTGGTGTCGTCGCGCTCGCGGCGGTGCTGGGCTTCCACCCGGGCCCGGACGGGATCTGGTACGACCGGCTGTTCTGGGAGTCGCTGACCCACACGCTCCAGTTCACCCTCATGTCGACGCCGCTCATCATCGGGCTCGGGCTGGCGATGGCGCTCGCCGTCAACAACCCGCGGCACCGCGGCGGGAAGATCTACCAGGTCGCCTTCTTCGTCCCCTACGTGCTGCCGATCTCGGTCGCCACGCTCATCTGGACGAACGTGCTCAGCCCGGGTCGCGGCATCCTCGCCGAGATGCTCGTGCGGTTCGGGGTCGAGCCGATCTCGTGGCTGGGCGACCAGCGGTACGCGATGATCGCGATCGTCGTGATGACGGCGTGGTGGACCGTCGGCTTCAACCTCGTGATGTTCTCGGCGGGGCTGCAGGACATCGACCCCACGCTCTACGAGGCGGCGATGCTGGACGGTGCCGGTGCGCGGCAGCGCTTCCTGCACGTGACGCTCCCAGGTCTGCGGCACGTCATGGCCCTGGTCCTGGTCATGCAGGTGATCGCCGGCTTCACCGTCTTCGGCCAGGTCAACATCATGACGAGCGGCGGCCCCGGCAACGCCACCCGCACGCTCGCGCAGCGCGCGGTAGGCGACGAGGGCGGAGACCACGACGACGGCCGCGCGCAGCTGCCACAGGTGGTCGAGCCCCCACTCCATGTCCGTGCCCCACAGCATCCGGACGTAGTTCTCGATCCCGACCCACTCGGGGGCGAGACCCAGCAGGTCCCAGTCGTGGAGGCTCATCCACACGGCCTGGACGAGGGGGTAGAGCAGGAAGAGGGCGTACACCGCGAGGAAGGGGGCGACGAACGACATGCTGATGCCCGGTCCCGCGCGACCGACGGGGCGGGTACGCCGCATTGCGCCCTCCAACAGTTCATCGATGTACTACTGGAATGGCGGGAAAGTATCCCTCCCGGACGGCGGTGTCAATCGTCCGGGGCGGACGGCGCCCGGACCGTCACCGGTCCCCGGCGGGGACATCCGTCGGGCTGATGACCAGCGATGTCGCCCGGGTGGCGCGGTGCGCGTGGTCGCGCCGTCGAGCAGGCGTCGTCGCCACCACCGGCCGCGCCCGTGCGCAGACGCGTGCGGTGGCTCGTGCCCGTGCGCTCGCGACAGCCTGCGAGCCGGCGACGAAGGACCCCGGCCGGGGCGACGCTGGCCCGACCCGGGTCGTCAGGCGCGGGTCAGCAGGTCGCCGAAGCCCAGCTCGGTCAGGTGGCGGTAGGAGAGGGCGACGGCGTCGAACTCGTCGCGCTCGTACGTCGCGTCCTGCTCGACGAAGCAGTGCGCGGCGCCGATCTCGACGGCGGTGCGCACGACGTCGGCCATCGCGAGCGAGCCCTCGCCGACCTCGGCGAACTGCGGGGTGAACAGCGCCTCGCGCACCGGACCGGGGTCACCCGCGCGGAGCTTCTCGTAGGCCTGCGCCGACGGCAGCGCGACCCGGTAGTCCTTGAGGTGCACGAGCGCGACGCGGTCGCCGTAGTGGCGCAGCGTCGTCACCGGGTCTAGCCCGCCGCGGAAGATCCAGTGCACGTCGAGCTCCAGCCGCAGCGAGGGCGCGGTCTCGAGGATGAGGTCGAGCACACGGGTGCCGTCGACGCGCGCGAACTCGATCGCGTGGTTGTGGAAGCACAGCGTGACGCCGCGGTCGGCCAGCACCGGCGCAGCCGCCTCGGCGCGCCGCGCCGCCTCTCGCAGGGTGTCGGCGTTCTCGTACGCCTCCGGCCCGAACATCCCGATCCGCACGAACTCCGCGCCCAGCGTGACGGCCGCCTGCGCCACGCCCTCGGGGTCCTGCGTGAGCGCGTGGCCGTCCGGTGCGGTGAGACCGGCGGTGGTCGCGTCCACCGCGACCCCGTGCTCGGCCGACGCGGCCGCGATCTCGGCGACGTTCTCCGCCGTCATCGGCACCGCGGAGATCTCGATCGAGCGGTAGCCGATCGCGGCCACCCGCCGGAACGTCTCGGTGATGCCGAGCTCCGCGAAGCGGTTGCGCAGCGTGTAGCCCTGGACCCCGATGCTCGTCATGTCCGGCACGCTACGGCCGGTCGGCCGGCGGTGCACGTGCTTGCCTCCGGTTGCAGGGCTTGCCGGACCCGCTGGGCTCAGTGCCTGCTCGCGGGCTCGTCGGCGCCGCCCGCGGCGCGCCGCGCCAGCACGAACAGCAGGTCGGAGAGCCGGTTGAGGTAGCGCCGCACGTCGTCGCTCACGAACGCGCCGCGCTCGGCGGCGCCGACGACGAGCCGCTCCGCCCGCCGGGCGACCGTGCGGGCGAGGTCGAGCGCCGCCTCCGTCGGCGTCGACCCGGGGACGAGGAACACCGGTCGCAGCGGCCGCACCTCCAGCTCGGCGTCGATCAGCCGCTCCAGCCGCGTGACCATGCCGGCGTCGACCCGGGAGGTCCCGGCCTCGAGCCGGTCGCGGCGCTCGGGGTGGGTGGCGAGGTCGGCGCCGACGACGAACAGCTCGCGCTGCAGGTCCAGGATCGTCGTCGCCAGGTCGGCGTCGTCGCAGCCGGCGCGCGCGACGCCGAGCGCGGCGGTCAGCTCGTCGACGGCCCCGTAGGCGTCGACGACCGCGTCCGCCTTGCTCACGCGGCCGCCGTGGAACAGGCCGGTCGTGCCGTCGTCGCCGGTCGTCGTGTAGATCCTGCTGGCCATGCCTCGAGCATGGCAGCCGCGGCGACCCGCAGCCACCCGCGACGAGGCACAATGGGTGCACAACTGCACACGCACCCCGGAGCCAGGGGAAGTCGGTCGAAACCCGACGCTGACCCGCAACCGTGGATCGCGCCGACGCGCGATGAGCCGGATCGCCTGACCGGGGTGGGAGGACACCACCGCCGAGGTCTGCGGCCGGGCCCGACCAGCACCCGCGGGCGACGCCCGCGGGAGCAGGCTGCGCCGTCGACCCGTACCAGGAAGAGGTCGACATGACGACAGCCCGACGCGCGAGCCGCGCTCTCGCCCTGCTGGGCGCAGCCGCGCTGCTGACGACGGCGGTCCCCACCGCTGCGGCACCGGCCGCCGCGACCACCGAGTGCGACGGCGTCTACGTCGTCGTCGACTTCACCGACCTCGGCGGCGACGTCGAGACCGGGTGCGCCGAGGGCGACCCGGAGTCCGGCCGCGACGCGCTGGAGTCGGCGGGTTTCGCCCCCGAGGACTCCACGCCCGGTCTCGTGTGCACGATCGACGGCCTGCCCGACCCGTGCCCCACCGAGTTCACCGGCAGCTACTGGGCGTACTGGCAGATGTCCGACGGCGAGTGGGTCTCCTCCTCGGTCGGCTTCGACGAGGCGGACCCGACGCCCGGCGGTGTCGAGGGCTGGCGCTACAACGACGGCTCCGAGCCGCCCGGTGTCACGGCCGAGGACCTGCCCGGTGCGGTCGCTGCGGGCAGCGGCGAGGGTACCGAGGGCACCGACGACGCCGAGGACGGCGCGACCGATGCCACCGACGACGCGGGCGCGGACGGCACGGCCGACGACGAGGCCGGTGACGACAGCACCGACGAGGCCACCGATGCGACGAGCGCCGACGCCGGCTCGGGCGGCGGCGTGGGCCCGGCGCTGTGGGCGGTCATCGGGGTCGTGGTGGTCGCGCTCGTGCTCGGCGTCGTGATCCGGCGCTCCCGCGCGCGCTCGTGACGACGTGACGACGACCGCCGAGCGCGTCGCGCCGGCCGCGGTGCTCCGGCCGGGGCGCGCGCTGCACCCGCTCGCGTGGTGGGCGTGGGCGCTCGCGCTCGCGGCCGCGCTCAGCCGCGTCACGAACCCGGTCGGGGTGCTGCTGCTCGCCGCCGCGGTCGTCGTCGTGGTGCTCGCCTGCCGTGGCGACGACCGGTGGGGCCGCGCGTTCCGCGGCTACCTCGTGCTCGCCGGCGTCGTCGTGGCGGTCCGGGTCGTGTTCCACGCGCTCGTCGGGCTCGACGGCGGCGGACCGGTCCTGCTCGACCTGCCGGGCGTGGCGCTGCCCACGTGGGCCGGTGGCATCGACCTGCTGGGGCCGGTGCGGCTGACCGGGCTGCTGCACGCGCTGTACGGCGGCCTCGCGCTCGGCACGCTGCTGCTGTGCTTCGGTGCGGCGAACTCCCTCTCCGACCCGGTGCGGGCGCTGCGGGCGCTGCCCGCCGCGCTGCACCCCCTCGGCACCGCCGTGGTCGTCGCGGTCACGGTCGCGCCCCGGCTGGTCACCTCGTTCGCGCGGGTGCGACGCGCGCAGCGGCTGCGCGGCGTCGCGCCCACGGGCCGACGCGGCGTGCAGGCCACCGTGGTGCCGGTGCTGGGCGACGCGCTCGACCACGCGCTCGCGCTCGCGGCGTCGATGGACTCCCGTGGCTACGCCCGCTCCGACCGGCCCAGCCGCGGCGTGGGGGCCGCGCTCACGGTCGCGCTGCTCGCGGCCGTCGTGGGCACCTACGGGTTGCTCGACGCGCAGGCGCCGTCCTGGCTGGGTGCGCCGATGCTCGTCGGGGGCGCGGTCGTGGCGGTGGCGGCCGGCGCCGCGGCAGGCCGCCGGTCGCGGCGGACGCGGTACCGCCCGGACCCGTGGGGGTGGCGCGAGACCGCCGTCGCCGTCTGCGGCGTGCTCGCCGCGGTGCTGGCGCTCACCGACCCGGTGCTGCGTCAGACCGGGCTGCCGGGTCCGCCGCCGCTGTCGTGGCAGGCGCTGGCCGCCGCGGTCGTGGCGGCGGTGCCCGCGCTGCTCCGCGTGAGGTCGGGGGAGCGATGATCGAGCTGAGCGGGGTCACGGCGACCTATCCGGGTGCGTCGGCACCCGTGCTGCGCGACGTCGACCTCACGGTCGAGCGCGGCGAGCTGCTGCTCGTCGTGGGGGCGACGGGCTCCGGCAAGTCGACCCTGCTCGCGACCCTGACGGGCCGGTTCCCGCACACCACCGGCGGTGAGCTGCGCGGTTCCGTCCGGGTCGCCGGGCGGGACACCCGCACGCACCGCCCGCGTGACCTGGCCGACGTCGTCGGCGTCGTCGGCCAGGACCCGGAGGCGACGTTCGTCACCGGCACCGTGGAGGAGGAGCTCGCCTACACGCTCGAGCAGCTCGGCGTGCCCTCGACAGCGATGCGCACCCGGGTGGAGGCGGTGCTCGACCAGCTCGGGCTCGCGCGGCTGCGCGCGACCCCGCTCGACGCGCTCTCGGGCGGCGAGCAGCAGCGCGTCGCGATCGGTGCGGTGCTCACGGCCCACCCGCAGGTGCTCGTCATGGACGAGCCGACGTCCGCGCTCGACCCGGCGGCCGCCGAGGACGTGCTCGCCGCCGTGCACCGGCTCGTGCACGACCTCGGGCTCACGGTCGTGCTCGCCGAGCACCGCATCGAGCGGGTCGCCGGCCTCGCCGACCGGGTCGCACTCGTCGAGGGCGGCACGGTCCGGGTGGGTACCCCGGCCGAGGTGCTGCCCGGGTACCGCGGGGCGCCGCCGGTCGTGCGGCTCGGCGAGCTCGCGGGCTGGTCGCCGGTCCCGGTGACCGTGCGCGAGGCGCGCCGTCAGGCGCCCGACCTGGTGGCGCGGCTCGGTCCGGCGCCCGCGCGGGTGACCCACGCCGGCGAGCAGGTGCTGACCGCGAGCCGGCTGTCGGTGCGGCACGGCGCGGTCGAGGCGGTGCGCTCGGTCGACCTCTCGCTGCGTCGCGGCGAGGTGGTGGCGCTCATGGGGCGCAACGGGGCGGGCAAGTCCTCGCTGATGTGGGCGCTGCAGGGCACCGGGCGTCGCCACGGCGGCCGGGTGCGGCTGCTCCCCGACGGCGTCGACCCCGCCGGGCTCTCACCCGCAGCGGCGCGCGCTCGGCTCGCGCTGCTGCCGCAGCCGGCGAGCGACCTGCTGTACCTGCCCGACGTCGCGGCCGAGTGCCGTGCCGCCGACGACGGCGTCGCGCGTGGCCGTACGCGTGCCGAGCTCGACGCGCTGGTCCCCGGCGTGCCCGACGACGCGCACCCGCGCGACCTCTCCGAGGGGCAGCGGCTCGCGCTCGCGCTCGCCGTGCAGCTCGCTGCGGAGCCGGGGATCGCGCTGCTCGACGAGCCCACGCGAGGGCTCGACGCCGACGCGAAGACCGCCCTCGCCGCACGGCTGCGCGGGATCGCGGAGGAGTCGCGCACGGTCGTCGTCGCCACCCACGACGTCGAGTTCGCCGCCGTGGTCGCCGACCGGGTGCTGCTCATGGCCGACGGCGAGGTCGTCGCCGACGGCGCCGCCCACGAGGTCCTGACGTCGACGCCGCTGCTCGCGCCGCAGGTGGCGACGGTGCTGCCTGGCAGCGGCGCGCTCACGGTCGCCGACGTCGCCGAGCGCCTCGCGGAGGTGGCGCCGTGACCGCGCCGGTGCGCGGGGCGAGCACGCCGCGGACGGACGCGATCCCGCTCGGGGCGCGCTCCGCCGTCGTGCTGGCGCTGGCGAGCGTCGTCGGCGTCCTCGCGTTCTGCTGGCCGCTGCTGGTCGACCCGGGGGCGTCGCTCGACGACGCCACGGTCGCGCCGCTCGTCCTCGGCGTCGTGCTGCTGGGCGTGCTGGCCGCCGTGCTCGTCGCGTTCGGCGAGGGCGGGCTCGACGTGCGCGCGGTCGCGATGCTCGGGCTGCTCGCCGCGGTCGGCGCGGTGCTGCGGCCGATCTCCGCGGGGTCGGCAGGCATCGAGACCGTGTTCGTGCTGCTCGTGCTGGGCGGCCGGGTGTTCGGCGCCGGCTTCGGGTTCGTGCTCGGGGCGACGACCCTGCTCGCCTCGGCGCTGCTGACCGGTGGCGTCGGGCCGTGGCTGCCGTTCCAGATGCTCGCCGCGTCCTGGGTGGGGCTCGGTGCCGGGCTGCTGCCGCCGGTGCGCCGCGGCTGGCGCGAGAGCGCGCTGCTCGGCGGCTACGGGGCGCTGGCAGCCCTGCTGTTCGGGGTGGCGATGAACATGTCGTTCTGGCCCTTCACGCTCGGCGTCGGCAGCGAGCTGTCCTACGTCGCTGGTGCGCCGGTGGCGGTGAACCTCGCGCGGTTCGTCGCGTTCAGCGCCGCGACCTCGCTCGGCTGGGACGTGGGCCGGGCCGTGACGACCGTGCTGGGGATCGTCGTCGTCGGGCCGGTCGTGCTGCCGCTGCTGCGCCGCGCCGCCACCCGCGCCCGGTTCACCACCTCGTAGCCCTTTCAACCCACTTCTGCCCCCTCCCGAGGTTTCAACCCATTTCCGCCCCCCCGAAGTCTTAACCCACTTCCGCCCCTAGGAACGGTTTCAACTGCCCCTCCACGAGGTTGCAGCCACGCCTACCGCGGGCTGGACGCGCGTCCTGCCGTGACGTGGGGCAGAAGTGGGTTGAAAGCCTCAGAGGGGGCAGGAGTGGGTTGAAACCGTCAGTGGGGGCAGGAGTGGGTTGAAACCGTCAGTGGGGGCAGGAGTGGGTTGAAACCGTCAGTGGGGGCGGACGTGGGTTGACACCTCGGGAGGGGGCGGACGTGGGTTGACACCTCGGGAGGGGGCGGAAGTGGGTTGAGAGCTAGACGTTGCGGCGGTACCGGCCGCCGACGTCGAACAGGGTCTGGGTGATCTGGCCGAGGCTCGCGACGCGCACGGTGTCCATGAGGACGTCGAAGACGTTCTCGCCCGCCAGCGCGGCCTGCCGCAGCCGCTCCAGCGCGGCCGGGGCCTCGTCGGCGTGGCGGGCGTGGAACTCCCGCAGCCGCCGCACCTGCCCCTGCTTCTCCTCCTCCGAGGAGCGGCGCAGCTCCACCGGGGCGTCGTGCTCCTCGCCCTGCGGTGCGCGGAAGGTGTTGACGCCGATGATCGGCAGCGAGCCGTCGTGCTTGCGCATCTCGTAGACCATCGACTCGTCCTGGATGCGGCCGCGCTGGTAGCCGGTCTCCATCGCGCCCAGCACGCCGCCCCGCGCCGAGATCTGCTCCAGCTCGGCCAGCACGGCCTCCTCGACCAGGTCGGTGAGCTCGCGCAGCACGAACGAGCCCTGGTTGGGGTTCTCGTTGAGGCTGAGCCCCCACTCGGACCCGATGATCATCTGGATCGCCAGCGCGCGCCGCACCGACTCCTCGGTCGGGGTGGTGATCGCCTCGTCGTAGGCGTTGGTGTGCAGGCTGTTCGCGGAGTCGTACAGCGCGATCAGTGCCTGCAGCGTGGTGCGGATGTCGTTGAAGGCGATCTCCTGCGCGTGCAGGCTCCGGCCCGACGTCTGGATGTGGTACTTCAGCCTCTGCGACCGCTCACCTGCGCCGTAGCGCTCCTTCATCGCGATCGCCCAGATGCGGCGCGCCACCCGGCCCAGCACCGCGTACTCCGGGTCCATCCCGTTGCTGAAGAAGAACGAGAGGTTCGGCGCGAAGTCGTCGATCGCCATGCCACGCGCCAGGTATGCCTCGACGTAGGTGAAGCCGTTCGCGAGCGTGAAGGCGAGCTGGCTGATCGGGTTCGCCCCGGCCTCGGCGATGTGGTAGCCGCTGATCGAGACCGAGTAGAAGTTCCTCACCTCGTGCTCGACGAACCACTCCTGGATGTCCGCCATCACGCCGAGCGAGAAGTCGGTCGAGAAGATGCAGGTGTTCTGCCCCTGGTCCTCCTTGAGGATGTCGGCCTGCACGGTGCCGCGCACCCGCCGCAGCGCGTCGGCGCGCACCTGCGCCGCCTCCTCGGCCGACGGCGGCCTGCCGTGCTCGGCCTCGAAGCGCTCGAGCTGCTGGTCGATCGCGGTGGTGAGGAACATCGCCAGGATCGTCGGCGCCGGTCCGTTGATCGTCATCGACACCGACGTCGACGGCGCGCACAGGTCGAAGCCCGCGTAGAGCGCCTTCATGTCGTCGAGCGTCGCGACCGAGACGCCGGAGTTGCCGACCTTGCCGTAGACGTCGGGCCGCTCCGCGGGGTCGTGCCCGTACAGCGTGACGGAGTCGAACGCCGTCGACAGCCGGGTGGCGGGCTGGCCCTCGGCGAGGAGGTGGAAGCGGCGGTTGGTGCGGGCCGGGTCGCCCTCGCCGGCGAACATGCGGGCGGGATGCTCGTCGGTGCGGCGGCGGGCGAACACGCCCGCGGTGAACGGGAACGACCCGGGCAGGTTCTCGCCGCGCAGCCAGGTGAGCAGGTCGCCGTCGTCGTGCAGCCGCGGCAGTGCTGTCCGCGGCACCCGGGTCCCCGCGAGCGACACGCCCGGCTCGGCCGCGGCCGCCTGCGCCGCGCGCTCGGGCCACGCCTCGAGCAGCTCGCGCGCCCAGGGCTCGACGTCGCGCGAGACGGCGTCCGCCACCTCGGCGAGCGCGTCGGCGGCCGGCTCGGCGTCGTGCGCACGGAGCAGCGCGCGCGCACCCCGCAGGTGCTGCGCGCGGCGGACCGCCTCCGCCTGCTCGGCCGTGCGCCGGTGGTAGGCGCGGACGGTCGCGGCCGTCTCCGCCAGGTGCTGCACGCGCGCCGCCGGGATCAGCGGGGAGACCTGCGTCGACACCCGGGTGCCCGCCTCGCCCAGTCGTGCGCCGCTGGTGTCGAGGCCGTGGCCCTCCAGCTCCTCCCGCAGGAAGGTCCACAGGCCCGTGACGCCGTCGTCGTTGAACCGCGAGGCGACCGTGCCGAAGACCGGCAGCTCCTCGTGCGGCGTGGTCCACGCCTGCCGCGACCGCGCGACCTGCCGGCGCACGTGCCGCAGCGCGTCGGGCGCCCCCGCGCGGTCGTACTTGTTGACGACGACGGCGTGCGCCAGGTCGATCATGTCGATCTTCTCGAGCTGCATCGCCGCGCCGAACTCCGGCGTCATCACGTAGACCGGGACGTCGACGTGGTCGACGACGTCGGCGTCGCCCTGCCCGATGCCCGGTGTCTCCACGACCACGAGCCCGGCGCCCCACGCCTTCGCGGCGGCGATCACGTCGTCGAGCCGCTCCGGCAGCCCCGACCCCGGCGTGCGGGTGGCGAGCGAGCGGAAGAACACCGAGTCGGCGTCGATCGCGTTCATGCGGATCCGGTCGCCGAGCAGCGCGCCGCCGCGGCGGCGCGAGGGGTCGACGGCCAGCACCACGACCCGGACGGCGTCGCCGAGGTCCAGCCGCAGCCGGCGCAGCAGCTCGTCGGTCAGCGAGGACTTGCCGGCGCCGCCGGTGCCCGTGACGCCGAGGACCGGCACCGGTCGTGCGGCGGCCCGGCTGCGCAGCTGCTCGACCAGCGGCTCGGCGAGCGCGTCGACCTCGAGCGCGGTGATCGTGCGGGCGAGCGCGCGCCGGTCGCCCGCGAGCAGCCGCTCGAGCGAGGTGACCGGTTCCGGCGTCGTGGCGGGGTCGACGTCGCCCGCCTGCACGACGACGTTGACCATGCCGGGCAGACCGAGCCGCTGACCGTCCTCCGGGGAGAAGATCTTGGCGACGCCGCGCGACTCCAGCAGCGCGATCTCGTCGGCGACGATGACGCCGCCGCCGCCGCCGAACACCGGCACGTGACCGCAGCCCGCCTCCTCCAGCGACTCCAGCAGGTGCGTGAAGTACTCGACGTGCCCGCCCTGGTAGGAGGAGATCGCCACCGCCTGCGCGTCCTCGTCGGCGACCGCGCGCACCACCTCCGCGACCGAGCGGTCGTGGCCCAGGTGGATCACCTCGCAGCCCTGCTGCTGCAAGATGCGCCGGATGATCGTGATCGCGGCGTCGTGGCCGTCGAACAGGCTCGCGGCGGTGACCACCCGCACCGGGTGGACCGGCTCGTGCAGCGGCGCAGGTCCCTCGGCCGCGCCGGCGTCGACGTCGTCGTCGAGATCGGCGGCGGTCATCGGTCAGCCGAGCCGCAGGATGATGTCGTCGAGCATCCTCGCGCGCATCGCGTCGTAGCCGGTGTCCTGCCCCACGAGCTTGAACCCGTTGCGCTTGAGCACGACCAGCGAGGCCTCGTTGCTGCGGTGCTGACGGGCGAAGATCGGCCGCTCGGTCACGACCTCGGACAGGAACCGGCGCAGCGCGTTGGTGCCGATGCCGCGGCCCCAGTACTCGCGGTCGATCCAGTAGCGCACGTAGGGGCGGCCCTCGTCCTCGTACTTCTCGATGTGCCCCAGCACGCCGTGCTCGGGGTCGTCGGCGAGGGCGATCGTGCGCGTGACGGCGGTGGGGGAGCGGCGCAGCCTCGCCCAGTAGGCGTCGAACGCCTGCGGGTCGCTGCCGTCCTCCACCGACGACGACGCCATCGCCTGCGCCCGCGGGTCCTGCAGGTAGGAGTAGAACGCGTGGAGGTCGGCGTCCTCGACCTCCCGGAGCACGAAGTCCACGGCGGCGTCGCTCATCACACCTCACCCTGTGTCGGGGACGACCGGTCGTGTGCATCGTAGGCCGGGACCGGCCGGGCCGGGCCGGGAACCGGCTCGCCGCGGCCCGCGGCGGTGCCGCGGCCCACCCCCGTGACGCTGCGTGGCGACGGCCCCGGGCTCGGGCCGTCGCCACGCGTTCGCCCAGGTCACGGCGCCGCCCGACGGCGTCGGGCACCGGGTGCGCGACGCCGTCCGGGCGCGTCTCAGACCGACTTCTGCCGTGCGCGGAACGCCCGCGTGGCGACCCACGCCATGACGACGGTGGCGGCCGCCAGCAGCGCCGCGGGACCCCAGATCTCCGACGCCGGGGCGGACCCGTCGAGCGCGGCGCGGCCCAGCCGGACCGCCCAGTCGAACGGGTTGTACCGGGCGACCTCCGCCACCCAGGCCGGCGACAGCCGCGGGTCCATGATCGCCGAGCTGAGGAACATTAGCGGCAGCGTGATCATCTGCGACAGCCCGATGAGCGCCTCCTGCTGCCCGGTGAGCAGCGCGAACGCGTTCGACAGCGCCGAGAAGATCGCCGTCAGCAGGACCACCCCGAGCAGGAGCAGCCCCACGCCGCCCAGGCCGCCGTCGAACCGCGCGCCGCACAGCCAGGCGACGCCGAGCACGACGAGCGCCTGCGCCAGCGCGATCACCGCCTGGCAGGCCATCGAGGCCACCATGAGGGCGCCGCGGGACGTCGGCGACGCCAGGAAGCGGTCCATGACGCCGCGCTCCATGTCCTGCACGAACGTGGTGCCCGCCCACGCGGCCCCGAACATCGCCGTCATCATGACGATGCCCGGCGTGATGAACTCCAGGTAGGTGCCGTCCGAGCCGAAGCCCGGGATCTCGACGACGGAGCGGAACAACGCCCCGAACAGCAGCAGCCACAGCATCGGCTGCACCAGGTTCATCACCATGAACACCGGCACCCGCGAGACCGAGCGCAGGGCGCGCGCGGTCAGCAGGGCGGTGTGCTGGGTCGCGGTCCTCATGCCGCCACCTCCTCGGTCTCCGCGGCCGCGCCCGCCTCGAAGGCGCGCCCGGTGATGCTCAGGTAGACGTCGTCGAGGCTCGGTCGGGCGAGCGTCGCGCTCGCGACCCCGACGTCGGCGGCGTCGAGCGCCGCCAGCAGCGCGGGCAGCACGACCGCCGAGGAGGCGGAGGTGCGAGCCCGCACGGTGCGGCCGTCGGTCGTCACCTCGCGCAGCCCCGTGACGCGCGAGGCGACCTCGCCGGCACGGGCCGTGGCGCCGTCGTCGGCGACCTCCACCACGACGGTGTCGCCGCGCAGGGCGTCCTTGAGGTCCGACGGCGCGCCACCGGCGACCACGCGCCCGTGGTCGACGATCACCAGGTGCGCCGCGAGCCGGTCGGCCTCCTCGAGGTAGTGCGTGGTCAGCACGACGGTCATCCGCTCCTCGTGCGTCATCCGCTCGATCTCCGCCCACATCTCGGCCCGCGCGTGCGGGTCGAGACCGGTGGTCGGCTCGTCGAGGAACAGCACCTCGGGCCGGTGCGCCAGCCCGACGGCGACGTCCAGCTTGCGCGCCATGCCGCCCGAGTAGGTCCGCACGAGGCGGTCGGCGGCGGCGCCGAGGTCGAACCGCTCCAGCAGCTCGTCGGCGCGGGCACGGGCCGCGCGCGCACCCAGGCCCTGCAGCCGGCCCGCGAGCACGAGGTTCTCGCGCCCGGTGTCCATCGGGTCGGTCACCGGCCGCTGCGCGACGTAGCCGATGCGGCGCCGGACCTCGGCGGGCCGGGCGACGACGTCCACGCCCGCGACCCGCGCGGAGCCGGCGTCGGGACGGGTGAGGGTGGTGAGGATCTTCAGCGTCGTCGACTTGCCGGCGCCGTTCGGGCCGAGCAGCCCGAGGACGGCGCCGGACGGGGCGTCGAACGACACGCCGTCGAGCGCGCGGACCGGCGGGCGGCCGCGCACGGCGTAGGTCTTCACGAGGTCCTGGACCTCGATCGCAGATGGTGCGGTCATGGGTTCCTCCGATAGGTCGGAGTCGCCCCGAGGTGCCCACGGGCGGCGCGTAGCATGGCGCTGCCCGGACTGTTGGCTGACAGGGTTCCTCAGGGAACGACTCGGGTTCAGGCGGCCCGGATGTTGGCGCATCCGGGCCGTCGCTCGTGCCAGGGGCACAGGGTCACGCGGTCACGTCGGTGCGCCACCTCCTCCCTCGACGGTGCCGCCGCGGAACGGCGCGGGAAGCGCCTCGCGCACGGCCGCCTCGATCTCCTCGGGGTCGGCGCCGGCCAGCCGGCGGCGGTGCATCTCCTGCCACATCGCCTGGCCGCCGACCTCGTCGCGCTCGAGCCGCTCGACGAGCGTGCGCACCCAGGCGAGCTCGGCGGCCAGCATCGCGACGCGGTAGTCGGACTCGACCGAGAAGACCTCCGGCAGGCCGAGGTCGGTCACCTGCGCGAGCTCGCCGCGCCGCCGCTCCACCTCGGCCTCGAGAGCCGAGATGCGGGCGCGCAGCAGGTCGGTGACCTCCTCGGGGGAGAGCATGCCGATGAGCGACAGGCCGGCCTCGATGTCGGGGTACTCCTTGGTGGGCACCGCGAGGATCTCGCGCAGCCACCGCTCCGCCTCGGCACGGCCGGCATCGGTGATCTCGTAGACCTGGCGCTCGGGGCGGTTGCCCTCGCGCTCGGCGCGCGCCTCGGCGATCAGGCCGTTCTTCTCGAGCGACTTGATGATCGAGTACAGCGACCCGAAGTTGAGCCGGATCGAGTCCTCCTTGCCGCGCTCGCGCAGCGTGGTGGTGATCTCGTACGGGTACATCGGCCGCTCGTACAGGCACGACAGCACGGCCAGCGCCAGCGGGTTGGTCGGGCGTCGTGCCACGTCTCCTCCTGTGCTCGATCTCGATTACTTGATCCAGAGTACTCGGAACGGAGTGCTTGTCAAGAGGCGATCGGCTGTCCTGTCCAGCCCTCTGCGGGCACGACCCTCCTGCGCCGAGTTCGTGCCCTCGTGCCGAGTTCGTGCCGTGCCCGGCACCAACTCGGGAGGACGGCACGAACTCGGGAGGACGGCACGAGCTGGGCAGGGGTGCTCGTGCACGGCGGCGAGCCGCAGCCCTGCGCGCAACGCCCGCCACCGCCCCGCGGTCGACCGTTCCGCCGGGCAGGAACCCTCCTGCGCCGACGTCGTGCGTTCGTGCCGAGGTCGTGCCGTGCCCGGCACGAAGTCGGGAGGACGGCACGAAGTCGGAAGGGTGCGGTGGACCGCACGGGCCCGGCGGCCCGGCGGCCCGCGGGGCTCTCAGCCGCCGATGACCTCGATCGACTGGCGGGCGATCTCGAGCTCCTCGTTCGTGGGGACGACGAGGACGCGCACCCGGCTGCCCGGCGTCGCGATGTCGCGCGCCTCACGGGAGCGAGCCTCGTTGGCGGCGTCGTCGAGCTCGATCCCGAGCACGTCCAGACCGGCGAGCGCGCCGGCGCGGACCTCGGGCGAGTTCTCGCCGATGCCGGCGGTGAACACGATCGCGTCGACGCGGCCGAGCGCGGCCGTGTAGGCGCCGACGTACTTGCGCAGCCGGTAGCAGTAGATCTCGAGCGCGAGCGAGGCGGCCTCGTCACCGGCCTGCGCGGCCTCGACGAGGTCGCGCATGTCCTGCCGCCCGGACAGACCGAGCACGCCGGACCGCTTGTTGAGCAGGTCGTCGATCTCGTCGGTGCTCATGCCCGCGGTGCGGGACAGGTGGAACACGACCGCCGGGTCGATGTCGCCGCTGCGGGTGCCCATGACCAGGCCCTCCAGCGGCGTCAGGCCCATCGAGGTGTCGACCGAGATGCCGCCCCGCACCGCGCACGCCGACGCCCCGTTGCCCAGGTGCATGACGATGACGTTGACGTCCTCGGGCGCCTTCCCGAGCATGCGCGCCGCCTCGCGCGAGACGTAGGCGTGGGAGGTGCCGTGGAAGCCGTAGCGGCGGATGCGGTGCTGCTCGGCCACCTCCCGGTCGATCGCGTAGGTGTGCGCCACCTCGGGCATCGTCAGGTGGAACGCGGTGTCGAACACCGCGACGTGCGGCAGGTCGGGGAACTGCTCGCGCGCCACCCGGATGCCGGCCGCGTTCGCAGGGTTGTGCAGGGGTGCGAGGTCGGAGAGCTCCTCGATGATCGCGAGCGCATCGTCGTCGATCTCGACCGAGTGCCCGAACCGCGCCCCGCCCTGCACCACGCGGTGCCCGACGGCGACCAGCCCGACGGCGTCGAGGTCCGGCCCGTGCTCGGCGAACGCCGCGGTCATGGCGGCCATCGCGGCGCCGTGGTCGGGGACGTCGACGTCGCTGCGGTGCGCCTCGCCGTCGACCGTGTGCGTGATCCGGCCGCCGCCCGCGCCGCCGATGCGCTCGACGAGCCCGACGGCGAGCGCGGTTCCGTCGGCGGCGTCGATCACCTGGTACTTGAGCGAGGAGGAGCCGGAGTTGACGACCAGCACGCGCCCGCTCACGCCGACGCCTCCTGCCCCGCGACGGCCTGCGCCTGGATCGCGGTGATCGCGACCGTGTTGACGATGTCCTGCACGAGCGCTCCCCGGGAGAGGTCGTTGACGGGTCGGCGCAGGCCCTGCAGCACCGGGCCGACGGCGACCGCCCCCGCCGAGCGCTGCACCGCCTTGTAGGTGTTGTTGCCGGTGTTGAGGTCGGGGAAGACCAGCACGGTCGCGCGGCCGGCGACCTCCGAGTCCGGCATCTTGGTCGCCGCGACCGAGGCGTCGACGGCGGCGTCGTACTGGATCGGGCCCTCGACGACGAGCTCGGGTGCGCGCTCGCGCACGAGCTCGGTCGCGGTGCGGACCTTGTCGACGTCGGCGCCCGAGCCGGACTCGCCCGTCGAGTACGACAGCATCGCGACCCGCGGCGAGACCCCGAACTGCGCGGCGGTGGCGGCCGAGGAGATCGCGATGTCGGCGAGCTGCTCCGCCGTCGGGTCGGGGTTGACCGCGCAGTCGCCGTAGACGAGCACCCGGTCCTCGAGGCACATGAAGAACACCGAGGACACGATCGAGACGCCCTCGACGGTCTTGATGATCTCGAAGGCCGGCTTGATCGTGTGCGCGGTCGTGTGCTGGGCGCCGGAGACCATGCCGTCGGCGAGCCCCAGGTGCACCATGAGGGTGCCGAAGTAGGAGACGTCGACGACGATCTCGCGCGCCCGGTCCACCGTCATGCCCTTGTGCGCGCGGAGCTCGGCGTAGGTGGTCGCGAAGCGGTCGCGCAGCTCGGGGTCGGTGGGGGAGACGACGCTCGCGCCGGACAGGTCGAGGCCCAGCTCGCTGCCGCGCGCCCGGATCGCCGCCTCGTCGCCGAGGATCGTGAGGTCGGCGACGTCGCGGGCGAGCAGCGTGCTGGCCGCTCGGAGGATGCGGTCGTCGCCGCCCTCGGGCAGCACGACGTGCTTGCGGTCGGCGCGCGCCCGCTCGATGAGGTCGTACTCGAACATCAGCGGCGTGACGACCTCCGAGCGCGGCAGGTCGACCGCCTTGAGCAGGGCCGCGCCGTCGACGTGGGTGGTGAAGGTGGCGCGCGCGGTGTCGAGCTTGCGCTGCGAGCCGGTCGAGAGCAGCCCGCGGGTCTCGGCGACCCGGCGCGTGGTCTCGAAGGTGCCGAGCGTCGTCGCGACCATCGGCAGCCGCTGCGGCAGCCCCGCGACGAGCCGGGACACCTGCTCCGAGGGCAGGAAGCCGCCGTTGAGGATCATCCCTGCGAGTGAGGGGAAGTTGTCCGAGGCGTGCGCCGCGACCATCGCGAGCACGACCTCGGAGCGGTCGCCCGGCACGATGACGACACCGCCGTCGACCAGCCGGTCGAGGATGTGGTCCATCGTCATGCCGCCGACGATCAGCGCCTCGGCCTCGCGGTCGAGCAGCTCCTCGTCGCCGGCCACGAGGCGGCCCTCGACGGCGGCCATGAGGTCGGCGACCGTCGGGGCCGACAGCAGCGGCACGTCGGGCATCACCCACGTGGGGACCGGCTCGTCGGCGAGCGCCGTGCGGACCTGGTCGATCTTCTCGGGGTCCGCCCGGTTGGCGACGACGGCGACGACCTCGGTGTGGCCGGCGGCGAGCTCGGCCTTGGCGACGTCGACCATCTGCCGCACGTCGTCGGCGTCGCGGTGCAGGGCCGAGACCACCAGCACGACGGCGGAGCCCAGGTTGGCCGCGATCCGCGCGTTGTAAGCGAGCTCGGTGGGCCCGGCGACGTCGGTGTAGTCCGACCCGACGATCACCACGACGTCGCACAGCCCCTCCATCTGCCGGTAGCGGCGGATGATCTCGGCCAGCGCGGCGTCCGGGTCGGCGTGCACGTCGTCGTAGGTGACGCCGATGCACTGCTCGTAGTCGAGGTCGACGCCGTCGTGGCGCAGCAGCAGCTCGAGGACCGAGTCCGGCCCCTCGTCCGCCCGGGCGATCGGGCGGAACACGCCCACCCGCACCTGCGCCGAGAACAGCTCGAGCAGCCCGAGCGCGATCGACGACTTGCCGGTGTGTCCCTCGGGGGAGGTGACGTAGACGCTGCGTGCCATGGCGCGGCTCCTGCTGGTCGGGGGCTGGGCGGGATGCGCTCCCGCGTGCGATTCTGCCCTCTCCACGCACGGCCGGGCGCCCGGCGGGGCGGCTCCAGCCCGGCCGCCCGGCGTCGCGGCGCCGTCACCGCTCGGGGTCGGATCGGCGGCAAGGGACCAACGGCCCGGCAGCGACGTGACCGTCGTCTCGCCCGGCCGCCGACCGGTCCTCGATCCCGCCTACTCGTTGTCCCCGCCGGTGTCGGTGGTGCCCTGCACGCCCGCGGTGTCGACCTGGTCGCCGGCGTCGGGCCACACCCAGTCACGGACCTCGGGGATGTCCTCGCCGTGCTCGCGCGTCCAGCGGCGAGCGGCGAGGCGGGCGTCGGCCATCTGCTGCCGCAGCCCGGCGGCGCGTGCCCCGAGCGAGGGCACCCGGTCGATGACGTCCATGACCAGGTGGTAGCGGTCGAGGTCGTTGAGCATCACCATGTCGAACGGTGTCGTGGTGGTGCCCTCCTCCTTGTACCCGCGCACGTGCAGGTTCGCGTGACCGTGCCGGCGATAGGTGAGCCGGTGGATGAGCCACGGGTAGCCGTGGAACGCGAAGATGATCGGCGAGCCGGTCGTGAAGATCGTGTCGAAGTCGCGGTCGGACAGGCCGTGCGGGTGCTCGCCCTCGTTCTGCAGCCGCATGAGGTCGACGACGTTGACCACCCGCACCTTGAGGTCGGGCAGGTGCCGCCGCAGCAGGTCGGCCGCCGCCAGCGTCTCCAGCGTCGGGATGTCGCCCGCGCACGCGAGCACGACGTCGGGCTCCTCGCCCTCGACCTCGCTGCCGGCCCACTCCCAGATGCCGAGGCCGCGGGTGCAGTGGGCGATGGCGGCGTCGATGTCGAGGAACTGCGGTCCGGGCTGCTTCCCCGCGACGACGACGTTGACGTAGTTGCGGCTGCGCAGGCAGTGGTCGTAGGTCGACAGCAGCGTGTTGGCGTCCGGCGGCAGGTACACCCGCACGACCTCGGGCTTCTTGTTGAGCACGTGGTCGAGGAAGCCGGGGTCCTGGTGGCTGAAGCCGTTGTGGTCCTGCCGCCACACGTGCGAGGACAGCAGGTAGTTGAGGCTCGCGATCGGGCGCCGCCACGGGATCTCGCGCGTGACGTCCAGCCACTTGGCGTGCTGGTTGAACATCGAGTCGATGATGTGGATGAACGCCTCGTAGCAGTTGAACAGGCCGTGCCGCCCGGTGAGCAGGTAGCCCTCCAGCCAGCCCTGGCACTGGTGCTCGCTGAGCACCTCGACCACGCGCCCCTCGGGAGCCAGGTGGTCGTCGTCGTCCTCGGGGAGGATCTGCGCGTTCCACTGCTTGGAGGTCGCCTCGTACACGGCCTGCAAGCGGTTCGACGCCGTCTCGTCGGGCCCGAAGATGCGGAAGTTGTCCGGGTTGCGGCGGATCACCTCCGCCAGCCAGGTCCCGAGCACCTTGGTCGACTCGGCGATCGCGCCCGCGGGCGTGGGGACGTCGACGGCGAACTCGCGGAAGTCCGGCATCCGCAGGTCGCGCAGCAGCAGCCCGCCGTTGGCGTGCGGGTTCGCGCTCATGCGCAGGTCGCCGCGCGGCGCGAGCGCAGCGAGGTCGGGGCGCAGCGCACCGCCGTCGTCGAAGAGCTCCTCGGGGCGGTAGGAGCGCAGCCAGTCCGCGAGCACCTGCAGGTGCTCGGGGGTGTCGCGGGCGTTGGCGAGCGGCACCTGGTGGGAGCGCCACGAGCCCTCGGTGCGGTGGCCGTCGATCTCGTCGGGGCACGTCCACCCCTTGGGGGTGCGGAAGACGATCATCGGCCACAGCGGGCGCTCGCTGCCGCCGTCGGCCGCGGCGGCCTTGATCCGGGCGATGTGGTCGAGCACGTCGTCGAGCAGCTGCGCGAACCGGCGGTGGATGTCGCGCACGGGCTCGTCGTCGAACCCCGCGGTGAACAGGTACGGCGTGTGCCCGTACCCGCGCATGAGCTCGGCCAGCTCCTCCTCGGGGATCCGCGCGAGCAGCGTGGGGTTGGCGATCTTGTACCCGTTGAGGTGCAGGATCGGCAGCACGACGCCGTCGGTCGCGGGGTTGAGCAGCTTGTTGCCGTGCCAGCCGGTGGCGAGCGGGCCGGTCTCGGCCTCGCCGTCGCCGACGACGCACGCGACCAGCAGGTCCGGGTTGTCGAACGCGGCGCCGTAGGCGTGCGACAGCGAGTAGCCGAGCTCGCCGCCCTCGTGGATCGACCCGGGCGTCTCCGGCGCGACGTGGCTGGGGATGCCGCCGGGGAAGGAGAACTGCCGGAACAGCTTCCGCATGCCCTCCTCGTCGCCGGTGATGTCGGGGTAGGTCTCGGTGTAGGTGCCCTCGAGGTAGGCGCTCGCGACCAGCCCGGGGCCGCCGTGGCCGGGTCCGGTGATGTAGATCGTGCTGGTCTCGCGCTCGGCGATCGCGCGGTTGAGGTGGGCGTAGAGGAAGGTCAGCCCGGGCGTGGTGCCCCAGTGGCCGAGCAGCCGCGGCTTGATGTCGTCGCGCGTGAGCTCGCGCCGCAGCAGCGGGTTGTCCAGCAGGTAGATCTGGCCGACCGACAGGTAGTTGGCGGCGCGCCACCACGCGTCGATGCGGTCGAGGGTCTCGTCGTCGAGGTCGCGCGCGGGTCGCGCGGGCCAGGCGGTGGTCTCCTGCGTAGTGGTCATGGACGCCTCCTCGTGTCGTCGTGCCCATCCAAGCCGACACGGGCCGATCTGTCCTCGCGACCTCGGTCCCGATCAGCGTGCGCCGGTCCGTCGCCGGCGCGGCCTCGTCGGTCGGGGCCGCCGTCGGCGGCACCTACCCTGGAGGGGTGCGTGACTGGCTCCGGGCGGCGACCACCCCTCGCATGCTCGGCATCTTCGCCCTGCTGCTGGTGGGGGCGGTCGTCTGCGTGCGGCTCGGGGCCTGGCAGATCGACCGCGCGGTCGGTGCCGCGGAGCGGCAGGCGGCCATCGAGCAGGCCGCGCGCGAGCAGGCGCCGCCGGTCCCGATGGCCGACGTCGTCGCGCCGCAGACGTCCTTCACGCAGGCGATGGTCGGCACCCGTGTCGAGGTGGTCGGGCACTGGGAGCCGGAGCTCGCCTTCTGGGTGCCCGACCGCGACCTCGCAGGCGAGACCGGGTACGTGCTGCTGACGGCGTTCCGCGAGGAGGCGACCGGTGCGCTGCTGCCGGTCGTGCGCGGCTGGGTGCCGGAGAGGTCGGAGGCGTACCTCGAGCTGCCGACGGGGACCGTGACCGTGCTGGGGTTCGTCGACGGCTCCGAGGCCACCGAGTCCGGCAGCCCCGACGGCGACGAGATCGAGGCCGTCAGCAGCGGCGCGCTCGTGAACCTGTGGGGCGGCCCGATCTACGCCGGCAACATCATCCTCGTCTCCGCCGACCCTGCGCTCGGAGCCCCCGGCACCGCGCCCGACGGCGTCGCCCCGATCGAGGCGCTGCCGCCGCCGGAGCTGCCGACCGGTGGGCTCAACCTCCGCAACCTGCTCTACGCCGTCGAGTGGTTCGTCTTCGGCGGCTTCGCGCTGTTCCTGTGGTGGCGCATGGTCCGCGACGAGGTCGTCGTGCAGCGTGCCGAGCGCGCCCCGACCCCGGCCGCACCGACGCCGGCCGCCTGAGCCGACCGCCCTTCTGGCCGAGCTCGCACCGTCCCGCCGACTTCGCACGGTGCGCGGTGCGAGCTCGGCGGGAAGGCGGGAACTCGGGGTCCCTGCGTGCGCGGTGGCGGGCGCTAGCCTGCGGCGGTGACGTGGCGCATCCGGCCCTTCGAGGCGACCGACCGCGACGCCGTCGTGCGGCTGTGGCAGCGCTGCGGGCTGACCCGGCCGTGGAACGACCCGGGGCGCGACATCGACCGCAAGCTCACGGTGCAGCGCGAGCTGTTCGTCGTGGGGGAGGTCGACGGCGTCGTCGTCGCCTCGGTGATGGCGGGCTTCGACGGTCACCGCGGCTGGCTGAACTACCTGGCCGTCGACCCCGACCACCGCGGCCGCGGCCACGGCCGTGCGCTGGTCGAGCACGTCGAGCGTGCCCTGGAGGCCCTCGGCTGCCCCAAGGTCAACCTGCAGGTCCGCACGGGCAACGCCGAGGCGCTCGCTTTCTACGCCGCGCTCGGCTACGGCACCGACGACGTCGTCAGCCTCGGCAAGGGCCTGGCCGCGGACTGAGCGCCTGCTCCTCGCCGAGGTGGGCGAGGGGAGCGGGCGCTACTCCTGCTGCCAGGAGTGCCAGAGGGCGGCGTAGGACCCCTCGGCGGCGACGAGGTCGTCGTGGGGGCCGATCTCGCTGATGCGGCCGTCGGCGACCACGGCGACGCGGTCGGCGTCGTGCGCGGTGTGCAGCCGGTGCGCGATCGCGACCACGGTGCGGCCCGACAGCACGGCGGACAGCGACCGCTCCAGGTGCCGCGCGGCCCGCGGGTCGAGCAGCGAGGTCGCCTCGTCGAGCACGAGCGTGTGCGGGTCGAGCAGCACGAGCCGCGCGAGCGCCACCTGCTGCGCCTGCGCAGGCGTGAGCGTGACGCCGCCCGAGCCGACCTCGGTCGCCAGCCCGTGCTCGAGCGCGGACACCCAGCCCCACGCGTCGACGGCGCGCAGCGCGTCGGCGAGCTCGGCGTCGGTCGCGTCGCTCTTGGCCAGCCGTAGGTTCTGCGCGATCGTGCCCACGAACACGTGGTGCTCCTGGGTGACCAGCGCGACCTGGCCCCGCAGCTCCTCCAGCTCGAGGTCGACGAGCGGCACGTCGCCGACCGTGACCCGGCCGCCGGTGGGCGGGTGGATGCCCGCGAGCATCCGCCCCAGCGTCGACTTGCCCGCGCCCGACGGCCCGACGATCGCGAGCCGCTCGCCCGGCCGCAGGTCGAGGTCGATGCCGTGCAGCACGTCGTGGCCCTCGCGGTAGGCGTAGCGCAGGTCGCGGGCGTGGATGTCGTCCGCGGTCGCCGTGGCACCGGTCGCCTCGCGGTCGGGCGCCACCAGCGACACCCCGAAGATCCGCGACAGCCGCGCCGTGCCCACCTGGATCTCGTCCAGCCAGAAGATCAGCTCGTCGACCGGCCCGATGACCTGGACGGCGTAGAGCACCACGGTGGTCACCGCGCCGACCGTCGCCTGCCCGCTGCCGGCGAGGTAGGCGCCCCACGCCAGCACCGCCACGATCGGGAGGATGAACGCGCCGTCCAGCCCGGGGAACAGCCACGACCGCAGCCACAGCGTGTAGCGCTCGGCCTCGAACGCCTCGCGGACGTCGGCGTCGATGCGCGCCCGGCGCCGGGCGCCGAGACCGAGCGCGTCGACCGTGCGCGCGCCCTCGACCGACTCGGTGAGCGAACCGTTGATCGTGGCGTAGGCGGCCGACTCCCGCAGGTAGCCCGGTGCCGCGCGCTCGAGGTACCAGCGGCACACCACGAGCAGCAGCGGTACCCCGACGAACATGCCGAGCGCCACGAGCCCGTTGGTGAGCACCGCGGCGAGCACCGTCAGCAGGATGCTCGCGACCGACACCAGCACGCGCGGCACGCCGAAGCGCACCGTGAAGTTGATGCGGTCGACGTCGTTGGTCGTGCGTGCCACGAGGTCGCCGGTGCCGGCGCGCTCGACGGTCGACAGCGGCAGCGAGGTGACGGTGTCGACGAGCTCCTCGCGCATCTCGGCGAAGACCTGCTCGCCGAGCACGATCGAGGCGCGCTGCGCGAACCGCACGAGCACGGTCTGCAGCAGCACCGCCACGGCGAGCGTGGCGGCGAGCGTGTTGAGCGCCGACGCCGTCGTGCCCCGTGAGACGTCGTCGATGATCCGACCGAGCAGCCAGGGCCCGGCGAGGCCCGCGACCGCGGCACCGGTGTGCAGCGCGACGACGCCGGCCAGCGCGCCGCGGTGGCGCACGAGCAGCTCGGCGGTGCGGGCGCGCAGCACCGCGCCGTCGGCGATAGGCAGCTTCATCGTGCCCCCTCCTCGGCCATGGCCTCGCGGGCCCCGTCGCCGTCGTCGGCCGCCGCGCGGCTGACCACGCGGCGGTAGCGCGACGCCCACTGCTCGCCCTCGGCGGCCCGGTCCAGCAGGTCGCGGTGCGTGCCGCGCGCGACGACCCTGCCGTCGACGACGAACGCGACGTCGTCGACCTGGTCGAGCACGAGCGGGCTCGCCGAGACGACCGCGGTCGTGCGGCCCGCGCGGGCCGCGCGCAGGTTGGCCGCGATCCGCGCCTCGGTGTGGGCGTCGACGGCGGAGGTCGGCTCGATCAGCAGCAGCACCTCGGCGTCGGTGAGCAGCGCGCGGGCGAGCGCGACGCGCTGCCGCTGCCCGCCGGAGAGCGAGCGGCCCTTCTCGGTGAGCTCGCCCTGCAGCCCGTCGGGCATCGAGTCGAGGACGTCCTGGGCGTCGGCGACGCGGATCGCCTCGAGCAGCTGCTCGGTGGTCGCGTGGCCGCGGACGTCGAGCTCGGCCGCGAGCGTGCCGGTGAACAGCGCGGGCGTGGACTCCGAGAGGACGATCCGCTCCCGGACCGCCGCGAGCGGGAAGGCCGTGAGCGGGACGCCGTCCCACGTGACCTCGGCGGCAGAGGCATCGAAGCGGGCCATCCGGGTGAGGATCGCGGCGCTGCCGTCGGGGTCCGGGCTGACGACGGCCACGAGCTGCCCGGGCCGCAGCTCCAGACCCGAGCGCTCGTCGCGCAGGGGCGCGCCGGGCGCGGGCGGGGTGTCGGTGCCGGTGTCGGCCACGTCGTGCCGGGTGCGCAGCACCCCGATGATCTTGCGGGCCGCGACGACCGCGCGGGTGCCGTTCTGCACCGCCTGCGTGGCGGCGCGCAGCGGCTGGGTGAGGAACGTCGCGTAGCCGTAGAAGGTGACGAGCTGACCGGTCGAGATCTCGCCCCGCAGCGCCAGCTGGGCGCCGAACCAGACGACCCCGGTGAGGAACAGGCCTGGCAGGAGCACCTGCAGCGCGTCGAGCGTCGACTGCGTGCGGGCGACGTCGACGCCGGCCTGCCGCACCCGCTGCGACTGCTCGGCGTAGCGCCGTGAGAACGCCTCCTCGCCGCCGATGCCGCGCAGGATCCGCAGCCCGGCGACCGTGTCGGTGCCGATCGTGGTCAGCCGGCCGGACTCCTCGCGCTGCCTGGCCTGCTTGGCCTGCAGCGGCTTGACCAGCAGCCCGAGGATCGCGGCGACGACGGGCAGCCCCACGAGCACGGCGACGCCGAGCGGCACCGAGCTGCCCATGAGCACGAACCCGACGACGACGTAGGTGACGACACCGCCGAGGAACCGCGCGGAGTGCGCGAACACCTCACCGAGCCGCAGCGCGTCCGACGCCACGGTCGCCACGACCTCGCCGGTCGGCAGCTCCTTGGTGATCGCCGACCCGGTCCGGGTGACGTGGTGCCCGACCATCTGGGAGGCGTTGAGCGAGGCGCGCAGCCAGTTCTGCACGTCGAAGCGGTGCCCGACCGAGCCAGCGACGACCGTGACCGCACCCACGCCGAGCAGCACGAGGCACCAGCGCAGCAGCGGCCAGGTCAGGCCGTGCTCGAGCCCGTCGTCGACGGCGCGGCCGAGCACGTAGGGCAGCGCGGCCTGACAGATCGCGCCCAGGATGCCGAAGACGACACCGGCCGCGAGCACGCCGGCCTGACGCCGCGCCTGCCAGGTGAGGAAGGCGAGCGGCGTCGTCAGCGGGGGAGTGCCCGGATCGGCCTCGGGGAGTGGGCGCACGACGAGCAACGGTAGGCCCGCGCGCACGCGCGAGACGACGTGTTATCGCTCGCCGCGGCCGGTGGTGACGAGCGTCACCCCGCCAGCATCTCCAGCACGGCCCGCTCGAGGGCGCGCCGGCGGCTCTCGGGGGTGCGGTGCCGCTTCCGGGCGGCCTCGCCGATCGTCGTGCCGTTGCTGTACAGGTCGATCACGCGCGGGTCGATGTAGGAGCTGCGCGCCACGGTCGGGGTGTTGCCCAGGTAGTCGGCGACCTGCTGGACGGCGGCGCGCACGGCCCGCTTGCGCGACGCCTCGGACGTGCCGGGCTCGTCGGTGAGCGCGAGCTCGGTCGCCGCCAGCACGGTCCCGTGCCACGTGCGGAAGTCCTTGGCGGTGAGGTCGCCGTCGAAGAGGTCGCGCAGGTAGCCGTTGACGTCGTCGGCGACGAGGTCCAGCCAGCGGCGACGCTGCTGGTAGGCCAGCAGCCGCTCCCCGCTGCGGCGCCGGCGCATCGCCCGCAGCGCCTCGGAGACCTCCGGGTCGGCGATCTCGATCGTGTGCTCGATGCCGGACTTGCCGGTGAAGGAGAACACCAGCACGCCGTTGCGCTGGCGCACGTGCCGGCGTTCCAGCGTCGTCAGGCCGAAGCTGCCCGCCTCGGCGTAGACGTCGTTGCCGATGCGGAAGGCACCGACGTCGAGCAGCCGTGCCGCGACCGCCGTCGAGCGCTCCAGCGGCATGCCCGAGAGCGCGAGGTCGGCCGTGATGCGCCGTCGCGCCTTCTCCATCCGCTCGGCGGCGGCGAGCACCCGGTCGAACTTCATCCGGTCCCGCTTGAGCCGCCACTGCGGGTGGTAGAGGTACTGCCGCCGCCCGGCGTCGTCGGTGCCGACCGCCTGCAGGTGGCCGTGGGGGAACGGGCAGATCCACACGTCGCGCCAGGCCGGCGGGATGACGAGCGCACGGATGCGCTCGACGTCCTCCGGCGGCAGCGGGCGACCGTCGGCGCCGAGGTAGGCGAACCCGCGGCCCTGACGGCGTCGGGTCCAGCCCGGCATGCTCGGCGAGACGGTGCGGAGGCGGACCATGACGCCATCATGAGGCCTCGTCGGCGAGCCAGGGGTCGGACCGGGGGACAATGGCGGCGTGAGCACCGCGCCCGGACCCGAGCAGACCACCCAGCCCGCCGCCCCGACCCTCGACGTGCCCCGCGCGCGGACGGCGTTCGGCCGCTACCGGGTGATGGCGTTCGTCACCGGGTCGTTCCTGCTGCTGCTGTGCGTGGAGATGCTGCTCAAGTACGTGCTGCAGGTGAACGGCGTCGACGCCTCGGGCGAGCCGCGCGGCGTCATCGGGTCGTGGATCGCGATCGTGCACGGCTGGATCTACGTGATCTACGCGGTCACGGTGTTCGACCTCTGGTCGCGCATGCGCTGGTCCTTCGGGCGCATCCTCGCGCTCATCGCGGGGGGCGTCGTGCCGGTGCTGTCGTTCGTCATGGAGCGGCGGGCGCACCGGTGGTTCGAGGACCGCGTCGCGCAGGTCGAGGCCGCGCGGGCCGGCTGAGCGGCCCGGACGAGGCGGGCGTCACGTCGCGCGGCCGCGGGTGAGGCCGGGACCTCTATCCTGACGGGGTGACGTCGCCCGCCGAGCTGCACCGCCCCGTCCTCGTCGTCGACTTCGGCGCCCAGTACGCCCAGCTGATCGCCCGCCGGGTGCGGGAGGCGAAGGTGTACTCCGAGATCGTCCCGCACTCGATGCCGGTCGCGGACATGCTCGCCAAGGAGCCGGCGGCGATCATCCTCTCGGGCGGGCCGTCGTCGGTCTACGCCGAGGGTGCGCCGCGCGTCGACCCCGCGCTGTTCGAGGCCGGGGTGCCGGTGCTGGGCATCTGCTACGGCTTCCAGGCGATGGCCGACGCGCTCGGCGGCACGGTCGCGCAGACCGGCACCCGCGAGTACGGCGGCACCGAGGTCGAGGTCGCCGCGGAGGGTGTGCTGCTCAAGGGCTCGCCGCCGGACCAGACGACCTGGATGTCCCACGGCGACGCGGTGCAGGCCGCGCCCGAGGGGTTCGAGGTGCTCGCAACCTCGCCCGGCTCGCCGGTGGCGGCGTTCGAGGACCGCAACCGACGGCTGTTCGGGATCCAGTGGCACCCCGAGGTCAAGCACTCCGCGCTGGGTCAGGACACGCTGACGAACTTCCTGTACGACGGCGCCGGGCTCACCCCGGACTGGACGCCCGGGAACGTCATCGCCGAGCAGGTCGAGGCGATCCGCGCCCAGGTGGGCGACGCCCGCGTCATCTGCGGCCTCTCCGGCGGCGTCGACTCCTCGGTGGCCGCCGCGCTGGTGCACCGCGCCGTCGGCGACCAGCTGACCTGCGTGTTCGTCGACCACGGGCTGCTGCGCGAGGGCGAGGCGGAGCAGGTCGAGGTCGACTTCGTGGCATCGACCGGCGTCACCCTCAAGGTCGTCGACGCGCGCGAGCGGTTCCTCAGCGCGCTCGCGGGCGTGACCGACCCCGAGACCAAGCGCAAGATCATCGGTCGCGAGTTCATCCGCGTCTTCGAGCAGGCCGCGCGCGAGGTCGTGGCCGAGGCGCACGAGGGCGCGGGCTCCGGCGAGGTGCGGTTCCTCGTGCAGGGCACTCTCTACCCCGACGTGGTGGAGTCCGGCGGCGGCGAGGGCGCGGCGAACATCAAGTCCCACCACAACGTCGGCGGCCTCCCGGACGACCTGCAGTTCGAGCTCGTCGAGCCGCTGCGCACGCTGTTCAAGGACGAGGTGCGGGCGGTCGGGCTCGAGCTCGGCGTGCCCGAGGCGATCGTGTGGCGGCAGCCGTTCCCCGGCCCAGGGCTGGGCATCCGGATCGTCGGCGAGGTGACGGCGGAGCGCCTGGAGACCCTGCGCGCCGCCGACGCGATCGCCCGCCACGAGCTCACGGCCGCCGGCCTGGACCGCGACATCTGGCAGTGCCCCGTGGTGCTGCTCGCGGACGTGCGCTCGGTCGGCGTGCAGGGCGACGGCCGCACCTACGGCCACCCGATCGTGCTGCGGCCGGTCTCCAGCGAGGACGCGATGACCGCCGACTGGACCCGGCTGCCGTACGAGGTGCTTGCCCGGATCTCGACCCGCATCACCAACGAGGTCCCCGACGTCAACCGCGTCGTCCTCGACGTGACGAGCAAGCCGCCGGGCACGATCGAGTGGGAGTGACGGCCACGCCGTCGGTCCCGGGGCGCTGACGTAGGCTTCGGGCCGTGCGGATCGTCCACGTCTCCGACTGCTACGCGCCGCGGGTCGGGGGCATCGAGAGCCAGGTGCAGGACCTGGCGACGCACCAGGCCCGCCGGGGCGACGCCGTCCACGTGCTCACCGCGACCGCGCTCGAGCGCGGCGCGCAGATGCAGGGCCGCAGCCGCTACCGCGCGAGCACGACCGACGCCCCCGGGCTGCGCGTGCACCGGCTCGCCTCCCGCACGACCTTCGGGCTCCCGGTGCACCCGCGCGGCCTGTGGCTGGTGCGGCGCGCCCTCAAGCTGCTCAAGCCCGACGTCGTGCACGTGCACGCCGGGGTCGTCTCGCCGTTCGCGTACGACGGCGCCCGCGCGGCCCGGTCGCTCGGGCTGCCGCTCGCGATCACCTGGCACTGCATGCTCGACGGCGTCGAGAGCCTCGTCGCGGCCGGGGCCCGCGCCACCGGGTGGGACGACGCGCCGTTCGCGCCGAGTGCCGTCAGCACCGTCGCCGCCGAGCGGGTCGCGGACGCGCTGGGCCGCGGCGACGTGTCGGTGCTGCCCAACGGGCTGGACCTCGAGCCCTGGCGTGCCGCGGCCGCGCACCCGGTCGAGCGGTCGCACCCCGGCACGCTGCGCGTGGTCGCGACGCAGCGGCTGGCCCCGCGCAAGCGCACGACGCCGCTGATCTCCGCGGTGGCGCGCGCGAGCGAGCGGCTGGGGCGCAACCCCGACGGCACGCCGCGGGTCGCGTTGACGCTCGTCGGCGGCGGCCCGAGCGAGTCGCAGGTCCGCGCCGACGTCGCCGCGCGCCGGCTCGACGACGTCGTGACGATCGTCGGCAAGGTGCCCCGGGCGGTGCTGCCGACGCTCTACCGCGACCAGGACGTGTTCGTCGCGCCCGCGGTGCTGGAGGCCTTCGGGATCGCCGCGCTCGAGGCGCGTGCCGCCGGGCTGGTCGTCGTGGGCCGGTCCGGCACCGGGCTGAGCGAGTTCGTCGAGGACGGCGTCAACGGGTTCCTCGTGCCGTCCGACGCCGGCATCACCGACGCGCTCGTGCGCCTCGCGTCGGAGCCCGACCTGCTCGCGAGCACCCGCCGCACCAACGCAGGCGTCGCGCCCGCCGTCGCGTGGCCCGACGTGCTGCAGGTGGCCGACGACCTCTACGAGCGCGCGGTGGTCGCTCGCTCCTAGCGCCGCCCCGCGTGTATCAGGACGTCGCCGCGCGGTGTCCTCACCGATGAGACCGACGCTCGCCGGCCTCCGGCGCCGGGCGACTCCGGCACGACTCGAGGAGTGGGTATGGGCGAGGACATGCACGACAGGATCGCCGAGCGGTTCGTGGGCTCCGGCGCGGTGGACTTCGAGGCGGCCGGGAAGTTCCTGGCCGAGATCGGTCCCGAGCTCACGCTGCGCGACACGGGCCTGCACGGGTTCGCGTTCGGGAAGTTCAACATGCTCGCGTGCTTCCTCCGCGCGGACGACCTGGGTCGGGTCTTCAAGAACCTGGGCGACATGGCGGCGCTGAACGACGCCGTCGACGTCCCGCGGTCGTCGGCGTAGGCCGTCGGCACACGGCAGGGCTCGTGACCACGACGCCACGGCCCGGCACGGATCGGGGAGGCGCCGGTCGGCTCGCGCACGCGCCGGGCCGGCCGGTGTCCCCGGACGGCGGGGCCTGGGAGATCCGCGGACCGGTCGGGCGGCTCGTCGGCGCGCTCGAGCTCGCGTGCGTGGTCGTCGACGACTTCGGCGACGACGGCTACGAGGACGGCGAGCGTCCGGTGCTCTCGTTCGGCCCGGAGAAGGTCGTGGCCGAGGCGGCGATGCTCGCCCACGTCGCGCACGGCCTCGCACCGGGGGCGGACGCCGCGGTGCGCGGGCTCGTCGACCGCCTCGCGCCGCGGGCGCGCTCGCGGCGCGCGCTGGCCGACATGGCGCTGCGGCCCGAGATGGTCGTCAAGCGGGCCGTGCCGCACGTGCTGCTGGAGCGGCTCGGCAGCCACGACGGCGCCGTCGACGACCTCGCCGCCCAGCGGTGCGCCGCCGTCCTGCGGCACGCGGTCGACCAGCCGGCCACGGTGCTCGCCGAGCGTCGGTGGCTGTGCTCGCTGTGGCCGCGGCTGCGTGCGGCCGGGCCGCCGCAGCTGCGCGGCTCCACCCTCGAGCGGCCGCTCGACCTGCGCTCGGAGTCGCGCGAGGACGCCTACGGGCTGACCCACATGCTCTTCTACGTCACCGATCTCGGCCGCCGGCCGCCCGACGCCGCGCTGCTGCGCGACCCGCGATCGGTGCTCGCCGACGTCGAGGGGCTCCTCGCCCGCTACCTCGACCACGGCGACTACGACCTCGTCGGCGAGCTGCTGATGGCGTGGCCGCTGCTGCGGGTCCCGTGGAGCCCGGCGGCCGCGTTCGCGTTCCGGCTGCTCGCCGACGTCGAGGACGAGGTCGGGCTGCTGCCGTGCGGCAACGTCGACCCGGAGCGGCTCGCACGCCTCGACGGTGCCGAGCGCACCCGCTACGCGCGGGCGATGTCCTACCACACGGCCCTCGTCATGGGCTTCCTGTGCGCGGCCGCGCTGCGCGCCGACCTGCCGGCGGCGGTTCCGGCCGCCACGGTCCCGCGTGGCTGGCACCGGTTCCGCGCGCTCGTCGACGACGACACCAGCCACTGGCTGCCGGCCTTCGACGCCGCGGCGGAGCCGGACAAGGAGCGGCTCACGCCACTGGTGCGCGACCTCGCGCTCACGCAGGCGATGCGGCACCAGGACCTGGCGCGGGCGGGGGAGGCGCTGGCGCTGTCCGCGGCGCTCGCCCTGCCGCCCAGCGCGTCGACGCGCGCGGTCTCCGACCGCCTGCACGCGCTCGACCACGCGCGCCGGGTCGCGGGACGGCGGGTCCCGACCGCGAACGACGGCGCGAATGATTCGCGACAGGCTGTCGGGAAGCGGTAACGTCTCGGTCATGGAGATCGTTCACGGTGTTCTGCTGGTCCTGCACCTCATCGGCTGGGCGATCGTGCTCGGCGGCGTGGTCGCCTCGATGCGCAGCCGGACGGTGCCGGCCGGTGCCTGGCACGGGATCCTGACCGCGCTCGTCACGGGCGTGCTCATGGTCGGCGTGCTGGAGATGGGCGACGACCACGTCAACAACGTGAAGATCGGCGTCAAGCTCCTCGTCGCGATCGTGGTCGCCGTCCTCGTGTGGCGCGGCCGCAAGCAGGAGGAGGTCACCAACGGCTACCTCGGCGCGATCGCGGGCCTGGTGGCGCTCAACGTCGCGCTCGCGGTGCTCTGGCGCTGACCCGCTGACCCGGACCCGCGGGGACGCGGCGTCGCGCCCCGCGCGGTCGTGCCGCGCGGCACACTGAGCCCGTGACGGCGTTCGAGCTGCTGTGCGCGGCGATCATGCTCGTCGGCCTGGTCGGGGTCGTCGTGCAGGTGCTGCCCGGCACCCTGCTCGTGCTCGCCGGCGTGCTGCTGTGGGCCACCGAGACCCAGACCGGGGTCGCGTGGCTCGTGCTCGCGGTGGCCGTCGTCGCCGTCGCCCTCGCCTGGGTGGGCAAGTACGTGCTCGCCGGCCGCGGTCTCAAGCGGGCCGCCGTGCCCAACCGCACGCTCGTCGTCGGCGGTGCGCTCGGCGTCGTCGGGTTCTTCCTCCTCCCGGTCGTCGGGCTGCCGCTGCTGTTCGTGCTCGGCGTCTACCTCGCCGAGCAGCTGCGGCTGCACGACCGCAGGAAGGCGTGGGCCTCGACCAAGGCCGCGATCCGCGCGACCGGCGTGACGATCCTCGTCGAGCTGGCGGGCGCGATGGTCGCGGTGGGCGCCTGGGTGCTCGCGGTGCTGCTGACCTGATCGCCGGGCGGCCACGCCGACGGCTCAGATCTCCCGCGCCGGGTCCAGCAGCCCCGCGCGGTACCCGGCCGCGACCGCCGAGGCGCGGTCGAGGGCGCCGAGCTTGGCGCACACGTGCTGGAGGTGGGTCTTGACCGTCGCCTCGCCCAGGCGCAGCCGGGTGGCGATCTGCCGGTTGGTCAGCCCGGCGGCGACCAGCCGCAGCACCTCCAGCTCGCGCGGGCTCGGCGCCGCAGGCCCGGCGCCGGGGTCCGGCACCGACCGCCCGAGCAGCCGGCCGCCGTGACGGGCCGTGCGCACGGCGTCGAGCAGCTCGGCACGCCCGGTGTCCTTGACGAGGTAGCCGTCGGCGCCGGCGTCGAGCGCGGTGCGGACGTCGGCGGGCGTCGCGTAGGTGCTGAGCACGAGCACCACGAGATCGGGGTGCTCGGCACGCGCCCGCCGCACCAGGGTCCCGGGCTCGGCGTCGGGCAGGCGCAGGTCGGCGAGCAGCACGTCGCACGGCGTGGCCGCCAGCACGGCGAGCGCCTCGGAGGTCGACGCCGCCTCGCCCACGACCTCGACGTCCGCGGCGACCGCGAGCTGGCCGCGCACGCCGTCGCGCACCACCGGGTGGTCGTCGACGACCACGACCCGGATCACGAGATCGCCCCGGGCTCGGTCGGGGCGAGCATCGTCACCGTCGCGCCGCGGCCCGGGGCGGCGGCGATCTCCAGGCGCCCGCCGACGGCGTCCATCCGCTCGGCCATGATCGCCAGGCCGCTGCCGCCGTGGGCGGCGTCGGGGTCGAAGCCCCGCCCGTCGTCGACGACGTCGACGCACACCGCCTCGCCGAGGAACGACAGCGTCACCGTGACCGTGCAGGCGTCGGCGTGCCGCAGCGCGTTGCGCACCGCCTCGCCCGCGACGCGCAGCAGCGCGTCGGCGGTCGTGTCCGGGAGCGCGCTCACCTCGCCGTCGACGACGAGGCGCAGCCGTGCGTCGGCGGTCGCCGCGTGCTGTCGCACCAGCCGGTCGAGCGCCTCGGCGAGACCGTCGCCAGGGGTGAGGGCTCGCATGCTCGTCACCGACGTCCGTGCCTGCCGGAGCGCGGAACGGGCGAGCGCGAGGCTCCGCTCGACCCGGTCGGTGACCGTGCCGCCCGGCCCTGCCTCGGCGAGCAGGGCCTCGAGCTGGGCGACGACGCCCGCGAGGTCGGCCGCGAGCGTGTCGTGGATCTCGGCGGCGATCCGGGTCCGCTCGCGCGCGACCCCGCGCTGGTGGGCGTTCTCGACGAGCTCCGCCTGCAGGTCGGCGTTGCGGCGCAGCGCACGCTCGAGGTCGGCGTTGGTGCGCGCGAGCTCGGCGAGCGCGGCCCGCCTGCCCGCCGACTCGTCCTCGACCGCGCGGATCGACCAGCCGGCGACGGCGGCGACGACACCACCCGCGAGCGTGACGACGACGTTCTCGACGGCCGGTGTGAGCAGTCCGGGGATCCCGAGCATCGCCGCCGCGGTCAGCGCCACCCCGAGGTAGGCCCAGCCGCCGGGCAGCGCGACGAACGCCAGCGCGAAGCAGACCAGGTAGACGAGCAGGAACGTGAACGACAGCCTGAACAGCGCCGCCGAGGCGGCGACCAGACCGACGAAGTACACGAGCATCGGGACCGTCCGGCTCTCCAGCCAGCCCGGGTGCAGCACCGCCCACCAGGTGTGCCACGCCAGCAGCGCCGCGCACAGCCCGAGCAGCAGCGGCAGCCGCGGCTGCTCGCGCACCGCGACCAGGGTCGCCGACGCCACCACCAGCACGTAGGGCAGCGCCAGCCACATCCGGGTGACGGGCGCCGACGCCTCGTGCGAGGTCATGGTCCGATCGTGGCAGCCTGCGGCCGGGCGAACCAGCGCAGCAGCCGCTCCGCCGGTCCGGATCGTCCGGCGCGCTCCAGCGCGACCGCGAGCACCACGGTCGCCACCCACGTGAGGGCCGCGACCCCGGCGGCGGCCGCGGTGCCGAGCCGGGCGCCCAGCCCGAGCGCCCAGGCCGACAGCAGCGGGGCCAGCACCACGCTCTGGGCGAGGTAGCACGTGAGCGAGCGCGCGCCGGTCGCGCGCAGCGCCCGCCCCGCCCAGGACCGCACGAGGCGGCCGTGCGTGCACAGCCACCCGGCCAGCGCCGCGTAGCCGAGCCCGCACGCCACGCCGCTGAGGACGTGCAGCCCGGAGAACCACGCCTCGCTCCCGGCCGGCAGCGCGACCGCACCACCGGTCGCGAGCGCCATCGGCAGACCGCCCAGCCAGCCCACGGCCACACCGACGACCGCGGCGGCGAGGAGGGGGCGCCGTCGGGACGCGACGTCGCCGAGGAGGTCGCGCCGTCCGGCGACGACGCCGACCAGCAGCGCTGGCACGACGGCGAGGAGGCCGAACGGGGTCATCAGCCACTCGACGCCGCGCCACAGCAGCGCCTCCAGCGGCTCCTCGATCGCCATCGACCAGAACAGCTCGCGCTCGGTGCGCACCCGCGGGTCGGCGTAGACGATGCCCTGCACGACCACGGCCACGGGCAGGGTCGCCGCCGCCACGACGAGCAGCCGTCGGTCGGACCAACGCGCCGACGCACCCGCGAGCAGCACCCCGAGCAGCCCGTACCAGCCGAGGATGTCGCCGGAGAACGCCAGGGCGGCGTGCAGCGCGCCGAGCAGCACCAGGCCGAGCCCTCGGCGCCGCAGGTAGCCGCGCACGCCCGCCTCCGACCAGCCACGCTCCCGCCGCGTCGCCACGATCCGCGCCAGCCCGTACCCGTACAGCGCGGCGAACATCGGGTAGGCGCGGGCGTCGACGGTCGCGGTCAGCAGCCCGGTGACCAGCGGATCCAGCGCACCGTCGGTGACGACGTGGTGCCGCAGCCCGTAGGGGTGGTCGTAGAGGTAGATCATCACGTTGGCGAGCGCGATGGCCAGCAGCATCGCGCCTCTCGCCAGGTCGGGGGCCGGGTCGCGCCGCGCACGCGTGCGGGTGGGCGCCGAGCTGCTCGTCGTGGTCATGCTCGTGACGCTAGGAGCGGCCCGCGAGGTGCGGCATCCCCGGATCGGTGGATGCTCCCGACCCCCGCCGACCCCCTCGTGCCCGTGCGCGCTCGCCCCCTACGGTGGGAGCACCCACACGCAAGGAGGAGCCATGGAGGGCAAGGTCGCGCTGGTGACGGGCGCAGGGTCCGGCATCGGGAAGGCCTCGGCGCTGCTGCTCGCCGAGCGCGGTGCTGCGGTGACGCTCGTGGGCCGCACGGCCGACCAGCTCGAGGAGGTGGCCCAGAGCATCCGCGACGCGGGTGGGACGGCGATCACCGCCGTGGCGGATGTCGCCGAGGAGGGGGCCGTCAACGAGGCCGTGCGCGTGACGGTCGAGCAGCTCGGCGGGCTCGACGTCGTCGTCGCCAACGCGGGCGTCAACGGCACCTGGGCAGGCATCGACGAGCTCACGGTCGACGACTTCCGCTCCACGATCGAGATCAACCTGGTGGGCACGTTCGTGACGATCAAGGCGGCGGTGCCGCACATGCGGCGCGGCGGCTCGGTCGTGGTGACGTCCTCGGTCAACGGGTCGAGGATCTTCTCCAACAGCGGCGCGACGGCGTACTCGGCCTCGAAGGCCGGCCAGATCGCGATCGCGAAGATGCTCGCGGTCGAGCTGGGGCCGCGGGGGATCCGCGTCAACGTCATCTGCCCGGGCGCGATCGACACCGAGATCTCCGACAACACCGACGCCCGCAACGAGGACGTCAAGATCCCGGTCGAGTTCCCGCGCGGCCCGATCCCGCTCACCGGGAAGAAGCCGGGCACCTCGGAGCAGGTCGGCGAGCTGGTGGCGTTCCTCGCCTCCGACGCCGCCAGCCACATCAGCGGCACCGAGGTGTGGATCGACGGCGCGCAGTCGTTGCTGCAGGGCTGAGCGCGGCCGGGGCTAGCGTCGCCGCCAGCGCCTAGGCTGGGCGGCGCGATGACCTCTCTCTTCAGCGACCTCCCGCTCCCTGGTCTCGAGTCCGGCCCGCGGCCCGACGTCGAGTCCCACCTGCCGCGCGTCGTGCCGCCCCGCGAGGGTGGTGACGACGGCACCGACGGTACGGACGGTGCCGATTCCCGCCGCGGCGGCTCGCTGGTCGCCGAGGCGCTGCTGGAGGGTCTCAACCCGCCCCAGAAGCAGGCGGTCACCCACGAGGGCGGGCAGCTGCTGATCATCGCGGGCGCCGGCTCCGGCAAGACCCGGGTGCTCACGCACCGCATCGCCTACCTGCTCGCGACCGGGCGCGCGAAGCCCGGCGAGGTGCTGGCGATCACGTTCACCAACAAGGCCGCGGCCGAGATGCGCGAACGGGTCGAGGAGCTGGTGGGGCCGCGCGCCCGCAGCATGTGGGTCTCGACGTTCCACTCGGCATGCGTGCGGATCCTGCGCCGGGAGGCGAAGACGATCGGGCTGCGCTCGAGCTTCTCGATCTACGACGCCGCGGACTCCCAGCGCCTGATGACGCTGGTGTGCCGCGAGCTCGACCTCGACCCCAAGCGCTACCCGCCCAAGGCGTTCAGCCATCGGGTCTCCGACCTCAAGAACGAGCTGGTCGACGCCGACGCCTACGCAGCGACGGTCGGCAGCAACCCGTTCGAGCAGAACCTCGCGGCGGCCTACAAGCGCTACAGCGAGCGGCTGCGGCAGGCGCACGCGCTCGACTTCGACGACCTCATCATGACGACGGTGCACATGCTCCAGGCGTTCCCGGACGTCGCGGAGCACTACCGGCGCCGGTTCCGGCACGTGCTCGTCGACGAGTACCAGGACACCAACCACGCGCAGTACGTGCTGGTGCGTGAGCTGGTCGGGATGCGACCCGACGGGTCCTGGGCGACCGAGGGCGTCGAGCCCGCGGAGCTGACGGTCGTCGGCGACGCCGACCAGTCGATCTACGCCTTCCGCGGCGCCACGATCCGCAACATCATCGAGTTCGAGACCGACTACCCGGACGCCGCCACGATCCTGCTCGAGCAGAACTACCGCTCGACGCAGACGATCCTGTCCGCCGCGAACGCCGTCATCGCCCGCAACCCCGGCCGCAAGCGCAAGAACCTGTGGACCGACTCCGGCGCCGGGCCGAAGATCGTCGGCTACGTCGCGGACAACGAGCACGAGGAGGCGCGCTTCATCGCCTCCGAGATCGATCGGCTCGCCGACTCCGACGGCGTCAAGCCCGGCGACGTCGCGATCTTCTACCGCACCAACGCCCAGTCGCGCGCGCTCGAGGAGGTGCTCGTGCGGGTCGGGCTGCCGTACAAGGTGGTCGGCGGCACCCGGTTCTACGAGCGGCGCGAGATCAAGGACGCGATCGCCTACCTGCGTGCGATCGCCAACCCCGACGACGCCGTCAACATCCGACGCATCCTCAACGTGCCCAAGCGCGGGCTGGGGGAGCGCAGCGAGGCGATGATCACCGCGCACGCCGAGCGCGAGCGGATCAGCTTCGGTGCCGCCGTCGGGCAGGCCGACGACATCCTCGGGCTGGCGCCGCGTGCGGCGGCGACCGTCAAGGAGTTCGCGGCGATGCTCGACCGGCTGCGCGGCATGGCCGCCGCCGGCGCGACGCCTGCCGAGCTGCTCGACACCGTGCTGGAGGAGTCCGGCTACCTGCGCGAGCTGCGCGCGAGCGAGGACCCGCAGGACGCCAGCCGCGTGGAGAACCTCGCCGAGCTGCACGCGGTCGCGGCCGAGTTCGCCGAGACCGATCCCGAGGGCGACCTGGGCGACTTCCTCGAGCGGGTGGCGCTGGTCGCCGACGCCGACCAGATCCCCGAGGGCGCGGGGGAGTCCGGCGTCATCACGCTGATGACCGTGCACACGGCCAAGGGGTTGGAGTTCCCGGTGGTGTTCGTGACCGGTCTGGAGGACGGCACGTTCCCGCACCAGCGCAGCCTCGCCGACGCCGACGAGCTCGCGGAGGAGCGGCGCCTCGCCTACGTCGCGCTCACCCGGGCGCGCGAGCGGCTCTACGTCTCGCGGGCCGCGGTGCGGACCGCCTTCGGGATGCCGAACGAGCTGCCCGAGTCGCGGTTCCTCGCCGACGTGCCGGAGGAGCTGATCGACTGGAAGCGGCGCGAGTCCTCGATGCAGCGCTACCGCGGCGGCTCGTTCACGGGCGGCTACGGCTCGACGGGCCCGCGCACCTCGCGGCTCGCCGAGCGGCGCGCCCGCAAGGAGGCCGTGCCGCCCTCGCCCGACGCCCCGAAGTTCGGTTCCGCGACGCCGCGCGCCGATGTGCCGAACCTCGAGGTCGGCGACCGCGTCACGCACGACGCCTACGGCATGGGCCGGGTGGTCGCGATCGAGAGCAGCGGCGCCAACGCCGTCGCGAAGATCGACTTCGGCGACTCGGGCACCAAGCGGCTGCTGCTGCGGTACTCCCCGGTCACGAAGCTGTAGCGCCCTCGCGGACCCGACGTCGCTCGGGGGCGGTTCTGCCGTCGAAGCACGAAGCCCTGCCGTCGAGGACGAGGGGTGTGCCACTCGTTCTCGACGGCAGGGCTCGTTCGGGATGGGCGGCCTATCGGCGCGAGGGAGGCGGGGGCGCCCGGAGGCGCCCCCGCCCCGTCTCTCATCGGGCGTAGAACGCCCGGCGGTCGGTCACGCTCGTCTGCGTGCCGGCCGTCGTCGCCCGGATCTCGAGCTCGTTGCGGTTGCCACCCGGACGCACGCCGTCACCGGGCTTGAGCGAGGCGGTCGCGCCCGAGCTCGTCACGGTGAACCGCTTCGTCACGTCGCGCCCGTTGAGCGTCGCCGTGAACGAGCCCGCGGCGATCGCGTCGTCGAAGGCGACCGACACAGACACCGGCACCGAGACCTGCTGGTCCTGCGCCGGGCTGACGATGCTGACGCCGCCGGCGCCCGATCCCGTCGTGAGCGCCGTGGCCGCAGCCGAGACGGCACCCGTGGAGGTCTCGAAGGAGACCGCCACGGTCGCCCCGGCAGCCGCGCCCGGCGCGGTGACCGTGAGCGTCGCGGCACCCGAGCCGACCTGCTGCTGCGACGACCCGAGGATCTCGGTGCCGTCCCAGACGTAGGCGCGAACCGTCCCCGACTGCGGGGCGTCGACCTTGACGGTGATCGTGTCGCCGCTGGCGACCGCGGACCGCAGGGCCAGCGGCTTCGCCGTGGGCGCGAACCCGCCGAGCGGCACCAGGTCGGTCGCCGACTGCAGGATCGACTGCGGCGACTCGACCGATCGGGCTGCGGTGTCGGGGATGATCGGCTCCTTGCGCTGCGAGCCGAGGTCCGGCACACCGGGCACGGTGAGGATGCCCCAGCGCCACGGGTCGGCACGCATGCCCGGGAAGGTCGACCACCCGACGCGCCGCTGCGCGGCCTTGTTCTGGGTGTCGGAGTCGTTGACGACCACGTTGAACCCGACGTGCTGAGGGTCGATGTTGTCCGGCAGCACGTCGAACGGGATCTTCACCTCCATGTCGTAGCCGGTGTAGTCGGCCTCGTTGTCCGCCATCACGACCGCGACCTCCATGCCGGGCGCGGTGATGTGAGCCTCGCCCTGCCAGTTGTCGCGGTCTCGGCCGACGCCGGGCGCACCGGTCATCGAGTCCATCGACGGCATGATCCCGCCGATGAACGTGTAGCCCGTGTGCGGGGCGTCGCCACGCGGGTCGAAGTAGATCTCCACCGAGTCGGTACGACGCTGCCGCTTGTTGTCCTCGACCGGCAGGATCGTGCCGCGGATGTCGTCCTGGACGGAGATGAACAGGTAGAAGTTCTCGTCGTCGTGGGTGATCCACGCGTCGCACGAGATGCTGTCGCTCGTGCCACCCGCGGGGCTCCCGTCCCAGATCGTGCTCGCCGGGATCGGGTCGCCCGGGTACTCCTGGGGGTCACGGACGCCGTCGATCACCGGGGTGGTCGCGGCGCGCTGCACCTCGTAGCTCGGCACCAGGTTCATGACGACCTCGCGGGTCGCCGTGCCGCCGCTGCTCGTGGCCACCACCGAGACGGGCCAGCTGCCGCCGTTGGGACCGCGGTTGGCGGTGGGCAGCGTGGTGTCGGTGTTGGTGACCTCGAAGCTGACGGTCGTCGTCGCGCCCGCGGCGAGCCCGGAGTAGGGCACCGACGCCGGTGACGCCTCGAAGCCGGCCGGGAGCGTGAGCGAGACCGAACCGGACTGCGTCGTGCTCGAGAAGTTCTCCACGACGATGTCCAGCGTGCGGGTGCGGCCCTGCCCGAGCGGGAACAGCTCGGGGAGGAGCACGTCGAGGTGCTTCATGTTCAGCCCCTTGGTCCAGGAGCGGAACGACTGGATCTCCTCCAGCGGCGTGATCGTCGCCTCGACCGCTCCGGCGACCCGCAGCGGCGCGAAGGTCGTGCCGCTGCCGTTGGCCGCGGTCAGCGTCGCCTCGAGGCGCAGCTGGGTGCCGGGGGTGGCGTCGGCGGGCGCGGTGACCTCCAGGGTCACCGTGTGGGAGCGACCCTCCTTGAGCGCGGGCACCTTGGCGCGGCCCGGCACGCGCCAGCCGTCCGGTGCGCTGAGCGTCAGGAAGCCGGCCGGCAGCTTCTTGCCGGCTGCGGTCACGGTGACGGCGACCTCGAGGCGCTGACCCGCCACGACCTCGAACCGCTCGGGGCGCACCTCGATGAGGGTGCCCAGCGGCAGCCCGCCGCTGATCGGCAGCGCGGCGCCGCGCAGGGCCGCCTCGCCACCGCTGGTGGGGTCGACGAGCGGAGACCGCGAGTGGATGACGGTGTACCAGGAGTTGGAGATGCGCTCCGGGTCCGTGGTGGTCGGCGCCCGGTCGGCCCAGCCCTGGGTGACGTAGGCCCAGCGGGCCTGGTCGAGCAGCTGGGACCAGAGCTTGCCGTTCTTCTCGCTGTAGGTGCCGTTCCAGCAGCCGAAGACGACGTCGGAGGCGACCCGCGGGGTGTAGCCGGCGGCCACGCCGCCCGGGCCGGACGCACCCGAGCCGGTCGCACCGGCGCGCAGGATGCGCCGGGGCTGCCAGGGCTCGAAGCCCTCGGCGGCGTGCTCGGGGAAGCGGTTCGGGTCACCGGCCGCGAAGTACGCCTCGACGGCGAACATCGCCGCCTGCTGGTGGTTGCCGTGGTTGCCCTCGGTCGCCGAGGGGTTCATCGTGACGATGACGTCGGGCCGCGTCGCGCGGACCACCCGAACGATGCGGTTCAGGACGGCCTCGCCGCCCCAGATCTGCGCCGACAGCGGGGCGCTCGCGGTGTACCAGAAGTCGGGGGCGTCGAGGTTGAAGACGTTCTCGATGCCCGCGAAGCCGACGGCGATGCGCTCCTCGGCCTCGCGCAGCAGACCCAGCGGCGGGCCCTCCTCGAGGCCGACGGCGTTGCCGCCACCCTCACCGCGCGTGATCGTGATGACGCCGGCCTCCATGCCGTGGAACTCGTTCCACTGACCGAGGGTGCCGAGCGTGCTCGCCTCGTCGTCCGGGTGCGCGCCGATGAACAGCACGTTGAGCTTCTTGGCACCGCCGGGTGCGGCCAGTGCCTGCTCGGCAGGCGTCAGGCCGGACCAGTCGAACGTGCTCATAGCCGCGGCGAGACCCAGCGTCCCGCCCGCCTTGAGGACGGTGCGTCGGGACATCCCGGCGCAGGTGGATGAGGGTGTCTGTCCCATGTGAGGACGGTTTCCTTTCGGTAGGGCGCGCCACTTCGGTGTGACGGACGCCATACTTCATACCGAGAAAAAAGCGGCGACGTCAAGCAATGTCCACCCCTCAAGCGCGGCAAGCGCTCTCCGGCTCTGAGCGTTTCAGCAGGCTGAAGCGATGGGCACTTACTTCGACCACACCGTGGGCACGGGTTGCGCTGGGAGGTTCCTGCAATCTATAAAGAAACCGTGTCACCGATGACGCCCGACCCCACGACACCGCGCGACGCGCCCACCTCGAGCGCTGCCATGCGCGCAGCGCGGCTCGAGAGCGCCGTCGGCGCGCTGCTCAGTCGCGGCGCGATGTCGCGCACCGAGCTCTCGCGCGTGACCGGCTACTCGCCGTCGTCGATGACCGCCACGATCAGAGAGCTGATGGCGGAGGGCTACGTCAGCGAGGTCGGCCAGCTCAAGTCGACCGGTGGCCGCCGCCAGACCCTGCTGCAGTTCGACCGCGGGGCCGTGGTCCTCACGCTCGTGACGATCGGGACGACCCATCTCCACGTCAGCCAGATCGGGATGGACGGCACCGTCCACGTCCACATCCGCCGCGGCCTCGACCACGACGACCCGACCGCGAGCCTCGTGCAGGCGATCGAGACGCTGCACCAGGTGGCGGAGCGCCCGTCCGTCTGCGTGGTCGTGTCGATGCCCGGTGTGGTCTCGGCCGAGGGGGTCGTCACCCTGGCGCCGGCGTTCGGCGCGCCGTTGCCGGTCAGCCTTGCCGACGAGCTGCGCGCGGCGACGGGGCTCCCGGTCATCATCGACAACGACGTCAACCTGCTCGCGCTGGGGGAGACGATCGCTGGTGCGGCGCGCGACGTGCAGGACGTCGCGCTGATCTACGTCGGCGACGGCATCGGTGCCGCGCTCGTGCTCGGCGGCGTCGTGCACCGCGGTGCCTCGCAGTCCGCCGGTGAGATCGGGTTCCTGCCCTGGGAGCGCGTGCGCCCGCTGGCCGACCGCGCCGTCGGCCCGCTGGAGGCGCGGTGGTCGGCCGCTGCGCTCACGGGGCAGGCCGAGGAGATCGGGATCGAGCCCGGCGACCGGAGCGTCCTCGCGGCGCTGGGCGCGAGCCCCGACCCGCGTGCGCGCGAGCTCGTCGACGGCGCGGTCGAGGCCTGGTCCTACGCCGCGGTCGTCACCGCCTGCCTGCTCGACCCGGCCGCGGTGGTGTTCGCCGGCGAGGCGGTGCACCTGCCGGACTGGGCGCGTGCCGACCTCGAGCGTCGCGTCGTCGAGGCCGTCCCCGCCCCCGTGCAGGTGCGGTTCGCCGAGCTCGGCGAGGAGGCGATCGCACACGGCGCGATCGCCCGGCTCGAGGCCCGGCCCCGGCTCGTCCTCGACCTGCGCGAGCAGCCGGAGCCAGAGGAACCCGAGGAACCCGAGCGGTCCGCCGCCGCGGACCCGGCCCCCGTCGGCTGACCTGCCCTCCCCACACGCACCACGCATCGTTGCGGCCCGTCGGTCCCGGCGGTCCTCCTCACCCCCCCCTTGAAAGGAACACGCATGATCTCTCGTCGTTCGTTCTTGACCGCCGGCGTCGTCGCCGGGTCGGTCGCGGCGCTCACCGCCTGCGGCCTCGACTCCGGCTCCGGCGGCTCGTCGTCCGCCCCCAGCGCCTCCGACGGTGGCGAGCAGGGCGGCGGTGCGACCCCCGTGCCGTTCACGATCTACACCGCGCGCGACAAGGAGCTCGCCGAGCAGGTCGTGGCCGACTTCGAGGCCGCGTACCCCGAGTGGGCCGGCATGGCCACGATCCTGACCCTCGGCGCGCAGGAGGCGCTGGAGCGCGTCCGCGCCGAGAAGGCCAACCCGCAGGGTGACATCTGGTGGGGCGGCACCCGTCAGCAGCTCTCGCAGGGCGCGGCGGACGGCGTGCTCGCCCCGGCCCCGCAGGAGGTCATCGACGCGGTGGCACCCCAGTACCGCGACGCCGACGGCCTGTGGATCGGCGAGATGAAGCTCGCCGAGCTGTTCATGGTGAACACCGACATGATGTCGATCGACGAGGCGCCCGCCGACTGGGACGACCTGCTCGCGCCCGAGATGAAGAACCAGATCGCGATCCGCGACGTCGAGGCCTCCGGCACGATGCGCTCGATCTACTGCGCGATGATCGACCACGCCGACGCGAGCTCGCCCGAGCCCGGCTACGAGTGGCTGCTCAAGCTCGACGCCAACACCAAGGTGTACGCGGCGAACCCGACCGACCTCTACCAGCGGATCAGCCGCCAGGAGGCCGCGGTGTCGCTGTGGAACCTGCAGGACATCATGCTGCAGAACACCGGCGACTTCCCGATGCTCGCCCCCAAGGTGCCGGCCTCGGGCGCGCCGATGCTCATCGACGGTCTCGCGAAGATCGCCGGCGGGCCCGGCTCGGACGGTGCCGACCTGTTCATCTCCTTCCTCATGAGCGAGGAGGTGCAGGGCAAGCTCGCCGAGGAGCGCTTCCAGATCCCCACCATCGAGCTGGGCTCCGAGCCGCAGTGGCTGGCCGACCTGGAGCTCACCGAGCTCGAGGTGGACTGGGACCGCATCGCCGAGAACGAGGCCGAGTGGATCGGCTACTGGGCCTCGAACATCAAGGACAAGGGCTGATCCAGCCGTCGGTGCGCGAGGGGTGGGCCGGCACGCGTCGACCCACCCCTCGCCCCCGCGACCCCAGGAGCGTCATGACGTCCGTCGAGCTCAGCCACGTCACCAAGACCTACGGTGCGGCCGCACCCTCGGTCGACGACCTCTCTCTCACCATCGAGGACGGAGAGTTCTTCACGCTGCTGGGTCCCTCCGGCTGCGGGAAGTCGACGACCCTGCGGATGGTGGCCGGGTTCGTCGCACCGACGTCGGGCACGATCCGCTTCGGCGAGCGGGACGTGACCAGCGCGCCGCCGTACAAGCGCGACACCGGCATGGTCTTCCAGAGCTACGCGCTCTTCCCGCACATGGACGTCGCGGAGAACGTCGGGTACGGGCTGCGGATGCGCAAGGTCGCCACCGCCGAGCGACGGACGCGCGTCGACGAGGCGCTCGCCGTCGTCGGCCTGGCGGGCTACGGCGAACGACGCATCGACCAGCTCTCCGGCGGGCAGCAGCAGCGCGTGGCCCTCGCCCGCGCCCTCGTGGTGCAGCCCTCGGTGCTCCTCCTCGACGAGCCGCTGTCCAACCTGGACGCCAAGCTGCGCGACGAGACCCGCAGCCAGATCCGCGAGATCCAGCGCAAGGCCGGCACCACGAGCATCTACGTCACGCACGACCAGGCCGAGGCGATGGCGATGTCGGACCGCATCGCGGTCATGAACGGCGGTGTGCTGCACCAGCTGGGCGAGCCGCGCGAGGTGTACCGGCGGCCGGCGACGGCGTTCGTCGCGCGGTTCATCGGACGCTCCAACGTGCTGCCGGGCGTCGTCGAGGGCCGAGACGGCGGCACCGCGGCGGTCAGGCTGACCGACGGCTCGCTCCTGCACACCCCCGTCGCCGTCGACGGCGGAGCGGGCGACGTCGCGGTCGGCGACGAGATCGCGCTGTCGGTCCGCTCGGAGGCCGTCGAGCTGCTGGGCCCCGCGCCCGCGGCCGCGGACCGGGCGGAGGGCACGATCCACGCGCGCCTCGCCATGGTCGAGTTCACCGGCTCCAGCTGCATGCTGGGGCTCGACCTGCTGGACGGCGCGGACGACGAGGCGGCGGGGCAGGCCGACCGTCGCATCCTCATCACGATCCCGGACACCGACGACCTGCCCCGGACGGGCGATGTCGTCGCGCTGCGCCCCGACCCGGCGCGCATCTGGATGGTGGCGCGATGACCGCGCTGCCCTCGCGGCTGCGACGCCGCTCGGGGCTGACCGCGGCCGACCGCTTCGTCTACGTGCTGGCGCTGCCGCTGGTCGGGATCCTTCTCGTCTACATCGTCTTCCCGATGATCGCGACGTTCGTGACCTCGACGGGGGACGACGGCGCCGCGTACGCCGACTTCACGTCGGGCTCCTCGGGCCGCGCCCTCGTCCTCTCGGTGGGCATCTCGGTCGCGTCGGTGCTGACCGCGGGCCTGGTCGGCGGCGCGCTGGCCGTGCTGCTCACGCGGTTCGAGTTCCCCGGCAGGGCGGCCCTGCGCGTGTTCGCGCTGCTCCCGATGGCGCTGCCGCCGCTCATCGGGGCGATGACGTTCTACTACCTCTACGGGGCGTCCGGCATCGTGCCGAGGCTGGTCCAGGAGACGCTGGGCATCGCCGCCGGCTCGGTGGCCGCCGACGGCGTCTGGGGTGTGCTGCTCGTGCACACCATGACGATGTACCCGTACTTCTACCTCTCGGTCTCCGCCGGGCTGGCGGGCTCCGACGCCTCCCTCGAGGAGGCCGCGATGAACCTCGGCGCGTCGCGCGCGACGATGTGGCGCACCGTGCTGCTGCCGATGCTGACGCCGGCGCTCGTCTCCGGCGCGCTGCTGACCTTCATGGTCTCGATGGCGTCCTTCACGGCGCCGCAGTTCTACAACGTCAACACCCTGACGATGCGGATCGTGGCGTCCAAGACGTCGGGCAGCTACGAGCTCGCGGCCGCGCAGTCGACCGTGCTGTCGCTGGTCTCGATCCTGTTCCTGCTGCTCATGCGCTGGTACCAGAACCGCCGCTCGACGCGCAGCGCCTCCAAGGGGACGCCGCAGGCGCTGAAGGTCGTCCACGGCGCGCTGCCGCGCACTCTCGCGGCGGTCGGCTCGGCGCTGCTGGTCGTCGTGCTCGTCGCGCCGGTCGCGACCATCCTGCTGCTGTCGTTCACCGTCGACGGCACCTGGACGGTCCAGATCCTGCCGCCGGAGTACACGCTCGAGAACTTCACGACCATCTTCACCGACCCGCGCAGCCTGCGCCCGCTGCTGGTGTCCAGCCAGATGTCCGGCCTGGCGATGCTGGCGTCGATCGTCGTCGGCGTCCTCACCGCGTGGGTGGTCGCACGCTGGAAGGGCCGCGGCGCGGGCGTGCTCGACGTCATGATCATGCTGCCGTGGGCGCTGCCCGGCACCGTGGTCGGCATCAACATCGTGACCGCGTTCGCCGCGCCGACGCCGTTCAACCTGGGCCAGGTGTTCATCGGGTCGCTGTGGATCCTGCCGCTGGCGTACTTCATCCGGTTCGTGCCGCTGGTGTTCCGCAACGCGGCGGCGTCGCTCGCGCAGATCGACCCCTCGGTCGAGGAGGCCGCGCAGAACCTCGGTGCCGGCCCGTGGCGCACGTTGCGTACCGTCACGCTGCCGCTCATGACGCGCGGCGTCCTGGCGGGTGCGCTGATGGCGTTCGTGCAGGGCTTCGGCGAGTACGTCGCCTCGGTCGTGGTCTACCCCGCGCGGTTCGCGCCGCTGTCGGTCGAGATCTACAACCGTCAGTACGCGAACGAGCTGGGTTCGGCGTTCGCCTACGGCTCGCTGCAGATGCTCGCCATCCTGGTGGTGCTGATCATCTCCGAGCTGCTCGAGAACCCCCGCTGGCGGCGCCGGAGGTCGTCGGCCTCGCCCCCGGCGGTGACGGCCGTGCCCACGCAGCCCGTCACCGTCTGACGACCCCGGAAGGATCTCCCCCGCCGTGACCTCGAACCCGAGCCAGGGGCGCGTCCCGCTGCGCACCCGCGAGGACCTGTCGATCTACTGGGACAACCACCTGCGGGTGGCGTTCCAGGAGTCGGCGCCGCACGACCTCCCCGCGATGGTCGAGGCCTCGCTCGCGCACGTGCTGATGCTGCGCGAGACCGGGGCCCTGCCCGCGCAGCGCGCCGACCGGCTGCTCGCCGGTCTGCACGTGCTCTGGGGGGAGCTCGGTCCCGAGCCCGGTCGCACTTCGTGGCGTCCGCGCGTGGCGTCCTACCCCTTCGACGGGAGCGTCGAGGACCCGTACTACTACCTCGAGCAGCAGCTCGCGCGAGCCTGCGGCATCGAGACCGCCGAGCTCGACGTGCAGCTCGCCCGGAGCCGCAACGACCTCGACGCCGGTGTGTTCCGGATGATCCTGCGCCGGGGCATCCTCGACGTGGCGGACCTGCTGCTGCAGACCGCCTCCGACGTCGTCGCGCAGGCGCGCGTGCTCGACGGCGCGCTGATCATCGGGCACACCCACCGTCGTCCCGCGCAGCCGACCACGATCGGGCACGTGCTGTCCGGGCTGGCCGAGGCGCTGCTGTCGCAGGCGCAGGACCTCGTCGGCATCTACGACGAGATGAACGTCTCGCCGCTGGGGTCGGCGGCCTTCACGGGCACGGACGTGCCGGTCGACGCGCAGCGGGTCGCGGACCTGCTGGGCTTCCGCTCGACCTTCACGGCCTCCTACGAGGCCGTCGCCGGTGCCGAGCACTTCATGCGGCTGGCGGCCCTGCACGGTCGCGTGACAGCGACCGCGGCCCGCTTCGCCCGTGTGCTGCAGGAGTGGATGAACCTGCGGTGGGTGCGCACGCCCGCCTCCTTCTCGCAGGGCTCCTCGATCATGCCGCAGAAGCAGAACCCGGTCGTGCTCGAGCACATGGTCTCGATGGCGGGCGCCACCAACGCGGACATGATGGCCGTCTACACGACGATCGCGGCCGGCTGGTACGAGGACTCCAACAACGCCACCACCGACGTCCAGAAGCAGCTGTGGGCGTCGACCGACCGCGTGGAGCGGCTGCTGCGCCTGTACGACGGCGTGATCGGTGAGCTCGAGGTCGAGCAGCTGCCCAGCGAGGCCGACATCGTGCGCAGCGGTGCGACCACGACGGCGGTGGCCGAGGCGCTCGCGCGTCACGAGGTCCCGTGGCGTGCGGCGCACGACGTCGTCGGCACGCTGTTTCGGGCGGGCGACCCGCTGACCTGGACGCCGGCGCAGGTCGCCGCGGCGCTCGCCGACGCCGGCCTGGCCGACGAGGCACTCGTCGACGTGGTCATGAGCTCGGGGCGGGAGCCGTCCCGCGTCCTCGACCGCACCCAGCCGGGCAGCCCGGGGCGTGCGGCCGTCCACGCGGCCCTCGACGTCGCCGAGGCTCGTGCCCGTGCGCTGGCCGGCGAGTTCGCGGCCCGCAGGCGCCACATCGACCGTGCGCGCGAGCGGCTGCTGCGGCTCACGGGCGCCGGCTCCCGGCCCACCGCGGCCACGCTGACCGTCGTCGGCAACACCAACCTCGACGTGATCGTGCACGAGGCCACCGAGGTGCCCGAGCCGGGTACCGAGCGCATCGTTCCCGACATCGAGGTGCGGCTGGGCGGGTCGGCGGCGATCGCCGCGGTGCGCGCGGCCCAGCTCGGCGTCCCGACCCGCCTGGTGTCCCGCGTGGGCGACGACCCCGGCACGACCGTGCTGCGCGACCTGCTCGAGCACGAGCTCCTCGAGCCCGACCTCCGGGTGGCCGAGGGGGAGCGGTCCGGCCTGACCGTCGTGGCCGAGGCACGTGGCCGCGACCGCTCGTTCCTGTCCTCCCTCGGTGCGATGGCGGCGCTGCGGCCCGAGGACGTCACCGACGACGCGCTCGACGCGCGCATCGTGCTGTGCAGCGGCTACTTCCTGCTGCCGTCCCTGCAGGGGCCGGGTCTGGCGCTGCTCCTGGACCGTGCGCGCGCCGCGGGCGCCCGCACCGCGCTCGACACCGGTCACCCCGACGGCGGATGGACCGAGGCCGCACGGACCGGCCTGCTCTCCGAGGTGCTCGCGCACGTCGACCTGTTCCTGCCGAACGAGGACGAGCTGCTCGGGCTCACCGGGGCCGGCGACGTGGAGACGGCGGCCGCGCGTCTCGCCGCGACCGGCACCACCGTCGTCGCCAAGCTGGGCGCGGACGGCGCGCTCGTCGCCGACCGCACGGGTGTGCGCCGGTTCGCCACCCGCTCGGTGGAGCCGGTCGACACGACCGGCGCGGGTGACGCCTTCAACGCCGCGTTCCTGCGAGCGCTGCTGCGCGGTTCCGGCCTCGACGACGCCGCACGCTTCGCCGTCGGGCTGGCGACCTCGCTGGTGGCGACCGAGCCCGAGGGGCGCGAGGCGCTGCTGTTCTCGCTGCGCTGAGCGCCGCGCTCGTGCGCGGCGAGCGGCGTCGGCAGGAGAGCAAGATCGGTCGGGCGCGGCGGGGACCCTCCGCTCCATACTCGAGGCGTGACCGAGCCCGGCCGTGACCGCATCCGCGACCTCCTCGACGCCGTCCTCGCCGAGGACGACGGCGGGGCGCGGCTCGAGCGCATGGCGGCGGCCGCGTACAGCTCGCCGTTCCACTTCACCCGGCAGGTGCGGCGGGCGACCGGGGAGCCGCCGGTCGCGCTGCGACGCCGGGTGCTGCTGGAGCGTGCCGCCTGGAAGCTGCAGCGCGGTGCGTCGGTGACCGAGGTCGCGCTCGAGGCCGGGTACGAGTCGGTCGACGGGTTCGCGCGCGCGTACGCCCGCGCCTTCGGCTACGCACCCAGCGCGACGCCGTCGCGCGGCGAGCGGGGGCACTGGCTGCCGGCGCCGAACGGGATCCACTTCCACTCGCCGACCGTGCTCTACGTCGACGCCGGCGAGCCCGCCGAGCACCCTGCGGGCGAGGTCGTGGCGCTGATGGTGCGGCACGACCTGGCCGACATCGACGCGCTGCTCGCCGCCGCCGAGGAGGTGAGCGACGAGGAGCTGCGTCGCGAGCGGGCTCCCGGGCACGAGGTCCTCAGCTGGTCCGGGCCCGAGACCACGCTCCTCGACGTGCTCGTGCACCTCGCGCTCGACAAGCTGCCGTGGCTGGCGAGCATCGAGGGTGCCGACGAGCCCGACCTCGGGCCGCCGCACGACCCCGCGTCGCTGCGCGCGCGGCACGCGGACGTCGCCGCGCGGTGGCTCGCGACCTACCGTGACATCGACCGGCGCGGCGCGTGGGGCGACCGCGTCGTCGACGCGATCTGCGACCCGCCCGAGTCGTTCCTGCTCTCGCAGATCCTCGCGCACACGCTCACGTTCTCGGCGCACCGCCGCCAGCTCGCGCGCTGGATGCTGCGGCAGGCAGGCGTCGACGTCGCCGACCCCAGCCTCGACCCCGACCCGATCACCTGGCACCGACGTGCCGGGGGAGGAGAGCCATGACCCGCTACCGCTACAACACCGCCACGACGCTCGACGGCTTCCTCGCCGACGACGCCGACTCGCTCGCCTGGCTCTTCAAGCAGGACTTCGTCGAGGACGGGCCCGGGAGCATCGACGCCTTCATGGAGGAGATCGGCGCCATCGTCATGGGCGCCACGACGTACGAGTGGATCCTCGAGCACGAGAAGGGCGCGTGGACCTACACGCAGCCGACGTTCGTCTTCACCCACCGCGACCTGGCACCCGTGACCGACACGGTCACGATGATCCAGGGCGAGCCCGCCGCGCACCGCGCCGCGATCGAGGCCGCCGCCGGCGACAAGGACGTGTGGATGATGGGCGGCGGCGACCTGGCCGCCGCGTTCGCCGCCGCCGGGATGCTCGACCAGGTGATCGTGTCGATCGCGCCGGTCACCCTCGGGTCCGGCCGCCCGCTCATGGGCGGTGCGTTCGACCTGCGCCTGACGAGCGCCGACCGCAACGGCGACTTCGTCGTCGCGTCCTTCGACGTCGTGGGGCCGCTGGGCTCGCGATGACCGGGCTCTCGCCACGGCTGCGCGCGGTCGCCGACGCGCTGCCGCTGCGCCCCGGTCTGCGCGTGCTCGAGATCGGCAGCGGCACCGGTGCGCTCGCCCGCGAGCTCGTGCGCCGCGGCTGCGAGGTCGTCGCCGTCGACCGCTCGCCGCGCGCCCACGCGGTCGCGGTCCGCCAGGGTGGCGGCGTCGACCACCGGCTGGTCGCGCTCGAGGACCTCGCGCTCGCCGACGGCGAGGCTCCGTTCGACGTCGTGGTCGCCGTCCGCGTCGGCGTGCTCGACGGCAGGCACCCGGACGAGGCGGCCCTGGTCAGGGTCGGCGCGGTGCTCGCCCCCGACGGGCGCGCCTTCGTCGAGCGGGACGGCGTGCTGGCCGACGTCACGCACCTGGTCCGCCCCGCCGCCTGCTGACGCGGCGCCGTCGCGCGCGGGGTCCGGACGACAGCCGCTTGCGTCACTTTCCCATATGGGTATATGTTGCTCGCATGGCACGAGCAGCGACGACCTCCGACGTCTTCAACGCGGTGGCGGAGGAGCGGCGGCGGGACATCCTGGAGCTGCTGCGGGACGGTGAGCTGCCCGCGACCGCCGTCGCGGAGCGGCTCGGCATGACCCAGCCGGGCACCTCCAAGCACCTCAAGGTGCTGCGCGAGGTCGGCCTCGTGCGCGACCGACGTGCCGGCAAGCAGCGGCTCTACGCGCTGGACGCGCGCGGGCTGCGCGCCATCCACGAGTGGGCCGGCGGCTTCGAGCAGTACTGGTCGGAGAGCTTCGACCGGTTGGAGACCTACGTGCAGCGGCTGCTGCACGACGACGAGGAGGCCCAGTGACGAACGGGACGGACCACACCCTGACGGCGGCACCGGAGGAGGAGCGCACGATCGTCGTCGAGAGGGTGATCGAGGCGCCGCGCGAGCGGGTCTTCGAGGCGTTCACCCAGGTCCGGCACCTGGCGCGGTGGTGGGGCCCGAAGGGCTTCTCGACGACGACGAGCGCGTTCGAGTTCGCGGTCGGCGGCGAGTGGCACTTCGTCATGCACGGCCCCGACGGGACGACCTACCCGGAGTGGATCTCCTGGACCGCGATCGAGCCGCCCAGCCGGATCGCGCTGGTGCACGGCGAACGGCCCGGGGACCCGAACGCGTTCACGTCGACCTTCACGTTCGACGACGACGGCGCCGCCACACGGCTGCGGCTGCGCACCGTGTTCCGGACCAAGGAGCAGCGCGACGAGGCCGTGCTGCGGTTCGGCGCGATCGAGGGTGCCCGGCAGACGCTCGCGCGGCTCGCGGCGGACGTCCTCGGGCTCGCGACGCAGGCGGAGGTGCGCTGATGGCCGGCGGCACGGTGTTCGTCAGCGTCTCGATGTCGCTGGACGGCTACATCGCCCCCAGCTCGCCCGAGGAGCTGATGGGGCGGAAGTGGCGGGCGCTGCACCAGTGGACGTTCCCGCTGCGCTTCACGCGCGAGAACCTCAAGCTGGGCCCTGGGGGAGAGGAGGGGCTCGACGACGACATCGCACGCGCCACCTTCGAGCGCACGGGAGCCAGCGTGATGGGGAAGCGGATGTTCGAGGCCGGCGAGCACGCCTGGCCGGAGGAGGCGCCCTTCCACACGCCGGTCTACGTCGTCACGCACGAGCCGCGGGAGCCCTGGCACCGTCCCGGCGGCACGACCTTCCACTTCGTGACCGAGGGGATCGAGGCCGCGCTGGCGCAGGCGCGCGCCGCCGCGGGAGACCGCGACGTCCGGGTCGCCGGTGGTGGGGAGACGATCGTGCAGCTGCTCGACGCCGGCCTCGTCGACGAGCTCCACGTCGCGCTCTCCCCGGTGCTCATGGGCGAGGGCGTCCCGCTGTTCCGCGGGGTCGACGCCGAGCGCGTGGTGCTGCGGCAGACGAGCGTGCAGCCCTCGACGAGGGTGACGCACCTGCGGTACGCCGTGCACCGGCGCTAGCCGGCCCGGCGCCGGCAGTGCCGCACCGCGGCCGGGTCCCGGCCCGGCGTCGGCGCCCGCAGCGGGCAGGAAGATGCGCGTGTCGGCGCCGACCGGCGCGCGCCCCCGCGCCTAGCCTTGGTGGCAGGAGGTGCACCCGTGGCGGTGGTGACGGAGGCTGGCGCGTCGCGCTCGAGGCCGCGTCCCGCCGTCCGCAGGCGCCCGGCGCCCGGCAAGGACCGCGGGCGCATCCTCGGGCTCGACGGGCTGCGCGCGCTCGCGATCGCGGCCGTTCTCGTCTTCCACCTCCGCCCGCAGACGCTGCCGGGCGGCTACCTCGGCGTCGACGTGTTCTTCGTCGTCTCCGGGTTCCTCATCACCACGCTGCTGGTGCGCGAGCTCGCCGACCGCGGCCGGCTCGACCTCAAGGGCTTCTGGACCCGACGCGCCCGGCGCCTGCTGCCGGCGCTCGTCGTCGTCGTGGTCGTCTCGACCGTGCTGGGCCTGGTGGTCGGCGAGGACCTGCTCGTCGACGTGCGCCGTCAGGTGCTCGGCGCGCTCACGTTCTCCAACAACTGGCTGGAGATCGGCGCCGGTTCCTCGTACTTCACCCAGACCGCACCGCAGCTGTTCGTCAACTTCTGGTCGCTCGCGGTCGAGGAGCAGTTCTACCTGCTGTGGCCGCTGCTGCTCGCTGTGCTGCTGGCGGTCACCCGCACCGCACGGCAGCGGGTGCTCGTCGTGCTCGGCGTCGCCGCGCTGTCCGCCGCGCTGATGGCGCTGCTCGCGGGCGGCGGCGTGACGCGCGTCTACTACGGCACCGACACCCACGCCTTCGGCCTCATGATCGGCGCGGCGCTCGCGCTCAGCCTCGCCGGCGGCGACGCGGACCTGCGCACCCTGCCCGGGTGGGCGCGCGCGCGGGTGCCGGTGGCCGCCGTCGCGGGCGCGGGGCTGCTGGTGCTGCTGCTCACGCTCGACGGCGAGGGCGCCTTCGCCTACCGCGGCGGCATCCTGCTCGCCTCGCTGCTCACCGCGGCGCTGCTCGCGGCGCTGGCCACCGCCCCAGGGCCGCGCGACACCCTGGTCCGCGGCTTCTCGACACGGTGGGTCACCTGGGTCGGCGAGCGCTCCTACGGCATCTACCTGTGGCACTGGCCGGTGCTGCTGGTCGTCACCGCGGTGCTGCCGCCCGCACTGCCCGACTCGCCGACCAGCTGGCTGGGCCGGGCGCTCGCGCTCACCCTGACGCTGCTGGCGGCGGCCGCCTCCTACCGGTTCCTCGAGCAGCCCGTGCGCCGGCACGGGTTCGGGGTGCTGCTCGCCCGGGTGCGGGTGGCGCTGCGCCGGCCGGTCGCCCCGCGCGCCGGTGCCGCGGCCGGGGTGGTGACGCTGCTGGTCGCGGCGTTCGCCGTCGCGCTCGTCGTCGCGCCGGACAAGTCGAGCGTCGAGCTGCAGATGGAGCAGGCGGCCGCCGCCGTCGAGGGCACCGACCCCGACGCGGCCGGGCAGGCGGGCGACGCGCCGTCCGGCCCCGCCGCCGGCCCCTCCGCCGACCCCGCTGCCGACCCCGCGGCGGAGACGGACGGCGACGGCGCCGCGGGCGCCGGCGACGAGGCGGTTGCCGACGACGACGCGCTGCCCAGCGGCGAGGAGATCAGCTCCTTCGGCGACTCGATGCTCTACGTCGCGGCCCCTGGGCTGCGGGAGCGGTTCCCCGGCATCGCGATCGACGCGAAGTCCAACCGGCAGTGGCCCGACGTCGTCGACGCCATCGAGGCGGCGCTCGACCGCGACGAGGTGCGCGACGTCGTCGTCGTCGCGGCGGGCACCAACGCCGGCCTCAAGGACCCCGCCCCGCTGGAGGAGGCGCTCGAGCTGCTCGGGCCGGACCGGCTGGTCGTGCTCGTGAACATCTACCACTCCTCGAGCTGGATCCCGGAGTCGAACGCCACCATGGACGCGGTCGCCGCGCAGCACCCGAACGTCGTCGTCGCGGACTGGTACGGCACGATCACGCAGAACCTCGACCAGCTGCAGCCGGACGGCGTCCACCCCGACATGGACGGCATGCACCTGTTCGCCGACGTCGTCGCGCAGGCGCTCGCGAGCGCACCGCCGGAGGCCCTCGACGCCGCTCGAGGGTGACGGCGACCACATCGGCGTAGGGGGCGCCCGCGCGCATCGGGCCGCTCGGGGCGCGGTAGTGTCGGCGTGACTTTTCGGAGCCGACGACGGAGGCCAGACCGGTGGACCTGTTCGAGTACCAGGCGCGTGACGTCTTCGAGAAGCACGGTGTCCCCGTGCTGCGCGGCATCGTCGCCACCACCCCCGAGGAGGCGGAGGCCGCGGCCCGCGAGCTGCTCCCCGCCGACGGCGGCGTGGTCGTCGTCAAGGCCCAGGTGAAGACCGGTGGCCGCGGCAAGGCGGGCGGCGTCAAGATCGCCCGCTCCGCCGAGGAGGCCCGCGAGCGGGCCACCGAGATCCTCGGCATGGACATCAAGGGCCACACCGTCCACCGCGTGATGATCGCCGAGGGTGCCGCGATCGCCGAGGAGTACTACTTCTCGGTCCTCCTCGACCGCTCCGAGCGCCGCTACCTCGCGATGTGCAGCGTCGAGGGCGGCATGGAGATCGAGCAGCTCGCGGTCGAGCGGCCCGAGGCGCTGGCCCGCGTCGCCGTCGACCCGCTCGTCGGCATCGACGAGGCGAAGGCCCGCGAGATCGTCGAGACCGCCGGCTTCGCCGAGGAGCTGCGCCAGCCGGTCGCCGACGTGATCCGGACGCTCTGGACCGTGTTCACCGCCGAGGACGCCACGCTGGTCGAGGTGAACCCGCTGGTGCGCACCGAGGACGGCTCGATCGTCGCGCTCGACGGCAAGGTGACGCTCGACGACAACGCCTCGGAGGTGCGTCACCCCGAGCACGCCGAGCTCGAGGACGCCCAGGCCACCGACCCGCTCGAGGCCAAGGCCAAGGCGCACGGTCTCAACTACGTCAAGCTCGACGGCGAGGTCGGCATCATCGGCAACGGCGCCGGGCTCGTCATGAGCACGCTCGACGTCGTCGCCTACGCGGGCGAGGCGCACGGCGGCGTCAAGCCGGCGAACTTCCTCGACATCGGCGGCGGCGCGAACGCGCAGGTGATGGCCGACGGCCTCGACGTCATCCTTCACGACCCGCAGGTCAAGAGCGTGTTCGTCAACGTCTTCGGCGGCATCACGGCCTGCGACGAGGTCGCCAAGGGCATCGTCGGCGCGCTGGAGATCCTCGGCGACGAGGCCACCAAGCCGCTGGTCGTGAGGCTCGACGGCAACAACGTCGAGCTCGGACGCAAGATCCTCGCCGACGCGAACCACCCGCTCGTCACCCTCGCCGAGACCATGGACGGCGGTGCCGACAAGGCCGCCGAGCTGGCCAACGCCTGACCGCTGCGCGCACGAGCAGAGAACACGGAGCACCGCAAGCCATGTCGATCTACCTCACCAAGGACAGCAAGATCATCGTCCAGGGCATCACCGGCGGGATGGGTGCCAAGCACACCGCACTGATGCTCGACTCCGGCGCCCAGATCGTCGGCGGCGTCAACGCGCGCAAGGCCGGCACCACGGTCACGCACCCCGACCACGAGGGCAACGACGTCACGCTGCCCGTGTACGCCACGGTCAAGGAGGCGATGGCCGAGACCGGCGCCGACGTGTCGGTGCTGTTCGTGCCCCCGGCGTTCACCAAGGACGCCGCGATCGAGGCGATCGACGCCGAGATGCCGCTCATCGTCGTCATCACCGAGGGCGTCCCGGTGCAGGACACCGCCGAGGTGTTCGCCTACCTGCAGGGCAAGAAGACCCGGATGATCGGCCCGAACTGCCCGGGCATCATCACGCCGGAGGAGTCGCTCGCCGGCATCACGCCGCACACGATCACCGGCAAGGGCCCGATCGGCCTGGTGTCGAAGTCCGGCACGCTGACGTACCAGATGATGTACGAGCTCAAGGACCTGGGCTTCTCCACCGCGATCGGCATCGGTGGCGACCCGATCGTCGGCACCACCCACATCGACGCGCTCGAGGCCTTCGAGCAGGACCCCGAGACCGAGGTCATCGTCATGATCGGTGAGATCGGTGGTGACGCCGAGGAGCGTGCCGCCGCCTACATCGCCGAGTACGTGACGAAGCCGGTCGTCGGCTACGTCGCCGGGTTCACCGCGCCCGAGGGGAAGACGATGGGCCACGCCGGCGCGATCGTCTCCGGCTCCGCGGGGACGGCGCAGGCCAAGAAGGAGGCCCTGGAGGCGGTCGGCGTGCGCGTCGGCAAGACCCCCAGCGAGACCGCCCAGATCGTCCGGGAGATCATGCAGGGCTGACGCCCGCGACCGCCCCACCGGCTCCTGCGACGTCCGGCGTCGCCCGGAGGCCGGTGGCGGTGGGCCGGGATCGCCCGGTGCGCCGTCGACGGGCGTCGCGCGGGTCCTGCCTCACCGTCCACCGGGTCGGGGCCGGCGCCCGCTGGTGGCGCGACGGGGCGGGCACGTCCTCGCTGATGTGGCTCGCGGCCGCTGTGGGCAGACGACCGATCGGCCGTCGCCGCCGGCGGCTCGCCGCCGACCGGCGGTCAGGGGGCGTGGGGAGGTGGCTGTCGCCGCCTCAGGAGGCGAACGGGTAGTGCGAGTCCAGCAGGGCGACGGCGATGTCGTGCGCGGGCTCGTCGAGCTCGAAGTCGTCGAGGGCGCCGAGGCCCTCCAGACGCAGGTGCGCGGCGGTCGTGCCCAGGAGCGCCTGCTCGAGGAGGAACTCCTCGATCGCCGGGCTGGTCAGGGGCAGGGGGGCGATCGGGGCGACGGCAGCACGGTCGTGCGACGTGGCGATCATGGCGGTCATACGGGCTCCCAGGGTCTCGTCCCCGTGCTCGACGCCCTGTCGGGTGGACGCCGAGTTTCGTTGATGGTTGAACCTTGGCGGAGCGGTCCGACCGGATCAAGATCGCGGAGTCCGTTCTGTGACCGTTCCGTGACCTCAGCTCCTCGCGGGGTCCCGCGCACGTGGAGGGCACCGAGCCGGCCGCCCCGTCGGCCCGGTCCGACCGTTCGTGCGTGCGGGCGCGCACTGGTGCCGAGGGCGGGCACTCCGCGTCCGAGCGGCACGTCGGGGACGCGGGCTCGCGGCCGGGTCGCCTGGCGCGCGTCGGCGGCGCGGCCGGGGTGAGCGTGGGTCAGCTGGGATCGGTGGGCACCGCGCGCAGGGCGTGCCGTCCGGAGCGGGGGACGCGGTAGCGCACGGTCGCCGCCGGTGGCGAGTCCGCATAGGCCTGCAACGCCTCGGTGAGGACGGCGGTGACCGACCGTCCCTCCATCTCGGCCTTGGCGCGCACCGCGTGCAGCAGCCGGGGTGGCAGCCGGTACGCCGCCGGCACGAGCGTGGCGTCCTCCGGAGGCAGCTCGTCCACCGCGTCGAGACGAACGAGCCGGCCACGAGCGCGCGCGACCCGCGCGACCCTGCGGGCGACCCCGAGCGCCTCTTCCGGCGTGATCGGCGCACCGCCGGGACGCATCGCCAGGGGCGCGTCCTCTCCGGGCAGCGGCCCGGCCGGTGTGCTCGTCATGCCGCCGTCTCTCGTCAGGGCTGGGGCGCCCGACGACCCGAGACGGACCGGCGGGCGGAGCAGGTGCCGCCCTCGGCGTACCTGTGTGTCTACACAGTACCCGGTGGCACGCGGTCGCCGCACCCTCGGCACGGGTCATTGGCGCCATGATCGATGTGATGACGGTTGTCGCGCGCCGCCATCGATGGTGTGTGATCAGCGAGGAGCTGCGGGTGAGGGTCGTCTGGTCACCTGCGGCGTGGCGTGCAGCGGTTCTCCGGCCGTAGGCCACGCGGACAGCGTCGCGCACGCGCCGGCCGGATCGACGAACCGCGACACGTATGCATCACTGCACGTCTATACAACGTGGTACAGTCCACGGCGTGGCGACAGCCGCGCATGTCGAGACATCGGCGGCGCGGGCGTCGCCACCGCCAGCCGCCGGCGACGTCGCCGCGGCCGACGCCGCCCGCCGCACACCGCCGACAGCCCGGGACCGACCATGGACCTCCTCTCCCACCTCACCCAGCAGGGAGCCCGCACCGACCGCGACGACTGGGCGCACGACGCGGCCTGCACCTCGATCGGGCCCGACATCTGGTTCGACGCCGACGAGGACCGCGACGCCCGCCAGCTCGCGCTCGAGGGCTGCGCTGTCTGCCCCGTCGTCAGGCAGTGCCTCCAGCACGCGCTCTCGATCGGCGCCACCCACGGCGTCTGGGGCATGACGACCGTCGCGCAGCGGCGCGGGATCGCACGCCACCTCGAGGCCGGCGTCGACCTCGTCACCGCGGTCCAGCGCTACCAGGAGCAGGTCGCGGCGGGTCGCCAGCGCACCGCGGACGCCGTCCGCGAGCGGCACGCCCGCGCCCGTCTCGCGGCGGCCAAGAGGGCCGTCGTCGCAGCCTGAGCGGCGCCGTCACCGACGGGCGCCCGCTCGGGCGTGAGGATCTCGCTCGCCGCCGTCGCGGCAGCACGACACACGGAGGTCACGTGGTGACGGACAGCGGCGCGGCCGCGGCGCCGGCGACGATCGGCGGCGACGCGCGGACGGACGGGCTGCCGCGCGTGACCCCGGTGCTCCCGGGCTGGCTGACGATCAGGGAGATCGCGACCCTGGCCGGCGTCGCGGTCGCCACGATCCGGGCCTACCACTACGACCGCTCGGCCCGGACCCCGATGCCCGCGCCGCGGTCCAAGGCCGGCAGCACGCCCCTGTGGGCCGTCGACGACGTCGTCGCGTGGCTCGCCACCCGTGACTTCTCCCGGACCGAGATCCGCGTGGAGGAGGACGGCACGCTCCAGGTGGTCAGCGCGTCGGACTACCTGCAGCGCAAGCGGGCGGGCGCCGTCGGCCGGGCCTACGCGACCCGCCCCGACGAGCCCTGACGAGCGCCGTCGTGCGCAGCGGGAGGCGGGTCAGACCGGCTCGAGGCTCACGAGCCGCCACGTCTCGGCGTCGGAGACCAGCGGGAACGTCGGGTCGGACGGCCGCGGCGGCACCGGTGAGGCGACGAACGAGATCGGCTGCGCGCTGGCACCCGCCCACAGCGACCGGACCGGCAGGTCGGCCTCCAGCAGGATGCCGGTGCCCGGGTTGCGTGCGGCGTACTTGGCGATGTCCCAGCGCGACGTCGTCCAGTAGGACAGCGGGTGGAACACGATGTAGTGCGGCGCCTGCGTGAACACGCCGCGGTCGCCCTCGGCGAGCAGTCGCCGGCCCTCGCGCACCGCCCACTGACCGGCGGAGCCGCTCGCGAACACGATCCGGAACATCCGCACGGTCTCCAGACCTGCGCGCGCGGCCTCGATCTGCACCTGGTCGCGCCAGTGCCACAGGAGGTCCATCGTCAGCAGCTCGAGCGCGGGCACCGCGACGCGCAGCCTGGTCGCGACCGCCTTGGCGGCCTGCACCGAGCTGCTGTCGTCCACGAACACGGTGTAGAAGGCCCGCCGGCGGCGCAGCACGCTCGCGACGCAGTCGTTGAGGAACAGGCCGAGCGGGCCCTGCCGCATCGACCGCTGGTTCCGCCACGTCGCGGCCAGCTGGTCCACGAAGGTGTCGAGGAACGACGTGCGCGTCTGCGGCGGCCGGTCGTACCAGGCGTCGAACCAGGGGAGCGCCTGCCTGACGAGCACAGGGCGCTTCTCCCGCAGCTCGATGAGCTCCTCCTCGGCGTCCGCGGCCCACGACGGGATCTGGCTGCCGGTCGGCAGCCGCCGGGCGACGTGCTCGAGCTGGATCGCGGCCATCTCGTACAGCACCTGCGCCTGGTCCGGACCCGCGAGCGGGTCGGGCATCGTGTGGTCGCTGGCGGTGACGTCCTCGACACCGGCGTAGGCGCGCAGGATCTGCTCGCGGCGGGTCAGCATCTCATCAGCGCCCTCTCCCGGGCGGCGGGGGAACGTCGTGGGCGGATGCGGCTGCACGGGACGCAGCCTGCCACCCCCCGATGGCCAGCCGCGACACCACGCCGCCTCGGTGTGTCGAGGCCGGTGGTGCGGCCGACTATACCGAGCGGATCGCGCCCTGCACAGGCCCGGCGCCTCGATCGGGTGAGACGGATGTCACGACGGGCGTCGTCACCGTGCGGTATGCCACCGAGGCGTGCGCCGACGTGACTTTTCCGCGGCAGATCGGCGGTCAGGACGGGTCGGACCCGCCGGGCCGGTCATGGGTGAGCCTGCTGCGGGTAGACTTGTGTCAAGACGAGGTCTGCGCGCCACCGCGCCGCGGACGACGGCGGGAGGAACTCATGGCCACGAAGACGATGCTGCCCGGCGAGGCGGAGCAGCTGCCGATGCGCTACGGCGGCGAGCCCATCACGCCGGACGAGGCGCTGGGTGTGTCCCGACGCATCGCGCGCGTGCAGATCGCGCAGGGCCGCACCAAGGTGAAGGTCCTCGACGAGCTGCCGCCCGCCGACGCGCCGCTGGTGCCGTGGGCGTGCCGTCTCCCTCCGCGCCTGCTCGCGTTCGTGCGGGCGAAGGCGGACATGGAGGGCGTCACCGTGACCGACGTCGTCACCCAGGCGCTGACCGCCTACGCGAACTCCGCGCCCGGCGCGACCGTGCACTACAAGGCGCCGCGTCGCTCCTCCTGAGCGCGGAGCCGGTGCCGGCGTACGTCCCCGGCCCTAGGAGCCCGAGCCCGCGCCGCGGTCGTCGTCGGACGGCGTGCCGGTGCCCGTGACGGCGGCCCTGAACAGGGCTGCCGTGTCCTCGCCGGCAGCCGCCGCCTCGGCGTTGGCGGCCGAGATCGCGTCGAGCACCTCGGCGCGGTGGATCCGCACCGAGGACGGCGCGTCGATGCCGAGACGCACGTCACCGCCGGGACGGACCTCGAGCACGGTGATCGTGACGTCGTCGCCGACGACGACCTTCTCGCCCACCCTGCGTGTCAGTACCAGCACACACGGACCCTACCAGCGCGTATAGACAAGCCGCTACGGAGCGGCCACGGCGGCGACGCCCGTCCCGTCCATCCAGCCGACCGGTAGACCGAGGTCGCGCACCGACTCCGGGCTGCTCGTGAGCGCCGCCGCCTCCACCGCGAGGGCGTCGACCAGCACGTGCTCGCGCACGCCCTGCACCCACCGCACGGTGTCGGCCGGCTTGAGGCGGGCGTCCACCACGAGCCAGACCTGGTCGGCCGCCAGCACCCGCACGCGGGCCGCGTGCGCGCCGACGTCCTCGCCGAAGTCGCCCAGCCCGTAGGCGACCACGGTCGGGCGGCCGTGCTCCACCCCGCTCGCGCGAGCGGTGGTGGCACGGTTGCGCTCCTCGAGCAGCGGCAGCGCCGGGTCGGGGGAGAGGGTGCCCGCGAGCAGGAGGGCCGCGCCGGCCCCGTCGGCCCTGCCGGCCGCCACGACCATCGAGCGCGCGACCCGGCGCGCGGCGTGCTGCGGCCCGAGGACGAGCACGAGGTCGCCCGCACCGCGGAGCGGGCTCACGGCCGGGTGCGCGGGTGCCGCGGGCTCGGGGAGCGCGCCGGCGCGGCTGGTGATGGCCTCCAGCAGGTCCGCGAACCGCGGCGACTCCGTCGAGACGGGCGCGGGTCCGGGTGCAGGGTCGTCGGCCCCGGCCATCGTGTCCTCGGCGGCGTCGGCCGCACCCAGCAGCGCGGCGAGGCCGACCGGCGTCGGCACGGTGGGCCGCTGCGGCACGCGTCGTTCCGCGGGCGTCGGGACCTCGACGACCAGCTCGTAGTGCTCGCGCGCCAGGAACCCGGCGATGCCGCCGGTGCGCACGCGGTCGCCGGAGACGATGCGGCCGTCGGGGTAGCGCGTCCGTGCGAGCTCCTTGAGCGACTCCAGGTGCTCACCCTCGAGCCGAAAGCGCATGGGCACCGCGGATCACCCCCACCGTCTCGATCCGGACGGCGGCCGAGGTCGCCTCGGTGTAGGACAGCACGGGCAGCCTGCCCGCCTGCGCGCCGATGAGCCGGGTGACCGCGGGGCGCAGCGCCGGGGCGCACACGAGCACGGCGGCGGTGCCCGCGGACTCCAGCGCCTGCACCTGGGTCGTGATCGCGGTGAGCACGGCGTCGATCTGGCCCGGGTCGAGCAGGATCTGGGAGGTGCCCTCGGCGGTGCGCAGCCCCTCGAGCATGGACTGCTCGAGGACCGGGTCGATCGTGACGACGCGCAGCGTGCCGTCGTCGGCGTGGGAGGCGACGACCGCGGGCGCGATCGCCTGGCGGGCGGCCTCGACGAGACCCTCCACCTCGGTGGAGGTCCGGGCACGGACGCCGAGCGCCTCGAGGATCCTGGTGAGGTCGTTGATCGGCACGCGCTCGGCGAGCAGCCCCTGCAGCACCTGCTGCACCTGGGCGAGCGTGAGCACGTTCGGCACGAGCTCGTCGACCGCGGCGGGGGACACCTGCCGGGCGGCGTCGACCAGCACCCGCACGTCCTCGCGCGTCAGCAGCCGGGCGGCGTTGTCGGTGACGATCGCCGACAGGTGCGTGACCAGCACCGAGACCCGGTCGATCACCGTGGCACCCGCCATCTCGGCGGCGTGACGCATCTCGTGGGCCACCCACTTGCCGGGCAGGCCGAACACCGGCTCGACGACCGCGATGCCGGGCAGCGTGTCGAGGTCCTCGCCGAGCGCCAGCACCTTGCCCGCGGGTGCGGTGCCGCGACCGGCCTCGACGCCCGCGATGCGCACCGTGTAGGTGCCGGCCGGCAGGTCGATGCTGTCGCGCGTGCGCACGGGCGGGATGACGATGCCCAGCTCCATGGCGATCTTGCGACGCAGCGCCTTGACGCGGCCGAGGAGGTCGTCCTCGCCGCCGGTGACGAGGTCGACGACGTCGGGCGCGAGCGTGATCTCCAGCGCGTGCACCCGCATCTGCTCGATGAGCGCCTCGGGGTCGTCGGTCGCGACCGGCCCCGCCTGCGCGGCGGCCGCGTCGCGCGCGGCGGCCGCGGCCGCGGCGGCCTCGTCGGCCTTGATCTTCTGCGACGCGAGCAGCAGCAGCCCACCGACGAGGACGAACGGGACCTTCGGCATCCCGGGGATGAGTGCCATCGCGATCGCCGCGCCGCCGGCGATCATCAGCGCGGTCCTGGACTGGGCCAGCTGGGTGCCCGCCGCCGTCCCCATGTCGCTCTCGGCGTTGGAGCGGGTGACGATCAGACCGGTCGCCACCGCCATCAGCAGCGCCGGGATCTGCGACACCAGGCCGTCGCCGATCGTGAGCAGCGCGTAGGTGTCGAGCGCGTCGCCGGCGGACAGGCCGCGCTGCAGCATGCCCGTCGCGAAGCCGCCGACGAGGTTGATGACGATGATGATGACGCCCGCGATCGCGTCGCCCTTGACGAACTTCGACCCGCCGTCCATCGCGCCGTAGAAGTCGGCCTCGGCCGCGACGTCGGCGCGCCGGCGGCGCGCCTCGTCGTCGGTGATCAGACCGGCGTTGAGGTCGGCGTCGATCGCCATCTGCTTGCCGGGCATCGCGTCGAGCGTGAAGCGGGCGCCCACCTCGGCGACCCGTTCGGCGCCCTTGGTGATGACGACGAACTGGATCACCACGAGGATGAGGAAGATGACGGCGCCGATGATCATCGAGCCGCCGACGACGATGTGGCCGAACGTGTCGATCACCTCGCCGGCGTAGCCGTCGCGCAGCACCAGCCGCGTCGAGGCGACGTTGAGCCCGAGCCGCAGCAGCGTCGCCACCAGCAGCAGCGACGGGAACACCGAGAAGTCCAGCGGCTTCTTGGCGAACATCGCCGTCAGCAGGATGACCAGCGCGCCGACGATGTTGACGACGAACAGCACGTCGAGCAGCGCCGCCGGCACGGGCACGACCAGCAGCATGATGATCGCGACCACGCCGACGGGGACGAGCAGCTTCGAGATGTTCCGGTTCACGACGGCTTCCTAGGCGGGCGAGGGGCGGGACGGGGGCGGGGCGGCGGCCGGGACGGTGCGCGGCGTCGGCAGCGTGTGCACGCGGCCTGGGGTGCGGGCGCCGCGTCGCTGCAGCGCCATGACGAACGCGAGCACCTTCGCGACCGCGTCGTAGAGCTCGACCGGGATCTCCTGGCCGATCTCGCACGCGGCGTGCAGGGCGCGGGCCAGCGGCACGTCGGCGACGAGCGGGACGTCGTCGGCGACCGCCTGCTCGCGGATCCGGGAGGCGACGACGCCGGCACCCTTGGCGACCACGCGCGGAGCGGAGCGGCCAGGCTCGTACCGGAGCGCGACCGCGACGTGGGTGGGGTTGACGAGCACGACGTCGGCGTCCTTGATCGCCGCGATCATCCGGTTGCGCGACATCGCGAGCTGCCGGGCGCGGCGCTGCGACTTGATCAGGGGGTCGCCGTCGCTGGTCTTGTGCTCGTCCTTGACCTCCTTCTTCGTCATGCGCGTCTTCTTGCGGTTGCGACGCTGCACGACCAGCACGTCGATCGCGGCGAGGCCGAGGCCGGCGACCACGGCCCAGCGCAGCAGCGACGCGACACCGCCGGCGGCCGCCGACAGCAGGGACGTGACCGGCAGCCCTCCCGAGGACAGCAGCACCGGGGTGAGCGCCTGCACGGCGACGACGAGCACGAGCCCGACGACCGCGGTCTTCAGCGCCGCCTTCGCGCCGTTCCACATCGCCTGGGTGCCGAAGGTGCGCTTGACGCCGCTGACCAGGTCGAGGTTCTTGGCGGAGAGCGTGAGCTTCTTGAGGTGCACCCTGCCCTGCGCCACCGTGCCGAGCACGGCGGCGACGCAGGTGGCGACCAGCACCGGCGCGAGCGTGCCCACGAGCGAGGTCAGCCCGGACTCCAGCGCCGCGAGCGCGAGCAGCGGGTCGGGGTCGGCGACGACCCGCTGCACCGTGACGAGCTGCTGCTGGGCCGCCTCGGTGCCGTGGCGCAGCGTGAGCGGCAGCGCGAGAGCCGCAGCGCCGATGCCCAGCCACGCCGAGAGGTCCTGCGACCGGGAGAGCTGGCCCTCCTCGCGGACCTTCTTCATCCGCCGCTCGGTGGCCTGCTCGGTCCGCTCCTCGGTGCTGCTCTCGGCCATCAGCCACCCACCCCCAGCAGGATCGCGACCGCGTCGTCGACGAGCGAGCCGACGATGCGCGGCAGGGCGAGGAACGCGGTCGCGGCGAACGAGACGGTGAGGAGGATCTTCAGCGGGAAGCCGAGCGAGAACGCGTTGAGCGCCGGCGCGACGCGGTTGAGCAGTCCCAGGCCGACGTCGGCGAGGAACAGCACCACGAGCATCGGACCCGCGATCTGGACGGCGGCGAGGAACATGCTCGTGACGCCGTCGACCATCGCGGCGGCGGGGTCGACGACCGGCAGGGTGCCGGCCAGCGGCAGCACCGCGAAGGTGCGCGCGAGACCGGCGACGATCAGCTGGTAGCCGTCGGAGACGAACAGCAGCACGAGCGCGGTCAGCTGGTACAGCCGTGAGAACTGCGCGCCCGAGACCTGCATGCCGGGGTCGAAGGCCTGAGCGAGCGCGAAGCCGCCGAACAGGTCGATGAGACCGCCGGCGGCCTGCACGGCTGCGAACACGACGGCCACCAGAGCGCCGAGCGCGGCGCCGATGAAGAGCTGGTTGACCAGCGCGAGCACGAAGCCGCCGAGGTCGGGGGAGACGTAGCCGGTCGTCACCACCGGGGCGACCGCGAGGCCGAGCCCGACGGCGAGCATCGCCTTGACGCGCGCGGGGACCGCGCGGTGCGCGAACGGCGGCGCGATCACGAGGAACACCGCGATCCGCACCGACGCGAGCAGCACGGCCTCCACCCAGGCCTGGTCCAGCGACAGCTCCATCGGCTCAGCCGCCGTTCAGCAGGTCCGGCAGGCGCTCGAACAGCAGGTGCGTGAACGCGACCAGCTCCGAGACCATCCAGTGCCCGCTGACGAGCAGCGCCACCGCCACCGCCGCCGCCTTGGGCACGAACGACAGCGTGATCTCCTGGATCTGCGTCATCGACTGGAACAGCGAGATGCCGAACCCCACGACGAGCGCGGTGACGAGGATCGGCAGGCAGAGCTTGGCCGCGAGCACCAGCCCGGAGACGGCCATGTCGAGGACGGCGGTGGTGTCCACGGTCAGGTCGCCTGGTAGGAGGTCACGAGCGCGGTGATGATCAGGCCCCACCCGTCGACGAGCACGAACAGCAGGATCTTGAACGGCAGGCTCACCATGACCGGCGGCAGCATCATCATGCCCATGCTCATCAGCGCCGCGGACGTGACGAGGTCGATGATGAGGAACGGCACGAACACGACGAAGCCGATGACGAAGGCCGCGCGCAGCTCGGAGATCATGAACGCCGGCACCAGGGTGCCCATCGGCGTCAGCGCGGCCTCCGCGGGGTTGTCCATGCCGGCGGCGCGGGTCATCAGCGCGATGTCCTCCTCGCGCGTGTGAGCGAGCAGGAACTCCCGCAGCGGTGCGCTGCCGAGCTCGACCGCGGTGCTGATCGTGATGTCGCCGTCGAGGAACGGCTGCAGCGCGACGTCGTTGATGCTGCCGAGCACCGGGCCCATGACGAAGATCGACAGGAACAGCGCCAGCCCGGCGAGCACCTGGTTGGGCGGCACGGTCGTCAGGCCGAGCGCGTTCCGGGTGAGCGCGAGCACGACGAAGATCTTCGTGAACGAGGTCAGCATGAGCAGCAGCGACGGCGCGACCGCGAGCACCGTGACCGCGAGCAGCGTGACGATCGCGCCGTTCGGGGCGTCGTTCGGGCCGTTGATCGACACCGCGACGCCCGCGCCGCCGGGGTTCGCCGGGGCGGAGGGGTCGACGGGTGCGGTCGGGTCTGTCGGTGCCACCGGGCCGGCCGGGTCCTGCGTGTCGGCGAGCGCCCCGGTCGCGGTCAGCAGCGTGACGAGCGCGACGCCGGCGAGCACCGCGAGCACCAGCAGCGCGAGGCGTCGTGCCCGCGCCGGGGGCGCGGCGGCGACGCTCATGCTGCGTCGCGCCGACCCGTGACGACGCGCAGCGCCGTCCTCCAGGTGTCGACGTCGAGCAGGGAGCCGGCGACGCGGCCGTGCGGGTCCGGGCCGCCGGGCGGCACCGGCGCGAGCGAGGTGGTGGTCGTGCCGGCGGGCTCGCCGCCGGCCGTCTCGGCGTCGGCGGTCGCGAGCGCGGTCGCGAACTCGGCGGCCGGCGCGTCGCTCGTGTGCAGCACGCTCACCTGCTGCTCGGTCACGCCGAGCAGGAACCGCTGCCCGCCGGTGTCGAGCAGCACCACCTGCGCCTTGCCGCCCACGCCCTGTCGAGCGACCACCGTGAGGTCGCCCGGCCGCCGGCGCCCACCACCGCGGGCGACCCGCCGCTGCACGAGCACCATGAGAGCGAGGACCGCGCCGAGCGAGAGGACCACGCGCAGGCCCAGCAGCACGGCGTCCATCAGGCGTCGTCTTCGCTGCCGCCGGCGTCGAGGATGCGCGTGACCCGGATCGCGTAGTCCTGGTCGACGACGACGACCTCGCCGTGGGCGATCAGGCGGCCGTTGAGCAGCAGGTCGGCGGGCGCGCCCGCGGAGCGGTCGAGCTCGATGACGCCGCCGGGCTCGAGGTCGAGCACGTCCCGCACGCTCATGCGGGTGCGGCCGATCTCGACGGTGAGCGTCATCTCGACGTCGGAGATCCGGGAGAGCCGGGGCGCCGCGCTCGTGGCGCTGCGGCGCGGTCCCGTGTCGCGGACCCGGACGGCGAACCAGCCGACGACCTCCTGGCCGGGGCCGAGGAGGTCGTAGATCACCGTGTCGGGTGCGCTCAGCAGGCTGCTCGCGTCCGACGGCGTGACGTCGCCGAGCAGACCCGCGCCCAGGGCGGCGGTCGCGGCCTCCAGCGCGGGGCGCAGCACGTCGCCGGTGGTGACGGCGCCGTCGGTCGGGATCGGCGCCGTCAGCGCGATCGCGACGTCGGCCGAGCAGGCGCCGACGAACGTGGCCACGTGCGCCTCGCCGTCGGGGGCGGGCCGGCCGGCGTCGCGCTCACGCACCTCGACCGCGGGGACCGGCAGCAGCGGGAGGGTGGCCGTCGCGGCCTCGCGGGTGAGCGACGGGGTGACGAGGACGGTGCTCAAGGCTTCTCCTTGGTGGTGACGACGACGCAGGCGAGCCGGGAGCCGGACGCCCCGACCGCGGCGGAGCCGAGGACCTGGTCGTCGACGGCGACCTCGAGCGGCCGGTCGGAGGCGTGGGGGATCGGGACGACGTCGCCGACGCGGAGGTCGAGGATCGTGCGCGGCAGCACGCCGATCGGGGTGAGCCGCACCGCGACCTCGACGGGGACGTCGAGCACGGCTGCGGTGATGCGGTCGGCCGAGTCGGCGTCGGTGGCCAGCGCGCCGTCGGCGCCCAGCAGCGGCAGGACGGCGTCGGCGGGCAGCGCGAGCGACGCAGCGCAGGTGCGCTCGCCGTAGGTGACGGTGAAGGTCGCGACGACCATCTGCTCGCTCGGGCCGGCGGCCTGGGCGAACTGGGCGTTGAACCGCAGCGCCTGGACGACCGGGGGCGCCGGCATGAGCGTCGGGCCCATCGAGTACTGGAGGTCGACGAGGGTGTCGGCCATCAGGCGGCGCACGAGGGTCTGCTCGATGCCGGTCAGCTCGCGCTCAGGCGCCTCGGCGGTCTCGGCGGGCGCGCCGAGCATGTGTCCGACCCAGGCGAGCGCGGCCCCGGTCGGGACCTGCACCACGGCAGCGGCGGGCTGGTCGGGGAGCTCGGCGAGCACCATCGTCGTGAGCGTCGGCAGCGCGGCGGTCCACGCGTCGTAGGTGAGCAGCCGGACGTCGTCGAGCTGCACGGCGGCCCGCACCCGGACCTTGGCCGTCAGCTGGGTGCCCCACTGCCGCGCGAAGGTCTCGAACGCGACCTCGAGCACGCGCGACTGCTCGCGCGCCAGCGCCGTGGGCCGACGGAAGTCGTAGGGCACCGGCTCGCCGGAGACGGGCTCCGTGGGCGCGATGGTGGCTGTCACACCTGCCACTGTCGGCGCGGCAGGTGCGGATGTAAGCGATCGGTGTATAGACGTTTCGGTGCGTCGACGGCAGCGGCGGGTGCGGCGCGCCCGGTCGGCGGCAGCCGCGCTCAGGCGCCCGCCGACAGCACCTCCGGGATCAGCAGCCGGACGGCGTCCGGGGCGTCCGACAGCACGACGATGTCCACACGCCGGTTCATCGCGAGCGACTCCGCGTCCGAGCCCGGGGCCAGCGGCCGCGACGACCCGTAGGCGGTCGCGAGGATGCGGTCGGCCGCCATCCCGCCGGAGTCGATGAGGTACCGCACGACGTGCGTGGCGCGGGTCGCCGAGAGCTCCCAGTTGGTCGGGAACGGCGAGGTCTCGGCGATCGCGTCGGCGTGCCCCTCGACCGAGACGGCGAACCCGGACGCCACGACGGCCGGGGCGATGACGTCGAGCACCTGCTCGGCGCGCGCGGTGAGGTCGGCGTCGACCGGCTCGAAGAACATCTCGGAGGTGACGAGCCCGATGGTGAGACCGCGGTCGTCGAGCGTGACGCGGACGGCGTCGGACAGGCCGTGCTCGGCCAGCGCGCTCTCGATCTGGCTCTGCAGCGCGCGCAGCTCGGCGACCTCGGCGATCGCGAGCTCGATGTCGCCGGCCTCCTCCGCGGGCTCGGCGGGCTCGGCGGCGGCGTCGGCCGTCGTGAGCGGCCCGGCGGGGTCGACCTTGCCCGTCTCGACGGTGCCGAACCCGGTGGAGAGGGCGTTCTTCAGCTCGTTGTACTTGCCTTGGTCGACGCTGGAGATCGCGAACATGACGATGAACAGCGCCATGAGGACCGTGATCATGTCCGAGTAGGACACCAGCCACCGCTCGTCGTGGCCGCCCTCGTCGTGGTGGTCCTGGCCGCGCGAGGCCGGCCGGCGCGGGCTCACGCCGCTTCCTTGGCCGGCTTCGACCTGGGCGCGGGCACCAGCGCGCTGAGCCGCTCGTCGAGCACGCGGGGCTGGCACCCGGACTGCACCGCGAGCGCACCCTCGATCACGAGGTTCATCTGATCGACCTCGAGCGCCGAGAGGCGCTTGAGCCGGTTCGCGAGCGGCAGCCAGACGAAGTTCGCTGTCATGACACCCCACAGGGTGGCGACGAACGCCGCGGCGATCGCAGGGCCCAGGCTGGAGGGGTCGGCCAGGTTCTCGAGGACGTGCACGAGCGAGACCACGGTGCCGACGATGCCGATCGTGGGGGCGTAACCGCCCGCGTCGGAGAAGAACTTCGCCTGCTGCCGGTCCTGCGCCGCCTTGGTGGCGACCTGGTCCTCGAGGGTGGCGCGCAGGTCCTCGGAGTCGACGCCGTCGACGATCGCCTGCAGCGCGTCGCGCAGGAACGGGTCGTCGGTCTCGGCCAGCTCGGTCTCCAGCGACAGCAGGCCCTGGTCGCGCGCCTGCTGGGCGAGCCCGACGAGGGAGTCGATGGTGCGCCGGGGCGGGATCGGCTTGCCCTTGAAGGCGCGCACGAGCCCGAGGGCCGCGCGCTTCGCGTCGGCCATGGTGCCGCCCGCGACGGTGACGAAGATCGTCGAGCCCACGACCAGGAGGATCGGCGCCGGCAGCAGCAGCGCCTCGAGGTGGGTGCCCTCCAGGGTGATCATCCCGAAGAGCGCCCCGAAGGCGAGGAGGATGCCGATGATCGCTGCGGGGTCCACTACGCGTCCTTCTCGACGGGCCGCAGCGCACGCGGCGTCGCGGACGGGCTGGGCGGTCGCGGGACGAGGCCGAGCTGCCGGGAGGCGGGCGGGAGGTCGCGCGCCCGGGCCACGACGGCGGCACGGAAGTCGATGATCCGGTCGATCACCTCGTGCATGGTCTCGGCGACGATGAACGTCGTGCCGTCGACCATGACCAGGGTCGTGTCGGGGTTCGCGTAGATCCGTTCCACGAGATCGGGGTTGATCACGAACGCGCTGGCGTTCAGTCGCGTGAGGTGGATCATGGCGGGGTCCTGTCTGGAGGTGTGTCTCGCCTGCCACTGTCGGCTCGCGGGGGCCTCCCGTAAGCCGGCGCGACGTGCCTGGACGCGCCGACGGCCGGCGTCGTGCCCCTGCGGGACCGACGCCGGCCGTCGCGGGCTCAGCGCTTGAGGTTGACGAGCTCGTCGAGCACCTGGTCCGACGTCGTGATGATGCGGCTGTTCGCCTGGAAGCCGCGCTGGGCGACGATCAGGTTGGTGAACTCCTGCGAGAGATCGACGTTCGACATCTCCAGCGCGCCGCCGACGAGGCTGCCCAGCCCGTTGTCGCCGGGCACCCCCAGCTGCGGGGCGCCGGAGTTGGCGGACACCCGGTAGGTCGAGCCGCCGGCCTTCTCCAGACCGCCCGGGTTGGTGAACGCGGCGAGCGCGATCCGTGCCACGGGCTCCTTGACGCCGTTGGAGAACGACCCGATGAGCGTGCCGTCCGGGGCGAGCGTGAACGACTCGAGCTCGCCGGCGGCGCGGCCGTCGGAGCCGGTCACCTCGAGCGTGCTGAGGTCGGCGTAGCCGGTGACCGCGGTGAGGTCGACCGCGACGCCGCCGACCGTCAGCGTGCCGCCGCCCGTGAGGGCGCCGTCGGTGAACGTCAGCGGCTGCGCCGGGGTGGTGGCGGCGCCGTCGGTGCCGCCGACGGTCCAGCCGGCGGCGGTGCGGGTGAAGGTGAGCGACAGCCGGCGCGCGTTGCCGAGGTCGTCGTACACCTCCACGTCGCGGACCAGCGTGGTGCCCTCCTCGGCGTCGGCGGGGAGGTTGCCGCCGAGCGTGACCGACGTCGTCCGCTCGGCGGCGGCGATCGCGCCGACCGGGAGCGTGATGTCGGCGAGCGGGCCGTTGGGGTTGACGACGCCGTCGACGGCCGCCCAGCCGCGGACGAACGCCCCGTCGGAGGTGACGAGCCGGCCCTGGGCGTCGAAGTCGAACGCGCCGGCGCGGGTGTAGAGCGTCTCGTTGCCGCTGCGCACGACGAAGAACCCGTCGCCGCTGATCATCATGTCGGAGGCGCGGCCGGTGGGCTGCGGCGCGCCCTGGGTGAAGTTCGTCGCGATGCCGGCGACCTGCACGCCCAGGCCGATCTGGGCGGGGTTGGTGCCGCCGGACTGCTGGGCCGGGCCGTTCGCGTTCTCGACGAGCTGCGAGAGCGTGTCCTGGAACCGGACCTGGGCGGCCTTGAAGCCGGTGGTGTTGACGTTGGCGATGTTGTTGCCGGTGACGTCGAGCATCTGCTGGTGGGCGCGGAGCCCGGTGATGCCGGAGGTGAGCGAGCGCAGCATGGTGGTTGTCCTTCGTGTCGGGCTCAGGCGGTGGCGGGGATGACGCCGGAGACGGCGTCGAGGGCGACGAGCTCGGTGCCGACCGTCACGGTCGGCACGGGGCCCGCGTAGGAGACCTTCTCGACGAGCCCGGACTGCTCCTGGCCGTCGGCGTCGGTGTAGGTCACCCGGTGTCCGAGCAGCTCGGCGGCGACCTGCCGCATCTGGAGCGAGAACGACTCCTCGGTCAGCGAGGTCAGCCGTGTCAGCTGCTCCATGCTGGCGAGCTCGGTGGTCTGGGAGATCATCTGGGTGGTGTCCATGGGGGCGGACGGGTCCTGGTTGCGCATCTGGGTGACCAGGAGCTGCAGGAACACCTCGGAGTCGAGGCTCTGCTTGGGCGCGGCGACGGTGCCCGGCCGGGCAGCGGTGCTCGGGCCGGCCGAGACGACGGGGTCGATGGGCACGGGAGTCCTCTCAGAGCAGGATGTCGAGACCGCCGGTGCGGGCGGTCGCGGGGTGCGTGGTGGGGGCTGGTGCCGGCGTGGGCGGCGGGGTGGCGTGGCCGGGGGCGCGCGCGCTCGTGCCGCGGCCGGGCTCCGCGCCGCCACGGGGCTCGGCCTGGCCGCCGGGCAGGTCCTGGGTCGCGACGTCGAGCGTCGCGCCCTGCAGCCCGCCGACGGCGAGGTCGCGGCGCAGGTCGGGCAGGATCGCGCGGAGCGCCTCCCGCCCCAGGTCGGGCGCGAACAGCTCGATCCGTACGCCGTCGGCGCCGATGTGGGCGCGCACGGTGACCGGGCCGAGGTGCTCGGGCGCGACCGACAGCGTCAGCGTGTGATCACCTGCGGGTGCGGACCGCAACGAGGCGAGCCCCGCCCGGAGCTGGTGCGCGAGCGGTGCGGGCGCGACGGGCGGCTCGGTCGCGGCCGGTGCGCCGGTCGTCGTCGGGGCCGTGGCGGGCAGCGGAACGGGTGCCGGCTGTGCGACCACGTCGGGTGCCGCCGCGCGCGTCTCGGCCACCGGCAGCTGCCCGACGGCGACCGGCCGGCGCTCGACCGGCGGCGGGGTGCCGTCGGCCGCGGGTGCGGCGGGGCCCGGGGCAGCGGCCGCCGCCGCGGCAGGGCTTGCCGCGGGGGTCGCGGGGCTCCTGGTCGTGGTCGCGGTGCCGCCGTCGAGGCCGCCGTCGGACAGAGCCACACCCGCGCCGTCCGACGGGTCCGGGTCGACCTGCTCGTGCGTGCCGGTGCGTCCGTCCGCGCCGAGCGCCGGGCCGACCAGGTCGACGGGGACGGGCGTCGCGGCGGCCGTGGGCGGGCCGGTGAGCGTCTCGGCGGTGTCCTGGCTTTCCGGCAGGGCAGCGGTGGCGTCGGGTGCCGGGTCGGACGGCACCGGGCCGTCCGGCAGCGTGCCGACCGCCGGGAGGAGCATCGCCGGCACCGCGGCCGCCGCGTCCTCGGGCGTGCCGGGGACGCCCGGGACGGTGGGAACGGTGGGCAGGGTGGGCTCTGTGGGCTCTGTGGGCTCGGTCGGCGCGGTCAGCGCGCCGAGCAGGGCGGCGAACGACGTCGCCCCGCCCGTACCGCTGCCGGCTCGCTCGGTGCCACGAGCCGGGGCCGGGTGTGCCGGGGGCGTCGTCACGGGGATCGTCATGCGGAGGCTCCCGTCAGCGCGGTCCGCGCGGCGGCGGCCAGGAGGTCGGTGCCGCCGCCGGGCGGCACGACGCGGCGGATGGCGGTGATGTCGGCGTCGGTCTCGAACAGCTCCCGGATCTGGACGTCCTGCCCGGGGCGGGGCGCGTGCAGCACCCGGCCGTCGCCGATGTAGATCATGATGTGGCCGCCGCCCCGGGTGACGATCAGGTCGCCGGGCCGGGCCTCGGCCAGCGAGCCGACGGCGTCGCCGGACCGCATCTGCTCGCGCGCCGTGCGCGGCAGGTCGACGCCGAGCTCGCCGAAGACGTGCTGGACCAGCCCGGAGCAGTCGAAGCCGCCCTCGGCGAGCGACTCGCCACCCCAGACGTACGGCACCCCGAGGTAGGCGCGTGCGGCGGTGACGACGTCGTCGCCGGTGACGCCGCCCGTGGCCGTCGGCAGAGCGGGCAGAGCCGGCACCGACGACAGAGTCGGCACCGTCGGCACGCTCGCGCTCGTCGTGCCGGGGGAGGTGGCGGTGGCCGGTCCCGTTGCCGCCAGCGCGCTCGCGAGCTCGGTCGCGAAGGTGCCTGCGGTCCGGTTCGTCGAGAGCGCGCCGCCGGTCGTGGTCCGCTCGGTCTGCGCGGTCGGTAGGACGACCGGCGGTGCCGGGCGCAGCTGTGCCAGCGTCGCCTCGATCCGCCCGATGCGCTCGGTGATCGCCCCGATGCTCACGGCCGGCCGTCCCGGTCGGCGGCCCACGCACGCGTCGCGGTCTCGTCGAGCCCGACCTGCTCCTGCCGCAGCTCCTCGGCGGCGACCTGCTGGTCGTGGCGCTCCTCGAGCTTCTCGATCGTGGTGGTGGTCGCGCGCGCGGCGCGGTGCTCCTCCTGCGCGGTGGCGAGCGCGGCGGCGGCGACCTCCTGCTCGGTGCGCAGCTCGCCGAGCAGCGCGCTGGCGGAGGCGCGCGCCGCGGCGAGCGCGAGCAGCGTGCTGCGGCCCACCGGTGCCTGGGTGGTGTCGGTGAGGTCGATCATCATCGCGTCCGCGCGGCGCGCGAGCTCGCGCCGCCGTGCGTGGGCGCGCGACAGGGTGGCCGCGGCCTGGTCCTCTTCGAGCCGCCGCAGGCGCAGCAGCCCGGCCAGGGGGAACGAGGTCATCGGGTACCTCCGAGCTGGTGGACGAGGCGGAACAGGTGCTCCCAGGACTCGGCGACGGGCGCCCGCTCGTCCATGCCCTGGGTGAGGAAGGCGGCGATGTCGGGACCGTGGGCGACGGCGGCGTCGACCAGCGGGTTCGCACCCTCCTTGTAGGCGCCGACGTCGAGCAGGTCCTGCGCCGCGCGCTGGGCGGCCATCACACGGCGCAGCTGGGTGGCGGCCTCGCGCTGCTCGGCCGTCGTGACGCGCGACGCGAGGCGCGAGACCGACCCGAGGGCGTCGACCGAGGGGAAGTGGCCCGCGACGGCGAGGCGGCGGTCGAGCACGACGTGGCCGTCGAGGATCGACCGGGTCGCGTCGGCGACCGGCTCGTTGTGGTCGTCGCCGTCGACGAGCACCGTGTACAGACCCGTGACCGAGCCGTGCGCGTCGGTGCCTGCGCGCTCCAGCAGCTGCGCGAGCAGCGAGAACGTCGACGGCGGGTAGCCGCGGGTCGCGGGCGGCTCGCCGACCGAGAGCCCGATCTCGCGCTGCGCCATCGCGACGCGGGTGAGCGAGTCCATCATGAGCACGACGTCGGCGCCGTCCTCCCGGAAGGCCTCGGCCACCCGGGTGGCGGTGAACGCCGCGCGCAGCCGCATCAGCGCCGGTTCGTCGCCGGTGGCGACGACGACGACCGACCGCGCGAGACCCTCCTCGCCGAGGTCGTCCTCGAGGAACTCCCGCACCTCGCGGCCGCGCTCGCCGACGAGCGCGATGACCGAGACCTGCGCCTCGGTGCCGCGCGCGATCATCGACAGCAGCGAGGACTTGCCGACGCCCGACCCGGCGAAGAGTCCCAGCCGCTGGCCGCGGCCGATCGTCGTGAGCGTGTCGAGGACCCGCACCCCGGTCTGCAGCGGCTCGCTGATCCGGTTGCGCTCGAGCGCCGACGGCGCCTGCCGGGCGATCGGGACGTGGCGGTCCGTGACCACCGGCCCCCCGCCGTCGATCGGCCGGCCGAGGCCGTCGAGCACCCGGCCGAGCAGGCCCGGCCCGGTGGGGACGACGACGCCGCGGTGCCGCGCACGTGCGGGTGCGCCGACGCGCAGGCCGGCGGCCGGTCCGAGCGGCATGCACCGCACGGCGTCGCCGGTGGCCGCGACCACCTCGACGTCGACCGCGTGCGTGCCCTCGCCGACGGTGACGAGCTCGCCGACCCCGGCGTCGAGGCCCGTCACCTCCAGACCCAGGCCGACGGCGGCGGTGACGACGCCCACCCGCTCGGGTCGCGCGAGCGAGAGGGCGCGCGCGAACCGGTCGGCGTGCGGGCGGTACGTCGTCGCGGTCATGCGTCGACCGTCCCCAGCAGCGCCGCTCGCGCGCGGCGCAGGGCGGACCCGATCGCGGCGTCGAGCACGCCGTGGTCGAGCTCGGTGACCGCGTCGCCCACCGGCACGCTCGGGTCGCCGACCAGTCGCACGCCCGCGGTCGCGGGGTCGAGGTGACGCAGGTCGGCCGGGTTGAGCCGGACCACCCGCACGGTCTCGGCGTCGACGTCGGCGAGCGCACGCGTGAGCGCAGCGCGGGCGGAGGTCTCGCCGTCGGCGAGCTCGACACCGATCAGCGCCTCGGCGAGGTCCAGGGCGGCGGCGGCGAGCACGTCCTGCGCGTCGCGGACCGTGGCGACCTCGCGGGCGCGCAGCTGCGCGGCAGCGGCGCCGAGGGCGGTGAGCGCCCGCGCACACTCCTGCCGGACCTGCTCGATCGCGCGCGCGTGCTCGGCCTCCAGCTGCTCGCGCCGCTCGGCGACGGTGCGCGCGGCCTCCCGCAGCCCCGCCGCGTACCCGGCGGCGTGGCCACGCCGGGTCGCCTCGGTGACGGCGTCGGACGCCCGACCGGTCGTGATGGCGGGCAGCAGCGGCACCGTGGTCGCCGTCGAGGTGGTGGCGCTAGTCGACATAGCCGTCCTCGCCGTCGCGGTTGACCACGAGCTCGCCGGCGGCCTCCATCTCCCGCATCACCGACACCACCTCGGCCCGGGCGTCGTCGACCTGCGAGGAGCGCAGCCGCACCGGGCGCGCCATCTCCTCGTCGAGCAGCTCGGCGTTGCGCGCGGAGATGTTCTGCCGCACCTTGTCGACCACCGGCTGCGGCGCGCCCTTGAGCGCGACCGCCAGCACGGTGGCGTCGACGCCGCGCAGCACCCGCTGCAGGTCCATGTCGTCGACGTGCACGACGTCCATGAACGTCAGCAGCTGGGAGCGGATCTGCTCGGCGAGCTCGGGGTCGAGCTCGTCGAGGCCGTCGAGCACCGAGGTCTCGGTGCGCTTGTCGCTGTGGTTGATGATGTTGACCAGCGGCGGCAGCCCGCCGACCGCCTCCGACGGGTCCTTGGCCGCGAGCACCGCGCCGGTGCGCTGCCGGATCGCGTCGGCGACCACCGCGACCGCCTCGGGGCTGGGCGACTGCGTCGCGGCGATGCGGCGCGCGATGTCGGGCCGCACCTGCTCCGGCAGCGCCGCGAGCAGTCCCGCGGCACGCTGCGGCCGCAGGTGGGCGAGCACGAGGGCGATCGTCTGCGGGTGCTCGGCCTCGAGGATCTGCACGACGTGGTGGTTCTCGACGCCGTCGAGGAAGTCGAACTGCTGGCCCGCCATCGTGGTCTCGGCCCGCGACATCACGCCGGCGGCGCGCTCGCTGCCCAGCGAGGCCTCGAGCAGACCGAGCGCGATGTCCTTGCCGCCGCGGGTGCGGTAGCGCCCGGTGACGGCGGCGTCGTGCACCTCCGCGATCGCGGCGTCGGCGACGTCCGGCGCTACCCGCTGCATCTGCATGATCGCCGCGGTGATCTCGGCGGCCTCGGTCTCGCTGAACCGGGACAGCAGCGCCGCGGCGTTGTCCTTGTCGAGCTGCATGAGGGTGAGCGCGACCTTCTGCACGCCGGTGAGGCTGCCCGTGCCCTGCACGGTCGCGACCGTCACAGCGGGGTCCTCTCGGCGAGGAGACCGCGGAGGGTCTCGGCCAGCTGGTCGGGGTCGTGCGTCGCGAGCGCGTCCAGCTCCGACCGCTTGCGGTCGAGGTCGGCCGGCTCGGAGTCGAGGAACGGCGGCGGCGGCAGCTCGAGCACGTCCTCGCCGCCCGGCAGCTCGGCGGGCTCGGGCTCGTCCTCGATCGGCTCGATGGTCGCCGGGCCGATGTCGAGCTCCTCGCGTGCCTGCCGCCGGTTGCGGCGGGCGTAGACGACCAGACCGAGCAGCCCGACCAGCAGACCGGCCCCGACGATCAGACCGGTGCGGAGCAGCTCGGCACGCTGGGCGGCCTCCTCGGCGGCCGCGGCGGCGGCCAGCGCCTCCTGCGCGGCCTGTGCCGAGGAGGTGTCGAACGCGACGGCGTTGACCGTGACGACGTCGCCGCGCTCGGCGTCGACGCCCGCGGCGGTCGCCACCAGCGCGGTCAGCTCCTCGAGGTCGAGCCCGGCAGCGGCACCGGAGTCGACGGCGACCGACACCGACTGGCGCACGAGGGCGCCGGCGGGGATGACGGTCGTCTGCGTCGTGGCGTTGAGCGCGTTGTTGAGCACCTCGGACTCGGCCGAGTACTCGCCGTCGCCGCCCTCGCCGTCGGGCACCGCGATGTTGTCGGGCCCGAGCACGCCCGCCGCACCGCCACCCGTACCGCCGCCCGTGTAGGTCTCGGTGGTGGTCGAGGAGGAGTGCGCCGGCGCGCCCTCGGGCGTGGAGTAGGTCTCCTCGACGCGCTCGGCGGACTCCGACGAGACCTGCGCGTTGACGACGACGGTCGAGCTGCCCGCGCCGAGCACCCGGTCGAGCATCGCCTGCACCTGCCCGGCGACGCGCTTCTCGTAGTCGGTGGCCTGCTTGTCGGGCGTGCCGGTCGGGCCCTGCCCGACCGCCGAGAGCACGGTGCCGGCGGCATCGACGACCGCGACGCCCGTCGGCGTCATGCCGTCGATCGCGGCCGAGGTGAGGTGGACGATCGCCTGGACCTGGTCGGTCGAGAGCGTGACGCCGTTCTCGGTCTCGACGAACACCGACGCCGTCGGCTCGGTCCGCTCGGAGACGAAGACCGTCTCCTCGGGGATCGCGAGCCGCACCGACGCCGTCCGCACGCCGGCCATCGCGCCGATGGTCGCGGCGAGCTCGCCCTCGAGCGCGCGCTGGTAGGTGACCTGCTGCTGGAACTCGCTGGTCGTCACGCCCATGTCGTCGAGGAGGGAGTAGCCGTCGGTCGACGACGACGGCAGCCCCGCGGCAGCGGCCTGCAGCCGCTGGTCGTAGACCTCGTCCTGCGGCACCAGCACGGTCGAGCCGCCGTCGGTGAGCTCGTACTGGACGCCGTTGGTGCGCAGCTGGTCGACGATGCTGTTGGCGTCCGCCGCGGACAGCCCGGTGAAGAGCGGGGCCAGCGAGGGCCGCGCCAGCCAGGACGACAGCGCCACCGAGCCCAGCACGAGCACGGCGATGCCGATGAGGGCAAGCGTGCGCTGCGCGAGCGTGAAGCCGCCGACGTAGGTCGACAGGCGGCTCCACCAGGTACCGAGACGTGCCGCCATCAGGCCTGCATCCTCATGATCTCGTTGAACGCGTCGACGCCCTTGTTGCGCATGGTCGCGACGAGCTCGAGGGTGACCTGGGCGCGGGTCGCGGCCAGGGTGGCCTGGTGGATGTCGGTGAGGTCGCCGGTGACGGCGCGGACCGCGAGCGCGTCCGCGGTGCCGTGCAGCGCCTGCAGCTCCTCGAGAGCGCCGGTCAGCGACGCGCCGAAGGCGCCGCTCGTCGGCTGCGTGCGCTCGGGAGCGCTCTTGGGCAGCGGGGCGACGGCGCTCACGCCGCCGACGGGGGAGAGGGGCATCAGCTTCGTCCGATCTGCAGGGCCGCGGTGTAGGTGTCCTTGGCGCGGTCGACGACCGCGGCGCTCGCCTGGTAGCCGCGTTGCGCGAGGATCAGCTGCGCCATCTGCGACCCCAGGTCGATCTCGGGGTAGCGGACGTAGCCGTCCTCGTCGGCGAGCGGGTGGTCGGGCTCGTGGACCAGCCGGCCCTCGGCGTCGCCCCACGCGGCGCCCTGGACGAACACGCCGCCCTCGGCGCCCTCGGTCGCCACCACGTAGCGGGCGCGGAACGCCTCGTCGTCGGTCGCCGCCGCGGTGCTGACGTTGGCGATGTTGTCCGAGATGGCGTCGAGCCACTTGCGGTGCACGGTCAGGCCGGTGCCGGCGACACCGATCGCGTCGAAGGCCATCAGCTCGTCCTCATCGCGGTGCGCAGGGCGCTGAACGGGGCGTCGGCGGCGCGCGCGGCGAACTGGAACCGCAGCACGGTGTCGATGCTCGAGATCGTCTCGGTGTCCAGGTTGACGTTGTTGCCGTCCAGCCGGGTGGGCTCGAGCGAGCGCGCCTCGCTGGCGACGGCTCGGCCGTCACCGGCGGCGACCGAGCGCGCGATGGCGTCCTCGAACGACACCCGCCGCGCGGTGTAGCCGGGCGTATTGACGTTGGCGATGTTGGAGGCGACCGCGCGCTGCCGGGCGGCAAGGCCGTCCAGCGCGCTGGCGATCGCCAGGGAGGTCACCGACTGCAGCACGACAAAGGTCCACTTCACATCGACGTCGAGCCAATCCGTGGCCTGTGCTGGGAGCGATCCGTGCTCGTCAGCCTCTGTCGGCCGCCGCGTCGCCGATGTAAGCAGGAAGCGTCAACCGATGTCTAGACACTTTGTCTGAGCGCGGTGTGCGCTCGGCGTCGGGCGCGCACCCGCTGGGTCGCGGGCTCAGCCCGCGACGTCGAGGTAGACCGGTCCGGCGGTCCCCGAGCCCGGCACGGCGGCGACGGCGTCGAGGTGCCGGCGGGCACGCTCCCTCGCCTCGCCGAGGGCGGCGATCGCCGCCTCGTGCGCTGCGAGCACCCGGCGTGCCCGCGCCGCCAGCGCGCCGGGCAGCGGCCCGAGGTCGGCGGGTGCTCGCCACGCGCCCGCCGGGGCCGCGGGGGAGCCGCCCTCGGCGCGCAGCGCTGCCGCCTCAGCGGCGAGGTCGTCGAGGAGCCGGTGCCACGCCTGGAGGCGCGCGTCGTCGTCGGCCATCAGCCGACCGCGAGCGCGCCGCCGGTCACGGCCGCGGCCGCGGGCGCAGCGGTGGTGCTCTGCGCCGCCTCGTGCCAGGCCTGTCGCAGCGGCTCGAGCAGCTCGACGAGGGAGGCGGTGATCGTCGCGTCCCGGTCGACGTTGGCCTCGACGAGCCGGGTCAGCGCGTAGGAGTAGATCGCGTGCAGGTTGCGCGCGCCCTCCCACGTGTCGAGGTCGAGCGTGGTCATCAGCTCGGTGACGATGCGCTGGGCGTGCACGAGGTGGGAGGAGGCGCCGGTCCAGTCCTCGCGCTGCTGTGCCTGCTGCGCGCGCGCGAGGTCGAGCAGCAGCCGGTCGTAGAGCATCGTCAGCAGCCGCGCCGGCGACGCGGACAGCACCTGGTCGGCCAGGTAGGACGCGCGGGCGTTGCTCAGTGTCGACACGGTGAGTGGTCCTTCCGGTTCAGCGCGTGCTCGTCTGCGCGGCGAGGGCCGCGAGCTGGGAGGTGAGGTAGGACTGCTGCGCCTGGAGCCGCGACAGCGCGACCTCCATGGCGGTGAACTGCCGCTGCAGGGTGTCCCGCTTGGCCGCCAGGCGGCGGTCCCAGTCGGCGATCTGGGTCCCGATGTCCTTGACCTGCTCCTGGTGGCCGCTGATCCGCTTCGAGAGCGTGCCGTCGCGCGGGTCCGAGACCGCCTGGCCGGCAGCGGCGACGCGAGCGGCCACGGCCGCCAGCGTCGCGTCGACCCTGGCCGGGTCCGTCGCGAGCGCCTCCCGGAACCTGGCGGCGTCGAACTCGACGGTGCCGTCGCGCGTGATCTCGATGCCGATCTCCGAGGGCGAGCGTCCGTCAACCGGGTCGGTCGCGGCACCGAGCAGGCGGGCGGCCGTGTCGCGCGCGGCGGAGTCGCCCGCGAAGAGCCCGCCGGTGACGACGGTCGTGCCGTCCGCGGCGGTCGTCGTGCTCAGCCGCGACCGCGCGGCGATCTCGGCGAAGATCGCGGCGAGCGACTCGACCAGGTCGGCGGCGGTCGTCTCGAGAGCCTCGGCGTCGGAGCCGACGGCGACCGTGACCGGCTCGGACGTGACCGCGCCGACGGTGACGTCGACCCCGGCGAGCAGGTCGGCGAAGGTGTTCGTGGCGGAGGTGACCTCCTGCTCGGCGGCCGTGCCCGCCCACAGCGTCACCGCGGCGTCCTGCGCGGCGCGCACGTGCGCGGCACCGGGTGCGGCGAACAGGTCCGGCGCCGTCCCGGCCCCGACCTCGGCCGCGGTGCCGGCGAACACCTCGAAGGCGCCGGCCGCGCCCGACGCGGTGGCGGTCAGCTGCAGCCGGTAGGTCGGCTGCCCGGTGACGGGGTCGGTGCCGGTCGCGACCTTCGAGGCGCGGACGCCGGCGTCGGCGGAGCCGAGCGCGCGGACGACGTCGTCCAGGCTCGTCGTGGCCGCCGTGATCTCGGTGAGCGTGCCGTCGGCGCTCCGCACGGTCAGCACCGGTGGGTCGGTCGGCCACGCGGTCATCGCCGCCGTCACCGAGGACTGGGTCTGTGCGAGCCGGGTGACGACGAGCGAGATCTCACCGGTCGTGGCGCCGGCCTCGGCGGTCGCGGTGACGGCGGTGCTGGTCGAGGTCGCGGTGCGCGGCTGCAGCGCGGCACCGGTGAGCGTGCCCACCTTGGTCGTGAGCGTTGCCACCTTGGTGTTGAGGGACTGCCAGGCCGTGATGAGGCTCTCGGCGGAGGTGCGCTTGGCCACGAGCTGCCGCTGCGTGCCGCCCTCGGCGGCGACGAGGGCGTTGATGAGGGCGGTCGTGTCCAGCCCGCTGACGATGCCGTCGATGCCGAAGCTCATCGGTGGGTCCTCCTGGTCGTGGATACGGGTCGCGCCCAGGGCCGAGCGGGAGACTCCCGGCCCGGCCCCGGGCGCGACCCCGTGACGATGGGGGGGGTGCGGCGAACCGCCGCTCGTCACGGTCAGCGGAGCAGCTGCAGCACTCCCTGCCCGGCCTGGTTGGCCTGCGCGAGCATCGCGGTGCCGGCCTGGGAGAGGACCTGCGAGCGTGTGAACTTCACCATCTCCGAGGCCATGTCGACGTCGCGGATGCGCGACTCCGACGCGGTGAGGTTCTCGATGGAGACGTTGATGTTCTTGACGGCGTACTCGAGGCGGTTCTGCACCGCACCGAGGTCCGAGCGCTGCTCGGAGACCGCCACGAGCGCCGTGTCGATCGCCTCGATGGTGGCGGCCGCGGTGTCGGCGTCGGTCACGTCGAAGTCGGCCGCACCGTCCGCGCCGTCGGTGGAGGCCAGGGCCCCGACCGCCGTCGCGACGTCGCCCAGGTTGACGCTGATGGTGTTGTGGCCACCCGCGGCGGCGTTGCCGTCGGCGCCGACCTGGATGTTCAGCGCGTCGCCGCCCTTGAGCAGGCTGATGCCGTTGAAGTTGGTCGACTCCGCGATCCGCCAGAGCTCGTTGCCGAGCTGGTCGGCCTCCGCCTTGATCGCGGCGCGCGACTCGGCGTTGTTGGTGTCGTTCGCACCCTGGACCGCGAGGTCGCGCATCCGCTGCAGGATCGACTGCACCTCGCCGAGCGCACCCTCCGCCGTCTGGACGACGCTGATGCCGTCCTGGGCGTTGCGGGCGGCGACGGTGTAGCCGTTGACCTGCGACTTCAGGCCCTCGGCGATCGACAGGCCGGCCGCGTCGTCACCGGCGCGGTTGATCCGCAGACCCGAGGAGAGCTTCTCCAGGGACTTGGCCTGCTGGTCCTGGGTGATGGACAGCTGCCGGTAGGTGTTGTTGGCCGGCAGGTTGGTGTTGATGGCGAAACCCATGATTCTTCCTCCGTGAGCGGGTGTCGGTTCGCGGCCCGTCCGTGGGCTGCTCGTCGGTACCTGTCGGCCGGTCCCGTGCGGATGTAAGCGAGCTGGGTCAACCGGCTGCGGAGACCGTGGCCGCGCGGGTCAGGCCGCCCGCCGTCAGCGCGGCGAACTCGGTCATGAACGCGCGACGGCGGGCCGATCCGCCCGGCTGCTCGGTCCCGGCGGCCGGCTCGTCGCCGTAGTGCGCCGTCATCGCGTCGCGCAGCAGCCGAACGGCCTCGCTGCGCTGCTGGGAGACCGCGGAGTGGGAGATGCCGAGCTCGGCAGCGATGTCGTTGACCGAGCGGTCGTGGAAGTAGATCTGCTCGACGACGTAGCGCATCCGCTCCGGGAGCAGGCTGACGCCCGCGCGCACGTAGCCGGCCTGCTCGCGCGTGAGGACGTGGTCCTGCGGCGAGACGCCGTCGTCGGCGAGGGTGTCGACGACGACGTCGTCGAGCGGCTGCACGCTGCGGGCGGCCGCGGCCAGGGTGGCGTCGAGGGTGGCGGTGTCGACGCCCAGCGCAGCGGCCAGCTCCTCGCGGTCGGGGTGCCGGCCGAGGTCGTTGGCGAGCGCCTCCTGCGCCGCGGTGGTCTCCCGGATCCGCGACCGCACGCTGCGGGTGGCCCAGTCGGAGGCGCGCATGTCGTCCGCGATCGCGCCGACGATCCGCTGCCGCGCGTAGGCGCCCAGCGGCACGCCCAGGCTCGGGTCGAACGCGTCGACCGCGGCGATCAGCGCGAGGGTCGCGACCGAGGTGAGGTCCTCGCGGCTCAGGTGGGTCGCCCGGCGCAGGGCATCGGCCACCAGGTAGCCGACCAGCGGGAGGTTGGCCTCCACCAGGGCGTTGCGCTCAGCACGGTTCACTTCTCATCTCCCCCGAGATACGCGTGGCCACGGCGGGCCCGAACCAGACGACTGTCTAGACGCTCGCCTATACCTTACGCACAGATCCGACCTGCCGACAATGCCTGGTGGACCAGACGCGACGGATCGGAGTGGGGATGGGAGCTCAGGAGCTGTCTGCCACCATATGGCACCAGCGCCAGATGCTTGAGCTGCTGCTGTTCAAGCTCACCGAGGAGCAGCTGCTGCTCACCTCGGGGCGGACCGCATGGCTCAGCAAAGCCACCCGCGAGGTCGAAGAGGTTGTCACGCGTCTATACGATGTCGAGCTGCTGCGTGATGTCCAGGCCGCCCAGGTCGCGGCCGAGTGGGGCGCCGAGGAGTCGGCGACGCTGCGCGACCTCATCCCGCACGCACCCGCACCGTGGGACGAGGTCCTCGCCGCGCACCTCGAGGCGCTCACGCAGCTGACCACCGAGATCCGGGCCGTGCGGGACACCAACGCGACGTTCCTGCGCGAGGGGCTGCGGGCCACCCAGGAGACGCTCGCCACCGCCGAGGTCTCGACCGGCACCTACGACGCGCGCGGCACGTCCACGACCACCCACGAGCCCGTCGCCCGGCTCGTCGACAGAGAGCTGTGAGCCGATGAGCAGCTTCGCAGGACTGCAGACCGCCTTCCTCGGGGTGACGGCGCAGCGCCGCGCCCTCGATGTCGTCGGCCAGAACATCGCCAACGTCAACACCCCTGGGTACACGCGCCAGCGGGTGGAGATGAGCCCGGTACCGAGTAGGGGCGGCATCGGGTTGTTCACCCAGCAGCAGGTCGCGCCCGGCCGGGGGGTCAGCGTCGACGCGATCTCCCGGCTGGGCGACGCCCACCTCGACAACCGCGTGCGGTCGACCGCCGCGGCGTCGGGTTTCGCGAGCGTCCGGGCCGCGGCGCTGGCGGCGCTGGAGACCTCGCTGCGGGAACCCGGCGAGACCGGGCTCTCGGCCAGGCTCGACGCGTTCTGGGCGAGCTGGGAGGACCTGGCGAACCGTCCGGGCGACCCGGCCGCCGAGGCGGTCGTGCTCGAGGGCGCCACCGCCGTCGTCTCGGCGATCACCGCCGGCTACCAGGAGGTCGTCGACCAGTGGGCGCGAGGCCGCTCGGCGCTCGACGGCCTGGTGAGCGACCTCAACACCGCGGCCGCGCAGGTCGCCGACCTCAACGCGCGCATCCGCTCGACGGCGGCGGCGGGCGGCTCGGTCAACGAGCTGGTCGACCAGCGTGCGGCGGTCGCGGCCACGCTGGCCGCGCTCGGCGGGGGCGAGGTGCGGCACCGCGACGACGGCACGGTCGACGTGCTGATCGGCGGCAACCCGATCGTGCAGGGCACCTCGGTCAACCGGCTGGTCGTGACCGGGGCCGCGCGCGTGCAGGACGCCGCCGCCGACCCGGTCCAGGTCGAGTGGGCGCACCGGCCCGGGACCCCCGCCGGCGTGGGGGACGGCGAGATCGCCGCGCACGTCTCGCTGCTCGCGCCCGCGCAGCCCGCCGGGACCGGCGGCGTGCTCGCCGAGGCCGCCGCGACCTACGACGCGCTCGCGGCCGACCTGGCCGCCGCGGTCAACGCCGTCCACACGACCGGCACGACGACGTCGGGCGCGCCCGCGGGCGACGTCTTCGGCTTCACGCCGGGGGTGTCCGCCGCTGCGGGGCTGCGCGTCGTCGTCACGGCCGGCGGGCTCGCCACCGCGGCTCCGGGTGCCGGGCCGCTCGACGGCTCGGTCGCGGACGCGATCGCGGCGATCGGGCGTGGCGCCGGGTCGCCCGGCGCGGTGTGGGCCGCCTTCGTCACGACGACCGGCGCCGCGGCTCGCACCGCGAACGACCGGGCGGACCTGGCGGCGCTGTCGGCGCGGACCGCCGTCGACCTGCAGCTCAGCACCGCCGGTGTCGACCTCGACGAGGAGACGATGAACCTGCTCACCTACCAGCGCGCCTACGAGGGCGCCGCGCGCGTGATGACCGTGATGGACGAGATGCTCGACGTCCTCATCAACCGCACCGGCGTCGTGGGGCGGTGAGCGCCGTGATCGGTCGCGTGACGAGCGGGATGACGGCCCGCGCCGCCCAGCACCACCTGCAGGCGAACCTGCAGCGGATGAGCACGCTCATGGAGCGAGCGTCGGGCCAGCGAGCGATCCTGCGCCCCTCCGACGACCCGGTCGGGACGGGCGACTCGCTGCGGCTGCGGTCCGAGCAGCGAGCCGCCGAGCAGCACGCCCGCAACACCCAGGACGGGCTGGGCTGGCTCACGGTCGCGGACTCGGCGATCCGGACCTCGGTGGACCTGCTCGTGCGGGCCCGCGACCTCGCGCTGCAGGGCGCGACCGGGACCGCGTCGCAGCAGGCACGGGACGCCCTCGCCGAGGAGATCGACGGCATCCGCGACGCGCTCCTCACCGAGGCCAACGCCTCCTACAACGGCCGCTCGGTGTTCGCGGGCACGTCCGACGCCGGGGTCGCCTTCAGCGAGGACGGCACCTTCCAGGGGGTGCCGGGGAGCAGCGTCGTGCGCCGCATCGGGCCGGACGAGCAGCTCCGGGTCGACGTCGACGGCGCCGCGGTGTTCGGCTCCGGCGCCGGCTCGGTGTTCGCGGTCCTCGAGACGCTGGCGGCCGACCTGCGCGCCGGTGCCGACGTGTCCGGCTCGATCACCGCGATCAGCGAGCGCCGCGAGGAGGTCCTCGGCCACCTGTCCCAGGTCGGGGTGCGGTACAACCGGCTGGAGGCGGCGAAGGTGGCGACCGAGCAGCGGCTGGGCCGGATCGAGGCGGGGATCGTCGAGGTCGAGGACGTCGACCTCGCGCGGATGATCATCGACCTCAAGTCCCAGGAGGTCGCCTACCAGTCCGCGCTGGGTGTCACTGCTCGCGTCCTGCAGAACTCTCTGATGGACTTCATCCGATGAGTCGCGTGACGTTCGTCGAGCCGATGCCCGGGCTGCCCGGGCTGGTCGACTACGAGCTGACCCCGGTCGACGGCGCCCCCGGCCTGCTGACCCTGACCACCGACCCGCCCGGGGTGCGGCTGTTCGTCGTCGACGCCGAGGTCCACGTGCCCGGCTACGCGCCGACGGTCGCGACCGAGGACGTCGCGAGGCTCGGTCTCGAGGACCCTGCGGACGCCCGGGTGCTCGTCGTCGCGCAGCCGGCGGGCGAGGACGGCGTGACCGTCAACCTCATGGCACCGGTCGTGGTGCACCGCGAGACCGGTGCAGCCGCGCAGCTGATCGTCACGCAGGAGGACTGGCCGCTGCGGCACGCGGTCGGGGACCCGCTGCCCGCGGCTTAGATGACCCACGCGCCGAGCGGCAGCACGTCGTTGACGTCGCACAGCTCGACGTCGGTGCCCGCGAGGAACGACCGGATCGGCTGGTCGAGGCTGCCGTAGGTGTCGTCGAAGCGGTCCCGCAGCGCCTCGGCGGAGCGCGAGAGCCCCCACCGCATCGTCAGGTCGGTGGTCTGCAGGAACGTGAGCAGCGCGGGGTCGGACGCCCACAGCTGCTTCGTCCGCGAGGCCGGTGCGGCCATGACGAGGTGCACGAGCCCGGCGGCGGCGGCACGCTGGCGCACGGTGTTGGTGGGGGTGTGCCGGCCGAGCACGAACACCGCGTGCCGGTGCGTGGTGTGCAGGTCGACGCCGCGCCGGGTGCGGCCGGTGAGGTTCGGCGGGTCGAGGATCCGCTCGTCCTGCGCCAGCAACCGGTGCAGCAGCTGCACGACGGCGGTCCCGTGGTTGAGGGTCTGCAGCCGCTCCGCGCGCCGGTGCACCAGCGTGGTCCAGCCGAGCACGGCCTCGCCGACACCCGGGGGCACCAGCTCGGCGAGCACCTCGCCGGTCGCCCCCCGCAGCCGGTCCTGCAGCTCACGGATCGGCTGCGCGGAGTTCGCGACGAGCAGGTGCTCGGCGATCCGGCGCCACGCGGCGTAGATGTCGACGTCGTCGTCGCTCTCGGGCACCGGCGGCACCGGGAAGCCCGACGGCGGGGTGGTGACCTGCTCGTTCGTGCGCCGGACGCGGTGCTCGGACACCTCGAAGCCGAGCCGCTGGAAGACGCGACGCGCGGTGTCGCTGGTGAACTCGGCACGGTAGATGCCGGTGCACAGCTCGAGCGCCTGCTTGACCGGCCATTGCCGACCCCCGACGGCGACCCAGTGCGAGCGGATCGGCTCCGGGCGGCGGCCGGAGAGGACGGCGCGCACCTCCTCGGCGTCGAGGTGGTGGGAGCGTCCCTGGATCGTGAAGCGCATCGGTCGGGGCTGGCTGGCTCTCGTCGTCGGCTCGTGCACCGATCGTTCCACGGATCGCCGGCGCCGGTGCGCAGGACGGCGAGGGTGTCCTCGCTCGCCGCAGCGTGGCCGGGCTAGGGTGCACGTGGCTCGGACTCGCCCGGGGCAGGAGGAACATGCACGTCACGTTCTCGCTCGCCGTGCAGGACAGCGACGTCGTCGGCTGGAACCTCGTGTGCACGGCCGAGGGGCGTCTCAACGAGCGCCCGCTCGGCTACCAGGAGTCCAACCTGCTGGCCGTCACGCACCGCGCCGCGTGCGAGGACGACATCTGCCAGGCGCAGGGGCCCGACCGCGAGGTCGCCTACGCCCACCCCGACCTCGGCGTCCGCCTCGAGGTCGACGGCCCGGACGCCGTCGCCCTGCTCGGGGCCCTCGGCCCCGCGGGCGAGCAGCGGCCCGGGAGCATGGACGCCACCGCCCTGAGCGGGGCCGTGCTGCTCGCTCTCGCGGCGCACGAGGGCGACGGGACTCCCTCGCCCGAGGGCGCGGACGAGGGCGAGCCGGACCTGCGCGCGCGGCTGGTCGCGCTGCTCGATGTCGCCGGGGCGGCGACCCGGCAGGGGCGCGACGTCGTCTGGGCCTGACCGAGCCGGGTCGGGTGCGACCCGGAGTGTCGGCCCGCGGATCGGGCGCGCAGCGCCGACGATGGGAGCGATGACCACCACGCTGCCCCCGTCGATCCCGCCTCGCCTCGTCGAGCACGAGGACCCGGAGCGGCGCGCGTCCCGCAGCGGCGGTCTGCTGCCCGCGCAGACGCTGCGCGGGGCGGTCGCCGGCGCCGAGGCCGCGATCGGGTCCTGGCTGGTCGTCGTGGTGCTGGCGCTCGCGGGCTACGTGGCCACCGCAGCCGCACCCGAGCTCGGCACGGCCGGATGGGTCGACGCCGCCGCCGTCGGGTCGGCGATCTGGCTGCTCGGTCACGGCGGCGAGGTGCACGCCGGCGAGGTGGCGGTCACGGTCGTCCCGCTCGGGGTGACGCTGCTGGGCGTCGGCGGCGTCGCGACGTCGCTGCGCCGCGCGCACCCCGTCTCGCTGTGGCCCGTGCTCGCGGCCGTGGTCGTCTACACCGCGTTCGCGGGCGGCTTCACGGCCGCCGCCGCGACGCCCGGGGCGTGGCGCGGTGTCCTCGGCGCACCGCTGGTCGCGGGGCTCGGTGCGCTCGTGGCGCTGCGCGGACGGGTGCCGTCCGCGGTCTCCCGCCACCTGACGCGGGTGCCCGCGTCGGTACGTGACGGGCTCGGGGCGGGGCTGCGCGCCGCCGCGCTGCTGCTCGCGCTCGGACTCGCGGTCGTCGTGCTCGCGGTCGTCCTCGGGTACGAGCGCGTCCTCGACGTGCACCGCTCGCTCGTGCCCGACGGCGTCTCGAGCGTCGTCATCGTCGCCGCCCAGGTCGTGCTGCTGCCGACCCTGGTCGTGTGGGGCGCCGCCTACCTCACCGGGCCCGGCTTCGTCGTCGGCTCGGGGACGTCGTTCTCGCCGCACGGCATCGAGGCCGGCCCGCTGCCGGTCGTGCCGGTGCTCGGTGCGCTGCCGGAGCCCGGCAGCCCGGCCGGGTCGGCCGGCGTCGTGCTGCTGCTCGGCGTGGGTGTCGGCGCGCTCGCGGGATGGTGGCTGCGCCGTCGCGGCGAGCGGTCGCTGCCGCAGGCGGGTGTCGCGGTCGCGGTCGCCGCGGTCACCGCCGCGGTGCTCCTGGCCGTGCCTGCCGCGCTCTCCTCGGGCTCCGTCGGCCCGGGCCGGATGGCCGAGATCGGCCCCGACGCGCTCGCGGTCGGCGCCGCCGTCGCGTGGCAGACCCTGCTCGGGTCCGCGCTCGCCGTGCTGCTCCCGCACCCGACGACGCGGCGCGCGCTCGCTCGCGGGCGCGACGCCGCGGTCCGCTGGTGGCGCGAGGTCAGCCCCCGGGGCTGATCGCCTCCCGGTACTCCCGGTCGCAGCGCTCCTGCGCGGCGATCGTGATCGCGCGCTCGCTGCACCGCTGGTAGGCCGTCTGCTCGTCCCAGAACAGCGTGACCCGGGTGGTCGCCGACATGGTGGTCATCATCGTCAGCAGCAGCCCCGCGACGAGCATCGGCGTCAACATCCCCCGCCACTGCAGCCGCCGCACGCGCAGCAGGGCACGGAACCCGTACCAGAGCGACAGCAGCCCTACGAACGGTGCGGCGACCTGCCAGGGGATCGGCAGCGAGCCGGCCAGCAGCGTGCCCATCATCAGCGCCCCGAAGAGCATGACCGAGGTCGTGACGCCGCGGACCTCCTCGGGCGTGGGCTGGCGCGGCTCCGGCCGCGGTCGCGGCGGCTGGCTCGGGCGCCGGCCGGCAGGCGGCTGCGGCCGGGGCGGACGCGGCTTGCTCGGGTCCGGCGGTGCGTAGGGGTTGCTCACGGGGGACGGGCTCCTGGTGGGCTGGACGTCGATTCTCCCACGCGGCGACTACGCTGACGGACCGTGCCCAGCCGAGCCCGCGTCGTCGTCCTCGTCTCCGGCGGTGGGAGCAACCTCGCCGCCCTCCTCGCCGCCGCCGCCGACCCGGGCTACGGGGTCGAGGTCGTCGGCGTCGGCGCCGACCGCCCCTGCGGGGGCGTCGAGATCGCCGCGGCGGCGGGTGTGCCGACCTTCGTCGAGCGTCTCAAGGACCACCCCAGCCGCGAGGACTGGGACGCGGCGCTGACCGCGCAGGTCGCGGCGCTGCAGCCCGACCTGGTCATCAGCGCCGGCTTCCTCAAGCTCGTCGGCGACGCGTTCCTGGCGGCGTTCGGAGGCCGCTACCTCAACACGCACAACACGCTGCTGCCCGCCTTCCCGGGCATCCACGGGCCGCGCGACGCGCTGGAGTACGGCGTCAAGATCACCGGTGCGACCCTGTTCGTCGTCGACGCCGGTGTCGACACCGGCGCCATCGTCGCCCAGGTGCCCGTGCCCGTGCTCGACGACGACGACGTCGAGACCCTCACCGAGCGCATCAAGGTCGCCGAGCGCGAGCAGCTGGTCGAGTGGGTCGGCCGGCTCGCCCGCGAGGGCTTCCGTGTCGAGGGCCGACGGGTGGTCCTCGGCTCCGGCAGCTAGACTGACCACCGTCCGGCCGTGACTGGCGTCGAGGTGGAGCACCACCTGGGAGCGGCCGGAGGTTCTGCCTGACGCGCACCGATCGCCTGGGTGCGCCGGTGCCCCCGCAACCGCACAGGAGAACCCTCATGACCGGTACCGCCCACGACGTCGTCCCGATCCGCCGCGCCCTCGTCTCGGTCTACGACAAGACCGGGCTGGAGGAGCTCGCGAGCGCGCTGCACGCCGCCGGGGTGTCGATCGTCTCGACCGGCTCGACGGCGTCCCGCATCGCCGCGGCGGGCGTCCCCGTCACGCCGGTCGAGGAGCTCACCGGCTTCCCCGAGTGCCTGGACGGCCGCGTCAAGACGCTGCACCCGCGCGTGCACGCCGGCATCCTGGCCGACCGGCGGCTGCCCGAGCACGTGCAGCAGCTCGCCGACCTCGAGGTCGAGCCGTTCGACCTGGTCGTCGTCAACCTGTACCCCTTCAGCCAGACGGTCGCCTCGGGCGCGAGCCAGGACGAGTGCGTCGAGCAGATCGACATCGGTGGGCCGTCGATGGTGCGCGCCGCCGCCAAGAACCACCCGAGCGTCGCGGTGGTCGTGGACCCGGCGCGCTACGGCGACGTGGTCGCGGCCGTCGGCCGCGGCGGCTTCACGCTCGCCGAGCGCACCGCGCTCGCGGCCGAGGCATTCCGGCACACCGCGAGCTACGACGTCGCGGTCGCGAGCTGGCTCGGCGGCGTCGTCGAGCCCGACGAGGCGCTGCCGACCTGGACCGGTGCGACCGCGGTGCGCTCCGCCGTCCTGCGCTACGGCGAGAACCCGCACCAGCAGGCAGCGCTGTACGCGGACGCGACCGGCGAGGGCGGGCTGGCCGCGGCGCGGCAGCTGCACGGCAAGGAGATGAGCTACAACAACTACGTCGACGCCGACGCCGCCTGGCGCGCCGCGCACGACCACGGCGAGCAGCCCACGGTGGCGATCATCAAGCACGCCAACCCGTGCGGGATCGCGGTCGGGGAGACGGTCGCGCAGGCGCACGCCCGTGCGCACGCGTGCGACCCGGTGTCGGCCTTCGGCGGCGTCATCGCCACCAACACCACGGTCGACGCCGCGATGGCCGCGCAGGTGAAGGACGTGTTCACCGAGGTGGTCGTCGCGCCGGCGTTCGCGCCCGAGGCCGTCGAGATCCTCACGCAGAAGAAGAACATCCGGCTGCTGGAGGTGAGCACCCCGCCGGCCGCCGCGCTCGAGCAGCGCCGCATCAGCGGCGGGCTGCTCGTGCAGCAGGTCGACCGCATCGACGCGCCGGGCGACGACCCGGCCGCCTGGACGCTCGCGGCGGGCGAGCCCGCCGACGAGGCGACGCTCGCCGACCTCGCCTTCGCCTGGCGGGCGGTCCGGGCCGTGAAGTCCAACGCGATCCTGCTCGCCCGCGACGGCGCCGCCGTCGGCATCGGCATGGGTCAGGTCAACCGCGTCGACTCCTGCCGGCTCGCCGTCGAGCGCGCCAACGGCCACGGCGAGGAGCGCGCCCGCGGCGCAGTTGCGGCCTCCGACGCGTTCTTCCCGTTCGCCGACGGCCCGCAGATCCTCGTCGACGCCGGCGTCCGCGCGATCGTGCAGCCGGGCGGCTCGGTGCGCGACGCCGAGGTCGTCGAGGCGGCCACGGCCGCCGGCATCACGCTCTACCTCACCGGCGCCCGCCACTTCTTCCACTGAGCTTCAACCCACTTCCGCCCCCTGGGGTGGTTTCAACCCACTTCTGCCCCCTGAGGCTGTTTCAACGCACTTTCGCCCCCTGAAGTGGTTTCAACCCACTTCCGCCCCCTCGTGGCATCCCGGGGGCAGGAGTGGGTTGAAGCCCGTTGTGGGGGCAGAAGTGGGTTGAAACCTGTGGTGGGGGCAGAAGTGGGTTGAAACCTGTGGTGGGGGCAGGAGTGGGTTGGAACCTGGTGTGGGGGCAGGAGTGGGTTGACAGTCAGGGGAGGACGGCGGAGCGCAGGGGGGCGGTGGGGTCGGCCGCGCGGGTGGTGTCCAGGCGCGGGAGGGACTCGCCGCGCAGCAGCTTGCGCACCATCGACACCTCGCGCGGCCAGTCGGCGACGACGGCGCCCACGAGCACGTCGCCGACCAGCTGCAGCTCGCTCCAGCCGCCGTCGCGCGGGGCGCGGAGCAGCCGTGCCGCGCCCGGCTCGTCGTCGGCCACCAGCCGGCCCACGACCTCGAGGTGGTGACCGAGCTGGTCGGAGAACACCTCCGGTGCCGGCTCGACGGCGGGCAGCGGCAGCCCGAGCAGGTCGGCCGCCAGCAGGGCCGGGTCGCGCAGGGCCGAGAACCAGTGCCCGCCCGGCACCGCGCCGAAGTGCACGGTGTCGCGCGTCGCGACGTCGCCGACCGCCCACACGCCGGGCACGGCGGTGCGCCCGCCGCGGCTCGTGGCGACGTGGCCGGTGGGCAGCAGCGGCACAGCGTCGCCCAGCCAGCCGGTCCGTGGACGCACCCCGACGGCCGCGAGCACGACGTCGCCCGCCACGGTGCTGCCGTCGTCCAGCACGACCGTGCCGTCCTCGACCGAGGTGACCACGACGTCGGTGCGCAGCTCCACGCCGGCCTCGGCGTACCACGCGCGGGTCCGCCTGCCCGCGTCACCCAGCTGACGCCACAGCGGCCAGGACCCGGCCTCGAGCACGGTCACCCGGCAGCCCGCGGCCGCGGCCACGCCCGCCACCTCGGCGCCGATCCAGCCGGCGCCGACGACCACGAGATGGCGCCCCGGGCGGAGCCGCTCGCGCAGCCGCTCGGCGTCGGCGAGGTCGTGCAGCGCCGACGCGGCCGGCCACGGCCGCACCGGCGCCGACCCGGTCGCGACGACGACCGCGTCGGCGAGCACGTCGCCCGCGTCGGTCTCCACCACCCAGTCGGCCTCGCGCCGCAGCCCGGTCGCCGACCGGCCGAGGTGGACGGCGTCGGCGAGCGCCGCCGGGTCGTGGCCGAGGTCCTCGGCGAGGTCGAGCGGCTCGAGCCTGCTCAGCAGCTCCTTCGACAGCGGCGGCCGGTCGTACGGCGGTACGGTCTCCGCGCCGATCCACACCAGCTCGCCGCCGTAGCCCTGGTCACGCAGCTCGGCGAGCGTGCGCAGGCCCGCGAGGCCTCCTCCGACGACGACCACCCGTGCCGGGTGCTGACCTGCCGAGCTCACGCCGCCAACGTAGCGCGCCTGCCACCGCGTACTCTCGGAGCGTGCCCAGCATGGACAAGGTCGCTGCCTCCCAGCAGCAGACCCCGGCCGCCGAGAACGACGCGCTGCCCCGCCGGTCCCACCTGGTGATGTGGCTGGCGATGCTCGCGCTGGTCGTCGTGCTCGTCGTCGCGCTCGTGGTGGGGGCGCGGGCGGCCGTGCTGGTGCTGTCGGCGACGCTGCTGGTGCTGGCGGTCGTCCGGGCCGTCGCCCCGGCTCCGGGTCCCTACGGGATCTCGACGCGCTCACGCGCCTTCGACGTCACGCTGCTCGCGGCTGCGGCGGTGTTCATGGCGGCGGTGACGCTCAGCCTGCCGTCCAACGTCCTCAGCTGAGCCCGGGTCGCGTCAGCGGCGCTCGAGCAGCAGCGTCGGCACCGTGAGCAGGCCCGAGGAGACCCCCTCGAGCGCGCGGTCGAGCTCCTGCATGACGAAGCGGCGGCCGTAGCGTGCCTCGGTGCGCTCCACCAGCGCCGCGATCTCGGTGTCGTGCGCGAGCGCGTTCGCGGCCGTGTTGTGCACCGTGACGTCGACGACGTTCTCGCCCTCCCGGACGGCGTCGCTCACGTCGACCCGGTACGGCGGCGCGATCACGGCGCCGCAGTCGACGCCGTTGACCCGCACCTGCGCCACCTCGCCGACCGGGGCCCGGACCGCCGCACGGAACGACGGCCCGACCATGCCGCGCTGCGGGCTGGGCCCGTCGGCGAGCGAGGTCGCCGGCCCCAGGTCGAGCACCGCCCGTCGCGTCGCGGGCAGCGTGACGGCGACCGTGTAGGTCGCGCCGCCGGAGAAGCCGCTGCGGCCGGGCTCGTCCTCCCACCGGTGCGGCAGCGTCACGGGCGCCGCGGGCGCGTCGGGGAACGCGACCTGCCAGCCCGCCTCGAGCGGGAGCGCCTCGGCGGGCTCGGGCGCGACCGGCGTCGTGTCGACGTCTCGCCCGGAGACCAGCACGGTCGCCTGGTACGCCTCGAGCTCGACGTCGGCCGGTCCCGTGCCCGTGTGCGTCACCTCGCCCGTCGCGGGGTCCCAGCGCTGCCAGGGTCCCTCGGTGCGCGCGGTGACCCGGGACGGGACCGCGGCTGTGTTGGCGAGGAACCGGACGTCCAGGCCGCCGACGCGCCGGTGCACCGAGCCGATCTCGGCGTCGGTGGCGAACGGCGCCTCGACGGCCTCGCGCAGCGCGGCGGGAAGCTGCGCCGTCGTCACGGCGCGCGACCCGGCCGGCGCGACCGCGGCGTCGATCGTGAGCACGGTGGAGCCTGCGCGGGCTGCGTCCTCCAGCCAGGCGCGGGTGGCTGGCGGCAGCGTGCGCGCGCCCGGCACCAGCACGACGGCGGGCGGTGCAGGAGCGACGTGCTCGACGACGTCGTCGTCGAGGAGCCGGTAGTCCAGGCCTGCGCGCCGGACCGGGCCGAGCACGTCGGCACCGATCGCGAGGTTGGCCTCCCGCCAGCAGTCGAGCGAGCCACCGATGCCGGCGGCGGCATCGGCGAGGAGGTCCTGGGTGGGGACGTGGACGGCGACGTCCGCCACGCCCTCGCCCTGCCGCAGCAGCCAGCTCAGCCGGGTCAGCCGCCGCACCAGCTCCGGCATCGTCGGCCACCAGGGGTTGCGGTCGTCGAGGCAGCCGGCGGCGTAGAAGAACCAGCCGAGGCCCGGGGCGTCCTGCGGTGAGTACGGCCAGCCGTGGCCGATCAGCAGCGTCACGCCGTTGAGCAGGTGCTCGTGCGCCTCGGCGAGCAGGTCGAGCGGGGTGGCGCGGAACGACGGCGACCGCACCCAGGTCCACGCCTCCGCCGAGACGACGTCGCGCCCGTAGTGGTGCGCGGCCGACGACGCCCACCGGGTCGCCGTCAGCTCGGTCCAGCCCCAGCCCTCGCCCTCGAAGGAGTCGGCGTGACGGTAGCTCGACAGCGTCGCGGGCGGTGTGCCGTAGCCCTGCAGCCGGAACCGCACGCCCCGCTCGGCCGCCCAGGCGCGCACGACCGCGACGAACCGCTCCTCGTACAGCTCGACGAGCGTGCGGTGGTAGTCGGCGCGGAACCGGTGCGCCTCCCCGCCGCCGCGCTGCAGCAGCAGCGGCAGCTCCGGCAGCAGCGGGTAGCCGCGGCGTCGCTCGAACTCCTCGGGCAGGTCGGGCGTCCAGTCGGCGTGGTAGACCTCGAGGCTGTCGCAGAACACCGAGTCGATCAGCTCCGCCGGCACCGCGTCCAGGATCGGGTCGGCGACCGCGGCGAGGTGGGCGCGGGTCGCGTCGGCGCTGTAGTGGTCGAGCACCGGGCCCTCGGCGCCCGCCGCGGCCCTCTTGACCTGCTGGCCGGTCGGGCGAGACCAGGCGAGCAGCACGTGGCGGGTGCCGGCGCCGTCCGGGACGTCGACGCGCCAGCCGTCGGCGGCGGCTGTCACGGTCAGCGGCACCGCGTCGGCGACCGGCTCCTGCGCCGAGCCCGGGGCCAGGTGCGCGGCGACGAGGACGTCGCCCGGGAACCCGGCCGCGACCCGCAGCGCGTGCGGCCCCTGCCCGATCTCGCGGCGGTCCCAGCGCAGCCCGCGCGCGGCGTGCGCGGGCGTCACGTGCGGGCCGCCGTAGGACCAGCCGCTGCCGAGCGTGACGTCGAAGCGCAGCCCGAGGTCGCGGGCGCGCTCCGCCGTCCAGCGCAGGTCGGCGAGGAGGTCGGGGGAGCCGAACGTCGTCGTCGCCTGCTCCAGCGGGTAGACGAACGCGACCTCGACGCCGCCGAGCCCCGCCTCGGCCATCGCGGTCAGCTCGCGGTCCAGCTCGCCGCGCTCGACCGCGGGGCCGAACCACCACCAGCGCATCATCGGGGCGGCGTCGCGGTGGTCGGCGAGCAGCGCGGAGCGCAGGTCCTCGGCGGTGACGGTGTCGCTCACCCCGTCGATCCTTCCCGACGGCGCCCCGACGACCGAGGGCTTGTCATCGCTTGCTGCCGCCGTCGATCGTGTCAGTGGATCGGGCGCAGGGTCAGCATCCAGGACCGGTAGTGCTCGGTCACGCTGCCTCCGAGCACCTCGACGGCGTCCGCGACCTCCTCGACCTCTGCGGGGGTCCAGTCGGAGAACGTCGCGAACAGCGCCCGCACCCGCCGGGCGTCGAGGTCGACCGACCAGCGGACCTCGTCGACCGAGACCGTCGTCAGCAGACCGCTCGCCGTGAGGTCCGTCTCGGTGCGCGCGAGGTCCTGCAGACCGTGCCGGGCCCGCGGGGCGGCACGGCGCGCCACCACCTCCGCGACCCGCTCGCGGAACGGCGTCACCGGTACGTCCTCGTCGCCGAAGACGTTCCGGAGCACGAGCAGCAGCCCGTCGGGTGCGAGCGCGCGGTGCAGCCGCGGCACCAGCACGGTGGTGTCCATCCAGTGGATCGACGTCGCCGCGACCGCCACGTCCACGCCTCCTGCGGGCAGCGGCGCCGCCTCGGCCGTGGTCTGGAGCACCTCGACCTCCGGGTGTCGTCGGCGCAGCTCGGCGGCCAGGTGCGGCCCGGGCTCGACGGCCGTGACCGTCAGCCCGGCGGCCAGCAGCACGCGCGTCGCCTGCCCGCTGCCCGCCCCCAGGTCGAGCCCCCGTAGCCCCGGTCGCAGCGCGCCGAGCTCGGCCGCCCGGGCCCACAGCGCCGCCGGGTACGGCGGCCGGGCGTCGTCGTAGCCCGACGCCAGGCGGTCGAAGTGCATCGGGTCGGCCACGGGTGAAGACTAGGTGCCGGACGGCGCGACCCGGCCCGTCCGGCACGGGAGGAGCCGACCATCCGCAGCATCGTCTGGGACCTCGGTGGCACGCTGATCGACACCTACCCCGACGTCGACCGCGCGCTCGCGCTCGCGGCGTTCGGGGACGCCTCGCCCGGGCGGCTCGCCGAGGTCGCCGCGCTGACGCGCGTCTCCAGCGACCACGCGATCACCCAGCTGTCGGCGCGCACCGGGGTGGGCGCCGAGGAGCTGCGGCGCGCCTACGACGGCGTCAAGGAGCGTTGGGAGCACACGCCTGCGCCGGTGATGCCGGGCGCCCGCGAGGTGATGGCCGCGGTGTCGGCGCGCGGCGGGCTCAACCTCGTGGCGACCCACCGCGACCGCGCGAGCGCCGAGCTGCTGGTCGCGCGAACCGGGCTCGCGGTCGACGACATGGTGTGCGCTCCCGACGGGCACGCGCGCAAGCCCTCGCCGGAGATGATCGAGGTGCTGATGGGGCGCCACCGGCTCGACCCCGGCGACGTGCTCGCGGTCGGCGACCGCCCGGTCGACGTCGAGGCAGGGGAGGCGGCCGGTGCCACCGGCGTCCTGCTGGTCACGCCGGGCATCCCGCTGGACGCCGGGGACGCCCGGCGCGTCGGTCACCTCGGCGAGCTGCTGCCGCTGGTGGCCGACGACGCCTGAGACGCCGCCGCTCAGGCCTGCGGACGCCCGTCTCCGTCGGCCGCGGCCTCACCGGGACCGTCGCCGGTGCCCGGGTCCTCGACGAGCTCGGTCGCCTCGGCCGGCGCGTCCGGCGTCACGGGCGCCGTGGCCGGCGCGTCGGGGCGCGCATCGGCGCCCGGCACGGCCTCGACGTCGGTGTGGTCGTCGCGCTCGTACTCGGGCGCAGCGGCGGTGCGGTGGTCCTCGTTGCCGTCGGCACGGCCGGCGTCGGCGTCCATCTCGTCATCGTAGGTCGCGTCGTCGGCCCGCAGCCGCTCGTCGGCGGGGTCGAGCCGATCGGTCTCCTCGGTCTCCTCGAGCTCGTCGGTCTCGTCGAGGTCCCCGTCCTCGTCGGTCTCGTCGAGCTCCTCGTCCTCGTCGAGGTCGTCGTCCCAGTCCTCGTAGGCGACGGCGTTGCGCTCGACGATCATCGTGACCAGCCCGGCGATCACCGTGCCCGCGAGCGGCGCGAGCCAGAACAGCCACAGCTGCGACATCGCCCAGCCCTCGGCGAAGAACGCGGTCGCGGTCGCCCGCGCCGGGTTGACGGCCGCGTTGCTGACCGGGGCGGCCACCAGGATCGCGACCGTGAGCGCGCCGCCGATCGCCAGCGGGGCCGAGGGGTGCGGGCGCCGCGTGACCGCGAGCACGACCGCGACGAGGACGCCGGTGACGACGAGCTCGACCAGCAGGACCTGCGCGGTCGAGAACGTCACCTGACCGCCGGAGAGCGTGGCGATCGGGGAGTGGGAGCCGAAGCCGTTGGCGGTGGTGGAGATGAACGCCCGCGCGTCCGTGGCGCCGGTCGCCGCGGGCAGCTCGGCGGGCACGACGGCGCGCAGCAGGCCGCCGGCCGCGACGCCACCGAGCGTCTGGGCCACGACGTAGGGGGCGAGATCGGCCCAGCTCAGCCGGCCCGCGATCGCGGCGCCGAGGCTGACGGCCGGGTTGAGGTGGGCGCCGGAGACGGCGCCGAACGAGGCGACCATCGCGGCGAGCGCGAGCCCGCCGGCCAGCGCGACGTGCAGCGCCGTCGAACCCTGGGTGCCGAGGGCGCCGAAGGCGGCCACCACGACGATCGCCGTGACGAGCACGAACGTCCCGAACAGCTCGGCGGCGACCCGGGGGAGCAGCGACCGCTCGGCGAGCGGCACCTCCGGCTCGGGAGTCACGGTCGCGACGGTGGCGACGGGCTCGGTCGCGTGCTCGTGATCGTGCTCGAGGGCTGGCGTGGTCATCAAGGATCCTTCGTTCGGGGACGACGGCCGCGGGGCATCCTCGCATCCCCACCTGGGAACGGGCTCGGTCGCACCTGTGCGCCCGCCGGGTGGTCGCCCGGCCGGGAGCCGGGACGACGACGCCCGCCCACCCGGAGGGGTGAGCGGGCGTCGCGCCGCGGGTCGCTCAGGCGAGCGTCGCGAGGATCCGGTTGAGCGTGCCCGAGGGCCGCATGACGGCGTCGACCTTCGCCGGGTCGGGGCGGTAGTAGCCGCCGATGTCGGCCGGCGAGCCCTGCACGGCGAGCAGCTCGTCGACGATCGTCTGCTCGTTCGCGGTGAGCTCCTCGGCGACCGGCGCGAACACCGAGGCCAGCTCGGCGTCGTCGGTCTGGCGCGCCAGCTCCTGCGCCCAGTAGAGCGCGAGGTAGAAGTGGCTGCCCCGGTTGTCGATGCCACCCACGCGGCGCGTCGGCGACTTGTTCTCCTCGAGCAGCGTGCCGGTGGCGCGGTCGAGCGTGTCGGCCAGCACCTGCGCGCGCGGGTTGTCGGTCGTCTGCGCGAGGTGCTCGAGGCTGACCGCGAGCGCGAGGAACTCACCGAGGCTGTCCCAGCGCAGGTAGTTCTCGCGGACCAGCTGCTGCACGTGCTTGGGCGCCGAGCCGCCGGCCCCGGTCTCGAACAGGCCGCCGCCGTTCATGAGCGGCACGATCGAGAGCATCTTGGCGCTGGTGCCCAGCTCCAGGATCGGGAACAGGTCGGTCAGGTAGTCGCGCAGCACGTTGCCGGTGACCGAGATCGTGTCCTCGCCGCGGCGGATCCGCTCGAGCGAGAACCGGATGGCGTCGACGGGGGCCATGATCTCGATCTGCAGGCCCTCCAGCTGCTCAGGGTCGTGCTGCGACAGCTCCTCGCGGACCTTGGCGATGAGCTGGGCGTCGTGCGCGCGGTCGGCGTCGAGCCAGAACACGGCGGGCGCGCCGGTCGCGCGAGCTCGCGTGACGGCGAGCTTGACCCAGTCGCGGATCGGGGCGTCCTTGGTCTGGCAGGCGCGCCAGATGTCGCCGGCCCGGACCTCGTGCTCGAGCAGCACCGTGCCGCTGGAGTCGACGACGCGCACGACGCCGTCGGCGGCGATCTCGAACGTCTTGTCGTGGCTGCCGTACTCCTCGGCCTTCTGCGCCATCAGGCCGACGTTGGGCACCGAGCCCATCGTGGCCGGGTCGTAGGCGCCGTTGGCGCGGCAGTCGTCGATGACGACCTGGTAGATGCCCGCGTAGGAGGAGTCGGGCAGCACGGCGAGCGTGTCGGCCTCCTGGCCGTCCGGGCCCCACATGTGACCCGAGGTGCGGATCATCGCCGGCATCGAGGCGTCGACGATGACGTCGGAGGGCACGTGCAGGTTGGTGATGCCGCGGTCGGAGTCGACCATCGCGAGCTCGGGGCCCTCGGCGATGCCCTGCGCGATCGCGGCGGCGATCTCCTCGCCCTGCGGGTGGTTCTCCAGCCCGGCGAGGATCGCGCCGAGGCCGTCGTTGGGGGACAGGCCCGCCTCGGCGAGGGCCTCGCCGTAGGTCTCGAAGACCTGCGGCAGGAAGGCGCGCACGACATGGCCGAAGATGATCGGGTCGCTGACCTTCATCATCGTGGCCTTGAGGTGCACCGAGAACAGCACGCCCTCGGCCTTGGCGCGCTGCACCTGCTCGGCGAGGAACGCGCGGAGCGCGGCGACGTCCATGACGGTGGCGTCGACGACCTCGCCCGCGAGCACCGGCAGCGCGTCCTTGAGCACCGTGGTGGTGCCGTCGGCGGCGGTGTGCTCGATGCGCAGCGTGTCGTCGGCGCCGAGGACGACCGACTTCTCGTTGTGGCGGAAGTCGTGCGCGTCCATCGTGGCGACGTTGGTCTTGGAGTCCGGCGACCACTCACCCATCGAGTGCGGGTGCTTGCGGGCGTAGGCCTTGACCGAGGCGGGGGCGCGGCGGTCGGAGTTGCCCTCGCGCAGCACCGGGTTGACGGCGGAGCCCTTGACCTTGTCGTAGGCCTCGCGGACGGCCCTGTCCTCGTCGGTGACGACCTCGTCCGGGTAGTCGGGCAGCGCGTAGCCGAGCGCCTGCAGCTCCGCGATCGCTGCCTTGAGCTGGGGGATCGACGCCGAGATGTTCGGCAGCTTGATGATGTTCGCCTCGGGCGTCTTCGCGAGCTCGCCGAGCTCGGCGAGCGCGTCCGGGATCCGCTGCTCCGGCGTCAGCGCGTCCGGGAACGCCGCGAGGATGCGGCCGGCCAGCGAGATGTCGCGGGTCTCGACGCGCACGCCCGCCTGCGCGGTGAAGGTCTTCACGATCGGCAGCAGCGACGCCGTCGCCAGTGCCGGCGCCTCGTCCGTGTACGTGTAGATGATCGTCTGCTCGGGCACCGGGTCTCCGTTCGGCATGGGGAATGTCTCGATATCAAGATAAAGGACGTGGCTGGTCAGCCTCCCATCCTGCCGCCTCCCGGCCCGCCCTGTCCCCGCGGCTCCGAGGTATTCGGGTCACACCCGCGGCCCCCGTGCCTGCGGTGCCGCGCCCAGCGGCTCGGCGGGGTGGCGGGTGGTGGCAGGATGGACGCCGGTAACACCACGCCATCGACGGCTCCTGCCGCGCGCACCGGGCCGAGAATCGGGACATCGAACGCATGAGCACCACCCCCGTCACCGTGACCGTCACCGGAGCAGCCGGCCAGATCGGCTACGCGCTGCTGTTCCGCATCGCCTCCGGCCAGCTGCTCGGCCCCGACGTGCCCGTCCGCCTGCGGCTGCTGGAGATCCCGCAGGCGGTCAAGGCGGCCGAGGGCACCGCGATGGAGCTCGACGACTGCGCGTTCCCGCTGCTCGCCGGCATCGACATCGCCGACAACCCGACGGACGGCTTCCGCGACGCCAACATCGCGCTGCTCGTCGGCGCGCGGCCGCGCGGCGCGGGCATGGAGCGCGCCGACCTGCTCGAGGCCAACGGCGGCATCTTCAAGCCGCAGGGCGAGGCGATCAACGCCGTCGCCGCCGACGACATCCGGGTGCTGGTGGTCGGCAACCCCGCCAACACCAACGCGCTCATCGCCCAGCAGCACGCGCCCGACGTGCCGGCCGAGCGGTTCACCGCCATGACCCGCCTCGACCACAACCGCGCGCTCAGCCAGCTCGCCGCGAAGACCGGCACCCCGGTGAGCGAGATCAAGCGGCTCACGATCTGGGGCAACCACTCGGCCAGCCAGTACCCCGACATCTTCCACGCCACGGTCGCGGGCAAGCCCGCCGTCGAGGTCGTCGACGACCAGGAGTGGCTGGAGAACACCTTCATCCCGACCGTCGCCAAGCGCGGCGCCGCGATCATCGAGGCGCGCGGTGCGTCGTCGGCCGCCTCGGCCGCGAACGCGGCGATCGACCACGTCCACGACTGGGTCAACGGCACCCCGGAGGGCGACTGGACCTCGGTGGCGCTGCCGTCGGACGGCTCCTACGGCGTGCCGGAGGGCCTGATCTCCTCGTTCCCGGCCCGCTCGGTCGACGGGCGCTGGGAGATCGTCCAGGGCCTGGAGATCGACGAGTTCTCGCGCAGCCGCATCGACGCCTCGGTCGCCGAGCTCGGCGAGGAGCGCGACGCCGTCCGCCAGCTCGGCCTCATCTGACCTCGACGGCGGTCGCCCGACCGCCGAGCGCGCAGCCGGTCCCGCCTCGTGCGGGGCCGGCTGTCGTGCGTCGTGGCTAGTACGGCAGCGGCGTGAGGTCCGCCAGCTGCTCGCGGACCTTGGCGCGGAGCACCTTGCCGAGCATCGAGCGCGGCAGCTCGTCGACGACGTAGACCTCGCGCGGCACCTTGTAGCCGGCCAGGCGCTCCTTGCACCACGCGTGCAGCTCGGCGTGACCGATCGTGGCGCCCTCGTCGAGCAGCACCGCCGCGGTGACCCGCTCGCCCCCGCTGCCGTCCGGCATGCCCACGACGGCGGCGTCGGCGATGTCGGGGTGCGTCACCAGCACCTGCTCGACCTCGGTGGGGGAGACGTTGAAGCCACCGGTGATGATCAGCTCCTTGACGCGGTCGACGATCCTCGTGAAGCCGTCGGCGTCGACCGTCACGACGTCGCCGGTGCGCAGCCAGCCGTCCGGCGTCAGGGTCTTGCGGGTCTCCTCCTCGTTGTGCCAGTACCCGCGGAACACCTGCGGTCCCTTGACCAGCAGCTCGCCGGGCTCGCCCTGCGGCACCTCACGGTCCGGGTCGTCGGGGTCGACGACCTTCATGAGCGTGCTCGGGAACGGCACCCCGATCGTCCCCGGGCGCCGCGACGGCGCGAACGGGTTGCCGAGGCACACCGGCGAGGCCTCCGTCATGCCGTAGCCCTCGACGAGCAGGCCGCCGGAGACCGACTCCCACAGCTCGACGGTCGACGTCGGCAGCGCCATCGCGCCGGAGATGCAGAACCGCGCCGAGCGCAGGCTGATGCCGCGCTCCTTCGCCCGCCGGGCGGTCGCCTCGTAGATCGGCGGCACCGCGCAGTAGACCGTGGGCGGGTGCTTCCGGGCGGCGTCGAGCACCATGTCGACGTCGAAGGAGGGGAACAGCACGATCCGGCCCTGCTTGAGCACGCCGAACGTCATGAACAGCGTCATGCCGAACGCGTGGAACATCGGCAGCACCGCGTAGAACACCTCGCGACGCACCTCGGCGCCGTGCATCCACGCCTCGCCCTGGCGGGCGTTGGCGTAGAGGTTGGCGTGCGTGAGCATCGCGCCCTTGGGGCGGCCGGTGGTGCCGGAGGTGTACTGGATGACGGCGAGGTCGTCGACGGCGGGGCGCGGGTGGGCCGGGTCGATCGGCGGCGACTGCAGCAGCTCCTCCCAGGCCATCGTGCCCGGCGCGGGCTGGGTGAGCTTGCTGCGCAGCGCCCGCAGCCGCGGCAGCGGCAGCCGCAGCGCGAGCTGCTTGGCCCGCGGGAACGCCGTGAGGAGGTTGACCGAGACGATGCGGTCGAGCTCGATGTCCGACGGCTGCTCGCGCAGCTTCGCGACCGCCGCGTCCCAGGCGATGACCACGCGCGCGCCGTGGTCCTCGAACATGTGCCGCAGCTCGCGTGCGGTGTACAGCGGGTTGTGCTCGACGACGACCGCGCCGAGCCGCAGCACGGCGTAGAACGCCACGATGTGCTGCGGGCAGTTCGGCAGCACGAGCGCCACCCGGTCGCCAGCGCGGACGCCGAGCTCGCGCAGGCCGGCGGCCGCGCGCGCGATCTGGTCGCCGAGCTCGGCGTAGCTGGTCTCGCGCCCGAAGAACTCGGTGGCGACAGCGGAGCCGGCCTCGGCCACCGAGCGCTCGTACAGCTCGACGAGCGACTCGGTGGGCAGCTCGATCCGCGCCGGGACGCCCGGCTGGTAGTGACGAGTCCAGGGCGGCGGTGCGTCGGTCACGACCGCATCATCCCAGGACGCGATGGGCAGCGCTGCCCGTCGCCGCGCGGACGCCGGCCGTCGCCTCAGCGTTACGGTGGCCGAGTGACTCAGCGATTCAACCCGCCCCCGGGGTGGGACGTCCCGCCCGGCTTCGCCCCGACCGCCGACTGGCAGCCCGACCCGTCGTGGCCGCCGGCGCCGCAGGGCTGGCAGTTCTGGGTCGACGACGCGGCCGCGCAGCCCGTCCCGCCGCCGGGCGCCGGCCCCTACGGGTCCGCGCAGACGCCGTACGGCGCCGCCGCCGACGCGCCCCCGGGCGCGTACGGGTCGACGGCGCCCGGGTCCGCGCAGGCGGCGATCGCCGAGGCCCGGTACGCCGGCGCCCGCAGGTCGACGTTCGTCGGGGCGGGCATCTTCGTCCTCGGCGTCGTCATCAACGTCTGGAGCCTCGGCAGCGGCGGCCGCGGCACGCTGTGGTGGGGCATCCTGCTCGTCGGTCTCCTCGTCTTCGTGCGCGGTCTCATCGACATGAACCGTGCGAAGAAGGAGATGGCCGTCACTCAGGGGCCGTTCGGCTTCGGCGCGCCCGCGCCCGGTGCGGTCGACGGCTCCGCCGGCTACGGCACGCCGGCTCCGGGCTACGGCGCCGCGCCCAGCGGCCCGTCGGTGAGCGGTCAGCCCTACGGCACCCCTCCCGGCCCGGTGCCGCCCGGCCCGGCCGCCGGCGGCCCCACGGCCGGCGACGCCCCGCGCGGCGTCACCCCGCCCGGGCAGAACCCGCCCGGCCTCTGACACCACGCCGTCCCGACGCCCGGTCACCCACGAGGTGGCCGGGCGTCGTGCCGTCCGGGCTGGACCAGGTGCGATGGATCAGGCGCGACCCCGGTGGCGGACGCCGTCGACGCGCAGGCTCAGCGGAACACCACGGTGCGGTGGCCGTCGAGCAGCACCCGGTGCTCGGCGTGCCAGCGCACGGCGCGCGCGAGCACCTGCCGCTCGACGTCCTGGCCGATCGCGACCAGCTCGTCGACGCCGTCGGCGTGGCTGACGCGCTGCACGTCCTGCTCGATGATCGGGCCCTCGTCCAGCGACGCCGTCGCGTAGTGCGCCGTCGCGCCGATGAGCTTCACGCCGCGGTCGTGCGCCTGCGCGTAGGGTCGCGCGCCCTTGAACGACGGCAGGAACGAGTGGTGGATGTTGATGACCCGGCCCGCCAGCCGCGTGCAGGCGTCGTCGGACAGGATCTGCATGTACCGGGCGAGCACCACCAGCTCGACGTCCAGCTCGTCGACGAGCTCGAGCAGCCGTGCCTCCGCGGCCGGCTTCGTCTCGCGCGTCACCGGCACGTGGTGGAACGGGACGCCGTAGAACTGGGCGATCGGCTCGAGGTCGGTGTGGTTGGAGACGATCGCGACGACGTCGATCGGCAGCCGGCCCGAGCGCTGCCGGAACAGCAGGTCGGTGAGGCAGTGCGCGGTCTTCGACACCATGACGATCGTGCGCACCGGGCGACCGACCTCGTCGAGCCGCCACGTCATCTCGAACTCCGCGGCCACCGGCTCGATCGCGGCCTCCAGATCGGCGCGCGACGCCGCCGTCTCGACCTGCACCCGCATGAAGAACAGCCCGGTGCCGGGGTCGCCGAACTGCTGCGACTCGGTGATGTTGCCGCCCAGTCCCGCGAGCGCACCGCTGACGCCGTGCACGATGCCCGGCCGGTCCGGGCAGGACAGGGTGAGCACCCAGTGCGTGGGCGCGTGCGTGTCGGTCTCGGGGGACGGGGTCGCTGTCACACGGGCGAGGGTAGCGATCCCGAGCACCGGTCTGACGCGCCGGGGGTTCCGCTCGCACCGGCGGCGGCGGTCGGGATGGAAGGATGGAGGCATGGCCGACCCAGAGGTGAGGATCGACGTCGTCGAGGACGCCGACGCCGGCGAGCTGCTCACGGTGCGCCGCGCGGCGTTCGTCACCGAGGCGCAGCTCTACGACGACCCGCACATCCCCGCGCTCACGCAGACCCTCGACGAGCTCCGCGAGGACCTGGCGCGGGCCGACGTCGTCACGCTCGGCGCGTGGATCGGCACCCGCATGGTCGGCTCGGTCCGCGTCGGGCTCGAGGAGGACCGCGCGCTGCTCGGCCGGCTCGCCGTCGTCCCGGACCTGCAGGGGCAGGGCATCGGCACCCAGCTGCTGATGGCGGTGCTCACCTACCTGCCCGAGGACACCAAGGAGGTCTGGGTCTTCACCGGCCAGGACTCCAAGCAGAACCTCAGCCTCTACGCCAAGCACGGCTTCGAGCACCAGTACGACCAGAACGCCGGCGACCTCACCTACGCCTACCTGCGCAAGATCCTCGGCGAGGCCGAGATGGCCGAGGCCGAGGGCGCCGAGGGCGCCGAGGGCGCCGAGGGCGACGAGCAGGCCGCCGACGGCGAGCCGCACCCCACCCAGCAGGGCTGATCCGGCCGCGCCCCGCCGTCGGGCGTGGCGGGTGCCCCACGGGGAGCGGTAGGCTCGACGACGTCGCGACTGGCGAAGGTGGGGCACCACCGGGGAGCGACGGGAGAAGCCAGACCTGAGGTCGCCCGCCTGGGCCGAGGGTCGCACCGGAACCCGCACCCAGCCTCACGGAGGAACGCCATGAGTGAGTCCGTCGCCAACGCCCCGCTCGCCGAGCTCGACCCGGAGATCGCCGCCGTCCTCGAGGGCGAGCTGACCCGACAGCGCGACACGCTGGAGATGATCGCCAGCGAGAACTTCGTGCCGCGCGCCGTCCTGCAGGCGCAGGGCAGCGTGCTCACCAACAAGTACGCCGAGGGCTACCCCGGCAAGCGCTACTACGGCGGCTGCGAGCAGGTCGACATCGCCGAGAACCTCGCGATCGCGCGCGCCAAGTCGCTGTTCGGCGCCGACTACGCCAACGTCCAGCCGCACTCCGGCGCCACCGCCAACGCGGCCGTGCTGCACGCGATGGCCAAGCCCGGCGACCGCATCCTCGGGCTGTCGCTGGCCCACGGCGGCCACCTCACGCACGGCATGAAGATCAACTTCTCCGGCAAGCTCTATGAGGTCCACGCCTACGGCGTCGACGAGCAGAGCCACCGGATCGAGTACGACGCGCTGCGCGCCGCCGCGATCGCCGCGCAGCCGCGGGTGATCATCGCCGGCTGGTCGGCCTACCCGCGGCAGCTCGACTTCGAGGCGTTCCGCTCGATCGCCGACGAGGTCGGCGCGCTGCTGTGGACCGACATGGCGCACTTCGCCGGTCTGGTCGCCGCCGGCCTGCACCCCAACCCGGTGCCGCACTCCGACGTCGTCTCCACCACCGTGCACAAGACGCTCGGTGGCCCGCGCTCGGGCCTGCTGCTCTCGCGCGACGCCGAGACCTGGGGCAAGAAGCTCGACTCCGCGGTGTTCCCCGGCCAGCAGGGCGGCCCGCTCATGCACGTGGTCGCCGCCAAGGCGGTCGCGCTCAAGGTCGCCGCGGGCGAGGAGTTCAAGGACCGGCAGGAGCGCACGCTGCGCGGCGCCCGCATCATCGCCGAGCGGCTCACCGACCCTGCGGTGCGCGAGGCGGGAGTCTCGGTGCTCACCGGCGGCACCGACGTGCACCTGGTGCTGGTGGACCTGCGCCACTCCCAGCTCGACGGCCAGCAGGCCGAGGACCTCCTCCACGACGCCGGCATCACCGTCAACCGCAACGCGGTGCCGTTCGACCCGCGCCCGCCGCGGGTCACCTCCGGTCTGCGGATCGGCACCCCGGCGCTCGCGACCCGCGGCTTCGGCGACGCCGAGTTCGCCGAGGTCGCCGACATCATCGCCGGCGTGCTGCGCGACGGCACCGGCGCCGACCTCGACGCCGCCCGCGCCCGCGTCAAGGCGCTCACCGAGGCGTTCCCGCTCTACCCGGGGCTGCAGCAGTGACGGCCCGCATGCTGCCGGGCAAGCCCGTCGCCGAGGAGGTGCTGTCCGGCCTCGGGCCGCGGATCGAGGCCCTGACGGCGGCCGGGCACCAGCCAGGTCTCGGCACGATCCTCGTCGGCGACGACTCCGCCAGCGCGGGCTACATCCGCATGAAGCAGGAGAAGGCGGCCGAGCTCGGGCTGACCTCGCCGCACATCCACCTGCCCCAGGACGCGACCCAGGCCGACGTCGTCGCCGCGATCCGCGAGATGAACGACGCCGACGACGTCGACGGGGTGCTGATCCAGCACCCGACGCCGCCCCAGATCGACTTCGACGCCGCGCTGCTCGAGCTCGACCCGGACAAGGACGTCGACGGCCTGCACCCGGTCAACATGGGCCGGCTGGCGCTCGGCATGCCCGGGCCGGTGCCGTGCACCCCGGCCGGTATCGAGGCGCTGCTCGCGCACTACGAGATCCCGGTCGCCGGGCGCGAGGTGTGCATCCTCGGCCGCGGCACCACGCTCGGCCGTCCGCTCGCGCTGCTGCTGTCGCAGAAGCGCCCGACGGCGAACGCGGCCGTCACCGTCGTGCACACCGGGGTGCCGAACTGGGACGACTACACCCGCCGGGCGGAGATCGTCATCGCGGCCGCGGGCGTCCCCGGCATCCTGCAGCCGGAGCACCTGACGCCCGGCGTCACCGTGGTCGGCGGGGGAGTGCGCTACGAGGGCCGGCGGCTGCTGCCCGACGTGGACGAGCGGTGCGAGGAGGTCGCGGGAGCGATCACGCCGCGCGTCGGCGGCGTCGGCCCCACGACGATCGCGATGCTGTTCAAGAACGCCGTCGACGCCGCGGAGCGCCGGGCCGGTCTCTGACCACCGGGTCGGGGCACTCGGGGACCTCGTCGCGGTCCTCGAGCGCCCCGACCCGGTGTGGATCGGGCGTCAGCCGGATCAGCGCGTGCACCTAGTCGGTGATGCTCCTGATCGTCTCCTCGGCGGCGAAGACGAGCTCCTCGGCCTGGGCCTCCGGGATCTTGGTGCCGCTGAAGGCGTTGACCTGGTTGATGAACGCGCCCAGCACGTTGCTGGCCGCGCCCGTGCTGCCGGTCGCGATCAAGCGCTCGGCAGTGCTCAGCTTGACGGTCAGAGCCTTCTTGTTGCCCGTGTTGAGGTCGAGATCAGCGACGAGGTCGTACAGATCGTCGATGCGGTTCCGGTACTCGACGGTCACCGTGGCGACTGCCTTCTCGACGACCCCGTCGATGGTGCCCTCCACCGTGAAGACGCCGGGGCCGGCGACGCCGTAGGCGGCGGGGTCGATGGCATCCCAGACCACGGAACGCTCCTCGGAGACGACACCGGTGGCGTTGTGGTTCACGTCCACCGTGACGGTCTCGGGGAGCTCCGGAGCCACGCCGGCAACCGTGTCCACCGCGACCTCCTCGATGCCCCTGATCCTGCTGATGCCGAAGAACCAGTCGAAGACCGTTCCGCGTGTGTCGTGGACGTACTCGTTGTACGCCACCAGCCACGAGGAGTGACCGTCGAACGTCCACCCGTTGTACGGGTACTCGTAGAGGGTGACCTCAGGCAGGATCGTCAGCTCGTAGTCGGTCAGGTACTCGCCCCAGGTGTTGAACCGGTCGAGGACGCCGTCGTAGGCGAAGTCCTGCTCGTCGACCCATTCCCAGAGCGGCATGTGATCGACGGCGTCGACGAGCTCTGCGGTCTGCGGGCCCGTGCCTGCGCCGTAGAAGGCGGCGGCGACGTACTCCGGGTAGGCGGACACGAAGGCCCACGTGGAGGACGACCCCATGGAGAAGCCGGTCATGTAGATGCGGTTCGGGTCGACCTTGCCCTCGGCGATCCAGCGGTCGATGACGCCCTTGACGGCGGCGATGTCGGTCTGGAAACCAGGGGTGCGGGGCACCAGGACGTGCGTGGGGAACTCGGCCTGGTTCTCGGGCTCGGCCCACACGGTGCCACCGTTGCTGAACCTGGCGGGGTTGTAGTTGTCCCCACCCTGTCCGCCACCGTGGAAGTAGACGACGAGGGGCAACGGCTCGTCGACCTCGTCGTTGAGGAAGTAGGCGTACTCCATCCCCTCGGGGCTCGTGGCGTACTGGTACTGGTCCAGCACCGGGCTCACGACGCCGGTCTGCTCGAACGCGGTGGGTGTGATCGTCGAGCCGTCGACGGTGGTGATCGGGTCGCCCTTGTAGGTCACGGTGTACTGAGCCTCGAGATAGAAGCCGCTGTCACCGGTGGTGCCGCCGTCGCCCCATCCGACGTGTGCGAAGTCCAGCACGATGTACCGTCCCTCGTCGGCGGGGAAACCCCAGTCCTCGACCTCGCTGAGGTACACGTCGGTGACCTCTCGGGGGCCGTCGTAGGCGACGACGTCCGGGTCGACCATCCTGGTGGACACCACGTGCACGTCGAAGTCCTCCGCGGACAACGACGCGTCGTTCACCACTGCTCCTGCATCGATGATGACCGCGGCGACGCGCTCCTCGAATGCGAAGTTCTCGTTCCTCAGAATGAAGGGAAGGGTGGTGCCCTCCTCTGCTGCAGCCGAGATGGCAGACAGGTTGATCGCCAGCAGTGCGCCGACGACGGAGAGCACTCCGAGTCTCTTCTTGAACATGCCAAGCTCCTCCTGATGGGTAAGGGTCAGCGTGGATCTCGTCGAACTCGTCACCAAGAGATGTCGATGAGCCCCCTTCCTCGTCGCAGGGGTCGCGCATGCTGACGCCAGCACCCGGGGTGATGAAGGGACGCTGACGACGGCATCCGGAGTGGCCGGCTCTGGAAGCCCCCTCGCTTCGGCCACTGCGCCACACGCTAACGCAACGGCTGTCTCGTCGCAGGGAGTCTGGGCGGAAAAGTTCTGGAGCGCAACAAATCAGTGCCCACCCCGTCGGGGCGGGCTGCACAGCCCGCCCCACCCTCCACTTTCACCGCACTATGGAACAGACCCCGGTGTCACCGCACTGTCGACCACCCCGCAGTCTCGCCGCACCGTGGATCGAGCGATGTCGTCGCCGTCGGCCCTGGCCCTGCCGCGTGCGTCGAGCGGATCGGCGAGGTGGCGAGGCGTGCTGCCGGATGAGTCCGGGCTGGCAGAAGCCGCGGCGACACGGGACCGCGGCACGACGTGCGGTGAAGACGGCAGCGGCAAGGAGTGCGGTGAAACCGTGGGGTGTTGCAAAGTGCGGTGAAACCGTGGGGTGTTGCAAAGTGCGGTGAAACCGGGGGCGGGGGTCAGGGAGCGGTGCGGGTGCCGGCCTCGGTGGCCACGCGCTGGAGCGTGGCGACGTAGTCCGCCCACCACCGCCGCTCGACGTCGGGGAGGTTGGACAGGCCGTCGCGCAGACCGGTGGCGCCGTCGAGCGTCTCGCGGACGATGTCGGCGTGGCCCGCGTGGCGGGCGAGCTCGACGCCGACGTGCACCAGCACCTGCCCGAGCGTCACCTCCTCCCTCCCGCGCCACCACGGCACCCGGCCGGGGGCGTCGAGGTCGAGCGCGTCGATCGTCGCGTCGGCGTGCTCCCAGACCCGGTGGGCCAGCGCGGTGATCGAGCCGATCGACTCCTCCGGCGTCGCCCACATGTCGGCGTTCGGCTCGGCGTCGTCCTCGGTCCAGGGCAGCGGCTCCGGGAACGGCCGCCCGAAGACGAACCCGAAGTAGCCGGCCTCCACGCCCGCGGCGTGCTTGAGCAGGCCGAGCAGATTCGTGCCGGTCGGGGTCACCGGCCACCGCGCGTCCCGCTCGCCGAGGCCGTCCAGCTTCCACAGCAGCGCCTCCCGCTGGCGGCGCAGGTAGCCGTGCAGGTGCTGCTTCACCACGGCCGCCCCGTCGTCGTCGCGGACCCAGAGCTCTCCGGCGTCGGTCGCATCGTTCGATCGTGACACGAACCACACGACCGATCCATCCCGCTGTCACGACACGGCGTCGGGACATGGAGGACACTTGAGCGGTGACGACCTCCGAGACAGACCCCCAGCACCGCGCCGGTGAGCCCCGGCGCCGCGGCCTCCTCCGAGGCGTCCTCGTCGGGCTCGCGCTGCTGGTCTGGCTCGCCTTCGGTGCCTTCGGCGGCATGGCGCAGGGCACGCTCTCGCAGGTCCAGGAGAACGACGCCGCCGCGTTCCTGCCCGAGAGCGCGGAGTCGACGCGCGCCGCCGAGCTGGCCCGCGAGTTCACCGAGTCCGAGACGCTGCCCGCGCTGGTCGTCGTCACCTCCGACGACGGCGGCGCGCTCACCGAGGAGCAGATCGGCGCCGGTCAGGCCTTCGCCGAGGAGATCGGTGCGCTCGAGCTGCCCGACGGCAGCGAGCTGGGCTCGGTCCTCGAGGGCTCGGTCGTCGCGGTGCCGTCCGAGGACGGCGAGGCGCTCCTGATCCCCGTCCCGATCGACGCCGCGCAGGCCGACGTGCTGCTCGGCGACGACGAGGAGCGGGTGACGGTCGCCGTCGTCGAGGCGATCCGCGACCAGGCGCCGGACACGCTCACCGACGCCGGGCTCACCGCCTGGGTGACCGGGCCCGCCGGCTTCGTCGCCGACCTGGTCTCCGCGTTCGGCGGCATCGACGGCATCCTGCTCGCCGTCGCGCTCGTCGTCGTGCTGGTCATCCTCGTCATCGTCTACCGCTCGCCGCTGCTGCCGTTCGCCGTCATCCTCACCTCGGTGTTCGCGCTGTGCCTGGCGGCGCTCGTCGTCAAGCCGCTCGCCGGCAACGGCGTGCTGCAGCTCAACGGCCAGAGCCAGGGCATCCTGTCGATCCTCGTCATCGGCGCCGCCACCGACTACGCGCTGCTGCTGGTCGCCCGCTACCGCGAGGAGCTCACCCGGCACCGTCACCCCGCGGGCGCGATGCGGGTGGCGTGGCGTGCGTCGCTCGAGCCGATCGCCGCCAGCGCCGGCACGGTCATCGCCGGCCTGCTGTGCCTCATGCTCTCCGACCTCGGCTCCAACGCGAGCCTCGGACCGGTCGCCGCCATCGGCATCGTCGCCAGCTTCCTCGCCGCGCTGACGTTGCTGCCGGCGATCCTGCTGGTCGCCGGCCGCCGCAGCCGCGGCATCTTCTGGCCGCGGGTGCCTCGCTTCGTCGAGGCCGGCCACGAGGCCGACGACGCCAGCCTCGGCCTGTGGGAGCGCGTCGCGAACGGCGTCACCCGCCACCCGCGCCGCGTCTGGGTCGTCACCGCGCTCGGGCTGGTCGCGCTCGCGGCCTTCGTGCCGACGCTGCGCGCCGAGGGCACAGGCGAGGCCGACGTGTTCCGCGGCGAGGTCGAGGCCGTCGTGGGCGAGGAGGTGCTGTCGGAGCACTTCGACGTCGGCCAGGTCGAGCCGATCCAGGTCGTCGTCGCCGAGGGCTCCGCCGACGCGATCGTCGACGCCGCCGAGGGGGTCGACGGCGTGGCCTCGGCCGCCGTCTACACCGGTGAGTCGGCAGGGGGTCCGCCGAGCGACGAGCCGCAGGAGCCGGTCGTCGTCGACGGCCACGTGCTCGTGCAGGTCGTCACCGAGGTGAGCGCCGAGAGCCAGGAGGCGACCGGGATCGCGCAGGACGTGCGCGACGCGGTCCACGACGTCGACGCCGACGCCCTCGTCGGCGGTGCCGCGGCCGAGCGGCTCGACACCCAGCTGACCGCACGGCAGGACCTCGTGACGATCATCCCGGTCGTGCTGCTGGTCATCTTCGTCATGCTGGTGCTGCTGCTGCGGGCGGTGCTGGCCCCGCTGCTGCTGCTGGTCGCCAACGTGCTCTCCTTCGGCGCCACCATGGGTCTGGCCGCGCTCGTGTTCAACCACGTGCTCGACCTGCCGGGCGCCGACGCGACCGTGCCGCTGTACGGCTTCGTGTTCCTCGTCGCGCTGGGCATCGACTACTCGATCTTCCTCATGACCCGGGTCCGGGAGGAGTCGGTGCGGCACGGCACCCGCGAGGGCGTGCGCGTCGGTCTCGCGGTCACCGGCGGCGTCATCACCTCCGCCGGGCTGGTGCTCGCGGCGACGTTCAGCGCCCTGGTCGTGATCCCCCTGCTGTTCCTGCTGCAGATCGCGTTCATCGTGGCGGCGGGCGTGCTGATCGACACCTTCGTCGTCCGCACGCTGCTGGTGCCGGGCCTCGTGCACGACATCGGCCGGCCGGTCTGGTGGCCCTGGGCCCGCCGGGTCCCGAAGGACGACGAGGTCTCGCCCGCCGGCGAGGTCGAGCAGCCCGCTCCGACGGCCTAGGCTCCTCGCATGCTCGACCGCCGTACGCGTGTCATCGACGCCGCGATCGCCATCGTCGGCGAGAGCGGCACCCGTGAGCTCACGCACCGCTCCATCGACCGCCGCCTCGGCATCCCCGAGGGCAGCACGTCGAACTACTTCCGCACCCGCGGGGCGCTGCTCGACGCCGTCGTGGACCGGCTCGCCGAGCTCGACCGGGCCACGCTCACAGACATCCACGGCGGCTTCGAGAACCTCGACGACGCCGCCCTCGCGCGCGGGATCGCCGAGTACGCGGTGCGGTTGTGCCGCAGCGGCCGGATCACCCGCACCCGCGCCCGCCTGGTGCTGACGCTCACCTACCCGGAGCGCCTCGGGGGCGTGCTGCAGGACTGGGTGCGGCTCGGCGTCGAGAACCTGGGCGAGCACGGCAGCCGGGACCCCGAGGAGGTCACCAAGGCGTTGCTGGCCTACACCGACGGCACCATGCTGCAGGCCATCGTCAGCTCCGGCGGCAAGGGCACCGAGCTCGACCGCGAGCGGATCGCCGCCACCGTCCTGCTGCTGCTGCGCGGGTGACGCGGCTGGTCGTCGCCACCGTCAACGTCAACGGGGTGCGCGCGGCGGTGCGCCGCGGCATGGGTGACTGGCTCGCCGAGGCGAGCCCCGACGTCGTGCTCCTGCAGGAGGTACGCGCCGAGACCGACGTGCTCGAGCAGCGGCTCGGCGAGGGCTGGCACGTCGTGCACCACGAGGCGCCCGCGAAGGGACGTGCGGGCGTCGCGGTCGCGGCGCGGGTGCCGATCACCGCAGTGCGCATGGGCCTCGACGGCGTCGCACCCGAGAGCGCGGGCCGGTGGGTCGAGGCGGACCTCGAGACCCCGGTCGGGCCGGTGACCGCGATCTCGGTGTACGTGCACACCGCGACCGCCGGCACGCCGTCGATGGACCTCAAGCTCGCCTTCCTGGAGCGGATGGGGGAGCGGCTCGCCGAGCTGACCGGCACCGCCGCCCTGCTCGGTGGCGACCTCAACGTCGCGCACGACCACCGCGACATCAAGAACTGGAAGGGCAACCGCGGCAAGTCCGGGTTCCTGCCGGAGGAGCAGGCCCACCTCACCCGCTGGCGCGACCTCGGCTGGGTCGACGCCGGGCGCACGCACGCGGGCGACGTCGACGGCCCGTACACGTGGTGGTCGTGGCGCGGCCGGGCCTACGACAACGACGCCGGGTGGCGCATCGACTACCTGTGGTGCACGCCGGCGCTCGCCGGGCTGGTGCACGACGTCGTCGTCGACCGGGCGCCGAGCTACGACACCCGGTTCTCCGACCACGCGCCGCTGCGCATGGTCCTCGAGCGCCCGGGCTGACCGGGCTCGCGTCAGGCGACGCGTCCGGCGCGGTCGGCAGCGGTGGCCACGAGGAACGCCGGGGCGCCCAGACCGGCGTCGGCGAACGCGCGCTCGACGGCGTCGATCACCTGCGGGGCCGAGCCCGCCGGGACGAGCGCGATCGCGGAGCCGCCGAAGCCGCCGCCGGTCATGCGCGCACCGAGCGCGCCGGCGTCGCGGGCTGCGGCGACGGCGACGTCGAGCTCGGTGCAGCTGACCTCGTAGTCGTCGCGCAGCGACGTGTGCGAGGCGTCCATGACCGGGCCGACGTCGCTCACCCGGCCGTCGCGCAGCAGCGCGACGAACGCGCGCACGCGTGCGATCTCGGTGACGACGTGACGGACCCGGGCGCGCGAGACGTCGTCGTCGAGGTCGGCGAGCGCGGCGTCGAGGCGCTCGGGCTCGATCTCGCGCAGCGTCGCCACGCCCAGCCGGGCCGCCGCCGCCTCGCAGGTGGCACGGCGCTGGGCGTACTGCCCGTCGACCAGGGCGTGCGGGGCGCGGGTGTCGACGACGAGCAGCTCGAGCCCGGCGGCGGCGAGGTCGAACGGCTCGTGCTCGACGGCACCGTCGCGGCAGTCGAGCAGCAGCGCGTGACCGGCGCGGGCGCGCAACGACGCCGCCTGGTCCATGCCACCGGTGCTCGCGCCCGCGATCTCGTTCTCGGCCCGCACGCACGCCTCGGCGATCGCTGCGCGACCCTCGTCGGTGTCCGCCGCCGGTCCGTGCCAGTGGTCGGCCAGCTCGGCGAGCGCCACCGCCACGCTGCCCTCGAGCGCGGCCGAGGAGCTCAGGCCCGAGCCGTAGGGCACGCAGGACTCGATCGCGGCGTCGAACCCGGTGACCGGCTGACCGTGCTCGCCCAGCGCCCACGCCACGCCCGCCACGTACGACGCCCAGCCCTGCACCGTGCCGGGACCGACGTCGTCGAGCGATCCCTCCCACGGGATCGACTCGCGGCCGGAGATCAGCCGCACACGGCGGTCCCCACGGCGGCGGACCGCCGCGAACGTGCGGTGCGGCAGCGCGATCGGCAGCGCGAGGCCGCCGTTGTAGTCGGTGTGCTCGCCGATGAGGTTGACGCGCCCCGGGGCGGCCCACACGCCGTCGGGCTGCTCGCCGAAGGCCGCCACGAAGGCGGCCGTGGCGCGCGCGACACCCTGCTGGTCCGACCACGCCTCCTGGACGGGGGTGGACGAGGACGTGGTGCTGTCGTCGGTCACGGGCTGCTCCTGACGCGGCGTGGGCGGACGGCTGTCGGGTGCCATTCTCCCGGCTGCCGCGGGAGGTGCGCGCCCGCGTCCACGGGTCGGGTCGGTGCCGGGGCGTCGGCCGCGGGCGCCGAGACCGGGCAGACTAGGGGGATGCACCTCGTCGTGACCAGCCAGGACTCGGCTCGATGAGGGTTCCACCGAGGGTCGGGGACCAGATCCGGGTCGGCGTCGCGATCCCGATCCCGCCGCCCTACGCCGAGTCGTTGACACGCGCCCGCATCGAGGCGGGCGACCCCGAGGCGCTCGCGATCGCGCCGCACGTCACCCTGCTGGGCCCGACGGCGATCGAGCCGGGCGCCCTCGACGCGGTCCGCGAGCACCTGCGCCAGGTGGCGGCCGACCACCCGCCGTTCGTCATCGAGCTCGCGGGCACCGACTCCTTCCGGCCGGTCTCGCCCGTCGTGTTCGTCGCCGTCACCGAGGGCGGCGACGCCTGCGAGCGGCTCCACCACGCCGTCAACGCCGGCGCCCTCGCCCAGCAGGTGCGGTTCCCGTACCACCCGCACGTGACGATCGCCCACGACCTCGACGACGACCGGCTCGACGCCGCCAGCGCCTCACGAGCCGACTTCCAGGCCCGCTTCCCGGTGGCCAGGTTCGTCCTCTACGAATACGGTGAGGACGGTATCTGGCGCGACGTCGAGGTGTTCCGACTGGTCGCCGACCGCTGAGGGGGGAGCCGCCGATGGCCGAGGGCACGGACGCCGACGGCACCGACGGCAACGACGGCACCGACGGCACCGCACCACAGGGCCGGCTGGCACGGCTGCTGGCGTGGTGGAAGCAGACCAGGGTCGCCCGCGCGCTCGGGCGGTACGGCGCCGCCAACGGGGCGTTGCTGACCGGTGGCATCGCGTACTCGGCGCTGTTCTCGATCTTCGCCGCGCTCGTCGTCGGCCTCTCGATCTTCATGGCGGTGCTCGGCAGCGACGAGCAGCTGCGGCAGGCGGTCCTCGACGCGCTCGACTCCGCGCTGCCCGGCATCGTCGACACCGGTGACGGCGGTCTCGTCTCGCTCGACAGCCTCCAGTTCTCGCCGGGCGCCTCGATCGTGACGGCGGTCGTCGGCTTCCTCGTGCTGCTCAACGCCGCGACGTCGGTGATGGCGGCCCTGCGCACCGGGATCCGGGCGATGTTCGGCATCGTGGCACCGGGCGAGAACATCCTCGTCGCGAAGCTGCGCGACCTCGCGGGCTTCCTGGCGCTGGCCCTCGCCGTCGTGCTGACGGCAGCGCTCGGCATCGCGGTCGGGGCCGCGGGCTCGGCGGTGGCCGGGCTCGTGGGGCTGGCCGACGCGCCGGTGACGCAGGTGCTGCTGCGGGTGCTGGGGCACCTGGTCGCGCTCGCCGTCGACCTCGCGGTCGTCGTCGTGCTGGTGCGCGGCCTCGGCGGCGCGCGGCCGCCGCGGCGCGACCTGCTGATCGGGTCGCTGGTCGTCGCGGTCGGCGCCGGCGTGATCCGGTTCCTCGGCACCACGATCGTGGGCTCGGTCTCCGACAACCCGCTGCTCGCGCCGTTCGCCGCGATCGTCACCCTGCTGCTCTGGGTCAACCTCGTCGTGCGGGTGCTGCTGATGGCGTGCGCCTGGACGGCGAACCCGCCGGCGGTGCCCGAGATCGGGCCGGACGACGTCACGCACGTTGACGAGACCCCCAACTTCGTGACGGAGTCCGATCCGGGCACGCTCGCGTGGGAGCACGACCCGCAGACCGGGCGGCTGCAGCCCGAGCGGCCCGAGCCCGAGCCGGAGCGCCCGCCCTACTGGGGCGGTCTGATCGGCTGGGTGCGTCGCAAGTGGCGCGGGTTCCGCGACGCCTGATCGCCGTCGGCGCGTGCACGTCCGACGCCTGCTGTGGACGGCGCGAGCGAGCAAGGCCTGCGGCGCGTCACGATGAGGTGTGGCGCTCGATCCCTCGCTCCCGTTCGCACGGGCGCACGCGGTGGCGGCCGGGGTGAGCCGGCGCAGGCTCGAGGGACCGACCTACCAGCGGCTGTTCCAGGGCGTCTACGTGGGTGCCGATGTCACGGTGACACCGGCGGTGCGTGTCCGTGGCGCGCTGCTGGCGGTGGAAGGAGCGGCAGCGTACGGCGTGACCGCGGCCGAGCTGAGAGGTCTGCCGGTCCCCGCGGACGAGGACACCCACCTGCTCGTCCCGCCCGACGCGCCGCGCTGCCGCCGGGCGGGCATCGTGGTGCACCGTGGGGTGCGACGGCTCAGCTCGCACCTCGGGCTGCCGCTGACGACGACGGCGGAGACGTTCGTCGACGTCGCTGCTGAGCACCCGCTCGTGGACGCCGTGGTGCTGGGCGACGCGATCGTGCGGGAGGGGTACGCCTCGCCGGCCCAGCTGGTCAGGGCGTCCGCTGGCACGTCCCGTCGCGGCGCACCCCGCGCCCGGCGCGCCGCCGCGCTCGTGCGGCCGCGGGTCGCGTCACCGCCCGAGACGCGGCTGCGCCTGCTCGTGGTCCTCGGTGGTCTGCCGGAGCCTGCGACCGGCTACGAGGTCCGCGTCGCGGGCCGGACCCGCTACCTCGACCTCGCGTACCCGGACTGGCGGGTCGCCGTCGAGTACGACGGCCGCCACCACGTCGAGCGTGACCTGCAGTGGAGCGACGACGTCGAGCGCCGCGAGGACCTCGACCACGAGTCGTGGCGGGTCGTCACCGTGACCGGTCTGCAGATGTGGCAGCCCGAGCGCGTCCTCGGCCGCATCCGGCGCGCCCTGCACACCGCGGGTGCCCCGCTCCCGCCCGCCAGCCAGCAGTGGCGGCGGCACTTTCCGCACGCCTAGGCGGCGCAGCGGGGGAGCGCACGGCGGCGTCGGGTGAGGGTGGCGGGACTGGCGCGCAGAAGTGACCACCTGGGCCACGAATGTCACGCCGCAGCCTCGGTTCCCGTACCGAAGTGACCGCAGAGCCACGAATGCACGTGGTGCGCCGCGGGGCGGGCGAGCCGCGCCGAGCCGAGCGGGGTTGGGTGCGGGTGCCGGCGTGGCAGGGCACGGGTCGGGTCAGACGCCGGGACGACGGGAGCGGCAAGACGTGCGGTGACAGTGCGGTGAGGGTGCGCCGGGCGTGCAGAAGTGACCACCTGGGCCACGGATGCCCTGCCGCAGCCTCGATTCCCGTACCGAAGTGACCGCGACGCCACGAATGCACAGCGCGCCGAGCTGGGTGGGCCCGCGGGGCGGGCGCGCTGCACCGAGCCAAGGCGGAGTGGGTGCAGGCACAGGCGGGGAAAGGGCACGGGTCGCGTGAGATGCCGAGCCGGGGTGGGTGCAGGCGCAGGCGGGGAAAGGGGACGGGTGGCGTGAGATGCCAGGACGAGGGAGCGGCACGAAGTGCTGTGAAAGGAGGGCGGTATGCAGAAGTGACCACCTGGGCCACGAATGTCACGCCGCAGCCTCGGTTCCCGTACCGAAGTGACCGCAGCGCCACGAATGCGCGCCGCGCCTTACCGTGCCTGTGGGGCGGGCGAGCCGGGTCGAGCCGAGCCGGGGTGGGCGCAGGCGCAGGCGGGGCAGGGGCACGGGTGGCGTGAGATGCCGGGGCGAGGGGGCGGCTAGAAGTGCGGTGAGGTGTCGGGGTGCGTCGGTGTGCAGAAGTGACCAGCTGGGCCACGAATGTCACGCCGCAGCCTCGGTTCCCGTACCGAAGTGACCGCAGCGCCACAAATGCACGCCGCGCCGCGCAGGGTCGGGGCGGGATGAGCCGCCCCTCGGGACGTGTACGACGTCACCTCAGGAGCCGGACCGCACCCCTGACCGCGCGGAAGGCAACCACCTCGAGACGCGACGCTGCAGCTCGAGCCGTCCCGACCCCGCCATCCCAAGCCCACGTCGCAGAAGCACCGCAGAACCGGGTGCCGCGACGCGCGGAGCCGCCCGAGCCCGTCGCGGACGCACCGCGGTACCAAGCGCCGCGACGCCCAGACCCGACCGAGCGGTCGCGCCGCAGCACCAGGTGCCGCTCCGCGCAGACGTGCGCACGCTCGCTCCCAGGGACACGCGCCCCTAGTCTTCCGTCAGCCCAGCAGAGTCCTCACACGCGGTGCCACAGGGCGTGGCGCATGTCGTGGTTGAGGGTGGCGATGACGTCCTGCGGGATCTCCTTGGGGCAGACCGCGGTGCACTCGCCGATGTTCGTGCAGCCGCCGAAGCCCTCGAGGTCGTGCTGGTGCACCATCGACAGCACGCGGCTGTGGCGCTCCGCCTGGCCCTGGGGGAGCTCGGCGAGGTGGGTGATCTTCGCGCCGAGGAACAGCGAGGCCGAGCCGTTGGGGCAGGCCGCGACGCAGGCGCCGCAGCTGATGCAGGTGGCGGCGTCGAACGCGCGGTCGGCGTTCTCCTTCGGTACCGGGGTGGCGTGCGCGTCCGGGGCGGCGCCGGTGTTGACCGACACGTAGCCACCGGCGGCGATGATGCGGTCGAACGCGGAGCGGTCGACGCACAGGTCGCGCAGCACCGGGAAGCCGCTGGCGCGCCAGGGCTCGATCGTGATCTCGTCGCCGTCGGAGAACGACCGCATGTGCAGCTGGCAGGTCGTCGTGACCTCAGGGCCGTGCGCGACGCCGTTGATCATGAGGCCGCACATGCCGCAGATGCCCTCGCGGCAGTCGCTGTCGAACGCGACCGGCTCCTCGCCCTGCGCGGTCAGCCGCTCGTTGAGCACGTCGAGCATCTCGAGGAACGACATGTCAGGGGAGACGTCCTCGATCGGGTACGTCTTCATCTCGCCCTGCGCGTCGCCGCTCGCCTGGCGCCAGATCTTGAGGGTCAGGTTCACTTGTAGCTCCGCTGCTTCATCTCGACGAACTCGTAGACGAGGTCCTCCTTGTGCAGGACCGGCGCGCTGGGGTCGCCACCCCACTCCCACGCCCCGACATAGGCGAAGTTGGCGTCGTCACGCAACGCCTCGCCGTCGGGGGTCTGGGACTCGGCGCGGAAGTGCCCGCCGCAGGACTCCCGGCGGTGCAGCGCGTCGATGCACATCAGCTCACCGAGCTCCAGGAAGTCGGCTACCCGGCCGGCCTTCTCGAGCGACTGGTTGAGCGAGTCGCCGGTACCCAGCACACGCACGTCGCGCCAGAACTCCTCGCGCAGCGCGCGGATCCGCTCGATCGCGGTGCGCAGGCCCTCGGCCGTACGCTCCATGCCGCAGTACTCCCACATGATGTGGCCGAGCTCGCGGTGGAAGCTGTCGACCGTGCGGGAGCCGTTGATCGACAGCAGCCGCTGCACACGGTCCTCGACGTCGGCACGCGCCTCGACGACCTCGGGGGCGTCGGGCGCGACCGCCGGGAACGGCCCGTCCGCGAGGTAGTCGCGGATCGTGTTCGGCAGCACGAAGTACCCGTCGGCCAGACCCTGCATGAGCGCCGAGGCACCCAGCCGGTTGGCGCCGTGGTCGGAGAAGTTCGCCTCGCCGATCACGAACAGGCCGGGGATCGTGGACTGCAGGTCGTAGTCGACCCACAGCCCGCCCATCGTGTAGTGCACCGCGGGGTAGATCCGCATCGGCACCTGGTACGGGTCCTCGCCGGTGATCCGGGAGTACATGTCGAAGAGGTTGCCGTACTTGGCCTCGACGGCGGAGCGCCCCAGGCGCTGGATCGCCTCGGCGAAGTCCAGGTAGACGCCGCGACGCTTGTCGCCGACCATCGGCCCGACACCGCGTCCCTCGTCGCACATGTTCTTCGCCTGCCGGGAGGCGATGTCGCGCGGCACGAGGTTGCCGAAGCTGGGGTAGATCCGCTCGAGGTAGTAGTCGCGGTCCTCCTCGGGGATGTCCCGGGGGTCCTTGTCGCAGTCCTCGGCGCGCTTCGGCACCCAGATGCGGCCGTCGTTGCGCAGCGACTCGCTCATCAGCGTGAGCTTCGACTGGTGCTCGCCCGAGACCGGGATGCAGGTCGGGTGGATCTGCGTGTAGCAGGGGTTCGCGAAGAACGCGCCCTTGCGGTGCGCCCGCCAGCTCGCGGTGACGTTCGACCCCATCGCGTTGGTCGACAGGAAGAACACGTTGCCGTAACCGCCCGAGGCGAGCACGACGGCGTCGGCCAGGTGGGTCTCGATCGCACCGGAGACCATGTCGCGGGTGACGATGCCGCGGGCCTTGCCGTCGACGACGATCAGCTCGAGCATCTCGTGGCGCGCGTAGGGCGTCACGGTCCCCGCGGCGACTTGGCGCTCCATCGCCTGGTAGGCGCCGATGAGCAGCTGCTGGCCCGTCTGGCCGCGCGCGTAGAAGGTGCGCGAGACCTGCACGCCGCCGAAGGAGCGGTTGTCGAGCAGGCCGCCGTACTCGCGCGCGAAGGGCACGCCCTGCGCGACGCACTGGTCGATGATGTTCGCGCTCACCTCGGCGAGCCGGTACACGTTCGACTCGCGCGAGCGGTAGTCGCCGCCCTTGACGGTGTCGTAGAAGAGACGGTGGATCGAGTCGCCGTCGCCCTTGTAGTTCTTGGCGGCGTTGATGCCGCCCTGCGCCGCGATCGAGTGCGCCCGGCGCGGGGAGTCCTGGTAGAAGAACGCCTGCACCCGGTAGCCGGCCTCGCCGAGCGTCGCCGCGGCCGAGGCGCCTGCGAGCCCGGTGCCGACGACGATGATGCTGAGCTTGCGGCGGTTCGCGGGGTTCACCAGGCGGGCGTCGAAGATGCGCTGCGTCCAGCGCTGGTCGATCGGTCCGCGCGGCGCCTTGGCGTCGCTGATCGGGTCGCCGAGCGTGTAGTAGCCGGCGGCGTCGTCCTGCACGGGCGCCTCCTTCTCCTCGACGGCGGTCCCGGCGGGTGCGGAAGATGCGGATGACACGGCAGTCACGTCCCTCACTGGATGATGCCGACCAGCACGCTCAGCGGCACGAGCGAGAAGCCGCCGGCGATGACGATCGCGAGCGTCAGCCCGAAGCCCTGGGCGATGCGGTAGCGCTTCTTGGTGCTGGTCAGACCGAGCGTCTGCAGCGCGCTGAACGCCCCGTGCCGCAGGTGCATGCCGAGGGCGACCATCGCGACCAGGTAGATCAGCGTGACCCACCACAGCTCGAAGCCCTCGACGAGCCGCAGGTACGGGCTGTCGCCACCGGTCCCCGCCGGGTCGATCGTGTGGGTGGTCAGGTGCAGCAGATGGAAGACCACGAACGCCAGCAGCGCGACCCCGCCCCACCGCATCGTGCGTGACGACAGCGTCGCCCGCACGGCCTTCTTGACGACGTAGCGCTGGTCGCGTGCCTTGTTGGCCCGCGACCACAGCGCGAACGCGGCGCCGGCGTGGCCGACGAGCGAGGCCACCAGCACGACCCGCATCACCCACAGGAAACCGCCGTAGGGCAGCATCGGGGTGAGCAGCTCGCGCAGGTGGTGCGCGTAGGTGTCGAAGGTCTCCTGGCCGCCGAAGGCCATGAGGTTGCCGTACATGTGCACGAGCACGTAGAGGACGAACACCACACCGGTGACCGCCATCAACAGCTTCAGTGCGATCGTGGACGCTCGGCCGGTGCGGCGCCCGGATGCCGTCGTGGTCACCTGCACACCGTATCGCCATCCGAGGGGTCTCTTGACCATCCCGACCTGCCGCGATATAGGCGCGCTCGGCCTGCCGAAAACCCCCACGGGCGGCCACTAGGCTCGGCACGTGGCCGAGGGTCTGAAGTTCTGCGCGATCGTCCCTGCGGGGGGTGCGGGCACCCGGCTGTGGCCGCTCTCGCGCGCCGGGAACCCGAAGTTCCTGCTCGACCTGACCGGAACCGGTCGGACGCTGCTGCAGGCGACCTGGGACCGGCTCGACCCGCTGGTCGACGGGCTGGTCGTCGTCACGGGGGAGCGCCACGCCGAGGCAGTGGGCGCGCAGCTGCCGGGTCTCGCCGCCGAGGACCTCATGGTCGAGCCGAGCCCGCGCGACTCGATGGCCGCGATCGGGCTCGCGGCCGCGGTGCTCGCGCACCGGTACCCCGACGCCGACCTCGTCGTCGGCTCGTTCGCGGCCGACCACGTCATCACCGAGCGGGCGGCGTTCGCGGACGCGGTCCGCACCGCCGTCGAGGCGGCCCGGCGCGACCTCGTCGTCACGATCGGCATCGAGGCCGACCACCCGTCGACCGCGTTCGGCTACGTCGAGACCGGCGACCCGGTCGACGACGTGCCCGGCGCCTTCGCGGTGCGCGCCTTCACCGAGAAGCCCGACGCCGAGACGGCGGCCGCCTACCTCGCGACCGGCCGGTTCCGCTGGAACGCCGGCATGTACGTCGCGCGGGCGGGTGTGCTGCTGCGGCACCTGCAGCGCTACCAGCCCGTCATGCACGAGGGTCTCCAGCGGATCGCCGCGGCCTGGGACACCCCCGAGCGCGCCGCCGTGCTCGCCGAGGTGTGGCCCGGCCTGACCCGTATCGCGATCGACCACGCGATCAGCGAGCCGCTGGCCGCCGAGGGCGGCATCGCCGTCGTGCCGGCGGTGCTCGGCTGGAGCGACGTCGGGGACTGGCGCTCGCTCGCCGAGCTCACCCCGACCGGCCCCGACGGCGTCACCCGCGTCCTCGGCGACGCCGGCCTCGTCCGGGCGCCCGCGGGCGAGGGCGCGCTGGTGGTGCCGGCCTCGGGCCGCACGGTCGTCGTGCTCGGGGTCCCGGACGCCGTCGTCGTCGACACCCCGGACGCGCTGCTGGTGAGCACCCGCGCGCACGCGCAGGACGTCAAGCGCGTGGTGGACGCGCTCGCCGCCGAGGAGCGCACCGACCTGCTGTGAGCCACCGGCCGGCGTCCGACGCTCGGCCGCTCCCGGACGCGCGCGAGCCGGGCCACGTGGCCGCGACTACCCTTGGCGCGTGCCAGCCAACCCCGTGACGACCGAGGACCTCACCGCGCAGATCGTCGAGCGCACCCGCGCACTCGAGCCCGAGCTCGTCGAGATCCGGCGCGACATCCACCGGCACCCGGAGGGCGCGCGGACCGAGCACCGGACCACCGCGCTGGTCGCCGACCGCCTGCGCGCGGCAGGGCTGGAGCCGCAGCTGCTGGCGGGCACGGGGCTGTACTGCGACGTGCTCCCGAAGGGCGTCGACGCCACCGAGGCACGCCGGCTGCGCCGGGTCGTGCTGCGCGCCGACCTCGACGCGCTGCCCCTCGCCGAGACGTCCGGGCTGCCGTTCGCCTCCACCAACGGCTGGGCGCACGCGTGCGGCCACGACGTGCACACGACGACCGTGCTCGGCGCGGGGCTCGTGCTCGCCGAGCTCGCCGAGGCCGGGCAGCTCACCGCAGCGGTGCGGCTGCTGTTCCAGCCCGCCGAGGAGGTGCAGCCGGGCGGCGCGGGCGACGTCATCGCCGCGGGCGTCCTCGAGGGCGTCGACGAGGTCTACGCGCTGCACTGCGACCCCAAGCTCGACGTCGGGCACATCGGCTCCCGGATCGGGCCGATCACCTCGGCCTCGGACACGGTGACCGTCACGATCACCAGCGACGGCGGGCACACCTCGCGCCCGCACCTCACCGGTGACGTCATCTACGCGCTCGGGCAGGTGATCACGCAGGCGCCGGCGGTGCTCGGCCGGCGCATCGACCCACGCGCGGGCGCCAACCTCACGTGGGGCTCGGTGCAGTCGGGCACGGCGCCGAACGCGATCCCCTCGCGAGGCGTCGTCACCGGCACGCTGCGCTGCCTCGACGAGGGCGCCTGGCAGCAGGCCGAGGAGATCCTCGAGGAGGTCATCGCTCAGATCGCCGCGCCCTACCGGGTGGGCATCGACGTCGACGTCACCCGCGGGGTGCCGCCGGTCGTCAACGACGAGCCGTGCGTGCGCCGGATCGACGACGCGGCCCGCCGGCTGATCGGGTCGCACGCGGTGCTGCTCACCGAGCAGTCGCTGGGCGGCGAGGACTTCGGCTGGTACCTGCTGCGCACGCCAGGCGCCATGGTGCGGCTCGGCACCCGCACCCCGGGCGGCCGCAGCTACGACCTGCACCAGGGCGACATCGTCGTCGACGAGGCGGCGATCGGGTTCGGCGTCCGCGTGCTCGCCGGCGTCGCCGCCCTGCCCGAGGACGTCTGACCCCTCCGGCACCGAGGTCGCGTCGGTCGCCGCGGTCGCCGTCGGACCGGGGGTCGGCGCGCCCCGCCGCGCCCGCGAACCCGCGCGAGGGCTACATACCAGTTGGGTAACAAACAAGCCCCCGTCTCACGATGCAACACACCGGAAACACGGCGCGGGGTTATCGTCGGCAGCCGAGTCGCCGGTGAGGGGCCGGCCGACGGCAACCCGCCGCACCCCTGGTGGGTGCTCACCATGAGTAGGAGACCCACGTGAAGAAGTCCATCTACGGCTTCGCGACCCTCGCGGTCGCGGCGCTCGCCCTCACCGCGTGCGGGCAGGCCCCCGAGGAGGAGCCCGAGCCCACCGGTGCCGAGACCACCACGACCGACGACGGCGGCGAGGCGACCAGCGACGTCGTCGCGTGCCTGGTCTCCGACGCGGGCGGGTTCGACGACCAGTCGTTCAACCAGGCCGGTTACGAGGGCCTCCAGCGCGCCGACGCCGAGCTGGGCATCACCATCAACTCGATCGAGTCGGCCACCGACGCCGACTTCGGCCCGAACATCGACGCGATGATCCAGGAGGGCTGCACCTACGTCATCGGCGCCGGCTTCCTGCTCGAGAACGCGATCCAGGCGGCGGCCGAGGCCAACCCCGACATCAACTTCGGTCTCGTCGACTCCGGCTTCTCGGACGACGACTTCAACCCGATCGAGCTCGACAACGCCAAGCCGCTGCTGTTCAACACGGCCGAGGCCGCGTTCCTCGGCGGCTACGTGGCCGCGGCGATGTCGGAGACCGGCACGATCGCGACCTATGGCGGCATGGCCATCCCGTCGGTCCAGGTGTTCATGGACGGCTACTACGACGGCGTCGCCCAGTACAACGAGGACACCGGCTCCGACGTGACCCTGCTCGGCTGGGACAAGGAGGCCCAGCAGGGCGACTTCACCGGCGACTTCGACAACCAGTCGAACGGCCAGAACCTCACCCAGACGTTCCTCTCGCAGGGCGCCGACATCATCCTCCCGGTCGCCGGCCCCGTCGGCCTGGGCACCGGTGCCGCGCTCGAGGCCAACGGCTCCGGCGCGATGGTCTGGGTCGACAGCGACGGCTATCTCACGACCGACTACGGCTCGCTCATCATCACCTCGGTGATGAAGGAGATCGGCGCCGCGGTGTTCGACTCCATCGAGGAGCAGGTCAACGGCTCCTTCTCGAACGAGCCCTACATCGGCACCCTCGAGAACGGCGGCGTCGGCCTGTCGGAGTTCCACGACTTCGAGGGCGAGGTGCCCCAGGAGGTCGTCGACCGCGTCGAGGAGCTCAAGCAGCAGATCATCTCCGGCGAGCTCGTCATCGAGTCCCCGAACTCTCCGTGACGACCGCGTGAGCACAACGACTCCGGGGTGGCCGTGCAACGGTCGCCCCGGAGTCGTCTCGGGGTAGTGTCCGTGGTCACCACCGACGTGGGTGGGGAGAGGGAGCAGCCGTGAAGCTGGAGCTGCGGGGGATCACCAAGACGTTCGGGTCGTTCGTCGCCAACGACGCGATCGACCTCGTCGTCGAGCCGGGCGAGATCCACGCCATCCTGGGCGAGAACGGTGCCGGCAAGAGCACGCTGATGAACGTGCTGTACGGGCTGTACGAGCCCGACGGCGGTGAGATCGTCATCGACGGTGAGCCCGTCGCGTTCTCCGGCCCGGGCGACGCGATGGCCGCCGGCATCGGCATGGTGCACCAGCACTTCATGCTCGTGCCCGTCTTCACCGTCGCCGAGAACATCGTGCTCGGACAGGAGCGCGTCCGCGGCGCGGGGCTGCTCGATCTCGAGGCCGCCCGCCGGCTGGTCCGCGAGACCGCGGAGTCGCTCGGCTTCAGCATCGACCCCGACGCGCGCATCGAGGACCTCTCGGTCGGCGAGCAGCAGCGCGTCGAGATCGTCAAGGCGCTGTCGCGCCAGGCCGAGGTGCTGATCCTCGACGAGCCGACGGCGGTGCTCACCCCGCAGGAGACCGACGAGCTGATCCAGATCATGGGCCGGCTCAAGGCCTCCGGCACCTCGATCATCTTCATCACGCACAAGCTGCGCGAGGTGCGTGCGATCGCCGACGCGATCACGATCATCCGGCTCGGGAAGGTCGTGGGCAGCGCCGACCCGACCGCCACCGAGACCGAGCTCGCCTCGCTCATGGTCGGCCGCTCGGTCAACCTCGGCGTGGACAAGGCGCCCGCGACTCCGGGGGAGCCCGCGCTGACGGTGCAGAACCTCGTCGTGCACGACGCCAACGGCGTCGAGGTCGTCAAGGACGTCAGCCTCGAGGTCGCGCGCGGCGAGATCGTCGCGCTCGCCGGCGTGCAGGGCAACGGCCAGACCGAGCTGACCGAGGCGATCCTCGGCACGGGCCCGACGAGCGCCGGGCGCATCGAGCTCGACGGCCGTGACATCAGCAGGCTCGGGGTGCGCGAGCGTCTCGACGCCGGCATGGGCTTCGTCCCCGAGGACCGCACCACCTCCGGGATCGTCGCCGACTTCAGCATCACCGAGAACCTCGTGCTCGACCTCGTGGGCGAGGCCCCGTACTCCTCCTTCGGCGCGCTCAACGTGCGCTACCTGCGCGAGAACGCCGAGGACCGCGTCAAGGAGTTCGACGTCCGCACGACCTCGATCGAGCGGCCGGTCGGCACCCTCTCGGGCGGCAACCAGCAGAAGGTCGTGCTCGCGCGCGAGATGTCCCGACCGTTGTCGCTGCTGGTGGCCTCGCAGCCCACCCGCGGCCTCGACGTCGGCTCGATCGAGTTCGTGCACAAGCGGATCGTGGCCGAGCGCGACAACGGCGCCGGCGTGCTCATCGTCTCGACCGAGCTCGACGAGGTGCTCGCGCTCGCCGACCGCATCGCCGTCATGTGCAACGGGCGGCTCGTCGGCGTCGTCGACGGCGGCGAGGACCGCGACGTGCTCGGTCTCATGATGGCCGGGGTGCCGGCCGAGGAGGCCCGCAAGGAGGCCGCGCGTCACCACACCGTGCTCGGCGAGGCCGACCTCGAGGCGGACCCTGAGTCCTCGGTCGAGCCGGTGCCGCAGCCGATCACCGACGACCAGGTGGAGGAGAACCGATGACGCAGGACGACCGGCGCGAGGGCTCGCGCGGCCCGGACCCCGCCGTCGAGGACGCGACGCCGGCGGCCCCCGCCGAGACCGGTCCCGACGTGCCGCACGCCCCGCCGTCGGAGCCGCGCCCCACCACCTCGGTGACGCGCCGCGTGCTCGAGGACATCACGAGCTCCTCGTGGCTGATCACGGTCGGCGCCGTCGTGCTCGCGATGGTGGTCGGCTCGGTGCTCATCCTCATGGGCGACACCGAGGTGCAGGCCACCCTCGGCTACCTCTTCCAGCGCCCGAGCGACTTCTTCCGCGAGTCGTGGCGGGCCATCTCCGAGGCCTACCTCGCGCTCTTCCAGGGCGCGGTGTACGACTCCCAGGCGCCGACGCCCGAGCGGCGGATCCGGCCGCTGACCGAGAGCCTGACGATCGCGACGCCGCTGATCCTCGCCGGGCTCGGGCTGGGGCTGACGTTCCGCGCCGGCCTGTTCAACATCGGTGGTCAGAGCCAGATCGTCCTCGGCGCGATCGTCGGCTCCTACCTCGGCTTCGCGCTCGAGCTGCCGGTGGGTGTGCACGTCCTCGTCGTGCTGCTGGGCTGCGCGCTCGGCGGCGCGGTCGCCGGTGCGATCCCGGGGTTCCTCAAGGCGCGCTTCGGCGCCCACGAGGTCATCACGACGATCATGCTCAACAACACCTCGCGGTTCTTCCTGCTGTGGGTGCTGGGCACGGCCGCCTTCGCCAGTGCCACCCCGCAGGTCTCGCCGCTGCTGGAGAGCACCGCGCGGCTGCCGCTGCTCATGGGGCCCGGCTTCCGCCTGCACCTGGGCTTCGTGCTCGCGCTCGCGGCCGCGTTCCTCGTCTGGTGGCTGATGGAGCGGTCGGTGCTGGGGTTCCGGCTCCGTGCCGTGGGCGCCAACCAGGAGGCCGCGCGCACCGCGGGGATGAGCGTCGAGCGCAGCACCGTCGTCTCGCTGGCGCTGTCCGGGCTGCTGTGCGGCCTCGCAGGCGCGATGCTCGTCGCGGGCACCGAGTGGAAGCTCACGAGCTCGGTCGCCGGCACGATCGGCTTCGACGCGATCACGGTCGCGCTGCTCGGGCGCAACCGCCCGGTCGGCACCGTGCTGGCGGGTCTGCTGTTCGGCGCGCTCGCCGCCGGTGGCCGCATCATGGCCTCGCGTGCCGGCGCCGAGGCCGAGCTGGTCACCGTCCTGCAGGCGGTGATCGTGCTGCTCATCGCGGCGCCGCCGCTGGTCCGCGCCGTGTTCCGACTGCCCGACCCCGCGGTGATCCGCCGCCGTCGTGAGGAGGTGGCCGCGTGACCGCCGTCGTGACCGAGACCGAGGACACCGCCGTCGTCAAGCCGCGGTCGGTGACCCGTCCCGTCGTCGGGTTCGGCCTGATCGCCGTCGTCGCGGTCGTGCTGATCCTCACCGTGCCGCCGGGCGACGCGCGCGTCCAGCTGACCCGCGGCCCGGAGGCCCTGCAGATCCCGCTGATGACGCTGCCCGCGACGCTCGCGGTCGGCGTCCCCGCCGCGATCGCCGCCGTGCTCGCGGTCGTGGCGCTCGTGCAGGTGCTGCGCACCCGCCGCACGGTCCCGATGTGGCTGACGGTCGCGGCGGGTGGGTTCCTGCTGCTGGCGTTCCTCGTCCACCTGGTCTCCGGCAAGAGCTCGGTGCTGCCGCTCACCGACCTGCTGGCCAGCACGCTGTTCCTCGCGACGCCGCTGATGTTCGGCGCGCTGTGCGGCGTCGTCTGCGAGCGGGTCGGCATCGTCAACATCGCGATCGAGGGCCAGCTGCTCGGCGGCGCGTTCGCGGGCGCCGTCGTGGCCTCGCTCGCGGGCGGCAACCCCTACGTGGGTCTCGTCGCCGCCCCGATCGCCGGCGTCGGCGTCGGTGCGCTGCTCGCCTGGTTCTCGATCCGCTACCAGGTCAACCAGGTCATCACCGGCGTCGTGCTCAACGTGCTGGTGCTGGGCCTGACGACGTTCTTCTTCAAGGGCCTGCTCACCGAGCTCGACGGCTGGAACGACCGGTCGCGGTTGCCGGCGCTGCCGATCCCGCTGCTCTCGGACATCCCGGTGCTCGGGCCGGTGCTGTTCCGGCAGAACCTGCTCGTGTACCTGCTCTACGCGATCGCGATCACGCTGCACGTCTACCTGTTCCGCTCCCGCTGGGGGCTGCGGGTGCGCGCGGTCGGCGAGCACCCGAAGGCCGCCGACACCGTCGGCATCGACGTCAACCGCACGCGGTGGCGCAACACGCTGCTCGGTTCGGCGATCGCGGGTCTGGGTGGGGCGTTCTTCACGATCGGCCAGGGCCTGGCGTTCGGGATCGACATCACCGCCGGCTCCGGCTTCATCGCGCTCGCGGCGCTCATCCTCGGTCGGTGGACCCCGAGCGGCGCCATCGTCGCGGCGCTGTTCTTCGGCTTCGCCGCGGCGCTGAGCCAGTCGCTGCGCTCGTTCGGCGTCACGCTCGACTCGAACATCCCGCTGATGATCCCCTACATCGTCACGCTGTTCGCCGTCGCCGGCTTCGGTGGCAAGGTGCGCCCGCCGGCGGCCGAGGGCATCCCGTACGTCAAGTGACCACGGGCGCCCCGGCGCCCGACGGCGGAAGGCAGGATGGCACTGTGAGCTCGATCGACTGGGAGGCGCTGCGAGCGGCAGCGCGCGAGGTGATGACCCGCGCCTACGTGCCCTACTCGCACTTCCCGGTGGGGGCGGCGGCGCTGACCGACCGCGGCGAGGTCGTGGTCGGCTGCAACGTCGAGAACGCCGCCTACGGCGTGACGCTGTGCGCGGAGTGCTCGCTGGTGTCGGCGCTCGTCACCGGTGGCGGCGGGCGGCTGGTCGCGTTCACCTGCTGCGACAGCCGGGGCTCGCGGCTGATGCCGTGCGGCCGCTGCCGCCAGCTGCTCTGGGAGCACGGCGGGCCGGAGCTGCTCGTCGACACCGTCTCCGGGATCAGGCCGATGACCGAGGTGCTGCCCGACGCGTTCGGGCCCACCCAGCTGGAGGAGGGGACGCAGCGTGACTGAGCGGTTCGACGCCGTCGACGTCATCCGGACCAAGCGCGACCGGGGGGAGCTGAGCGACGACCAGATCGACTGGGTCGTCGACGCCTACACCCGCGGCGTCGTCGCCGAGGAGCAGATGTCGGCGCTCGCGATGGCGATCCTCCTCAACGGCATGAGCCGCCGGGAGATCGCACGCTGGACGGCCGCCATGATCGCGACCGGCGAGCGCATGGACTTCTCCTCGCTGAGCCGGCCGACGGCGGACAAGCACTCCACCGGCGGCGTGGGGGACAAGATCACGCTGCCCCTCGCGCCGCTGGTCGCGACGTTCGGGGTGGCGGTGCCGCAGCTGTCCGGGCGCGGCCTCGGCCACACCGGCGGCACGCTCGACAAGCTCGAGGCGATCCCGGGCTGGCGTGCGGCGCTGTCGAACGAGGAGATGCTCGCCCAGCTCGAGGAGGTCGGCGCGGTCGTGTGCCAGGCCGGCTCGGGCCTCGCGCCCGCCGACCGCAAGCTGTACGCGCTGCGCGACGTCACCGGCACGGTCGAGTCGATCCCGCTGATCGCGAGCTCGATCATGAGCAAGAAGATCGCGGAGGGCACCGGGGCCCTTGTGCTCGACGTCAAGGTCGGCTCCGGTGCGTTCATGAAGAGCCTGGACGACGCGCGCGAGCTCGCCCGCACGATGGTCGACCTCGGCACGGACGCCGGCGTGCGCACGGTCGCGCTGCTCACCGACATGTCGACCCCGTTGGGGCTGACGGCGGGCAACGCGCTCGAGGTCCGGGAGTCGGTGGAGGTGCTCGCCGGCGGCGGCCCGCCCGACGTCGTCGCGCTCACGCTCGCGCTGGCGCGCGAGATGCTCGCCGCGGCGGGCAAGCCGGACGTCGACCCGGCCCCTGCGCTCGCCGACGGTCGCGCGATGGACACCTGGCGCCGCATGATCGCCGCGCAGGGCGGCGACCCGGACGCGCCGCTGCCCGTCGCGCGCCACACCGAGCAGGTGCTCGCGCCCGCCGACGGCGTGCTCGTCCGCCTCGATGCGCTGGCCGTCGGGGTCGCCGCGTGGCGCCTCGGTGCGGGCCGGGCGCGGCGCGACGAGGACGTGCAGGCGGGGGCGGGCGTCGAGATGCACGCCAAGCCGGGCGCCGTCGTGCGCGCCGGCGAGCCGCTGATGACGCTCCACACCGACACCCCCGAGCGGTTCGAGCGCGCCAAGGACGCGCTGGCCGACGCCGTGACGATCGCGCCGGAGGGCGACCGCGCCGCCGTCGGGCCGGTGGTCATCGAGCGCGTCGGCTGAGCACACCCCTCCGGTGCCGCTGCGTCGGGCCACCATGTCGCTGCGCTACGCTCTGGGCATATTGATTCTTCCTAAGGGGTGGCGATGAACGATGCGCTGTACGCCAGGGTGTTCGCGACCCTGAAGGAGCGGATCGAGTCCGGCGCGATCGCCGTCGGCGAGCGGCTGCCGACGCAGAACCAGCTCGCGGAGGAGTTCGGCGTCTCGACGATCACGATCAAGCACGCCCTCGACCTGCTCGACCGGGCGGGCTACATCACCCGCCGGCCGCGGCTCGGCTCCGAGGTGGTCTCCCGCACCGGCAGCGCGAACGACAGGTCGGCGCGCACCCTGCCGACGATCGGCTGCGTGCTCACCAGCTTCGACGACAGCTTCGGCACGCGCGTGCTGTGGGGGATCCTCGACGCCAGCCTCGGCCGTGCCAACGTCGTGCTCGGCCGCACCGAGGGGTTCCACGACCGCGAGCAGGGGCTGCTCGCCCAGTACCGCGACCTCGGCGTGGACGGCCTCATCCTGCAGCCGGGCTCCTCGGAGTGGATCGCGCCCGCGATCCTCGACCTCGTCTCGACCCAGCGGCCGCTGGTCATCCTCGACCGCAACCTCGACGGCCTGCCGGTCTCGACCGTGTGCTCGGACAACATCGCCTCGGGCCGCGCGGCCGCCGAGCACCTCTTCGAGCTGGGCCACCGGCACATCGGGCTCGTGACGTCGTCCGGCACGGTCTCGACGCTGGACGACCGGCACCGCGGCTTCGTGTTCGCGCACGCCGAGCACGGGCTGCCGTTCAGCCCCGCGCACGAGTACCGGCGGGTCTCCTCGGTGGTGCCCGACCACGAGGTGAGCGTCGACGACGACCTCAGCAACCTCAAGGAGTTCCTGCGCAGCAACGAGCACCTCACCGGGTTCGTCGCCTCCGAGCACGCCGTCGGGCTGCTGCTCGTGCGGGCGCTGCGCGAGCTGGGCCGCGAGGTGCCGCGCGACGTCTCGGTCGTCTCCTTCGACGCCCCGGAGCATGTGTTCGACGACGAGGTGCGCCGCTTCACCCACATCGACCAGCACGAGCGGCGCCTCGGGCAGGCGACGCTGGAGTCGGTGCTCGCCCAGATCGCCGAGCCGGGCAGGGTCACCAAGCAGGTGCTGCCCACCGAGCTCGTGGTGGGGGAGACGACGGCGCCGCCGCGCGCCTGAGCCCGTCGGGTCACCACCCCCCGGCGGCCCGGCCGCGTCAGCGGTGCAGCGCGGCGGCCACCTCGCACGCCATCACGGCGCTCAGCTGGGTCGACAGGTCGGTGCTCGCCGGCGCGGGCGCGGACCAGTCGTCGCCGGCCCGCAGCACACCGTCGACGTACTGGTGCTCGAACAGCACCTCGGTGCTGGTCGCGACCAGCTCGGCCAGCCCGGGGTGCTCGGTCTCGGCGAGCAGCTGCCCGGCATAGCGGTAGAAGATGCCCGGGAACAGCCCGGCGTCGCCGCCGTCGCCGTCCGGCCGCAGCACCGGGCCGTCGGTCAGCTCGGCGAGCGTGACGTCGGCGGTCGCGGCCGCGCGGTCCAGGCGCGCGGGGTCGCCGTCGGTGCGGTACTCCTCGACGCAGGCGCCGATGTACAGGCCCTGGTTGTAGGTGAACCGCCACGCGGTGTCGATCGTGCCGTCGCCCAGCCGGTTGATCCCGTCGTGGACGAAGCCGTCGGGCTCGACCAGGGTGTCCTCCCACCACTGCAGCGACGCGCGCGCCCGCTCGAGGAACCGGTCCTCGCCGGTGGCCCGGTGCAGCCGGTGGCCGGCGATGACGAACGGACCGTTGGCGGGCGTGTTCTTGTAGTGGTAGCTGCCCTTCTCCCACACGATGCCGCCGCCCTGCCTGCTCCAGCCGAGGTCCCAGACGTGGTCGTGGAGCGCGACCGCGTCGTCGAGCGCGGTCGGGTCGTCATCGGCCTCGGCGAGCCGCAGCAGCGCGAGCGCGAACCAGCCCATGTCGTCGAAGAAGTCGTTGACCAGCCGGCCGCCGTTGCGGAGCACGAGGTTCTCGCGCAGCTGCTGGGCGCGCGCGAGGTCGGCCGGGTCGTGCGTGCGCTCCCACGCGTCGATCGCGACGTCGACGGCGTGCGCGTTCCACCAGTAGTGGAACGGTGCGTCGGCCGCCGGGTCGTGCGGGTGGGCGTAGTGCAGCAGCTGTGGCGAGGGCGCGTCGAAGAGCGTGACCAGCGAGGCCTGCGCGACCTCCGCACGCCACACGGCCGCCCGTGCGGGCTCGCTCGGCGGCAGCACGGTCGCGGCGCGGGCGGGCGCCTCCGCGGCGGACCCGCAGCCGGTGAGCCCGGCGAGCGCGCCCGCTGCACCCAGCGCCCCGAGCGCCAGCGCCCGACGGCGGCTCGGGCCGCCGTCGGGCGCCGGGTGCTCACCCCGCGTGGCTGAGCGCACGGGCCTCGACCCGGGTCCGCACCTCGGTGGCCATGACCGCCGAGAGCTGGGTGGACATCGACGTCGGGGGAGCGGGCGGGACCCGCCAGTCGTCGCCCGCCCACAGCACGCCGTCGACGTGCCCGACCCGCCACAGCACGTCGGTGCCCGCGCGAACGAACGCGACCAGGTCCGGCGCGGGTCGCAGCGCGAGCAGCAGGTCGAGGTAGCGGTAGAAGATCCCCTTGAACAGGCCGACGTCACCGCCCCCGGACTCGGGGAACACGCCGTCGACCGCGAGCAGCTCGACGGCTCGGCGGGCGCTGCGCTCGGCCAGCGCCAGCCACTCCTCGTCGCCGTCGTGCGCGAACAGCTCGACGCACGCGCCGACGAACAACCCGTAGTTGTAGGTGTAGCGCCAGTCGGTGTCGACCCGGCCGTCGCCCTCCCGGTTGACGCCGTCCTCCACGGTGCCGTCGGGGCGGACGAGGTGCTCGCGCAGCCACGCCATGCACCGGCGCGCCTGCACCAGGTAGGGGTCGTCGGCCCCCAGCCGGCCCGCGAGCCGCGCCCCCAGGATGACGAACGGGCCGTTCGCGGGCGTGTTCTTGTAGCCGAGCTGCGGCTTGCGCCACGCGATGCCGCCACCCATCGTGTCGTTCCACCCCTCGTCGAGGCAGTGCCGCCAGATGGTGCGGGCGTCCTCGAGTCGCTCGCCCCGGCCGGGGGCCCGCGACAGCCGCTCGAGCGCGAGGCCGAGCCACAGCATGTCGTCGAAGTAGTCGTTGAACAGGCTGCCGCCGTTGCGCGCCAGCAGGTTCTCGACGATCTCGACGGCGGTGCGCAGGTGGGTCTCGTCGCCCGTGCGCTCCCAGCCGTCGAGCGCGACGTCGACGGCGTGAGCGAGCCACCAGTAGTTGAACGTCTCGTTGTCGTCCACCGGCCGGGTGTTGTTGAGCAGCTGCGGCGGGGGTGCGCCGTAGAGCTCGGCGAGGCTGCGGTGGGCGAGGTCGGCCCGGGCGGGCCAGTCGAGGTGGTCGGCCATGTCTCAGGAGTTCTCCGCCAGGATCCGGTTGAAGGACTCCTCGGCGTTGTCCAGCGCCTCCTGCGCGCTGATCTCACCGGCCATGAAGCGCTGCAGCTCGGGGATCAGCCCCTGCACCTCGGCGTCGGAGTAGCCCGGCACGGTCGGGCGAGCGGTCGCGAACTCCATCGTCTCCAGCAGCGCGGCGTAGTCCTCGTTCTCGGTGAAGAACGGGTCCTCGGCGGCCTCGAGGTTGGCCGGCATGTTGCCGCTCAGCTCGGCGAAGGCGACGCCGTTGGAGGCCTCGGTCGTCCACCAGCGGATGAACTCCCACGCACCCTCGACGTTGGGCGCGCCCTCCGGGATGATGAGGCCGAAGCCGCCCAGACCGGAGGCGCGGTCGCCGTCCGGGCCGGCGGGGGCCGCGACGATGCCGTAGTCGAGGTCCTCGATCGCGTCGTAGGTCGCGAGCGTCCACGGCCCGTTGTAGGCCATCGCGACCGTGCCCTCGGCGAAGCCGTCGGTGCCCTCCGCGAAGCCGAGCTCGTAGACGCCGCGGTCGTGCATGAGCTCCTCCCACTCCTCGAGGACCGCGAGGCCCTCGGGGCTGTTGAAGGCGGCCGTGCCGTCCTCGGAGACCATCCGCCCGCCGGCCTGCCCGAGCCACATGCTGAACAGCCCGACGTCGTTGAGGGCGAAGCCGGACCGCACCAGCGAGCCGCCCTCGCGCACCGTCAGCGCCTCGGCGACCTCGCCGAGCTCGTCCCAGGTCGTCGGCGGCTCGAGGCCCGCCTCGGCCAGCAGCTCGGCGTTGTAGAACAGCGAGCGGTTGTCCACCGTCAGCGGCAGCCCGTAGGTGGTGCCGTCGTAGACCAGCTCGTTGAGCGCGGCCTCGTAGAACAGCGAGGTGTCGACGCCGTCCTCGGCGATGAGGTCGTCGAGCGGCATCAGCGCACCGCGGCTGGCGTAGACGCTGGTCTGGAAGCGGTCCCAGAGCACGACGTCGGGCACGCCGCCGCCGGCGATCGCGGTGAGCAGCTTCGCCTCGACCTCCTCCTGCGGCTGGTAGGTGACGACGTAGTCGTCCTGGCTGGCGTTGAAGGCCTCGACCTGGGTCTCGATCTGGGTGGCCTGCTCACCGGTCCAGTTGCCCCAGAACGTGACGGCCTGGCCGCCCTCGCCGTCGTCGGTGCCGGAGCCGGAGGCGCCGGAGCAGGCGGTCAGGGCGAGCGCCCCGACGGCGAGCGTCGCCGAGATCTTCACGAAGCGTGACGTTGCTGTCTTCCTCGACATGACGTGCGTGTCTCCTTGTGTCGGGTAGCGGGAGCTACTTGGAACCGATGTGGGCGACGCCCTCGATGATGTAGCGCTGGGCGAGGACGAAGATGAGCAGGACCGGCAGGCTGACGATGACCGTGCCGGCCATGAGCGGGCCGTAGTCGGTGGTGTGCTCGGACTTGAAGGCCGCGAGCCCCACCTGCACGGTGAGCATCGAGCGGTCGCTGAGCACGATCAGCGGCCACATGAAGCTGTTCCAGCCCGCCTGGAAGGTGAGGATGCCGAGCACGGCCGCGCCGGCGGAGGCGAGCGGCATGTAGATCTGGGCGAAGATGCGGAACTCCGACGCGCCGTCGATGCGGGCCGCCTCGGCGAGCTCCTCGGGCATCGACGCGAAGAACTGCCGCATGAAGAACACCGCGAAGGCGCCGGCCGCGCCGGGCAGGATCACCGCCCAGTAGGAGTTGATGAACCCCGTGCCGCCGTCGCCGAAGAGGTCGTTGCCGCCCGCGAACGGGAACCGGCGCAGCACCAGGAAGGTCGGCACCATCGTGACGATGCCCGGGATCATCAGCGACGACAGCAGCCCCCCGAACAGCACCCGCTTGCCGCGGAACCGCAGCCGCGCGAAGGCGTAGCCGGCGAGCGAGCCGAAGAAGATGTTGAGCACGACGCCCGCGACCGCGAGGAACGTCGAGTTGAAGAAGTAGCGGCCGAACGGGACTGTCGTCCACGCGCGGACGTAGTTCCCCAGGGTGGGTGCGTCGGGCCAGATGCGCAGCGACGACGTGAGGATCTCGCCCTCGGGCTTGAGCGAGGTGACGATCGTCCAGACCAGCGGGAACACCGTGGTCAGCGAGATGAGGAGGACCGCGACGAACCACAGCGCGGTGCCGAGCCTCTGCCGCGGCGTGCGGGGGCGCGTGGCGCGCAGGACGTAGGTCTGGGCGTCGGCGGTCATGACTGTCTCCGTGACGTCAGCCGGAAGTTGAGGATCGAGAAGACGGCGATGATGAGGAACAGCACGAAGGACAGCGCCGAGGCGTAGCCCATCTTCAGACCGCCGAAGCCCTGGTTGTAGATGTAGTAGACGACGGTCAGCGTCGAGTTCCCGGGGCCGCCCTTGGTGAGCAGGTACGCCTGGTCGAAGACCTGGAAGGCGCCGATGATCAGCAGCGTGGAGATGAGGAAGGTCGTCCGCGACAGCCCCGGCAGCGTGATGTGGCGCAGCGACTGCCAGGCGTTCGCGCCGTCGATGCGGACGGCCTCGTACAGCTCGCGGGGGATGCCCTGCAGCCCGCCGAGGTAGATGAGCATGTTGGTCCCGAAGCCGGACCACACCGACATCAGCACGATCGCCGTCATCGCCCACTTCGAGTCGTACAGCCACGCGGGGCCGTCGATGCCGAACCAGCCGAGGACGATGTTGAAGAGCCCGGACTGCGGGTTGAGCAGCCAGTACCAGATCGTGGCGGTCGCGACGGTCGAGGCGACGACCGGGATGTAGAAGAGGGTGCGGAACAGGTTGACGACGCGGCTGCTGCGGTTGAGCAGCAGCGCGGTGCCGAGCGCGACGAGGACGCCCAGCGGGACGAACATCACCGTGTAGATCACGGTGTTGCGCAGCGCGAGCCAGAAGATCGGGTCGTCCAGGATGCGGCGGTAGTTCTCGACGCCCACCCACTCCGGGTCGCCGATGACCGCGTAGTCGGTGAAGCTCAGCACGACCGCCATGACGACCGGGATGATCACGAACGTCAGGAACAGCAGCATCGGGACGGCGACGAACGTCCACCCCCACAGCTCCTGCGCCTGCGGGCTGCGGAACGGTCGTGAGCCGCGTGGCCTGCGTCGGGCGGTGCCGGCGCCGCCGCGCGTGGCGACGTCCACCGCCTCGGCGCTGACGACGGTCGGCTGCACGGTGGTCATCGCGCCACCGCCGGTGCGCCCTCGCCGGTGACGGTCCGGACGCCGAGCCCGCAGATGTCGAGCACCAGCTCGCAGAACATCGAGTCCGCCCACGAGAACCACTCGCGCGTGAAGGTCCCGGGGTCGTCGACGTGGAACGACTCGTGCATGCGGAACGTCCCCGCGTGGGTGCGGGCGAGGAGGTCGAGCAGCGCCCGGCGCTCCGCGTCGTCGCCGCTCGTCAGGCCCTGCACGGCGAGCGCGATCGGCCACACGTGGCCCTGCGGGGTGTGCGGGCTGCCGAGCCCGCTGGCGTGGCTGCCGCTCACGTAGGTCGGGTTGTCGGGGGAGAGCACGAACGCCCGCGTGCGCAGGTAGGTTGCCTCGTCGACGGCGAGGTCGCACACCAGCGGCAGCGAGAGCAGGCTCGGCATGTTCGCGTCGTCCATGAGCACCGCGCCGCCGAGGCCGTCGACCTCGTAGGCGTAGATGCGGCCGTGCGTGGGGTGGTCGACGACGCCCCAGGTCTCGACGCCCGCGCGCAGCTCGGCGGCGAGGTCGCGGGCACGACCGGCGAGCCCGTCGTCGGCGAGCACGTGCTCGGCCAGCTCGGCGAGCCGGTGCAGCGCGGTGACGGCGTGCAGGTTGCCGGGCACGTTGTAGTGCATCTCGCACGCGTCGTCGCTCGGCCGGAAGGCGCTCCAGCTCATCCCGGTGCGGCCGACGGGGGAGCCGTGCCCGCCGTGGGTGAGGGTGTCCGTCGGTGGGCCGTCGTGGCGCTGGAACCGGTAGGGCGAGCGCTCGGCGTGGTCCTGCTCGACGCGCCAGGTAGTGATGACGAGGTCGGCGGCCCGCGCGAGGTCGGCGTCGGCGTGGTCGGTGCGCCCGGTCGCGCGCCACACCTGGTGCGCGAGCTGCAGCGGGAAGCAGAGCGAGTCGATCTCGTACTTGCGCTCCCACACGGCCGGGTGCATGTCGGTGTCGTCGCCCGCGTGCCCGGCGCCCGTCGGGCCGGCGTTGAAGGCGTTGGCGTAGGGGTCGAGCAGGATCGAGGAGACCTGTCGGCGCACGAGCGAGACCAGCAGGTCGGCCAGCTGCTCGTCGCGCGCGGCCAGCGGGAGGTAGGGGCGCACCTGGGCGGCGGAGTCGCGCAGCCACATGGCGGGGATGTCGCCGGTGAGCACGAACACCTCCTCGCCCGCGGGGTGCACGAAGGCCTCGCGCAGCGTGCGCGTCATCGCGTCGTCGAAGATCCGCGAGATCTCCGGCGAGCCGATGACGTCACGGACCTGGGCGGAGGTCTCCGCCAGAACGGTGTGAGCCACTGTGCTCCTCTGAACATATTCAACATCAGTGTTGTATGGCCGCAACATTAAACGTACTGAGCGGGTCGCGCAACCACTCCCACCGCGCCCGGGCTGCGCGATCCGCGACCGGTCGGGACCCCGGACTAGGCTCGAGCCGTGCAGGAGCAAGACGGCGTGACGGGGCGCCCGATCCCCGTGCGGCGACGATGACGACGCGTCGCCCGGAGTCCGTCTACGGGGTCGGCACCGATCCCGACCCGCGGTTCTCGCTGGCCAACGAGCGGACCGCGCTCGCCTGGCTGCGCACCGGGCTGGCACTGGTCGGCGGCGGGGTGGCGCTGACGACGCTCGGCACGCTGGCCGACACCGCGGCGCTCCTCGACGCGATCGCCGCGCTCGCGTGCCTCGCGGGCGGCGCGCTCGCCGTCGGGGCGCTCGTCTCGTGGCGCCGCGCCGAGCGGGCGCTGCGGCTGCGTGAGCCGCTGCCGCCGCCCGCCGCGCTCCCGGTCCTGGTCGTCGGCGTCGCCGTCATCGGCGTCACGATGGCGGTCTACGCCGTGGTGACGGCGTTCCGCTGATGCGCGCCGTCGCGGGCCTCGACGCCGACGGCGGTGCGCAGCCCCAGCGCACCATGCTCGCGTGGAGCCGCACCCTGCTCGCGACGGTGCTCGGCTGCGCCACGGTCGCCTTCGCCGCGCAGCGACAGGGCATGCCGCTGGTGGCGGCGCTCGCGGGCCTGGCGTCGCTCGGCGTGCTGGTCCTCGTGCTGCGCGACCTGCGGGGCTGGCAGCCCGGCGCAGGCAGCTACCCGCTGATGCGGCGCGTCGCGGCCGCCGTGGTGCTGCTCGCGGCGCTGGGATCCGTCGTCGCGATCCGCGGGGTGCTCACGTGAGGAGGGCGGCATGTCGGCACCGCTGTCGCTGAACGCGCTGGCCAGCAGGCTCTTCACGCCCCGCTGGACGGCGCTCGCGCGCTCCCGGCTCGACGGCGAGGCACGCCGCGGCCTCGGGCATCGGGTCGCAGCGCCTCGCCTGGGCGTGTTCCCTGCCCGCCCCGGGCCGGTGCGGGTGGGCGGCGTCACCGTGGCGCAGCCCGACGGCGTCACGTGCGCGGCGACCGGGCTGCTGCTGCTCAACGCGGCCTGCGACCCGCGGCTGGAGGACTGGCTCGCCACCGGCGAGGTGCCGGGCACGCTCCCGCCCGAGATCGCGGGCCTCGCCCCCGACCAGCTGCACGAGACCGACGCCGCCCGGCGCGTCGCGGCCGCGGCCGCCGCGGTGCACCGTCGTGCCACCCGCGCCACGCTCGGCCCGTTCCCGTGGCCGCGCGCCTACGGCACCCCGCCCTGGGGCGTGGCGCGCGAGGCCCGGGTGCCGGGCGTCGTCTACCGGCACCGCGCCGTCGACGACCGCGACGAGCGGCTGATGGACGACGTGCTGGCGATGCTGGTGGCGGCGAGCGCGCGCGGCATCCCGGTGCCGGTGTACTCGGGTGGTGACCTCACCGGCGGCTGGCAGGCCGCGGTGCCGCGCCACCTCGTGCTCGTGCTGCCCGCGCCGACGCCCGACCTGCTGCGGGTCTACGAGCCGGGCGGCGGGCGGGTCGAGACGATCGCCCCCGACGAGCTGCGCGCCCGTACCGCTGCGCACCGCGCGCTGGGCGGCTGGACGCACCTCGCCTGGACGCTGGTCCCGCTCGTGCGCTGACGCGACGGTGCGGCTCGCGGGCCGGGATCGGGGGACTACCCTCGCGGTGTGACCCTGACGCCTGACCAGATCCGCGCCCTGCCGAAGGTCGTGCTGCACGACCACCTCGACGGCGGGCTGCGCCCCGCGACGATCATCGAGCTCGCCGCCGAGATCGGCTACGAGCTGCCCACGACCGACCCCGAGGCGCTCGGGCGCTGGTTCGTCGAGGCGTGCGACTCCGGCTCGCTCGTGCGGTACCTGTCGACGTTCGCGCACACGTGCGCGGTCATGCAGACCGCCGAGGGGCTGTACCGGGTCGCCAAGGAGGCGGCGATCGACCTCGCGGACGACGGCGTCGTCTACGCCGAGCAGCGCTACGCGCCCGAGCAGCACCTCGAGGGCGGGCTGTCGCTGCAGGAGGTCGTGGACGCCGTCGAGGAGGGCTTCGCCGACGGCATCGCCGAGGCGGCCGAGAACGGGCACCGCATCCGGATCGGCACGCTGCTGTCCGCGATGCGGCAGAACGACCGCAGCGAGGAGATCGCGCAGCTCGCGATCGACAACCTCGGTCGCGGCGTCGTCGGCTTCGACATCGCCGGCCCCGAGGACGGCTTCCCGCCCACCCTGCACCAGAAGGCGTTCGACGCGCTGCGCCACGCGCACGTGCCGGTGACCGTGCACGCCGGCGAGGACGCGGGCTTCGACTCGATCGACCAGGCCGTCATCGACTGCCACGCGCTGCGGATCGGCCACGGCGTCCACATCATCGCCGACGTGACCCACCCCGAGGACCCCGACCTCGCCGAGCTCGGCGTCGTCGCCACCTGGGTGCGCGACCGGCAGATCCCGCTCGAGGTCTGCCCGACGTCCAACGTGCAGACCGGTACGGCCTCCTCGATCGCCACGCACCAGATCACCGCGCTGCGCGACCTCGACTTCGCGGTCACGATCAACACCGACAACCGGCTGATGTCCGGCACGTCGATGAGCCGTGAGATGGCGCTGCTGGTCGCCGAGGCGGGCTGGACCGTCGCCGACCTCGAGCGCGCGACCGTCACCGCGGCGTGGAACGCGTTCTCGCACCACGACGTGATGCAGGAGATCATCGACGAGCAGATCCTGCCCGGGTACGCGCCCTTCACGCGCCAGTAGCCGCCCGTGCTCGACGCCCTTGTGCTCGGCCTCGTCGGGCTGAACGTCTACGCGGTCCTCCTGGTCGTCGCGCGCGCCGTCGTGTTCCGCACCCGGCTGTACCGGCCGATGCTGCTCAACGTCGGGCTGTCGCTCGCGCCCGGTGCGCTGATGCTGCTCATGGGGCTGTTCGTGCTGCTCGCACCGCCGCCGTGGCTCGCGCTGCCGGTGCTCGTGCTGCTCGGGCTGGTGTGGCTGCTGCTGCTGCCGAACGCCGGCTACCTCGTCACCGAGCTCAACATGTCGCACCGGCAGCCCGACGACCCGGTGCCGATGTGGTTCGACGTGCTGCTGCTCATCACGCTCGCGACCAGCGGGGTCGTCAACACCGTCGCGTCGCTGTTCGTCGCGCACATGCTGTTCGGGGTGGTGCGCCACGGCGACCTCGCGGTCTCGATGCTCGAGCCGGACGCCGTCGCCTTCGTGGTGGTGATCCTGCTGCTGGTCGCCTTCGGGGTCTTCATCGGCCGGCACGTGCGCGTGAACTCGTGGGACGTGCTGCGGCCGTGGCGGCTGGTGCGGACGGTCGTGCGCGGCCTGGCCGACAAGGTGGGCAGCGCGGTCGCGTTCACCCTCATGTACGCGACGTTCCTCGGGCTCATGTACGTCGTCGTCGCCGGGTCGGTGATCCGCGCCGCGATCGAGCTCGGGTTCTGAGCGCTCCCGTCTCGCCTGCGGCGGCCGCCCGCAGCCGCCACACTGGTGCCGACGACGCAGCCCACCCCAGGGGGTCCCATGGCCAGCACCCGAGTCGGCATCCTCACCGCCGGGGGTGACTCGCCCGGCCTCAACGCCGCGATCCGCGGCTTCGGCAAGACCGCGATCGGCCACTACGGCATGGAGCTCGTCGGCTACCGGGACGGCGTCACCGGCCTGGTCCTCGACCGGTTCGAGGAGCTGGACGGCCGCAAGCTGTCGGGGATCCTCACCGTCGGCGGCACCATCCTCGGCACCTCGCGGGACAAGGTGCACAAGTTCCCGACCGAGGACGGGTCGGCCGACATGGTGTCCCGCGTCGTCGAGAACTACGAGCGGGCCGGGCTCGACGCGCTCATCATGCTGGGCGGGGGTGGCACCGCGAAGAACGCGATGCGGCTGGTCGACGCCGGCCTCAACGTCATCCACCTGCCGAAGACGATCGACAACGACATCGCGATGACCGACACCAGCTTCGGGTTCGCGACCGCGATGGAGATCGCCACCGAGGCGATCGACCGGGTGCACTCGACGGCGCACAGCCACCACCGGATCATCCTCACCGAGGTGATGGGGCACCGGGCGGGGTGGCTGACGCTCGGCGCCGGCATCGCCGGTGGCGCCGACGTCATCCTCATCCCGGAGATCCCGTACACCGTGGAGCGGGTGGCCGAGACGATCCGCGAGCGCACGCGGCGAGGCTCCTCGTTCTCGGTCGTCGCGGTCGCCGAGGGTGCGCGCGACGTCGCCGACACCGCCGACCACGAGGCGGCCCGGCTGCTCGTCAAGAGCGCCCGCACGCCGGAGGCGGAGCGCGCCGCACGCGCTCACCTGCGTCACGTCGAGGACACCCAGCGCGAGCACACCTTCAGGCTGGCGCGCGAGCTCGAGTCCGCGACCGGGCTGGAGGCCCGCGTGACGATCCTCGGCTACGTGCAGCGCGGCGGCTCGCCCTCGGCCGCCGACCGGGTGCTCGCGACCCGGCTCGGTGCGGCCGCGGCCGACCTCGTCAAGGCGAAGGAGTTCGGGGTCATGGTCGCCGCGCGTGGCGACGGCGCCGAACCGGTGCCGCTGCGGGAGGTCGCCGGGAAGGTCAAGCTCGTGCCGCCCGACCACGACTGGGTGCTCGCCGCACGCAAGGTCGGCACGGGTCTCGGGGACTGAGCCCGCGGGCGGCGAGGGACGCCGTCGGGCCGCGGGGTGCCTACGATGCTCTGCCGGGACAGACCGACCGAGAGGATCCGCCGTGCGCCTCACGCGCGTGCTCGCCGCCGCCAGCCTGCTGCTGGTCGCCACCGCCTGCTCAACCTCCGACGGCGACGCCGGCGGCGGCCCGAGCACCGACGGCGCCGCCACGTGCGAGCCGGGCGCGCTGCCGACGCTGACCGACGGCACGCTCACCGTCGGCACGAGCGTCCCCTACGAGCCCTGGTACGTGGGAGAGGACCCCACGTCGGGCGAGGGCTTCGAGTCCGCCCTGGTCTACGCCGTCGCGGCCGAGCTCGGCTACGAGCACGACGACGTGGCCTGGGAGCAGGTGACGTTCGAGCAGATCGTCTCGCCCTCGGAGAAGCCGTTCGACCTCGCCGCCTACCAGACCTCGATCACGCCCGAGCGCGAGCAGGCCGTGGACTTCTCGAGCCCGTACCTCACCACGCGTCAGGGCGTCGTGGTGGCGGGCGACGGCGACCTGGCCGACGCCGCCTCGCTCGCGGACCTCGAGGGCGCGCGGATCGGTGTGACGGCGTCGCAGACCTCGCTGACCGTGGCCGAGGCCGCGTGGGGCGACGCGGTCGAGCTGGTGCCCTACGACGACGCCGGCCTCGCGATGCAGGCGCTGAGCAACGACCAGGTGCAGGCCGTGGTCATGGACGTCGACCAGGCGGTCGCGGCCACGACGGTCTACTTCCCGGGCACCCAGGTGATCGGCACGCTGCCCGACGGCGGCGTCGTCGAGCAGCTCGGCTTCGTGCTCGACCTCGACTCGCCGCTGACCGACTGCGTCTCCGCCGCGGTCGACGCGCTGGAGGAGGACGGCACCCTCGCCGAGCTGCGCACCGAGTGGCTGCGCTCCGACGACATCCCCGAGCTCGGCTGACGCCGCCGGCGGCGCCCGGCACCTAGCTGTACTCGGTCAGCACGTTGGTGACACGGATGTAGGGAGAAGGCCTCCATTCTGAGTGGTGTTCAACGTCACTCGAGGGAGGCCTTCTCTTGGTCCACCGTAATGCGCGGCTCGCTCCGGCCGGTCG
>NZ_WNXX01000030.1 GCF_009733795.1 Actinotalea caeni
TCCCCCGCCCCGCCGCGGCGCCGGCGGCGCCCGCCGCCCCGGCAGCACCCGCCGTGCCCGCGGTCGCGGAGGCGCCGCTGGACCCGGCGCTCGTCACCGCGGCCGCGCAGTTCGGCCGTGTCGACGCCGACGGCACGGTCTACGTGACCGACCGCGGCACCGAGCGTGTCGTCGGTCAGTTCCCGGACGCGCCGGCCGAGGAGGCGATCCTCCTCTACATCCGCCGCTACCTCGACCTCGAGGCGCAGGTCGCGCTGTTCGAGGCGCGGCTGCCGCAGCTCAACGGCCGCGACATCGACACCACGGTCGCGAACCTGACCGCGGCGCTCGAGGAGCCGGCCGCCGTCGGCGACCTGGAGGGGCTGCGCACCCGCCTCGCCGAGCTCACCGAGCGCGCGACCGAGCGCAAGCGGCAGCTCGCGGCCGAGCGCGAGGCCGCCCGCGCGCAGGCGCTGGCCGAGCGCACCGCGATCGTCGAGCGCGCCGAGGCCATCGCGGCCATCGACCCCGCCCGCGTGCAGTGGAAGGCGCAGGGCGAGGAGCTGCGCACGTTGCTCGAGCAGTGGAAGACCGCGCAGCGCAGCGGCGTGCGACTCGACCGCAAGGACGAGGACGCGCTGTGGAAGCGGTTCTCCAAGGCGCGCAGCACCTTCGACCGCAACCGACGCACCCACTTCGCCGAGCTCGACGCGCAGCACAAGCGCGCCAAGGCGGTCAAGGAGGAGCTGATCGCGCGCGCCGAGGCGCTGCAGCACTCGACCGACTGGGGGCCGACCACCGCGGCCTACCGCGAGCTCATGGACGAGTGGAAGCGTGCCGGCCGCGCCGCCCGCAAGGACGACGACGCGCTGTGGGCCCGGTTCCGCGCCGCCCAGGACGTGTTCTTCGCGGCCCGCAACGCCCAGAACGCCGAGACCGAGGCCGCCTACGCCGCCAACCTCGAGGTCAAGAACGAGATTCTCGCGGAGGCGGAGAAGCTGCTGCCGGTCACCGACGTCAAGTCGGCCCGCGCGGCGCTGCGCGCGCTGCAGGACCGCTGGGACGCGGCGGGCAAGGTGCCGCGCGAGGCGATGCAGCGCACCGAGGCGCGGATGCGCGCGGTCGAGAAGGCCGTGCGCGACGCCGAGGAGGCCGAGTGGCGCAGCTCGAACCCGCAGAAGCGGGTGCGTGCTGAGGGCTTCGCCGCGCAGCTGCAGGCCTCGATCGAGCGTCTCGAGGACGATCTCGCCAAGGCTCAGCGCACCGGCAACGAGAGCAAGATCCGCAGCGCCACCGAGGCCCTGGAGGCGCAGCGCGCGTTCCTCGACCAGGCGCTGCGCGCGGCACGCGAGGCACGCTGACCGACAGGCTCCCGGCGTCGTACCGCGACGTCGGGAACCCCGGCGCGCCCGCGCGCTCGGGTCAGTCCTCGTCCTCGAGCGGCGGCGGCGCGAGCTGGTTCTTGGCGCCCGTGAGCCGGAAGACGTCGAACACGCCGTCGATCTGACGCACCGACCTCAGCACGTGGCCGAGGTGGCTGGGCTCGGCCATCTCGAACACGAACCGGGACAGCGCGACCCGGTCGCGCGTCGTCGCCACGTTCGCCGACAGGATGTTGACGTGGTTGTCCGACAGCACCTTGGTGACGTCGGAGAGCAGCCCGTTGCGGTCGAGCGCCTCGACCTGGATCTGGACGAGGAACATCGAGCTGACGTCCTTCGCCCACTCGACCTCGAGCATCCGCTCCGGCTGCTGGCGCAGCGACTCGACGTTCGCGCAGTCGCTGCGGTGCACCGAGATGCCCGAGCCGCGCGTGACGAAGCCGACGATGTCGTCGCCGGGCACGGGCGTGCAGCAGCGCGCGAGCTTGGTGAGCGTGTCGGCGCCCTCCATGCCCTTGACGACGATCGCAGGGCTGCCGTGCCGGGCGCGCGGGCTGGGGCGACCGGGCGTCGTCGCCTCGGCGAGGTCCTCCTCGGTCCCGGACTCGCCGCCGAGCGACGCGACCAGCCGGTTGACGACGTTGGCGGCCGAGACGTGCCCCTCGCCGACCGCCGCGTACAGCGCGGAGACGTCGGCGTAGCGCATCTCGTCGGCCAGCGCGACGAGCGTGTCGTGGTTGAGGATCCGCTGGATCGGCAGGTTCTGCTTGCGCAGCTGCTTGGCGATGAGCGTCCGGCCGGCCTCGATCGCCTCCTCGCGCCGCTCCTTGGTGAACCACTGGCGGATCTTGTTGCGGGCCCGTGGGCTGCGGACGAACGAGAGCCAGTCCTGGCTGGGGCCGGCGCCCTCGGCCTTGGAGGTGAACACCTCGACGGTGTCGCCGTTCTCCAGCGTCGACTCCAGCGGCACCAGCCGGCCGTTGACGCGGGCGCCGACGGTGCGGTGACCCACCTCGGTGTGGACTGCGTAGGCGAAGTCGATGGGCGTCGAGCCGGCCGGGAGGCCGAGCACGTCGCCCTTCGGCGTGAAGACGTACACCTCGGCGCCGGACATCTCGAACCGCAACGAGTCGAGGAACTCGCCGGGGTCGGCGGTCTCCTGCTGCCAGTCGACCAGCTGCCGCAGCCACGGCATCGCGTCGTCGACCTCGGTCGGGCTCTTGGCCACGGCCTTCGCCGACTCCTTGTACTTCCAGTGCGCGGCGACGCCGTACTCGGCGCGGCGGTGCATGTCGTGCGTGCGGATCTGGATCTCGACGGGCTTGCCGCCGGGGCCGATGACCGTCGTGTGCAACGACTGGTACATGTTGAACTTCGGCATCGCGATGTAGTCCTTGAACCGCCCTGGAACCGGGTTCCAGTGGTTGTGGATCACACCGAGCGCCGCGTAGCAGTCGCGCACCGTGTCGACGAGCACCCGCAGCCCGACCAGGTCGTAGATGTCGGCGAAGTCGCGGCCGCGCACGATCATCTTCTGGTAGATCGAGTAGTAGTGCTTGGGCCGGCCGGTGACCGTCGCCTTGATCTTCGCGGTCTTGAGGTCCTCGAGCACCAGGTCGCGGACCTGCCCGAGGTACTCCTCGCGCGCCGGGGCGCGCTCCGCCACCAGGTGCACGATCTCGTCGTAGACCTTGCTGTAGAGCGTGGCGAACGAGAGGTCCTCGAGCTCCCACTTGATCGTGTTCATGCCCAGCCGGTGAGCCAGCGGGGCGTAGATCTCCAGGGTCTCGCGCGCCTTGCGCTGCGCCGAGGCGGGCGAGACGTACTTCCAGGTGCGCGCGTTGTGCAGGCGGTCCGCGAGCTTGATGACGAGCACCCGGATGTCGCGGGCCATCGCGATGACCATCTTGCGCACGGTCTCGGCCTGCGCGGCCTCGCCGTACGTCACCTTGTCGAGCTTGGTGACGCCGTCGACGAGGCCGGCGATCTCGTCGCCGAAGTCGGCGCGCAGCTGCTCGAGCGAGTAGCTGGTGTCCTCGACGGTGTCGTGCAGCAGGGCCGCCGCCAGCGTCGGGGGCGTCATGCCCAGCTCGGCCAGGATGGTCGCGACGGCGACCGGGTGCGTGATGTAGGGGTCACCGCTCTTGCGGAGCTGGCCGCGGTGCGCCTGCTCGGCGACGACGTAGGCCCGCTCGATCAGCGCCGTCTCCGCGCGCGGGTGGTTGGCCCGCACGGCCCGGACGACCGGCTCGATGGCCGGCGAGGAGGCGTGGGCGCCCCGGGAGCCGAGCCAGACCAGGGCCGAGCGCACGCGCGAGCCCGTCGGTGGGCTCTGGTCGGCGGGTGTGCCGACCGCGGTCTCCTCGGCCATGCATCGATGATAGGCGGCGGGCGCGGTCGAACCACGCCGCGCCCGCTACCGGCGGCCGATCAGCGGCGCTGACGCTTGCGGCGCGGCTGGGCCCGCTGGCCCAGGTGCGCACCGGCGACGAGACCGCCCGGGCGGGCGTCGGCCAGCGCCGCCTCGGGGTCCTCACCGCTCGCGGCGGCCTCGGCGGCACGCCGCTCCCGCGCCGCCATCACCTTCTCCGTGTGCTCGCGCACGGCCGGGTTGCGGCCGCGGAGAGCAACCTCGACCGGCGCCGCGATGAACACCGACGACGCGGTCGAGACGATCATGCCGATGAACAGCGCCAGCGCGATGTCGCGCAGCGTGCCGGCGCCGAGCAGGAACGCGCCCACGAAGAGGATCGATGCCACCGGGAGCACCGCCAGCACCGAGGTGTTGATCGAGCGCACCAGCGTCTGGTTGACGGCGAGGTTGGCCGCCTCGGCGTAGGTGTAGCGGCTCTGGTCGAGCACGCCCTCGGTGTTCTCGCGCACCTTGTCGAACACGACGACGGTGTCGTACAGCGAGTACCCGAGGATCGTGAGGAACCCGATGACGGTCGCGGGTGTCACCTCGAAGCCGACCCCGGCGTAGAGACCCACGGTGATGACCAGGTCGTGCAGCAGCGCCACGAGCGCGCCGGCAGCCATGGTCCAGCGCCGGAAGTAGAGCGCCATCACGACCGTGACGAGCACGAGGAAGATCACGAGGCCGCGCAGCGCCTTGTTGGTGACGCTCTGGCCCCACGTGGGGCCGACGAACGACGCCGTGACGTCGTTGACGTCGACCTCGTAGGCCTCGGCGAGCAGCTCGCGCAGCTCGGTGGTCTCCTCGTCCGTCAGCTCCTCGGTCTGCACCCGGACGGCGTTGGTGCCGACCGTCGAGACCCGCGCCTCCTGGGTGGGGGCGACCTCGGCGAGCGCGTCGTGCGCGGGCTGCTGGTCGGTGATCGCCGTGCCGGAGATCATGAACTCGGAGCCGCCGCGGAACTCGATGCCGGGGTTGAGGCCCCGGGTGAGCAGCAGCACGACGGAGAGCAGCAGCAGCACCGCGCTGATCATGAACCAGCGCCGGCGCCGCCCGACGATGTCGTAGCTGCGCTTGCCGGAGTAGAGCTCGTTGCCGAACTGGGCGAAGCTGGCCATCAGCGGTCCTCCTTGGCCGTGTTGCCGGTGCCCACCAGGTCGTCGGCGTCACCGCCGTCGGCATCGTCTCGATCGGCTGCGGCCGCCCGGGCCGCGGCGGCGCGCCGCTCGGCGATCGTGCCGCCGCGCGCCTCGCGCTCGGCCGGGCTGCGGAACGACCCGCGGCCACGGTAGGCAGGGGCGGCGGAGGCACCGAGGTGCTCGGGGTCGAGACCCGAGAACCGGTGCCCGCCCCCGTAGAAGCGGGTGCGCACGAGCAGCTGCATCGTCGGGTGGGTGAAGAGGAACACGACGACGAGGTCGATGATCGTCGTCAGACCCAGCGTGAACGCGAAGCCGCGCACGCCACCGACCGCGAGGAAGTACAGCACCACCGCGGCGAGCAGGTTCACGGCATCGGACGCCAGGATCGTGCGGCGGGCGCGCTTCCAGCCCTGGTCGACGGCGGCGTCGAGCCGGCGCCCCTCGCGCACCTCGTCGCGGATGCGTTCGAAGTAGACGACGAAAGAGTCGGCGGTGATGCCGATCGCGACGATCAGACCTGCGACACCGGGCAGCGAGAGCCGGTAGCCCTGCAGCCACGACAGCACCGCGATGACGCCGAACGTCAGCGCCCCGGCGACGACCAGGCTCAGGACGGTGATGAGCGCGAGCCCGCGGTACTGCAGGAGCGAGTAGAGCACGACCAGCAGCAGGCCGATGAGGCCCGCCAGCAGCCCGCGCTGCAGCTGCTCGCTGCCGAGCGTGGCCGAGATCTGCTCCTCCGACTGCACGGTGAAGTTGATGGGCAGCGCGCCGAAGCTCAGCTGGTTGGCCAGGGTCGCGGCCTCCTGCTGCGTGAAGCCGTTGCCGGGGCTGCCAGTGATCGACGCCTCGCCGTTCGGGATCGCCTCCTCGACCTGGGGCGCGGAGATCACGAGGGTGTCCAGCACGATCGCGAACCGGTTCTGGCCGGTACCGGTCAGCGTGGCGAGCCGGGTCGTCACCTCGTTGAAGATCCGGCCGCCCTCGGCGGTGAAGTCCAGGTAGACCGCGTAGTCGTTGAGGACCTGGCCCTGGTCGTTCGTGCGCAGACCCGAGGTCGCCGAGGCGATGTCGGTGCCCTCCAGCTCGGCCGGGCCGAGGATGTACTTGGCGGTGCCGTCCTGGGCGCACGTGACGAGCGGCGCGTCGGGGTCGTCGCCGCCGCCACCGATGCGGTTCGCCGGGTCGGTGCAGTCGAGCACGTAGAAGTCGAAGGCGACCTGCTCGGTGACCCACGCCTGGTCGCTCGCGCTGGTCGGCTCGGTCGCGGGCTCGTCGGACAGCTCGCCGTCGCCGTCGGCGTCGGCCAGCTGGAAGGCGGCCTCCTCGAGGTCCTGCGGCGCGGTGGTCGACGGCTCCTCGGTCGCCTCCTCGCCGGCGTCCTCGCCCTCGGTGCCCGTGGCGTCCTCGTCGGTCGGCTCGGTCGGCTCGAGGGGGCGGGCCATGCTCGTCGCGCCGCCGACACCCGTGCCCGGCAGCCCCGCGCCGTCGGTCGTGCCCTCGGTGCCGTCGGTCGGCACCTCGGTGACGTCGCCGCCCGGCTCGGCAGTGTCGGGCTCCTCGGTGCCCTCTCCGCCGACGACGGGGTCGTCCGTGCCGTCGGCGTCCTCGGTGCCGTCGGTGCCGTCAGAGCCGTCTTCGGGTGTCAGCATCGCCGGGTCGACCGGCTCCGGCGCACCCTCGGCGAGCAGCACCCGGAAGCGGGTCTGCGCGCTGCGGCGGACGAGGTCGAGCGTGGACTCGTCGGGCTGGCCGGGCAGCGCGACGACGATGTTCTGACCGCCCTGGCTGGTGATCTCCGCCTCGGCGACGCCCGAGGAGTCGACCCGCTGCCGGATCACCTCGATCGCCTGGTCGATGTCGCTGGCGGTCAGCTGACCGCCACCCTCGACCTGTGGCTCCAGGATGATCTGGGTGCCGCCCTCGAGGTCGAGCGCCAGGTTCGGCGTCCAGGACGCGTCGGACCAGCGCACGCCGGCGGCGAGGGTGCCGAACACCACGGCCACGAGCGTGATGAGGAGCGCCAGGGTGCGCCACGGGCGCACGACGGACGACGGGTTACGTGGGGGCACTGATCGTCAACTCTCCAGCAGGCGCACGGGTGCGCGCGTGATTCAGCGGGTCGTCTCGTCCCGGCGGCCGTCGGGGCCGAGGTCGGTCGGAGGCACGTCGGCCGCGTCGGCGATGTAGCGGCTCGTCGGGTCGTCGGCCGCGGCGGGCTCGACGGCGTCGTCCTCCGCCTCCTCGGCGCTCGGCTGGTCCTCGACGAGCTTGGCGATCGCCGCCAGCAGCCACTCCGACTCCTGGCCACCGGAGCTCACCAGGGTGACCTTGTCGCCGTCGACCGCGGTCACGGTGCCGAACATGCCGGCGGCCGTCATGACCTGCTGGCCAGGCTGCAGGGTGCTGCGGAACTCGGTCGCCTTCGCCTGGCGCTTGCGGGCGAAGCTGTTCATGACGAACAGCGCCACCACGGCGAGCACCATGAAGATGAGAAGGAAGCTGCTGCTGCCACCGCCGCTGCTCGCGGCCGCCGCCATGTCCATGAAGAACCGTTCGTGAGGGGGTCTGGGCTGCGGGCGAGTCTACGTCACGGGGCCCGGTGCCCCGCGGACCGCACCGCCGCGCTGGTGCGGCGGTGTCAGCTCCAGAGCGGCGTCTGCGAGCTCGGGGGCGTCAGACCGAGGTGGGCGAACCCGGCGTCGGTCGCCACACGGCCTCGCGGCGTGCGGGCGATGAGCCCCTCGCGGACGAGGAACGGCTCGGCGACCGACTCGAGCGTCTCGGGCTCCTCCCCGACGGCGACGGCGAGCGTCGACACCCCGGTCGGGCCGCCCCCGAAGCGCTCGCACAGCACCCGCAGGACCGCGCGGTCGAGACGGTCGAGACCGCGCTCGTCGACCTCGAAGACCTCCAGCGCCGCGGTCGCGGCGGCCAGGTCGGCGCGGCCGTGCCCACGCACCTCCGCCCAGTCCTGCACGCGGCGCAGCAGCCGGTTGGCGATGCGCGGCGTGCCGCGCGAGCGGGAGGCGATCTCGGCGGCGGCGTCGGCGTCGAGCACGATGTCGAGCAGCTGGGCGGAGCGGTGCAGCACCTGCTCGAGCTCGGCGACCGAGTAGAAGTCGAGGTGCGCGGTGAAGCCGAACCGGTCGCGCAGCGGCGCGGGCAGCAGCCCCGCGCGCGTGGTGGCGCCGACGACGGTGAACGGCGGCAGCGACAGCGGGATCGCCGTGGCACCCGGGCCCTTGCCGACGACGACGTCGACGCGGAAGTCCTCCATCGCGAGGTAGAGCATCTCCTCGGCGGGCCGCGCCAGCCGGTGGATCTCGTCGATGAAGAGGACGTCGCCCTCGTTGATCGAGGACAGGATCGCCGCGAGGTCGCCCGCGTGCTGCACCGCGGGGCCGGAGGTGAGCCGTAGCGCGCCCTGGACCTCGGCGGCGATGATCATCGCCAGCGTGGTCTTGCCGAGGCCCGGCGGGCCGGCCATGAGCACGTGGTCGGGCGGACGTCGGCGCGCGGCCGCGGCGTCGAGCACGAGCGAGAGCTGGTCGCGCACGACCCGCTGGCCGATGAACTCCGCGAGGCGGCGCGGGCGGAGCGCGGCCTCGACGGCGCGCTCCGGGTCGTGGACCTGGGCATCGAGGAGCTGCTCGTCGGCGGCGAGCTCGTCGGCGTCGGGTCGATCAGCCACGGCGTGCGCCTCCCAGCAGCTGGAGCGCGGCGCGCAGCACCGCGCCGGTGTCCTCGGCGTCGACGGCGCCGCCCTCGATCACCTCGTCGGTGGCCGCCTCGGCCTGCTTGGCGGGCCAGCCGAGGCCGACGAGCGCGGCGACGACGTCGGCGCGGCTGCCCGCGGCCGCGGGCGCAGCCTGGGTGCCGCCGCCGAGCGCGGGGCCGAGCCGGTCCCCCAGCTCGAGCAGGATGCGCCTCGCGCCCTTGTCGCCGATGCCGGGCACCTTGACGAGCGCCTTGTGGTCCTCGTTCGCGACGGCGGTGCGCAGCCCGTCGGGGGTGTGCACGGCGAGCATCGCCAGCGCGAGCCGGGGGCCGACGCCGCTGACGGTCTGCAGGGTCTCGAAGACGTCCCGCTCGTCGGCGTCGGCGAACCCGAACAACGTCATCGAGTCCTCGCGGACGATCATCGAGGTCGGCAGCGTCACGGTGGCGCCGAGCCTCAGCGTGGCGAGCGTGCCCGGGGTTGCGTGCACGAGGTAGCCGACCCCGCCGACGTCGATGACGGCGCTGTCGAGCCCGATGTGCTCGACGACGCCCCGCACGTGCGCGATCACGCGCTCTCCTCCCAGCAGCCGAACATCTGTGCGACAGGCTACCCGGGTCGGTCAGCGGGCGAGGCGGCGACGCGCCGCCTGGGCGCGGGCCGTGCTGCCGGCGGCGGCCTCCGCCCAGGCGCGCTGGGCGGCGGTGGGACCCGCGGCTGTACCTGCGGTTGCCAGCGGCACAACGGTGGCCTCACCGCGCCAGCCGTGGGTGATGGCGATCGCGAGGGCGTCGGCGGCGTCGGCGGGCGACGGGCGCTCGGCGAGCCCGAGGATGCGCCGCACCATCTCCTGCACCTGCGCCTTCTCGGCGCGGCCGCTGCCGGTGACGGCGGCCTTCACCTCGCTCGGGGTGTGCAGCGCGACCGGGATCCCGGCGCGCGTCGCGGCGACCATCGCGAGCCCGGCGACCTGCGAGGTGCCGGTCACGGTGCGCACGTTGTGCTGGGCGAACACCCGCTCGACGGCGACCGCGTCCGGGCGGTGCTCCGCGATCCACGCGTCCAGGGCGTCGGCCACGCGCAGCAGCCTCTGCTCGGGTGCCAGGTCCGCGTCGGTGCGCACGACGTCGACCGCGACGAGCCGCACCTTTCGCGCGGGCAGCGTCTCCACGACGCCCAGCCCGCACCTGGTCAGCCCCGGGTCGACGCCGAGGATCCGCACGCTCACCCGCCCAGGGTGTCAGGCGAGGGCCGTCGCGCTGACGAGCGACATGCGGGACGGTGAGCGGTGCTGGGTGCGGGTGCGGTTGCAGAGTCACCGGCCGCACGCTCTCGGCTTCCCGTGCATACGTGACCGCCCGGGCCACGAATGCACCACGAGAGACACCCACGGCGTACGAAAGTGACCACAACGGCACGCATGCACCAGGCAACGAACCGGTCCCCAGCTCCGCACTCGCGCGGGCGACCGCCGCGGTCTCGACCCGCGCCTCCCCTGCCTCCACGTGCAGAACCGACCACCGGGGCCACGAATGCACGACGAAGCACGCCCACCGCGTACCGAATCGACCGCAGCGGCACGCATGCACCGCGCAGCGGGACCGGGCCGGCTCGATGTCCGGATCAGACGGGCGACCACGGCACAGTCACCACGGCCGGCGAGCCGGCGCCGCGTGCAGAACCGACCACGTGGGCTACGAATGCACCGCGGAACGGCCCCACGGCGTACCGAATCGACCAGAACGGCACGCAAGCACCGCAGCAGGAGGCACCACGTAGGCGCGCAGCGCCGGGGTCGGCACCGCAGCCCGGCGCGGACCGGGCCGAGCGACCCGCCCGGCCGACCGGCTTCCTACTCCTCGTCGAGGGCGGCGAGGATCTCGTCGGAGGCGTCGAAGTTGGCGTAGACGTTCTGGACGTCGTCGCTGTCCTCGAGGGCGTCGATGAGGCGCATGACCTTGCGGGCGCCCTCGAGGTCGACCTCGACCTCCATCGAGGGCAGGAACTGCGCCTCGGCGGAGTCGTAGTCGATGCCCGCCTGCTGGAGGGCGGTGCGGACGGCGACGAGGTCGCCGGCCTCGCTGACGACCTCGAAGCTCTCCCCGAGGTCGTTGACCTCCTCGGCGCCGGCGTCGAGGACGGCGTCGAGCACGGTCTCCTCGTCGACGCTGCCGTTCTCGCCCGACTTCGGGACGATGACGACGCCCTTGCGGTTGAACAGGTACGACACGCTGCCGGGGTCGGCGAGCGAGCCGCCGTTGCGCGTGAACGCGACCCGCACGTCGGAGGCCGCACGGTTGCGGTTGTCGCTCAGGCACTCGACGAGCACGGCGACACCACCGGGCGCGTAGCCCTCGTACATGATCGTCTGGTAGTCGGCGCCACCGGCCTCGGCGCCGGAGCCGCGCTTGACGGCGCGGTCGATGTTGTCCGCGGGGACCGAGGACTTCTTCGCCTTCTGGATGGCGTCGTAGAGCGTCGGGTTGCCCGCGGGGTCACCGCCGCCGGTGCGGGCCGCGACCTCGATGTTCTTGATGAGGCGCGCGAACAGCTTGCCGCGCTTGGCGTCGATGGCCGCCTTCTTGTGCTTGGTCGTGGCCCACTTGGAGTGACCGGACATTGAAGCTCGCTCTCGTTCGTCTGCTGTGCGTCGTCAGGGCTGCGCCGGCGACGTCGCGCCCGTCGCGGCTCGGTCGGCGATCGCTGCGGCGACGGACCTCAGGAAAGCCCTGTGCACGCGCACGTCCGAGCTGATCTCGGGGTGGAACGCGGTCGCCATGAGCGCACCCTGGCGGACGGCCGCGATCCTACCCGCCGCCGGGCCGGTCGAGACCGTCGCGAGCACCTCGACGCCCGGACCGACCTCCTCGACCCAGGGCGCGCGGATGAAGACGGCGGTCATCGGTGGGTCGTCGGGACCCGCTCCCAGGGCCGGTGCGTGCAGCTGTTCCTCGAAGCTGTCGACCTGTCGCCCGAAGGCGTTGCGGCGCACCAGCACGTCGAGCCCGCCGACGGTCTGCTGGTCGGCCGTGCCGTCCGCGATCCGGTCCGCCAGCAGGATCATCCCCGCGCACGAGCCGTACACCGGCAGCCCGTCGGCGATGCGGGCGCGCAGCGGCTCCATGAGCCCGAACCGCCGGAGGAGCTTGTCGATCGTCGTGGACTCCCCGCCCGGCAGCACCAGTCCGTCGACGGCGCCCAGCTCCTCCGGTCGCCGCACCAGCGCCACCTCGGCGCCGCACGCGCGCAGCGCCGCGGCGTGCTCGCGCACGTCGCCCTGCAGCGCGAGCACACCCACGACGGGCGTGCGCCCGCTCACTGCGGCACCGCCTCTCCGGTGGCGTCGTCGTCCTGCAGCCCCAGGTGCCGCACGGTGCCGTCCCAGCCGTCGAGCAGGTGCTCGACCACCTCGGGCAGCTCGGCCGGGAACACCTCGATGTCGACCTCGCGCAGATCCGCGGGCGACCACCACCGCATCTCGTCCATGAACGAGCGCTCGACGGCGGTCCAGCCGTCCCGGCTGAGCTCGCCGGCGTCACGGATGCGCGCGACGAAGAAGACCTCGTCCTGGCGCACGTGCTCGCGCTCGAAGTCGAAGATCGCGCTGCGTGTGAGCACCGGCCCGACCAGGTCGGAGACGTCGATGCTCAGCCCGGTCTCCTCGGCCAGCTCACGGACCGCGGCGTCCTCGGGTCGCTCGTCGCGGTCGATGCCGCCCCCGATCGTGAACCACCACGACCGCTCCGGCCGGTCGACGTCGTGACCGCGCACCAGCAGGACCCGGTCGTGCTCGTCGATCAGCAGCACCCGCGCCGCGGTGCGGAAGTACCTCCCGTCGGCGCCCCTGACCCACTCCGGCCCGAGAGTCGAGCTCACCAGCCGCGCTCGGCCAGCCGGTGCGGGACCGGGATGTCGTCGACGTTGATGCCGACCATCGCCTCACCGAGACCGCGGGACACCTTGGCGATGACGTCGGGGTCGTCGTAGAACGTGGTCGCCTGCACGATCGCGGCGGCCCGCTCGGCGGGGTTGCCGGACTTGAAGATGCCGGAGCCGACGAACACGCCCTCGGCGCCGAGCTGCATCATCATCGCGGCGTCGGCCGGGGTCGCGATGCCGCCCGCGGTGAACAGCACGACCGGCAGCTTGCCGGTGCGCGCGACCTCGACGACCAGCTCGTAGGGCGCCTGCAGCTCCTTGGCCGCGACGTACAGCTCGTCCTCGGGCAACGAGGTCAGGCGCGCGATCTCCGCTCGGATCGACCGCATGTGGGTCGTCGCGTTCGACACGTCACCGGTGCCCGCCTCACCCTTCGAACGGATCATCGCCGCACCCTCGGTGATGCGCCGCAGCGCCTCGCCGAGATTGGTCGCGCCGCACACGAACGGGACCGTGAACGCCCACTTGTCGATGTGGTTGGCGTAGTCGGCCGGCGTCAGCACCTCGGACTCGTCGATGTAGTCGACGCCGAGGCTCTGCAGCACCTGCGCCTCGACGAAGTGCCCGATACGGGCCTTCGCCATCACCGGGATCGAGACGGCGGAGATGATCCCGTCGATCATGTCGGGGTCGCTCATGCGCGACACGCCGCCCTGCGCGCGGATGTCGGCGGGCACCCGCTCGAGCGCCATCACCGCGACGGCGCCGGCGTCCTCGGCGATCTTGGCCTGCTCGGGCGTGACCACGTCCATGATCACCCCGCCCTTGAGCATCTCGGCCATGCCGCGCTTGACGCGCGCGGTGCCGACGCTCGGCTGTCCGCTGGAGCCGTTCTCGGACGGCGCGGTGGTGGTCTGGGCCTCGGACACGGTGGGACCTCGTTCGACGTGGTGGCTGGGGCGCGGGACGGCACCCGTGCCCCCGAGCACGCGGGTACCGCTGCCGCACACGCGGCGTCGCGACGGCAGCAGTCTACGACCGGACGCGTGCCCCGGCCGGCCCGCGCCGGCACGCCGTCCTCCTGCTGGGACGGCGCGGTTACTGCAGCCGGCCCTGAGCGGACACCGTGAACGTGTGGCGGTCCTTCTGGATCTCGTTGAGCAGCTCGTGCTCGCTCTGCGAGGCGCGCAGCTCGGCACGCCCGGTCAGCTGCCGCTGCCGCAGGTACGCCAACGACGTCGCGTCGCGCTGGTACTTGCGCATCGCCGCCTTGGCCCGCTCGCCGTAGCCGGCGGCCCACGTGCGCGCCTGGCTGCGCAGCCGCATCGAGGAGAGCATCTGCACCTCGTGCGGTGCGAACCAGCCCGCCTGCGCGTACTCGCCGAGCCGCGCCCGGATCACCTCGGCCTCCTGCCGGCGCAGCCACACCATCAGCACGATCACCGAGATGAACAGCGGCACCTGCACGACGACGTACATGAACAGGAACTGGTTGCCGAGCGAGGCCGAGCCGTTCCACAGCGCGTGCAGACCCATGGCGCCGACGAGGCCCACGGGGAACGCGAGGAAGACGGCGGTGCTCTTGCGGGACCGCGCCGCCATGCCGATCGCGATGCCGATGCAGGCGGTGAAGATCAGGTGCGCGAACGGCGAGAACAGGCCGCGCATGACGAACACGACCCAGACGAGGTCGGCGCTGCGGGCGAAGTAGAGGATGTTCTCGGTGAACGCGAAGCCCGCCGCGACCGTCGCGGCGTAGACGACGCCGTCGACCGGGCCGTCGAAGTGCTGGCGGCGCGCGAGGAACAGCAGCAGCACCCCGAGGCCCTTGAAGACCTCCTCGACCACCGGCGCCACCACGACGGCACCGAGCATGTTCGCCCCGCGCGCGTCACCGGTGCTGTCGTAGATCCACTGGGTGATGCCGGTGTTGACGAACAGCGACGACAGCGTCGAGACGCCGGCGCCCCACAGCAGCGCGACCAGCAGCAGGATCTTCGGCTCGGGCTCCCAGCGGTCGAGCCACAGCACGCCCGCGAGGACGATCGTGAGCGGCACGAGCGCGAGCACGAACCCGGCCGTCGTCGGGCCGACGCCGGTCTGCTGCATGACGATGACGAGCACGACGATCATCGCCAGCGCCCCGACGGCGATCGCGACGAGGTTGAGGATCGGCCGGTTGCTGACGCGCTGGCCGCCTGCCCAGACCTGCTCGATCGGGCCCGTGGTGTTCGGCGGCGGCGCGGTCGCGGCGTTCATCGACCCCCAGTCCGCCGGCGACGGCGCGAATCCGCCGGGCCGGTAGGCGGGCGGGTAGGTGAGCTGCTGCTGCGGGCCGCCGGGAGGCTGGGTCGGACCCGGTGCCGGCGGCTGCTGGTACGGGCCGCTCGCGGACGACGGTGTGCCGGGGTAGGGGCTCGACATGGCGAACACTCTAGGGCGAACGCGCAACCGGCCGCCGTCGGCACGGCAGCGTGGCGGGCCGCTCAGGAACCGGTGGCGGGCGGGGCGCCGCCGAAGACCTCGTCGTCCATCTCGAAGGTCACCGGCATCGCGGCGCGGCCGGCGAGCCGGAACAGCCGCACGAGCGGGTTGCGGCGCAGCTGCTGCGTCGCGACGACGGCGTCGTTGTGGAACCGGCGTGCGAGCTGCGCCCGGTAGCAGGTGCTCTCCAGCCGCTCGAGCAGCGCAGCACCGGCCGGGTCGGCGCGCAGCTCGGCCAGGTCCTCGGCGTCGCCCAGGGCGGCGCGCAGCGCGATCGTCAGCTCCGACTCCACCAGCCCGCGCTCGACGCCGGTGTCGGCCAGGTCGCCGTCCTCCCCGCCCACGAGCCGGGGCGCGTGCACGGCGGCCGCCCAGGCGGCCTCGGCCACGATGACGGCGGAGGCCGGGTCGAGCGCGTCCGCGGCCGCGAGCTCGGCGGCGGCCTCCGCGCGCCGCACCAGCTGCGCCTCGAGTGTCGAGCGCGACCCGACCACCCGGCGGTGCAGCCGGTCCACCCGCTGCGCGAGGTTGACCAGCACCACCGCGACGAGTGCGAGGACCCCGACCGCGACGAGCGTGATCTCGGCGGCGCTCACTCGTCCCTCCGGAAGCCCCGCAGCAACCGGGTGAGCAGGCCGTCCTCGTCGGCCGGCGCCTGCGTGACCATGGCGTACACGTCCAGCACGCGGGCCGCGACCACGCTCCAGTCGTAGCGGCGCACCGCGGTGCGCGCGTGCTCGACGAGCGCGCGCGTGCCGTCCCGGTCGTCGAGGGCCTCGCCGAGGACCCGGGCGAGGTCGGCGGGGTCGCCGGTGCGGAACAGCCGACCCGACGCGCCGTCGTCGAGCACCGCCCGGAACGCGTTGAGGTCGCTCGCGACGACGGCGGCTCCCGCGCTCATCGCCTCGACGAGCACGATCCCGAACGACTCGCCGCCGGTCTGCGGCGCCACGTACACGTCGACCGAGGCGAACAGCGCGAGCTTGTCCCCCTCGCTGATCTCGCCGAGGTGCTCGACGTCGTCGCGCGTCAGCCCGGCCTCGTCCAGCGCGCGGTCCAGGTCGCCGCGGCCGGCGACCAGCACCCGGGCACCGGGGTGGCGACGGCGCAGCTCCGGGATCGCGCCCAGCAGCACCTGCAGCCCCTTGCGGGGCTCGTCGAGCCGGCCGAGGAACGCGATCGTCGGCCGCTCCGGGGTGCCCTGCCAGCGGGGGTCGGGCCTGCCGTCGGCGAACCGCTGCACGTCGACCCCGTTGGGGATGACGACGGCGTCGCCGCCCAGGTGCTCGACCAGCGTCCGGCGGGCGTCCTCCGACACCGCGATCCGCGCGTTGATGCGCTCCAGGCCGGGGCGCACGAGCGGGTTCGCGATCATCATCGCGCGCGAGCGCTCCTGCGAGGAGTGGAAGGTCGCGACGACCGGCGCGGTCGCGCTGCGCAGCGCGATCAGGCCGACCGAGGGCACGATCGGCTCGTGGATGTGGACGACGTCGTGGTCGCCCTCCTTGAGCCAGCGCGCCACTCGGCGGGCGACCATCGGCCCGAACGCGAGTCGCGCCGTCGAGCCGTTGTAGCTGACCGGCACGGTGCTCCCGGCCGGCGTGACGTACGGCGGCAGCTCGGCCTCGTCGTCCGCGGGCGCGAGCACCGAGACCTCGTGCCCGAGCGCGGTCAGGTGCTCCGCGAGGTCGCGGATGTGGAAGTTGACGCCGCCCGGCACCTCCCAGGCGTACGGGCTCACCAGGCCGACGCGCAGCGTGCTCGCCGGCATCAGCCCTCCTCGTCCGGCGCCATGGCGCCCGCCGAGGCGCGCGCCAGCCGCTCGGCGTCCAGGTCCTCGGTGAACACCTTCTGGAGCATGTGCCAGTGCTCGGGGTAGGCCTGGATGAGGCCCACCTGGTGGTCGACCCAGGCCTGCGTCATCGCCTGCACGGCCTCCTCGCGCGGGCCTTCCGGCACCGGGATCGGGTCGCTGAAGGTGATGACGACGCCCCACGGGCTGCCTGCGCGCCGGCGCCGGTCGCCGTGCAGCCGCTCGTGGCGCAGGAACACCGAGTACAGGTCCACCTTGCCGGCGAGGGCGAGGGCGGCGGGCCCCGGCGCCACGCGCATCCGGTGGCCCGCGGCGTCGACCTCGAGGCCCTGCCGGCTGAGGTCCCGGTCGGCCAGCAGCGGCACGAAGGACGTCGGCGACCGCATCCCCGTCAGCAGCCGGCGGAACACCCCGGTGCCCGGCGCGAACGGCACGATGCGCAGCCCGAGCCCCTCGCGGAAGTCGACGAACTGCCGGAACAGCTCCTCCGGCTCCAGCGTCTCGGCGACGGTCAGCACGCCGCCGTGGCGCTGCACGAACCACGCACCCGCGAGGTCCCAGTTGCCGCTGTGGGTGAGGGCGCCGACCGCCGGCCGACCCTCGGCGAGCCCCCGCACGACCGGTTCGATGTTCTCGGCGCGCACGCGCGCCCCGATCTGCTCCGACGTCATGCCGGGCAGCTGGAACGCCTCGGCGTAGTAGCGCATGTAGGTGCGCATGCCGGCGCGCGAGGTGCGTCGCAGCGTGCGTCCGCGCAGGTCGGGGCGGAGCCGGGCGAGGTTGCGCTCCAGCTGCTGGACGCCGCTGACCCGCAGCGTGTGCGCGACGACCGCGACGACGTCGAAGAGGGCTCGCACCAGGCCGCCGGGCAGCCGCGGCACCCAGCGCCACGCGAGCAGGAACAGCCGTCCGGCGTTCACCGGGCGCGCTCCCCCACCAGCGCGTGCCGCACGACCCGCATGCGCTGCCCGACGGTCCAGAGGCTGGCGAGCGCGAGCAGGCCGAGCGAGGCCACGAGGACCGCCTCGGGCAGCCCCAGCCCGACCAGCAGGGTCGCCACCAGCGCGACGATCAGCCGGTCCGCGCGCTCGGCGATGCCGACCTTGGCGACGACGTCGAGCGCCTGCGCCTTGGCGCGCGCGTAGGAGACGAGGCCGCCGAGCGCGAGGCACCCGACGGCGGCGGCGACGCCCCAGGTGCGGGTCGCGCCGTCGGTGCGCAGCACGAAGAACAGCGTGAGGCCGGCGAAGATCGCACCGTCGGAGAACCGGTCGAGCGTGGAGTCGAGGAACTCGCCGTAGGGCCGCGGCGTGTCGCCGTGGACCTCGCGCGCCATGATCCCGTCGATCGAGTCGGTGAGCACGAGCACGCCGAGCACGAGCGCACCCGCGACCAGGTAACCGTTCGGCAGCAGTGTCAGCGACGCGGCCACGACCGCCACGGTGCCGGCGACCGTGACGGCGTCGGGCGAGACCCGCCACCGCACGAGCAGCCGCGCCAGCGGCCCGAACACGGTGCTGGAGAAGCCGCGACCCCGGTTACCGAGGACCATCGGCGCTCTCCTCTCCCCCGGTCGGCCACGCCGCGGCGAGCTGCTCGCGGGTGTCGCCCAGCAGCTCCGGCAGCGCCTTGGTGCGCGCGATGATCGGCAGGAAGTTCGCGTCGCCGTCCCACCGCGGCACGACGTGCAGGTGCGCGTGGCCGGCGATGCCGGCGCCCGCGCCCTCGCCGGTGTTCATGCCGGTGTTGAAGCCGGTCGGCCGCTTGGCGGCCCGCAGCACCTCGATGCCGGTCGTGACCAGCTCGATCGCCTCGGCCCGCTCCGCGGCGGTCATCGTGGTGAGGTCGGGCACGTGCCGGTACGGGCACACCAGCAGGTGGCCCGGGTTGTACGGGAACAGGTTGAGCGCGACGAAGCAGGTGCGACCCCGGTGCACGATCAGCGCGTCGGCGTCGGGCCCGCGCGGACCCGTGCAGAACGGGCACTCCCGCTCCGTGGTGCTGGTGACCTTCGCAGGGCCGTCGACGTACACCATCCGGTGCGGCGTCCACAGCCGCTCGTAGCCGTCGGCCTCGCGCGGGAAGCCGTCCGGGGTCTCGGTGGCGCCTGCCCCGGTCACACCTGCACCCGGTCGGCGATCGCGGAGACGACGAGCTCCACGGCCTCGGCGACCGGCACCCCGTTGCGCTGGGTGCCGTCCCGGAACCGGAACGAGACCGCACCGGCCTCGGCGTCCTCGCCACCGGCGATGAGCACGAACGGCACCTTCTGCGTGGTCGCGTTGCGGATCTTCTTGTTGAAGCGGTCGTCGGAGTCGTCCAGCTCGGCACGCACGCCCCGGGCACGCAGCTGCGCGACGACGTCGGCCAGGTAGTCGTTGAACGGCTCGGCCACCGGCACCGCCAGCGCCTGCACGGGCGCCAGCCACGGCGGCATCGCGCCGGCGTAGTGCTCGACGAGGATGCCGAAGAACCGCTCGATCGACCCGAAGAGCGCGCGGTGGATCATGACCGGGCGCTGCCGGCTGCCGTCCTGCGCGGTGTAGGTGAGCTCGAACAGCTCGGGCTCGAAGAAGTCGAGCTGGATCGTCGACAGCTGCCAGGTGCGTCCGATCGCGTCCTTGGCCTGCACCGAGATCTTCGGGCCGTAGAACGCCGCGCCGCCCGGGTCGGGTACCAGCTCGAGCCCGGAGGCCAGCGCGACCTCCTCGAGCGTGCGGGTCGCCTCCTCCCAGGTGGCGTCGTCACCGACCGACTTCTCCGGGTCGCGGGTCGACAGCTCGAGGTAGAAGTCGTCGAGGCCGTAGTCGCGCAGCAGGTCGAGCACGAAGCCGAGCAGCGACGCCAGCTCGTCGCGCATCTGCTCGCGGGTGCAGTAGATGTGCGCGTCGTCCTGGGTGAAGCCGCGCGCACGGGTGAGGCCGTGCACGACGCCGGACTTCTCGTAGCGGTACACGGTCCCGAACTCGAACAGCCGCAGCGGCAGCTCGCGGTAGGAGCGCCCCCGGCTGTCGAAGATCAGGTTGTGCATCGGGCAGTTCATCGGCTTGAGGTAGTAGTCCTGCCCCTCGCGCTTGAGCGTGCCGTCCTCGTGGTACTCGGCGTCCAGCCGCATCGGCGGGTACATGCCCTCGGCGTACCACTCGAGGTGCTTGGAGGTCTCGAACAGCTTCGCCTTGGTGATGTGCGGCGAGGAGACGAACGAGTACCCGGCCTCGACGTGGCGGCGGCGCGAGTAGTCCTCCATCTCCATGCGGATCATCGCGCCCTTGGGGTGGAAGACCGCGAGGCCGGAGCCGATCTCGTCGGGGAACGAGAACAGGTCGAGCTCGGCGCCGAGCCTGCGGTGGTCGCGCCGCTCGGCCTCGGCGAGCCGCTCGAGGTGCGCGCGCAGCTCGTCCTTGGTCGGCCAGGCGGTGCCGTAGATGCGCTGCAGCTGTGGGTTCTTCTCGCTGCCGCGCCAGTAGGCGGCGGCGCTGCGCATCAGCTGGAAGCCGTTGCCGATCAGCTTGGTCGTCGGCAGGTGCGGGCCGCGGCAGAGGTCCTTCCACGCCACGACCTCGTTGCCCTCGCGGTCGCGCGCGACGTTGTCGTAGATGGTCAGCTCGCCGGCACCGATCTCGGCGCCCGCGCCCTCGGCCGCGGCGCTCGCGTCCCCGCCGGCGCCCTTGAGGCCGATCAGCTCGAGCTTGTACGGCTCGTCGGCGAGCTCGGCGCGCGCCTCCTCCTCGGTGACGACGCGACGGCGGAACCGCTGGCCGGTGTTGACGATGCGCTGCATCGCCTTCTCGAGCTTCTTGAGGTCCTCCGGCTGGAACGGCTGCTCGACGTCGAAGTCGTAGTAGAAGCCGTCGGTGATCGGCGGGCCGATGCCGAGCTTCGCATCGGGGTTCACCTGCTGCACCGCCTGCGCGAGCACGTGGGCGGTGGAGTGCCGCAGGATGTCGAGGCCGTCCGGGGAGTCGATGGTGACGGGCTCGACCGTCTCGGCGCCGTCGAGCACGGTGTCGAGGTCGCGCAGCACGCCGTCGACCCGGACCGCGACCACGGACTTGTCCGTGCCGAACAGGTCCGTGCCCGTCGTGCCCGCGGGGACCGACTGCGGGGTTCCGGCGACGGACAGGGTCTGCTCAGGGAGGGTCACGGGGCCACTTTCGCGTGGGGGTGGATGACGGACGCCTCGATGGTAGTCAGCCCGCGGCCCCGGGCGGCACCGAGGCTCGCGGTGCGCCCACCAGGCGCTGCGGGCGGAGCACGTCGACGTGGCGGCCGAGCGTGTGGCCGCCCTGGTGCGGGGTGCCGACCCTCGGCGAACCCCGCCGACCGGCGCAGTGTGGCACCGGCGGGGTCGGGCAGCGCGTCGACTCCTCGGTCGTGGCGTCGCGGACCGTGACGAGGCTCACGTCGGCAGCCCGGGCTCGACCACCGTGACCCCGGCGTGGGTCGCGTGCTCCATGGCAGGGAGCAGCTCGGCCGCCTGCGCCAGCGAGACGACCCGGCGGACGAGACGCTGCGGGCGCAGCCGGCCGGTGCGGACGAGCTCGAGCATGCCCGGGTAGTCGGCGGCCGCCATGCCGTGGCTGCCGAGGACGTCGAGCTCCCAGGCGAGGACCCGGTCCATCGGGATGCGCGGGTGGTCGGGCAGCGGGGGCAGGAGGCCGATCTGGACGTGCCGGCCGCGGCGCCGCAGCGACAGGACCGCGGTGCTCGCCGCACGCTCGGACCCGATCGCGTCGACGGCGACGTGGGTGCCGCCGGTGAGCCGCTGGACCTCCGCGGCGACGTCGGACGGCCCGGCGCCGTCGTCGACGGCGACCGTGTGCTCGGCCCCGAGCGTGCGCGCCTCGGCGAGCGCGGCCGGGTTGGTGTCGAGCGCGACCACGCGCGCGTCGAGCGCCGCGGCGATCATGACGGCCGACAGCCCGACGCCGCCCGCGCCGACGACGGTCACCCACTCCCCCGCCCGCAGACCGGCTCGGCCGACCAGGCCGCGGTACGCCGTCGCGACCCGGCACCCGAGGCCGGCGGCCGCGACCATGCTCACGCCGTGCGGCACGCGGACGAGGTTGGTGTCGGCGGCGTGCAGCGCGACGAGCTCGGCGAAGGAGCCGGCGTGCGTGAAGCCGGGCTGCTGCTGGTCGGGGCACACCTGGGCGTCGCCCGACGCGCACCACTCGCAGCGGCCGCAGCCCTCGACGAACGGCACCGTCACCCGGTCGCCGGGCCGCCACCGCTGCACGCCCTCGCCGACCTCGACCACGACGCCCGCGAGCTCGTGCCCGGGCACGTTCGGCAGGGGCACGTCCTCGTGACCCGCCCAGGCGTGCCAGTCGCTGCGGCACAGCCCGGTCGCGTGCACCTCGACGACGACGCCGCCCTCCGGCGCGGCGGGCTCCGGCACGTCGCGCACCTCGACGGGACCACCGGGGGTGTCGTAGACGACCGCGCGCACGGGGCCAGCCTACGGAGCGCGGCGGCCCGCGCGTGCCGTGCGTGGCGACGGCGCCGGAAGCCGGCCCGGAGACGACGAGAGCGCAGGCGGTCGAGGGTCTCGACACGGCCTGCGCTCGCGGGTGGTGGGCGATACTGGGTTCGAACCAGTGACCTCCTCGGTGTGAACGAGGCGCTCTACCACTGAGCCAATCGCCCGGGTGTGAAGCCGGTGCCCCGACGGGGCGAGCACCGATGTTACCAGCGGCTGCGGGTGTCGCCGACACACGCCGCGCGAGCCGACCTACGCTGCCGGGATGCTCGCACCAGGACTGTCGATGCTGTGGGAGGACGCCGACCCGACGCACGCGCTGCCGGCCCGCTTCGGCCTCGCGGACCTGCCGGCGGCCACGTCCTGGCTGACGGCGGTGCTCGCCGAGGACTGGGGGCTGCGCATCTTTGGCTGCGACCGCTGGGTGATCTCCGCGACCAACGCCATCGCGTGGGTCACGAGCGACGACGGACCCCTCGTGGTCAAGGTCGCGGCCGACGAGCCCACCTTCGAGCGCCTCGCGGCGATCGCCACGCTCCTCGGCGACCTGGACGCGCCGGGGCTTCCGGTGGCGGCGCCGCTGCCCGCTCGGTCCTCGGCGCGGCGGGTGGTCCGGCGCTCCGACCGCGCCCTGTCGGTCGCGGTGCTGCCCCTGGTCGAGGGCGTTCACCTCGACGTCGCCGACCTCGCGGCCGTGCGCGCGACCGGCACGCTGGTCGCACGGCTGCACCTGGCGCTGGCAGAGGTCGACCCGGCGCCGTTCGGACCCGGCCGGCTCGACCGGCTCACCCCGGACGAGCACCGGCGCGCGGCGTGGTTGCACGGGCTGCCGGCCGGACGGGCGCCGCGCGCCCACGCGCGGCTGACGGACCTGCTCACGACGCTGCCGCCGCCCGCGCCGCCCCGCCAGCTCGTGCACGGCGACGTCCGCGGCGCGAACGTGCTCGTGCGCGACGGGCGCGTCGCCGCGCTCCTCGACTTCGACGAGCTGGGGCTCGGCAGCCCGACCGCCGAGCTGGCGACGGCGGCGGTCCTGCTCGCCACGCAGTTCCGGCGGTGGCCACCGGCGCCGCCGGCGGCGCAGCACGCGCTGCTCGCCGGGTACGAGGATGTGCTCCCGCTCGACGACGCCGAGCGCGGCTGGTGGACCGCGACGCGGCTGCGTGTCGGGCTCGGTCAGATCCCGACCGGTGCCGACCCCCACGGCTGGGCGGACGCCGTCGACGCGTGGGCGCACGACCCCGCCGGCTGACGCGCGCGCACGCTCAGGGGTCGAGCTGCTCGCGGCTGCGGCGGTCGAACTCCTCGGCCATCCGCAGCGTCAGCGGCCCGGGCTGCAGCTCGCGGTCGTCGACCGCGGCGATCGGGGTCATGCCACGCGTGCTCGAGGTCAGCGCCGCGTGCTCGGCCTCGTGGATCGCGGCCAGCGGGAGCGTCTGCTCCCGCACCTCGATCCCGGCGTCGGCCGCCCACTCGAGCACGAGCGCGCGCGTGACGCCGGCGAGGCAGCCGGAGTCGAGCGGCGGCGTGAGGATTGCGCCGTCGCGCTCGACGAACACGTTCGTCCCGGTGCCCTCGCAGAGCTCGCCGCGGGTGTTGGCGAAGATCGCCTCGCGCGCGCCGCGCTGCTGGGCGTGCGCGAGCGCGACGACGTTCTCGGCGTAGGAGGTCGTCTTGAGCCCGGCGATCGCCGAGCGCTCGTTGCGCACCCAGGGCACGACGACGACGCGCACCGGGCCGGGCGCGCGGGTCGGGCCGGCGGCGACGATGAGCGTGCCCGAGCCGGGCGTGCGGTCCGACCCGAGCGGGCCGGGCCCGGCCGTCCACGTGATCCGCAGCCGCCCGAGACCGCCGCCCTGCTCGCGCCAGCGCTGCTCGACGGCGGCGACCGCGTCGCGTACACGCCCCTCCTCGGGCGGCTCCAGCCCGAGCCCCTCGGCCGAGCGGGACAACCGCGCGAGGTGGCGGGTGAGTGCGAAGGTCCGCCCGTCGAGGAGCTCGCAGGTCTCGAACACGCCGTCACCGACCGTGATGCCGTGGTCGAGCGCGGAGACCAGCGGGGCGTCCGGCTCGTGGAAGGTGCCGTCGACGTGGAGCAGCAGCGGTGCAGCGGTCATGGGTTCAGCCTCCACCCTCGGGGCCGCTCGACGCCAACGCGACGAGCCGGGCGGCCTTGAGCTCGGTCTCCTCCCACTCCCGCTGCGGGTCGCTCCCCCACGTGATCCCGGCGCCGGTCCCGAACCGCAGCAGCCCCTCCTCCCACCAGAAGGTGCGGATCCCGACGGCGAGCCGCGCGGCGCCGCGGTCGGCGTCCACCCAGCCGATCTGGCCGCAGTAGGGACCTCGCGGTGCGGTCTCGAGCCGCTCGATCACCCGTAGCGCCGACGACTTCGGCGCACCCGACACCGAGCCCGGCGGGTGCGCGGCGGCGAGCAGCGCCGGCCAGCCGGCCGCGGTGGGGTCCAGCAGCCGGCCGCGCACGCGCGAGACGAGATGCACCAGGCCTGGGTGCTGCTCGAGCGCGAGCAGGTCGGTGACCTCGACCGTGCCCGGAGCGCACACGCGCTGCAGGTCGTTGCGCACGAGGTCGGTGATCATGACGTTCTCGGCGCGGTCCTTGTCGGCGAGGCCCGCCGGCGTGGCCGCCGTGCCCTTGATCGGCCCGGACGTCACCCACCCGTCGGCGACCTCCAGCGACAGCTCGGGCGAGGCGCTCACGACCCAGGCGCCCGGGTCCGCAGGACCGGTGGCGCCCGCCGGGACGTCGACGAGCGCCGCGTACGGCGCCGGGTTGCCGGTCGCGAGCCGGACGGCGAGACCGAGCGGGTCCGGGCGCACGCCGTCGGTCGGCGCCGAGAGGACCCGGCAGATGTTCGCCTGGTACACCTCGCCCTCCGCGATCGCCTCGCGCACCCGGGCGACGGCGTCGACGTAGACGTCCCGCGACATCGAGCTGCGCCACGACGACCGCGCCGGGCCGGTCCACGACGCACCGTCTCGCACGACCTCCTCGGTGGCCTCCACACGCGCCATCCGCCACGCGTGCCACGGCCCGTCGAACCCCGCGACGACGACCCACCATCCGCCCTGGGCGAACGCGTCGGGCCGCTCGCGCAGGTCGACGTGCTCGACCACCTCGGTGGCCCGCAAGCCGCGGAACCACGCCCTTCCCGGGGCACGCGTGGACGTCACGCGACCACGCTACGGGGCGCCCGCCCGAGACCGTGGACGTCCGCTCCGCGACACACCGGAGAGGCTCAGTTGGACTCTTCGGCCCGGACTGGGTTAGCATCGTCGCCGCGCCACCACGCAGGGGGGAAGCCCCCGGAACGGTGGTCGCACGCGGACGTGGCTCAGTTGGTAGAGCATCACCTTGCCAAGGTGAGGGTCGCGGGTTCGAGTCCCGTCGTCCGCTCGAGATCGGTGGCCCAGCAGGGGATCCAGCGCGGGGTGTCACTCAGCACTTGACAGCACTGACGACACTGCGACACCGGATCACATGGTGGGTTGGCCGAGAGGCGAGGCAGCGGCCTGCAAAGCCGTATACACGGGTTCGAATCCCGTACCCACCTCGCACGGGCGATTGGCGCAGCGGTAGCGCGCTTCCCTGACACGGAAGAGGTCACTGGTTCGATCCCAGTATCGCCCACTGCTGGACCAGCCGTGAGGGCTGGACCGGGTGGCCGTCGAGGCGCCCGTCAGCAGCACCCCGACGCGTGTCCGCGTCGCGCACATCTGTCCGTCGAGCCGTCGCGCTCGACGTAGTGGAGACCCAGTGCCCTCATCTCAGGCCCGTCTGCTCGACCGCCGCGCCGCGCGCGGCGACGAGGCGGCGCCGATCATCCCGATCCTCGCCCGCAAGGTGCGCGAGGTCGAGGCGAAGGCCGCCCGCGGCAAGGTCGGACCGACCAACCGCACGCGCTTCCAGGTGATCGCGCTGCTCGTCCGTGAGGAACGCGCCCGGGTCAAGAACGACCCGAACCTCTCCTCCGCCGCGCGGGCCGAGCTGCTCAAGCGCCTCGACGGCGTCGCGACCATCCTCGCGCGCACCGCCGCGCGGGACACCTCGCTGCTCACGCTGCTCGACCCGGCCACGACGCCGGGCCCGGCCGCGCAGCGCATGCGGCTCGACTGGCTGCTCGACTCCGGCGCCGAGCTCAGCGCCGAGGAGATGGAGATCAAGGCGCCCCAGCCGGCCCGCCCCGCGGTGGTGCCGGAGGCGCTCGCCGAGCGCCAGGTCGTGCCGCCCTCGGTCAAGCGGCGTCTCAAGGCCAACCCGTTCCTGGCCCCCGCGATCCGTGAGCCGGAGCCGCCGCTGACCGGTCGGCTCAACGGCTGGGACCTCATGGAGCCGCTGTACCGCAGCTTCGAGCAGGGAGCGGGCGGCGGCGCGGCGTCGATGGAGCTGCCGCCGATGCCGCGGTTCGACAGGTTCTCGCCGCGCGGCCTGGACCTCATGCCGCACCAGGTGCGGCTGCTGGAGGCCGTCCGCCGCGGCCACCGCACGTTCCTGCTCGCCGACGAGCCCGGTCTGGGAAAGACCGCGCAGTCGGTGCTGGCGGCGTCGGTGGCGGGCGCCTTCCCGATGCTCGCGATCGTCCCGAACGTCGTCAAGATCAACTGGGCCCGCGAGGTCGAGCGCTGGACGCCGGGTCGCAAGGTCACGGTCATCCACGGCGACGGCGACGACATGGACGCGTTCGCCGACGTCTTCGTCGTCAACTACGAGATCCTCGACCGCCACCTGTCCTGGCTGATGCGGTTCGGGTTCCGCTCGATGGTCGTCGACGAGGCCCACTTCATCAAGAACCTCAGCTCGCAGCGCAGCCAGCACGTGCTCGCGCTCGCCGAGCAGGTGCGTGCGACCGCCCCCGGCGGCCGGCCGCTGCTGATGGCGCTGACCGGGACGCCGCTGATCAACGACGTCGAGGACTTCCACGCGATCTGGAAGTTCCTCGGCTGGGTCGACGGCAACCAGCCCTCGCGGGAGCTGATGCGCAAGCTCGAGGCGATCGGGCTCACGCCCGCCGACCGCGGCTTCTACCCCGAGGCGCGGGCCGCCGTCATCTCGATGGGCATCGTGCGCCGTCTCAAGACCGAGGTCGCGAAGGACCTGCCGGCACGCCGCATCGCCGACCTGCCGGTCGAGCTGGACGACGACCTGGGCCGCTCGATCCGCCAGGCCGAGCGCGAGCTCGGCGCGCGGCTCGCGCAGCGCTACCGCAAGCTCTGGGAGACGCGTCACCCGGGCGAGCCGGAGCCGTTCGAGCCCGACCTGGACATCATGCGCTCGGTCGCCACGGCCGAGCTGGAGTCTTCGCGCAACGCCTCCGGCGGCGGCGAGAACGTCTTCACGATGGTCCGCCGGATCGGCCAGGCCAAGGCGGCGCTGGCGTCCGACTACACCGCGCAGCTGGCCCGCTCGGTCGGCAAGGTCGTCTTCTTCGCCAAGCACATCGACGTCATGGACACCGCCGAGCGCGCGCTCGCGGAGGCGGGTCTGAAGACGGTGTCGATCCGCGGCGAGCAGACGAGCACCGCGCGCCAGAAGGCGATCGACGCGTTCACCAACGACCCGGAGGTCTCGGTCGCGGTCTGCTCGCTCACCGCGGCGGGCGTCGGCCTCAACCTGCACGCGGCGTCGAACGTCGTGCTGGCGGAGCTGTCCTGGACGGCGGCCGAGCAGGCGCAGGCGATCGACCGCGTGCACCGCATCGGTCAGGAGCAGCCGGTGACCGCGTGGCGCATCCTCGCCGCGCACACGATCGACACCAAGATCGCCGAGCTGATCGACGCCAAGCAGGGCCTCGCGGCGCGCGCGCTCGACGGCAGCGACACCGAGGTCGTCTCGACGACGTCGGTGCAGCTCGACGCGCTCGTGCACCTCATGCACGAGGCGCTCACGCGCTGAGCGCGGGCTCCAGCCTCACGACGACCGACTTCGACGTCGGGGTGTTGCTCCCCCGCGCCACCGAGTCCAGCGGCACCAGCACGTTGGTCTCCGGGTAGTACGCGGCCGCGCACCCGACCGCCGTCGGGTAGGCGACGACACGGAAGCCCGGGGCGCGGCGCTCGACGCCGTCGCGCCACTCGGACACGAGGTCGACCAGCTGGCCGTCGCCCACCCCGAGCCGCTCGACGTCGGCCGGGTTGACGAGCACGACGCGGCGGCCGTGGTGGATGCCGCGGTACCGGTCGCTGTCGCCGTAGATCGTGGTGTTGTACTGGTCGTGGCTGCGGATCGTCTGCAGCAGCACCCGGCCCTCGGGCAGCGCCGGGTAGGTCAGCGGGTTGACGGTCAGCCGTGCCCGGCCGGACGGCGTCGGGAACCGGCGCTCGTCGCGCGGCGGGTGCGGCAGCACGAAACCGCCCGGCCGGTCGAGCCGGCGCTCGTAGTCCTCGAAGCCCGGCACGACCGCCTCGATGTGCCGCCGGATCAGCCGGTAGTCGGCCTGCAGGGCGGTCCAGTCCGCGCGCGGGGCCCTGCTCGCGAAGCGCGGCCGGGCGAGCACCTCGCGCGCCAGCCCCGCGACGATCGCGACCTCGCTGCGCACGTGCGGCGACGGTGGCCGCAGCCGTCCGGTGGAGGCGTGCACCACCGACATCGAGTCCTCGACGCTGACGCGCTGCGGCCCACCGGCCTGCACGTCGGCGTCCGTGCGACCCAGCGCGGGCAGGATCAGCGCGCGTCGCCCGGTGACGACGTGCGACCGGTTGAGCTTCGTCGAGACCTGCACGGTGAGCCGGCAGCGGCGCACCGCGGCCTCGGTGACGGCCGTGTCGGGCGTGGCGCGCAGGAAGTTGCCGCCCATCGACACGAACACGCCGACCTGGCCGTCGCGCATGGCGCGGATCGCCCGGACCGTGTCGTAGCCGTGGTGGCGCGGTGAGGAGAACGCGAACTCGGCGTCGAGCCGGTCGAGGAAGTCGTCGGGCATCCGCTCGAAGATGCCCATCGTGCGGTCGCCCTGCACGTTGGAGTGCCCGCGCACCGGGCACACCCCGGCGCCCCGGCGGCCGATGTTGCCCTGCAGCAGCAGCACGTTGACGATCTCGCGGATCATGTCGGTGGCGTGCTCGTGCTGGGTGAGCCCCATCGCCCAGCACACGATCGTCGCCGGGGAGGCGACCATCTCCTCCCCCAGCGCCCGCACCTGCGCCTCGGTCAGCCCCGTCGCTGTCTCGATCTCCGCCCACGGCACCGCGCGCACGTGCGCCGCGTACTCCTCGAAGCCCTCGCAGTGCTCGGTGACGAACGCGTGGTCGATCACGCCGCCGTCGCGCTCGTCGGCCTCCAGCAGGTGCTTGCCGACCCCGATGAACAGACCCAGGTCGCCGCCGAGACGGATCGGCTGGTGCAGGTCGGACAACCGCTCGCCGCTGCCGAGGAGCCCGGCGGGGCGCTGCGGGTCGCGGAACTCGAGCAGGCCGGCCTCCGGCAGCGGGTTGACGGAGACGATGCGTGCGCCGTGACGCTTGGCGCGCGCCAGCGCCGACAGCATCCGCGGGTGGTTCGTGCCGGGGTTCTGACCGGCGACGACGATCAGTCGCGCCGCGTGCACGTCCTCCAGGGTCACCGAGCCCTTGCCGATCCCGATCGTCTCGCCCAGCGCGGTGCCGGAGCTCTCGTGGCACATGTTCGAGCAGTCGGGCAGGTTGTTCGTGCCGAGGCCGCGGACGAGGAGCTGGTAGAGGAAGGCCGCCTCGTTCGAGGTGCGGCCGGAGGTGTAGAAGACCGCCTCGTCGGGCGAGCCGAGCGCCTCCAGCTCGTCGGCGACCAGCGTGAACGCGTCGTCCCAGGTGATCGGGCGGTAGTGGGTGCCGCCCTCGTCGAGCACCATCGGGTGGGTGATCCGGCCCTGCTGCCCCAGCCAGTAGTCGTCCCGCTCGGCGAGGTCGGCGAGCGAGTGCTCGGCGAAGAACGACGGCGTCACCCGGCGCGTCGTGGCCTCCTCGGCGACCGCCTTGGCACCGTTCTCGCAGAACTCGGCCGGGCTGCGGTGCTCCGGGTCCGGCCACGCGCACCCCGGGCAGTCGAAGCCGTGGTGCTGGTTGATCCGCGCGAGCGTGCGCGCCGTGCGTGCCGCGCCCATCTGCTCGACGGAGACCCGCAGCGCGTTGACGACCGCGGGCAGCCCCGCGGCCGTGCGCTCGGGAGCCTCGACGTGCAGCCGGGACTCGTCGATCCCCTTCTCGGGTGGGCGACCCATCGGACCTCCTCGCTCCTGCGCCGACCCTAGCGCCGTGTCGTCCGCGGGCGGGGCGTCGCGGCCGACCCGTCGCCGTGCTAGATGTACTCGGTCAGCACGTTGGTGACAGTCGGCTGATCGGTGGCTTGCCTCCGCAGGCGGTGTGGGCTCGAGCGTAGTTGTAGTGCTTGAGCCATGGGGCCAGCGCGTCGGCTCGGGCGGTGTTCGAG
>NZ_WNXX01000031.1 GCF_009733795.1 Actinotalea caeni
GCCCGCCGGACGCCCCGCCCGCGCGGCCGGCCAGGACCGGGACCGGGACCGCGCCGAAGCCGCGCCGCCGGCGTCGCGGCCGCGTCGTCGCCGCCGTGATCGCGCTGCTGCTGGTGCTCGTGCTCGCCTGGCCGGTGGGCCTGCTGATCTGGGCCAACGGCAAGATGAACCACGTCGACGCGGTCTCCGGAGGGCTGAGCACCCCCGGCACGACCTACCTGCTGGCCGGGACGGACTCCCGCGCCGACGGCGTGCTGCAGGGCGACGACACCGAGGGCTCCCGCACCGACACGATCATGCTGCTGACGGTGCCGCGCTCGGGCCGGACCTCGCTGATCTCGCTCCCGCGCGACACCTACGTCGACATCCCGGGCCACGGCCCGAACAAGCTCAACGCCTCGTTCGTCTTCGGCGGCCCCCCGCTGCTCGTCGAGACCGTCGAGGCGCTGACGGGCATCGGCGTCGACCACTACGTCGAGATCGGCATGGGTGGTGTGGCCGGGCTGGTCGACGCCGTCGGCGGCGTCGAGCTCTGCCTCGACTACGTGGTCGACGACAAGGACAGCGGGCTGGTGTGGGACGAGCCGGGCTGCCGGCTCGCCGACGGCGCGACCGCGCTCGCCTTCGCCCGCATGCGCAAGGCCGACCCGCTCGGCGACATCGGCAGGACGCAGCGCCAGCAGCAGGTCATCCAGGCGGTCACCGGCGCGGTCGCCGACCCCTCGATCGTGACGAAGCCGGGCGAGCAGGTCCGGGTCGCGGAGGCCGGGCTCGGCGCGCTGACGTTCGGCAACGGCACGAACATCCTCGACCTCGGTCGGCTCGCGCTCGCGTTCCGCGACGCCACGGGCTCGGGTGGGGTGCGCGGTACCCCGCCGATCGCGAACCTCGACTACCGGCCCGGCGGCGTGGGCTCGACCGTGCTGCTCGACGAGGCGCTGGCCCCGGCGTTCTTCGAGTCCGTGGTGGACGGCACCATCACCCCGGAGGACGCCGACCCGAACGGCTGACTCCGGGTCAGCCGAGCAGCCGCGGCCCCTCGATGGCGGGGCAGCGGTCCATGACGACGTCGAGACCCGCCGCGAGCGCGCGCTGCGCCGCCGCCTCGTCGACGACGCCCAGCTGCAGCCACACGGCTCGCGCGCCGCGCTCGATCGCCTGGTCGACGACGGCACCCGCGAGCTCGGACCGGACGAACACGTCGACGACGTCGACGCGGGTGTCCGCCGGCACGTCCGCGAGGCTGGCGTAACCGGTCGCGCCGTGGACCGTCTCGGCAGCGGGGTGCACCGGCACGATCGTCTTGCCGATGCTCTGCAGGTAGCGCGCCACCCGGTAGGCGGCGCGCGCGGTGTTGGTGCTCAGGCCCACGACCGCCCAGGTGCCGGGCTCGCGGACCAGCCGCTCGATGACGGCGGGGGCGTTGATCTCGCTCATCGATCCTTCCCTACCGAAGGCCTCACCCGGCGCTGAAGCCGGGCCGCTGCGCACGCTGGGCACGCAGCCGCGCCCCCTTCTCGAGGACGCTCTGGCGCAGGTCGGCCTGGAAGACGCTCATCGCCTCCCGCAGCCGGGCCCCGAGCTCGTCGCCTCCGGCCGCGAGCACGCGCACCGCGAGCAGCCCGGCGTTGCGCGCGCCGCCCACGCTCACGGTCGCGACCGGGACGCCGGCCGGCATCTGCACGATCGACAGCAGCGAGTCCATGCCGTCGAGGTGGCGCAGCGGCACCGGGACGCCGATGACCGGCAGCGGCGTCACCGAGGCGAGCATGCCGGGCAGGTGCGCCGCGCCGCCCGCGCCGGCCACGATCACCCGCAGCCCGCGACCGGCCGCGTCGCGCCCGTAGCCGATCATGTCCTCGGGCATCCTGTGCGCGCTGACGACGTCGACCTCGTACGGCACGTCGAACTCGGCGAGCGCCTGCGCGGCGGCCTCCATCACGGGCCAGTCGGAGTCGGACCCCATCACCACGCCGACCAGCGGCTGCGCGTCCGTCATGCTGCGATCCTCTCAGGCCAGGGGGTCGGGTGCGTCGGGCGCCGGCGCCGTCTCGGGGTCGCCGCGCAGCACCGCGACGGCGGCGCGCGCCCGCTCGCGGCAGGTGTCCAGGTCCGCGCCGGTCACGGTCACGTGCCCCAGCTTGCGGCCCGGGCGCACCGCCTTGCCGTACAGGTGCACCTTCGCCTCCGGGAAGCGCGCCATCAGCTCCGAGTAGGCGGTGCTCGGGTCCGCGTGCGCCGAGCCGAGCAGGTTGACCATCACCGCGTACGGCGCGGTGGGGCTGGTGTCGCCCAGCGGCAGGTCGAGGACGGCGCGCAGGTGCTGCTCGAACTGGCTGGTCACGTGGCCGTCGATCGTCACGTGACCGGAGTTGTGCGGCCGCATCGCGAGCTCGTTGACGCTCACGCCCTCGGCCGTGGCGAACATCTCGACGGCGAGCACACCGGTGACACCGAGGCCCTCGGCGACCGTGCGGGCGACCTCCTCCGCCTGCTGCGCGAGCCGCGGGTCGAGCCCGGGCGCCGGGGCGAGGACCTCGGCGCACACGCCGTCGCGCTGGATCGTCTCGACGACCGGCCAGGAGCGCATCTCGCCCGAGGGCCGGCGGGCCACCAGCGCCGCGAGCTCGCGCTCGAACGGCACCTTCTCCTCGGCGAGCAGCGGTCCGTCCGCCAGCCAGTCCGCGACCTCGGCGGGGTCGTGGACGACGCGCACGCCCTTGCCGTCGTAGCCGCCCGTGGGGGTCTTGACGACCACCGGGCGGCCGACCTCGTCGGCGAACGCGGCGAGCTCCGCCGTCGTGCTCACCCGGGCCCAGCGCGGGCACGGCACGCCGAGCTCGCCGAGCCTCGCGCGCATGTGCAGCTTGTCCTGGGCGCAGGCCAGCGCGTCCGCGCCGGGCTGCACGCTCACGCCCGCGGCGGCCAGCGCGCGCAGGTGGTCGCCGGGCACGTGCTCGTGCTCGAACGTCAGCACGTCGGCGCCCTCGACGAGGGCCCGCAACGTGCCCAGGTCCCTGGGGCTGCCGACCGGGCTGTCGGGGAGCACCTGGGCCGCGGCGCCGTCGGCGGCCTCGACCAGCGCTCGGAGCCGGATCTGCAGAGCCGCGGCGGGCTCGGCCATCATGCGGGCCAGCTGCCCGCCCCCCACGACTGCCACGACGGGACCCACGGGCGGCAAGCCTAGGGCACCACGGACGTGCCGGTCGTCGCCCGCGTGCGCCGTCCCGCGGGGAGGCACGTGTCATCCTGTCGCGGTGGAACGGCTGAGGCACTGGCTGCTGGTGCGGCACCGCAGCAACTGGTTCCAGCTGTTCCGGTTCGCGCTCGTGGGTGGCACCGGCGTGCTCGTCAACCTGCTGGTCGTGGTCGTCTGCAACCAGCTGGGCCCGGACCCGGAGTCGGTCGCGGTGGACCTGCCGCGCACCGCGTACAACGTGCGCTGGTACCACGTGTTCTCGACGGTGGCGTTCGTCGTCGCCAACCTGTGGAACTTCCAGCTCAACCGCTGGTGGACGTTCAAGAGCGCGCGTCACGCCGGCTGGTGGCGCGAGTACCCGCCGTTCCTGGTCGTCGGGCTGGCGGCGCAGGCCGTCGGCCTGCTCGTGCTGACGCTGCTCATGCACCCGGACTCCGCGCTCAGCCTGCCCACCTCCGTGCTCGACGACTCCTCGGCGCTGCGCACCAAGGTCTACTGGGCGCAGCTGATCTCGGTCGTGCTCGTCACGCCGCTGTCGTTCGTGCTCAACAAGATCTGGACGTTCCGCCGGGTGCGCACCCGCGACGGCCGCACGCTGGGCGAGGCCGCGCACCTGGACGCCGACGCCCCCGACGAGGCTGACGCGACGGCGGAGCAGCCGACGCGCCCCGACCGCTCGCCCGCCTGAGCGCCGGTGCTGCACCGCGGACCGCCGCGGGGTGTCGGTGGTCGGTGCGAGGCTGGTCCCATGACGACACAGATCATGCTGGTCCCTGGTTTCTGGCTCGGCGCGTGGGCGTGGGACGAGGTCGTCCCGCTGCTGCGCGCCAAGGGGTTCGACGTGACTTCGCTGACGCTGCCGGGCCTCGACGGCTCGGGCGCCGACGTCGGGCCCGGCGAGCAGGCGGACGCGATCGCCGCGGCGCTCGACCGCGACGCCGACCGCCGCGTGCTGGTCGTGCACAGCGGTGCCGCCGTGCCCGGCACCGTCGTGCTCGACCGCCACCCGGATCTCGTCGACCACGTGGTGTTCGTGGACGCCGCACCGGTCGTCGACGGCTTCGCGATGAACGCCGAGCTCGACACGCCGACGCTGCCGATCGAGGCGGCGTGGGACGAGGAGTACGAGGGCGGCAGCATGCGCGACCTCACCGAGGAGCAGCTCGCCACGTTCCGCAGCCGGGCGGTGCCGCAGCCGGGTCGGACGGTCACCGAACCGGTGCGGCTCACCGACCCGCGCCGGCTGGCGGTGCCGGGCACCGTCGTGTGCACCGTGTTCTCCTCCGACGACTACCGCAGCTACGCCGAGCAGGGTGTGCCGTTCCTCGCCGGGCTGCGCGACCACACCGCGCTGCGCCTCGTCGACCTGCCGACCGGGCACTGGCCGATGTGGTCGCGGCCGGCCGAGCTGGCCGACCTGATCGCCGAGGCGGCCGCCGGCTGAGCCTCAGCGCCGGCGGCGGCGCCGCCCGACGACGACCATCGACCCGGGCGGCAGCACCGCGCTCGGGTCCAGGCCCTTGGGCACGGCCGCCAGGAAGATCGCGAAGACCGCCGGCCGGCGCTGCGCGAGCTCGAGGCGGCCGCCGTCGGCCGCGACGAGGTCGCGCGCGAGACCGAGCCCGAGCCCGGTCCCCTTCCCGGAGGTGACGTGGCGCTCGAAGATGCGCGGCGCGAGCTCGTCGGAGACGCCCTGGCCCTCGTCGGCGACCTCGATGACGACGCCGCTGTCGGAGCCGGACTTCGAGGGGCGCACCCGCACGCTCGTGGTGCCGTCGCCGTACTTCAGCGAGTTCTCCAGCAGGGTCGACAGCGCCTGGGTGAGCGCGCCCGGGGTCGCGAGCACCTTGACGCCCTCGGCGTCGCCGAACTCCAGCGGTCGGCCCGCGCGCCGGAACGTCGGACCCCACTCGCGCTGCTGCTGCTCGAAGATCTCGGCGAGCTCCAGCGGCTCGGTGGTGCCGCCGTCGGTGCGGCGGGCCGCCGCCAGCAGGTCGTCGACGACGCCGACGAGCCGCTCGACCTGCTCGAGCGAGACCCGCGCCTCCTCGGCGATGTGCGGGTCCTCCGCCGTCATCTCGATCTCCTCGAGCCGCATCGACAGCGCGGTCAGCGGGGTGCGCAGCTGGTGGCTGGCGTTGGCGGCGAACTCGCGCTCCGACGCCATCCGCGCGGCCATCCGCTCACCCGAGCGGACCAGCTCGTTCGCGACCAGGTCGATCTCCTCGACCCCGGAGGGCAGCACCGTCAGCTTGGTCTTGCCGGCGCCGAGCTGCTCGGCGCTCGCAGCGAGGTAGATCAGCGGGGCCGCGAGGCGGCGCGCCTGTCGGCCGGCCACCAGGGCGCCCACGGCGAACGCCACCAGGCACGCGACCACGACGAGGATGACGACCTGGGCGCCGCGCCAGAACAGCGTCTCCGACGGCACCTCGACGACCACGAGCCCGCCCGAGGGCGTGTTCTGACGGAACCGATAGGTGTTGCCCTCGATCTCGTCACCCGCGGCAACGACGCCGCCGTCGGGCGTGAGCACCGTGATCCGCATCGGCATGTCGGGCGACTCGTCGACCCAGCGGTCGAGGTAGTCGGCGTCGATGTCGAGGTCGAACGTCAGCCGGGTCTCGACGGCCCGCGCGAGGCTCTCGGTGCGCAGCCGCAGGTCGGAGGTGACCGACTCCCGCACCAGCACGGCCCCGAAGATGGCCATCGGCACGCCCAGCAGGAGGACCGCGACGGTCACCGCCGCGATCGTCGCGGTGAGGACCCGGCGTCGCAGCTCAGCGCTCCCCGGTCTCGAACCTGAAGCCCATGCCGCGCACGGTCGAGATGTAGCGCGGCGAGTTGGCGTCGTCGCCCAGCTTGCGACGCAGCCAGGAGACGTGCATGTCGAGGGTCTTCGTGGACCCGCTCGGGTCGGACGCCCACACCTCGCGCATCAACGACTCGCGCGACACGACCGCGCCGGCCTCGCGGACCAGCACGCGCAGCAGCTCGAACTCCTTCGCGGTGAGCGACAGCTCCCGCTCCCCCTGGAACGCGCGGTGCGCGGCGACGTCGACACGGACGTCCTGCGCCACCAGCTCGCCGTCGTCCTCGTGGTCGCTGCCCGCGCGCCGCAGCAGCGCCCGCACCCGGGCGAGCAGCTCGGCGAGCCGGAACGGCTTGGTCACGTAGTCGTCGGCACCCGCGTCGAGACCGACGACGAGGTCCACCTCGTCCGCGCGCGCTGTGAGCACGAGGATCGGTGTCGTCATGCCCTGGTTGCGCACCCACCGGGCGACGTCGAGGCCGTCCATGTCGGGCAGCCCCAGGTCGAGCACGAGCAGGTCGGCGGTGGACGCCTGGTCGATCGCGCTCCCGCCGGTACCGTGCACGGAGACGTCGTAACCCTCACGCGTCAGCGCACGAGCCAGCGGCTCGGCAATGGCAGGGTCATCCTCTGCTAATAGGACTCGGGTCACTCGGCCATGCTAATGCCATGAGCCGCCACCGCAGGCGTCATCGGGTCGGTGCGACCGCCTCCGCGTCGGGCAGCGCGCGCGCGAGCCGCACCGGCCGGATCACGCCGAGCCCCTGCACCGCGACCGGGCGCTCGGGCGTGAGCCGCACCGCCAGGTCGCGGGCCTCCAGCAGCGCCGCGCTGACGTCGTCGAGCACCACCGCGCCGGGCGGCGCGACGTCGCCGAGGCGCGACGCGAGGTTGACGCTCGGGCCGAAGACGTCGCCGGACCGCGAGAGCACCCTCCCCCACACCAGCGACCCCCGGACCTCGAACCCGCGCGTGCCCATGACCTCGAGCAGCGCGAGCGACACCTCCGCGCCGGTGCGCAGGTCGTCGGCGACGTAGAGCACCGCGTCGCCGATCGTCTTGACCACCCGGGCGCCGTAGCCGGCGATCGTGTCGCGTGCGGCGCTCTCGAAGCCCTGCACCAGCTCGGCGAGCTCGCCCGGGCTCATCCGCGCGCTGCGCTCGGTGAACGAGATCATGTCGAGGAACCCGATGGCGCGCTCGAGCGGCAGCTGGTCGGCGTCGGGCACCGGCGGCGCGTGCGCGAGCGCGACGTCGCGGTCGATGCGACCGAGCAGGGCGACGAGCTGGCGTCGCCACGTGTGCACGAGCTGCTGCTCGAGCACCGGCGCGAGCCTGGCGACCCGGTCGAGCACGAGCAGCCGGGCCGAGGTGTCGTCGAGCGCGTAGCGCTGCACGGCGTCCTCGACGAGGGCCTCGACCTGCCACAGGGCGAGCCGGTCGGCGCTGTGCCCCTGCGCCCGGACGAGGGACTGCGCCGCCGCCATGCCGAGCGTGCCGTCCTCGAACAGCTCGACGAGCTGCCGCAGCAGCGCGACGTCGTCGTCGGTGAAGTGCGGGACGTCGTCGGGCACGTCGGCGAACCCGAGCGAGCGCCAGAAGCCGCGCACGACCTCGGTGCTCAGCCCCGTGCGCTCGGCGACCTCGGGGGTCGTCAGGTCCGGCTCGCCGCGCAGCATGCGGCGGGCGAAGGTCCGGTACGTCGACCCACCGTCGGCATCTGCACGCTCACCCACCACGTCAGCGAAACTACCGCCCTTCCGGCGCGGTCCGCAGATGCTCGACGTCGCCCGCCGTCACGGCGGTGCGCCCGCCGTCGGCGTCCTCGACGACCAGCGCGCCGACCTCGTCGAGGCCGACGGCGGTGCCGCCCGCCTCCCGCCCGCCGGGCAGCTGCACCCGCACGCGGGCGCCGATCGTGACGCAGCGCTGTGCGACGACCTCGCGCCAGCCGTCCGGGTCGCTCGCCAGCAGCGTGCTCAGCCGGGCGCGGACGGCGTCGAGCAGGTCCTCGGCGGGGACGCGGCAGCCGTGCGCGGCGAGCGTCGTCGCCCACGCGACCGGGGGCTCGCCGTCGAGGTTGAGACCGAGGCCGACGACGACCCCGCGCCCGCCCGGGAGCACCTCGGCGAGGATGCCGCCCGCCTTGCGACGGCGGCCCCAGCCCGGCGCCTCGCTGCGCGCCGGCAGCACGACGTCGTTGGGCCACTTCAGTGCCGCGGGCGCGCCGGCGGCGGCGAGCGCGTCGACGACCGCGACACCGGTGAGCAGCGGCAGCCAGGGCCACCGCTGCACCGGCAGCGCCGGGCGCAGCACGAGGCTGACGGTCAGCGCCGCGAGCCGGTCGGTCTCCCACGTGCGCCCCGCCCGGCCGCGGCCGCTGGTCTGCCGCAGGGCGCGGATCCCGGACAGGTGCGGCCAGCGCTGCTCGTCGACCGCGGCGGCCAGCAGGTCCTGCTGCGTCGAGCCGGTCTCCTCGACCGTCACCACGGCGGGGAGCGGGTGCTGGGTGGCCATGCGGCCACACTGCCACGCCAGGCGCGGTCACGCCCTCTACGCTGCTGGGCGTGACGAACTCGACCGCCGACAAGCTCGCCGACCTCCACCGACGCGTCGCCGAGGGCCCGGAGGCCCTCGCGCGGGCCGCCTCGGAGAAGCAGGCCAAGCGCGGCAAGAAGTCCGCCCGTGAGCGCATCGACGCGCTGCTCGACGAGGGCTCGTTCGTCGAGCTCGACGCGTTCGCCACGCACCGCTCGACGAACTTCGGTCTCGACAAGCGCAAGGTGCCCGGTGACGGCGTCGTCGTCGGGTACGGCACGATCGACGGCCACCAGGTCTGCATCTACAGCCAGGACTTCACGGTCTTCGGCGGCTCGCTCGGCGAGGTGCACGGGCAGAAGATCACCAAGGTCATGGACCTCGCGCTGCGCACCGGCGTCCCGCTCATCGGCATCTCCGACGGCGGCGGCGCGCGCATCCAGGAGGGCGTGGCGGCGCTGACCCAGTTCGCCGAGATCTTCCGGCGCAACGTCGCCGCCTCGGGCGTCATCCCCCAGATCTCGTTGATCCTCGGCCCGTCGGCCGGCGGCGCGGTGTACTCGCCGGCGCTGACCGACTTCATCGTCATGGCCGACCAGACGTCGAACATGTTCATCACGGGCCCGGACGTCATCCGGGCGGTCACCGGCGAGGACGTCGGGTTCGAGGAGCTCGGCGGCGGCCGCACGCACAACGAGCGCTCCGGCGTCGCGCACTACCTCGCCGCCGACGAGGAGGACGCGTTCGACTACGTGAGGGCGCTGCTGCACTACCTGCCGAGCAACAACCTCACCGACCCGGAGACGTTCCCGGTCGAGGCCGAGCTGGAGCCCGAGGAGGGCGACCTGGCGCTCGACACGCTGGTCCCAGACTCCGACAGCCAGCCCTACGACATGCACACGCTGATCGAGACCGTGCTCGACGACGGCGAGTTCCTCGAGGTGCAGGCGCTCTACGCGCGCAACGTCATCGTCGGCTTCGGCCACGTCGAGGGGCACCCGGTGGGCATCGTCGCGAACCAGCCGCAGACGATGGCCGGCACGCTCGACATCAACGCCGCCGAGAAGGCCGCGCGGTTCGTGCGCACGTGCGACGCCTTCAACATCCCGGTGCTGACGTTCGTCGACGTGCCGGGCTTCCTGCCCGGCACCGACCAGGAGTGGAACGGCATCATCCGCCGCGGCGCGAAGCTGATCTACGCCTACGCCGAGGCGACCGTCCCGCTCATCACGGTGATCACCCGCAAGGCCTACGGCGGCGCCTACATCGTCATGGGCTCCAAGCAGCTGGGCGCCGACCTCAACCTCGCGTGGCCGACGGCGCAGATCGCGGTCATGGGCGCCTCCGGTGCGGTCAACATCCTGCAGCGCGGGGCCCTCAAGGCGGTGGCCGAGGCCGGCGGCGACGTCGAGGCCGAGCGGGCGCGGCTGATCGCCGACTACGAGGAGGCGATCGTCAACCCGTGGGACGCCGCCCAGCGTGGCTACGTCGACGCCGTCATCGCGCCGTCCGAGACCCGCGCCCAGATCGTGCGAGGGCTGCGTGCGCTGCGCACCAAGCGCGCGCAGCTGCCGGCCAAGAAGCACGGGAACATCCCGCTGTGAGCACGACGAACGGCGACGACGAGGCGGCCCTCGGCGAGCACGGCGACATCACCGGGCTCGTGCGGGTCGTCCGCGGCGAGGTCGACGAGGAGGAGCTCGCCGCCCTGGTGGCGGGCATCGTCGCCGCCCGGCTCGCCTCCTCCGGCGAGGAGGTCGACGACGGCTCCCGGACCTCGGTGTGGGGCGACCCCCGCCGCCGCTGGGGCGTGCCGCCGCGGCCGAGCCGCGCCGCCTGGCGCTGGAGCACCCACCAGGCCTGGTGAGGCTCGCCGACTCGCCGGCGACGGCGGTCGAGGTAGCAGGTGCGGACGCGACGCGCTCCCTGCGTGGCATCCGTGACGTCGCGGTCACCTCGGTACGCCGTCGGAGCGTTCTGCGGTGCATTCGTGACCCAGGTGGTCGGTCGTGCACGGCTCGGTGCGTGACGCGTGCGCTCGCGGCGGCGGCCGCGTCGACGGACCCGGTTCAGCCGGTGGGCATCGGCTCGACGGTGCCGCCGAGCTCGCGCACCCGCTGGCTGTACTCGGCGTAGTAGCGGGCCGCCTCGCTCTGGCGGCCGACGGCACCGAGCGCGCGCACGAGCGCGAGCTGGGCACCGCTGTCGGTCGGGTCCTCGTGGACGAGGCCCACCAGCCACGGGACGGCGCGCTCGGGGCAGCCGGTCCAGTGCGCCGCGAGCGTGCGCCGGACCTCGCGCGACAGCCGCGCCAGCTCCTCACGGGTCTCCTCCGCCCAGCCCGCCTCGACGTCGTCGAGGAAGCGGCCCGTGTGCAGCGCCGCGGCCCGCTCGAGCAGCGCGGGTGCGCGCGGCGAGGAGTCGGCCGCGCACGCGAGCGCGAGCTCGGCGTCGGTACGGAAGTCGACGGCGTCGAGCGCGACCGTGCGCGGCCGCAGCGCCAGCGCGTCGCCCTCGTGCCGGACGTAGTGGTCGTCGGCGTGCGAGGCCGTCGGGTCGAGCGCGGCCCGCAGGTCCTCGAGGGCGGCGAGCACGCCGGCGCGGTTGGTGCCGAGCGCCTCGGCCGCCGACGAGACCGTGACGCCGGCCCCGAGCTGGGCCGCGAGCAGCTGCAGCAGCGCGCGTGCCTCGGGCGAGCGCCACTCGGTGTCGCCGACGTGGCGTCCCTGCCGGGTGACGCTGAACGCGCCCAGGGTGTGCAGCTCGACCTCGGCCTTCGGCGGGGTGCCGAGCACGAGCAGCGGGCCCGCCACCCGATCGGTGTCGTCGTGGACGCCGAGCGAGCGCAGCCGCGCCCGTGCCGCGCGCTCGGCGCACAGGTCGCCGGTCTGCCGCGCCAGCACGATGTCGCTCGTCGTGCGGCGCACGACGTCGCCGTTCTCCAGCCAGATCATCTGCGCCTCGGTGAGGCGGCCGTCGCGGCGGTCCGGGTTGACGGCGAGGCTGAGCAGCTCGAGCGCCTCGGCCATGCCGCCGCTGTCCTGCCGTCGGCCCGCCTCCCGCTCCGCCTCGCGGCCGTGCGCGACGGCGACGTTGTGCTGCCTGCGCGCCAGAGCCACCCAGCCGGCGGCCAGGTACACCGCGACCGGCGCGATCTTCACCGGGTGGTCGAGCGCCCGGTCGAGCGCCTCGTCGCACTCCTGCGGGTCGTCGACGACGGTCGCGCGGGCGAGGCCCGCGAGCGCCGGGACCAGGGAGTGCGGGTCGGCGCCGTCCTCGCTGAGCCGGATCACCTCGCGGTATGCGGAGGCGGCCTGGCTGGCGTTGCCGAGCGCGAGATGGGTGTCCCCGATGCCGAGCAGCGCGGTCCGCAGCTGCGGAGCCCCGGCGTCGAGCCACCGGTGCCGCGCCTGCTCGAACTGCTCGAGCGCCTCGTCGAGCCGGCCGAGGCCCAGCAGCGCGCGGCCGAGGTTCTCGTGCGCGAGCGCCTCCATGAGCGGTTGCGGGTGCTCGTCGAGCAGCGTGAACGCGCGCTCCAGCTGGGTGATCGCCTGCTGGTAGCTGCCCATCCCGGTCAGCCGGTCGCTGACGTTGATGAACACCCTTACCTGCGTGACGACGTCCTGCGCACGGGTGGCGTGCCGGGACGCGCGGGCGTAGGCGAACCCCTCGGCGTGCGGGTCGCCGTCGAGCGTAGCGAGCAGCGCCTGGGCGGTCCATGCCCAGCCGAGCGCCTCGTCGTCGCCGGTCCGCTCCGCGTGCGCCATCGCTAGCGCGGCGCGCGAGCGGCACGTCTCCAGGTCGCCCTGCGCCCACGACGTCGAGGCCGCGGCGGCGTAGAAGAGCGCGAGCTCGGTCTCCTCGACGTCGTCGAGGACCGCCGAGTCGTAGACCGCGGCGGCCTCCGCGGTCTCCCCGCGCAGGTGGAGCCCGAAGCCCACGCGTCGGGCGTCGGCGGCCGGGAGGTGGGTGTGCTGCGGCGAGGACATCGCGGGCTCTCTTGCTCGTGGTGGGCACCGTCGGGCGCTGACGCGCCTGACACAGCGTCATGTCCCATTCTGGCCCCGCCCGGCCCCGGACGGGCCACGGCACGCAGGCGTATAAGGTCGCAGGGGTGACCACGACTGCACGCGAGACCACCGCCGTCGACCGCGTCGCCGACGCCTACGTCGACGAGGTCGTCCGGCTGAGCCCGATCACCGCCACCGATCTCGGCTTCGGCGGCCACGACGGCGAGCTGGACGACTACTCCCCCGACGGGCTGGCTGCGCAGGCCGACGCGGCCCGCGCCACCCTGGACGCTCTCGCCGGCACCGAGCCGGTCGACGACGTCGACCGCGTCACGATCGCCGCGATGCAGGAGCGCCTGGGGCTGCTGCTGGAGCTGTTCGAGGCCGGTGAGCTGCACGGCGACCTCAACGTCATCTCCTCGCCGCTGCAGGCCGTGCGCGAGGTGTTCGACCTCATGCCGACCGCCACCGAGGACGACTGGGCCACGATCGCCGACCGCATGCACGCCGTGCCGGCCGCGCTGCAGGGCTACGCCGTCTCGCTGCGGCACGCCGCCGAGCGCGGCAGGGTCGCCGCGCGCCGCCAGGTGGACCGCTGCATCGAGCAGGCCGAGGACCTCGCGGGCGACGGCTCGTTCTGGCGCACGTTCGCCGAGAGCGCGCGTCCCGGCGGCCAGGAGCCCTCCGGTGCGCTGGCCGACCGGCTCGCCGAGGGTGCCGCGCGCGCCCGCGCCGCCTACGCCGAGCTCGCCGACGTGCTCCGCGAGCTCGCGCCCCAGGCACCCGAGGCCGACGGTGTCGGCCGCGAGCGGTACGCGCTCTGGTCGCGCTACTTCCTGGGGGCGAAGGTCGACCTCGACGAGACCTACGAGTGGGGTCTCGAGGAGCTCGCGCGCATCGTCGCCGAGCAGCACGAGGTCGCCGAGCAGATCGGCGGTCCCGGCACCACCCCGGAGCGGGCGATGGAGCTGCTCGACGCCGACCCCGCGCGCCAGATCCACGGCACCGACGCGCTGCGCGCCTGGATGCAGCAGACCTCCGACGCCGCCGTCGAGGCGCTGGCGGGCACGCAGTTCGACATCCCGGAGCCGGTGCGACGCCTGGAGTGCATGATCGCGCCGACCACCTCGGGCGGCATCTACTACACCGGACCGAACGCCGACTTCTCGCGGCCTGGCCGCATGTGGTGGGCGGTGCCCGAGGGCGTGACCGAGTTCGGCACCTGGCGCGAGACGACGACCGTCTACCACGAGGGCGTCCCGGGCCACCACCTGCAGGTCGCCCAGACGGTCTACCGCTCCGGGCTGCTCAACACGTGGCGTCGCCTCCTCAGCTGGGTGAGCGGGCACGGCGAGGGCTGGGCGCTCTACGCGGAGCGGCTGATGGCCGACCTCGGCTTCCTCGACGACCCGGGCGACCGGATGGGCATGCTCGACGGGCAGCGGATGCGCGCCGCACGCGTCGTCCTCGACATCGGCGTCCACCTCGGCAAGGAGTGCCCGCCCGAGTGGGGCGGCGGCACCTGGGACGCCGAGAAGGCCTGGGGCTTCCTGTCCGCGAACGCGAACATGGCCGAGGGCTTCCTGCGCTTCGAGCTCGACCGCTACCTCGGCTGGCCGGGCCAGGCGCCGTCCTACAAGGTGGGCCAGCGGCTGTGGGAGCAGCTGCGCGACGAGACCCGCGCCCGCGAGGGCGAGGCGTTCGACCTCAAGGCGTTCCACCGCCGCGCGCTCGACGTCGGCTCGATCGGCCTCGATACGCTGCGGGACGCGCTGCTCGGCCCGCGCTGACCCCGCCCGCGCAGCGCCCGGGGACGGTCGAGCGCTGCGGTCACGGAGGCACGCGTTCTCGTCCGCCCTCGTCGTGACCTCACGACCACCCCGTCCGGATGGAGGACAATCGCTCCCGTGACCACGATCTCCGTCGCCGGGCTCGGCTACGTCGGGCTGTCCATCGCGATCCTGCTCGCACGCCACAACGACGTCCGGGGGCTCGACCTCGACGAGGCCCGGGTGGCGCGGCTGCGCCGCGGCGAGAGCCCGATCGTCGACGACGACATCTCACGCTTCCTGCGCGAGGAGCCGCTGCGGCTGACCTTCACGACCGACGCCGAGGAGGCGCACCGCGACGCCGACTACGTCGTCATCGCGACGCCCACCAACTACGACCCGGTGACCAACGCCTTCGACACCTCCTCGGTCGAGGCGGTCATCCGCGACGTCATGCGGATCAACCCGGACGCGACGATGGTCGTGAAGTCGACGGTGCCGGTCGGGTTCGTCACGGACGTGCGGGCGCGGCTGGGCACGGAGAACGTCATCTTCTCGCCGGAGTTCCTGCGCGAGGGCAAGGCGCTGCTCGACAACCTGCACCCCTCGCGCATCGTCGTCGGCGAGGACTCCCCGCGGGCCCGCCGGTTCGCCGACCTGCTGGTCGAGGGCGCCGACGCCGAGGACATCCCGGTGCTGCTCACCGAGCCGACCGAGGCCGAGGCGATCAAGCTGTTCGCCAACACCTACCTCGCGATGCGGGTCGCCTACTTCAACGAGCTCGACTCGTTCGCGATGGCGCACGGCCTCAACACCCGGTCGATCATCGACGGCGTCGGGCTGGACCCCCGGATCGGCACCCACTACAACAACCCGTCGTTCGGCTACGGCGGCTACTGCCTGCCTAAGGACACCAAGCAGCTGCTGGCGAACTACACCGACGTGCCGCAGACCCTCATCAGCGCGATCGTCGAGGCCAACGCCACCCGCAAGGACGTCGTCGCCTTCGACATCCTGGCCCGGAAGCCACGGGTCGTCGGCGTGCACCGACTGATCATGAAGGCCGGCTCCGACAACTTCCGCGAGTCGTCGGTGCAGGGGATCATGAAGCGGATCAAGGCCAAGGGCGTGCCGGTGATCGTGTACGAGCCGGAGCTGCCGGACGACGACTTCTTCGGCTCGCCCGTGGTGCGCGACCTCGAGGAGTTCAAGAGCAGCGTCGACCTCATCGTCGCCAACCGGATGGTCGACGAGCTGCGCGACGTGGCCGACAAGGTCTACACGCGCGACCTGTTCGGCTCGGACTGAGCCGCCGGCTCAGGACCCCAGCGGGTAGGCGGGCGGCTCGCCGTCCTCGGTCGCGGCCTCGTCGGACGCCTCGTGCGCGGTGTCCTCGGCGGTGTCGTCGGCGCTCGGTGACGCGGCCTGCGGGTCGCCGCGACGCTCGACGCCGACCGTCACCTGCGTGAGCAGTGCGGCCAGCGCGCCGACGGCGACGAGCGCGGGCGCCACGGCCGCCGTGATCGCGGTGATCGCCACGCCCGCCGTGAGCGGGATCTCGAGGATCGTGCCGCCGTCGCTGCCCTTGATGAACACGCGGCGCACGTTGCCCTCGCGGACGAGCTGCTTCACCTTCTCGAGCAGCTCGGAGCCCGAGACCGTGAACTCCTCGTACCAGGTCCTGCCGTCGTCCTGCTGGCTCATCGGTGCCTCCTCCGGCGCGCGTGCGCGACCCTGTCGCGGCGGGGACGCGCGCAGCTCCTAGCGTGCACGAGCGCGCCGCCGATGGCGAGGGGTCCGGACGGGCACGACTGCCCTCGCCCGGCCGACCACGGCGCGCGGCTGCGAGCGCCGCCCCGGCCCCCGTAGGCTCGCGGCGTGACAGACGAACGCACGTTCCGCCCACCGGCCAGCGGCTGGGTCCGTGACCAGCTGGCGAGGATCGACGAGACCGGCGACACGCGCAGCGTCGAGGTCCAGGGCCGCCCGGTCGTCGTCGTCGAGGTGCTGGGTGCGCGCTCCGGGCTGTGGCGCCGGGTGCCGCTCATGCGCGTCGAGCACGACGGCGTCTACGTCGCCGTCGCCAGCAAGGGCGGCGCGCCTTCGCACCCCGCCTGGTTCCACAGCATCACGGCCAACCCCGACGTCGTCGTCCAGGACGGCACCGAGCGCCACGAGCGCCGCGCGCGCGTGGCGACCGGCGACGAGCGTGCGCAATGGTGGGCCTGCTGCGTCGAGGCGTTCCCGCCGTACCGGGGCTACCAGGAGAAGGCCGGCCGCGAGATCCCGGTCGTGCTGCTCGAGCCCCGCTGATGCGGCTGCTGCTGGCCTCCGCCTCGCCCGCACGCGCCGAGACGCTGCGGCGCGCGGGCATCGACCCGCTCGTCGCGGTCTCCGACGTCGACGAGGACGCGCTGGTGCGCGACGCACAGCTGGAGCGCGGCCCGCTGTCGGTCGAGGAGGTCGTCGAGCTGCTCGCGCGCGCCAAGGCCGAGGCGGTGCTGCGCACCGCGGCGGCCCGGGACGCCGACCTCGTCGTCGGGTGCGACTCGCTGCTCGACCTCGACGGCGAGGCGATGGGCAAGCCCGGCACCGCCGACCGGGCGCGACGACGCTGGTTGCGGATGCGCGGCCGCGAGGCGGTGCTGCGCACCGGGCACTGGGTCCGCATGCGCGACGGCCGCGCACGCGGCGCCGTCTCGGCCACGACGGTCCGCTTCGCCGACGTCGGCGAGGACGAGATCGATGCCTACGTCGCGACCGGCGAGCCGCTCCGGCTGGCGGGAGCGTTCACGATCGACGGGCTGGGCGCCGCGTTCGTCGCGGGCGTGGACGGCGACCCGCACGGCGTGGTGGGGATCAGCCTGCCGCTGCTGCGCACCGTGCTGGCCGATCTCGGGGTGGCCTGGCCGTCGCTGTGGTCGCCCGCGGCCCGGGCTTGACCCGGCCATTGTGCGCCAGCGACTAATCCGGCAGGTCGACGCCGCACTCCCTACGGGTGCGTTTGTGGAGAACCTACAACCGCCGTCGTCGCCGGTTGCCCTCCCTCACAGACTTGCCCCCACACCGGCCCCGGTGCGCGTCCGCGGTCCCGGGCGGTACTAGCGTGGGCCGACGGACCTTCACGGCGACCGGCGACCGGTTCGCACCCACCTCGAGACCCCCGGAGCGGTTGCATGACGAGCACGATCCCTGCGGCCCGGCCGTTGCGGAAGGTGCTCATCGCCAACCGGGGGGAGATCGCGGTCCGAGTCGCGCGCGCCTGCCGCGACGCGGGCATCGCCTCGGTGGGCGTCTACGCCGACCCCGACCGTACCGCGCTCCACGTCGGGCTCGTCGACGAGGCCTACGCGCTCGGCGGCACCCGTGCGGCCGAGACCTACCTCGACGCGGCCAAGATCCTCGACGTCGCGCGACGCTCCGGCGCCGACGCGGTGCACCCGGGGTACGGGTTCCTGTCCGAGAACGCGGAGTTCGCGCAGGCGGTCATCGACGCCGGCCTGACCTGGGTCGGCCCGCCGCCCGCCGCGATCGAGGCGCTGGGCGACAAGGTCAGCGCGCGGCACATCGCGCAGCGCGCCGGCGCCCCGCTGGTGGCCGGCACCCCCGAGCCGGTGGCCGACGCCGCCGAGGTCGAGGCGTTCGCCGCCGAGCACGGGCTGCCGATCGCGATCAAGGCCGCGTTCGGCGGCGGCGGGCGCGGCCTCAAGGTCGCCCGCACCGCCGAGGAGATCCCGGAGATGTTCGCCTCCGCCGTGCGCGAGGCGACCGCCGCCTTCGGCCGTGGCGAGTGCTTCGTCGAGCGGTTCCTCGACCGGCCCCGGCACGTCGAGACCCAGTGCCTCGCCGACGACCACGGCACGGTCGTCGTCGTCTCCACGCGCGACTGCACGCTGCAGCGCCGCCACCAGAAGCTCGTCGAGGAGGCGCCCGCGCCGTTCCTCACCCCGGAGCAGGACGCCGAGCTGCGACGCGCCTCGATCGCGATCCTCAGCGAGGCGGGCTACCGCGGCGCGGGCACCTGCGAGTTCCTGCTCGGCTCCGACGGCACGATCTCCTTCCTCGAGGTCAACACCCGCCTGCAGGTCGAGCACCCCGTCACCGAGGAGATCGCCGGCATCGACCTCGTCCGCGAGCAGCTGCGCATCGCCGCGGGCGAGCCGCTCGGCTACTCCGAGGTCACGACGCGCGGCCACTCGATCGAGTTCCGCATCAACGGCGAGGACCCGGCCGCCAACTTCCTGCCCGCACCCGGGACGATCGAGTCACTGCGCTGGCCCAGTGGCCCGGGCGTGCGCGTCGACTCCGGCGTCGTCGCGGGCGACGTCGTCTCGGGCGCGTTCGACTCGATGCTCGCCAAGATCGTCGTCACCGGCGCGACCCGCACCGAGGCGCTGCAGCGCGCCCGCCGCGCGCTGGCCGAGGCGGAGGTCTCCGGCATGCCCACGGTGCTGCCGTTCCACCGGGCCGTGCTCGACGACCCGGCGTTCGCCGCGCAGGACGCGGAGTCGTTCGGCGTCTACACGACCTGGATCGAGTCGGAGCTCGCGACCCGCGGCGACCTCGCCGCAGCCCCGCGCAGCGCGGCGGCCACCACGACCCCGCCGGAGGAGGAGGGGCTGGAGCGCGTCGTCGTCGAGGTGGGCGGCAAGCGCCTCGAGGTCGTCCTCCCGGCCGGGCTGGGCCTCGGGCGGCGCCGGCCCGCGAAGCGACCCGTCCGCCGCCCGTCCCAGCGGCTCGGCGCGAACGGCAGCGGCGGCAACGCGCTGGCCTCCCCGATGCAGGGCACGATCGTCAAGGTCGCGGTCGCCGAGGGCGACGTCATCGCCGAGGGCGATCTCGTCGTCGTCCTCGAGGCGATGAAGATGGAGCAGCCGCTCGTCGCGCACCGCGCGGGCCGCGTGCACGGCCTCTCCGCGGAGGTCGGGCAGACCGTCAGCTCGGGCACCGTCATCTGCCAGATCGACCAGGTCGAGGACGGCTCCGCCTGAGCAGCCGGCGCGCGCGCCCGGGCGTCGGCGCTAGGGTCGGCGCGTGGCACTGCCGATGACGAACCCCGACGACGTGGGCGTGGACTCCCGCGGCATCCTCGACCTGCTCGACGCCGCGTCCCACCTCGAGCTGCACAGCCTTGCGATCGCGCGCGACGGGCAGTGCCTGGCACGCGGCTGGTGGGCGCCCTACCGGGCCGACCGCCGGCACCTGCTGTACTCGGTGTCGAAGAGCCTGACGGCGACGACGGTCGGTGCGCTCGTCGCCGACGGTGTGCTCGGCCTCGACGACCCGGTGCTGCAGCACCTCCCCCCGGCGGCGCTCGCCGGCGCGGGCGACATCCCGGACGTCTGGCGGCAGCTGACGGTGCGGCACTGCCTGACGATGACCGTGGGCCACACGGCCGAGGCGTGGCCGCCCGCGCCCGCCGAGGAGCTGATCCACACGATCCTGGCCAACCCGCCGAGCGAGCCGCCGGGCACGACGTTCTGCTACAACCAGGTCGGCGTCTACCTGGTCGCCCGCGCCGTCGAGCGGCTGACCGGGGCCTCGTTGGCCGACGTCGCCCGCGAGCGCGTGCTCGCGCCGCTCGGGGTCACCGACCTCGAGTGGGAGACCGACGGCGCCGGCCACGCCCTCGGGTTCACGGGCGCGCGGATGCGCACCGACGACCTCCTGACGCTCGTGCAGCTGTGGCTCGAGGGCGGCCGGCACGACGGCACCGTCGTCGTGCCGCAGGAGTGGGTCGAGGAGGCGAGCACGCCGTTCCTGCCGGTGCCGCCCGACGACAGCTCCGACTGGGCGCAGGGCTACGGCCAGTCCTTCTGGCGCAGCCGGCACGGCTACCGCGCCGACGGCGCGTTCGGCCAGCTCGGGCTCGTGCTGCCCGAGCAGCGCATGGCCGTCGCGCTCACCGGCGAGAACGACGACATCCAGGAGCTGCTCGACCTGGTGTGGCAGCACCTGCTGCCCGCGGTCGACCGCGCGGGCTCGGCCGAGGCCGACGCCGCCCTGGCCGAGCGGCTGGCGGGGCTGACGATCCCGCCGCTGCGCGGCTCCGCCGGGCCCGACGAGCACCGCACCTGGCCCGTGGACCCCTCCTCCGACCTGGCACCGATCTACACGAGCGTCCGCGTCGACGCCGACGGCAGCTCGCTGACCCTGGTGCGCGACGGCGTCGATCTGACGATCCCGGTGGGCGACGGCGTCTGGGCGGACCACGCCCTCGAGGTCGACGGCCGCCGGCTGGCACTGGCGACGAGCGGCGGCTGGACGGACGACGGGTACGCGGCCGAGGTGCGGGTCGTCGAGACACCGCACTCCTTCCGGGTCACCACCGGCCCGGGAGGCGCGGTGCTCCGCTGGCGACGCGCGCCGCTGCGCACGACCGACCCGGTGGCGTGCGGCCTCCCGTGACCCGGTCGCCGTCGGCGCCCGCGGTGGTCCTCACCGGCGCGGGTGCCGCGTGACCGGCCGGGCCGCGGCCGACGCCGGCGACGGCTGGGTCGAGTGCCGCTGCGGCGCACGGCACTGGGGCCGGCTCGGCGCCGCCGGGCTGCTGCTCACCGACGGCGAGCGGGTGGTGCTGCAGCACCGGGCACCCTGGAGCCACCAGGGCGACACCTGGGGGCTGCCCGGCGGCGCGCTGCACGCGGGCGAGGACGCGGTCGCCGGAGCGCTGCGCGAGGCCGCCGAGGAGGCGGGTGTGGCCCCGGCCGGCGTCCGTGTCATGGCGACCCGGGTGCTGCGGCACCCGGACTGGAGCTACACGACCGTCCTCGCAGGGACCTCCCCCGACGCCTCCGTCGCCGCCACCGACGCCGAGAGCCTCGAGATCGTCTGGGTGCCCCTCGACGAGGTGGCCGACCGGCCGCTGCTGCCGGCGTTCGGCGACGCGTGGCCCGAGCTGCGGGCGATGATCACGGCCCACCCCGCCGTCGTCGTCGACGCCGCCAACGTCGTCGGCAGCCGGCCGGACGGCTGGTGGCGCGACCGCCGCGGCGCGACCGCACGGCTGCTCGCCGGCCTCGACGGCCTCGCCGCGCGCGGGGTGCCCGCCGACCTGCTGGGCCTCGCCGGCGAGTCCTGGCGACCCACCTGGCACGTCGTCACCGAGGGCGCCGCACGCGGCACGACGGGGACCGACGCCGTCGAGGTGGTCGAGGCGCCCGGCGCGGGCGACGACACGATCGTCGCGACCACCGACCGGCTGGTCGCCGCGGGCGCCGACCCGGTGCACGTCGTCACCGCGGACCGGGCCCTCGCGGCACGCGTCGCCGCGCTGGGCGCCGCGACCCTGCGACCCTCGGCGCTGCTGCGGCTGCTCTGAGGTCTCAGGCGCTGGGAGGGCCGCGAACCGCCCAGGTCGCTCGCGTAGGCTGCGCGCCATGGCCGAGACCACCTCCGAACGCCGTGCCTGGGGCGTCGGCCTGGCGACGCTGACGCCGAGCGGCACGGTCCTGGACACCTGGTACCCGAGGCTCGGGCTGGGGACCGCGCCCGCCGACCTGCGCGGCCCCTACGGGACGCCCGCCGAGCTGGCCGCGCTGGCCACCGAGTCGCCCGCGCGCCGCACCCGGTCCGTCGTCGTCCACACCGAGATCGACCTGGACACCCCGCCCGCGGACGCGCACGACGCGTACCTGCGGCTGCACCTGCTCTCGCACCGGCTGGTGCGCCCCAACACGATCTCCCTCGACGGGATCTTCGGGGTGCTCTCCACCGTCGTGTGGACGTCGGAGGGCCCGTGCGCACCCGAGGACTTCGAGCAGGTGCGGCTGGCGCTGCTCGGCACCACCCGGGGCCGGCCGGTGACCGTGCACGGCGTCGACAAGTTCCCGCGCATGACCGACTACGTCGTGCCGACCGGCGTGCGCATCGCCGACGCCGACCGCGTGCGACTGGGCGCTCACCTGGCCGCGGGCACGACGGTCATGCACGAGGGCTTCGTCAACTACAACGCCGGCACCCTGGGCGAGTCGATGGTCGAGGGACGGATCAGCCAGGGGGTCGTCGTCGACGCGGGCAGCGACATCGGCGGCGGCGCCTCGATCATGGGCACGCTCTCGGGCGGCGGCACGCACCGGATCTCGATCGGGCGGCGGTGCCTGCTCGGCGCGAACTCGGGCCTGGGCATCTCGCTGGGCGACGACTGCGTCGTCGAGGCCGGCCTGTACGTGACGGCGGGCACGAAGGTGACGATCCGCACCAGCGACCAGCCGCACCCGCGGATCGTGAGCGCGCGCGAGCTGAGCGGGATGGACAACCTGCTGTTCCGGCGCAACTCGACCACCGGTGTGGTCGAGGCGCTCGAGCGCAGCGGTTCCGGGGTGACGCTCAACGCGTCGCTGCACACCTAGGTCGCGTGGCAGGTCGTAGCCGTCGCGGGCGGCGCGTGCTGGGGGCGCTCGTCGCGTTCGTACTCGTGCTCACCGCGGCCGTGGGCGGTGTCGTGCTGCTGCTGCGACAGCTGGAGACGGACCCGCCGCTGGTCGCCCGCTGCACGGCGAGCGAGGGCGACGCCGCAGCGAGCCTCGACCCCGACCAGGCGGCCAACGCCGCGCTCATCGCCGCGATCGGCGTCGAGCGCGGGCTGCCGGCGCGGGCCGTGACGATCGCGCTGGCGACGGCCATGCAGGAGTCCCGGCTGCGCAACATCGACTACGGCGACCGCGACTCCCTCGGGCTGTTCCAGCAGCGGCCCTCGCAGGGGTGGGGCACCGAGGAGCAGGTGATGGACCCCGTGTACTCGACGAACGCGTTCTACGACGCGCTCGTGCGGGTCGAGGGGTACCAGGACATGGCGATCACCGAGGCCGCGCAGGCGGTGCAGCGGTCGGGCTTCCCCGACGCCTACGCCCAGCACGAGCCGATGGCGCGGCTGTTCGCCTCGGCGCTGACCGGCTGGTCGCCCGCGGCGCTGTCCTGCCGTCTGCACGACCCCGACGCCAGCGCCACCGCGCTCCCCGACCTGCTCGCCCGCGACCTCGCCTCCGCGAGCGCGCAACCGCACGACGGCCCCGCCGGTGGCGGGGAGGGCGAGCGGGCGCTGGCGCTGTCGCTCGCGGCCGGCGACGCCACCCGCACCCCGTGGGTGCTCGCGCACTGGGCGGTCGCGACGGCGGACCTCACCGGCGCCCTCGAGGTCACGGTCGGCGACATGCGCTGGACCCGCGCCGATGCCGCCTGGTCACCGACCGACACCCCCGCCCCGAACGGCGTCGTCCTGGTCCGCTGACCGCCGCCCCTCCTCTCCCACTTTCACCGCACTGTGCAACAGGCCCCGATTTCACCGCACTTTGCAACAGGCGCGATCTCACCGCACTTCTTGCCATGGCTGCCTGTCACCGCACTTCTCGCCGCAGCTCGGTCTCGCCGTGCGTCCTGCCACCCGCGCTCCAGCACAGTCGCCGTGGCCTCGGGCCCGCCCGTCCGCAGGGAGGCGGTCTCAGATGCCGCTCGAACCGGCGCGCGACGGCGTCGTCGCTCATCCGACTCCCGTGCGGTACCTCCCGATCCGAGAAGGTCGACCCGTCGATCACGACGGCGCTACGGAGGGCGCAGGGTACGCCGTCCGGGCCCTTCACCCGAGCACTGAGCGAGCCGCACGACGAGCGGTGGAGCGGCCGCGGCAAGAACTGCGATGAAAGTGGCCGGTGTTCCAATCTGCGGTGAAAGTGGCCGATGTTCCAAAGTGCGGTGAAAGTGGCCGATGTTCCAAAGTGCGGTGAAAGTGGCCGATGTTCCGAACTGCGGTGAAAGTGGGGAGACGGCGGAGGGGCGGGCCGTGCGGCCCGCCCCTCAGGACGTCTCGTGGTGCGGTGACCGCGCGGGTCAGCGCTGGTCGAGCGGCACGTAGTCGCGCTCGGGGGCGCCGGTGTAGACCTGGCGCGGGCGGCCGATCTTCGTGCTCTTGTCGGTGATCATCTCGCGGTACTGGGCGATCCAGCCCGGGAGGCGGCCGAGCGCGAACAGCGGCGTGAACATCTGCGTGGGGAAGCCCATCGCCTTGTAGATCAGGCCGGTGTAGAAGTCGACGTTCGGGTAGAGCTTGCGCTCGATGAAGTAGTCGTCGTTGAGCGCGATCTCCTCGAGGCGGCGCGCGATGTCGAGCAGCGGGTCGGACTTGCCGAGCTTCTCGAGCACGGTGTCGGCCGACTTCTTCACGATCGCGGCGCGGGGGTCGTAGTTCTTGTAGACCCGGTGCCCGAAGCCCATGAGGCGGACGCCGGCCTCCTTGTTCTTCACCTTCGTCATGAAGGTGTCGACGTCGTCGTCGGAGCCGTGGATCTGCTCGAGCATCGCGAGCACGGCCTCGTTGGCGCCGCCGTGCGACGGGCCCGACAACGCACCCACACCCGCGGAGACCGAGGCGAACAGGTTCGCCTGCGCGGACCCGACGATCCGCACCGTCGACGTCGAGCAGTTCTGCTCGTGGTCGGCGTGGAGGATCAGCAGCATGTCGAGCGCGGCGACGAGGTCGGGGTCCGGGGCGTCGTCCTGGTAGGGCAGCCCGAACGTCATCCGGTAGAAGTCGTCGACGTAGCCCAGCCGGCTGTCGGGGTACAGCTGCGGCATGCCCTTGGCGCGCTTGGCGATGTTCGCGATCATCGTCGGCACCTTGGCGAGCAGCAGCACGGTCGCGAGGTCCAGCTGCTCGGCGTCGAACGGGTCGAGCGTGTGCTGGTAGTAGGTCGCCAGACCGGCGACGCCCGCCTGCAGCACCGCCATCGGGTGCGCGTTGAGCGGGAACGCGGTGAAGAACTTCTGGAAGTTCTCGTGCAGCAGGCGGTGCTTCATGACCCGCGCGACGAACGCGTCCAGGTCCGACTCCGAGGGCAGCTCGTCGTAGATGAGCAGGTAGGCGACCTCGAGGAACGAGGACTTCTCGGCGAGCTGGTCGATCGGGTACCCGCGGTACCGGAGGATCCCGGCGTCACCGTCGATGAACGTGATCTGCGACTCGCAGTTCGCGGTGTTCATGAACCCCGGGTCGAGCGTGACCAGCCCCGTCTCCTTGAGGAGGTTCGGGATCAGGACACCGTCGTTGCCCTCGACCGCTGCGACGCGTGGGAAGGAGAGCTCCTTGTCGTCCACGCGGAAAGTGGCCGGGCTCAGGTTGGCGTCCGACATCGATGACCCTTCTGACGACTTCGAGCAGCCCAGCGAGTCTATCCCCCGCGCTCGGGTGCCTCGGTCCGCGGGGAGACCGCCCCCGCCGTCCCGCACCTCGTCGCCCGTGCCGAGGCCGCCCGACGGCGCCCGGGTGCGCGGTGGGAGGATGGTCGCCATGGAGGGCTTCTGGGACTTCGCCTCGCACTACTGGTGGCTGCTCTTCGTCTTCGGCGGTCCGATCGGCGCAGCGGTCACCGGGATCGCGAAGCATCTGCGCAAGGCCTCCGAGCGCCGGGCGGAGCTCAAGCTCGAGCGGTACCGGATCCAGCAGCAGTACAAGCACGGCAAGGCGATCGAGGCGGCCGACGCCGAGACCTCCCGGCAGGCCTTCGTCGCCGCCACCCAGCGGCTGATGGACACCCACGACGAGGTGAACCGGCGCTGGCTCGCCTACGAGCTCGACGCCGTCCGGCTGCTCGAGTACCCGCTGATGACCGACATGCGCGAGGAGGTCACGGTCGCGTTCCACCGCGCGCGGCGGCTGGCCGACTCGCTGCGCCCCGAGGAGGCCGCGCACGTCACCGACCGGGAGACGCAGCGGGAGTACCGCGACGCCGTCACCGCCTACGCGTCGGCGTTCGACGTCGCCGAGGCCGAGGCCAAGCGGGTGCGCCAGGGTGGCTTCTCCACCGACGAGCGGGCACGGATCGCCACCGCGCTCAAGCTGCTGCGGCTCGCGCTCGACGACGCCGCCTCGCCCGAGGAGCGGCAGTCCGCCTACCAGCGGGTGCGGCGGGAGATCGACGGGCTGATCGTGCTGCCGACCGGCGCGACCGACGCCGTCGAGGAGCGGATCACACGCGAGCTGCCGCGCGCCTGAGCGCTCAGGCGTCGGCGAGCCGCTCGGCCGCGGCGGCCACGCGGTCGTCGGGCGCGGTCAGCGCGAGCCGCACGTGCCGCTCGCTGCCGGGACCGTAGAACTCCCCCGCGCCGGCGACGATGCCGAGCTCGGCTAGCCGGCCGAGCGTCGTCCAGCAGTCGGCGCCGTCCGCGGCTCGCGCCCACAGGTACAGCCCGGCCTCGGAGTGGTCGACGGCGTAGCCCGCCGCCAGCAGCGCCGGCAGCAGGGTGTCGCGGCGCCGGCGGTACGTCTCGCGCTGCGCCGCCACGTGCGCGTCGTCGCCGAGCGCGGTGACCATCGCGGCCTGCACGGGGCCCGGCAGGATCAGGCCGAGGTGACGGCGCATCAGCACGATCGGCTGCACGAGCGCGGGGTCGCCCGCGAGCAGGCCGGCGCGGTAGCCGGCGAGGTTGGACTGCTTCGACAGCGAGTACGCGGCGAGCAGCCCCGTGTGCGAGTCGCCCGCGACCCGCGGGTCGAGCAGGCTCGGCACGCCCTCGCTCAGCCACGGCTCCACCCAGGGCAGCTCGGCGTAGCACTCGTCGCTCGCGACGACCGCGTCGATGGCCCGAGCGGCCTCGACGACGCCGCGCAGCCGGTCGACGCCGAGCACCTCCCCGGTGGGGTTGCTCGGCGAGTTCACCCACACGAGGCGGACGCGCTCGTCGCCCGCCCAGTCGGCGACGTCGTCGGTGGCGAGCACCTCCGCGCCCGCCGCGCGGGCGCCGACCTCGTAGGTCGGGTACGCCGCGGCGGGGACGACGACCCGGTCACCGGGGCCGATGCCGAGCAGCGACGGCAGCAGCCCGACGAGCTCCTTGGAGCCGATCGTGGCCATCACGCCGTCGGTGGTCAGGCCGACGACACCGCGCCGGCGCGTGAACCAGGCGACCATCGCCTCCCGCAGCGCCGGGGTGCCGGCGACCGTCGGGTACCCGGGCGAGTCGGCGGCGTCGCGCAGCGCCGCCTGGATCGGCTCCGGGGTGGGGTCGACCGGGGTGCCGATCGAGAGGTCGACGAGCCCGCCCGGGTGCGCCGACGCCCTCTCGACGTACGGCCGCAGCCGGTCCCAGGGGTAGTCCTCGGTGATCGCGACGAAGCCCACGAGCGGACCCGGGATCCCGCGCTACGCCTGCTCGCCCTGCGGCGGCAGCGCCGCCACGATCGGGTGGTCCTTGGGGATCAGGCCCATCTTCGCGGCACCCCCCGGCGAGCCGAGGTCGCTGAAGAAGTCCACGTTGGCGGTGTAGAACTGCGACCACTCCTCGGGGACGTCGTCCTCGTAGTAGATGGCCTCGACGGGGCACACGGGCTCGCAGGCCCCGCAGTCGACGCACTCGTCGGGGTGGATGTAGAGCGAGCGCTCACCCTCGTAGATGCAGTCGACGGGACACTCGTCGATACAGGCCTTGTCCTTGACGTCCACACAGGGCAGGGCGATCACGTAGGTCACCGGTGCATCTTCTCCTCACTGGTCCGCCGGGCTGCACGCGGACATGGGCAGGGGGGCTTGCGGCCACCCACCCCTAGTATCGCAGGCATGCGGTTCTGGGAAGCATGGGAGCCCGGGATGCGCGTCGTGGTGAGATATCGCAACGGCGAGGGCTCGTTCTCCGACGCGGTCGGCGAGCTCGTGCGCGTCGACGCCGACGGCCTCGAGGTGGCGACACGGCGTGGCCCGGTCGCCGTCGCGGCCGCCGACATCGCGCTCGGCAAGCGGGTGCCGCCGGCGCCGCCCGCCCGTCGCGGCCGTCCCTGAGGCCTGCGCTCCAGGCAGCGGCCACCCGCGCCGCCCGCGCCGGGCCGGCGGAATCCGGGCGTTCGATGCGCCGCCGGGCAGTGAGCGTTCACATCGGCATCGAGCGACGGGTTTCCGTCGCGGCGCGGCAGCCGACGACACGGACGCGCCCGTCGGGTCGGGCAGCACCGGTGCCCTGGGCGCCCGACGGCGTCACGCCCCTCAGTCGTCGGAGGCGTCCTCGGTCGCGTCGTCCTTGTCGTCGTTGCTGGGCGGCGACCCGCACACGACCCGGTTCCACGGCTGGTAGGTCCAGCTGTAGGAGCGCGAGTACTGGTCGTTGACCTCGCCGTCGAGCGAGATCGTGCGACGGATGTCGATCGTGAACCCGGACGGGCCCGCCGACTCCGGCCGGCAGGTCGGGTTGGTGTTGTAGATCGTGCGCGGCGAGGTGAACGCGTACTTCTCGCTCGAGACGATGTCGACGTCCCAGTGCTCGGTGCTCCACAGCCGCACGTGCACGCGCTGCGCGCTCTGGTCGACCCACGCCTGGACGAGCACGCCGTAGGGCGTGTTGTTGCCCCACCGCATGTCGAGGCTCGGGGAGTACATCGTCGCCTCGCGGCCGGGCGGGTAGCGGTCGAACCAGCGCGAGTGCGGCTTGTGCTCGATGTCCTCCATGCCGGCCTCGAACGCGGCGTTGAAGACCGTCGTCGAGATCTGCGAGAGCCCGCCGCCGGTGGCGCTGGTGACGAACCCGCTCTCGACGACGAGCGAGCTGACGTAGCCGTTCGCCTCGGTGATGGGGCCGAGCGCCTCCAGCAGCGAGAACTCCTCGCCGGGGAGCACGAGCGTGCCGTTGATGTTGGCGGCGCCGTTGATGAGGTTCTGGGTGCGCGGCGGGTCGTGCGGGAACGGGGTCGAGTACTCCCCCACCACCTCGACGACACCGAGCGCCTCGGCGTCCTCGGTGCTGAACTCGGGCTCGGTGTCGGCGAGCTCGGCGACGGCGACGCGCTCGTCCTCGCCGGTCGCGAGCGCGGCCTCGGTGACGACGGTGGCGAGCTGCTCGGGGTCGAGCCCGGTGCCGGTGACGGCGGGGATGATCGTGGGCTTGCCCTCGCGCAGCACGATCTGGGCGTCCTTGGCGGTCTCGCCGATCGAGGGCACCGCCTCGGTGACGACGTCGGCGAGCGCCTCGCCGTCGAGCTGCAGGACGAAGCGCGAGCCCTCGGGCACGAGGTCGGCGGCGTCGCTGAGCTGCTCGGGCGTGAGCGAGGTCGTGGTGTCGTCGTTGAGCTCGACGGTGACGGGCCCGGACAGCAGGGGGTCGACGATCTCGCGCATCGCGGTGTCGACCGCCTCCTGGCCGAGCGTGGGCTCGACGGTCTCGCTGGGCAGGGTGAACGGCCGCTGGCCGGTCAGCCACTCCGACGCGAGCAGGTCGACGGAGCCCTCGACGTCGACCGCGAGCCCGTCGGCGGGCTCGGTCTCGAGGGTGGAGGTGCCGTCCGCGATCTCCAGGACCGCGTCGACGGGTGCGACGTCGAGGTCGACGGCGCCCGCCGTCACGGCGTCGGTCAGCGCGGTCTCGTCGACCTCGACGACCGGCGTCACGGCACCGAGGCCCAGCAGGTGGCCGACGACGACGCGCGGGTCGAGCGTGAAACCGGTGACGCGGTCGACGGTCGCCTCGGCGTCGAGCGCCAGGCCCGCCTCCGCCGGGTCGATCGTGGCCGACCGCTCCCCCGCCTCGACGGGGATCGGCTCGGACACGAGGTCGGCGAGCCCGCTCTCGAGGGTCGCGACGGCGTCCTCGGCGGTGAGACCGGAGATGTCGACGCCCGCGACGGTCGTGCCCTGCGGCACCTTGTCGGCGACGTAGTAGGCCGCCGCGGCGTAGCCGCCCGCGAGCACGACGAGCCCGAGGCCGACGCCGAGCAGGACCTTCCGGCCGCGCCGCCGCGACCGGGCGGGCGGTGCCGGGGGCGCGGGCGGGTCCTCGGGCGGCTCCGCGGCGCCGACGGCGGTCGCGTCCGGGTCGTCCGCGGCCGGGCG
>NZ_WNXX01000032.1 GCF_009733795.1 Actinotalea caeni
CCCCGACCGCCCGCCGGCCGCCCGGCTGGCCGAGCGCCGGCGCTGACGCCGCGCTGCCCGTCCCGCGTACGGGCGCCACCAGGTCGCTGTGCGGACCTGAGCAGCGTCGTCGCCGCGCGGCCGCGACGGCGCCGCACGGGGCGGTCGTGGCGCTCGCTGGTCGCGCCGCCACGCGGGCGCGCACCCCTCGGTGATCCCTTGCGCGCCACCGAGGGCGGGCCTATGCTCCGAGACGATGTGGCATCGTTACCACATCGTGACGACGGTGTCTCGGGAGGCGGCTGATGACGCGACTGACCAGTGAGGCTGGGCGGCGATGACCGCGGCCCCGGCCACCGGCGCGACGACCGAGCGGCCGCCGATCAAGCAGCGCAAGTACAACCGTCGCGAGGCGCTCGCGGGGCTGGCCTTCATCTCGCCGTGGCTGGTCGGCTTCTGCGTCTTCACGCTCGGCGCGATGGTCTACAGCCTCTACATCTCGTTCACCTACTACAACCTCGCCACCAACACCGCGCGGCCGGCGGGGCTCGCGAACTACCAGCTGCTCTTCGACGACCCCAAGGTGATGATGGCCCTGGGGAACACGCTGTTCTACGCCGTGCTCGCGGTGCCGCTGGAGATGGTCGTGGCGCTCTCGCTCGCGCTGCTGCTCAACAGCGTGCGCTGGGGTGCGGGCGTCTTCCGCACGATCTTCTACCTGCCGAAGATGACCCCCGCGGTCGCGACCGCCTCGGTGTTCCTGCTGCTGCTCAACGGCAACCAGGGCGCGATCAACAAGGCGCTCGCGTTCTTCGGGATCCAGGGGCCGCAGTGGCTGCTCGACCCCTCCTGGATCAAGCCCTCGATCGTGCTGATGACGCTGTGGGCCGTCAGCGGCACCATGGTGATCTTCCTCGCCGCCCTCAAGAACGTGCCGCGCGAGCTCTACGAGGTGGCCGAGCTCGACGGCGCCGGCAAGGCGCGGCAGTTCTTCTGGATCACCGTCCCGATGATCTCCGGCGCGCTGTTCTTCAGCTTCATCGTGCTGACGATCGCGGCGCTGCAGGTGTTCGACCAGGCGTACCTGCTCTTCTACCGCGACACCGCGATGGCGGCACCGGACGCGTCGCTGTTCTACGGCGTCTACCTGTTCCAGCAGGCGTTCCGGCAGTTCAACTTCGGCTTCGCCTCCGCCATGGCCTGGCTGATCTTCCTCATCATCATGGTCATCTCGCTCGTCCAGGTGCGGCTCAGCAGCCGGTTCGTCTACTACGAGAGCGAGCGCTGACATGACGACCAAGGAGGTCCTGCCGGCCGCCGTCGGGCAGATCACCGAGGAGGAGGCGACGCCGCCGAGAGCGCCACGCCGTCGTGGCGGAGCCGCGGCCGAGGAACCCCTCGGTGCCCGCGGCGCGATCGGTCAGGCCGTGCGCTGGGTGGTGCTGATCGTCCTCACGTTCATGTTCATGTACCCGTTCATGTGGCTCCTCGCGGCCAGCTTCAAGCCGCGCGGCCAGGTGTTCGACAACCGCCTCATCCCGCTGACGTGGCAGCCGGAGAACTACGTCCGGGTCTTCGACGAGCTGCCGCTGCTGAGCTGGATCGGCAACTCGGTCCTCATCGCGGTGCTGGCGGCGTCGCTCGTGACGCTCTCCAGCTCGCTCGTGGCGTTCGGGTTCGCGTACTTCCGGTTCCCGTTCCGCGGGCTGCTCTTCGGGCTCGTGCTGGCCACGATGATGCTGCCCGGGGCGGTCACCCTGGTGCCGCAGTACCTGATCTGGAACAACCTGGGCTTCATCGGCACGCACGTACCGCTGTGGGGCGCCAACCTCTTCGGCAGCGCGTTCTACATCTTCATGCAGCGGCAGTTCTTCCTCGGGCTGCCGCGCGAGACGTTCGAGGCCGCGCGCATGGACGGGCTCAGCTACTGGGGCATGTTCTGGAGGATCGCGCTGCCGCTGTCGATCCCGTCGTTCATCATCATCTTCCTGTTCGAATTCCAGGCGAGCTGGAACAACCTGCAGGCGGCGCTCATCTACCTCAACGCCGGCTCGCCCGAGCAGTACACGGTGCCGCTGGGGATCGCGTCGGCGATGGTGAAGTACAGCCCGACGGCCGGTGGCCACGGCGACTACCAGTACGTCATGGTGGCCGCGCTGCTGGTGACGCTGCCGATGCTCGTGCTGTTCGCGTTCGGGCAGCGGTACTTCATCGAGGGCATCGCCACGCAGGGCCGCAAGGGCTGAGCGGCCGGTCCGGTCAGCCGACGACGGCGCTGCGCAGCTCGCGGCTGTCGCCGCGCGCGTGCAGGGTGTGGAAGGTCGGCGGCCCGACGGCGGGCAGCGTGACGACGCTCGCGCCGGGGTCCTCCAGGAAGCGGAGCGTCCCGCGCGGCGCCGCGAGGTCGACCCGGGACTCCACCGCGGGCGACACCCAGACCGGCACGCCCCCGCACTGCCCGGCCGCCTGCAGGTGGAAGTGCCCGGTGAGGACCGCCCGGACGTCGGTGCCCTCGATCGCGTCGGCGAGTGCGCTCGCGTCGCGCAGCGCGACGTCGGTGAGGAACGCCGAGTCGGGCACCGCCAGCGGCGGGTGGTGCATGGCGAGGACGGTGCCGGCCGGTGCGGGCGTGCTCAGCAGCTCGCGCAGCCATGCCAGCGTGGCGTCGCCGAGCAGGCCGTGCATCTGCCCGGGCACGGTGCTGTCCAGCGTGACGAGCCGGACGCCGTCGTGCCACGCGACGGCGGCGCCTCTCGGTCCCGTCCGCGGTGCGGTGTCGGCGCCGCTCGGGTCCAGGTGGCCGGAGCCCAGGTGGTCACGGAAGGCGCCCGGGTCGTCGCCGTTGCCGGGCAGGTAGACCTGCGGCAGACCGCGCGCAGCGGCGAAGTCGCCCACCCGCTCCCGGACGAGGGGGAAGCCTGCGGGGTCGTCGGCGACGTCGCCGGTGACCAGCACCAGGTCGAGGTCCTCGACATCCGCCAGGTCGGACAGCAGCCGGTCCAGCGCGGCCAGCGCCGGGTCGCCCCCGCCGCCCTGGCCGCCGACGTGGGTATCGGTGAGCTGCAGGATCCGCATGCTCCTACTGTGCCCTGCCTGCCCTGCCTGCCCTGCCGGCTGTCCCGGCTCTGCCGCCGGCTGTCCGGGTCCTCCGGACCTGTCGTCGGTCGCGACGTCGCCCGTGTCGCCACGCCGACCTCCGGGCACGGAGGAGGGCGGGCACCCCTGCCGGTGCCCGCCCTCGTGTGAAGCCATCCCGGCTCCACGGCCCCCGCTGTGCGGGAGCCTTCACTCCCTGTGCTGGCCGCGCGTCACCGTCTCAGCCCTGGCCACCCCCGAACTGCTCGTAGGCGCGCATCGCGGCCTCCTGAGCCGCGGCGAGCGCCTCCTCCGCCGTCTGCTCCCCGAGCAGCGCGGCCGTCACCGCGTTCTGGACCTCGGTCTGGATCTGCTGACCGGCGGGAGAGGAGCCGAACGACTGACCACTGGCGGCCACCTCGTAGTAGGTCGAGATCGTCTGGTCGAAGCCGTCGAAGTCGGTGTCGAGCACGTACTGCTCGCGGATCGACTGGTCGGCCTCGGGCGACCCGGTGAACAGACCGGCGTTGATGCCGAAGCGGCCTGGGTCGTTCGCGGTGGTCTCCGCGCGGGCGGCGCCGGCGGCCTCCCAGGCCTCGAGCGAGGTGAGGGAGAGCAGGTAGGCGCACGCCGCGGACGGGTTGTCCGACGTCGCGGGGATGACGAGCGAGGAGCCGCTCGCCGCCGTGATCGGCTCGCCGTCCTGCGACATCAGCGGCAGGCCGCCGATCTCGACCTGCTCCGCGTAGGGCGTGAGCACGTTGACGTACCACTGGTCGAAGACCGCGGCGCCGACCTGGTCGGCGACGTAGGAGTTGTTGTCGCCGAACACGTCGAAGCTGTCGACGAAGCTCTTGACGTTGGCGTAGCCGCCCTGCGCGTCGTAGAGCCGCTGGAGGAACTCGACCGCCTCGACGTTGGCCGGGTCGTCGAGCATCGGCCGGCCCTCGTCGTCGATGATGCCGCCGCCGAAGCTCAGCATCCACAGCGCCGCCTTCGAGACGCCCTGCGGATCGAAGCCGATGCGCGTGGGGTTGCCGCCCTCGAGCACCGTCATGGCCTCGGCCGCCGCGATCACGGCGTCCTGGTCGGAGGTGTCCAGCTCCTCCGGCGCGATGCCGTTCTCGTCCAGCACCCGCATGTTCAGGATGATCGCCGGCGGCTGGTAGAACTGCGGGACCGCCCAGACGCTGCCGTCGTAGCTGACGTCGTCGACGACCTGCGGGTACCAGTAGCTGTTCGGGTCGACACCGTGGGCGTCGAAGCAGCCGTCGAGCGGCAGGATCAGGTCCTGCGCCGCGTAGGTCGCGACGAACTGGCGGTCCATCAGCACCATGTCGGGCAGGTTGCCGCTGGCCGCGAGGGTCGTGAACTTCTGGGCGTCGAACGCCGAGGCGTCGATCTCGAACGTGACGCCGGACTCGCCGACCTCGGCCTCCGCGAGGTCGATACGGGACTGCGCCACCTCGTCGGCGTTCTCGAAGCCCCACAGCGAGATCTCGCCGGAGATCTCGGTCGAGAACTCGGGGCCCTCGCCCTCGCCGCCCGGGTCGCCGCCGTTCCCGCCGTTGCCGCCGCCCCCGCCGCCGCAGGCCGCGACGGCGAGGACGCCCGCGCTCGCGACCGTGGCGAGGAACGTCTTCCTTGCGTGCTTCATTGCATGTCCCTTCGGGGAGCCGTCCCCGGCGGCGCTCGTTGCCTGCCGGGGCCTAGCCGCGGTGTGTGGGAACCATCCCACATCGGGACGGTACCGGACAGTGACCCGGCTCACAAGGACTCGCGCCGTGCTCACGGAATCGTGATCGCTCCGTGACCCGCGTCGTGTCGTGTCGTGCACGCAACGACTGGCATCGATCCCATGCCGAGGGTGGCTCGCTAGCGTGGCGCCTACCAGCCCAGCCGACCGGAGGCCCGCCATGATCGACGCCCACCTCCACACCTGGGACCGCTCGCGCTCCCGGTACGCGTGGCTGGACGACGCCCCCGACCGGTTGCGTGCCGATCACCCGCTCACGGCGGCGCTGGACGCCGTCGGCCGTCACGGCGTCGAGCGCGCGGTGCTCGTGCAGGCGGACGAGACGCTCGCCGAGACGGCCTACCTGCTCGAACTGGCGGCGGTGGAGCCGCGGGTCGCGGGGGCGGTCGTCTACCTGCCTCTCGAGGCGCCCGACGTCGTGGCCGCGGAGCTGCCCCGGCTGCTGGAGGACCCGCGGTTCGTCGGCGTCCGCAACCTCACGCACGACCGGCCCGACCCCGACTGGCTGCTGGGCGTCGACCAGCGGCGCAGCATCGAGACGCTGGAGCGGGCCGGCGTGCCGATCGACGTCCTCGCGGTGCTGCCGCGGCACCTGGAGAACCTCGCCCGGCTGGCGCGCGAGCACGACGGCGCGACGTTCGTCCTCGACCATCTCGGCACCCCACCGGTCGGCGGCAGCGACGACGACCACCGCCGCTGGCAGGACCTGCTCGCGGAGGCGGCGCTGCCCAACGTCGTCGCCAAGCTCTCCGGCATCTACCGGCGCTCGACGCCGGAGCAGCCGGTCGGCGCCGACGCGATGCGGGCCGTGCTCGACACCGCCCTGGAGGTGTTCGGGGCCGAGCGGCTGATGATCGGCAGCGACTGGCCGGTCTGCACCGCCTTCAGCGGTACCGACGTGACGCTCTCCACCCTGCTGGCCGCCGTCGACGCCCTCCCCGAGGAGCAGGCGCGCCGGCTTCGAGGGGAGACGGCCGCGGAGGTCTACCGCCTGCGTCGCTAGCGTGCGGCGGCGGCCCGCTCAGCCCGCTGCGCGCGTCGCCCCGACGGTGCCGAGCACCTCGACGATCGCGTCGACGGTGAGGCGGCGGTAGCTGGTGCCGTCGGCGTCGGTGTGGTGGCGGTCGAAGTAGTCGCGGCCGCCCATGTGCCGCATCGGGCCGATGCGCCGGGTCGTCACCCGGCCCGCGTGCACCGCCTGCTGCCACGCCGAGAACCGCGAGGTGGGCCAGCGGCCGGGGAACAGCAGCGGGCCGAGCAGCTGCATGCGGTCGCGCGCCCCGTACAGGTGCCACAGGTGCTGCACCCGGTCCAGCGCCGGGTCGTCGCTGAGCACGCCGCCGATCGAGACCACCGACACGGGTGCCCCCAGACCCGCCAGGTACCACGCCGACCCGAGCGCGATCTGGCCGCCGCCGCTGTAGCCGACGACGACGACCGGCGGCCGCCGCTCCCAGTCGTAGCCGCGCCGGGTGAGCGACTCCGCGATCTCGTGCGCGACGGCGAGGTTGTACGTCGGCCCGTAGCGCGGGTCGGCGGAGACCAGCACCCGCAGCGCGTTGCGCAGGTTGATGAGGTTCGACGCCAGGCTCGCCACCGGGACCCGTTGCCATCGCTGCAGCCGACCCCAGAACCACGTCGTCGCGCGCTGCGTCAGCCCGCGGTTCTCGACGGCGTAGGGGAACACGTCCGCCGTCACCGCGACGTCGGGCACCCGCTCGGCGATCTCCGCCAGCACCGCCCGCTCCCGCCGGGAGTCGGTGACGCCGTCGACCGCCCCGATCCCGGAGAGGTAGACGAGGTAGGCCCGCGGCGCCGGCGTGCGGGCCGGCGCGGTGGACCGCGCGTCGGGGCGGGCCAGGGCGTCCAGCACCGCCGCGTCGCGCCTGCGCGACCACCAGCGCAGCGACTCCAGCGGCGCCAGCAGCGCGAACACCAGCACCAGCACGAGCGCACCCGTGAGCAGCGTCGGGATCACGCCGGCGCCTCCGACCGACCCAGCGGCACGAACGGCGCACCGGTGAGCACGTCCTGCGCGGTGAGGAACACCTCGCGACCGGTCGCGAAGGTCCACACGCGCGAGCCGACCGCGGCGAGCGGCCGCACCAGGGCGCGCGACAGCACCTGACTGAGCAGCCAGGTGCCGCCGCCCAGCGCCAGGGCCTGCCACCACCCGATGCCCAGCACGGGCGACAGCAGCACCACGAGGCACAGCACGGTCCAGCCCTCGAGGACCCGCCCCACCAGCAGCCCGAAGTGCGGCACGAACACGAGGAAGCTCAGCAGCAGCGGCGCGAGCGCGAACAGGTACGTCACGCCGACCGCTGCGACGTCGACCCGGCCGCGCGTGACCAGCCACGCCAGGCCCGCGATCGTCGCGGCCGTGAGCACGCGCAGCAGCGCCATGTAGACGGCGCCGATCGCCATCCCCACGACCATCCGCAGACCGGTGACCCGGTTGATCGCGAACACGACCGCGTGGCCGACCATGACCGCGAGACCGGCGAGCAGCGCCACGCCCGCGGCCACCGGCAGCGCCCGCGACGGCGGCCCGGTGAGCGCCGCGGGGACGCGGAACGCCCACACCTCGCCGACCGCGGCGAGGACGCCGTCGAACCACGTGAGCACCTGCATCACGGCCCATCTTCCTCCGCGCCGGCGCACCGGGCGCCGCCCTCCCGCACGCTGGTCGTGCGTCGTCCGAGCCGCGCGCGCATGCCAGACTAGGCACCGTGACCGCCCCGACCCGCAGCGACATCCGACGCTGGCGGCGCTACCTGGCGGAGGAACGGGCCGAGGCGGCGGTCTACCGCGAGCTCGCCGAGCGCCGTCACGGCGAGGAGCGGGAGATCCTGCACGAGCTGGCGGAGGCCGAGCGGCGCCACGCCGAGCACTGGGAGACGCTCCTGGGCCCGCGCATCGGGCTGCCGCTGCGGCCGTCGCTTCGCTCGCGTGCCCTCACGTGGCTCGCCGGCCGGTTCGGCTCGGTGTTCGTGCTCGCGCTCGCGCAGCGCGCCGAGTCCCGCTCGGCGTATGCGACCGACGCCGACGCGACCGCGGCGATGGCAGCCGACGAGCAGATCCACTCCGAGGTGGTGCGCTCGCTCGCGCAGCGGGGACGGGCGCGGATCTCCGGGACGTTCCGGGCCGCCGTCTTCGGCATGAACGACGGCCTGGTCTCCAACCTCGCGCTGGTGCTCGGCATCGGTGCGGCCGGCACGAGCCGCGAGACGATCCTGCTGACGGGTCTCGCGGGCCTGCTCGCGGGCGCGCTGTCGATGGGCGCGGGCGAGTACGTCTCGGTGCGCTCGCAGCGCGAGCTGCTCGCCGCCTCGACGCCGAGCCCCGAGACGCACGACGCGCTGGCGGCCCTCGACGTCGACGCCAACGAGCTCGCGCTGGTCTACCGCGCCCGCGGCATGCCCGCGGACGAGGCGGCGCGGCGCGCCGAGGAACGGCTCGCGGCGGCCCACCGTGGCGCCGAGCCCGAGCTGCACGAGGCGCCCGACCACGAGGAGATCGGGTCCGCCTGGGGCGCGGCGATCTCCAGCTTCTGCTTCTTCGCCTCAGGCGCCGTGATCCCGGTGCTGCCCTACCTGCTGGGCCTGACCGGCCTGACGGCGGTGCTCACCGCCGCGGGCCTGGTCGGGGTCGCGCTCATGGTCACTGGTGCGATCGTCGGGGTGCTCTCGGGGGCGCCGCCGCTGGGTCGGGCGCTGCGGCAGCTCGCGATCGGCTGGGGCGCCTCGGCCGCCACCTACGGGCTCGGGCTGCTCTTCGGCACGACGGTCTCCTGACCCAGAACGCGCCGGGCTGCGCGCCGACGACACGACCCGCGCCCCCACCACCCGGAGGTGGCGGGAGGCGGGTCGACGTGCGTCAGCCCTCGAGGCCCGAGACCCGCGTGATCTCCTCCTCGGTCAGCCGGAAACCGGCGACGTCGAAGTTCGACGCGATGCGGTCGCGGTTGACCGACTTCGGGATCGCCACCACGCCGGTGTCGAGGTGCCAGCGCAGCACGACCTGCGTCGGCGTGACGCCGTGGGCCTCGGCGATCTCGGCGAGCACCGGGTCGTCGAGGTTCGTCCGCTTGAACGGGCTGTAGCCCTCGAGGACGACGTCGCGCTCGCGGTGCGCGGCCACCAGGTCGGCGTCGAAGTCGGCCGGGCTCCACGGGATCTGGTTGATCGACGGCGTCACGCCGGTGGCGGCGGTCAGCTCGTCGATCTGCTCGATCGAGTAGTTGCTGACGCCGATCGCGCGGGCCTTGCCGGCCTGCTGGGCGGCGACGACGTGCTCCCACACGTCCGGGCGGGCCTGCTTGTTCGGCGGCCAGTGCACCAGCCACAGGTCGACGTGGTCGAGGCCCAGCCGCGCCAGCGACTCGTCGATGATGCGCGGCGCGTCGTCGGCCTCGTCCGGCGGCAGCTTGGTGGTCACGAAGACCTCCTCGCGCGGCAGGCCGGAGTCGGCGATCGCGCGGCCGACGGCCTCCTCGTTGCCGTAGGCGCGGGCGGTGTCGATGTGCCGGTAGCCGATCTCCAGCGCCGCGCGCACCGCCTGGTAGGCCTCGTCGTCGGAGGCCTGCCAGGTGCCCAGGCCGAGCAGCGGGATCTCGACGCCGGGGCGCAGGGTGACGGACGGGATCGCGTTCTGGATCGGTTCATCGCTCATGGAATCCACTCTGCCACGCGGGTGAGCGTCGCAGCGGTTCGGGGCAGGGGGTCCCGCGCGACGGGGGCGCCCGGCAGACTGGGGGCATGGACGCACCGCAGCTCGCCCCGCTGCCCGAGGACTGGGACTCCGCGCTCGCGATCGTCGCGCACCCCGACGACATGGAGTACGGGATGTCCGCCGCCGTCGCCCGCTGGACGGCGCAGGGCAAGACCGTCTCCTACCTGCTCGTCACGCGCGGCGAGGCGGGCATCGACACGATGCCGCCCGAGGAGACCGTCCGCGTCCGTGCGGCCGAGCAGCGCGCCGCGTGCGACGCCGTCGGGGTCGAGACGCTCGAGTACCTCGACCACCCCGACGGCGTCATCCATGACGTCATGAGGCTGCGTCGCGACATCGCCGCAGCCGTGCGGCGGCACCGCCCCGACGTCGTGCTCACCGGCTCGCCGCGCGACTTCTTCCCCGGCGGCATGTACAACATGGCCGACCACCGCATCGTCGGCTACGCGGTGCTCGACGGCGTGCGCGACGCCGCGAACCGCTGGGTGTTCACCGACCTGACCGGGCCCGACGGCGAGCCGCTCGAGAAGTGGGACGGGGTCCGGTTCACCGCGCTGGGCGGCTCGACCGAGCCCAGCCACGCCGTCGACGTCACCGACACCCTCGAGGCCGGGATCGCGTCGCTGCGGGCGCACGAGAGCTACCTCGCCGCGCTCGACTGGCACCCGGACCCCGCGGAGATGCTGCGCTCCTTCACCGAGCAGGCCGCGCCGTCGTTCGGGGGTCGACCGGCCGTGACCTTCGAGGTCATCGGCCTGCAGGAGTAGCGGCTCAGGCCTCCGACGGCGGCGCCTGGCGGCCGTCGAGCACCCGCCGCAGCCGGGGGGCGAGCTCGGTGCCGTCGGCGCCGGAGACCTCCGGCACGCCCTTGGTCATCGGGGTCCACATCGTGTCGATGGTCGCGACCGGGGTGCCGTGCGCGAGCACCTGCTCGCCGGGCGTCAGCAGCCGGATCGCGATCGCCGCGACGTTCTCGGGGTGCTCGGTCGCGAACTCGCGGTAGATCATCGGGTCGTGCTGGCCGTCGTCGCCGACGAGCACCCACCGGATGTTCGGGAACTCCTTGCGCAGCCGGCGCAGCGCCGAGCGCTTGTGCTCCTGCCCCGAGCGGAACCAGCCGGTGTTCGTCGGCCCCCAGTCCGTCATGAGCATCGCGCCGGCCGGGTAGCCGCCGGCGCGCAGCACCTGCACCAGCGTCGGCATGATGTTCCAGGCGCCGGTGGACAGGTAGAACGTGGGCGCGCCCGGCTCGCGAGCTGTGACCTCGTCGTACATCGCCGCCATCCCCGGCACCACGCGGCGGGCGCTGCCGTGCCGCACGAAGGTGTTCCAGATCGCGATGAACGGCCGCGGCACCGACGTCACCATGACGGTGTCGTCGAGGTCGCTCACCAGGCCGAGCCGGACGTCGTCGCCGACCACCTGCACGCGTGCGGTCTCCGGGCGCGCGGCACGCGTGGCGATCGTGATGTCGTGCCAGCCCGGCGGCAGCCCGTGGTCGCGGATCTCGAGGTCGATGTAGCCCGAGCGGTCGGTGCGGGTGCGGTACTCGGCGTCGCCGATCCGCACGGTCACGGGGATGTAGCCGACCGGGGCGGTGATGTAGGAGCGCCAGCCACGCTGCGTGAACACCGCCTCCGCGAGCTCCTCGGCGGTGGCGGCGTTGTCGACGTGCGACTCCGCCTCGATGCGGCGGCCCATCACGACCCGGCCGAGCACCCGCAGGAACGACTCGCTGCCGTAGCCGATGTAGGGGATGGTGCGCGGCCGCCAGCCGCGCGACTTGAGGTAGGGGGTGAGCCGGCGGTGGAACGAGTCCTCCCAGCGGGCAGCGACGTGGGTACCGGCCATGGTCCCCAGGCTAACGAGAGGCCGGGCACCCGCCGCCCGGGGTGGGGAGGTCTGCCCTGCCGCGGCCTGCGCCGACCGCCCTCCTCACGACAGAGTCGGTGCATGGGACGACGCGACAGCCGGTCGGTGCTCGGGACGCTGGCGGTGGTGCTCGCCACGGCGGTGCTCACCGCCTGCGGCGACGCGCCGGACGGGATCGACGCCGCGTGCCGCGACGGCGCCACCTCGGCCGGGGCGCCCGGCGACGCCGAGATCGTGCTGGCCTTCGGCGCGGGCGTCGACCGGCTCACGCCAGGCGTGGGCGCGGGCGTGCTGCTGGTCTACGCCGACGGCGCGGTCGCGACCACCCTGCCGGCCGAGGACCTCGCGACCGCGCACGTGTCGATGATCGCGCCCGGGTTCCACGGCGAGCAGCCGGGCAGCTACGTCGCGGGCACGCTCTCGGGCTGCGCCCTCGCGGCGGCGCTCGAGCGCGCCGACGACCTCTTCGCCGAGCCGCCGTCGTTCGGCATGCCCGTGACCGACGCGACCGGCACCATGATCTCCTACCGCGTCGACGGCCAGCCGGTGGTCGCGGGCATCGACATGTTCGACCCGGACGACCCCGACGAGTGGCGGGGGTCGATCAGCCCGCAGGAGCAGCGCAACCGCGACGCGGCCGCCGAGCTGTGGCACCTGCTGGTGGGCGCCGTCCGCCTCACCGGCGACCTCCCGGTCGACCGGCTCGAGCTCGACAGCCCGTTCGGGACGATCGGCGCCGACGAGCTCGACTGGTCGCTGCCGTCGCTCCCCGAGCTGCTGAGCGAGGGCGGCTGCGCCGAGATCACCGGCGCCGACGTCGCGACCGTGCTCGACGCGCTCGCGGCGGGCGGCGGCGAGCTGCTCGACAGCGAGCCGTGGCGGCTGTCGGCGCGCACGCTGCCCCCGGGGATGCCGGCCTGCGGCGGCCGGTGACCTTCGTCCCACGACGGGTCGCGTTCGGCGGGCGACCATGAGGTATGAGCACCACCGAGACCCGTCCGATCCTCGTCGGCGTCGACGGCTCACCGACGTCGCTCGAGGCCCTGCGCACCGCGGCACGCCTGGGTGCCGCGCTCGACCTCCCCGTCCGGGCGGTCACCACCTGGGTCATCGACCCGGTCCTGGCCGGCTACGTCCCGGTCGACACCACCGGCCCCGAGGAGACCGCCCGCGCGATCCTCGACCAGAGCGTCGCCGCCGCGTTCGACGGCGAGCCCCCGGTCGACCTGCAGGCCGACCTCGTCTACGGCCCGGCCGCCCCGACGCTCGTCGAGGAGAGCCGGACCGCGTCGATGCTCGTCGTCGGCAGCCGCGGCCTGGGAGGCTTCCGCGGCATGCTGCTCGGCTCCGTCAGCCAGACGTGCGTGCAGCACGCGCACTGCCCGGTGCTGGTGATCCGGCCCCAGGCGCGCGACTGACCGCGCGGCTCAGCCGAAGTCGACGCCCTGCGCGAGCGGCAGCTCGGTCGAGTAGTTGATCGTGTTCGTCGCGCGTCGCATGTAGGCGCGCCACGCGTCAGAGCCGGACTCGCGGCCGCCGCCGGTCGTCTTCTCGCCGCCGAACGCGCCGCCGATCTCGGCGCCCGAGGTGCCGATGTTGACGTTGACGATGCCGCAGTCGGAGCCGTCGGCGGCCATGAACCGCTCGGCCTCGCGCTGGTCGAGCGTGAAGATCGAGCTCGACAGCCCCTGCGGGACGGCGTTGTGCATCGCGATCGCCTCGTCGAGGTCGTCGTAGGTCATCACGTACAGGATCGGCGCGAACGTCTCGCGGTGCACGACCGCGGACTGCTCGGGCATCCGCACGAGCGCGGGGGAGACGTAGGCCGCGCCCGGCGCACCCTCGACCTCGACGGGTTCGCCGCCGACGACGACCTCGCCGCCCTCGGCGCGCGCCTGCTCCAGCGCAGCCATCATGCGGTCGCGCGAGGCGGCGTTGACCAGCGGGCCGACGAGGGTGCCGGGCTCGCGCGGGTCCCCGATCGGGAGGTTCTGGTAGGCGCGGGCCAGCCGCGCCACGACGTCGTCGACGATCGAGCTGTGCACGATCAGCCGGCGCAGCGAGGTGCAGCGCTGCCCGGCGGTGCCGACCGCCGAGAACACGATGCCCCGCACCGCGAGGTCCAGGTCGGCGCTCGGCGCGACGATCGCCGCGTTGTTGCCGCCGAGCTCCAGCAGCGACCGCCCGAACCGCGCCGCCACGACCGGCCCGACCTCGGCGCCCATGCGCTCGGACCCGGTCGCCGAGAGCAGCGCCACCTTCGGGTGCGCCACCAGCGCCTCACCCGCCTCCCGGGCGCCGAGCACGACGGCGGAGACGCCCGCGGGCGCCTGCGCCTCGGCGAGCGCGCGGTCCAGCAGCGCGGCGCTGGCGAGCGCGGTCAGCGGCGTGAGCTCCGAGGGCTTCCACACGACCGTGTCGCCGCACACGAGCGCGACCGCGGTGTTCCACGCCCACACGGCGGCGGGGAAGTTGAACGCCGAGATGACGCCGACCACGCCCAGCGGGTGCCAGGTCTCCATCAGCCGGTGCCCCGGGCGCTCCGAGGGCATCGTGCGCCCGTAGAGCTGACGCGACAGCCCGACGGCGAAGTCGCAGATGTCGATCATCTCCTGGATCTCGCCGCGCGCCTCGGACGTGATCTTGCCCGCCTCGAGCGTGACGAAGGTCGCCAGGTCGTCCTTGTGCTCGGTCAGCAGCTCGCCCCACCGCTTGACGACGGCGCCCCGCACCGGCGCGGGGACGGTGCGCCACGCGAGGAACGCCTCGTGCGCGCGGGCGACGGCGGCGTCGACCTCGGCCGCACCGGCCAGCGGGAGCGTCGCGACGGTCTCGCCGGACAGCGGCGAGGCGACCTCGAAGGTGGCGGCGCCGTCGGCGGCCTCGGGCAGGGAGACACCGAGGCGGGCCAGCGCCTCGGTCGCGGCGGTGGCGACGTCGGTCGCGGTGGTGAGGGTCATGGCGTTCTCCTTCAGGGTCGCAGGGCGTCGAGGGACGCCTGCTGCTGGGCGGCGTAGAGCTCGAACGGGTCGTGCAGGTCGCGGCCGAGCGCGCCTGCCATCCAGTCGGCGTCGAGCACGGTCGCCTCCTGGGTCGTGTCCTTGGAGCCGTCGGACGTGAGGTTCGACTGGAAGATCCCGGCCGCGCTCGCGGGCAGGAAGTCCTCGTAGACGATCGGGGTGCGGACGACCTGGCCGGCGTCGTCGCGAGCGTAGGTGAAGTAGGCGAGCTCGCGCTCGGCGAGACCGTCCTCGGTGGTCGGGAAGTCGCGGCGCCACAGCTCGCGCAGCACCTCCTGCCGGCCCTCGGCGGTCGTCACGCCGCGCTCGGCGTAGAGCTGCTTGGCCTCGACGATGGCCGCGTCGTAGATGTCGCGGCCGGCGCGGGTCAGCGCGATGCCGCGGGCCTCGACCTCGCCGAACCGCACCCGCAGCGAGTCGGAGGTGATCGTGCCGTCGGGCATCCGGAAGGTGCGCGGCTCGGCGAGCGCACGGAACGACGTCTGCCGCAGCAGCACGTCCGGACCCTCCCAGCGCGGCGGGCCCTGGATGTCGTCGATCATCGTGATCCCGCGTGCCTCCATGCGCTCGTACAGGGCGTCGATGTCGAGCACGCGCGGGGTCAGGTGGTTGATGTGGGTCGAGGAGACGCCGCCGATGTCGGCCGCGACCGCGCTGACCTGCTCCAGCTCGTCGTACCAGGCGCGGTCGACCGGCTCGTCGGAGAGCTCGAAGACCGCGGTCGCCAGCTCGAGGAACCGCTCGGCGTCCTCGCGCGGCAGGCCGTGGTCGGCCTCGGCGTGGTCGGCGAGCTCGAGCAGCTCGGGCGGGAAGATCTCGCGCCGGGCGAGGAACGCCTCGAGCCGCTGCTGCAGGTCGGGGGAGAAGAAGCGTCGGTCGCTGGGCGTGATGACGGAGGTGAAGACGCGGAACGGGTTCTTGGCGAGCTCGTCGGCGTCGATCGGGCGGAACGCCGTCGAGACGACGGGCACCGCCGAGGTGGCGGCCTCGCGCAGGTCGTAGAAGCCGACCGGGTGCATGCCGATCGCACCGAACACGCGCGCGACCTGCTGCATCTCGGCGGGCGTGCCCAGCCGGATCGCGCCGTGCCGCTCCGCCGTGACGCGGTCGATGCTGCCGAGCCGCTGCGCCGCGTCGGGGTCGGCGGCCATGACGTCGGCATTGACCTCGTGGCTGACCTCCAGCAGCGTCGTGTACGCGGGCACCTCGGTGCCGTACATGTCCGACAGGCTGCGCGCGAACGCCGCCCGCAGCTGCCACTGCTCCACGCGGTCCTGCTGGCTCATCCGGGTCCTTCCGTCGATCTCGCCCCGCGCTATTCTGCCCTCCCGTTCCACATGGTGGACACCACGCCACGTGGCGAGCAGCGCCGTCTCGCAGGGCGGCGGGGGAGCGTCGGCGGGGCCGCGTGCGGCGGTGCCCGGACGGCGTCGCACCGGATGCTCCGACCCCCGGTCCCCGGCCGTCGAGCGCGTCCCGCGGCGCCTACGCTGACGCGATGTCGACCCTGCGCACGATCGCCCGTCTCGTCCTCGGTGCCGCCATGGTCGGCGCGGGGGTCGGGCACCTCACCGTCATGCGGGAGGAGTTCCAGGCGCAGGTGCCGGGCTGGCTCCCGATCGACGAGGACGTCACGGTCCTCGCCTCCGGCGTCGTCGAGATCGCTCTCGGAGCGGCGTTCGTCGCGCTGCCCCGGCACAAGCGCCTGATCGGTGCCGCGCTCGCGCTGTTCTACGTCGTGGTCTTCCCGGGCAACGTCGCGCAGTACCTCGAGGCGAAGGACGGCTTCGGCCTCGACACCGACGCCAAGCGGCTCGCGCGGCTCTTCTTCCAGCCCGTGCTGGTGCTGTGGGCGCTCTACGGCGGCGGCCACCTGCGTCGTCGTGCCCCCGAGGAGCCGCGCCGCTGAGGCGCCGCGGTCGCGCTCCGCACGCCCTGCCCGTGGCCGACCGGCGGGGACCGGGCGCTCGATGCGCCGTCGCGGTCGGGTGAGCGTTCACACGGGCATCGAGCGACGGCGCTGCGCCGGTACCGGTCGGCCTGGAGCCGGTCGCCCTGGCAGCGGGGGTCGGCCCGCCCCGGCTCAGCGGTCGAGGTAGAGGCAGAACGGGTGCCCGTCGGGGTCGAGCAGCACCCGCACGTCGTCCTGCGGCTGCACCCGGGCGAGCGTGGCACCGAGCGCGAGCGCGTCCTCGACCGCCGGCCCCAGCTCGCGCACGCCGATGTCGAGGTGCATCTGCATCTGCTGGTCGCCCGGACCGGCCGGCCACACCGGCCGGACGTGCCGCTCCTCCAGCTGGAAGGCGAGGTTGCTCGACGTCGTGCGGCCGTCGGGGTCGCGCATCGCCATCGTCACCCACGTGGGGTCGCTGCTGGAGACCTCCCACCCGAGCAGGGCGGAGTAGAACCGCGCGAGCGCCACCGGGTCCGGGCCGCCGAGCACGACGCCCACCCAGGACGTGAACCCCCGGATGCCCGCCATCACCTCACCGTACGCCGCGGTGCCGCGGCGCGGGTGCGGTCCAGCCGCGCCACAGCGCGAGCACCCGCACGAGCACGATCGCGGTCGCGGCGACGACGACCGGCAGCCCGCCCCGCAGCCCCAGCGCCGAGGCACCGACCAGCAGCGCGCACCCCAGCACGGCGGGCACGACGTAGAGCTGGGTGTCGCTGCGCAGCACCGCGGGGATCTCGCCCGCCAGGACGTCGCGCAGCGCGCCGCCCGCCACCCCGCCGACCGTGCCGATGAGCACCGACTCCAGCGGGCCGATGCCGGCCTCGAGAGCGAGCGTGCACGACGTCGCGCAGAACAGCCCGAGGCCGACCGCGTCGGAGAGCAGCACCGCGCGTCGCAGGCGGTCGACGGCGCCGTGGAAGAAGAACACGACCGTCGTCGCCGCCGCGACCAGCAGCCACCACCACGGGTTGTGCAGCGCCGCGGGTGACAGACCGAGCAACAGGTCGCGCGTGATCCCGCCGCCGACGGCCGTCGCCGCGCCCAGCACGAACATCCCGATGACGTCCATGCGCTTGCGCACCGCCATCAGCGCGCCGGAGAGCGCGAACGCGAAGATCCCGACCGCCGTCAGCCCCACCTCGATCGTCGACACGGCCCTAGCCTGATGGGCCGCGAGGCGGCACGCTAGGGGACATGCGCGCGGACCTGGAGGCCGTCGTCGCCGGCGGTGGCATCGCGGGCCTCGCCTCGGCGGTCGCGCTGGCGCGCGCCGGATGGCGGGTGACGGTGCTGGAACGGGCCGCCGAGCTCGGCGAGGTCGGCGCGGGGGTCGCGCTCGCCCGCAACGGGATCGCGGCGCTGCACGCGCTGGGCGTCGACGTCGAGGCCGAGGAGATCGGGGTCCCCACCCGGGCCGGTGGGACGTTCGACCGGACCGGCCGCCCGATCCTCCCGATCGCCGACGACGTCGAGGGCGTCACGATGCGCGGCGTGCACCGCGCCCGCCTGCACGGCGTGCTGCTGGCGCACGCCCGCAGCCTCGAGGTCGAGATCGTCACCGGCGCCTCGGTCACCGCGGCCGTGCCAGGCGCCCCCGGCGGCGACCGTGCCCTCGTCACGACCGCGGACGGCACGACCCGGTCCGCCCACCTGCTCGTCGCCGCCGACGGCGTGCGCAGCGCGGTCCGTGCCGCCGTGGCGGGCGGTCCACTCCCGGCGTACTCGGGGTACTCGAGCTGGCGGGCGGTGCTGCGGCGCCGGCTCGAGGTGCCCGTGCTCACCCAGTACTGGGGCCCGCACGCCGAGGTCGGCACGATGCCCGTGGGCCCCGAGCTCACCTACTGGTACGGCTACGTCCGGATGCCGGCGGGTACCCGGTTCCTCGACGAGCGCGTCGCCGCGCGCGACCGCTTCCAGGACTGGGCGCCGGAGATCGGCGAGATCATCGACGCCACCCCGCCCGAGGCGGTGCTGCGCCACGACGTGCTGCACCTGCCGGGCGGCATGCGGCGCTACGCCGTCGGCCGTGTGGTCGCGGTCGGCGACGCCGCGCACGCGATGCTGCCGACGATGGGCCAGGGCGTCGCCACGGCGCTCGAGGACGGCATCTGCGTCGGCCGTCTCGTGGGCGAGCCGGTCGCCGCGGGCGCGCGGCTCGCGGACACGCTCGCCCGGTACGACGCCGAGCGGCGGCCGCGGTGCGCAGCGATCGCGCGGGCGGCCCGCGCCTCCGCGCTCATCGGCTCGCACCTCGGACCGGCGCTGCAGGGCGTGCGCAACGGTCTGATGCGCCGCACGCCGAGCAGCGCGGTGAGCCGTGGCGCGGAGGCCGTGATGGGCTGGGAGCCACCGCCCGCAGTGTGACCGGGCACACATCCGGCCATGACAACGTGCCTGAACGGGCAGGGCATCTGGCGACGTGACCGCTCCTGCTGGACCGGTCGTCGTCGACCTCTCGACGGCAAATCGACGGCGATCTCATCGGCCTCATGGGGATCTCGGCCCTGCTCGTCGGTCGTCCCCTGCGTGTGACCGGATGGCCGAGAGGGCTGCGAAAACGGTCACCACTCGGTCAGGCTGTGAGGGTCGATCCCACTTGGCGCCCCCACGGTGCCGCACTAGACAGGAGGGGACGGCACGGGCGCCGGTTCCCCGACGGAGTGGAGGCACGATGCCCGATCAGGCAGGCGACGCGCGGCGCGCGGCGATCCTCGCGCAGGCCCGTGACGAGGGCTCGGTGACGGTCGCCGACCTCGCTGCGACGCTCGGCGCGAGCACGGAGACGATCCGCAGGGACCTGCGGGCGCTCGCCGACGCCGGGCTGCTGCGCCGCACCCACGGCGGTGCGCGACCCGTCGAGGGTGCCGGCTTCGAGACCGCGCTCGCGCGCCGCGCGACCTCGATGCTGCCCGAGAAGCGCCGGATCGCGCAGGCCATGCTCGAGGAGCTGGGCAACGCCGAGTCGCTCTACATCGACGAGGGCTTCACGCCCGACCTCGTGGCGCGCGGGCTCGGCGGGATCAGCCGCCCGCTGGCCGTCGTCACGAGCTCGCTGTCGGCCGCCCAGCACGTCGCGGAGTTCAGCCAGCACACCGTCTACATCCTCGGCGGCCGGGTGCGCAGCCGCACCCAGGCCTCGGTCGACGAGTGGGCGCTGCGGATGCTGCAGGAGTTCACGCTCGACGTCGCGGTGCTCGGTGCGAACGGCGTCAGCCAGGAGCGCGGACTCACCACGCCCGACCCGGTGGTCGCCGCGGTCAAGCGTGCCGCGGTGGCGGCGTCGCGCCGCCGTGTCTTCGTCGGCGTCCACACGAAGTTCGGCGTGCGCAGCTTCGCGCACTTCGCCGACGTCGACGACTTCGAGCTGTTCATCACCGACACCGGGCTGAGCGCCGCCGAGGCGCACCGGCTCGCGGCACTCGGTCCACGGGTGCTGCGGGTCTAGCCGGACCCATCGAGGAGGAGGCAGGTATGTCGAGAACATCGCGCACCCGACGGCGCGCCCTCGCAGGCGCCGGCGTCGCGGCCGCGGGGCTCGTGCTCGCCGCGGGCTGCACCGCGGGGGCCGGAGGGCACTCCGGCTCCGAGCACTCGATCAACGTGCTCATGATCAACAACCCGCAGATGATGGACCTGCAGGCGCTCACGGCCGAGCACTTCACCGCCGAGACCGGCATCACGGTCAACTTCACGGTGCTGCCCGAGAACGACCTGCGCGACAAGGCGTCGTCAGAGTTCGCCAACCAGGCAGGCCAGTACGACGTCGCCACGCTGTCGAACTTCGAGATCCCGATCTACGGTGCGAACGGCTGGCTCACGCCGCTCGACGACTTCGTCGCCGGCGACCCGGACTTCGACCAGGACGACATCTTCCCCGCGGCCACCGAGGCGCTCAGCGTCGACGGCACGCTCTACGGCGAGCCGTTCTACGGCGAGTCCTCGTTCCTCATGTACCGGGCCGACGTGCTGGAGTCCCACGGCATCGAGATGCCCGACCGGCCCACCTGGCAGGAGGTGGCCGACGCGGCCGCCGCCGTCGACGGGGCCGAGCCGGGCATGGCGGGCATCTGCCTGCGCGGGCAGCCCGGCTGGGGCCAGGTGATCGCGCCGCTGACCACCGTCGTCAACACCTTCGGCGGCACCTGGTTCGAGGAGGACTGGACGCCGGGCGTCGACTCCCCGGAGTTCACCGAGGCGGTGCAGTTCTACGTCGACCTCGTCCGCCAGCACGGCCAGCCCGGCGCCCCGAGCGCCGGGTTCACCGAGTGCCTCAACGCGATGGCGAGCGGGCAGGCGGCCATGTGGTACGACGCGACGTCGGCCGCCGGCACGCTCGAGGCGGAGGGCTCGCCGGTCGCCGGCAGCCTCGGCTACGCGCAGGCGCCGGTCGTCGAGACCGACTCCGCCGGCTGGCTGTTCCTGTGGTCGTGGGCGATGCAGGCTCGCATCGCCGAGGAGGACCCGGAGCGGGCGGCCGCCGCGTGGGAGTTCGTCTCGTGGGCCTCCTCGGCCGAGTACGAGGCGCTCGTCGGCGACGTCTACGGCTGGGAGCGCGCACCGGCCGGCAAGCGCCAGTCGACCTACGACGACCCCGACTACCTCGACGCCGCGGGCGCCTTCGCGGAGGCGACGCGCACCGCGATCCTCGAGGCCGACCCCACAGACCCCGGCACGCAGCCGCGGCCGGCCCAGGGGATCCAGTTCGTCGGGATCCCGGAGTTCACCGACCTGGGCACCAAGTTCAGCCAGTACGTCTCGAGCGCGATCGCGGGCCGGACGTCGGTGCCCGACGCCGTCGCGCAGGGCCAGACGCTGGCCGAACGCGTGGCCGACACCTACCGAGACAACTGAGAGGAGGAGGCCATGACCACCGCCACCCAGGCCGCGCCGACGCCGACGACGGTGCGCCCGTCGACCACCGACGCGCAGGGCTTCCCGACGGAACCCCGGGCGCGATGGGCGCGCCGCGCGCCGCTGCTGCCCGCCCTCGTGTTCATGATCGTCGTCACCCAGCTGCCGTTCGTCGCGACGCTGGTGATCTCGTTCTTCCGCTGGAGCGCGTTCCGCCCCGACGACCGCGGCTTCGCCGGGTTCGACAACTACGCAGCGGTCTTCATCGACGCCGACCTGCGGGCGTCGGTGCTGACGACGATCGTGCTGACGGTCAGCGTCGTGCTGCTCAGCCTGGCCTTCGGCCTCGGCATCGCGCTGCTGCTCGACCGCAAGTTCCTCGGCCGCAGCATCGTCCGCACGATGATCATCGCGCCGTTCCTCGTGGTGCCCGTCGCCGCGGCGCTGCTGTTCAAGCACGCGATCTACAACCCGACGTTCGGCCTCATCAACGGCGTGCTCGGCTGGTTCGGGCTCGAGGGCGTCGACTGGATCAGCCAGTTCCCGCTCGGCACGATCGTCTTCCAGCTGGTCTGGCAGTGGACGCCGTTCATGACGCTGATCCTGCTGGCGGGACTGCAGTCGCGGGACGCGGAGGTGCTCGAGGCCGCCGCGCTCGACGGCGCGACCCCGTGGAAGTCCTTCGTGTTCATGACGCTGCCGCACATGCGTCGCTACCTGGAGCTCGCCGGCCTGCTCGGCGCCATCTACATCGTGCAGCACTTCGACGCGGTGTTCACGATCACCTCGGGCTCGCTGGGCACGGCGAACCTGCCCTACACGATCTACCAGACCCTCTTCACCGCGCAGAACTACGGCCTCGCCTCCGCCCAGGGCGTGCTCGTGGTCATCGGCACGATCGTCGTCGCGACGTTCGCGCTGCGAGCGGTGTCGAGCCTGCTCAAGGAGGAGGCGTCCCGATGACCGCCGTCGCTGCCGCACCCCGTCCCCGCCGCGTCGCCGCGGCCACCGCCCCGGGGCGCACCCGGGAGTCCCGCGCCACCCGCATGGGGCTGGGCCTCGCCGCCTGGGCGGTGGGCCTGCTGTTCGCGCTGCCGCTGCTGTGGATGGTGCTCACCAGCTTCCACTCCGAGACCGACGCGGCGAGCCCGACACCGCAGGTCTTCGCGCCGCTCACGCTGGAGGGCTACCGGTCCTTCTTCGGGGAGTCCTCCGGGGCGAGCCCGTGGCCCTCGCTCATCAACTCGCTCTGGGCCGCCGGCGTGAGCACGGTGCTGGTCGTCGCGCTCGCGGTGCCGGCCGCGTACGCGCTGTCGGTGCGCCCGGTGCGCAAGTGGTCCGACGTGATGTTCTTCTTCCTGAGCACGAAGTTCCTGCCGGCGGTCGCCGGCCTGATGCCGCTCTACCTGATCGCGGGTCGGCTGCGGATCCTGGACAACATCTGGTTCCTGCTGATCATCTACGCCGCGATGAACCTCCCGATCGCGGTGTGGATGCTGCGGTCGTTCCTCGTCGACATCCCGCCGGCGCTCTTCGAGGCCGCAGCGCTCGACGGCGCGGGGCTGATGATGACGTTGCGTCGCGTGATCATGCCGATCATCTCGCCCGGGGTCGCGGCGACCGCGCTGATCTGCTTCATCTTCGCGTGGAACGAGATGCTGTTCGCCCGTGTCCTCACCGGCGTGACGGCGGGTACGGCGCCCGTGTACCTGACAGGATTCGTCACGTCCCAGGGGCAGTTCCTGGCGCAGGTCTGCGCGGCCGCGACGGTGGTGTCGCTGCCGGTGCTGATCGCCGGGTTCGCCGCGCAGGACAAGCTCGTGCAGGGACTGTCGATGGGAGCCGTCAAGTGAGCCAGGACCGGACGCCGGTGGCGCTCAGCGCCACCACCCTGGAGGAGATCGCCGCACGCGGCGTCGAGGTGCCCTCCTACGACCGTGCGGCGGTGACCGCCGGGATCGTGCACCTCGGCGTCGGGGCCTTCCACCGCGTGCACCAGGCCGTGTACACCGACGACCTGCTGGCCGCCGGCGAGACGCGGTGGGGCATCTGCGGGGTCGGCGTGCTGCCGCAGGACGCCGCGATGGCGGAGGCGCTGCGCGCCCAGGACCACCTCTACACGGTCGTCGTGAAGAGCGGCGAGGAGGTGCGGGCCCGGGTGATCGGCTCGATCGTCGACTACCTGCTCGCGCCCGAGGACCCGGAGGCGGTCGTCGCGCGGATCGCGCACCCCGACACCCGGATCGTGTCGATGACGATCACCGAGGGTGGCTACAGCGTCAACGAGGCGACCGGGGAGTTCGACCCCACGCCGCAGGTGCTCGCGGACCTGCAGCCGGGGGCGACGCCGTCGACGGCGTTCGGGCTGGTCGCGGCGGGCCTGGCCCGCCGTCGCCAGGACGGCGTCGGCGGGCTGACGCTGCTCTCGTGCGACAACCTGCCCGGCAACGGCGACCTCGCGCGGCTCGCGTTCCTCGCGTTCGCCGAGCGGCTCGACCCCGCGCTGGCGGAGTGGATGCGCGCCGAGGTGGCGTTCCCGAACACCATGGTCGACCGCATCGCGCCGGTGACCACCGACGCCGACAGGGCGCTGCTGCGCGAGCGGTTCGGCGTCGTCGACCGGTTCCCGGCGGTGTGCGAGCCGTTCACGATGTGGGTGCTGCAGGAGGCGTTCGCGCCGACGGGCCGACCCCGCTGGGAGGACGCGGGTGCGACGTTCGCCGAGGACGTGCGGCCGTACGAGCTCATGAAGCTCGGGCTGCTCAACTCCTCGCACCAGGCGCTCGCGTACTTCGGGCACCTGCTCGGCCACGTCCACGCCGACGCCGCCGCGACCGACCCGGACGTCGCCGAGCTGGTGCGCCGCTACCTCGACGAGGCGACGCCGACGATCCCTCGGGCCGAGGGCATGGACCTCGAGGGCTTCCGCGACGAGCTGCTGCCGCGGTTCTCCAACGCCGCGATCGGGGACACCGTCGCGCGGCTCGCCGCGTACTCCTCCGACCGCATCCCGCAGTGGCTGGTGCCGGTGATCCGGGAGAACCTCGCGGCGGGTCGGCCGGTGCCGATGGCGGCGGCGATCGTCGCCTCCTGGGCGCGCTACGCCGAGGGCGTCGACGAGCAGGGCCGGCCGATCGACGCCGTCGACAACCGGTGGGAGGAGCGGCACGCCGCGGCGCTCGCACAGGCCGAGGACCCGCTGGCGTTCGTGCGCAGCAGGACGCTGTTCGGCGACCTCGCCGAGCGGCCGGAGTTCACCGAGCCCTACCTGGCGGCGCTCACCTCGTTGCGCACCGAGGGTGCGCGCGCGACGCTGCGGCGGCTGCTCGAGCGCTGACCGCTCCCGGGCCGCGCCCCGCCGGGCCGCACGGCCCGGCGGGTGCTCGCGGGTGCTCGCCCCCCGGGCGTCGCGGTTCGTCAGAACCGTCGCGGACCAGTAGCCTGCTGCCGTGATCGAATCGATTCATGGCGTCCGGGGGATCGGTTTCGGGGGCGACTACAACCCCGAGCAGTGGCCCGACGACGTCCGGCTGGCCGACCTGGACCTCATGCGCGAGGCGGGCGTCACCGTCGTCAGCCTCGCGATCTTCGCGTGGGCGAGCATCGAGCCCGTCGAGGGTCGCTACGACTGGGGCTGGCTCGACGACACGATGGACCGCCTGCACGAGGCCGGCATCCGTGTCTCGCTCGCCACCGCGACGGCCTCGCCGCCGCCCTGGCTCACCCGCAAGCACCCCGAGATCCTGCCGCGCACGGCCGACGGCACGGTGCTCTCGCCGGGCGCGCGCCAGTCCTACGCGGTCAGCTCGCCCACGTGGCGGCGCTACGCCGTCCGGATGGCCGTGGCCGTCGCGGAGCGCTACCGGGACCACCCGGCGCTGGCGCTGTGGCACGTCGACAACGAGATCGGCTGCCACGTCCCGCACGACTACTCCGACAGCGCGGCCGAGGCGTTCCGGCGCTGGCTGCGGCGGCGCTACCGCGACATCGACGCCCTCAACGACGCCTGGGGCACCGCCTTCTGGTCGCAGCGCTACGGCGACTTCGAGGAGGTGCTGCCGCCGCGCGCGGCGCCGAGCCTGTCCAACCCCACGCAGCAGCTCGACTTCGCGCGCTACAGCTCCGACGAGCTGCTGTCGTACTACGTCGAGCTGCGCGACGCGATCCGGCCGATCACGCCCGACGTGCCGATCACGACCAACTTCATGTGCACGACCGCCACGAAGTGGATGGACTACCGGCGCTGGGCCGCCGAGGTCGACGTCGTCGCCACCGACCACTACACGATCGCGGCCGACGCCGACCGGCACGTCGAGCTCGCGCTGTCCGCCGACCTGACGCGCGGCGTCGCCGGCGGCCGGCCCTGGCTGCTCATGGAGCACTCGACCGGCGCCGTCAACTGGCAGCCCCGCAACCGCGCCAAGGGGCCGGGCGAGATGATGCGCAACTCGGTCTCGCACGTCGCCCGCGGCGCCGACGCGGTCATGTTCTTCCAGTGGCGGGCCTCGCGGGCCGGCGCCGAGAAGTTCCACTCCGGCCTGGTGCCGCACGCGGGCACCGACAGCCAGCTCTACCGCGACGTCGTCGACCTCGGCGCCGCCGTCGGCGACCTCGCCCCGCTCGCGGGCAGCCGCGTCGAGGCGCGCGCCGCGCTCGTGTGGGACTACGAGGCGTGGTGGGCGGTCGAGCTCGACGCGCACCCGAGCGAGGCGGTCACCTACATGGACCGCATGCGCGCGCTGCACGCCGCGCTGTGGCGGCGCGGCGTGACGACCGACGTCGTCGGGTCGACCGACGACCTCGACCGCTACGACCTCGTCGTGGTGCCGACGCTCTACCTGGTCAGCGACACGGGCGCCGCGAACATCGCGGCGGCCGCCGAACGGGGCGCGACGGTCGCGATCACCTACTTCTCCGGCATCGTCGACGAGCACGACCACGTGCGGCTCGGCGGCTACCCCGGCGCGTTCCGGGACCTGCTCGGGGTGCGCAGCGACGAGTTCTTCCCGCTGCTCGACGGCGAGGTCGTCACGCTCGACGACGGTACCCGCGCCGACGTCTGGACCGAGCGTGTCGAGCTCACCGGCGCCGAGGCGGTGCGCACCTTCGCCGACGGCCCGATGGCGGGGCGCCCCGCCGTCACGCGGCACGCGGTCGGTGCCGGTCACGCCTGGTACGTGGCCACGCGGCAGGACGAGGCCGGTACCGACGCGCTGGTCGACGCCCTGCTCGCCGAGTCCGGCGTGACGCCGGTCCTCGACGTGCCCGCGGGTGTCGAGGCCGTCCGCCGCGTCGGCGACGAGCACAGCTTCGTCGTCGTCATCAACCACACCGACGAGGTGGCCGCGATCGACCTCACCGGCGTCGACCTGCTCACCGGGGCACGCGTCGAGCCGGGGTTCAAGGTCGAGGGCGGCGCCTGCGCCGTCGTGCAGGAGGCCTGACCCGCCCGACCGGCCGGGTCGCGCCCTCGTGCGAGGATCGTACGTATGTTCTACTGAGGGCATGCGGTGGGACGGCCAGCTGCTCGACGCCACGGACGGCGACGCGCTGCCCGGCATGCGGGGAGCCCGCGGTCTCGTGCGGACCTTCGACACCCCGGAGTTCCGCGGCATGGAGTTCCTCGAGGTCACCTCGCGCAGCGCGCTCAACCGGGTGCCGGGCAACGGCTTCATGGGCGGCGCCTGGACCGTCAACCCGTACCGGGGCTGCCAGCACGCCTGCGTGTACTGCTTCGCCCGCAACACCCACACCTACCTCGACCTCGACGCCGGCAGGGACTTCGACTCCCGCGTCGTGGTGAAGACCAACGTGGCGGAGGCGCTCGACGCCGAGCTCGGCCGGTCGCGTCGCGAGAAGCCCGAGCGCGTCATGCTCGGCACCAACACCGACCCCTACCAGCGGGCCGAGGGGCGCTACCGGCTGATGCCGGGCGTGATCCGCACGCTGGCGCGGCACGGCGTCGGCATCTCGATCCTCACCAAGGGCACGCTGCTGCGGCGCGACCTGCCGCTGCTGGTCGAGGCGGCCGAGCGGGTCCCGGTCGACCTCGCGATGTCGATCGCCGTGTTCGACGACGAGCTGCAGCAGTCGGTCGAGCCCGGCACCCCGACCACCGCCGCCCGGCTCGCGACCGTGCGCGCCGTGCGCGACGCCGGGCTCGCGTGCGGGGTGCTGATGATGCCGGTGCTGCCCTGGCTGACCGACTCCGAGGAGCACCTCGACACCGCGTTCGCACGGCTGGCCGAGGCGGGTGCCACCTCGGTCAACACCTCCGCGCTGCACCTGCGGCCCGGCGCCCGCGAGTGGTACCTCGCCTGGCTCGCGCGCGAGCACCCGCACCTCGTGCCGCGTTACGAGCGGCTCTACGCCGGCGGCGCCAACGCCAGCCGCGACTACCAGGACTGGCTGCGGGAACGGGTCCGCACGGTGCGGCGGCGGCACCGGCTCGACGTGGTGCCGGAGCCGCGCCGCCGGACCCCGCCGCCGACCCGCGTGGTCGAGCCCGAGCCGGTCACGCCCGCACTGTTCTGACCTGGTCCGACCTGTTCCGAGCCGCGCCGGCGTGGCAGGCTCGTCGCTCGTGACCGACGACGTCGTGACGCGCCTGCGCGCGGCCGGCTGCGTGTTCGCCGAGGAGGAGGCGGCGCTGCTGCGCGAGGCCGCCGACGGGGCGGCGCTCGAGCCGCTGCTCGCCCGACGGCTCGCGGGCCGACCGCTCGAGCACGTGCTCGGCTGGGCCGAGCTGGCCGGGGTGCGGGTGGCCGTCGGGCCCGGCGTCTTCGTGCCGCGGCAGCGCTCGCGGGTGCTCGTCGAGACGGTGCTCGACCTCCTGCCGGAGGAGGTGTCGGGGGTGGTGGTCGAGGTCTGCTGCGGCGCGGCGGCGGTCGCGACGGTCGTGGCGCGCGCCCGGCCACGGCTGGAGGTCTGGGCGAGCGACGTCGACCCGACCGCCGTCGCGACCGCGCGCCGCAACCTCGCACCCGACCGCGTCCTGCGGGGCGACCTGCTCGACGGGCTGCCGGGTGCGCTGCGCGGCCGCGTCGACGTCGTCGTCGCGAACGCGCCCTACGTGCCGACCGGCGAGCTCGACCTCATGCCGGTCGAGGCGCGCGAGCACGAGCCGGTGCACGCCCTCGACGGCGGCCCGGACGGCGTCGACCTCCACCGCCGGATCGCCGCCGAGGTCGGCCCGTGGCTGCGGGAGAGCGGCGCGGTCGTCGTCGAGACCAGCCGCCGGCAGGCCGCGGCCACCGCGGCCGCGTTCGCCGTGCACGGGTTCGCCACCCGACGGCGGCACGACCCCGAGATCGACGGCACCGCCGTCGTCGCGACCCGACCGGTCGGTGCGACCTCGACGTCTTGCGACGCCTGAACTAGCGTCGAGGCGTGATGCGACCCACCACCCGACTCCTGCCCCTGCTGGCCGCCGCGGCGCTCGGCACCACCCTGGCCGCCTGCAGCGACCCCGCGCCCGCGCCGTCCGACGGCACCGCCGCCTCCGACGACACCGCGCAGAGCGACGCCACCGCACCGTCCGACGGCACCGCACCGGCCGACGGCGACGCGACGGAGACCGCGGACGGCTCGTCGGACGGCGCGGCCGCGTGCCTGGTCGGCACCTGGCAGATGGCGCCCGAGGCGATGGAGCAGCAGGTGCTCGCCCAGCTCGGCGCCGAGGGCGAGGTCGAGGCCGAGGGCACCTCGACGATGACCTTCGACGCCGGCACCGCGACGATCGAGACCGACAGCACCAGCGCCTTCTCGATCCCGACCGACGTCGGCGTGACCGCCGAGGGCGATGCCCGCACCTCGGGCTCGATGGTGCTCGGCTACACGGCCGACGACACGACGATCACCTACACCGAGGTCGTCTCGGCCGAGGGCACCACGACGTTCACGATCAACGGCGAGAGCAACGAGGTAGACCTCGCCGAGACCGCGGCGCTGATGACCGAGCTGACCTACGACTACACCTGCACCGACGCCGAGCTCACGCTCACCTCCGAGATCCCGGGCCTCGGGCTCGAGGTCGAGCAGACGCTGACGCGCTCCTGACCGCGGCGCGCGCCCGCCGTCAGCCGCCGAGGTCGGCGAGCAGGGCCGCCTTGCTCTTGCTGTAGTAGCCGGGGATCCGGCGGCGCTGCGCCTCCTCGCGCAGCTGCGCCACGGTCCACGTCGCGTCGGGCGTGCCGGAGGTCGCGGCCGACGTCCTGCCGCCGCGGGTCCCGCGCGCCGACGAGCGACGCCGGGGCGAGCGGCCTCGTGCCGCCGCCGGCGAGGTCGCGTCGGTGACCGCCGCGTCGTCGCGCGCCCGTCGGCCTGCTGCT
>NZ_WNXX01000033.1 GCF_009733795.1 Actinotalea caeni
CGACCGGCCGGAGCGAGCCGCGCATTACGGTGGACCAAGAGAAGGCCTCCCTCGAGTGACGTTGAACACCACTCAGAATGGAGGCCTTCTCCCTACATCCGTGTCACCAACGTGCTGACCGAGTACACCTAGTCGGACGCCGCTGCGAGCTCCTCGGCGGTCATCGCCACCGGCCAGCCGTCGTCGTCCCAGGCGAGCTCGCGGACCGCGAGCCGGAAGGCACCGTCCGCCGCGCCGTCGTAGAAGTGGAAGGCGAGCCGGCCCTCGGAGACCGACTGCCCGCCGGGGCCGACCATGTTGCCGATCGTGCCCAGCAGCGCCAGCCCGCCGTCCTGCGTCATCGGGGTGCCGTCCGGGCCGAGGTAGGGGCCGGTCACCTCCTCGGCGCGACCGACCGCGATGTTGTACGTCGAGTCCAGGCCGGCGCAGCACCGGTCCCGGGCGACGAACAGGTAGTACCAGTCGCCGTGCCGGTACAGGTACGGCGCCTCGATCGCGTTCTCGGCGGTGCCGCGGCTCGCGATCGTCACCGGCTCGGCGCCCTCGACGGGCTTGCCGCTGGGCCACTCGAGCTCGAGCAGCTGGATGCCGCCCCAGAAGGACCCGAACGCCAGCCACGGCGTGCCCGACTCGTCGGTGATGACGCCCGGGTCGATCGCGTTGTACGGGTCGCCGGGCGACGACGACCACACCATCCCCTGGTCGGTCCACGCGTGGTCGGGGTCGTCGGGGTCGAGCGTGACGTTCGTCGTCAGGCCGATGACCGAGGTGTTCCGGCCGAACGTCGAGACCGAGTAGTAGAGGTGATAGACGCCGTCGTGCTCGACCACCTCGGGGGCCCACACGTTCGTCGCGCCCGGGACGGCCTCGTAGGCCCACTCCGGCCGGGTGTCGGCGTCCCACACGGTGCCGAGCATCTCCCAGGTCGCGCCGTCGTCGGTCGAGCGGCGCACCTGCGGGGCGCCACCGCCGACGGCGGGGTCGCCGGTCGAGAAGACGTACCAGGCGTCGTTGGTCACGACGAGCGCCGGGTCGTGCGTCGTGATGTCGCCCGCGACGGCGACCTCGGTCGCGGCGGGCGGGTCCGCCGCGCAGGCCGGCAGCACGAGCGCCACGGCGGCTGCGACGGCGCCCAGGGCGAGCAGGCGGGTGGCGGTACGCGACCGTGGGATCCGCATGCCGTCGACCCTATCGACGGCGTCGCGAGCGGCTCCGGCGCGGGTCAGGCCGCCGGCTCACGCACCCGGGCGTCGGCGAGGAAGCCGGTCAGCATCGGCAGGAAGCCGGCGGCGAGCTGGTCGCCGCGCGGCACCTCCGGGTCCGGGTCGGCCACGAACAGGCCGTGGTTCCCGCGCGGGAACACCGCCAGCCCGTGCTCGCCCGCCTCGAGCGTCGGGAGGTTCTCGGTGTACGCGACGACGCTCTCGGCGACCGGGATGATCGTGTCGGCGCCGCCGAACAGCGCGAGCACCGGCGAGGTGACCTGCCGCAGCACCGGCAGCGGGTCGAAGTCGAGCATCCCCGCCGCGAAGGCCAGGTTCCGCGGGTCGTCGTAGACGAACGAGACCGCCGGGTACCAGGGTTCGTCGGCGAACCGCAGCTGGTCGGCGAGCACCTCCTCGACCGGCTCGCCCGCGACCAGCCGGGCGCAGCGCTCGTCGACCCATGCCATCGCGGCCGCGTGCTGCGCGGGCGGGAGGTCGGCGATCTCGCGCGAGATGCGGTCGCGCTCCTGCTCCGCGGGTGAGACGCCCGGCCCGGAGATCGAGACGACGAAGTCGGGGCCGCCGGTCGCGGACGCGAGCAGCGACACCCAGCCGCCCTGGCTCACGCCGAGCAGGCCGACCGGCTGCCCTGCGCAGCGCGGGTGGGCGCGCAGCACCTCGATCGCCGCCAGCGACTCCGCTGCACGGTCGGCGAGCGTCTGCCCCGTCCAGTGCCCGGGCGAGCCGCCGCAGCCGGGCTTGTCGTGCGTGAGCACGACGGCCCCGCACGAGGCCACCCACTCCGGCCAGCCGCCCCAGTCGTCGCACGCGCCGTCGCCGGAGCCGTCGACGAGCACGACGCCGGGGCGGCGCTCGTCGTCGCCGAGCGAGGTCGGCACGTGCACGAGCGCGCGCAGGTCGCCCACCGCGGTGGGGACGCTGGTCCACTCAGTCGTCAGGGTCTCGGTCATGGCGCACCTCGTTGCTGGTCGGTTCCGGGTCGAGATGGGGCAGCGGCGTGCCGGCGAGCAGCACGCGGACGAAGCGGGCGCCGTCGGGCGCGGCGGCGGGGTCGCCCAACCGGGCGACGTAGGGGGCCAGGACCTCCGAGAGCTGCGCGCCGACGTCGGCGAGCTCCTCGGGTGTCATCGGCACCGTGGCGCCGCCGAGGAAGGACGCGCGGCGCCACCCCTCGGGCTCGTCGGTCGCGGTGCTCCACGCCAGGATGCGCGCGGCCTCGCGCTCGACGAACACCTGCTCGAGCGCCTGTGCCGCCGCGCCGGAGTCGGTCGACGACCAGGACTGCTCGACGTCGGTGACGCGCCAGGGCCGCTCGCGCCGGTCACCGGTGGCGGGTGCGCGCTCGGCGAAGCCGTAGGCCTCGAGCTGACGCAGGTGGAAGGAGGCACTGGCCTGCGAGACGCCGAGATGACGCGCGCAGGTCGCCGCGGTCGCGGGCCCGATCGTGCCGAGCAGCTCGATGAGATCGAGCCGCAGCGGGTGGGCGAGCGCTCGCAGCGTGGTGGGGTCCGTCATGCGCACGGATGCCAAAGTATGCTTTGGCATCCGTGATGTCAAAGGTGTCTTTGGTAATGGCGACCTGCCGCCGAGGTCGCACCTTCTCGCCGAGTTCGCACGGCGCATGGTGCGGGCTCGGCGCGAGGGTGCGAGCTCGGTGTGTGGGGCCGGGCGTGGGTCGCGCGAGACGTCTGTTCGATGTGGCGAACGAACGTCTGATATACAGGACCGGTGCAGATGGGAGGACCGCTGGCGGCGGGCGAGGTCACGCCGTCGCCGCTGGCGCAGATCGCGAGCAACCTTCGGGCCGAGCGGCGGCGCGCGGGCGTGTCGCTGAGCGAGCTGGCGCGGGCCGCGGGGGTGTCGAAGTCGACGCTGTCACAGCTGGAGGCAGCGGCGGGCAACCCGTCGGTCGAGACGCTCTGGGCGGTCGCGAGCGCCCTCGGCATCCCGTTCGCGCGGCTCGTCGAGACCCGGACGGCGCCGGTCCAGGTGATCCGCGCGGCCGACCGGGCCTCGATCCCGTCGACGCAGGCCGACTACGCGGCGGCGCTGCTCGCACCCGGCCGGTCGCACGAGCGGCGCGACGTCTTCGTCATCGAGCTGGAGCCCGGCGAGCCGCGGCGGGCGGACCCGCATCCCAGCGGCTCGGTCGAGCACGCCGTCGTCGCGGCGGGCCGCGTGCGGGTGGGGCCGGTGAGCGGGCCGGTCGAGGCCGGCCCGGGCGACTACGTCAGCTTTCCGGGCGACGTCGCGCACAGCTACGAGGCGCTCGAGCCGGGGTCCTGGATGGTGCTGGTCATGCAGCACCCGGGATCATGAGCCGCTCCGCCCCGGGGGTCCGCTCCGCCGTCCGGCAGGGGGTGTCGGTCGGGCTGGCGACGGGCGCGTACGGGATCTCCTTCGGCGCGCTCTCGGTGGCCGCGGGGCTCGACGTCTGGCAGACGTGCGTGCTGTCGCTGCTCATGTTCACCGGCGGCAGCCAGTTCGCGTTCATCGGCGTGATCGGCGCGGGCGGCGCGGGTGCGGCGGCGACGGCGACCGCCGCGCTCCTCGGCGTGCGCAACAGCCTGTACGGGCTGCAGATGGCGTCGCTGCTGCGGCCGCGCGGCCGGTGGAAGCCGGCGGCGGCGCACCTGACGATCGACGAGTCGACGGCGGTCGCGCTCGCGCAGCCCGCGGACGACCTGCCGGCACGCCGGGCGGGCTTCTGGGCGACCGGTCTGGCGGTCTTCGGGTTCTGGAACCTCGCGACCCTGGGCGGGGCCCTGCTCGGTGACGTGCTGGGCGACCCGGCCCGCTGGGGGCTGGACGGCGCAGCCGCGGCAGCCTTCCTCGCGCTCCTGTGGCCGCGGCTCGCGCGCCGCCAGGCGCAGGCGATCGGCGTCGTGGCGGCGCTCGTCGCCGCGATCACGATCCCGCTGGTGCCGGCCGGCATCCCGGTGCTGGCGGCGGCCGCCGTCACCGCCGTCGTCGCGTGGTTCCAGTACCGCGAGCCGCCGCACGTGCGCGCCGACGAGCAGGAGGCCCCCGCATGAGCCTGTGGCTGTGGGTGCTCGTGGCCGCCCTCGCATGCTTGGCGATCAAGCTCGCCGGCTACCTCGTGCCCACCGAGGTCCTCGACAACCCCCGCGTCTCCCACACCGCGGCCATGGTGACGTGCGGTCTGCTCGCCGCGCTCGTCGTCTCGCAGACCTTCGCCTCCGGCTCCGCCCTCGTCGTCGACGCCCGCCTCGTCGCGATCGCGGTCGCCGCCCTCGCGCTGCTGCTGCGGGCACCGTTCATCGTCGTCGTGGTGCTCGGGGCCGTGTCCGCCGCTCTCGTGCGCGCGCTCGGGTGGGGGTGAAAGGAAGGCATCGGCTGCGTGGGGGCACGCCGAGGGATCCGGCGTGGCCGGGGCGCCGGGGACCCGGGGCGGGGAGTCGGGGCGCCGGGGAGCGGGGAGTCGTGCGCGCGAGGCGACCACTCGCTCGCTCGTTCCTCGCTCGCTCCCGCCAGGCCCATCCAGCCTCGCGCGCACGACTCCCCGCTCCCGGCTTCGTAGGCACGTCACCGCGGGAGCGGTGAAGCCCTGCACTTCCCACTTTCACCGCACTTTGGAACATCGGCCGGTTTCACGGCACTTTGCAACGGGCTCGGCCTCACGCACTGTGCAACACGGCCCGGCCTCACCGCACCCCGAGGGCCGAGCGAGCTCGCCGGCCTCGCCTCGCTCGATTTCACCGCACCTCTTGCCGCCCCTCGGTTCCACCGCACGTCTTGCCGCGGCCGGAGCCACACCGCTCCGTCGGCTGCTCGGTCCGACGACGGCGCTGCACGCATCTCGCGATCGCAGTCTCTCGCGGAGGTCGACGGTGGGACGCGGCGGTTCGGTGGGCCGTCGTCGGGCTCTGGTCCGAAAGGTGCTTCGGGGTCGGACGGTGGAGGTCGGAGAGGCGGTAGGCCAGACCCTCCCCGCCGTCCGCGGCAAGAAGTGCGGTGAAAGTGGGGTGTTCCAAAGTGCGGTGAAAGCGGGGTGTGTTCCGAAGTGCGGTGAAAGTGGAGGGGTGCAAGCAGACCGCAACCGCTTGCGGTACCGTTGCACCCGGCGCGGGGCCGCGCCGTTCGTACCCGATCACCGCAGGAGGACCTCCCATGCCCGAGCCGACCAGCACGTTCACCGCCGGACAGCTCCCCGTGGAGGTGTACGCCTCGGAGCGTGAGATGGGTGTGGCCGCGGCCGAGCGGGCGGCCGAGACGATCCGCGCGGCCGTCGAGGCGCGCGGGCACGCGCGCGTCGTCGTCGCCACCGGCAACTCGCAGTTCGCGTTCGTCGAGGCGCTGCGCGAGCAGGACATCCCGTGGGACCACGTCACCGCGTTCCACATGGACGAGTACGTCGGCATCGACGCCGACCACCCCGCGGCGTTCCGCCGCTGGATCCGTGAGCGCATCGAGGAGCCGTTCTCGCCCGCCGCCGTCCACTACATCGAGGGCGACGCACCCGACGCCGAGGCCGAGGCCGCGCGGTACGAGGCGCTGCTGCGCGAGGCGCCGCTCGACCTCGTCTGCATGGGCATCGGCGAGAACGGGCACCTCGCGTTCAACGAGCCCTACGAGGCCGACTTCGACGACGAGCGCTGGGCGCGCATCATCACGCTGACCGACGAGTCCGTGCAGCAGCAGGTGGGTGAGGGGCACTTCCCGGACGCAGCGTCCACGCCCCGCACCGCGATCTCGCTGACGATCCCCGCGCTGCTGAGCGCGGCGTCCGTGCAGGTCTGCGTGCCCGAGCGGCGCAAGTCCGCTGCCGTCGCCGCCGCGCTGTCGCAGGAGATCAGCAACGCCTGCCCGGCCACGCGGCTGCGCGAGGCGCCGCACGCCACACTGTTCCTCGAGCCGGAGTCGGCCGAACTGCTTCCCGCAGCCGGCTGAGCCCGGCTCGGGACGGAGCCTGATGCCGCCGAGCGCGAGCCGCACCACCGCGATCACGGGCGGGCGGGTGCTCATGCCCGACGGCCGGGTGCGTCCCGGCACCGTCGTGCTCGACGGCGGCGTCGTCGCCACCGTGACCGCCGGCGCGCTGGCGGCCCCGGCCGCCGAGGTGGTCGACGTCGGCGGTCGGCTCGTCGTGCCGGGCCTGATCGACCTGCACCTGCACGGGGCCGCCGGCCGCTCCTTCGAAGAGGTCGCGCCGCCCGGGGCTCCCGAGGACGACGACGGCGCCGTGCCGAGCATCCTGCGTCACCTCGCGCGCGCAGGCGTCACCGCGACGGCGGCCTCGCTGGTCTCCGACGACGTCGAGGCGATGGCGCGCCGCGCGGAGGCGCTCGCCGCGTGGCGCGAGCGGCCGGTGCCCGACGGCGCCGAGCTGCTCGGTGCGCACCTCGAGGGACCGTTCCTGGCCCACGCCCAGTGCGGTGCCCACGACCCCGCGCTGCTGCGCGCCCCCGAGCCGGACGCCGTCGAGCGGCTCGCCCGGGCACGCCCCGCGATGGTGACGCTCGCGCCCGAGCTGCCCGGAGCGGTCGCCGCCGTGCAGCGACTCGTGGCCGCCGGTGCCGTGGTGGCGGCGGGGCACAGCGAGGCCGGGCCGGAGGAGCTCGCGGCCGCCGAGGCTGCCGGGCTGAGCCACGTCACGCACCTGTGGAGCGGGCAGTCGAGCGTCACCCGGTCGGGACCGTGGCGGCTGCCAGGGCTGCTCGAGGCGTCGCTCGCCAGCAGCACGCTCACCGCCGAGGTCATCGCCGACGGTCGGCACCTCCCGGCCGAGCTGCTCGAGATCGCCCGCCGCTGCCTCGGCGACCGGCTGGTCGTGGTGTCGGACGCGACCGCGGGCGCGGGCATGCCGGAGGGGTGGACCTACGAGCTCGCCACGGTCCGGTGCGTGGTGCGCGGCGGCGTCGGCATGGTGGTCGGTGCACCGGCCTTCGGCGGCAGCACCACGACGCTCGACGGGATGCTCGCCCACCTGTGCGTCGACCTCGGCTGGCCGGTGACCGAGGCGGTCGCGATGCTGAGCACGCGACCGGCGGCGATCGCCGGTGTCGGGCACCGCAAGGGCAGGCTGGCGCCCGGCTTCGACGCCGACGTGCTCGTGCTCGACGAGCGGCTGCGGCCGTGGCGCACCTGGGTGCGCGGGGTCGCCGTCGAGCCCTGACGGCTCGCCGACCTGCTCAGCGGTGCGGCGCCGGTGCGGTGCTGCCGCGGATGATCAGGCGCGTCTCCAGCTGCACGACCTTGGGCGTGCTGGTCGCTCCCTCGCCGAGGTCGAGCACGAGGTCGACGGCGGTCATGCCGCTGCGGCTGCCCGGCACGTGGATCGAGGTGAGCGTCGGGTAGGCCATGCCCGACATCGGGCTGTCGTCGATGCCGATGACCGAGATGTCCGGCCCGACCTTGACGCCGCGCTCGGTCATGCGCGCCATCAGCCCGAGCGCGATGAGGTCGTCGTAGGCGACGACGGCGGTGAGGTCCTTGCTGTGCACGAGGTCGGCCGCGAGCACGCCGGCCTGGATCTGCGGCTCGAACGGGCCGAGCTCGACGAGCTCGACACCCAGCTCCTCGCACGCGCGGCGGACCGCGGTGCGCCGCTGCGAGTTCGACCACGACCGGCGCGGGCCGTTGAGGTAGCCGATGCGGGTGTGACCGAGCGACGCGAGGTGCTCGACCGCCTCCTGGATGCCCTCCGAGGCGTCGACCAGCACGCTCGTGGCGCCCGGCACCTCGCGGTTGACGAACACGATCGGCTGCAGCTCGACGAGCTCGGCGAGCGACTCGTCCGGCGTGCGCGGCGACACGACGATGAGGCCGTCGACGCGCTTGTGCATGACCCGCGCCCGCTTGATCTCGTCGGCGGGGTGCTCGTCGACGTCGGCGATCAGCACGGTCTTGCCGCGGCTCGCGGCGCGCGACTGCACCGCCTTGATGATCGGCGGGAAGAACGGGTTGGCGATGTCGGGGACGATCAGCCCGATGAGGTCGTTGCGCCCCGAGGTGAGCGAGCGCGCCACCTGGTTGGGCTCGTAGCCCATCTCCGCGGCCGCCTTGACGATGCGCTGCCGGGTCGCCTCGTTGACCTTCTCGGTGCCGGACAGCGCGCGCGAGACCGTGGACGCCGAGACGCCGACGGCGCGCGCGACGTCCGCGAGCGTGACCGCCATGGTCCTTCCCGTCCCCTTCATCGGTTGTCGCACAGCGGGTTCGTGCGGCAGCGTGCGCACGAGGTTAGCGCAGCACGCAGCCGACGCCAGGGTCCCCGCACCGACATCCTGAGACCTTGCCGCAACCGCTTGCGTTCCGTAGCGTGGGCGCGCATGACCAGCCACGCGAGCCCGACCGTCACCGCCACCGACGAGAGCGTGCGCCCGCTGCGCCTCGGCCTCGTGGGCAACGGCAACCGCGGCATCATCGCCCGCACCGCCGTCGACCTCGACCCCGCTGCGCAGGTCGTCGCGGTCGCCGACCCCGACCCGCGCGCCCATCGGCGCGCCGTCGAGCGGTTCGGCGAGGACGTCGCGGTGCACGACGACGTCGCGGCCCTGTGCGACGCCGGTCTCGACGCCGCGTTCGTCACCTCGCGCGACCACCAGCACGCCGACCACGCGATCGCGCTCATGCGCGCCGGCGTCGCGGTGTTCGTCGACAAGCCGATGGCGACGACGGTCTCCGACGCCGACCGGATGCTCGCCGTCGCACGCGAGACCGGCAGCCGCCTCTACGTCGGCCACAACATGCGCCACATGCCGGTGATCGCGCTCATGCAGCGCCTGGTCGCCGAGGGGCGGATCGGGCAGGTCAAGGCGATCTGGTGTCGCTACTTCGTGGGCGACGGCGGCGACCGGTTCTTCAAGGACTGGCACGCCGAGCGCGCGAACGTGAACTCGCTGCTGCTGCAGAAGGGCGCCCACGACATCGACGTCATCCACTGGATCGCGGGGGGCTACACGCGCACGGTCAGCGCGATGGGTGAGCTGACCGTCTACGGCGAGGTGACCGACCGGCAGGACCGCAGCGGCCAGCTGGTCACCGACTGGCTCGACCGCGAGAAGAACTGGCCGCCGCTGGCGCAGACGGGCCTGCACCCTGTCATCGACGTCGAGGACCTCTCGATGGTGACGATGCGCATGGACAACGGCGTCTACGCGACGTACTCGGAGTGCCACTTCACGCCCGACTACTGGCGCAACTACACGATCATCGGCACCGAGGGCCGGATCGAGAACTTCGGCCTCGGCGAGGGCGGCGTGGTCCGGCTCTGGAACCGCCGCTCGGAGTTCCTCGAGCACGGCCACGAGGAGATCCCGATCCCGCACGTGCCGGGCGGCCACCACGGTGCCGACCCCGCGCTGCTGCGCGAGTTCCTCGCGTTCGTGCGCACCGGTGCGCCGACCCGCACGTCGGTCGTCGCGGCGCGCGAGGCGGTCGCCACCGCGGCCACCGCGACGGCGTCGATGCGGTCGGACTCCTCGGCGCTGGCGGTGCCGCCGCTGGACCCCGAGCTGCGCGACTACTTCGACGCCGGGCAGCCCCGATGACAGCGGAGTGGTATTGCCGCAACCGCTTGCGGTGCTATTGTCATCGGCAGCCGACCCGCCGTCGCACGGCCCACCCCGTCGGGTGACGGGCACGCGGCCCGACGATCCGGGCGGCCGTCGACCGGAACGCTGCACCGATGCGCGTCACCCAGGAGGAGAGCGATGACCCAGTCCCCGCACCTGACCCGCAGGACGCTGCTGCTCATGGGGGGCGGGGCCGCTGCGGCGATCCTCACCGCCTGCTCGAGCGACGAGCCGCCGAACCCCTTCGACGGGGCCGAGGACGCGCTCGAGTCGCCGATGCTGGCCGAGCGCGTCGAGGCCGGTGAGCTGCCCGAGCTGGGCGAGCGTCTCCCCGCCGAGCCAAAGGTCGTCGAGGTGCACGACGGGCCGGGACGCTACGGCGGCACGCTGCAGCGCGCCCAGCTCGACGTCAACGACTCGGGCGCCCTGACGGCGTTCGCCGCGGTCGGGCTGCTGGAGTGGACCTGGGCGGCCGACGCCGCCGAGCCGAGCCTCGCCGTCGAGTTCAGCAAGAACGACACCAACACCGAGTTCACGTTCGTGCTGCGCGAGGGCCTCAAGTGGTCCGACGGCGAGCCGTTCACCTCCGCCGACCTCGCCTTCACGGTCGACGACGTGCTGCGCAACCCCACGATGATCCCCGCAGCGCCGTTCTGGTTCAGCGACGGCGACGACCGGCCGACGGTCGAGACGCCGGACGAGCGCACCGTGATCTTCCGGTACAACAACCCGTTCGCGCTCTTCGAGAAGTACATGTGCCACCCGGCGGTGAGCCACCAGTTCCTCAAGCCGAAGCACTACCTCGAGCAGTTCCACGCCGACCACGCCGACCCCGACGAGGTCGACGCCGCCGCGAAGGCCGCCGGCTTCGACTCCTGGGACCAGTACTTCTGGGACCGCGACAACTGGTGGACCAACCCCGAGCGCCCGGTGCTCGGCGCCTACCGGGTGGCCAGCCCCGCCAACGCCCAGAGCGGCACCGCCTCGCTCGAGCGCAACCCCTACTACTGGAAGGTCGACGGCGACGGCCGCCAGCTGCCGTACATCGACAACATCCAGGTGCAGGTGCTCGCGCAGGACGCGATCGACCTGCGCGCCGCCAACGGCGACCTGAACTTCCAGGGTCACAACCTCGGCTACAACTCGGCGCAGGTGTTCCTGCAGAACGAGGAGAGCAACGGCTACCGGATGCTGCGGTGGCGCAACGACGCGACGCTGCTGTCGATCTGCCCCAACCTCTCCCACCAGGACGAGGTGCTGCGCGAGCTGTTCATGGAACCCGACTTCCGCGCCGCGCTCTCGCTCGCGATCGACCGCGAGGACATGAACACGACGATGTTGGGCGGCCTCGGCGACGTCCGGCAGCCGCTCGCGACCGAGACCTCCGACTACTACGTCGAGGGCACCGGAACCCGCCACCTCGAGCACGACGTCGACCGGGCCAACGAGCTCCTCGACGGGCTCGGGCTCACGCGCGGCAGCGACGGCCGCCGGCAGCGCCCGGACGGTGCACCGCTGGAGCTCGTGCTGCTCTACGTCGACAGCACCGCGGGCGTGGCGACCAGCGACGCGTTCACGATGGTGCAGCGGTACTGGGAGGAGATCGGCGTCCGCATCAGCCTGCGGCCCGTCGACCCGACCCTGTACGCCGAGCTGCGGGTCGCGAACGACTTCGACCTCGACGGCACCCCGATGCCCAGCGACGACTTCGACATGGAGCCGGTCTGGTACGTCCCGACCGGCAACAACAGCCACTTCGCGCCCGCCTACGGGCAGTGGTACGCGACCAACGGCGCCGAGGGCATGGAGCCGCCCGAGGAGATCAAGCGGCTCATGGACAGCTGGGACGCGCTGCGCGGCGCCCCCAACGACGAGGAGCGGCTGGCCGCCGGCCGGGCGATCGTCACCCAGCACGACGAGAACGTCTACGCGATCGGCCTGCTGGGGCTGCCGTTCCAGCCGGTCATCGTCACCGACGACCTGCGCGGCGTCCGCGACGACGAGCCGAAGCTGTCCTTCTACTACGGTCGTGAGGGCATCACGAAGCCGGAGCAGATCTCGTTCACCGGGTCCTGATCGCCGTCGCCCCTGCGGCGCCGACCACGTGAGGAGGATGAGTGCTCCGGTTCACGATCCATCGGATCCTGCACGTCATCCCGACGCTGATCGCCATCTCGATCATCTCGTTCTTCATCATCCAGCTGCCGCCGGGCGACTTCCTGACGACGCAGATCGCCTCGCTCGAGGCGCAGGGCGAGAGCCTCGACCCGGCGCAGCTCGAGGCGCTGCGGGTGCGCTACGGCATCGGCGAGCCGTTCTGGGTGCAGTACTGGAAGTGGATCTCCAACATCGTCCTGCACGGTGACTTCGGCCTGTCCTTCCAGTACCAGCGCCCGGTCGGCGGGCTGATCTCCGAGCGGCTCGGGCTGACGGTGCTGCTGGGCCTCACGACGCTCGTGCTCACCTGGGCGATCGCGCTGCCCGCCGGCGTCATCTCCGCGATCCGGCAGCACTCGGCCGCCGACTACACGATCTCGGTCCTCGGCTTCGTCGCGCTGGCGGTGCCGAACTTCCTCGCCGCGCTCGCACTCGCCTACATCGGGTTCCGCTTCTTCGGGCAGAGCGTCGGCGGGCTGTTCTCGCCCGAGTACGTCAACGCGCCGTGGAGCCTCGACCGGGTGCTCGACCTGTTCGGGCACCTGTGGATCCCGGTCGTCGTCATCGCGCTCGCGGGCACCGCCGGCATCATCCGCACCACCCGCGCCAACATGCTCGACGAGCTGCACAAGCCCTACGTCACGACCGCGCGCGCGAAGGGGCTGCCGGAGGGACGGATCATCCGCAAGTACCCGCTGCGCATCGCGCTCAACCCGTTCGTCTCCACGGCCGGGTGGAACATCCCGCAGATCTTCGACGGCGAGGTGATCGTCGCGACCGTGCTCGCGCTGGGCACGACCGGACCGCTGCTGCTCGGCGCGCTGCGCTCGCAGGACATGTACCTCGCGGGAGGCATCATCCTCATCGTCGCGGTGCTCACCGTCGTCGGCACGTTCATCTCCGACCTGCTGCTCGCCGCCGTCGACCCCCGCGTCCGGTTCGGGAAGGCCTGAGCATGGTCCAGCCGCAGCTCCCGCAGGCCACGCCCGACGACGAGGCGGGCACCACCGCCGACCTCGCCACCGAGACCGGCCGCAGCAGCCGCGACGTCGCCTCGGCGTCGCAGCGCCGGCTGATCTGGTGGCGGTTCCGCAAGCACCGGCTCGCGATGGTCGGCCTGGTGCTGCTCGTGGCGATGTACGTCGTCGCCGCGTTCGCCGGCTTCTTCGCGCCGTTCTCGACGACGACCTACAGCGGCGAGCACGCCTACCACCCGCCGCAGGTGCCCCGGTTCTCGCTGCAGGAGGGGTTGTTCGTGCACCCGACGACGGGGCACACCGACCCGGAGACCCTCGCCCCGGTGTTCACGCCGGACGAGAGCGAGCACGTGCACCTGCGCTTCTTCGTGCACGGCGACAGCTACCGCCTGCTCGGCCTCGTCGAGACCGACATCCACCTCTTCGGGCCGAGCGAGCCGGGCGAGCGCTGGTACCCGCTGGGCGCGGACCGCACCGGCGCCGACCTGCTGTCGAAGATCATCTACGGCTCGCAGATCTCGCTGTCGATCGGACTCGTCGGCGTCGCGATCTCGCTGCTGCTGGGGCTGCTGCTCGGCGGCATCTCCGGCTACTTCGGCGGCACGGTCGACGCCGTGCTGCAACGCGTCATCGAGCTGTTCATGTCGATCCCGACGCTGCCGCTGTGGCTCGGCCTCGCGGCCTCGGTGCCGCCGCAGTGGGGGCCGGTACCGACCTACCTGATGATCACCGTCATCCTGTCGCTGCTCGGCTGGACCAGCCTCGCCCGGGTCATCCGCGGCCGGCTGCTGCAGATCCGCGACGAGGACTACGTGCTCGCGGCCACGCTCGACGGCGTCCCCACCACCCGGATCATCTTCCGGCACATGGTGCCCGCCTTCACCTCCCACATCATCGCGACCGTGTCGCTCGCGGTGCCCGCGATGATCCTGTCCGAGACCGCGCTGTCCTTCCTCGGGCTGGGGCTGCGCTCGCCCGCGGTCTCGTGGGGTGTGCTGCTGCAGGACGCCCAGAACGTCAACGTCATCGCGACCGCCCCGTGGCTGCTGCTGCCGGGTGTCGCCGTGGTGCTCGCCGTCGTCGCGTTCAACTTCGTCGGCGACGGGCTCCGCGACTCCGCCGACCCCTACGGGAAGAGGTCGACCTGATGCTGCGATCCCGCCGTCGCCGCCGCATGGCACCGGTGCGAGCCCCGCGCGAGCTCGCCGCCGTCGCCGTGCCCGCCGAGGAGCTGTCCGAGCCGGACGCGATCCTCGACGTCCAGAACCTGCGCACGACGTTCCGCACCGACGCCGGCGTCGTCCACGCCGTCGACGACGTCAGCCTCACCGTGCGACGCGGCCGCACCACCTGCATCGTCGGCGAGTCCGGGTCGGGCAAGTCCGCGACCGCCCGCTCGATCATCCAGGTCGTCGACAACCCCGGCCTCGTCGAGGGCGGCCGCATCCTGTTCCGCGCCGACCCCGACGGCCCGGTGCACGACCTCGCAGCGCTGTCGGCGACCGGCGACGGCATCCGCTCGGTGCGCGGCGGCCAGATCGGGCTGGTGTTCCAGGAGCCGATGTCCGCGCTCAGCCCCGTGCACACCATCGGCAACCAGATCGCCGAGGTGCTCCAGCTGCACACCGACCTCGACCCGAAGGCGATCCGCGAGCGCGTGATCGCCGAGCTCGAGGCCGTCGGCATCCCGCGCGCCGCCGAGCGCGTCGACTCCTACACCTTCCAGCTCTCCGGCGGCATGCGGCAGCGCGCCATGATCGCGATGGCGCTCATCGCGCGCCCGGCGCTGCTCATCGCCGACGAGCCGACGACGGCCCTCGACGTCACCACGCAGGCCCAGATCCTCGACCTGCTCGCCGAGCTCAAGCGCGAGCTGTCGATGACGATGGTGTTCATCACCCACGACCTCGGCGTCGTCGCCGAGATCGCCGACGACGTCGTCGTCATGCGCCACGGCAAGGTGCTCGAGACCGGGCCGGTCGACCAGATCTTCCACGACCCCCAGCACCTCTACACGCGCGAGCTGCTCGCCAGCCTGCCGCAGCGCGAGGAGGCCGTCACCGGCGCCCCGAGCGACGAGGTGCCCGAGAGGGTCGAGGTGAGCGACGCCGTCGACACCACCGTGCGGCACGACGACGCCGCCCCGAGCGAGACCCCGCTGCTGTCGATCGAGGGCCTGCGGATGGAGTTCGAGAGCACCTCCGGCACGATGTTCTCGCGCCGCACGACCAGCCGGATCGTCGCCGTCAACGACGTCAGCCTGCAGATCGCGCGCGGCACCACCCTCGGGCTGGTCGGCGAGTCCGGCTGCGGCAAGACCACGCTCGGCCGCTGCGTCATGCGGGCCTACCGGCCCACCGCTGGCGCGCTCCACTACGACGACGGCGAGAACGCCACCGACCTCGCGACCCTCACGACCGCGCAGCTGCGCCCCTACCGGCGCCTGGTCCGGATGGTGTTCCAGGACCCCTACGGCTCCCTCAACCCGCGCATGACCGTCCGTGAGGTCATCGGCGAGCCGCTGCGCGTCGCCGGCATCGCCCAGGGCTCCGAGCTCGACGACCGCGTCGAGAGCATGCTGGAGCGCGTCGGGCTGCGCCGCGACATGGCCAGCCGCTACCCGCACGCCTTCTCCGGTGGCGAGCGCCAGCGCATCGGCATCGCGCGCGCCCTCATCACCGAGCCCCGCCTGGTCGTCGCCGACGAGGCGGTCTCCGCCCTCGACGTCTCCGTCCGCACCCAGATCCTCGAGCTCCTCGCCGAGCTCCAGGACGAGCTCGGCCTCACCTACCTGTTCATCAGCCACGACCTGTCCGTCGTGCGCAAGATCTGCGACCGGGTCGCCGTCATGTACTACGGCAACCTCGTCGAGGAGGGCCCGGCCGCCGCGGTCTTCGACGACCCGCAGCACGGCTACACCCAGGCCCTGCTCTCCGCCGTCCCGGTCTCCGACCCGCGGCTGCGCGGCACCCGCCCCCGCGTCGTGTACCGACCCGAGGAGGCGGCGTGACTACCAGATCGTGGACGCGTCAAGCAACCCCCTGACGCGACCCTCGCGACCGACCTAGGTTGGTCGCACGGCCGCGGCGGTGGGTGCTCCGCGGCCGGCAACCTGGGGTGCAGGGTGAGGCCGACCCGTCGGCCGCACGCCGGCGACCGTCTGCAGGAGGGGCAGGCGGTCGCCGGCGCTCCGGGGTCCGGTGCCTGCGGCGCGACACGATCGGCGGCGCCCGGGGCGACGGAACGAGATCCGAGCTTCAAGGCTCCGATGCGATCCATCGAGGCGGTGTGTCGGGCCGCCGGGATCGGGTGTGTCGGGGCGCCGGGGATCGGGGAGTCGTGGGGGGGGGGGGGGCCCCCGCCCCCCCGGGGGAGCCACCCGCCCCCCCCCCCCCCCCCCCCCCCCCCCCCCCCCCCCCCCCCCCCCCCCCCCCACTCCCCGCTCCCGGCTTCGTAGGTACGTCGCCGCGGGGGGATGAAGCCCTGCGCTTCCCACTTTCACCGCAGATTGCAACATCGCTCGGTTTCACCGCACTTTGCAACACGGCTCGGGCTCCACCGCACTGTGAGGGCCGAGCGAGCTCGCCGGCCTCGCTTGCTGGGTTCCACCGCACTTCATGCCACCTACCGGTTCCACCGTGCCTTCTGCCGTCTCGCGGGTGCGCGCCGGCGGCGACGGCGCGCCTACCCGGCGGTGTGCAGGCGCGGGCCGAGGAGGGTATGGAGGGTGGTGAGCGGGGCGTGGGTGGCGGCGCCCGGGACGACGGACTGCCAGGACCCGTCGCCGGTGTCGTGCAGGCGGCGGCGCAGGATCGCGGCCGGGTCCACGACGTCGTCGTGCACGGTCACACGCGTGACACGGTCGTCGACGGCGGCCGCCACCTTCGCGACGAATGCCAGGGGGCCCTCGGCCTCCAGGTGCACGGGCGACGTCGGGCCCAGGCCCGGCACCAGGGTCGTCAGGTGCGGGTCGGTCAGCGCGACGTCGATCGCGCGAGCGATGTCGTACGCGCGGGCCGCGGCGAGCGAGTCGTCCAGCCAGAGCAGGTCGCACAGCAGCTTGTAGACGGCGCTGCGGTGGTCCCGGTGGTCGCGGTTGTCCTTGTCGTGCACCGCCAGCGCGCCGTGCCCGCGCACGTCGAGCACCAGCACCGCCTCCGCGCCGCGCTCCCGTGCGAGCGGGTGGTCCGAGGTGAGCGCCGGCGTCCCGGCGTCCAGGAGCACGATGCGGAGCGGCCGCGGCGCACCGGCGCCCGAGGTCGGTGGCAGCAGCACGCCGGCGCCCCACAGGTCCGCCTCGCTGCGCCACATCCCGTGCACCGTGCCCGCCGGCCCGGGCAGCCAGCGCGGATAGGCCGCCCCCGGTGCGCGGCGGCCGGTGTGCACCCTCGCCCTCAGCCACGCGCGCGCCTCGGTGGGCGACGGCGTCGGGAGCCCCTCGGCGTCGGCGCGGACGAGGTCGTGGAGGAACAGCGAGCCCGGCCGGTCCAGCGCCACCTGCCCGCGGGGGAGCGCGCGCATCGCCTCCGGGGGCAGGGGCTCGGAGTCGTCGTCGTCCGTCGGCTCGGGGAGCCCGAGCGCGGCGCAGAAGAACCGCGCCGCCGCCGCGGCCAGCGGCCGCGCGTACCGGTGCGTCACCGGGGCGGTGTGCAGCTCGAGGCGGTCGACGGCGTCCAGCGCCCGGTACGCGGCCCGCGCCCGCTCCACCGACTCCACCGTGCCCTCGAGCGGGAAGAAGTCGTGCTCGGCCGCCAGCACCGCCAGCGGGCGCGGCGCCATCGCCGCCAGCAGGTCCGCGTGGTCCACGCCTGCCGCGGACCCGCCCAGCAGCACCTGCTCGGCGTCCTGGTGCTGCCCCGACCACAGGTAGGCGCCCCGGCTCGTGACGAACGTGCCGATCGCCGCCGCGGCCAGCCGATCCTCGATCGCGACCATGAGCGTGCACAGCGTGCCGCCGCCGCTGTTGCCGGTGATGCCGATGCGGCTCGGGTCGACGTCGGGGAGCGTCTGGAGCAGGTCGATCGCACGCCGTGCGTCGTGGACGAACCACCGCGCGATGCTCTGACCCAGCCACCACGCCTGCAAGCCGGCGTAGGTGTGCTCCGCGGTGCCCGGGTCGACCGTGGGGGTGCCGTCCGGGCCGAGGTAGCCGAGCCGCTCGCCCTGCCCCCACGGGTCGATCGCGAGCACCACGAGCCCGGCGCGAGCCAGCCGGCTGCAGACCCGCTGGTACTCGGGGTCGGCGCGGCCGGTCGTCGTGTGCCCGCACACGAACAGCACCGCGGGTCGCGGACCGCCGCCGGTGGTGGGCCGGTAGAGCGTCGCGGGGACCGGGACGCCTGGGTGGGTCTCCAGCACCAGCTGCTCGACGACGCAGCCCATCGCCTCCGCCGGTCCTCGCCACTGCACGGGCGGCGGGTCGGCAGGCAGCTCCGGCAGACCGCCCAGCCCGGCGACCACCGCCTCGCGCGTGCGCGCCTGGTGCGCCCGGACCGCCGCGGCGTCGGTGGCGCCGTCGAGCGCGGCGGCCGTGCGCCGCAGCGTCTCCTCGGTGCGCGCGTAGACGTGCCGGAGAAGGTCGAGCGAGGTGTCGTGGTGGCCGTCCAGGTTGCGGCGGAAGCCGAGCTCCTCGGCCATGGGTCTCCTCCGTCGGCGTGGTCCAGCACGCTACAGTAGGACGATGCATGCGGTTGCGGCAATTGCATCGGAGCGCCGTCGCTACGCCCTCGTGGGGGTGTCGAACCGTGGCGTGGCGAGCTTCGCCCGTCCCCTGCTCGGGGTCGCGGGCGGCGCCGACTCCGGCCTCGGCTACGGCGCCAGCAGCGACGACTTCTCCCACGTCGGCCAGCTCGTCGCGGTGCTCGACGTCGACCGCACCCGCGCCGAGGCCTTCGTCGAGACGATCGTCCCCGACGGCTACCCGCCGGTCGCCGTCTTCGGCCCCGACGACGTCGAGGAGATGCTGCGCACGAGCCGGCCCGACGCCGTCCTCGTCGCCTCCCCGGACCACAGCCACGGCCGCTACATCCTCGCCGCGCTCGCGGCCGGCGTCGACGTCGTCTCCGAGAAGCCGATGGTCGCGACGGCGGCCGAGGCGGCCGAGGTCCTCGCCGCCGAGCGGACGAGCACTGCGAGCGTGACCGTCACGCACAACTTCCGCTACCCCGCCCGGCACCGTCGCATCAAGGAGCTGGTGGCGGAGGGGGCGATCGGCCGGCCGCTGCACGTCAGCTACGACCACCACGTCGACGTGCGCCACGGCGCCAGCTACTTCCTGCGCTGGAACCGCCGCCGCGCCGACTCCGGCGGGCTGACCGTGCACAAGAGCACGCACCACCTCGACCTCATCGCCTGGTGGCTCGACGACGAGCCGGTCCGGGCCTACGCCGTCGGCGGTCGCGACTACTACGGGCCGGGCAGCCCGCACCGCCCGGCGGGCACGACCACCCCCGCCGAGCTGCGCGAGCGGGACCCCTACCACCGGGCGCAGGCCGGCAGCGGGGCGTTCCCCGAGCCCACCGGGCAGGCGCGCCGCGGCATGTTCGACCTGCCCTACGAGGTCCAGTACCCCGCCTCGCGCGAGATGACCCTCTACGACGACGAGATCGACGTCGAGGACCACGTCGCCGGCCTCGTCACCTACGCGGGCGGCGCCACCGCGGCCTACTCGGTCGAGTTCTCCGCGCCCTGGGAGGGCTACCGGCTGGCGATCCGCGGCACGCACGGCACGATCGAGGCGTTCGTCGGCCGGACGCCCGACGGCGAGGCGCTGCCCGGGTCGGGCGAGCTCGTGCTCCGACCCCTCTTCGGGCCCGCGCGCACCATCGAGGTGCCGACGGCGGCCGGCGGCCACGACGGCGCCGACCCGCTGCTGCGCCGTGACCTGTTCGAGGGCCCCGACGAGGAGTCCCGCCGCCTCGGGCTCATGGCCGACGCCCGGCAGGGCGCGCTCGCCGTCGCCACCGGCGAGGCGCTGTGGCGCTCGATCGAGCAGGGCGAGCCCGTCGACGTGCCGGGGCTGCTGCGGCGCTGACCCGGGCGCCGGACCGTGTCAGGTCCCGCGCTGGGAGAGGCGGGAGCGGCAGGGAGTGCGATCTCACCGCCTCCTGTTCCACAGTGCGGTGAAACCCGCCGGTGTTCCGAAGTGCGGTGAAACCGGCCGGTGTTCCAAAGTGCGGTGAAACCGGCCGGTGTTCCGAAGTGCGGTGAAACCGGTCAGCGGAGGGCGGCGACGATCGCGGGGAGGGCGCGGGGGTCGGTCTGCACGACGAGGGTCGTCACGCACGTGGCCTCCCACGCGGCCAGCTGGGCGCGGAGGTCGGCGGGGGAGCCGGCGAGCGCGACGTCGAGCACCAGCTCGGTCGGGACCGCGGCGGCCGCGCCCTCCTTGTCGCCCGCGAGGTAGCGCTCGGTGACCTCGGCGCACGCGTCGTCGTAGCCGAGCCGCAGCACGGCCTCGCGGTGGAAGTTCGTGCGCCCGGACCCCATGCCGCCCACGTACAGCGCGATGTGCGGCTTGAGCAGCGCGGCGGCGCTCTCGACGTCGGCGCCGATCGCGACCGGCACGCTCGCCGACACCTCGAACTCCTCGCGCGGGCGCAGCGACGGCGAGCGCCGCGCGAAGCCCTCCTCGAGGTGGGCGCGGGCGACGTCGTCGAGGCGCGGGGAGAAGAACGCGGGCAGCCAGCCGTCCGCGATCTCGGCCGCGAGGGCGGTGTTCCTCGGGCCCTGCGCGGCCAGGTGGATCGGCAGGTCGGCGCGCAGCGGGTGCACGGTCGAGCGCAGCGCCTTGCCCTCCCCGCCCGGCAGCGGCAGCGGGTACGCCGGGCCGGGCGCGGTGACCGGCCCCTCGCGGCGCAGCACGTCCCGCACGATCGCGACGTACTCGCGCGTGCGGGCCAGCGGCCGCGCGTACGGCTGCCCGTACCAGCCCTCGACCACCTGAGGGCCGGACGCCCCGAGCCCGAGCACGAACCGGCCGCCCGAGAGGTGGTCGAGCGTGAGCGCGGCCATCGCGGTCGCCGTCGGCGTGCGCGCCGACATCTGCGCGATGCCGGTGCCCAGCCGCACCCGCGAGGTCCGCGCGCCCCACCACGCCAGCGGGGTGAGTGCGTCGGAGCCGTACGCCTCGGCGGTCCACACCGAGTCCAGGCCGAGCTCGTCGGCGCCCGCCACCGCCTCGGCGGCGCCCGGCGGCGGCCCGGCCGACCAGTACCCGGTGTGGAACCCGAGCCTCACAGCTGCGGCACCACCTCGCGCGCCAGCAGCTCCAGGTGGTCGAGGTCGGAGAGGTCGAGCACCTGGAAGTAGATCCGCTGCGCACCGGTCTCGCGGTACCGCCCGAGCTTGTCGACGACCTCGGCGACCGTGCCGCCCAGCCCCTGCTCGCGCAGCTCGCGCGGGTCGCGCCCGCTCGCCTCGGCCCGACGGCGGTACTCCGCCTCGTCGCGGCCGACGGCGGTCGTGTGCGCGAGCGACATGACGATCGAGTCGGGGTTGCGGCCGATCTCCTCGCACGCCTGCCGCACCCGCTCGAAGCCCTGGCCGGCCTTCTCCACCGAGGAGAAGCCGACGTTGAACTCGGACGCGAACCGTGCCGCCAGCGCGGGGGTGCGGCGCGGACCGCCGCCGCCGATGATGATCGGCAGCGGCTGCTGCACCGGCTTCGGCAGCGCGGGGGCGTCGGCGAGGCGGTAGTGCTCGCCGTCGTAGGAGAACGTCTCGCCGACCGGCGTCGACCACAGCCCGGTGACGATCTCCAGCTGCTCGGTGAACGGCCCGAAGCGCTTCGTCGGGAAGGGGATGCCGTAGGCGGTGTGCTCGGCCTCGAACCACCCGGTGCCCAGGCCGAGCTCGACGCGGCCGCCGGACATCTCGTCGACCTGCGCCACCTGGATCGCGAGCAGACCGGGCCAGCGGAACGTGGCCGAGCTGACGAGCGTGCCGAGCCGGATCGTCGACGTCTCGCGCGCGATGGCGCCGAGCGTGACCCAGGAGTCGGTCGGGCCGGGGAGCCCGTCGCCACCCATCGCGAGGAAGTGGTCGGAGCGGAAGAACGCGTCGAAGCCGAGCTGCTCGGCCGCCTGCGCGACGGCGAGCTGGTCGGTGTAGCTGGCGCCCTGCTGGGGCTCGGTGAAGATCCGGAAGTCCATGGGCCCAGCCTGCCAGGTGACGGTGCCCGGGCACGACGAAGGCCCGCGGCTCCCGAGCGGGTGCTCGGGGTGTCGCACTGGACGAGGGTGCGACCCCGCGGGCTTTCGGGTGACTGCCGTGGACTCGCCGACGCTGTCGCGCCGCCGGGCCGGCAGTGCCGTCCGAACGACTGGACAGCCCTAGCGGGCAGTCACCTCACGAGTCCCAAGATTCTTCACGTCTCGGACCACCTCCTTTCCCGTGTACCGACAACGCTAGGTCCGACGGCGGCGCGGCGCCAGGTGTTTTCCGGTGGGCGAACGGTCCGGGAGGTCACGGATCGGGCACGATCCTGCCTCGGGAGGCGCGAATCGTAGAGCGCGCCTGTGTACGTCTGACGCAGGCGCGCCGTCCCGTGCATTACCGTCGGGCTGTGGGTGTTGCGGTCGAGGTGGTAGGCCTGCGACGCGAGTTCGGGGGTCGTCGAGGGCAACCGGTCGTCGCGGCGCTGCAAGGTGTCGACCTCAGCGTGCCCAGCGGTGAGATCCACGGGCTGCTCGGGCCCAACGGCGCCGGCAAGACCACCCTCTGCAAGATCCTCTCCACGGTGCTGCTGCCCACGAGCGGGCGCGCGGAGATCTGCGGCTACGACGTCGTCACCGAGACGGCCGCCGTCCGGCGGCTCATCGGCATCGTCTTCGGCGGCGAGCGGGGGCTCTACACGCGCCTGACCGCGCGCGCGAACCTCGAGTTCTGGGCCGCGCTCTACGGGCTGCACGGCGCCGACGCCCGCCGCCGCGTGGACGCGCTGCTGGAACGGCTGGGGCTCGAGCGTCGCGCCGACGAGCGGGTCGAGACGTACAGCCGCGGCATGAAGCAGCGGCTGCACCTGGCGCGCGGCCTGATCGGCGACCCGCGGGTGCTCATCCTCGACGAGCCGACGATCGGCATGGACCCCGTCGCCGCCGAGGACTTCCGGTGGCTGGTCACGAGCCTGCGCTCGGAGGGCCGCACGATCCTCGTCACCACGCACGACATGTCCGAGGCCGAGGCGATCTGCGACCGCGTGACGCTGATCGACAACGGCACCATCCTCGCCACCGAGCGGCCCAGCACGCTCGGCACCTGGATCACCCGGTACGCGCGGGTGCGGGCGTCGGCGCTCGCGCCGGAGCAGGTCGCGCCGGTCGTCGCGGCCGTCTCGGAGATCTCGGGCGTCGCCGACGTGCGCGAGATCTCGCCCGGCACGCTGCTGGTCGACACCGCCGCCGACGGCGCCGCGCCCGCGGTGCTGCGCCGGCTGCTGGAGCTCGGCGTCACCGACGTCGCGACCACCCGCCCGGACCTCGCCGAGGTCTACCTGCGTGTCATCGGGAACCGGGGCATGCGGGTGGACCGATGACGACGGCGATCCTCCCGCGGACCGCGGTCGCCGCCCGCTCCTACGCGCGCGGGGTGTCCGCGGGGCTGCGCCGGGAGCTGCGCGAGCTGCGGCGCTCGCCGGACCGGCTGATGGCGCTGGTGACGGCGCCGCTGCTGACGCTGGTGTTCGTCGCGATCATGCTCAACAACGGCCGCGACGACCTCGCGCCGTACGCGGTGCTGGCGCCGGCGCTGCTGGTGCTGTGGCAGATGGCGCTGCAGACCTCGGGCGACACGGTCGAGGCCGAGCGCGAGAACGGCTCGCTCGAGGCCCTGGTGGCGGCGCCGTCGTCGTTCCCGGCCGTGATCGCGGGCCGGATCCTCGCGGTGACCGCGGTGTCGATGCTCGGCTTCGCGGAGTCCTGGGCGGTGGCGGCGCTCGTCGGGGTGCGGGTCGCGATCGTCCACCCGGGCGTGTTCGTCGGCGCGCTGGTGGTGACGGCGTTCGCCACCGCGTGCAGCGCGCTCGCGCTCGCGGCGCTGTTCGTGCGGACGCGCGCTGCACGGGCCTTCCAGAACACGCTGACCTACCCCTTCTACATCCTGGGCGGGGTGATGGTGCCCGTCGAGTTCCTGCCCGACTGGATCGAGCCGCTCACCCGGCTGGTGTTCCTGTCCTGGTCTTCGGACCTCATCCGGCAGTCGCTGCTGCCGGGCCCGGTGCAGGGGCTCGCGGAGCACGTCGTCGCGATCGTGCTGCTCGGCGTCGTCAGCTGCGCGATCGGCGGGTTCCTCATCCGCCTCGCCCTGCGCGAGGTCCGCGAGTCGGGGACGATCGGCCATGCCTGAGCGGACGTCGTCGCGCCCCGACGTGAGCACGCGGCTGCCGCGCGGCACCGCGTGGCGTGCCGTGGTCGCGAGCACCCGCAACGCCTGGGCCGACTTCGCCGCGACGTTCACGCCGCTGTCGTGGACGTTGGGCTGGCTGGGCCGGATCGTCGCGCAGGTGATCTTCTACGCCCTCATCGGGTCGCTGCTGGGCAGCGAGGAGCAGGTGCGCTACCTCTACATCGGCGCCGCGGTGCTCGCGACCGCGATGGAGACGCTGCTGGTCGTCTCGACGAGCACGCGCGAGCGGTACTCGGGCACGCTGCCGCTGCTGGTGGCGTCGCCGTCGGCGCTGTGGCCGGTGTTCCTCGGCCGCAGCGTGCAGTGGCTGCCGAGCGGGGTCGCGACGGCGACGGTCGCACTGTTCGTCATCGGCCCCGGGTTCGGCGTCACCTTCACGCTCGCCGACGGCGTCGCGACGTTCGGCGTGCTGGTCGTGCTCGCGATCACCACCTACGGGTACGCGTTCGCGCTCGCCGCGCTGGTGCTGCGGCACATGCGGCTGCGGAACTGGGCGACCAACCTGTCCTACATCGCGATGATGCTGGTCTCCGGCGTCACGGTGCCGCTGACGTTCTGGCCGGTGTGGGTGCAGTGGATCGCGTTCGCGTTCCCGATCACCCACACGCTGGTCGCGATCCGCCACCTCGAGGAGGGTGTGCGCCCAGGGCTGCACGTGCTGGGGCACGTCGGCACCGCGGTGCTCGTGTCGCTGGTCTGGTACGTCATCGGGGCGGTGTCGCTGCAGCGGCTCGCCGCGTCGGGCCGTCGCGACGGCTCGATCGAGTTCGCCGAGTAGCGCCCGCTCAGCCGAACAGCTTGGGCTGCGGCGGCCCGAGCGTGGGGTCGACGCCGTCGAACAGGCTGGCGACCGACTCACCGGCGTGGATGCGCCCGATCGCCTCCGCGAACAGCCCGGCCACCGACCGCACCCGCAGCTCGGGCCAGCCGGGCGGTGCCGGCACGGTGTCGGTCGTGACGACCTCGGTGATCATCGGGTGGTGGCGAAGCCGGTCGACGGCCTTGCCGACGAACAGGCCGTGCGTGCACGCGATCGCCGCCTCGGTCGCGCCCTGCTCGGCGAGCCGGTCGAGCAGCTCGACGATCGAGCCACCGGTCGCGATCTCGTCGTCGAGCACGATCGCCCGCTTGCCGGCGACGTCGCCGACGATCGCGTCGATGACGACCTTGTCGTCGGCGAGCCGCTGCTTGCTGCCGGCTGCCACGGGCAGCCCCAGCAGCCGGGAGAACTGGGTGGCGGTCTTGGCGTTGCCGAGGTCCGGGGAGACGACGACGCTGTCGGAGAGGTCCTGCTGGAGGAAGTGCTCCGACAGCACCCCCAGCGCCGTGAGGTGGTCGAGCGGGACCTTGAAGAAGCCGTGCACCTGCGGCGCGTGCAGCGTCATGGTCAGCACCCGGTCGACGCCCGCGGTCTGCAGCAGGTCGGCGACCAGCCGGCCGCCGATCGAGATGCGCGAGGCGTCCTTCTTGTCCGAGCGTGCGTAGGCGTAGTGCGGGATGACGGCGGTGACCTGCGCCGCGGAGGCGCCGCGCGCGGCGTCGATCATCAGCAGCAGCTCCATGAGGTGCTCCTGCGTCCGCGGCACCAGCGGCTGCACGATGTAGACGTCGCGCTGGCGGCAGTTGACCTGCAGCTGCGCCTGCAGGCAGTCGTTGGAGAACCGCGTCATCTCGACGCCGGCGAGCGGCACCTGCAGGTGGTCGCAGATCGCCTTGGCGAGGGGTCGGTGGGCGCTTCCCGAGAAGACGACGATCTCTCGCACAGGTGCTCCGCACTGGCAGGTCCGACGGGTCGGTCACACCTTATGGCAGCGGGCGGGCCGTGGCGACGACGCCGGTCAGCCGGCGTCGGCCCGCGGTTGGTCGTCGTCGCGGCCGCCGAAGACACCGACGTCGCCGACCTGCGCACCGCCGGCCAGCGCGGCCACCTGGGCGCGCGAGCGGCGGCTGAAGAGCACGCGGAACAGCTCGTAGTCGTCCGCGCCGCGCAGCGGCTCGGGCACCAGGTCCCGCAGCGCGGCCAGGACCGGCTGCCACAGCTCGGGCGCCGGCGCCGGGCGCCCGAGCGCCTCGGTGAGGTCGGTCAGGTGCACGACGAGGTTCCACACCAGCCGGGGTGGTTGCGAGGCCTCGATCACCGGGGTCATCGACGGCAGCGTGCCGCGCAGCTCCGCCACGAGCTCGGCGACCTCGGCGTCGCGCCGCTCCTCGACCTGCCGCTGCGTCCAGGCGGCGCCCGGGGCGCCGTCCATCTGGTCTGTCGTCGCGTCGACCGCGGTGCCGGCGAGGTGCGCGACGACGTCGTGCACCGTCCAGGCGGGCGTGGCGGGCACCGCCGTCGTCAGCTCGTCGTCGGTCAGCGTCGTCACCAGCGCTGCCACCGCCGCGACGCCGTCGGCGTAGACCCGCACCCAGTCGGTCATGCCCGCCACGCTAGCCGCGGCCGCCGGAGGCGTCAGGGCGTTGACGGCCGGGCGCCTCGGGGCGGGTGGGCACCTCACCCCGTCCGTGGCGCGTCGTCGCGCCGTCGCGTCGCGACCCCGAGCCCCTATCCTCGGACCAGCCGGGCGAGGCGAGGAGGGGGTGCGCGGTGGCCGACGACGACTGGGCGCCCCCGGCTGCGAGCCCGCTCGCCGAGATCACCGGCACCGGCCCCCGGCCGGCGCACGACGTCGTGGTCCCCGGGTTCACCGACCTGCGCGAGGTCGCGCGCGGCGGGGACGCGATCGTCTACCGCGCCCGCCAGCCGAGCGTCGACCGCGACGTCGCGATCAAGGTCTTCCAGGTCACCGACCCGGCCGACGCCGCCCGGTTCCGCCGCGAGCTCGAGATCACCGTGCGGCTCGGCCGTCAGCACCCGCACATCGTCACGGTCATCGACACGACGACGACCACCGCGGGCGCGCCCTGCCTGGTCATGGAGTTCCACGACCTCGGCTCGCTGCACGACCGGCTCCGCGAGACCGGCCCGCTGCCGGTCTCCGACGTCGTCGCCGCCGGCACCGCCGTCGCCGACGCGCTCGCGTTCGCCCACGCCCACGGCGTGCTGCACCGCGACGTGAAGCCGCAGAACGTGCTGGTGCTGCCGACCTCCTACGTGCTGTCCGACTTCGGCATCGCGCGCATGGCCGACGCCGGCCACACCGCCACGCTCGAGCGGTTCAGCTACCGGCACGCCAGCCCGCAGGTGCTCGACGGGCTGCCGCCGACCGAGGCCGACGACGTGTGGTCGCTCGGGTCGACGCTGTTCACGCTGCTCGACGGGCGCGCCCCGTTCGCCTCGCTCGACCCCGACGACGACACCGCGCTCGCCTACCTGCGGCGCGTGCGCACCGGGCAGCGGCGCCCGCTCGCGCGCGACGACGTGCCGGCCGATGTGCGCGACCTCATCGAGGCCTGCCTCGTGCCCGACCGGGAGCAGCGGCTCGGCACGGCGGCGGAGGCGTTGCGACGGCTGCGGCGGATCCGCACCGAGGAGCGGTCCTGGAACCCCGGCGGGGCGGGCGCGGTCGAGGTCGACGTCGCCACCCGGGAACGCCCCGAGGCACCCGACGGCGGCCCCGCCGATCGGCGCGCGGCCTCGCCGGAGCCCTCGGTCGGCACCGGCGAGGCCGGCTGGGCACCGGAGGCGGAGCCCACGCCCGGCGCCGCCGCGGCGTCGGCCGGTCCGGCGGTCGCGCCCGGCGAGGAGCAGGCCGCC
>NZ_WNXX01000034.1 GCF_009733795.1 Actinotalea caeni
CACGTTCACGGTGTTCGTGGGCGACCCGATCACCCGCGAGCTCACGCTCACCGTGCTGCCCGCCGCCGAGGAGCCCGAGCCCCCGGTCGACGACCCCACCGAGGACCCCACGGACGACCCCACCGAGGGCCCGACCGATCCGGGCGACGACCCGACGGACGACCCGACGGCGGACCCCACCCAGGACCCGGCCGAGGACCCGACGGGCGACGCGACGGCGCCCCCGGCCGCCGGTCCCCCGGCCGGCACCGGCGGTGACACCGGCACCGGCGGGCTCCCCGACACCGGGACCGACCTCCTCGCCGTCAGCGCCCTCGCCGGGCTCGTCCTGGTGCTCGGTGCGGCGCTGGCCCTCGCGGTCCGGCACCACCGGCGGCCGACCGCCCACTGACCGACCGGCTCACCGGCCGCCGGGTCACACCCGGCGGCCGGTGACGCGCAGCCCGTCGGGCTCGGCGACGACGTCGTGGATCTCGGCGCGCACGCGCGGGGTCCCCATGCCGCGGTGCAGCACGAGCACCAGGTCGTCCTCGTGGGTGGTGAGCAGCATCCCGTGCCCGGCGTTGCCGTCGACGAGCACCTCCCCCTGCTCCCACGGCCCCAGCAGGGAGCCGGATCGGGAGATCGCCTGCGTCTCGACGTACTCGCCGCCCGCGAACCCCGTGTGCGGCCGGTAGGAGGCCCAGATCATCGCGAGCGCCCCGCCCGGCAGCCGGTGGAGCTGCGGACCGTCGGTGACGTAGGGCGCGAGCGCCTCGGCGCTCGGCGTCACCTGCCGGTACCAGGTGGCCTCCGAGCCTCGGAACAGGTGCACCGGGTCGCCGGTCACGCGCAGGTCCTCGTCGAGCGGGACCGCCTCGATCGTGCCGTCGACCGTCTGCACCCACTCGTGGGCGTAGACGAGCCAGGGCGAGCCGTGCTCGTCGCGGACCACCGTGCCGTCCAGCGCCATGAAGTCCGGCGGCGTGTGCGAGCGCTCCGGGTCGAGCAGCCGGAACGGGCCGCGCGGGTCGTCGGCGACCGCGAGCACCGTGCCGCGCCGCAGCGGGGCGAGCCCGCCCCACCCGCTGGAGGTCATCTCGATCCGGGTGGAGCGCTGCACGACGCCGGGCAACCGGTCGGCCGGCTGGTGCAGCGTCGTGGCGAGCACGTAGCGGCTCCCCCACCGGTGCACCTCGGGCGCCCACGGCGACACGGTCGGGTCGGCCCAGGCGCCGTCGGGCACCTGGAGCACCGGCGTCGGCGACCCCCAGCGCACGAGGTCGGGGCTCCACCAAGCGAGCACACCGGTGCCGGGTGGCGCCGGCACGTCGCACCCCTCGGGCACCTGGCGCTGCCAGCGGGAGGAGTCGTAGGAGGTGTAGAGCAGGTAGCCGTCGTCGACCGCGAGCACGTACGGGTCGTGGCAGGGAACGTCGTCCAGGGCGTACGGGGCGGTGAGCGGCTGCGCGGCGGGCATGCGCCCATCGTGGCGGACGACGCCGGGACGCGGGGCAGCCCTGCCCATGTCGCCTCCACGCCGCGCTGCCTGGCCTCGAGGCATGCAGGTGCTGCGTAGGGCGCTCGCGCTCGTCGCCGTGCTGCTCGCCGTCGCGACGGCGACGGCGTGCGGACCGGACCAGGAGACGCGCACGATCGACCTCGGGACGGTCCGGCTGGAGCTCGACGCCCCGGCCGGCTGGACCACCGACGCCGCCGCGTTCGGCGCGCCGACGTGCGCGGACGCCCAGACGATGCTCGGCAGGCCCGGGGCGAGCGAGGGCCTGGTGATCTCGACCGCGACCCCGGAGACGGCGTGCCCGCAGCAGGACCCGCTGAACGGCCGCTTCCCCTCGTGGGGGTCCGTCGACCAGCTGCCCGACGACGCGGAGCCGGTGGCCCTGGAGGTCGGCGACGCCTACCGGTTCGTCGTCGAGTACACGGAGTGCACCAACGACTGCATCCGCCGCGACCAGGTGGTGACGTTCGTGGAGCTGCCGGACGGGCGCACGTTCTTCACCGTCGGGATCGAGCTGGCGGCCGCCCGCCACGACGCGATGGTCGAGAGCATCCGCGTCGCGCCCTGACCGCGTCAGGCCCGCCGCGCCAGCAGGCTGACCGCGTTGGGCAGACGGCCGTCCCAGGCCGCGGCCGCGAGCCCCTCGGGACGCCAGAAGGGCTCGGGGTGCTCGGCGAGGTGCTCGACGGCGAACCCCGCGTCGAGCACGTCGGTCACCAGCTGCGCGAGCGTGCGCTGGTGCTCGTAGGCGCCGCGCCCGGGGAAGGTGTCGTTGACGTGACCGGACGCGAAGTAGCTGCGGTCGGCGCGGACGCGAACCTCGTCGACGTCCCACGACCACAGCGGCACGAGCGGGTGGGCCTCGTAGACGAAGAACGCGCCGCCGGGCCGCAGCACGCGGCGCACCTCGGTGAGGAACGCCGGCAGGTCGGCCACCCAGATCAGCGCACCCTTGCCGGTGTAGACGAGGTCCGCGACGCCGTCGGGCAGGCCGGTGGCCGGCAGCTCCACCTCGCGGTAGCGGCACGGCAGCCCCAGCGCGTCCGCACGAGCCTGGGCCGAGCGCACCGCGGCCGGGCTGTAGTCGAGACCGAGCACCTCGGCCGCGCCGAGCCGCGCCAGCGCCAGGTCGTCCAGCCCGTGCCCGCTCATGGGGTGCACGACCGACGCCCCGGTGACCTCGCCCGCGAGCACCTCCTCCTCGACCGGCTCGAGCCGGTGGGTGCGCGCGAGCTCCAGGTGCTCCGCAGCCTCGTGCTCGTACTTCTGGGACGCCTGCGCCCAGGCGCGGCGGGTCGCGTCGTCGCTCACGACCACCGATCCTCGTGGTGATCACCGTCGACGGCCAGCCGATTGCTCGGCTGTGCCTGCTGCGCGACTCCGCGGCGCAGCAGGCTCGCGATGCGCATCTGCAGCTGGAAGCTGGCGTTCATCTCGCGGTCGGCGTGGAAGTTCAGCACGACGAACGTGTCGTGCTCCGGGTAGGCGACCACGTGCGTGGCCCACACGCCGAGGTGCCCCACGGCGGCAGGCAGCCCGCGCCCGACGACGGGCACCAGCTCGTCGAACCGCAGCGTCATGGTGCCGGCCCCGTAACGGATGCCCCGCCGGAAGCGGTGACGCGGCCGCTCGAGGCGAGCGAGCGTCGACTCCGACACCAGGGCGCCGCCCCGCAGCGCGCGCAGGAAGCGCAGCCAGTCCCGCGGGGGCGCGACGACGTTGCCGCCCGCCCAGTCCAGGCTGACGGCGTGGGCACGGCTCAGCTCGTGCCCGCGCAGCCAGAACGGCTCGACGTCGATGCTCCCGAGGTCGTCCGGAAGCAGCGTGACGTCGTACGGCGTGGCGGCCTGCTCCATGCCTGCGGGCTCGAAGACGCGGGTGCGCAGCAGCGTCGCGAACGGCTCGCCGGTCGCCTCCTCGGCGATCCGCCCGAGGAGGACCCACCCGGTGTCGGAGTAGTGGAACCGCTCGCCCGGCGGCCCGACGGCGGGCAGCCCGCGTGCGGCGTCGAGCAGGTCGGACGGCGTGAACCGGCGCTCCGGGTGCGCGACGACCGCCCCGATCGACGCCGTGGTGCGCCGGCCGCGCGGCGGGTCGAAGAAGTCCGGCAGCCCGGAGGTCTGCGCGAGCAGGTGGTCGACGGTGAGGTCGACCGCGGCGTCGAACCCGTCCACCGCGGGAAGCCCGTCGGTGTCGACCGCGGGGAGCAGTCGCCCGATCGGGGTGTCGAACCCGAACCGCCCGCGCTCGACGAGGCCGGCCACGAGCGCCGCGGTGAGCAGCTTGCCGGCGCTCGCGGCGTGAAACGGCCGGTCGACGTCGCCCGAGGAGAACGACCAGTCCGGTGTCTCGACCAGCACCTGCGGTGGCGGCAGGCCCCGGCGTCGCCGTCGACGCACCTGCCTGCTCAGTGTCCGGTCCAGGTCCGCGACGACCGCAGACGCCTCCTGCGCGCGTGGCACGAGCACCACCACCTCTCTCGTAGATATGTCTACTAGACATGTCTACGAGAGTCAATGCGTCTAGGCTGCTCGCGTGGCGTACGTGATCCTCGGTCTGCTGCTCATCCGCCCGCAGAGCCTGTACGACCTCGTGAAGTCCTTCGAGGCCGGGGTCTCGCTCTTCTACTCGGCGTCCACCGGCAGCATCAAACGCGCGCTCGACGGGCTGCTCGACCGGGACCGCATCGAGGTCGCGAGCACCGAGGGCGGGCGGGGCCGGAAGGTGTACCGGGTCACCGACGCCGGCCGCGACGAGCTGGAGGCCTGGCTGACCGCCGAGCCGACCGGCGACGTCGAGACCGCGGCGCTGTCGCGCTTGTACTTCCTCGGGCTGCTGCCCGCCGAGCGACGACGCGCGGTCCTGGAGCGGCTGGTCGACCGGGTCGAGGCGGGGCTCGCCGACCTCGAGCGACTGGGCGAGCAGGTCGCCGACCTCGACGTCCCCGCCGACCAGCGCGACCTCGCGCGCTACCAGCTGGCGACGCTGGAGTACGGGCTCGGTTCCTACCGCTACGCGTCGTCCTTCTTCCGAGGCCTGCTCGACGAGCACTGAGCCGCACCGAGGACGCCGGCCGGGGCACCGGCCCGCCCGCGGTGTCCCGGACGCGTCGGGCCCGCCCGGCGAGCGACGTCAGACCGGGCCGAGCACCGCGTAGCCCAGCAGCGCCGCGGCGGCGAACAGGCCGCCGGTGTAGGCCAGGCACTCGACCCAGTCGACCAGCGCCGGCGTGCCCCCGAAGCGCACCGGCATCACCGTCGGTGCGTAGAAGAGCACGGAGGCCCCGATCGCGGCGACCGTGAAGACGAGCCCCACCCACGGCCCTGCCGCGACACCGGTCAGCAGCAGCACCACGACCGTCGCCGCGAGCGCGTCGAGGACCAGCGTCTGCACGAACCAGCCGGTCGTGTCGTAGCGCGAGCTGCCGCGCCGGGTGAGCCACCTGTGCAGCTCGTAGGCGAGGCTGATCGCGAACGTCACGACCAGCACCCAGGCGGCAGCCGTCACCAGCCCAGCCACGTCGATCTCCCTCCTCCCGGCCGCCCGCGCGGGCGTCGGGGACGTACGTCCGGGTCACTCGCCCGGGCGCACCAGCCCGGCCTCGTACGCGAGGACGACGAGCTGCGCCCGGTCCCGCGCGTGCAGCTTGGCGAGCAGACGGGAGACGTAGGTGCGCGCGGTCGCGGGGCTGATGACCAGCTCCTCCGCGATCTCGCCGTTGTCGAGCCCGCGCCCGATGAGCGTGAGCACCTCGCGCTCGCGCTCGGTGAGCGTGCGCGCGACCGGGTGGGCGTCGGGGTCCGGCGTCGGGCCACCGTGCACCGCCGCCTCGACCACCCGTCGGGTGACGCCCGGCGCGAGCAGCGACCCGCCGTCGGCGACCGTGCGCACCGCCTGCCGCAGCTCCTCGGGGCGGGCGTCCTTGAGCAGGAACCCGGCAGCCCCCGCGCGCAGCGCGTCGAACACGTGCTCGTCGGTGTCGAACGTCGTGAGCACGAGGACCCGCACGTGCGCGAGGTCCGGGTCGGCGACGATGCGGCGGGTGGCCTCGATGCCGTCGATGCCGGGCATCCGGATGTCCATGAGCACGACGTCGGGCCGCAGCGCGCGCACCCGCTCCACCGCGGCGATCCCGTCGGCGGCGTCACCGACCACCTCGATGTCGTCGGTGCGAGCCAGCAGCGCGCGCATGCCGGCGCGGATGAGCTCCTGGTCGTCGACGACGAGCAGCCGGATCATGTCGGGATCCTCGCGGTGACGCGGGTGCCGGCGCCACCCCGCCGGGCCCCGGTGCGCAGGGTGCCCCCGAGGAGGGCGACGCGTTCGGCCATGCCCCGCAGCCCGGTGCCCTCGGTCGTGGCCTCCGGCAGACCGCGGCCGTCGTCCTCGACCCGGACCAGCAGCGCACCGGGCTCGGAGGTGACGACGACCCACGCGTGCGCCGCGCCCGCGTGCCGCAGCACGTTCGTCAGGCCCTCCTGGACCACGCGGTAGGCGGTCATGCCGGCCGGCGCGGGCACCGACGTCGGGTCGAGGTCGAGGTCCAGCTCGACGTCGAGGCCCGCCGACCGGGCGCCGTCGACCAGCTCGTCGATCGCAGCCAGGCCGCCGACGACGTCGAGGGTCGCGGGGTCGTCGCCGCGGAGCAGCTGGACGGCGCCACGCAGGTCGCGCATCGCCGTGCCGCTGGCCCCACGGATCGCCCGGATCGCCTCGGCCGCACCGTCGGTGTCGCCCGCGGCGACGGCCTCCTCGGCGACGTCGGCGTGCAGCGACACGACGGCCACGGTGTGCCCGAGCACGTCGTGGAGGTCCCTCGCCAGCCGCACCCGCTCGGCAGCGAGGCGCTGCGCCGTGCGCTGCTCGGCCTCACGGCGCGCCGCGGCGATCGTGCGCTCCTGCTCGGCGCGCAGCTCGCGGCGCGAGCGCACCGCGTCCCCGATCGCGATCGCGCCGCCGAGCACGGCCACCGTCGTCGGCAGCTGCAGCGCCAGCAGCAGCACCGGGTCCTGACCGAGCGCGATCCGGCTGCCGTAGGCGAACGCGGTCACCGCGACCGACCACAGCACCGCGAGCCGCCACCGCCCCGCGGCCGCGACAGTGGCGACCGGGGCGGCGAGCGGCAGCTCCAGCCCGACGGGTGGGAACCCCGTGACGTAGTAGCCGAAGATCAGCGCCGTGCAGAGCGCGAGCACCACCACCGGCCAGCGGCGCCGCACCAGCGTCGCGACCGCGATCGCCGCGAGCATCGACAGGCCGAGGGCGTCGACCGGGCGGTCGAGGCCGGAACGGCTCACGAACGCGGATCCCACGAGCACCGCGAGCACGCCGACGGCGAGCAGCACGTCGGTGCGCGTCGGACGCGGGCTGAGCATGCCTCGAGAGTAGGGAAAACCCACCGGCGGCACAGTCGGCAGGAGGCGACACCAACGTCGGTCGACGTCGTCGGATGTCGACATCGGGTGACGACCGCGGGCCGATGTGTGCACGCGTGCGCGTCCCTAGCGTCGAGGACATGACAGCATCCGCCCCTTCCGTGCCCGGCGCGACCACCGCGACCCTGTGGCTGCTGCGGCTCGTCGCCGGCGTGCAGGCCGTGCTGCTGGTCGGTCAGCCGCTGCTGGCCGGACGGTTCCTCGACGGCGACTACCCGTCGCTGGCGCGCCACGGCAACAACGGACTCATCCTCATGGGCGTCGCGTGGCTGGTCGTCGTCGCGGCCGTGCTCGCGTGGCGGCCGGGCCGGCTGCCGGGGTGGCCGGTCCCGCTGGCCGTGGCCGCGGCGTTCCTCATGCCGGTCCAGCTCGGCATGGGGCATGCACGCTTCCTCGCGGTCCACCTGCTGCTCGGGGTGTCGCTGGTGGCGGCCGGCGTCGTCGTCGCGCTGTGGGCCTGGTCGCCCGACCGCGCGCGCCGTTCCTACCGACCGCGTACCGCGACGGCGCAGGGCCAGCACGCACCCGCGCAGGGGTACGGGCCGCCGCAGGGCCACCAGCCCCTGCAGACCCACGCGCGACCCGCGCAGGCCGTGCCCGGCATGCTGAGCGAGCCGTACCGGCAGGACCAGGTCTGGTACACCCCCGACGGCGCTGCGAGGTTGCGATGATGTCGCCCACCCGCAGGACGTTCCTCGGCCTGTCCGGCGCGGCGGCCGTCACGGCCGTGCTCGCCGCGGTGGGCTCCGACTGGTTCACCGGCAACGGCACCGGCTCCCACGGCGCGCTGCTGCCGAGCCGGGTGCCGTTGCCGGAGCCGTTCACGACCGCGCTGCCGATCCCGCGCGAGATCACCCCGACCGACGGGGTCGTCGACCTCGTGGCCCGACGCTCCGCCGTCGAGGTGCTGCCGGGGCGCACGACCGAGATCCTCGGCTACGACGGCACCTTCCCCGGCCCGACGATCCGGGCCCGCGCGGGTGAGCCGCTGCGGGTGCGGCTGCGCAACGAGCTCGACCTCGACACCGTGCTGCACCTGCACGGCGGCGTGACGCCGCCCGAGCACGACGGCTACCCCACCGACGTCGTGGTGCCCGGCACCGTGCGCGACTACGACTACCCGCTCGGGCAGCGTGCCGCGCCGCTGTGGTACCACGACCACGCGATGGACTTCACCGGCCCGAACGTCTATGCGGGCCTGGCCGGCATGGCGCTGCTCACCGACGACGAGGAGGAGGCCCTCGGACTCCCCTCGGGCGAGCGCGACATCCCGCTGGTCATCTGCGACCGCTCGTTCGACGCCGACGGCGCCTTCGCCTACCCGCTGATCGACCCCAGCCGCGGGCGCCCGGGCGTGGAGCTGCGCTACCACGGTGGCCTACTCGGCGACTGCGTGCTCGTCAACGGTGCCCCGTGGCCGGTGCTGGAGGTCGACGCCGCCCGGTACCGGTTCCGGCTGCTCAACGCCTCCAACGCCCGCCGCTACGAGCTCGCGCTCGACCAGGGCGCCACGTTCACGCAGGTCGGCACCGACCTGGGGCTGCTCGAGAAGCCGTGGGTGCGGAGCACGCTGCCGCTCGCGGGCGCCGAGCGCGCCGACGTCGTCGTCGACTTCTCAGACCTGCCGGTCGGCACCGAGGTGACGATGACCAACCGGCTCGACGGCGGCGGCCCGGGTCAGGTGATGCGGTTCCGGGTGGTGCGCACCGCCTCCGACGACTCCCGCGTCCCCGACCGGCTGTCGACGATCGAGCGGCTCGACCCGGGCGCGGTCGCGGTGACCCGCGACCTGCACTTCGCGCTCGGCCCCACCGGCGGCGCCCACCACGGCGGCGGCATGTGGAACGTCAACGGCATCACCTTCCACGACGGCGACGTGTTCACCTCCCGCCTCGGCACCCTCGAGCGCTGGCGGCTGACCACCGACGTGCACCACCCCATCCACGCCCACCTGGTGGGCTTCCAGGTCGAGGGCCCGGACGGCACGCCGGCCTGGAAGGACACCGTCGACCTGCGCCCCGGCGACGCCCGCGAGGTGCTCGTCCCCATCGAGGGCTACCGCGGCCAGTACGTGCTGCACTGCCACAACCTCGAGCACGAGGACATGATGATGATGGTCCACTTCAGCGTCGCCTGACCGGCACCCCCCACCCCGGGCGCACCCCTGACCCCGCCGGCGCCGAGATCGAGGTTCTGGGGCGAGATCGAGGGTCTGGATCCTCGATCTCGACTCAGAACCTCGATCTCGGCGCTGCGGTGGTGGGGTCGTTGGCTCGGGCTAGCCGGTGAGGAGCGCCAGCTGCTGGGTCGCGCGGGTCATCGCGACGTAGCGGTCGACGGCGCCCGCGACGCCGTCGCCGAACGCGTCGGGGTCGACGAGCACCACGAGGTCGAACTCCAGGCCCTTGGCCGAGGTCGGGGTGAGCACGCGCACCCGCGGGTCGGGGTCGACGAGGACATCGGCGCCCGGCGCGGCGATGACGCAGGCGATGCCCTCGTGCGCGGCGAGCCAGGAGCCGAGCAGGTCGGGGAGCTCGGCCGTGCTGCCCTGGTGCACCGGGACGCCGGTGCTGCGGATCGACGTCGGGACGTTGGCGTCCGGCAGGGCGCCCCGGATGACCGGCGCGGCGTGGTCCATGACCTCGCTCGGGGTGCGGTAGTTGACACCGAGAGTCGCGACGTCGACACGGTGGAGGCCGACGCGGGCCAGCCGCTCCTGCCACGACTCCGGGAAGCCGCGCCGGGCCTGGGCGCGGTCGCCCACGATCGTCAGGCTGCCGCTGGGGCAGCGGCGCAGCACCATGCGCCACTCGGCGTCGGTGAGCTCCTGCGCCTCGTCGACGACGACGTGCGCGAACGGACCGGCCAGCGGGTCGCGGTCGCGCGTGGGCAGCCCCGCGGTGTCGACGAGCGCGCCGCGCAGGTCGTCCCCACGCAGCATGCTCATGACCATGAGGTCGCTGTCGTCGTGCTCGATGAGGTCGTCGACGATGCGGTCCATGTGCTCCCGCTGCCGCGCGACCGCGGCGCGACGGCGGCGGGCCAGCCGCTCCGCCGCCGGGTCGCCGAGGCGGGCGCGGGCGGCGTCGAGCAGCGGCAGGTCGGCGTCGGTCCAGGCCTGCGGCCGGTCGCGCTGCAGCGCACGCACCTCGTCGTGGTCGAGCCAGGGTGCGCACATCCGCAGGTAGGCCGGCACGGACCACAGGTCGCCGACGACGTCGCCCGGCTCCAGCAGCGGCCACGCCCCGCCCAGGGCCTCGGCCAGGTCGGTGTCGGCCTGCAGGACCGAGCGCAGCATCTCGGGGTCGGCGTCCTCCACCTGGTCGGCGGCGGCCTCGACCAGCTCGTCCCAGATCAGCTCGCGCGCCTCGTTGTGCGGGGCGCCGCGGGCCGCTTCGAAGGCGGCGGCCCAGTCGTGCGGGCGCACGACGACGCCGCCCCACGGGGTCTCGACGGCGACCCTCGCCGTCGGCGGGTCCTCGTAGAAGCGCACCGCGGTCTCGATCGCGTCGACCATCCTGGCGTCGGCCTTGAGGCGAGCCACAGCGGCGTCGGGCTCCGGCCGGGCCGTGGCTCCCTCGGGCAGCAGGTCGCGCAGCGTCACCGTGCGCACGTCCTCCTCGCCGAGGCTGGGGAGCACGTCGGCGGTGTAGTCGACGTAGTGCTGGTGCGGGCCGAGCACCAGCACGCCGCCCGCGCGGCCGTCCAGCCGCGGGTCCGAGTACGTGAGATAGGCCGCCCGGTGCAGCGCGACCACGGTCTTGCCGGTGCCCGGGCCGCCGTCGACGACGAGCGCGCGGTCGGCGGGCGCCCGCACGATCGCGTCCTGGTCGGCGGCGATGGTGCCGAGGACGTCGCGCATGCGCGGCGACCGGCTGGCGCCGAGGCTGGCGATGAACGCCGACTGGTCGTCGAGCGCGGCGGCGCTCGCCGCGGCGCCCTCGTCGGTGAACGCCTCGTCCCAGTAGTCGGTGACGCGGCCGCCGGTCCACCGGTACCGGCGTCGGCTGGCCAACCCCATCGGCCGGGCGTGGGTGGCGGCGAAGAACGGCTCGGCGGCCGGCGAGCGCCAGTCGACGAGCAGCCGGCCGCCGTCGGCGTCGGTGAGCCCGACGCGACCGATGTAGGTGGCGACGCCGTCGGTGGTCACGGTGCGCCCGAGGCACATGTCGATGCCGTAGCGACGCAGGGTGCGCAGCCGGGCGCTCATCGCGTGGATGCGCTGGTCGCGCTCGAGCGCCTGGGTGCCGCTGCCGCCGGGGGCGCGGCGCTCCTCGGCGAGGCGCCGCTCGAGCTCGGCGACCTGCGTGCGCAGGCTCTCGCCGACGGCGAGGAGGTGGGCCTCGTCGTCGGCCACCAGGGCGGGGTCGGACTTCGCGGACAGGTGGGCAGGCAGGTCGAAGGGCGAGGTGGTCACGGGCACAGGGCGGCTCCCGACGGCGGTGGGCATGGGCAGGCGTGCGCGACCGGCGGGTCGGGCGAGCCGACGCCGGTGGCGCGAGGACCCGTGCGGAGACGGTCACGGGCCAGGGCAGGACGACGATTGTGAGGCCTGCGGGGGGCCTTGCCGCAAGACCCCCCTCCCCGGATATCCTGGTCGTGGCAGGGGACGCGGATCGCGTCCCCTCTCGTGCGTCTGGGGCAGCTCAGTCGAGGAAGTCGCGCACCAGCCGGTTGACGAGCTCCGGCTCCTGCCGGTTCACCCAGTGCCCGGCGCCCGGCACCATCTCGAGCCGCGCGCCGGGGATGAGGCGGGCGGCCGCCTGCGTGTGGCGGGGCGCGACGCCGCGGTCCTTGTCGCCCTGGACGAGGAGCGTCGGGCAGGTGATCGTGTGCAGGCGCGGGCGCAGGTCGACGCGCATCCGCCAGAAGCCGATCGAGTGGTTCTGCCAGTCGGAGGAGCTGCCGCCGCCGCGGCGCTGCACCTCGGCCATCACCTCGTCGACGATCTCCTCGAAATCCTCCACCGGTCCCGGGATCAGCGTCGACCGGACGAGCCTCGCGACCTGGTCGCGGGTGCGCACCATCATCGACGGCAGCGTGTCGTGGAGCAGCGGCAGCCGCGCCGTCAGCCACAGCAGCTGGTGCACCACGGGCGGGAACGAGATGATCCCGGCCGGCGCCATCGCGATCAGGCGGCGCACCCGCTCCGGGCGCTCGATCGCCGTCGCGAGCGCGAGCGCACCGCCCTGCGAGAGCCCGACGAGGTCGGCGCGCTCGAGGTCGTAGTGGTCGAGCACGGTCGTGACGACCCGCAGCAGCCGCTCGTGGTCGGCGACGCCGTGCCACGGCATGCTGCGCCCCTGCTTCGGCCAGTCGGGGGCGTAGACGGCGCGGTCGCGCGCCAGGTCGGGCAGCAGCCGCGACCAGCTGAGCGCCGCGTTGTCGATCCCGCCGCCGCTGAGCAGCAGCACCGGGGTGCCGCCCGTGCCGGCGCGCGTGACGACGAGGCGGCCCTCGGGCTGCTCGATGACGTCGTGCTCGGCCGAGGGTGTCATCGGGAGCCTCCCTGCTGGGCCTGCCAGCGCTCGAGCAGCTGCGGCAGCTCGGCCTCCAGGAACCGGTAGAGGTCCGCGACGCGGGCGAGCCGCTCGCGGCGGGCGGCGGGCGCGTCGGCGAGGAGGTCCAGACCGCGCTCGGTCACCTCGCGGAACGCGGTCGTCTTCGCGTAGCGCCGCATGAGCATCCGACTCCAGCCGTCCGGCGCGATGCGGAAGTACTCGTGGCGGTCGCCCCGGCGGCGCGTGCGCTCCACCAGACCGCTCGGTGTGAGCAGCCGCATCGCCGAGGAGATCGAGCTGCGGCTCACGCCCAGCGCCTCGGTCAGCTCAGCGGGCGTCTGCTCCTGCGGCTCGCAGATGAGCAGCCACCCGATGACGCGCCCCGCGATCAGCGGCAGACCCTCCTCGACGAAGAACTCCGCCACCTCGTCGATGTAGGCCGACTCGGCTGCGCTCGGGAGGCGGGCATCGGTCATGCGTGGACCTTACAGTCGTTGCAGTCATTGCTGCAACGACTGTATGACCGCGGTGAGGTCGTCCCCGTCCCTCACGACTCCGACCAGCACGCGCTTCGCCGGGTGCGGGCCGGGCGGCCGTAGACCGCGATACGAACGCCCGCGCTCACTCCCCGCCGGCGTGCAGAACCGACCACCACGCCACGAATGCACCGCGCCCACCCCTCCCCGGTGTGCAAAAGCGACCACCACGCCACGAATGCACCACGCCCGCCCCTCCCCGGCGTGCAGAAGCGACCACCACGCCACGAATGCACCACCTCCTGCTGCCCGGCTCCGACGGGGAGACCACGGCTCGACCCCGTTGCGGTGCGGGCGGGCGGCACGGTCGCGTCCACGGGCTGGACGCCTGGAATCGTGGTTCCGTCGACGGCGTTGCGCACCCATGGACGTCAACCAGCAGATCATCGACACCTTCCGCACCAACGGAGGCGTCGTCGAGCAGCCCCCGTTCGGAGACGGCCTCGTGCTCGTCCACGTGCCGAAGAAGGACGGCGGCGTGCGCGTCACACCGCTCGCGGCTCTGCAGCACGACGGCGCGTGGCACGTCGTCGGCAGCGGCGGCGGGTCGCCGAGGCACCCCGCCTGGGTCTACGGGCTGCGCCGCGCCGAGCAGGTCGACCTCGAGGTCCCCGGTGACCCCGTACGGACCGTCCGGGTCTCCGTCGACGAGCTCGAGGAGCGCGAGCGCGCCGAGATGTGGCCGCGGTTCATCGAGATGTCCAGCGGCTTCGCGGAGTACGAGAAGACCAGCGAGGGCCGCGTCTTCCCGATCTTCCGCCTCGTCCCGTAGCGCGCTCGCGCGCCCCTCAGTCGGTGACGGGCGCGTCGACGACGCTGGCCGGGGAGGCCGGCTCCTGCCCGGCCGTCCCACGCCAGCGGGCGATCACCCGCATGAGGTGGTAGACGCCGATCGCGGCCACCGTGCCCAGCGCGATGCCCTCGAACGTCATGACACCCGGGCTCCACGTGTAGTTGGCGATGCCCACGATGAGAGCGATCGCCGCCGTCGTGAGGTTGATCGGGTCGGCGAAGCTCACCTTGTTCTGCACCCAGATGCGCGCACCGAGCACGCCGACCATGCCGTAGAGCACGGTCGCCGCACCGCCCAGCACGCCGGCGGGGATCGTCGCGATGAGCGCGCCGAACTTCGGCGACATGCTCAGCACGAACGCCGTCGCTGCGGCCACCCAGTAGGCGGCGGTCGAGTACACCCGGGTGGCGCCCATGACGCCGATGTTCTCGGCGTAGGTCGTCGTGCCGGAACCACCGCCGGAGCCCGCGAGCACCGTCGCCACGCCATCGGCCAGCAGCGCGCGGCCCGTGACGCCGTCGAGGTTGGCGCCGGTCATCGCGGCGACCGACTTCACGTGGCCGACGTTCTCCGCGACCAGCACGAGCACGACGGGCACGAACAGACCGAGCACGGCGGGCGTGAAGGTCGGCGTCGTGAAGGTCGGCAGCCCGAACCAGGCGGCCTCGCCCACCGCGGTGAAGTCGACCTCGCCGCGCACCGTGGCCACGACGTAGCCGACGACAACGCCCACGAGGATCGACAGCCGCCCGAGGATGCCGCGGAACAGCACGGTCACGAGCACGATCGCGAGGATCGTGACCAGCGCGGTCACGGGCGCCGCGCGGACGCCGCTCGTGCAGGTCTCGACGATCGCGCCGTCGACGACCTCCTGGTTGCAGCTGCCCCACGCGGCGGGCGCGAGGTTGAAACCGATGAGAGCGACGATGGTGCCGGTGACGACCGGGGGCATGACGGCGTCGATCCAGCGGGTGCCGGACAGGTGCACCACGAGGCCGACGACGGCCAGCAGCGCACCCGCGATCACGACGCCGCCCAGCGCGCTCGACACCCCGTGGGAGCCGGTCGCCGCGAGGATCGGCGCGATGAACGCGAAGCTGGAGCCGAGGTAGCTCGGCAGCCGGTTGCCGGTGATCAGCAGGAAGGCGACCGTGCCGATCGCCGAGAAGAACAGCGTGGTGGCCGGCGGCAGCCCGGTCAGCAGCGGCACGAGGAAGGTCGCGCCGAACATGGCGACCACGTGCTGCATGCCGATACCGATGGTGCGCGGCCAGCTCAGCCGCTCGTCGGGAGCGACGACCGCTCCGGGTGCGATGGTCTGGCCGTCTCCGTGACGGCGCCAGGTCAGCAGCGGCAAGGGGTCCTCCGGGGCTCGGTCGGCTGGCTGAGGGGCACCCTAGTGGGAGGGCCCACGCCGTCGCGCGCCCGACCCGCGCAGCGGGCGCGACCCGCGCCCGTGCGCACCCGGCCAGGAGACGCTGGCGCGGTCAGCGCACCACGGTGAGCGGACCCTCCTCGGGCGTGGGCGGCTCGAACCCGTCGACGTAGGCGGCGGCAAGATCCTCGGCGAGCACCATGTCGTCGGCGTGCTCGCCCCGGCGGGCGCGGACCCGCGCCAGCGCGGTCTCGCGAGCGGTCGCCAGATACACCGTCTCCGGCACCACCCCGGTCGGCACGAGCAGTGCGCGGTAGTCGTCGCGCATCGCGCGCGACCAGAACGAGAAGTCGAGGACGACGTCGCGCCCCTCGGCCACGAGGGCGAGCAGGCGCTCGCGCAGCTCGGTCGCGATCTCGGCGTGCCGCTGCGCCGTCAAGGGCATCGACCAGCCGCGGGCGAAGGCCTCGACGTCGAACGAGAGCCGGACGGCGCCTGCGCGCTCCAGCGCGCGGGCGTACGTGGTCTTGCCGGCCCCCGCCGGTCCGCACATGAAGACGACCCGTCCCACCCGTGCACGGTCTCACGACGTCGAGAGAATCGCGGTAACCCCTGGGTCGCGACCCGGTGGGATCCCTACCATCGTGCCCATGTGGGAGCGGAGGGCACCGCGTCGACGGCGTGGCAGGGCACCACGAAGCGGTGAGCGGTCGTGACCGGGCCCACGCTGCCACCCGGCTACCGCCCCGACGGCCACCTCCACCTCGACGACTCGATCAGCCCGGTGCTGGTGACCGACGTCGACGTCACCAAGTACGCCGAGAACGCCCGTGGCCGCATCGCCGTCGCCGACGACGTCGCGATCGACGGCCGCACCGCGCGCGACCTGGCCTACCTGTGGCGGCTGGAGACGGCGGCCCTGCACGACATGCGCGCCCTGCTGATCTCCTGGACCGGCAGCGAGCCCCGGGTCACCGCGTTCCTCGCGACCTGGGCCTACGAGCGGTACTGGCTCGCGCGGGCGCTGCGCGACCTGCTCGACGCGGCCGATCGGCCGCTGCAGCCACCGGGCCCGCGACCGTTGTCGGCGCGTGCTCGCGACGTCTACCTCGACCGGCTGCTGCCGCTCACCAGCCCCCTGCTGGGGCAGCTCGCCGGCGAGGCCCTCACCGCCGGCCACATGGCGCGGATGGCGGTCCTCGAGGGTGCGCAGCAGGTCGCGCTCGAGACGCTGCGGCCGCGGCTGGCGGGCGAGGCCCGGGACGTCGTCGACGAGGTCGCCCGGCGCCGGACCGACATCGTCGCCTTCTTCCGCGCCGAGACCGCCGCGCGGGTCGCCCGCTCGACGGCGGAGCGCGCCCTCGCGTGGGCGTACCTGCAGCCGCCGTGGCGGCCGTTGCGCACCGTCGGCATGCGCGACGCCCTCGAGGTGCAGGCGCTCGGCTCGATCTTCGACGACCCGGCGTCGCTCGTCGCGCTCGCCGCCTCCGACACCGCGGTCACCGCGGCGCTGCCAGGGCGCCCCACGCCGTCGGTGACGCTGGTGCGGCAGGCACGGCGACGCCGTCGACCCCTCCCGACCCGACCGGGGAGCACGCATGGCGTTTGACCTCGACACCTTCGCCGAGACCTCCGAGGCCGTGACCTGGCACGACCTCGACCTCGACACCTTCGAGAGCCGGCCGCTCGACGCCGACACGCTGCGCACCCTGCGCTACATGTGCGACGTCGAGTACCACACCTCGTGCTTCCTGCGGGAGATGCTCGTGACGCCGTCGCACCGCGAGGAGGACGCGGCCGGGTTCATGACGATGTGGAACCGCGAGGAGTTCTGGCACGGCGAGGCGCTGGCGGCGGTGCTCGCGCGGCACGGGATCGTCGTCGACTACGACGAGCTCAAGGCCAAGCGCGTCAAGCTCGGCTGGCGGCTCGCGATCGGCACGGTCAAGCAGTCGGCGCTGGCGAACCTCATCGGCAGCGACTTCGTGGCCGCGCACATGACGTGGGGTGCCGCGAACGAGCTCTCCGCGGTGGCGGCCTACCGCCGGCTCGCCGACATGCACGACCACCCCGCGCTCTCGCCGCTGCTGCGGCGCATCGCCCAGCAGGAGACCCGGCACGTCGCGTTCTACACGACGCAGGCGCGCGAGCGCCTGGAGGCCTCGCCCCGCGCGCGGGGACTGGTGCGGTCGATCCTGGAGAAGTACTGGAAGCCGGTCGGCTCCGGGATCATGGAGGAGTCGGAGGTGCGCCACGTCATGGGGCACCTGTTCGCCGGCCGCGCCGAGGAGCTCGACAAGCTCGACCGCCGTCTGCAGCGCCTCCCCGGCCTGGAGGGGATCTCGATGTTCCGCGCCGCCTTCGCCCGCCTCGGCATCGCCTGAGCTGTCAACCCACTTCTGCCCCCAGAGCCGGTTTCAACCCACTTCTGCCCCCAGAGCGGGTTTCAACCCACTCTTGCCCGATCGAGTCGTGCGTGGGGCAGAAGTGGGTTGAAACCCCGGGTGGGGGCAGAAGTGGGTTGAAAGCGGGGACGGCGAGGCCCGGGTGGGCCCCGCCGTCACCTTGCTGGTCGCCTCGCCGTCGTCTCGTGGGTCGGCTCGGCCGCCGCTAGATCAGCGGGTGGGCCGGGGCCGGGACGCCGAGCAGCGGCACCTCCTTGAGCGGGGCCTCACCGGGCGCCGTCTCGAACGGGGCGACGTCCTGGTCGCAGGTGGCGCCGTCCTCGGCCTCCAGCGTGCTGAGGTAGGAGGCGATCACCGCGTTGCCGCACGAGCTCTGCCCGAACGTGGTGTGGCCGTATCCCTCGACCGTGAGCACCCGGGCGTCGGGGTACCGGTCGGCGTAGGGCTGGGTGAACGCGTACGGCGTCGCCGGGTCGTAGCGGGTGCCGATCACGAGCACGGTCGCGTCGGTCTGCTGCTCCCAGGGACCTGTGTAGGCGTCCTCGTCGGTGAGCTCGACGACGTCGCACTGGATGCCCACCCAGGCCCGGTAGGGGCCGAAGTGCGGGGCCTCCTCGTCGGCCCGCTCGGCGAGCGCGGCGTAGTCCCACGGGTCGAGGGGGTGGTCCCCGTCGACGCACATGCTCGCGAGCGCGCCACCGATCGAGGGGTAGTCCTCGATCAGACCGAGCCGGCGCAGCAGCTCGCCGATCGAGGGCAGCGACTGCGCGGACATCGTCTGCGGCTCCTGCTCCTGCGTGTCCGCCATCACCGCGATCTCGGCGAGCAGCGCGGCGAGGTCCGACCACCCGGCCGGCACGTACAGCGAGCTGAAGACGGCGGCCACGACCTCGTCGTAGCCGAGCTCGGCCGTGCTGCCGTCGGGCAGCGGCACCTCCAGCGGCTGCTCCTTGAGCGCGGCGAGGGTGTCCTCGACCACCTCGCTCGGGTCACCGAGCGCCGCGAGCGCGCAGGACTCGGGACCGGCCTCGGCGCACAGGGCGAGGAACTGCTCGAAGGTCTCGCTGGCCGCAACCCCCTGGCCGGTGCGGTACCCGACGGAGCCCTCGCCACCGGACCAGGCGACCGGGTCCAACGTGCCGTCGAGCACCATCGCGCGGACACGGTCGGGGAACAGCGCGCTGTAGGTCGCGCCGAGCACGGTGCCGTAGGAGTAGCCCAGGTAGCTGAGCTCGGTGTCGCCGACGGCCTGTCGGAGCAGGTCCATGTCGCGCGCCACGTTCGCGGTCGAGGCGTGCGCGATCCGGTCGCCGGAGAGCAGCTGGCAGGATGCCACCGCCCCCGCGAAGGTCGCGACGAACGCGGCTCGCTCGCGGGCCGTGGTCGGGAACGCGTCGAGATCGGCGAAGTACGCGTTCTCCGCCTCGAGGTTCGGGAAGCAGGTGACGGGGTCGGACAGCCCGACGCCGCGCGGGTCGAAGCCCACGACATCGAACTGCGCGTGCACCTCCGGGTCGAGGAACGGGCCACCGGTGGCGTGCATGGTCGCCACCCCCGGCCCGCCCGGGCCGCCGAAGTTCACGAACAGGGTGCCGATGCGCTGCTCGGGGTCGGTCGCCGGGAGCCTGGTCATCGCGATCGTCGTGGTGGCGCCGTCGGGCTCGTCGTAGTCGGTGGGCACCTCGACGCTCGCGCAGTCGAAGGCCTCCAGCCCCTCGCCATCGCAGTCCTCCCACGCGATCTCCGGCACGGGCGCCTCGACCTGTGCCGCCGATGGTGGTTGCCGTGGTGTCTCGGCCGGTCCGGCCACCGCGGCCGAGGCCGTGCCGAGGAGCATCAGCGCGGCGGCGGTGACGGCTGTGGTTCTGGCGGTTCGCTTCGTGTGTGTCGCCATGTCCTCGTTCCTAACAGCGGCCGACGCGGGCCCGGTTCCCCCGACCGACGGAGATCGGCCGACCGGCTCCCTGGTCCGCGCGGCCGACCCGCCACGACCTTCGGACCAGCCCCGGCCGCCGTGTCCTGGGTGACGGGGCCGCGCACACCGCGCCCGACGCCGCAGCGCGCGCCAGCCGCAGCACGCCCCTCTCGCACAGATCTGACAGCGCTGGTATAACAGTGCTGTGACAACCGATCCGACACGCGTCCCCGGGCGCTGGGACCGCCTCTTCCAGCTGCTCAAGGAGATGGACGCCGACATCGAGGCGCTCTACACCCGGCGTGGCGTCACCGGCATGCGGTCGCGCTTCGTGCGCCCGCTCATCCGCCTCTCGCACGAGGGTCCGATGACGATCTCGGCGCTCGCGCAGTCGCTCGGGACCACCCACTCGGCCACCAGCCAGACCGTCGCGGCCATGCGGCGCGCCGGCTTCGTCACCTCCGCGCCGGGCACCGACGGTCGCACCCAGGTGGTGTCGCTGACCCCCGAGGCGGGCGCGCTCGTCCCGCTGCTCGAGGCCGAGTGGCGCGCGACCGAGGCGGTCGTCGCCGCGCTGGACGACGAGCTCGACGGCGCGGTGACCGCGCTGAGCGCACGGCTCGGCGAGGCCCTCGCTCACCGGTCGATGGCCGAGCGCCTCGACGACGAGCTGGGGGCGGACGCGTGAGCTGGCGCACGGCCCTCACCGACACCCGTCCGCTGCGCAGCAGCCGCGCCTTCCGCGAGCTGTGGGCGGCGTCGCTGCTCACCGGCCTCGCGGGTCAGGTCGCGGGCGTCGCCGCGCTCGCCCAGGTGTGGGACCTCACCGCGAGCCCGATCTGGACCGGCGCGATCGGGCTGGCGAACGGGGTCCCGATGCTCGTGCTCGGAGCGGTCGGCGGCAGCCTCGCCGACCGCTTCGACCGGCGCGTCGTGGTCGCGCTGAGCTCGGTCGCGCAGGCGGTCGCGGCGCTGGCCCTCACCGCGCAGGCCGCCCTCGGCAACGCCTCGCCGCTCGTGGTGCTGGCGCTGCTCGCGATGCAGTCCTCGGCGGTCGCGCTCGGCTCCCCCGCGCGGCGCACGCTGCCGGCCCGGCTGCTGCCGCGCGACCAGGTGGCCGCCGGCCTCGCGCTGCAGAACCTCGGTTTCCAGGCGTCGATGCTGCTCGGCCCGGCACTCGGCGGGCTGCTGGTGGCGCTCGCGCTGCCCGCGGCCTTCGGAGCCCAGGCCGCCCTCGTGCCGGTGGGTCTGGTCGCGGCGCTCCGGCTGCCGCCGCTGCCACCGGAGCGCGAGCCGGGCACCCGGGTCGCGCCCGGTGGCTGGAGCCTGCCGTGGCGGCTGCCGGTGCTGCGCGGCGCGCTGCTCACCGACCTCCTCACCACCACGCTGTCGTTCCCGATCGCGATCTTCCCGATGCTCAACGAGCTCCGGTTCGACGGCGACCCCCGCACCCTGGGGCTGTTCCTCTCGGCGATGGCACTGGGCGGCCTGGTCGCAGGGGCCGCCTCGGGGACGGTGACGCGGCTGCCGCGCCCGGGTGTCGTGCAGCTGGCCGCGGCCGGCGTGTGGGCGGTCGCGCTCGTCGGGCTCGGTCTGGCCGAGACCGCCTGGCTCGCCCTGGCAGCGCTCGTCGTGGCCGGCGCCGCCGACACCGTCGGCGTGGTCACCCGCGGCGGGCTGGTCCAGCTCGTCACGCCCGACCCGCTGCGCGGCCGCGTCTCCGCCGTCGACCACATCATCGGCGTCGCCGGCCCCGAGGTCGGCAACATGCGCGGCGGTGTGCTCGCCGCAGCGCTCGGCGCGCCCGCCGCGCTCGTGCTCGGCGGCCTCAGCGCTGCCGCGGCTCTCGCCGTCGTCGGGCTCACGCACCCCTCGCTGCGCAGCCACCGCCACGAGGACGCGGAGATCGTGCCGTCGGCGTGACGGGCCCGGCGGCGCCCGTCGCACCGGCCCTCAGCCCTGCGGCTGCCGGACGATCTCGAAGCCGACCTGGGCGAGCAGCCGGCTCATGAGCCGGACCGGGCCGCGGTCGTACTCCTGCACGCCGCCGGCGAGACCGCTCCAGGCGACGTTGAAGGTGTGGCGGGCGCGGCCGTTGCGGAGCTGGAAGTGCACCCAGCGGCGGTGCTCGAGCTCGGCGAGCAGCTCGATCTCCTCGTCGCTGAACCGGTAGGGCTGCGGCTCGGCCGTCGGGCGCCAGGTGAGCCCGAGCGCGGCGAGCTTGACCGGGATGTCGATGACCTGCGCGGCGCTGGAGCGCCGGTCGGCGTCGGACAGCTCCTCCCACGTGCGTGCGGCGGCGTCGGACCGGGTCGCGTTGCCCGTGGCGGCGGCCGTGCGCAGGTAGTCGAGGTGGACCTCGAGGGCGAGCGTGCGCACCGCCTCGTCGGTGAGCGGCACGGGCTCGGCGCCCCGGCGGACCGGCACCAGCCCGGCGCGCGCGGCGAGCACCGGCAGCCGGGCGGCCAGCTCGAGCCGTCGCATCCGCGGCTCGTCGGCCCGACGGCGCCCGGTCGCCTCGTCCCCCTCGGCGGTCGGCGGCTCGCCGGCGGGCAGCAGCCGCGCCAGCGCCACCTCGATCCTCGTGAGCTCGCCGGGGCTCAGCACGAGCGTCGGGACCTCGGCCGGGAACCCGCTGTCGAGCTCGATGTCCGCGGCCGCGAAGATCTCGCCGATGCCCCCGGCGACCGCCCGGACGGCGTCGCGCACCGAAGCCGGCTGTGCCGCCAGCCGGGCCGTGCGGTCGCCGTCGACGACCACGCCGAGCGCCCCCGGCACGTCGTCGGGCCAGCGGGCCGCGTCGGCCACCAGCTCCTCGGCGAGCAGGTCGGCCGGGGTGAGCCGCAGCGTGGCGGGGTCGGTCAGCAGCTCCTGCGCGGAGAGCATCCGCAGCGTGTGCCCCTCGCCGAGGGTGTCGCTCCAGGTGTCGGCGTCGTCGACCACGGCGATCACCTCGACGGCGGGCACCCGCCGCGCGATCGCCGCCGCGACGGGCACCGTGCGCGACGTCTCGGGGTAGGCGACGTAGACGCGAGCACCCTCGTGCGTGAACCGCGGGTCGCGCTCCGGCCAGCGACGCACGAGCTCGAGGACCGCGCGCGGGGCGCCGCCCACGTTGGCGCGCAGCGGCGACCACACGAGGTCGGCACGCTCCTCGATCCCGGTCGCCGCCTCGTCCACCCAGTCGCCGTCACCGCCCAGGCAGTGCACCCGCAGCCGCTCCCCGGGCTGCTGCCACCCGGTGACGATCGCCCGCGCGAGCTCGGCGGCGACCGGTCCGTCGCCGATCACGACCGGCGGCGGCACCATCGCGTGGTCGAGGAACGGGGGCGCGAGCCGCAGCGTCGCCGTCGCGGTGCGGGTCGGCCGGCAGACGACGGTCTCGGGCGCGTGCGTGGCCCAGTGGCCGGCGACGTCTCGGTCGCTGAGCACGACCGTCGTCGGCTGCTGCGCCGCCGTGGCGAGCCCGCGCACCCGGTGCGCCAGCGCGGCGGTCTCCTCGTCGGTCGCGCCGACGACGTACACCTGCCGCGCGTGCTCGACGACGCGGCGCAGCCCGTCGCCGGAGACGCTCGGCACCTGCACGACACCGCTCGCGCGACCGGTGACGACGGCGCCGCGGTCGCCGACCAGCAGCGCGCGCGGCGTCTCGCCCGCCGCCACCACGCGGCGCGCGATCGCCGCCGCCTCGCGGCCGTTGCCCAGCACGACGGCGTGGCCGCGCATGCGCGACGCCCGCGCCAGCGTGAGCTGGCGCTCGAGGATGCCGAGCGCGGCGAACGCCACCGCGAGGTAGAGCACCGCGCCGGCGCCGAACCGTGCGACCTCCAGCGCGAGCGAGGGCTCGCCGTCGAGGTCGTACTCGAAGATGAACAGCCGGATCGTCGCGTACAGCGCGTCGGTGAACCGGATGCCCGGCACCGACTGGTGGTAGCCGATCAGGCCGAGCACGAACATCGCGCCGCCGAGGACGGCGACCGCGGCGTAGCGCCACGCGGCGTAGAGGTCGCGCACCCGTGACCCGGTCGAGGGCTGCTGCGGGTCGGGCTCGCTCACCGCACTCCTTCACCCCTCGGCCGCGCCCGTGCGCGGGTCAGGCCACGATAGCGAGGGGTGCCGTGCGCCAGCAGGTGGGCGTGCGGGCAGATCTGACCCTCGCCGCGGCCGTGCGCCCGTCCTCTCGGTGCGGCTGCACCGCCGTCCGGCGCGGACCCCCGCGCGGGGGCCACCCGGCCCGCCGCGCGGGGACGGCGTCACCGCCCTGCGGGCGCGGCCTCCTGCGCGAGCCGCTCCCGCAGGTAGCGACCGGTGTGGGTGTCGCTCGCGAGCAGGTCGGCGACCGACCCGGCGAGCTGGACGCGCCCGCCGTCGTGCCCGCCCTCGGGTCCGAGGTCGATGACGTGGTCGGCGCCGGCGACGACGTCCAGGTCGTGCTCGATGACGACCACGGTGCGGCCGTCGTCGACCAGCTCGTGCAGCAGCGTGAGCAGGCGGCCGGTGTCCTTGGGGTGCAGCCCGGTCGTCGGCTCGTCGAGCACGAGCGCGCTCGCGTCGCCCGCCAGCTCGCGCGTGAGCTTGAGCCGCTGGCGCTCGCCCCCGGAGAGCGTCGTGAGGTTCTGCCCCAGCGCGAGGTAGCCGAGGCCGACCTGGGACGCCCGCGCGAGCAGCGTGACGAGCCGGGTGCCGGTGAAGAACCCGAGGGCCTCGTCCACCGTCATCTCGAACACGTCGGCGATCGACCTGCCGTCGACCTCGTACCGCAGCACGCCTGGCCGGAACCGCCGGCCCTGGCAGGTCTCGCACGTCGACATCACCGGGTCGAGGAAGCCGAGGTCGACGAACCGCACGCCCGTGCCCTCGCACGCCCGGCAGCCGCCGTCGGAGTTCGGCGAGAAGCTGGCTGCGGGCTGGCCGGTGCGGCGGGCGAAGATGCGGCGGATCTCGTCGAGCATCCCGGTCCAGGACGCCGGCGTCGAGCGACGCGAGCCACGGATCGGCGACTGGTCCACGAGGACGACGTCCGGCAGCACCTGCGGCAGGTGGTGGTGCACGAGGCTCGACTTGCCGGACCCCGCGACACCGGTGACGACCGTGAGCACGCCCAGAGGGATGTCGACGGTGACGTCGCGGAGGTTGTTGGTCCGCGCGTGCTCGATGCGGACGCTGCCGGTCGGGCGGCGCGGCTGCCGCGCCGTCGTGGCCGTGCGCCGCAGCGCCGCACCGGTCACGGTGTCGGCCCGGCGGAGGTCGGCGAACGACCCCTGGAAGACCAGCCGCCCGCCGCCGCCCGCGGCGCCCGGACCGATCTCGACGACCTCGTCGGCGATCGCCATGATCGCCGGGTCGTGCTCGACGACGACCACGGTGTTGCCGCGGTCGCGCAGCGCTTGCAGCATCTCGCCCAGGCGGTGCACGTCGCGCGGGTGCAGCCCGGTCGTCGGCTCGTCGAACACGTAGAGCATGTCGTTGAGCGTGCTGCCGAGGTGCCGCACCATCTTGACCCGTTGGGCCTCACCACCCGACAGCGACGCGGTCTCGCGACCCAGGTGGAGGTACCCCAGGCCGAGGTCGACCAGCCGGTCGAGGTGCGCCACGACGTCGGAGGCGATCCCCGCCAGCGGGCCGAGGTCCCAGCCGCGCACGAGCGTCGCGAGGTCGCCGACCTGCATCGCGTACACCTCCGGCAGCGTGAGCCCGGCGACCTGCGCGGTGCGCGCCGCCTCGTTGAGGCGGGTGCCCTCGCACGCCGAGCAGCGGCTCGTCGTCACGAGCCGGTCGTAGGCCTTGCGGGCCTCCCCCTTGAGGCTCGCCGGGTCCTTCGCGAGCTGGATCCGGCGGAACCGCACGAGCACGCCCTCGTAGTCGCCGGGCAGCGCGTGCGGTCCGGTCGCCTCGATCTCGCCCGGCTCGGCCTCCAGCAGCAGGTGACGCTCGCGCGCCGAGTACTGCTCCAGCGGCACGGCGACGTCGAACAGGCCGCTGTCGGCGTAGCGGCGCCACGCGAGCGTGCCGGGCCGGTACTCCGGGTGGCGGAACGGCCCCTCGCGCAGCGACCGGCTCTCGTCGACGAACGCCGCGACGTCGAGCACCTTCTCCTGCCCGAGCCCGTGGCAGCGCGGGCACATGCCGGCCGGGTCGTTGAACGAGAAGGCGTTGGAGTAGCCGATCGACGGCGTGGCGGCGCGGGAGTAGAGCATCCGCAGCCAGTCCCCGATGTCGGTGACGGTGGCGACCGTGGAGCGTGGACCGCCGAGCAGCGGCCGCTGGTCGACCACGACGACGGCCGACAGGTTCTCGATCCGGTCGGCGTCGGGCCGCCCGTAGGAGGGCAGGAAGTTCTGCGCGAACGCGGAGAACGTGGCGTTGACCTGCCGCTGCGCCTCGGCCGCGATCGTGTCGAAGACGAGCGACGACTTGCCGGACCCGGAGACGCCCACGACGACGACGAGCGAGCGCTTGGCCAGGTCGAGGTCGATGCCGCGGAGGTTGTGCTGGCGGACGCCGCGCAGCCGGATGGTGTCGAGGGACATGGTGCTCCTGCTCGGTGGGTCGAGATTGACCGTACGGTGTACGGTACAGCGTACGTAACGACGTCGACCTACAGGTTGTTCCCAGGAGGTGGGTGTGGAGCGGACAGGGGCGGGCGACCCGCGTCGTGTGGTCCCGCTGCTGTGGCGAGCGGGCGCCACGCCTAGCCGCCGCGGCCTCACGGTGGACCGGATCGTCGAGGCGGGCATCGCGCTCGCGCAGGAGGTCGGTCTCGAGCAGCTGTCGATGCGCCGGCTCGCCGAGCGGCTGAGCGTCGGCGCGATGTCGCTGTACGGTCACGTCCCGGGCCGGGCGGAGCTCGTCGACCTCATGGTGGACGCCGCGTTCGCCGAGGTCGTCTACGAGGACGGGGTGATCGACCCGGCGGACTGGCGGGCGTCCCTGGAGGCGGTCGCCCGCTGCAACTGGGACCTCTACGCCCGCCACCCGTGGCTGCTCGCCGTCGACACCACCCGCCCACCTCTGGGGCCGGGCACGATCGGCAAGTACGACGCCGAGCTGCGTGCGCTGGTCGGTACCGGCCTGGACGACGTCGAGATCGACCAGGTCCTCGGGCTCGTGCTCGAGCACGTCCGCTCGACCGCGCGACAGGCGCTCGCGGGTACCGAGCGGTCTCCCGACGACGAGTGGTGGACGGCGGCTGGGCCGGTGCTCGCGAGCCTCATGGATCCCGCGCGCTACCCGATCGCCTCGCGGGTGGGCGAGGCGGCCGGCACCGCCTACGACGCGCCCACCGACCCGCACCGTGCCTACGCCTTCGGCCTGAGCACGATCCTCGACGGCGTCGCCACGCTCGTCGCGCAGCGGGCGGCCGACCACTGACGGTGCCGCGACCGCGGCCGTGACAGGGTGGATCGGTGCCGCACGAGACCCGCTTCGTCCGCCCCCCGGAGGCCCTGCTGCCGACGCTCGTCGACGCCGCGCTGCGGTCGGCAGGGCGCCGGCCCGCTCCGGTGGTGTGGGCGGAGCACGGCTCGCACACGCTCGTGGCGCTGACCGACGAAGTCGCCGTCCGCGTCACCCGGCAGCCGCACGCCGCCGATGACCTGCTGCGCGCGCAGCGGCTCGTCGACGCGCTGCCGCCGCTGCCGTTCGCGGTGCCGCGCTCCGTCGGGGACGCCGTCGAGCGCGAGGGCTACCTCGCGGTCCCGGTCCAGCGTCTGCCCGGCACGCCCGAGCCGCCCGCCCGCCCCGACCCGGCGGTGCTGCGCGACCTGCTCGACGCCGTCCACGCCGTGCCGCTCGCACCGCTGACCGCGCACCTGGCCGCGCCGCGCGCGTTCTGCGGCGGCGACACGTGGCAGCAGGTGCTCCACGACCGCGTGGTGCCGCTGCTGCCCGCCGACGTCCGCGACGAGGCCGCCCGACGGGTCTCCGCGCTCGCGGCGCTGGACGCCGTCGAGCCCGTGCTCAACCACGGCGACCTCGCCGGCAGCAACCTCCACTGGCAGGACGGGCGCGTCGTAGGGGTGCTCGACTGGGACCTCGCCGCCCCCGACGACCCGGCGGAGGACGTCGCCGCGCTCGCGACGTCGCTCGCCGCCTGGGACGTGCTGTCCGGCGTGCTCGATGCGGGCACCCTGCGCCGGGCGCGAGTGTTCGCGCGGACGTTCCCGCTCCAGGTCGTGGGCTACGGGTTGCTGCAGCGGCGGCCGAGCGCGGAGGTCGAGCGGCTGGTCGAGCGCGCCGGGCGCGCGCTCCGGGCGGAGCCGTCCACCTGACCGGGGCGTCCCGTGAGCCGCCGCGCGACTAGGTGTACTCGGTCAGCACGTTGGTGACACGGATGTAGGGAGAAGGCCTCCATTCTGAGTGGTGTTCAACGTCACTCGAGGGAGGCCTTCTCTTGGTCCACCGTAATGCGCGGCTCGCTCCGGCCGGTCG
>NZ_WNXX01000035.1 GCF_009733795.1 Actinotalea caeni
CGACCGGCCGGAGCGAGCCGCGCATTACGGTGGACCAAGAGAAGGCCTCCCTCGAGTGACGTTGAACACCACTCAGAATGGAGGCCTTCTCCCTACATCCGTGTCACCAACGTGCTGACCGAGTACACCTAGGCGTCGCCGCCCGCGGTGCCGGTGGTGCCGGCGTTGACGTCGGTCAGCCGGTAGCGCTCCACCGCCTGCGCGGGCGCCGAGGCGTCGACCTCGCCGCGACGCGCGAGCCCCTGCAGCGCCCGGGTCACGATCGACTGGGTGTCGATGAGGAAGTGACGGCGCACCGCCGGTCGGGTGTCGGAGAAGCCGAACCCGTCGGCGCCGAGCGTGAGCATCTCGCCGGGGACCCACGGCCGGATCTGGTCGGGGACCAGGTGATCGTAGTCGGTCACCGCGACGAAGGGCCCCTGGGCGTCCGCGAGCTTCTGCGTGACGTACGGGACGCGGGGCTCGGCGGACGGGTCGATGAACGCGTCCTGCTCGGCCGCGAGGGCGTCGCGCCGCAGCTCGGTCCACGACGTCACCGACCACACGTCGGCGACGACGCCCCACTCCTCGCGCAGCACCTGTTGGGCCTCGAGCGCCCACGGCACCGCCACGCCCGACGCGAGCAGCTGCACGCGCGGGCCCTCGCCCTCGCCGTCACGCAGCTTGTAGATGCCCTTGAGGACACCCTCGACGTCGAGGTTCTCCGGCTCGGCCGGCTGCAGCATCGGCTCGTTGTAGACCGTGAGGTAGTAGATGACGTTCGGGTCGCGGTCGTCGCCCTCGCCGTACATCCGCTGCAGACCGTCCTTGACGATGTGCCGGATCTCGTAGCCGTATGCCGGGTCGTAGCTGACGACCGCGGTGTTGGTGGCCGCGAGGATCGGGGAGTGCCCGTCGGCGTGCTGCAGACCCTCGCCGGTCAGCGTCGTGCGACCTGCGGTGGCCCCGATGAGGAACCCGCGGGTGAGCTGGTCGCCCGCGGCCCAGAACTGGTCGCCGGTGCGCTGGAACCCGAACATCGAGTAGTAGAAGTAGAACGGCACCAGGGGCTCGCCGTGGGTGGCGTAGGAGGTGCCGACGGCCTGGAACGCCGCTGCCGAGCCGGCCTCGTTGATGCCGGTGTGCAGCAGGCCGCCCTGCTCGGACTCCTTGTAGGACAGCAGCAGGTCGCGGTCGGCCGCGAGGTAGTGCTGGCCCTGGGTGTTGAAGATCTTCGTGCTCGGGAAGATCGCGTCGAGACCGAAGGTGCGGGCCTCGTCCGGGATGATCGGCACGATCCGGTGCCCGAACTCCTTGTCCCGCAGCAGGTCCTTGAACAGCTGGACGAGCGCCATCGTGGTGGCGACCTCCTGCTGCCCGGAGCCCTTCGCCAGGCGCTCGTACGCCTTGTCCGCCGGGAGCGTCACCGGGACGTGCTTGTCGCGGCGCTCGGGGATGAACCCGCCGAGCTCGCGGCGCCGCTCCATCATGTACTGGATCTCCGGCGCGTCCTGGCCCGGGTGGAAGTACGGCGGCAGGTACGGATCGGCCTCGAGCTCGGCGTCGGTGAACGGGATCTCCAGCGAGTCCCGCAGCCCCTTGAGGTCCTCGACCTTGAGCTTCTTCATCTGATGCGTCGACATGCGGCCGGCGAACGACGGGCCGAGCCCGTAGCCCTTGACCGTGTGCGCCAGGATGACCGTCGGCTGCCCGGTGTGCTTGACGGCGGCGTCGTAGGCCGCGTACAGCTTGCGGTAGTCGTGACCGCCGCGCTTCATCTCCCAGATCTGCTCGTCGGTCATCTTCTCCACGAGCGCCTTCGTGCGGGGGTCGCGCCCGAAGAAGTGCTCGCGGATGAACGCCCCGTCCTCGGCGCGGTACGTCTGGTAGTCGCCGTCGGGGGTGTTGTTCATCAGGTTGACCAGCGCGCGGTCCTTGTCCGCCTCGAGCAGCGGGTCCCACTCACGGCCCCAGATGACCTTGATGACGTTCCAGCCGGCGCCGCGGAAGAAGCCCTCGAGCTCCTGGATGATCTTGCCGTTGCCGCGGACCGGGCCGTCGAGTCGCTGCAGGTTGCAGTTGACGACGAACGTGAGGTTGTCCAGACCCTGCTGCGAGGCGAGCTGCAGCATGCCGCGCGACTCCGGCTCGTCCATCTCGCCGTCGCCGAGGAACGCCCAGACGCGCTGCTGGGAGGTGTCCTTGATGCCGCGCAGCTCCATGAACCGGTTGACCCACGCCTGGTAGATGGCGCTGGCCGGGCCGAGACCCATCGAGACCGTGGGGAACTCCCAGAAGTCCGGCATGTTGCGCGGGTGCGGGTAGGAGGGCAGGCCGCGGCCGCCGGCCGGGCGGGACAGCTCCTGCCGGAACCCGTCGAGGTCGGCCTCGGTGAGGCGGCCCTCGAGGAAGGCGCGCGCGTACATGCCCGGGGCGGCGTGGCCCTGGAAGTAGATCGAGTCGCCGCCGCCGGGGTGGTCCTTGCCGTGGAAGAAGTGGTTGAGGCCGACCTCGTACAGCGTCGCCACCGAGGCGTAGGACGAGATGTGGCCGCCGACCGAGATGCCGGGGCGCTGCGCGCGCGTCACCATGACGGCGGAGTTCCACCGCAGGTAGTCGCGGTAGCGCCGCTCGACCGCCTCGTCGCCGGGGAAGTACGGCTCGTCGTGCACACCGATGGTGTTGACGTACGGCGTGGTCAGCGGCTGCGGCACCACGACGCCCTGCTCGCGCGCCCGCTTGAGCAGGTTGAGCAGGATGTAGCGCGCCCGCGGTCCGCCACGGCTCTCGACGAGCCCGTCGAGGGACTCCAGCCACTCGGCGGTCTCCTCGGCGTCGATGTCGGGGACCTGACTGAGCAGTCCGTTGATGAGCGGTCCTGCGTTGGACGTCACGAGTACCTCGTCTCTCGGGGATCTTCCCGGTGGATCAGCCGTTGCACGTCGGGCGTGGTGCCCTCCCGGCCGCAGGCGCGCGTGGCGCCCGCGAGGTGCAAGGCTGCGGCTGGTGTCGCTGTTACCTATTCTTGCCCTACGGCGTCCACTCCGGCACCACAAGTCCTCCACAGGTGCTGTGATGTCGCTGACACCCCCTTAGGATCGCCGCAGCGGCACCCCGTCGGAAAGGACACCTGAACCAGTGGCAGCACGGCCGGAGACCGCCGGCGACCCCGGACCGCTGGGCGTCCGCCCGGGCCAGGTCATCCAGGAGTTCGGCTACGACAGCGACTGCGACGAGGAGCTGCGGGCGCAGATCGAGGCAGCCACGGGCGCCCCGATCGAGGACGAGGACTTCGGCGACGTCGTCGACGTCGCGCTGATCTGGTGGCGCGAGGACGACGGGTCGGCGACCGACCTCGCCGACCTGCTGACCGACGCGCTCACCACGCTCGAGGACGGCGGCCTCGTCTGGGTGCTCGCGCCCAAGGCCGGCCGGGACGGCCACGTGCTCCCGGCCGAGATCGAGGAGGCGGCCACGACCGCCGGGCTGCACCTGACCTCGACGATCTCCGCCGCCGCGGCCTGGTCGGGCTTCCGCCTGACGTCGCGCGGACGGGGCAGGTGATCGCTCTCGGGCAGCGCGCACCTCTCGTCCGGCTGACCGACACCCGCGGCACGCCCGCCGACGTCGGTGCGCCGGGCGGTCCCGCCCTCGTGGTGTTCCTGCCGGCGGCGTTCACGCCGGTGTGCAGCGGCGAGCTCGCCGGGCTGCGCCGGGTGCTGCCACGGGTCCGGGAGGCCGGTGCGGAGGTGCTCGCCGTCGCGTGCGACTCGATGTTCGCGCTGAGGACCTGGGCGGAGCAGGAGGGGCTGGGGGAGGAGCCCGGGCTGCGCGTGCTGTCCGACTTCTGGCCGCACGGCGCCGCCAGCCGCGCCTACGAGGCGTTCGCCGCCGCCGCCGGCACCAGCACCCGTGCCTCCTACCTGCTCGACGGCGACGCCGTCGTGCGCTGGTCGACCCGCACCGCGCCGGGCGTGGCACGCGACCTCGACGAGCACGCCGACGCCGTCGAGCGGCTGCTGGTCCACGGGACGGGGGAGCGGTGAGCGCCCCGTACCTGGAGCCGGCACCGGTCGCGCTCGCTCATCGCGGCGGCGCGGCCTGGGAGGCGAACGCGGGCAACGAGAACAGCCTCCTGGCGTTCCGGCACGCCGTCGACCTGGGGTTCCGCTACCTCGAGACCGACGCCCGGGCGAGCGCCGACGGTGTGGCGTTCGCGTTCCACGACCGCGACCTGAGCCGGGTGGCGCCCGCGGCGGGCACCGGCGAGCGGCCGTTCGGGACGCTCACGGCCGAGACGATCCGCTCGGTCCGGCTCGCCGGTGGCGAGCCGATCGCGACGATCCCCGAGCTGCTGGCGGCGTTCCCGGACGCGCGGCTCAACATCGACGTCAAGACCGAGACCGTGATCGAGCCGGTGGTGCGGGCGATCGAGGAGGCGGGCGCGCAGGACCGGGTGCTCATCGCCTCGTTCGACCACCAGCGGCTGCAGCGCGCCCGGCGGCTGCTGCCCGGGGTCGCGACCTCGGCGTCGCCGCGCGAGGTGGTCGCGCTGATCACCGGCCGTGGCCGGGTGCGGGGGATGGCTGCCCGCCACGGCGCGGTGTGCGTGCAGGTCCCCGAGCGCTACCGCGGCCGCCGGCTGGTGACGCCGCGGTTCATCCGCATCGCCCACGACGAGGGCCTGCAGGTGCACGTGTGGACCGTCGACGAGCGCGACGACATGCACCGGCTGCTCGACGTGGGCGTCGACGGCATCATCACCGACCGCCCCGACACCCTCCGAGCGGTGCTCGAGGAGCGGGGGCAGTGGCGGCCGTGAGCGGGTCGCACCTCGGCGCGGTGCCGGTGCTACCCGGTTGCTACCCTGTGGCCTGCCCTGACGCAGGGCGCCGGGGCCCATAGCTCAGCTGGTCAGAGCGCCGCGTTTACACCGCGGAGGCCGGGGGTTCGAGCCCCTCTGGGCCCACCCCCATGTCACGGCCGGCTCAGGCGAGCACGGTCACGAGGTAGGCCGCGAACAGCAGCAGGTGCGGAACGCCGGAGCGGCGCGAGGCCGGCCTTGCCCACACGGTGACGACCGTCAGCAGCAGGCTCAGCCCCAGCAGCGCAAGCGTCACCGGGCTCTCGCCCAGCACGACCGGCTGGCCCGTGAGCAGCCCGATGACGAGCACCGTGGGGATCGTCAGCCCGACCGTCGACAGCAGCGCGCCGTGGCACAGGTTGCTCACCCGCTGCAGCTCGCCCGCGGCGGCCGCGCGGATCGTCGTGATCGTCTCCGGCAGGAACACGATCGCCGCGACGAGCAGACCCGACAGCGCCACCGGCGCGCCCAGCCGCGCGAGGCCGTCGTCGAGCAGGGTCGCCATGTCGTGCGACAGCAGCACGATCGGCAGCACCGTGAGCACCAGCACGAGCGTCCGCAGCGCCAGCTCGGCGCGGTGCCGCCGCAGCGTCGACCCGATCGGGGTCGCCACCGGCGCTCCCGCAGCCCCGTCGGCCGGTCCCGCGACCTCCTGGAAGTCACGACGGCGCCGACCCGTCTGCCGCAGCAGGAACCAGACGTAGGTGGCCGCGGTGAGCACCGCGACCGTGACCGCCTGCCAGGTGCGCAGCGCGCCGTCGCGCCCGACGAGCCCGGGCACCGCCAGGCCGGCGGCCAGCAGCACCGCGAGCAGCACGAGGTAGGCGCCGACCCCGGCCCGGTTGGCGCGCCGGCCGCGGTGCCGGGCGCCCGCCGTCACCAGCGCGACCCCGACCACCAGGTTCAGGATGATCATCGACACCGCCGTCACCGAGTCGCGCGCGATCGTCGGGTGGTCGCCCGGGCCCAGCATCACCGCGGAGATGAGGATGACCTCGATCGCCACGATCGAGAGCGTGAGCACGAGCGTGCCGTAGGGGTCGCCGAGCCGGCGAGCCAGGTGCTCGGCCTCGCCCACGACGCCCCACGCGCAGACGAGGATGACCGCGACGATCGCGGCGAGCAGGGCGACGAGCGCGGGGCCGGGCAGCGGCTGCGCCAGCAGCGGCCGCGCGAGCGCGGTCGCGAGGACGGCTCCCCACCCCAGACCCACGCGGGAGAGGACGGCGGAGGTGATGACGGTGCGTGGTGTGGAGGCGGTGCGCACGGGTGGTCGATCCACCTTCTGCGGGGCCGTCCCTGCTCGCGATGTCCTCCGGCGGGTCGTCCCGCCGGTGTCTCTCCGGCCTCATCCTAGGCCGGAGCGCGACGGCGGGGGCTGCCGTAGGTTCGTGACGTGGCCGACACCGACGGACCCCGAGCCGACCGCCCCGCGCCGAGGCAGCCGCCCCGGCGCACGGTCACGCGCGTCGCTCGCCGTGCCGTCTCCGGGGGCCCGCCGACCCACGCGTTCGGCACCCGGCCGCGGGGCTCCGGGCTGCCGCCGCAGGTCGAGCACGAGGTGCTGGACCTCGCGCTGCGCACCGGCGAGGCGCTGCTCGGCACCGGTGCCGGCGTCGCCGACGTCACGGTCGCGATGCAGCGCATGACGGCGGGGCTCGGCCTCACCGACTGCCAGGTCGACATCACGTTCAACTCGATCACCGTCTCGATCGACCGGGTCGACGGCGCGCTCACCCGGGTGCGTGTGCTCGACGTCCGGACCTCCGACTACAGCCGGCTCGCCGCGCTGCTGGAGCTCGTCGACGACACCGCCTCCGGCCGGACCGGCCTCGCCGAGGCGCTCGACCGGCTCGACGCGATCGTCGGGGCGCCGCACCCGTACCGGCGATGGGTCGTGACGCTCGCGCTCGGCGCGATGGCGGCCGGCGTCGCGGTGCTGCTCGGCGGCGGCTGGCAGGTCGCGGTGCTCGCCGCGGGCACCACGGCCGTCATCGACCGCTCGCTGCGGACGCTGCGCCGCTGGGGCCTGCCGTACCTGTTCCAGCAGGCGCTCGGCTCGGCGATCGCGACCCTGGTCGCGCTCGTGCTGCTGTGGGGAGTCGGCCGCTTCGGCTGGGACATCGAGGTGCTGCCGCCGTCGCTCGTCGTCGCCTCCGGCGTCGTCGTGCTGCTCGCGGGGCTCTCGCTCGTCGGCGCCGCCCAGGACGCGATCTCAGGCTTCCCGGTCACGGCCGGGGCCCGCTCCTACGAGGTCGTGCTCAACACCCTCGGCATCGTCGTCGGTGTCGGTCTCGTGCTCGACCTCGGCGCCCGTCTCGGCGTGCCGCTGACGATGACCGACCTGGACGCGTTCGCGCCGCCGCTGCTCGTGCAGGTGGTGGCGGCCGCCGTCGTCGCAGGCGCCTGGGCTGTCGCGTCCTACACCCGGCCGCGCACGGTGCCGCTGGTCGCGCTGATCGGTGCGCTCGGCGCCGGGGTGAGCGGCGTGCTCACGGTCGCCGGCGCGGGACCGACGATGCGCGCCTTCGTCGCCGCGCTGGCGGTCGGCGTCGTTGCCGGGCTGGTGGCGCGCCGCCGCACCGCGCCCGCGATGGTGCTCACGGTCGCCGGCATCACCCCGATGCTGCCCGGGCTGGCGATCTACGGGGCGATGTTCACGATCGTCGACACCGGCAACGTGCTCTCCGGCGCCACGCTGGCGCTGCGCGCGGTCTCGATCGGGCTCGCCCTCGCCGCGGGCGCCAGCCTCGGCGACTTCGTCGCCCGCACCTCGCGCGCGCAGGCCGACCGCTGGCAGGAGGACCTGCGCCGTCGGGCCCGTGGGGTGCGGATCTGAGACCGGACCCGCCCGCCGGGTCCAGAATGGGCGCGTGAAGACCATCCAGATCCCCGGTGCCGGGATGAGCGCACCCGCCGTCGTCCTCGGCCTCATGCGGATCGCCGAGAAGACCGACGACGAGATCCGTGACCTCGTGCGCACCGCCCGCGACCACGGCATCGACTTCATCGACCACGCCGACATCTACGGCACCGAGCTGCACGAGTGCGAGCGGCGCTTCGCCGAGGCGATGGCGCTCACGCCGAGCGAGCGCGCCGAGCTGACGATCCAGACCAAGGCCGGCATCGTCAAGGACGGCCCCTACTTCGACTTCTCCTACGACCACATCCTCGAGTCGGTCCACGGCTCCCTCGAGGCGCTGCGCACCGACTACATCGACATCCTGCTGCTGCACCGCCCGGACGCGCTCGTCGAGCCCGAGGAGGTCGCCCGCGCGTTCGACGACCTGCACGCCGCCGGCAAGGTGCGCCACTTCGGCGTCTCCAACCACACGCCCGGGCAGATCGAGGTCCTCAAGACCGCCGTGACGCAGCCGCTGGTCGTCAACCAGGTGCAGCTGAGCATCCCGCACGCGCCGCTGATCGCCCAGGGCGTCGCCGCGAACATGGCCGCGCTCGACCAGTCGATCAGCCGCGACGTCGGGCTGCTCGACTACTCGCGCCTCAACGGCATCACGCTGCAGGCCTGGTCGCCCTACCAGGGCGGGTTCTTCACCGGCGCGTTCGTCGGCGACCGTGAGAACTTCGGACCCCTCAACGACGTCCTCGACGAGCTCGCCGAGACCCACGGCGTCACGCCGACGGCGATCGCGACCTCGTGGATCACGCGCCACCCCGCGCAGATGCAGGTCGTGCTCGGCACCACGACCCCGAGCCGGGTCGCCGAGGCCGCGGCGGGCGCCGACGTCGCGCTCAGCCGCCCGGAGTGGTATGCGCTGTTCCGGGCCGCGGGCTACACCGTCCCCTGACCGTGACGCGCACGGCACCTCCGCGCCCGGCCCCGCGGGCGGGGAGGCGCCGCCGCGCGGTGGACGGCTAAGGTCGGGGCACGACCACCCCGAACCGGAGGACGCATGGCTTCTGCCCCCGCGGCCGACCAGCGCAAGCTGCTGGACGTGCAGGCACTGGACACCCGGCTGGCGCAGCTCGCGCACCAGCGACGCAGCCACCCGACGCTCGCCACGCTGGCGGAGCTCAGCGGCCGCGCGGAGGACCTCGACCGGGCACGCGTCGACGCCGAGACCGCCGTCCGCGACGCGCGCCGGGCGCTGAGCAAGGCCGAGACCGACGTCGAGCAGGTCCGCAGCCGCGCCGACCGCGACCGGCAGCGCCTCGAGAGCGGCGCCGGGTCGCCCAAGGACCTGCAGGCGCTCGCGCACGAGCTGGAGTCTCTCGGGCGGCGGCAGAGCGAGCTCGAGGAGGTCGAGCTCGAGGCGATGGAGACGCTGGAGACAGCTCAGGGCGAGCTCGATGCGATCACCAGCCAGCGCGCCGCCCTCGCCGAGCAGGTGGCCCAGCTGGAGAGCGAGCGGGACGCCGCCTTCGCACGGATCGACGCCGAGATCGCACGCGTGCAGCGGGAGCGGGCCGCCGCCGTCGAGAACCTCGACAGCGGCCTCGTGACCCTCTACGACAAGGTGCGCGAGCGCACCGGTGGGCTGGGCGTGCTCCGGCTGCGGGGCGCGACCACCGACCCGCTCCAGATCACCCTCAGCCTCACCGAGCGGGCTGCGATCGAGGCCGCACCGGCCGACGAGATCATCCGTTCCGAGGACGGCTACATCCTGGTCCGCGTCGACGACTGAGGGAGGGCGGCGACGATGCCGCAGGAGCCTGCCGAGCTCGCGCTCGCGGCGTTGGGCGCCGTGCCGGGACTCGTCGTGCGCACCGAGCCGGAGGAGCTCGCCGCGCACCGGCTCGACCGCGCCCTCGACCCCCGGGCCGGCACGCCGCTCGCGGTCGTGCGGCCGCGCACGACGGCGCAGGTCGCCGAGGTCGTGCGGGTCGCGGCCGCGCACGGTCTGCCGGTCGTGCCGCGCGGTGCCGGGTCGGGCCTGTCGGGCGGGGCGTCCGCCGTCGACGGCGGACTGGTGCTCTGCCTGGCCGACATGATCGACGTCGAGATCGACCCGACGACGCTCACCGCCACCGTGCAGCCCGGCGTCGTCAACGCCGACCTCAAGGCGGCGGCCGCCGAGCACGGGCTCTGGTACCCGCCGGACCCGGCGAGCTTCACGTTCTCGACGATCGGCGGCAACGTCGCCACCAACGCGGGCGGCCTGTGCTGCGTCAAGTACGGCGTCACCACCGACTACGTGCTCGGGCTGGAGGTCGTGCTCGCCGACGGCAGCGTCGTCGAGCTGGGCGGCAAGCTGCTCAAGGAGGCGGCCGGGCTGTCGCTCATGAAGCTGTTCGTCGGCAGCGAGGGCACGCTCGGGGTCATCACGAGGATCGTGCTGCGCCTGATCCCGCTGCCGCCGCCCGCGACGACGCTCGTCGCGACGTTCGCCGACCTCGGCGCGGCCTGCACCGCCGTCGTCCGTACGACGGCGACGATGCGCCCGGCGATGCTCGAGCTCATGGACGCCGCCTCGATCAACGCCGTCGAGGACGTGCACGGCTACGGGCTGGACCGCGGCGCGGCGGCGATGATCATCGCGCAGTCGGACCAGCCGGGGGAGGCGGCCGCGAGCGAGACCGCGGCGATCGCGCGCATCTGCGAGGACCTGGGGGCGACCGAGGTGCTGGTCACCGGCGACCCCGAGCTCGGTGCCACCTACGCCGCGGCGCGCCGCAACGCGATCCCGGCCGTGGAGACGAAGGGCCGGCTGCTGCTGGGCGACGTCGGCGTACCCATCCCGCGGCTCGGCGCGCTGGTCACCGGGATCGCGGGGATCGCGGACGCGCACGGCGTCACGATCGCCCTGATCGCGCACGCCGGCGACGGCAACACCCACCCGTTGGTGGTGTGCGACGCCGAGGACGCCGCGCAGCAGCAGCACGCCGAGACCGCCTACGGCGAGGTGATGGACCTCGCGATCCGGCTGGGCGGCACGATCACCGGCGAGCACGGTGTCGGGCGCACCAAGAAGGCGTGGCTGCCCGGGTACGTCGGCGACGCCGTCGTCGACCTCAACCGGAGGGTCAAGCAGGCGCTCGACCCGCAGGGGATCTTCAACCCCGGCGCGATACTCTAGAGGCGGATGAGCCGGCCAGGCGGCCGCGTCGCGTTCCGCGAGGGACGCGCCGAGGAACGTCCGGGCTCCGAAGGGCAGGGCGGTGGGTAACACCCACCCGGGGCGACCCGCGGGACAGTGCCACAGAGAACAGACCGCCGCGCGCGAGCGCGGCAAGGGTGAAACGGTGGTGTAAGAGACCACCAGCACACCGGGTGACCGGTGTGGCTCGGTAAACCCCGCCCGGAGCAAGGCCAGACAGGAAGCGTTCGAGGGCTGTCCGCCCGAGCTTCCGGGTAGGCCGCACGAGACGGCTGGCAACAGTCGTCCTAGATGGATGGCCGCCCACCCCGGCTCGACCGGGGGGACAGAACCCGGCGTACAGGCCGGCTCATCCGCCCGCCCGCGACGGCGCCGACCGGGCGCGGCCACGGCCGACGATGTCCTACCGTGGCGGGATGACGACTCCCTGGCCCCACGTCCTCCAGCAGGTCCAGCAGCTCAACGACCCGCAGGCGCCGTTCAGCTACAGCGTCACTCCGGAGGGTGTGATCGTCGGGTTCTGGGACGTCGCGAAGATCCAGATGCTGGGCCTCACCGGGGCCAGCACGTTCGACAAGGAGTACCGGGTCGACGTCCGCCCCACCGGCGAGGGCGAGATCGCGCTCGAGGAGCACCACACCGAGTCGCGAGGCTCGGTCGGTGCCGGCGGCGCCCGGTTCGAGAAGCAGATGTTCAAGGGCAAGAGCACCCAGAAGTCGTTCGGGATGCAGATCGGCGTCGGCGGCACCAGCCACGGGCAGCCCACGAACGTCGCGGGCTGGTCGTTCGACACCGAGGCGATCAAGGGCCCGTTGCTCGGCTTCCTCGAGCACCACGGCTGGACGCGGAAGAAGGGCTTCTTCGGGCGTCTGTTCGGCTGAGGGGTGTGCCGCGCGGGTCCGGCTGCGGCGCCGACCTGCCAGACTCCACCCCGTGGTGACGAGCGACTTCCGCAACCTCTACAGGCACGGCTTCGCGCGGGTGGCCGCGTGCGCGGTCCCGGTGGCGCTGGCCGACCCGGCGACGAACGCGCAGCGCATCGTCGAGCAGGTGCGCGCGCTGCACGACGACGGGGTCGCCGTCGCGCTGTTCCCCGAGCTCAGCCTCACCGGCTACGCGCTCGACGACCTGCTGCTGCAGGACCCGCTGCTCGACGCCGCCGACGCCGCCGTGGTGGCGCTCGCCGAGGCGACGGCGGACCTGCGTCCGGTCGTCGTCGTCGGCGCGCCGCTGCGCAACGGCAACCGCCTCTACAACTGCGCCGTCGTCCTTCACCGCGGCCGGGTGCTCGGCGTCGCGCCCAAGGCGTACCTGCCCACCTACCGCGAGTTCTACGAGAAGCGCTGGTTCGCAGCGGGCACCGACGCGAGCGCGACCACGCTGCACGCCCCGCACTGGCCGGGCGCCGACGACGCGGGCGAGGTGCCGTTCGGCACCGACCTGCTGTTCCGCGCGACCGACGTACCGGGCCTCGTCGTGCACGTCGAGGTGTGCGAGGACGTGTGGGTCCCGGTGCCGCCGAGCCACCTCGCCGCGCTCGCGGGCGCCTCGGTGCTGCTCAACCTCTCGGCGTCGCCCATCACGGTCGGCCGCGCCGAGGACCGGCACCTGATGGCGCGCTCGGCCTCCGCGCGCTGCAACGCCGTCTACGCCTACGCCGCGGCGATGGCGGGGGAGTCGACCACCGACCTGTCCTGGGACGGCATGACGATGGTCTACGAGGCCGGCGACCTGCTCGGCCAGACCGACCGCTTCCTCGAGGACCCGCACGCCACCGTCGTCGACGTCGACCTCGACCGGGTGCGGCAGGAACGGCTGCGGCAGGGCAGCTTCGACGACAACGCCGCCGCGCTCGGCGTCGGCGGCTACCGCACCGTCGACCTCACGATCGGGCCGCCCGACGGCGACCTCGGGCTGCGGCGGCCGCTCGACCGGTTCCCGTTCGTGCCCGACGACGAGACCCGGCTCGCGCTCGACTGCTACGAGGCCTACAACATCCAGGTCTCCGGCCTCGAGCAGCGCATGCGCTCGATCGGCACGCCGACCCTCGTCATCGGCGTGAGCGGCGGTCTGGACTCCACGCACGCGCTGATCGTCGCCGCCAAGGCGATGGACCGGCTCGGCCGGCCGCGCTCGGACATCCTCGCGTTCACGATGCCGGGGTTCGCGACGAGCGACCACACCAAGGCGAACGCGACCGCGCTCGCCGAGGCGCTCGGCGTCACGTTCGCCGAGATCGACATCCGACCGATGGCCACGCAGATGCTGTCCGACCTCGGCCACCCGTTCGGGCGGGGGGAGCCGGTCTACGACGTGACGTTCGAGAACGTGCAGGCCGGGCTGCGCACCGACGTGCTGTTCCGCATCGCCAACCAGCGCGGCGGCATCGTCGTCGGCACCGGCGACCTCTCGGAGCTGGCGCTGGGCTGGTGCACCTACGGCGTCGGCGACCAGATGTCGCACTACGGCGTCAACGCGGGCGTGCCGAAGACGCTGATGCAGCACCTGATCCGTTGGGTCGTGAGCACCGAGCAGTTCGACGCGGCCGTCGACGAGATCCTGCTGTCGATCCTCGACACCGAGATCTCACCCGAGCTGGTGCCGGCGCAGGAGGGCGAGGGGCCGCAGTCGACCCAGCAGATCATCGGCCCGTACGCGCTGCAGGACTTCACGCTCTTCCACGTGCTCCGGCGCGGCGCCCGCCCCGGCAAGATCGCGTTCCTGGCCGAGGCGACCTGGCGGGACGCCGACGCGGGTGCGTGGCCGGTGGGCTACCCGGAGGCCGACCGGGTCGCCTACGACCTCGCGACGATCAAGCACTGGATGCGGGTCTTCGTCCGGCGCTTCTTCGGCAACCAGTTCAAGCGCTCGGCGCTGCCCAACGGCCCGAAGGTGACGCCGGGCGGGGCGCTGTCGCCGCGCGGCGACTGGCGGATGCCGTCGGACGCCCTCGCCGACGCGTGGCTCGCGGAGGTCGAGCAGGTCCCGGAGGCGTAGCCGCGGCGCTCGACGGCGGTGCGGCCGTCGGCCTCAGAAGTCCCGGTCGGCGAGCGCGGCCGCGCCGATGATGCCGGCCTGGTTCCGCAGCGCCGCGGGCACGATCGGCGCCCGGGTCTTGAGCAGCGGGATGAACTTCTCGTGGTCCTTGCTCACGCCGCCGCCGACGACGAACAGGTCGGGGGAGAACAGGTACTCGACGACCTCGAAGTAGCGCTGCAGCCGCACCGCCCACTCCTCGTAGCTCAGGCCCTCGCGGTCCTTCACCGACGACGCCGCGCGGGTCTCGGCGTCGTAGCCGTCGATCTCCAGGTGCCCGAGCTCGGTGTTGGGCACCAGCCGGCCGTCGTTGATGAGCGCGGACCCGATACCGGTGCCGAGCGTCAGCACCAGCACCACGCCGTCCTGCCCGCGGGCGGCGCCGTAGCGCACCTCGGCGTAGCCGGCGGCGTCGGCGTCGTTGACGATCGTCGCGTGGTGGCCCGTGGTGCGGCGCACCAGGTCGGCCAGGTCGGTGCCGATCCAGGACTTGTGCAGGTTCGCCGAGCTCAGCACCACGCCGTGCTGGATGATCCCGGGGAAGGTGATGCCCACGGCGGTCTGCTGGGGGACCTCGAAGTGGTCGAGCACCTGCGCGAGGCAGTCCGCGACCGCCTCCGGCGTCGACTCGGCAGGCGTGGGGACGCGGAACCGCTTCGCGGCGAGCTCGCCCGCCCGGATGTCGGCCGGTGCCCCCTTGATGCCGGAACCGCCGATGTCGATCCCGAAGCCCACCTGGCCGCGCTCGTAGGTCACCTGTGTCATGAGCGGAAGGGTATCCGCCGTCCACCGGACGCCGGCCCCGGGCTGGCCCTGCACGGCCAGGATGTGGGACTCTGTCTCTCCGGAGGTGACGACACGGATGTCCAGCGAACCGATCGACCCCGAGAAGGCGTTCTACTACAACACCCGCACGGGTGAGGTGGAGCAGGGGCTCGTCAGCGACTGGACCGACCGCATGGGTCCGTATCGCACCCGGGAGGAGGCGGCCAACGCCTTGCAGATCGCGGCTCAGCGGAACCAGGCCTGGGACGAGGCCGACCGCGAGTGGGATGGTGACGACGACTGATGCGCCGGTTCACAGCCCTGAGGGGCCTGCTCGGGATCCTGTGCGCCTGCGCGCTCGCCACGGGGCTGTCCGCGCCCGCCTGGGCCGCTGGCGACGACGCCACCGACGACCCGGTGCTGCAGCGCGCGCTGCGCAGCGGGCAGCCGCTCACAGGCTGGCGGATCGCGCTCGATCCCGGCCACAACGGCGGCAACGCCGACGACCCGGCCGCGGTGAGCCACCTGGTCTCCGACGGCCGTGGCGACCTGAAGACCTGCAACACCACCGGCACCGCGACGGCGTCGGGCTACCCCGAGCACGCCTTCACCCTCGACGTGGCCGAGCGGCTCGCCGCCCGGCTCGAGAAGCTCGGCGCCACCGTGCTGCTGACCCGCGAGGACGACGACGGCGTCGGCCCCTGCGTCGACGTGCGCGGCCGCTTCGCGGAGGACGTCGACGCCGACCTCATGGTCTCGATCCACGCGAACGGCTCGGCCAGCCCGCAGGCGCACGGCTACTTCGCGATCGTCTCCGACCCCGCGATCTCGCCGTCCCAGGGCCGTCCGAGCCTCGACCTCGCCGAGGACCTGCTGGCAGCGCTCGACGAGGGCGGGTTCACGCCGTCGAACACGGTCGCCGACGCGCTGCAGCGCCGCTCCGACCTCGCGACCCTCAACTTCGCGCGCCGCCCGGCGGTCATGCTCGAGCTGGGCGAGATGCGCAACCCCGACGAGGCCGCCGTCATGGAGACCGAGGACGGCCGCGAGGCCTACGCGGACGCGATCGCGCGCGGCATCCTCGGCTACGCCTCCGACCACGAGCGCCGCACGCGCTGACGCTCGCCAGCCGCGGGCGGCCCACGCGCCCTGCGGGGGTTGGTGCCGCCTTGCTCGACGCGCTGAGGCGCTCGACGCGCTGAGGCCGCCAGGCGTCAGCTCCAGTAGGTGTGCTCCTGGGCGGGGAAGACGCCGTCGCGCACCTCGCTGACGTACGCGCGCGCCGCTCGGTCCAGCTCCGCACCGACCTGGCCGAACCGCTTGGCGAACCGCGGCGACCAGCCGCCCATCCCGGCCATGTCGAGCCACACGAGGACCTGGCCGTCGCACGAGGGACCGGCGCCGATCCCGATCGTGGGGATCGTGAGCTCCTGCGTGACCCGCGCGGCGACGGCGGCCGGCACCATCTCGAGCACGACCGCGACCGCGCCGGCCTCCTCGAGCGCCTTGGCGTCGGCGGCCACCTGCTCGGCCGCCTCGTCGCCGCGGCCCTGCACGCGCTTGCCGCCGAGGATGTTCTCCGACTGCGGCGTGAAGCCGATGTGGCCGACGACCGGCACGCCTGAGGACGTCAGGAGGTGCACGTGCTCGGCGACCCGGCGCCCGCCCTCGAACTTGACGGCGTGCGCACCGCCCTCCTTGAGCATCCGGGCCGCGCTCGCCATCGCCTGCTGCGGGCTGGCCTCGTAGCTGCCGAACGGCAGGTCCGCGACGACCATCGCGCGCTTGGCGCCGCGCGCCACCGCCCGCACGGCCGGCAGCAGCTCCTCCATCGTCACGGGGATCGTGCTGTCGTGGCCGAGCATGTTGTCGCCGTAGGAGTCGCCCACCAGCAGCATGTCGACACCGGCGGCGTCGAAGATGCGGGCCGTCGGCAGGTCGTAGGCCGTCAGCATCGTCAGCCGCTCGCCGTTGGCCTTCGCCGCGCGCAGGTGCTGCACGCGCACCCGCTTGGCGGGTTCGGCGCCCACCGGGGGCAGGGCGGAGGGGCGGGTCTGCTCGGGCGCACCGTCGGGCTCAGACATGCTGCCAGCGTAGTCGCGGCACGGCCCGTGCCGACGCGCGCCAGGGTCGGCTGTGCTGCCATGATGGGGCCTGCTCGGTGACGCGTCCGCGGACGCGCCGGGCAGCAGGAGCCGACGAGCGGAGCAGGTGGCGTGGACAGACAGCAGGAGTACGTGCTGCGGGCGATCGAGGAGCGGGACATCCGGTTCATCCGGCTCTGGTTCACCGACGTGCTCGGCGTGCTGAAGTCGGTCGCGATCGCACCCGCGGAGCTCGAGGGCGCCTTCGCGGAGGGCATCGGCTTCGACGGCTCCTCGATCGAGGGGCTGGCACGGGTGTCGGAGTCCGACATGATCGCCAAGCCCGACCCGTCGACGTTCCAGGTGCTGCCCTGGCGCGGCGGCCGGCAGGGCACCGCGCGCATGTTCTGCGACATCCTCACGCCCGACGGCGAGCCCGCCATGGCCGACCCCCGCAACGTCCTCAAGCGTGCGCTGGCGAAGGCGAGCGAGGCGGGCTTCACCTTCTACACCCACCCCGAGATCGAGTTCTACCTGTTCCAGCACCAGGAGCACGAGGGTGCGCCGCTGGTGCCGATCGACACCGCGGGCTACTTCGACCACGTCGCGCGCGGCTCCGGCCACGACTTCCGCCGCGCGGCGATCTCGCTGCTGGAGTCGATGGGGATCTCGGTGGAGTTCTCCCACCACGAGGCGGGCCCGGGCCAGAACGAGATCGACCTGCGCTACGCCGACGGCCTCACGACCGCCGACAACATCATGACGTTCCGGTCGGTCGTCAAGGAGGTCTCGCTCGAGCAGGGCTTCACCGCGACCTTCATGCCGAAGCCGATCGCGGGCCAGCCGGGGTCGGGCATGCACACCCACCTGTCGCTGTTCGAGGGCGACACCAACGCCTTCTACTCCGCCGGCAGCCAGTACCAGCTCTCCGACACCGCCCGTGCCTTCATGGCGGGCCTGCTGCGGCACAGCCCGGAGATCACCGCCGTCACCAACCAGTTCGTCAACTCCTACAAGCGGCTCTGGGGCGGCGGCGAGGCGCCCAGCTACATCTGCTGGGGCCACAACAACCGCTCGGCGCTCGTGCGGGTGCCGATGTACAAGCCGGGCAAGTCGCAGTCGGCCCGGGTCGAGTACCGCGGTCTGGACTCCTCCGCCAACCCCTACCTGGCGTACGCGCTGATCCTGCGCGCCGGGCTCAAGGGCATCGAGGAGGGCTACGAGCTGCCCGACGAGGCCGAGGACAACGTCTGGGAGCTCTCCGAGGCCGAGCGACGCGCGCTCGGCATCGAGCCGCTGCCGGGCTCGCTCGAGCAGGCCGTCCGTGCGATGGAGGCCTCCGAGCTGGTCGCGGACACGCTCGGCGAGAACGTCTTCAACCACTTCCTCGCCAACAAGCGCCAGGAGTGGCAGGACTACCGGGCCCAGGTCACGCCGTACGAGCTGTCGCGCGTCGGCATCATCTGAGGACGCGATGGCGCGACCGGCCACGGGAGAGGGGCAGCGCGCAGCGTCGCTCGACGCGGTGCTGGCGCGCGCCGGGTTCACCGACGTCCCGCGGGCGGTCGGCCTGCTCGGCTCCGGCCTGCCGGCCGACGTGCTCGAGGCGCTGACCAAGGACGCCTCGCGCACCCTGCTCGAGGCGTTCGACGGCGTCGGCGACCCCGACCTCGCCCTGCTCGGCCTCGCGCGGCTCGGCGACGCCGCGAGCCCGGAGGTGCGCGGCCGCGTGCTCGCGGCGGTGGTCGACGGCGGCCCGCCCCGTCGCAACCTCCTCGCGCTGCTGGGTGGCTCGGCCGCTCTCGCGGACTGGCTGGTCGCCCACCCGGACGACGTCGACGTCGTGCTCCGGCCGCGCAACGGCGTCGCCGCCGACCCCGAGACGATGCGCACGTTGCTGCTGGAGGCGGTCGGCGCGGACCCGCGCGCCGACGTCCCGGTCGCCGACGGCTCCGCGTTCGACGGTCGCCTCGACGCGATGCGGCACGCCTACCGTCGGCTGCTCGTCGCGATCGCCACCGAGGACCTCACCTGCCGCGACCCGGAGAGCTTCCAGCCCGAGGTCGCCGGCGCGCTGGCGAACCTCGCGGCCGCGGCGCTCGAGGCCGCGCTGGCGCTCGCCCGCGCCGACCTGCCCGACGGCGGCCGGCAGGCCCGTCTCGCGGTCCTCGGGATGGGCAAGACCGGCGGCCGCGAGCTCAACTACATCTCCGACGTCGACGTCATCTACGTGGTCGAGCCGGCCGAGGGCGTCGAGGAGGCCGAGGCGCTGAAGATCGGCACCCGGCTGGCGAGCGGGCTGGCGAAGATGTGCTCGACGCCCTCGCGCGAGCCGTCGCTGTGGGAGGTCGACCCGAACCTGCGACCCGAGGGGCGCAACGGGCCGCTCGTGCGGACGCTGAGCTCGCACCTGGCCTACTACGAGCGCTGGGCGAAGACCTGGGAGTTCCAGGCGCTGCTCAAGGCCCGTCACGTGGCGGGCTACGCCGCGCTGAGCGAGGCGTACCTCGCCGCCACCCGGCCGCTGGTGTGGGACGCCATCGGGCGCGAGAACTTCGTCGAGGACGCGCAGGCGATGCGGCGGCGCGTCGAGGACCACGTGCCGGCCGCCGAGGCCGACCGGCAGATCAAGCTGGGCCGCGGCGGGCTGCGCGACGTCGAGTTCACGGTGCAGCTGCTGCAGCTGGTGCACGGCCGGGTGGAGCCCTCGATCCGCTCGGCGAACACGCTGCAGGCGCTGGCAGCGTTGTCGGCGACCGGCTACGTCGGGCGCGACCACGCGGCCGCGCTCGCGCGCTGCTACCGGTTCCTGCGGCTCCTGGAGCACCGGATCCAGCTGTTCCGGATGCGCCGCACGCACCTCATGCCGACCGCACCGCAGGACCTGGAGCGGCTGGCGCGCTCGATGGGCTCGGCGGCCGAGGGGGCGGAGGACCTGCTGGCCCGCTGGCGCGCGACCCGCCGCGAGGTGCGCCGGCTGCACGAGGAGCTGTTCTACCGGCCGCTGCTCCCGGCGACCGCGCGGCTGTCGGCCGACGACGTCTCCCTCGCGCCCGAGGCCGCCGTCGCGCGGCTCGGCGCGATCGGCTACCGCGACCCGCAGGGCGCGCTGCGCCACATCACCGCGCTCACCGAAGGGCTGTCGCGCCGCGCCGCGATCCAGCGCCAGCTGCTGCCGGTGATGCTCGGCTGGTTCGCCGAGGGCGCCGACCCGGACGGGGGTCTGCTCGCCTTCCGGCGGCTGTCCGACGAGCTGGGCAGCACGCACTGGTACCTCAAGCTGCTGCGCGACTCCTCGGCCGCGGGGGAGCGGCTCGCGCACCTGCTCTCCTCCAGCCGGTACGTCGCCGACGGCCTCACCCGCTCGCCGGAGTCGGTCGCGTGGCTCGACGACCAGGCGGAGCTGGAGCCGCGCTCCATCGAGTCGGTCATGAACGCGATGCGCGCGATGATCAAGCGCAAGGACGAGCCCGGGCCGGCGATCCAGATGGTGCGGTTCGTGCGTCGTCGGGAGCTGATCCGGGGTGCGATCGCCGACGTCCTCGACGAGGTTCCGGCCACGACCGGCGAGCGGGTGATCACACCGGTCGCCGACGTCGCACTGGCCGGTGCGCTGCGCATCGCCGAGGTCGAGGCGTGCCGGTCGCTCGGCCAGGAGGAGCCGCCGTCGCGCTTCGCGATCATCGCGATGGGGCGGCTCGGCGGCGCCGAGCTCGGCTACGCGAGCGACGCCGACGTGCTGTTCGTGCACGACCCGCTGCCCGAGGCCGACCGCGAGACCGCCGAGAAGTGGGCCACGGCGGTGTCGTCGCAGGTGATCGCGCTGCTGGGCAGCGGTGGCAGCGAGCCGCCGCTGCCGGTCGACACCACGCTGCGGCCCGAGGGGCGCAACGGCCCGATGGTGCGGTCGCTCGCGTCCTACGCCGAGTACTACGACCGGTGGGCGCTGGGCTGGGAGCGGCAGGCGCTGCTGCGGGCGCGCCCGGTCACCGGCGACGAGGGGCTCGCCGAGCGGTTCGTGGCGCTGATCGACCCGCTTCGTTACCCCGAGGGCGGGCTGCCCGCCGGCGAGGTGCGCGAGCTGCGCCGGATCAAGGCGCGGGTGGAGTCCGAGCGGCTGCCGCGCGGCGTGCCGCCCACGCACCACCTCAAGCTGGGTCGTGGCGGGCTCGCCGACGTCGAGTGGACCGTGCAGCTGCTCCAACTGCAGCACGCGGGCGACGTGCCGGCGCTGCGGACGCCGTCGACGCTGGGCGCACTGGCGGCCGCGCGGGAGGCGGGGCTGCTCGACAACGAGGACGCCGAGGTCCTGCAGGAGGCGTGGTCGCTGGCGACGCGGCTGCGCAACGCCAACGTGCTGTGGAGCGGGCGCACGACCGGCAACCGCGTCGACGTGCTCCCCGCCGAGCGCGCCGAGCTGGCCGGCGTCGCGCGGCTCCTCGGCTTCCCGCCGGGGCACGCCAACGAGCTCGAGGAGACGTGGCTGCGAGCCGCCCGCCGCGCCCGCACCGTCGTCGAGCGGGTCTTCTTCGACTGACGCGGACCCCGTCGACCTCGGCTGCCGGTCAGGCGCGGCGTCGCGCCGCGAGGGTGACGTCGGCGACGTCGACGGCGCGGCCCTCGCGCACGAGCCGGCGTGGCCGCTCCTCGGCGACCAGCACCTCCATGTCGGCGGGGAGCGCGGGCAGCAGGTCCTCGACGGCGAACATCGCGCGCGTGCGCTGGTCGTCGTGGCCGTCGTGCGCGCCGGGCATGCTGTGCAGCGCGTGACCGACGACCAGGAGGTGCCCGCCGGGCGCGACCGCCGTGGCGAGCCGGCGGGTGACCTCGACCATGCCGCCGTCCGGCGGGTGCAGGTAGTGGCTGGTGACGAGGTCGAACGTGCGGCCCTGCGCGTCGAACCGGCGCGCGTCGACCTGCCACCAGTCGACCCGGTCCGCCACGCCTGCCAGCTCGGCGTGGCGGGCGGCGCGCGCGAGCCCGTTGCGGGAGAAGTCCGCACCGGTCGCGTGCCAGCCCTGCTGCGCGAGCCAGACGACGTCGCCACCCTCGCCGCAGCCGACGTCGAGCGCGGTGCCGGGCGTCAGGGTGCTCGCGAGCTCCACGAGCCGCGGGTTCGCGTGCCCGCTCCAGGTCTGCGCGTCCCCGGCGTAGCGCTGCTCCCAGCCCTCGGGCTCGAAGTAGTCGGTGGCGGCCTGGCGCTGGTCGGCGTGCTCGTGGTGGCTCACGAGCCCATGGTGCGCGCGTGGCCGAACGCGGGCAACCAGCCTTGCCGGTCCGGCAACGACCGGCGGTCAGCCGAGGACGTCGACGACGTCGCGCCAGCCGGCGGCGGGGGAGTCGAGCAGGTCCGCGACCGCCTCCGCGACGGCGGCCGGCGACAGGGCCGTCGCGGGGTCGTAGGGCCGGCCGAGCTCGTGTCGCACCCGTGCGAGGAGCGGTGTGGCCGTGCCGCCGGGGTTGACGAGCGCCACCCGCAGCAGCGGCTCCTCGGCACGCAACGACCCGGCGAGCTCGCGCAGCGCGGCCTTGCTGCCCGCGTAGGCGGACCAGCGAGGCACGTCCTGCAGCCCAGGTGCCATCCCGACGAGCACGACCGCACCCTGCGCCGCCCGAAGCGCCGGGAGAGCGGCGGCGGTGAGTCGCGCGGGACCGACGAGGTTGGTGCCCAGCACCTCGTCCCAGGTCTCTGCCGTCGTCCCGGCGACGCTGGCGACCGGGGCGACGCCCGCGCAGTGCACGAGCGCGTCCAGCCGCTCAAGCTCGAGCACCTCGGGCGGCGCGGCGCGACCGCGGCGGAGGTCGTGCGCGACCGGGGTGACGCCGTCACGCGCGAGCCGCGCCAGCCGGTCGGCGTCACGGCCCAGCGCGACGACACGGTGGCCGCGGCCCACGAGCGCGGCCACGACGGCCGACCCGATCCCTCCGGTCGCCCCTGTCACCACCGCCGTCCGCACCCGCCGACGGTATCGCTGCCCCACGGCGAACGCCGGCGCCTGTGCACCGCCGTCGTGGCCAGATGACGGTAGGAGCGATCGCGACGTCGTCCGGTCGAGCTGGCCACGACGCTGCGCCACCGTAGCCGTGCACGACGAAGGCCCGTCGACACCGTGTGGTGTCGACGGGCCGTCGATGCGGGGCTCGCGGTCGGGGCGTCCGCTGGCGCGTCCGCCCGTCGCGCTCACTCCTCAGACGTCGTAGTACAGCTCGAACTCGTGCGGGTGCGGCCGCAGGCGCAGGGCATCGACCTCGTTGGTGCGCTTGTAGTCGATCCACGTCTCGATGAGGTCGGTCGTGAAGACGTCGCCCTCGGTGAGGTAGTCGTGGTCGGCCTCGAGAGCGTCGAGGACGCCCGGCAGGCTGTCCGGCACCTGCGCGATCTGCGCGTGCTCCTCCGGCGGCAGCTCGTACAGGTCCTTGTCGACCGGCTCCGGCGGCTCGATGCGGTTCTTGATGCCGTCCAGGCCGGCCATCAGCATCGCGGAGAACGCCAGGTACGGGTTCGAGCTCGGGTCCGGCACGCGGAACTCGATGCGCTTCGCCTTGGGCGAGGTGCCCGTGATCGGGATGCGGATGCACGCCGAGCGGTTGCGGGCCGAGTACACCAGGTTGACCGGCGCCTCGAAGCCCGGCACCAGGCGGTGGTAGGAGTTCGCCGAGGGGTTGGTGAACGCCAGCAGCGACGGCGCGTGGGCGAGCAGGCCGCCGATGTACCAGCGGGCCATGTCGGACAGGCCGCCGTAGCCCTTCTCGTCGTAGAACAGCGGCTCGCCGTTCTTCCACAGCGACTGGTGGCTGTGCATGCCCGAGCCGTTGTCACCGAACAGCGGCTTCGGCATGAACGTGGCGGTCTTGCCGGCGTTGAACGCGACGTTCTTGATGACGTACTTGAACTTCATCAGGTCGTCGGCCGCGGCGCGCAGCGTGTTGAACCGGTAGTTGATCTCCTGCTGGCCGGCGGTGCCCACCTCGTGGTGCGCGCGCTCGACCTCGAGACCGATCTGCTTGAGCGTCAGCACCATCTGGTCGCGCAGGTCGGCGAACCGGTCGCTGGGGGAGAGGGGGAAGTAGCCGCCCTTGAAGCGGGTCTTGTAGCCGAGGTTGCCGCCCTCCTCCTCGCGGCCGGTGTTCCACGCGGCCTCGACGGAGTCGATGTGGTAGAAGCTCGACTGCGCGCTGGTGGAGAACCGGATGTCGTCGAAGAGGTAGAACTCCGCCTCGGGGCCGAAGTACACGGTGTCGGCGATGCCGGTCGAGGCCAGGTACGCCTCGGCGCGGGCGGCGATCGTCCGGGGGTCGCGACCGTACGGCTCGTCCGTGAACGGGTCGACGATCGAGAAGTACACGACGAGCGTCTTCGCGGCCCGGAACGGGTCGATGAACGCGCTCGTCACGTCCGGGATCAGCTTCATGTCGGACTCGTGGATCGCCTGGAAGCCACGGATCGAGGACCCGTCGAACATCAGGCCGTCGGTGAACGCGTCGTCGTTGAACGCCTCGACCGGGATGTTGAAGTGCTGCTGCACCCCCGGCAGGTCGATGAAGCGCACGTCGACGAACTCGACGCCCTCGTTCCTCGTGAAGGCGATGGCCTCCTCGGCGTTGCTGAACATCCAGTCTCCTGTACTCGTGTGTACGCGCCCGAGCTCGGGCGACCCCGGAACGACCTCAACCTAGGGGGCTGCCGTTACCCCGGCGTTGTCGTTATGTGTCGGTCGTGTTACGCAGCCACCTCCGGCGCGGCCGTAGGGTTGGCCCGTGACGGACCAGGACGCCAGCAGCCACGGCCAGCCACCCTCCTGGGGGCGCCGCGCCGTCGCGCTCTGCATCGACTGGGCGCTGGCCAGCGCGGTGAGCGCGGGCTTCTTCGCCTTCGAGCCGTCGGCGACGCTGGCGGTGTTCGTGCTCATGCGGGTGCTGCTCACCGCCACCCTCGGCAGCTCCTTCGGGCAGCGCGTGCTCGCCGTCGGCGTCCGCCGCCTCGACGGCCGGGTGCCCAGCGTCCTGCAGGCGCTCGGGCGCACGCTCGCGCTGTGCCTGATCGTCCCGGTCGGCGTCACCGACCGCCTCGACGGTCGCGGCCTGCACGACGTGTGGGCCGGCACCGTGCTGGTCCGGCTCGACGCGGCCCGGACGGCGTCGCGCAGCTGAGCGGCGGTCGACGGCGTCCATCGGCCCGCCGGCACCCGGTCAGCGGCCCCGGGCGGCCTTGCGGTCCGGGCGGGCCCGCAGCGGGTCGATGCCCTTGGGCACCGGGAGCCGGTTCATGTGGTGCAGCGCACGGAGGCGCTTGGAGACCTCGGGCACGACCCCGGCCGCGAGCGTCTTCTTCTGCTTCTTGATCGTCTTGACCAGCTGGGGGAGCGGGATCTGCCCCTCCTCACGGCCCGACATCATGAGGATGATCGGCACGTTCGGCACGACGCGGGCGACCTTGCGCTTCTCCGACTCCAACAGCTTGCCCACGCGGTGCGCCGGGCCCTCGGAGATCAGCACGACACCGGGACGGCCGACGGCGCGGAACACCATGTCCTGGTGGCGCGGGTCGACGGCGACCGGCTCCTCCTCGATCGTCCAGCCACGTCGGATGGTGCCGAGGGCCGCCGAGACGGCGCCCGGCTTGCCCTCGATGTTCTTGTACGCGAAGTACTCGGCGCGCCGGCCGAGCACGAGCATCGCGCCCATGAGGCCGAAGATGAACCCGAAGAACGCGGTGATGCCCCACGGGTAGGAGATCAGCAGGCCGAACCCGGCGCCGACGAGGATGCCGAGGAGGATGATGCCGAGGATGATCCAGGTGATCGAGCGCTGCTGCTCGCGCACCATGGTGTAGACCTCCCACACCTGGTGATACCAGCGGCGCTTCTTCTCCTTGCGCGGCTTCGCAGCCGTCGCGCCGCCCTCGGCGGCCTCGCTCTTCCGTGCCATGATGCGCCCCAGCCTACCGGCGCCGACGAGCGCCGCCGCGCGCGCAGCCGCCCCGCTGTCGCGGGGCGTGGTGCCTCGCCCGGGTCGGCGGAGCCTGTGGACGACGCCTGCAGGGGCGGGGCCGATCGGTGTTGGCTGGTGCCATGTCCGTCACACCGACGCTGCAAGGGGTGCCGCTCACAGGGCTGCGGCTCGGGGCGCCGCTGGGATCGGGGGCGCACGGCGTCGTGTGGGCCGCCACGACCGACGCCGGCGAGCGGGTCGCCGTGCGGGTGCTGCCCGATCTCGACCCCGCGGCGCACGCGGCCCGCGCCCGTCGGCTCGAGGTGCTGCGCGGCCTGCGGCACGCGAACCTCGTGGCGCTGCACCCGGTGCCGGAGGAGGTGGACGAGCGGCTGCTCGTCGCCGAGCTCGTCACCGGTCCGACGCTGGCCACGGTCCGCGCCGGCCGGATGGGGCTGACGGCGGCGGAGGCGCTCGGGCTGGCGCACGCCCTCGCGGGCGCGCTCGCGACGCTGCACGAGCACGGCCTCGCGCACGGCGACGTCTCTCCCGCGAACGTCCTCATCACCGATCCGGCCGACGACGGCGCCCGCCCCGTCCTCGTCGACCTCGCCGCCGACCTCGGCTGGGAGGTCGGGACCGCGGGGTTCAGCGCGCCCGAGGTACGAGCGGGGGCAGCACCCGGCCCGGCGGCCGACGTGTGGTCGCTGGCGACGCTGTGCGTGTGGGCCGCCCGGCCCGGCGACCGCGACCAGGTGGCGCGCGTGCTCGGCGGTGCGACCGTGGACGACCCCGCCGTGCGCCCCGCGGCGTCCGACCTGGTGGGCACCCTTGCCGCCCACGACCTCGAGGCGGTCCGGGTGCCGCCGCCGTCGGTCCTGGCGGGGGCGACGCTGCGGGAGCAGGCGCAGCGCGCGGCGACGACGGTCCGGCCCGCGCGCCGTCGGCGACCGCGGCACCGCCGCACCCCGCGGACGGCGCGGCTCGTCGTCGGGGCCCTCGTGGC
>NZ_WNXX01000036.1 GCF_009733795.1 Actinotalea caeni
CTCGAACACCGCCCGAGCCGACGCGCTGGCCCCATGGCTCAAGCACTACAACTACGCTCGAGCCCACACCGCCTGCGGAGGCAAGCCACCGATCAGCCGACTGTCACCAACGTGCTGACCGAGTACACCTAGGCGGTGAAGGTGTGCGTGCCTCCGGTCACCTCGTGGGTGGTGCCGTCGGGCAGGACGACGTCGGCCGGGACGCCGTCGGGAATCGTCACGTCGAGCGTGAAGGCGCCCTCCGCCGTCCGCCACTCGACGGCGATCGGGCCGACGCGGGACTCGTAGGTCGCGCGCACCCAGTCGATGCCCTCCCCCGGTACCGGCTGCACCCGGACGCGGCGGTAGCCGGGCTCGGCCGGGCGGATGCCCGCGACGACCTGGTAGATCCAGTCGGCGACGGCACCGAGCGCGTAGTGGTTGAACGACGTCATCTCGCCGGGGTTGATGCGGCCGTCGGGCAGCATCGAGTCCCACCGCTCCCAGATCGTCGTCGCGCCCATCGTGATCGGGTACAGCCACGACGGGCACTCGCGCTCCAGCAGCAGCCGGTAGGCGACGTCGGCGTGGCCGTGCTCCGACAGCGCCCAGGTCACGAACGGCGTGCCGGCGAACCCGGTGGTGACGCGGTAGTCGCGCTCCCGGACGAGCTCGGCGAGGCGGTCGGCGGCCCAGGCCAGCTCCTCGCCCTCGAGCAGGCCGAAGCAGATCGCGAGCGAGTAGACGGTCGCGCAGTCGGACGTGATGCGCCGGTCGGCGACGTAGTGCTCGCGGAACGCCGACCGGAGGCGCTGCGCCAGCTCCTCGAAGCGGGCCGCGTCCTCGTCGTGGCCGAGCAGCCGTGCGGTCTCGGCGGTGAACGCGACGCTGCGGTAGAACGACGCCGTCGCGACCACACCCTTGTCCGCCTTGGCCGCGGCCGGGTCGTCCGGCGGCGCGTCCGGGTCGAGCCAGTCGGCGAACTGGAACCCGGTGTCCCACAGCCCGGACGGCGAGAGCAGCGGGATCACCGACTCGACGTGGCCGACCATGCCCGGGTAGTGCGCGGCGAGCCGGTCGCGGTCGCCGTAGGCGTGCCAGAGCGCCTCGGGCACCCAGGCCGCGGCGTCGCCCCAGATCGCGGTCGCCTTGATCTCCCAGTCGGTGGGTCGGCGGTGCGCGGTCAGCGTCGGCTTGAGCACGTCGGGCACGATCATCGGCACCCAGCCGTGCTCGTGGTGGCCGGCCTCCTCGGCGAGGTCGAGCAGCCAGTTGTGCAGGAAGTCGGCGACGTCGAACTGGAACGCGGCGGTCGCGGCGTAGGCCGCGATGTCGCCGGTCCATCCGAGCCGCTCGTCGCGCTGCGGGCAGTCGGTCGGCACGGCGAGGAAGTTGCCCTTCTGACCCCACACCGAGTTGTGCACGAGCTGGTTGACCAGGGGCTCGGAGCACTCGAACGTCGAGGTCGGCCGGATCGCCGAGTGCACGACGACGGCCTCGAGGTCCGCAGGCCGCAGCTCGCCCGGCCAGCCGCTCACCTCGGCGTAGCGGAAGCCGTGGAAGGTGAACGTCGGCTCGAAGACGTCGGTGCCCTCGCCCGAGAGGACGAACGTGTCGGTCGCGCGCGCCGAGCGGAGCGGGCGGGTGCCGAGCTCGTCGTTCTCGAGCACCTCGGCGTGCCGCAGCGTGATCTCGGTGCCGGCGGGCCCGCTGGCCCGCACCCGCACCCACCCGACGAGGTTCTGCCCGAAGTCGACGAGCGTCTTCCCGGACGGCGAGGTCCAGATCCGCTGCGGCGCGAGCACCTCGTGCCGGCGCACCGGCTCGGCGACCTGCGCGACGAGACTGCTGTGGTCGAACGTGCCCTCGCGCACGGTCAGCTCGGGGCCGCGCACGCCTCGCAGCCGCGCGTCGATGCGCTGGCCGTGGTAGATCGAGTGCTCGACGACGTCGCTCGTCGTCGCGGTCCACGCCGGCGAGGTCGGCACGACCTGGCTGCTGCCGTCCGCGTACGCGACGTGCAGCGCGGCGAGCAGGCCGATCTCGTCGCCGTAGTTCGCGTCGGCGCCCGCGAAGCCGAAGTCGCCGCGGTACCAGCCGTTGCCCACGTGCGCGGTGAGCGCGAGCGCGTCGCCGGAGCCGCCGCGCACCGCGTCGGTGACGTCGTAGGTCTGGTACTGCAGCCGCCACTCGTAGGAGGTCCACCCCGGGGCGAACAGGTCCTCGCTCACCGGCGCGCCGTCGAGGGCGAGCTCGTAGATTCCGTGCGCGGTGGCGACGACGGTCGCGCCGACGACCGAGCTGCGCGGCTGCTCCAGCGTCACCTCCGTGCCGAGCAGCAACCCGGCGCCACGGTCGGCGTCGGCGGTGATGAACGTCGCGTCGCGCAGCAGCGCGAGCGCGTCAGCGGCGGTGCTGACCACGTGGGCTCTCCTTCGAACCTGGGTGCCCGGGACGGGCGATTGAAATGTTTCAATCCCTAGTGTAGCCGCGACATTCGCTCACGACCAGAGCCACGCGCGGGGCGCCCGATCCGAGCGGACACCTCGCCGACCGGGCGGGTCGCGCCGTCGCCCACCGGCGGGGACGGCCTCCCCGAACGCGGGAGCGGGCCCGCGCACCGCCCCCGCGGCACGCGGACCCGCCCTCGACGACTGTCCGCACCAACCCGCGCCGGCGGGGCTCCCGCGCTACAGGTCGGCACCCTCCAGCAGCTCGGTGACGAGCGCGGCGACCGGCGAGCGCTCGGGCCGGGTGAGCGTCACGTGGGCGAACAGCGGGTGCCCCTTGAGGGCCTCGATGACCGCCGCGACGCCGTCGTGCCGGCCGACGCGCAGGTTGTCGCGCTGCGCGACGTCGTGCGTGAGCACGACCCGCGAGTCCTGCCCGATCCGCGAGAGCACGGTCAGCAGCACGTTGCGCTCGAGCGACTGCGCCTCGTCGACGATGACGAACGCGTCGTGGAGCGACCGGCCCCGGATGTGGGTCAGCGGCAGCACCTCGAGCATGTCGCGGTCGAGGACCTCCTCGACGACCTCGCGTGAGACGACCGCCCCCAGCGTGTCGAAGACCGCCTGCGCCCAGGGGTTCATCTTCTCGGCCTCGCTGCCGGGCAGGTAGCCGAGCTCCTGGCCGCCGACGGCGTAGAGCGGGCGGAACACCATGATCTTGCGGTGCTCGTTGCGCTCCAGGACGGCCTCGAGACCGGCGCAGAGGGCCAGCGCGGACTTCCCCGTCCCGGCCCGCCCTCCCAGCGACACGATCCCGATCTCGTCGTCCAGCAGCAGGTCGATCGCGATGCGCTGCTCGGCGCTGCGACCGTGCACCCCGAACACGTCGCGGTCGCCGCGCACGAGCTGGACCTGCTTGTCCGCCGTGATCCTGCCGAGGGCGGAGCCGCGCGGCGAGTGCAGCACCAGCCCGGTGTGGCACGGCAGGTCGAGCAGCGGCCCGGTCTCGACGAGGTCGACCACGGGCAGCCGCTCCTCGCTCCACAACCGCGCCATCTCCTCCTCGGTGACGTCCGCCTCGGCCATGCCGCCCCAGCCGGAGTCGACCGCGAGCTGGGCCCGGTACTCCTCGGCCGCGAGGCCGACCGCGGACGCCTTCACCCGCATCGGCAGGTCCTTGCTCACGACCGTGACGCTGTGCCCCTCGGCGGCCAGGTTCGCCGCGACCGAGAGGATGCGCGTGTCGTTGTTGCCCAGCCGCAGCCCCGACGGCAGCACGCTGGGGTCGGAGTGGTTGAGCTCCACCCGGACGGTGCCGCCCGCGGCGCCGACCGGCACCGGGCGGTCGAGGTAGCCGTGCTGCTGGCGCAGGTCGTCCAGCGCGCGCAGCGCGCTGCGGGCGAAGTAGCCGAGCTCGGGGTGGTGCCGCTTGTCCTCCAGCTCGGTGACGACGACGACCGGCAGCACGACGTCGTGCTCGGCGAACCGCATGAGCGCCTTGGGGTCGGACAGCAGCACGGACGTGTCGAGCACGAACGTACGGCGCTCGCCCTCCGCGCCGTCGTGCTCGGACGTCTGCGACGTCGTGGGGTGGGACACCGTGGCGCGGCGGGCGTTGCTCAAGGGCTGCTCCTATCCAGGCCGGCGCACGCCGCGGTCGGCGAGCGCCGCAGGTGTGGCGGGCGGCCAGGGTCCGATGCCCTGTCGTGCGCTCGAGCTCTGCTCCACGCTGCCTCCCGACGGCCGGCGGTCTGCCTTCCGTGGTCGACACGCTACGTCGCGCGCCACGCCCGCCCGGGGAACGGCACGCCGCGTCGGCGAGAGTTCACACGCCCGACACACACGGGCCACGGACGACGGCGCCCGATCCCGCCGGGCGCTCCGCGCGCCGTGTGCCGGTCGGCCCCGTCAGCGCCCGAGACGCCGCTCGCGCGCGGCGTAGGAGCGCAGCGCGCGCAGGAAGTCGACCTTGCGGAACGCGGGCCAGTAGGCCTCGCAGAAGTAGAACTCGCTGTGGACGCTCTGCCAGAGCAGGAACCCGCCGATCCGCTGCTCGCCGGACGTGCGGATCACCAGGTCCGGGTCGGGCTGGCCGCGCGTGTACAGGTGCTCGGCGATGTGCTCGACCGTGATCGCGTCGGCCAGGTCCTCCAACGAGACGCCGGCCTTCGCCTGCTCCTTGAGCAGCGAGCGCACCGCACCCGCGATCTCGTCGCGCCCGCCGTAGCCGACCGCGCAGTTGACGTGCACGCCCTCGACGTCGGCCGTCGCCCGCTCCGCGGCGCGCAGCCGGTCGACGATCTCGGCGGGCAGCAGGTCGAGCTCGCCGACGATGCGCAGCCGCCAGCGGCGCGCGTGGGCGAGCGACTCGATCGCCGAGGCGATGATCTCGAGCAGCTGCGCGACCTGGGTCGGCTCGCGCTTGAGGTTGTCGGTCGAGAGCAGCCAGAGGGTGACGAGGTCGATGCCGACCTCCTCGCACCACCCGAGCAGGTCGGCGATGCGGTCCGCACCGGCGCGGTGGCCCTCGGAGGTCTCCAGGCCGACGGAGCGCGCCCACCGACGGTTGCCGTCGAGCATGACGCCGACGTGAGCGGGGAGGTGGCTGCCGAGACCGGCAGCGATGCGGCGCTCGTAGAGGCCGTACAGGAAGCGCGCCGGACTCTTCACCAGAGCGTGCCCCTTCCACCTCGCACGACGACCGCGGACCAAACTATCGCGCAGGGGCCGACGTGCCACCCTACGGGCACGTAGGTTACGCTGGCGTAGGTTCACTTGCAGACAGACGGAACACCATGACCGAGCCCCGACCCGCCGATGACGGCACCACGCGCGACGAGGCAGACACGCCGAGCACGCCCTCCCCCGACGTGGAGGAGGGGCGCGACTCGCTGGTCGACGGCGTCGTCGACCGCCTCGAGGAGGCCCGCGACGACCTCGGCGACGCCGTCGAGACGGTCGTCGCCGCCGTCAAGCCGCGGCTGCGCGGCTGGCTCCACGCCGTCATGGCGCCGCTGGCCCTGGGGTACGGCATCGTCCTCGTGGTCCTCGCCCCGGCCGGTGCGCCGCGAGCCTCGGTCGCGGTGTTCGCGGCCGCGACGGCGCTGCTGTTCGGCACGAGCGCCGTCTACCACCGTGGCACCTGGAGCCCGAGGGTCGGCGCGGTGCTGCGCCGCCTCGACCACTCCAACATCTTCCTGGTCATCGCCGGCACCTACACGCCGCTGTCCGTGCTGCTGCTCCCCGCAGGAACCAGCCGGCTGCTGCTCACCGTGATCTGGTGCGGGGCGCTCGCGGGCATCCTCATGCGGGTGCTCTGGCTCGGCGCGCCGCGGTGGCTGTACGTGCCGATCTACGTCGCGCTCGGCTGGGTCGCGGTCTGGTTCCTGCCCGCGTTCGCGACCTCCGGCGGACCGGCCGTCGTCTGGCTCGTCGTCGCCGGCGGGCTCGGCTACACGCTCGGCGCGCTCGTGTACGGGCTCAAGCGACCCGACCCCAGCCCGCAGTGGTTCGGCTTCCACGAGCTGTTCCACGTCGGCACCGTCATCGGCTACACCTGCCACGCGATCGCCGTCGGCATCGCCGCGCTCGCGCAGCGCTGACCCTAGGGTGTGCTGCATGGCGAAGAAGCAGCACACGTGGGACGACGACGTCGCCGAGCTGCTGCGGGTCGGGCCGGACTTCGACCTCGCGGCGATGGACCGGGGCGCGACGCCCGGCTGGTCGGCGGGCAAGGCGGAGGCCGCCTCCCTCATGGCTGCGCACGGCGAGGAGCTCTCCGACCTGCAGGAGCGGCTGTTCGCGGACGCCAAGACCGGCGGCACCCGCTCGGTGCTGCTCCTCCTGCAGGGCCTGGACACCTCCGGCAAGGGCGGCGTGGTGCGGCACGTCATCGGCATGGTCGACCCGCAGGGCGTCGCGCTCGCCAACTTCGGGGTACCCACGGAGGAGGAGAAGCGGCACCACCACCTGTGGCGGGTGCGCCGGCAGCTGCCGCCGCCCGGGCGGATCGGCGTGTTCGACCGCTCCCACTACGAGCAGGTCCTCGTGGTCAAGGTCGACGGGCTGGAGCCCGCCGACCTCAACGAGACCCGCTACGACGAGCTCGTCGCCTTCGACCGGGAGATCGTCGAGGGCGGCACCACGCTCATCAAGGTGGCCCTGATGGTCTCGCACGCCGAGCAGGGCGAGCGCCTGAAGGAGCGCCTCGAGCGGCCCGACAAGTGGTGGAAGTACAACCCGGGCGACATCGACGTGCGCGAGCAGTGGGACGCCTACCAGGCCGCCTACGCGGAGATGTTCGCGCGCACCTCGATCGACGAGGCCCCCTGGTACGCGATCCCCGCGGACCGCAAGTGGTACGCGCGGCTGGCGATCACCGAGCTGCTGCGGCGTGCGCTGCGCGATCTCGACCTCGGCTGGCCGGCTGCGGACTTCGACCCCGAGGTCGAGCTCGCGCGCCTCGCGGCGACCGCGCGCGACTGACGCCGCGCACGCCCTGGGCGCGCCCTCAGCGCGGCACGACCGCGTAGCGCCGGTGCGCGAGCGACGGCACCGTGCGCCGCACCTCCTCGAGGTGCTCGCGATCCAGGTCGGCGACAAGCAGCTGCGGCTCGCCGTCGGCGGTCGCGAGCTCCGACGCCAGCGGCCCGACGACGGCGCTGCCGCCCACCCGGCCGCGCCCGCACTGGCTCGCGAGCAGCAGGTAGCTGGTGTTCTCCAGCGCCCGCGCCTGCGCGAGCACCCGCAGCTGCTCGGGCTTGCCCGGACCGGCCGCCCAGGCGGCGCCGACCGCCAGGACGTCGGCCCCGGCGTCGACGAGCACCCGGAAGGACTCGGGGAACCGCAGGTCGTAGCAGGTGGCCAGGCCGACCCGCCAGCCGTCGACATCGAGCACGACCGGGTCGCCCGGGTCGCCGGCGTCCAGCACCTCCGACTCCTGCACCCCGAACGCGTCGAAGAGGTGGACCTTGGTGTAGCGGCCGATCGTCGTGCCGTCGGGGCCGACCGCGAGCGCGACGTTGCGCATCCGGTCGCCGACGGGCTCGAGCGTGCCGGCGACGGCCAGCACGCCGTGGCGCGCGGCGGCCTCGGCCAGCGTGTCGGCGAAGCGCCGGTGCTCGGCCGCCAGCCCCGCGTGCAGCCGGGGCGCCCAGGCGATCGTGTACTCCGGCAGCACGACGAGGCGGGCTCCCTCGTCGGCGGCGCGCGCGAGGAGCGCGGCGGCCGCCGCGGCGTTCGCGACCGCGTCCTCGGTGGCGGCGAGCTGTCCGACGGCGACCCGCAGCCCGGTCATCGCTGCTCGCGCTCGCTCTCGCCCGGCGCCGTGCCGGCGCCGTCGACCGGGTCCGCGCCCGCGGGCCCCGAGGACCCGGTGGGCGGCGTGCCGCCCGGCTCGGTGGGGCTGCCCGCCTCCGCGGCGCGCTCGGCCTCCTCGCGTGCCGCACGGGCGTCGATGCGACGCAGGTGCCGGCTCATGATCAGCACCAGCACGATGACGATGACGGCGAGCGCGGCGAACGTCAGGAAGCCCTCGATGCCCGGGGTGACGGTCGACGGCTCCGGCGTCTGGCCGGCGAGGTTCATGACCTGATCCCGGCGAACAGGTCGTCCTCGGGGATCGAGGTCTCGACGCGCGACTGCGCGAGCTCGAACTCCTCGACCGTCCACACCGACTTCTCGAGATCGCGCGGGATCGCGAAGAAGTGGCCGTCGGGGTCGATCTGTGTGGCGTGCGCGAGCAGGGCGCGGTCACGGTGCTCGAAGTAGTCCGCGCACTCGATCCGCGTGGTGACCTGGCGCTCGGGCTCGTCCTCCGACCAGCGCTCCAGCCACTCCGCGAACGGCGACTCCATCTGCTGGGCGAGGATCGCCTCGTGCACGGTGCGGATGCGCGACCGCGAGAAGCCGTGGTCGTAGTAGAGCTTGAGCACCTGCCACGGCGGTCCCGCGTCGGGGAAACGGTCGGGGTCGCCCGCGGCCTCGAACGCAGCCACCGAGATCTTGTGGCACATGATGTGGTCGGGGTGCGGGTAGCCGCCGGTCTCGTTGTACGTCGTCATGACGTGGGGGCGGAACTCCCGCACGACGCGCACCAGCGCCTCGGTGGCCACCTCCAGCGGCTCCAGCGCGAAGCACCCGGGCGGCAGCGGCGGCAGCGGGTCGCCCTCCGGCAGCCCGGAGTCGACGAAGCCGAGCCAGCGGTGCTGCACGCCGAGCGCCTCCGCGGCGGCGGCCATCTCGCGACGACGCAGCCCGGGGAGGTCGCGCGCGACCTCGGGGTCGTCCGCCAGCTTGGGGTTGAGCACGTCGCCGCGCTCACCACCCGTGCAGGTCACGACCATCACCTCGGCACCCTCGTGCGCGTAGCGCGCGGTGGTCGCCGCCCCCTTGCTCGACTCGTCGTCGGGGTGGGCGTGCACAGCCATCAACCGCAGCGTGGGCTCGGCCACGGGACCTCCGTCGTTCGGTAGGTGCGAGACTGATCCCGGTCGACCCGGGACCGCGTCCCTCTTCGTCTGTCACAAGGATGACACGTCATGGCACCCACCCCCGCCGAGCAGCAGGCGCCCCGCGCCGCCGGCCGGCCCGCGCAGCGGTACGGCGAGCAGCCGCGCTCGCGTCGGGGCGTGCTGGTCGCGGCCCTGGTGACGGCGGCCGTCGTGGTGGCCGGGCTGGGCTGGGTCGCGTGGGGCATGCTGCAGCCCGCGGCCGAGGGCGAGGTCGGCACCTACGAGGTGGTCGACGCCACCCGCGTCGACTACGTCCTGGAGGTCACCCGGCCCGTGGGCACGACAGCCGTCTGCACGGTCGAGGCCATCGGCGCCGGCTACGGGCAGGTCGGGATCGTCGACGTCACCGTGCCGCCGTCCGACACGCTCGTGACGCGCCAGCGGCTGTCGATGGCCACCAGCGAGCGCGCGAGCGCGGTCGCCGTGCGGGCCTGCCGGCTGCTCTGAGGGGTTGGCCGCTCAGGACCCGAAGGTCGTCCGGAGCCAGTCGACCCAGCCGCTCTCGTCGATGATCGGGCCGCCGATCGCGACCACCGCCTCCGGCAGGGTGTCCCCCGACTCCAGCGCGACGTCGGCGGCCTCGTAGACGTCGACGCCGAGCGAGGCGGCGTAGGCGTACATCGACCCGCTGAGCGCGTAGGCGCAGTGCACCGTGTCGACGTCGACGAAGTCCTGCTGGACCGGGAACCGCTCGGGGAAGTCCTCGGAGGCGACGCAGTCGCGCATCATCCGCCCGACGTAGGACCCCTCCCGCCCGAACTCGCCGTCGCTGCGGAACATCGACTCCAGGTAGGTGGCCCAGCCCTCCATGACCGGCGAACCCGGCCAGGACTCCTCCGGCACGTTGGTCGTGTGCATGGCGTGCACGAACTCGTGGACGATCGTGTCGAGAGTGTTCTCGTCGCCGTAGAGCAGCCCGCCCGGTCCGATCGTGAGGATGCCACCGGCGTTCGTGCGTGCGCCGCCGACCGCGATGTCCTCCGGGATCCCCGGGGCCGGGAACGGCCGGCGCTGCGGGAACATCGTGCCCGCGCGGTCGGCGACCCAGCCCGAGGTGTCCTCGATGAACCAGTCGTTGAACCGGTCCGGGTCCTCGGTGACGAACGTCGCGAAGCGCTGCGCGTTCGCCGTCCCGGTCTCGCGCTCGTAGGTGTCGATCACCCACGCGGCGCCCTCGTCGCCGAGTCCGGCGAGCCGGTCGACGAGCGCCTTCTCGTCCTCGTAGCCCGCCATCACCGAGCTGCCCGAGACGACGGCGTACAGGGGCGCCAGGTCCCACGGCGCCGCGGTGCCCTGCAGCTCCCAGCCGGTGATGACTCCGCTGGCGCCGTCGTCGGTGACCCGGATGGTGGCGCGGTAGAGGTTGCTGGGGGCGTAGGAGGTGCCCGCGTCGGGATGGTCGCTGCCGTCGGGGATCGACGGCGAGCCGGCCGTCACGGCGCCGAGCGTCACCCGCAGCGTGATCTCGTCGTTCTCGTAGGCGTCGAGCTGGCCGGGGCCGAGGGACATCGCGCCCGCGGTCCACTGCAGGACGTCCATGTTGTCCCACCACAGGCTCAGCGGCGCGACGGCGTCGCCCTCGACGAACCGGAAGAACGCCTCACGGTCCTTGGCGGCGAGGGCGGCGTTGACGGCCGGGAGCATGTGCTCGCCGGTGAACGTGCCCGACGTCGCCGTGTTCGGCTGGCCGTAGCCGTCGGTGGGCTCGGCGGTCGGACCCACCGTGGGGTCGGGTCGCGGGTCGCGGTCGATGAAGGACGGCAGCGCCCACACCGCGGCGACGATCACCACGAGCGAGGCCGCGATGCCCCAGACCCACGCGGGGATGCCGCGCTCGGGCTGCCGCTGCGGCGGCGGGAACTGCGGGGCCGGGTAGCTCGGCATCGGGCCGTAGACGTAGCCGAACTCGGAGACGGGCGGCTGGGAGGGCGGCGCCGCGGCCTGCCAGGTCGCCTGCTCGTGCCAGCCCTGCTGCGGCGCCGGAGCCGCGGGCTGCTGCCAGGCCTGGTCGGGGGCGCCCTGCCAGCCCTGCTGCGGCTGCGGCTGCGGCTGCGGCTGCGGCTGCGGCTGCGGCTGCGGCTGCGCACTGTGCCATCCCTGGGTCGGCGCCTGCGGCTCGTGCCATCCCTGCGCGGGCGGCTGGCCGCCGGGCCAGCCCTGCGCGGGCGGCTGCTCGCCCTGCCCCACGGGAGCGGCGGGCTGCTCCCCGTGCTGCTGCGGCCAGCCCTGCCCGGACGCACCGCCCTGCTCCCCGCCCTGCTCGGGGGACGGTGGTGTCGACGTCATCGCCCTCGCGCGCCCTCTCCCCGGGTGCGTACGACCCGCACGGTTCTCGATCGCTGCTGGTGCCGGCGTGACCGGCCGTCCCGGGCAGACTACCGCCACGCCCCCACGCCGTGAGGAGGCGGGTGCCACGGCTGGCGACCGTGGTTGCTAGAATGGTCGCTTCACACCCGCCTGGGAACGACCCCTGCAGGACCCCACGCCGCACGGCGCAGCGCCGCGACGGACGAGGAGCCGGCAGGAGCACAGGTCGCCGAGGCGGGTTTGCCATACACCGCACGGTGCGGCCGTGGCCCACGAACGACAAGGAGTACCCGCGTGTCCGAGACGACGACATGGCTCACTCAGGAGAGCTATGACCGCCTGAAGGCGGAGTACGAGCACCTGATCGGCCCTGGGCGGACCGAGATCGCCGAGCGCATCGAGGCCGCTCGCGAGGAGGGCGACCTCAAGGAGAACGGCGGCTACCACGCGGCCCGCGAGGAGCAGGCCAAGCAGGAGGCCCGGATCCGTCAGCTCGACGACCTGCTGCGCACCGCGCAGGTCGGCGAGGCCCCGGCCGACGACGGCATCGTCGAGCCCGGCATGGTCGTCACCGCGACCGTCGGGGGCGAGAAGATGACGTTCCTGCTCGGGTCGCGCGAGGTCGCCGGCGACACCGACCTCGACGTCTACTCCGCGTCGTCGCCGCTCGGCAACGCCATCCTCGGCACCAAGGCCGGGGACACCGTCGAGTACACGACGCCGACCGGCGCGACCGTCAAGGTCAAGATCCAGAAGGCGACCCCCTTCCAGGGCTGAGCCCGCACGAGCACGGACGCCCCGGGGAGACACCTCCCCGGGGCGTCCTGCGTCCGCGGCTCCCGGCGGCGCGGGGCGCGTCTCAGCCCGGCAGCACCGGGTAGCCGGCGCTGCGCAACGACTCCACGACCGTGCGGCAGTGGTCGGCGCCGCGGGTCTCGATCTCGACGGCGATGTCGACCTCGTCGACGGCGAGCGTCGCGTCGGTGCGGACGTGGCCGACGGTGAGCACGTTCGCCCCGAGGTCGGCCACCGCCGCCAACAGCTTCGCCAGGTGGCCCGGGGTGTCCTTGACCCGCACCTTGACCTGCAGGTAGCGACCCGCGGCCACCAGGCCGTGCCGCAGCACCCGCATCAGCACCAGCGGGTCGATGTTGCCGCCGGTCAGCACGGCCACGACCGGGCCCTGCCACTCCCCCGGGTGCTTGAGCAGCGCCGCGACGCCCGCGGCCGCGGAGGGCTCGACGACGAGCTTGGCGCGCTCGGTCAGCAGCAGCATCGCGCGGGAGATCTCCTCCTCGGAGACGGTCTCGAACCGCTCGACCTCGCGCGTGACGATCTGCAGCGGCACCTCGCCCGGGCAGCCGATCGCGATGCCGTCGGCCATCGTCTGCATCTCGGCCAGCACCACGGGGCGGCCCTGCGCGATCGACTCCGGGTACGCCGCGGCGCCCGCGGCCTGCACGCCGACCACCCGGACGTGCGGCCCGAGCCGCGCGTGCAGCGCCGCCGCCACACCCGCGAGCAGGCCACCGCCGCCGGTCGGCACGATCACGGTGCCGACGTCGGGCACCTGCTCGGCGATCTCCAGGCCGAGCGTCGCCTGGCCGGTGACGATGTCGATGTGGTCGAACGGGTGGATGACGGTGCGGCCGGTGCGCTCGGCCTCGGCCCGGGCCTCGACGAGCGCCTCGTCGACGGTCCGGCCGTGCGTGCGCACGGTCGCGCCGTAGCCCTTGGTCGCGGCCACCTTGGGTAGCGCGGCGCCCTCGGGCATGTAGACGACGGCGTCGATGCCGAGCGTGCGCGCCGCGAGCGCCACCCCCTGCGCGTGGTTGCCCGCACTGGCCGCGACGACACCGCGCCGCTGCTCCTCCGGGCCCAGGCGCGACATCCGCAGGTACGCGCCGCGGATCTTGAACGAGCCGCCGCGCTGCAGGTTCTCGCACTTGAGCACGACGCGGGTGCCGGCGAACCGGCTGAGCGCACCGGACTCCTCGACCGGGGTGCGCGTCGCGACGCCGTCGAGCGCCGCGGCCGCGGCCTCGATCTCCTCGAGCGTCGGGTGCGTCACCACCGGGCGGTGAGCTCCTCGAACTCGAGCCGCACGGGTTCGGGCACCGGGTCCTTGCCGTTGAGGTACTTGATCGCGGTGTTGGCGACGGCGATGACCGGCACCGCGAGCAGCGCGCCGACGATGCCGCCTGCGAGCGTGCCCGTCGCGACCGCGAGCAGCACCGCGACCGGGTGCAGCTTGAGCGCGCGGCTCATCAGCAGCGGCTGCAGCAGGTGGCCCTCGACCTGCTGCACCGCGAGCACGATCAGCAGCATGACGACGGCGCGCACCAGCCCGCCGTCGACCAGCGCCACCGCGACGGCGACCGCGCCGCTGATCAGGGCACCGATGATCGGGATGAACGCGCCGACGAACACGAGGATCCCCAGCGGGATGGCCAGCGGCACGCCGAGCAGCCACGCGCCCAGGCCGATGCCGATGCCGTCGACGAAGGCGACGAGGATCTGGGTGCGCGCGTAGGAGCCGAGGCTGATCCACGAGCGCAGCCCGGCGCCGTCGACCCGGGCGCGCGCGGTGCGCGGGAAGAGGCCCACGAGCCAGGTCCAGATCGTGCGCCCCTCGAGCAGGAAGAAGAACAGGCAGAACAGCGTGATCAGCGCACCGGCGAGCACGTGCCCGGCCGAGGAGGTCAGGGACAGCGCGCCGCTGAGGATCTGCTCGGCGTTGGACCCGGCCTGCTCCTGGAGCTGGTCGAGCCAGTCGGTGAGGGTGACCTCGTCGAGCCGCAGCGGTCCGCTGCTCAGCCACGCGAGCGCGTCCTCGAAGCCCGCGATCGCACGGTCACGCAGCTCGGAGATGCCGCTGACGATCGAGTTGCCGGCCAGCGTGACGAGACCGACGAGGACCCCCAGCGTGACGACCATCGTCGTCACGACCGCGAGCACCTTCGGGAACCCCGCCCGCACGTGCAGCCACCCGGCGACCGGCGAGAGCAGCGCCGCCAGCAGCGCCGCGACCAGCACCGGCACGACCACGGTCTTGAGCTGCACGAGACCGATGACGAGCGCGCCGACCGCGATCGCGATCACGATCGCGCGCCAGGACCACTCGGAGGCGACGCGCACCGGCTCCGGCACCGACGACGCGGGCTGGGTGGTGACCACGGGCGGCTCGGGACGGGCCGGCGGCGGCGCCGCCGTCGTCACGACGTCGCGCGTGCGGCCCTTCCCCAGCAGTCCCATGAGGCCCAGCGTACGGGCGGCGGCACGTGCCGCGGCGCGGGAACACCGGCGGTGGCCGCGACGTTGTGGCCTGTGGCGTCGCGACCCGGCGACGACCAGAGAGGCAGACGATGATCTTCGGTCGACCGACCACGATGGTGACGCGCGAGCAGGCGCTCCCCGGCCACCCCGAGCCCACCTTCCCCGTGCCGACGACGCACGAGGTGCTCGGGACGCCGTTGCTGGGTCCGTTCCCCGAGGGCAGCAAGATCCTCTATGTCGCGATGGGCTGCTTCTGGGGTGCCGAGCGCATCTTCTGGCGCCAGCCGGGCGTCATCAGCACCGCCGTCGGGTACATGGGCGGCTACTCGCCCCACCCGACGTACGAGGAGGTGTGCACGGGGCGCACCGGGCACGCCGAGGCCGTGCAGGTGGTCTACGACCCCACGGTCACCGACGTCGAGCACCTGCTCAAGGCGTTCTGGGAGAACCACGACCCGACGACGCCGAACCGGCAGGGCAACGACATCGGCACCCAGTACCGCAGCGCGATCTACTGGACCGACCCGGCCGACGAGGCGGTCGTGCGGGCGAGCCGTGAGGCGTTCAACGCCGTCGTGCGCGAGCACGGGTACGGCGACATCACGACCGAGCTGCGGTCGGCGGCCGACGCGGGCACGTTCTACCCCGCCGAGGCCTACCACCAGCAGTACCTGCACAAGAACCCCGGCGGCTACTGCAACCACGGCCCCAACGGCATGACGTGCCCGGTCGGCATCGTGCGGCAGGACCAGCTGCCCAGCCAGGAGTCGGTGCTCGGCCGCGAGTGACACGGCTCGCGCTCGGCCGGGCGTGGCCCGGCCGAGCGCCCAGAGGCGTGGGTCAGCGGGTGCCGATGATGTCGACGACGAACACGAGGGTGTCGTCGCCGCCGATGCCCGCGCGGGGGTTGCCCATCGGGCCGTAGCCCTCGTGCGGCGGGATGCTGAGCAGCACCCGCGAGCCGACCTGCTGGCCGACGAGGCCGGAGTCCCAGCCGGAGATCACACGGCCGACGCCGATCGGGAACCCGATCGAGCTGCCGCGGTCGTAGGAGTTGTCGAACACGCGACCGCCCCAGACCTGACCGAGGTAGTCGACCTCGATCGTCTGGCCGGCCTCGACGACCGCGCCCGAGCCCTGCTCGAGCACCTGCACCTGCAGGTCGGCCGGCGCCGCGTTCTCGGGGAAGGTCAGCTCGGGCTTGTCGCCGAAGGAGCCGCTGGCGGTGGGGAGCGTCGCAGACATGGGTGCCACCCTACGCGCCGCCCACCACCCCGCCCCGACCACCGGTTCTCAACCCACGTCTGCCCCCGCAGACGGATTCGCCCACTTCTGCCCACCGTCAGGCTCGCGGGGGGGCAGACGTGGGTTGAAACCGTGTTCGGGGCGGGACCGGGTCGAGAGTGGTCTGGGAGGATCGGAGGGTGAGCGACATGCCCCAGGTCCCCGCAGGGCTGACGGCGCGCCCGGTGCGTGCCGACGACGTGGACCGCCTCGCGGTGCTCGTCGGGAGGATCCGCGCGCTGACGCGTGGACCGGGCGGCGTCGACACCGAGTCGGTGCGCGCCAAGGCTGTCGGGATCGGCTCGTGGACCCGGCGCCAGGTCGTCGTCGAGGACGCCGACGGCGAGATCCGCGCCTGGGCGAGCGCCCACGACCGCGCGGCCGGGCGCACCGACCTCGAGCTGCACGTCGACCGCACCGACGACGACGACGCGCTCGCCCTCGCGCTGCTCGACTGGCTGGACCGCACGGCGGCGACGATCGCGCGCGGCCGCGACCTCGACGAGACGCTGCTCGAGATCCTCGCCGACGCCGGCGACGAGGAGCTGCAGGGCTGGCTCGCCGCGCACGGCCACCACCGCGCCCGCCGCTGGCTCAACATGGTCCGGCCGGTCACGCCCGACGAGCGGCTGCCGGTCCGCGAGGGCGTGACCGTGCGGCACGTGCGCACCCACGACCTCGGCGACGGCACCACGATGCCGGTCGCGGAGGACCTGCAGGCCGTGCACCGGGTGCTCGAGCGCTCGTTCGCCGACCACTTCAACTCCTACCGGGAGAGCTTCGGCGAGTTCGTGCAGCGGCTGCGCGAGGACCCCGGGCACCGGTGGGACCACTGGTACCTCGCCGTCGTCGAGCACGAGGGCGAGGACCTCGTGGCCGGGGCGCTGGTGTCGACAGTGCACCCCGACGGCGAGGGCGGGCTGGCCTCCTACATCGACTACATCGGCGTCGACCGGCGCGCGCGCGGCCGCGGCGTCGCGAAGGCGCTGCTCGCCACTGTCGTCAACGAGGCCGCCGAGCGCGGCCGCAGCCGTGTCGGGCTGGAGGTCGACGCGGACTCCCCCACCGGCGCCGACGGCCTGTACGGCTCGCTGGGCTGGCGCACCCGCTACGTCACCGAGAGCTGGCAGAAGACGCTGAGGGTCTGACGCTCAGCCGAGCAGGCGGCTCAGCCACTCCAGCTGCCGGCCGCGCTGGTGCGTGCCGCCGTTGTCGCCGTGCTGGTTGTAGCCGTACACGTGCATCTGCTTGGGCCCGGCGTAGCGGTTGTAGGAGGCGTAGACGCTGGACGGCGGGCAGCAGGTGTCCATGAGCGCGACCGACCACGACGACGGCGCTCTCCCGCGCGCCGCCATGGTGACGCCGTCGACGTAGGAGATCGTGCGCCAGGTCCGCTCGACGGCGTCGCGGTGCGTCGCGAGGTGGGCGGCCAGCTCGCCGTAGGGCAGTGTGTCGACGAGCTCCACGCTGTGCCGCACGTGCTGCATGAACGGCACGTCGGCCATCATCCCGGCCACGTCGGGGACCAGCGCCGCGGCCGCGATCGCCGTCCCGCCGCCCTGGCTCGTCCCTGCCACCACGACCTTCTCGGGGTCGGCGCCGGGCAGCGCACGCGCCGCGTCGACGGCACGGGCGGCATCGGTGTAGAGGCGCCGGTAGTAGTAGCCGTCGGGGTCCTCGAGGCCGCGCGTGAGGAACCCGGGCTGCGCGGGCCCGTGCCCGACGGGATCGCCCGTGTCACCGGGTTCCGGCGCGGTCCACCCCTGGCCCCGCGCGTCCACCCGGAGCACCCCGTAGCCGGCGGCGGGGAACAGCGTGTGGTCCCACGGCTTGCCCCGACCCGCCGAGTAGCCCGCGAAGCTGACGACGACCGGGAGCCGCGCCTGCACGCGCGCCGGCCGCACGTACCACGCCTTGATCGGGTGACCGCCGAACCCGGCGAACGTGACGTCGTGGACCTCCAGGCGCGCGAGCGCGGCGTCGACCGGCCGAAGTCGCAGGGCGAGGTCGTGACGACGAACCTCCGCGAGGGTGCGCTCCCAGAACGCGTCGAAGTCGACCGGCTCCTCGACGTCGGGGTGGTACCGCTCGAGCTCGGCGAGCGGCAGGTCGAAGTGCGGCACGGTCGGAGTCAGCCGAAGCGCTCGCGCAGCCACGCGAGCTGGCGGCCGGTCTGGAACGGACCGCCGCCCTCGTGGCCGTTGTAGGTGTAGACCTCGATGTCGCGCGGCCCGCCGTAGCGGTTGTAGGAGGCGTAGACCGTCGACGGCGGGCAGGTCATGTCCATGAGCGCCACCGACCACAGCGACGGCGCGCGGCCGCGCGAGGCGAAGCTGACGCCGTCGAAGTAGGACAGCGTGCGCCACGTCTGCTCGGCGGCGTCGCGATGCGTCGCGAGGTAGGCGGTGATCTCGCTGTAGGGCGAGGTGGGCACGATCTCGACGGCGCGGCGCATGTGCTGCAGGAACGGCACGTCGGGCATGAGGCCGGCGACGTCGGGCACCAGCCCGGCGGCCGCGATCGCGATGCCGCCACCCTGGCTGGCGCCCGAGACGACGACGGCGTCGGCGGCCGTGCCCGGCAGCTCCCGCGCGGCCTCGACCGCGCGCGCGGCGTCGGTGAACAGGCGCCGGTAGTAGTAGCCCTCGGGGTCGTCGAGACCGCGGGTCATGACGCCCGGCACCGCGGGCGGATGGCCGACCGGGTCCGGCGTGTGGCCGGGCAGGTTGACCGACCAGCCCTGGCCGCGGGAGTCTATCCGCAGGGTCGCGTAGCCGGCGCTGGGCAGCAGCGTCGTCTCCCACGGCATCCCCCGCCCACCGGAATACCCGATGTAGGAGACGACGACCGGGAGGTCCTCGGTGACGCCCGCGGGGCGGGAGTACCAGGCCTTCACCGGGTGCCCGCCGAAGCCGGCGAACGTGACGTCGTAGACCTCGACGTGGCGCAGGTGCGCCTCGGCGGGCTCCACCCGCAGCGCGAGGTCGTGCGCGCGCGCCTCGTCGAGCGTGCGCTGCCAGAACGCGTCGAAGTCCTCGGGCTCGTCGACGTCGGGAGCGTAGGTCTGCAGGTCGGCCAGCGGCAGGTCGAACAGCGGCATGCGCCGTACCGTATCGGCGCCGTCACACCCGGCGCACCGGCTGCCCGCGGAACGAGAACGGCGGCCCGGCACCCAGGTGCCGGACCGCCGTCCGCGAGTCGTGCGGCGGGTCAGTCGCCGCGCAGGATCGCGAGGATCCGCAGGAACTCGATGTAGAGCCACACCAGCGACAGCGCGAGGCCGAACGCCGCGGACCACGCGTACTTGCGGGCCACGCCGTTGGTGACGCCCCGCTGGATCTGGTCGAAGTCCATGACGAGCGTCATCGCGGCGAGCACCACGGCGATCGCGCCGATGACCAGGCCGAACCCGCCAGCGCGCAGGCCCCAGCCGCCGAGCACGGTCAGCGACAGCACGAGGTTGACGAGGCAGAACACCGCGTAGCTGACCAGCCCGATCATGAGGATCTTGGTGAACTTCGGCGTCACCCGGACCTTGCCGCTGCGGAACAGCGCGAGCGTGACGCCGAACGTCACGAAGGTCGCCAGGACCGCCTGGAGCACGATGCCCGGGTAGGCGAAGTTGAACACCATCGAGATGACGCCGAGGAACGCGCCCTCGAAGGCGGCGTAGCCGAGGATCAGCGCGGGCGAGGGCTCCTTCTTGAAGGAGTTGACCAGGCCGAGCACGAGGCCGCCGATCAGACCGCCGAACAGCACCGGCATCATCAGGCCGGTCGGCAGCGTGCCGGTGCTGAAGCCGAACCAGCTCGCGGCCGCCACCAGCACGATGACGCCGAGCACCGTCGCCGTCTTCATGATGACGTCGTCGTAGGTCAGCCGGCCGGTCTGGGCGGCGGTGGCCGACGGGCCGTAGTAGGCGTCCTGGACGCTCTGGAACTGCGCGTCGGTGGTCGCAGTGGGCGGCGTGCCGTACGGGCTCGGCTGCGCGTAGCCCTGCACGTTCGGCTGGTAGCCCGTGGCGAGCGAGCCCGGCTGGGGCGTGCTCTTGCCGAAGCTGGGGCTGTTGGAGAAGTAGGGATTGGCCATCTGGGTGTGTCGTCCTCTGTGGTCATGGCGCCGGACGGCGACCGGGTCCCATCGTAGGGCGGGCACGCCCACCCCTGCCCGGCACCCAGAGGAACGAACGGCGAGCCGTCGGTGTTCCCGTCGTCGCCGAGCCCCGCACGACCGTCCTCGACGGCGGCCCGCCGGCCGGGCGGGCGGGGGCCCGCCAGGGGTGGCCAGCCGGGTCGCCGGGGCGGCCGGACCACCGCGAGGATGACGTCCTCATACCTTCGGCGGAGCCTCGAGGGGGCCAAGATCCGCCGTGCGGCCAGTGGTCGCCCCGCACCGGGGCACCTACCGTGGAGACGACCGCAGGAGTCTGCGACCTACAGGACCGAGAGGAAGCCGATGATCGAGGCAGTGGACCTCACCAAGAGGTACGGAGAGAAGCTGGCCGTCGACTCCGTGTCGTTCACGGTCCGGCCCGGGCGCGTGACCGGCTTCCTGGGCCCGAACGGTGCCGGGAAGTCGACGACGATGCGGATGATCCTCGGGCTGGACCGCCCGACCGCCGGCCGCGTGACCGTCAACGGCAAGCAGTACGCCGACCACCGGGCGCCCCTGCTGGAGGTCGGGGCGCTGCTCGAGGCGAAGGCGGTGCACACCGGCTCCAGCGCCCGCGACCACCTGCGCGCGCTCGCCGCGACGCACGGCATCGGTCGCAAGCGCGTCGAGGAGGTCATCGAGCTGACCGGCCTCACCGACGTCGCCCACAAGCGCGTCGGCGGGTTCTCGCTCGGCATGGGGCAGCGGCTCGGCATCGCCGCCGCGATGCTGGGCGACCCCAAGACGCTCGTGCTCGACGAGCCGGTCAACGGCCTCGATCCCGAGGGCGTCAAGTGGGTGCGCACGATGGTGCGCTACCTCGCCGGCGAGGGCCGCACGGTGTTCCTGTCCTCGCACCTGATGAGCGAGATGGCGATCACCGCCGACGACCTCGTCGTCATCGGGCGCGGCCGCATCATCACGACCGGCACCGTGCAGGACATCATCACCGCGAGCACGACCGGGTCGGTGCGGGTACGCAGCCCGCGTGCGGGCGAGCTGGCCGAAACGCTGCGACGCGACGGCGTCACGATCTCCTCGAGCGAGCCCGACCGCCTCGACGTCACCGGGATCGACGCCCCCGCGATCGGCGAGCTCGCCGCTCAGCGCGGCATCCCGCTCCACGAGCTCACGCCCGTGAGTGCCTCGCTGGAGGAGGCGTTCATGACGCTGACCGCCGGCGAGGTCGAGTACCACTCCGAGGCCGTCGGCGACCCCGACACCCGTCAGATGCAGGAGGCAGGCCGATGACCGCCGTCACCACCGAGCCCGGCCGCGCACCCTCGGTGCCCCGGGACGCGCACGTCACGTTCCTCGGCGAGCTGCGCGCCGAGTGGATCAAGTTCACCGCCGTCCGGTCCACGCCGTGGATCCTCGGCGTGACCGTGCTCGTCATGATCGGCATCGCGGCGCTGAGCGCGTGGAGCTTCTCGTTCCTGCTCGACAACCCCGAGGAGACCGGCGGCGCCGCGGCGTTCCCGGCGGACTTCGACTGGGCGGCGCAGGCGGCCGGGGCCGGCTACATCATGGCCCAGATCGTCGTCGCGGTCCTCGGCGTCATGGTCGTCACCGGCGAGTACACGACGGGGCAGATCCGTTCGACGCTCGCGGCGGTCCCGCGCCGGCTGCCGGTGCTCGCGGCCAAGGGCGTCGTCGTCACGATCGCGTCGTTCGTCACGGGGCTGCTCGGTGTCGCGCTGGGCGCGCTGGTCGCGCTCCCGCTGCTGTCCTCGCACGACATCACGCTCGACCTCAGCCGCGACGGCACCCTGCTCTCGCTGCTGGGCGCGCCGCTCTACCTGGTCGCGGTCGCGCTGTTCTCCCTCGGCGTCGGCACGATGCTGCGGCACACGGCAGGCGGGATCGCCGTCGCGGTGCTGATCTTCTTCGTGCTGCCGATGATCTGGCCGAACCTCGCGCCCGACTTCTTCCAGGACACCAGCCCGTACCTGCCGTCGATCGCAGGTGCGCGACTGATGGAAGGAGTCGACCCCGACGCGGTGCTGTCACCGTGGCAGGGCTACGGCGTGATGCTCGCCTGGGCGGCGCTCGCGCTGCTGGGCGGTGCGGTGCTCCTGCGTCGGAGGGACGCCTGAGCACACCGGGTGCGATGGCCGCGGCGGAGCACCCGCCGCGGCCATCCGCGCGTGCCGACGACGTCTTCCGCATCTCGCAGGTGCGGCGCCGCGGCCCGGTGCGTCGCTGGTTCCTCGCCCACCCACGGGCGATGGACGCCGTCGTCGCCGCGTGGTTCGGGCTGCCGAGCCTCGTCACGGTCGCCGAGCTGCGCCACACGACGAGGCCCCTCGACGTCGTCGACCCTGCTGCGGCGCCGTGGATCCTGCTCGCCCTGTCCACCGTGTCGACCGCGGCCCTGCTGCTGCGCCGGCAGCACCCGCTCGCGGTGCTGGCCGTCACGGTCGGCTCCGCCGTCGTGGTCACGGCGCTGCTGGGCAACACCTACGGCCACGAGTTCGCCGTCTGCTTCGCGGCCTACGCGGTCGCGTCGCAGCGTCCGCCCGGCACGGCGTGGCTGAGCAACCTCGCCGCGATCGCGCTGGGCGCGGGCACGGTCATGCTCGCCGGCGACAGCAGCTCGATCGACCCCGGGGTCGAGGGCGTCAGCGAGCCGCTGCCGCCGCTGCTCGGGCTGGGCATCGCCGCCACCTTCCTCGCCCTGGTCGTCATGGTCGCGCACGCGATCGGCATGAGCGTGCGGGCGCGGCGCGAGCACGAGCGGGCGCTCGTCGACCGTGCCAACCGCATCGTGCTCGAGCGCGACCAGCGCGAGCAGCTCGCGGCCGCGGCCGAGCGGGCGCGGATCGCCCGCGAGATGCACGACGTCGTCGCGCACTCGCTGTCGGTCATGGTCGCGCTCGCCGACGGCGCCACCGCGAGCCTCGACAAGCAGCCCGAGCGCAGCCGCCGCGCGCTCGAGGAGCTGGCGAGCACCGGGCGCGACGCGTTGACCGAGATGCGCTCGATCCTCGGGGTGCTGCGCACCGAGAGCACCGGCGCCGCGGCGGGCACCGGGAGCACGGCCGAGGACCCGCCGTTCGAGGGAGCGGCGCCGCTGGCGCCGACGAGCGGCGACCTCGACGAGCTGCTCGCGCGGTTCCGCGCCGCGGGACTGCCGGTCGAGCGCGTGCAGTCCGGGCCGCCGCTGCCCGAGCACCCGCGGCTGCTCATGACCGTCTACCGGGTCGTGCAGGAGTCGCTCACCAACGTGCTGCGGTACGCCTCCGGCGCCACGTCTGTCCGGGTCGCGATCGCGACCGAGGAGGACGTCGTGACCGTGACCGTGACGAACGACGCCGGCAGCGGCGCCGTGCAGCCCGGCAGCGGGCACGGCCTGCTCGGGCTGCGGGAGCGCGTCGGCGCGTTCGGCGGCTCGGTCACCGCCGGCCCTGTGGACGACGGCTGGCGCGTGCACGCCACCATCCCCGTGCCCCCGGAGGGACGATGACGACGATCTCCGTGCTGCTGGTCGACGACCAGTCGCTGCTGCGCATGGGCTTCCGCATGGTGCTGGAGGCCGAGGACGACATCGAGGTGGTCGGCGAGGCCGCCGACGGCGCGACCGGGGTCTCGATGGCCACGGCGCTGCGCCCCGACGTCGTGCTCATGGACGTGCGGATGCCGGGCACCAACGGCATCGAGGCGACCGCCCGGATCACCGAGGCGCTGAGCGACACCCGGGTGCTCATCCTCACGACCTTCGACCTCGACTCCTACGCGTTCGCGGGTCTGCGCGCCGGCGCGAGCGGCTTCCTGCTCAAGGACACCCGGCCGGCCGAGCTCGTCGAGGCGATCCGCACCGTGCACCGCGGCGACGCCGTGGTCTCGCCGCGGGTCACGCGGCGGATGCTCGAGATGTTCGCCGGGAAGCTCCCCGACAGCGACGGCGACGGCGCAGGCCCGGCCCGCGAGGCGAGCCACGCCGTCGAGGACCTCACGCCCCGCGAGCGCGAGGTCCTCCTCGCGATCGCCTCCGGGCTGTCCAACGCCGAGATTGCGGCGCACCTCACGGTCTCGGAGGCCACCGTGAAGACACATGTCGGTAAGGTGCTGGGGAAACTGGGGCTACGAGACCGCGTGCAAGCGGTGATCTTCGCGTACGAGTCGGGACTCGTGCGTCCCTGAGACCAGCGAGATCGGAGTGCGAGCGATGACCGAGGAGGTCAGGCAGAGCCCGGTCGGTGTCCGCGACGCCGGGCCGGAGGACGCCGAGTTCCTCGTCGACATGCTGCTCGAGGCGGTCAACTGGGCCGGCGGTGAGGAGCAGCTCAGCCGCAAGCAGCTGCTGCGCGACCGCACGCTGTCGCACTACGTCGCCGGCTGGCAGCGCGAGGGCGACCTCGGCGTCGTCGCCGTCGACATGGGCGGCCCCGGCGGGCTGCAGATCCCGGTCGGTGCCGCGTGGCTGCGTCGGTTCAGCCGGCAGCACCCCGGCCTGGGCTACGTCGCCGACGACATCCCGGAGCTGAGCATGGGAGTCGTGCCCGCCCACCGCGGGCGCGGCATCGGCCGCGGCCTGCTCCGCACGATCGCCACCCGCGCGCAGGACGCCGGCATCCGCGCGATCAGCCTCAGCGTCGCCATCGGCAACCCGGCGGTCGCGCTCTACACCGCAGCCGGGTTCCGCACGGTCGACCTCGGCGACGCCCCCGAGGGCGCGCAGACCATGCTGCTGGACCTGCTCACCTGGCAGCCGCCGACGACTCAGGACGTCGGCGCGTAGACGACGGACGTCTCCGCACCCAGCAGCACCTCGAACCGCCCGAGCACGCGGGCGCGGTCGTCGAGCGCATACACGACGGTCGCCGATCCCATGCGCGCCTGCGGCAGCTCGACCAGGCGCTCGACGTCGTCCAGCAGGCCAGCCAGCACCCGCAGCTCGGCGTCGGTGCTGACGCCGCCGGAGAAGAACCGTGCCGCCTCGACGTCGTCCGCGCGGACCAGGTCGAGCAGCCGTGCGACCGCGCCAGTGGGTGACCGCAGCCCCACGCCCGAGTCGACCCCGGGCCGCCAGGCGAGCACGGCGGCGAGCGTGTCGCCGTCGAGCACCAGCGCGTAGTCGGCACGCTCCTCGGTCGTGGGCCCGGCCTCGCGCAGCACGCTCACCGTGACAGCGACGGTCACGACCGGGTCGCCGTCGTGCTCGCCCACGAGCTCGGGCGCACCGGGCTCGACGACGACCTCCTCGACGCCCTCGGCCCCACCGGCGGCCGCCGACCGGGCGAGCTCGGCGGAGGTCGCCGCGAGGAAGCCCTGCGCCGCGGGGCCCAGCGGCAGCGCCTCGGCGAGCTCGGCGACCGCGACGTCGGTGGTCGCGCCGTCGCTGACGATCGTCGTCGGCGTCCCCGGGGCGTCGAGGCCGTGGGCGTACACCTCGGTGAGCGCGGTGACCAGCGTCTCGACGTGCGGCGCCGGGTCGGGGGCGTCGCCCGGGACCGGACCGAGGTCGGCCAGCGGCTCGGCCGAGGCGCAACCGGTCAGCGCCGCCAGCGCGGCGACGACCAGCACCAGGCCCGTCCGACGACGTCTCATGGCTCCCCTACAATCACCAGGACTCGCCCACAGCCTAGGTGGCCGGCCCGACCCCTCTCAGCAGTGGCTCGCGAGAGTCACCCGGTCGGTCGCCGCCCGGACCGGACACATCGGAGGTGCCGTGAGCCACGTGCCCCCCGGCACCGCCGTCGCGCCCGAGATCCCCGGGTACACCTACGTCCGCCCGATCGGGCACGGCGGGTTCTCCGACGTCTACCTCTACGAGCAGGAGATGCCCCGCCGCGAGGTGGCGATCAAGGTGCTGCGCACCGAGGACCTCAGCGACGCCACGCGCGAGCAGTTCGCCGCCGAGGCCAACCTCATGGCCCGGGTGTCCAACCACCCGAACATCGCCGCGATCTACGCGGCCGACGTCGACGACGACGGTCAGCCGTACCTGGTCATGGAGTACTGCTCGGGCGGCAGCCTCGGCGCCTTCTACCGGCACTACCCGATGTCGGTGAAGGACGTGCTCAGCCTCGGCGTGAGGCTCAGCGGCGCGCTCGAGGCCGCGCACCGGGCCGGGATCGTGCACCGCGACGTCAAGCCGGCGAACATCCTGCTCACCGAGTACGGCGTCCCCGTGCTCTCCGACTTCGGCATCTCGACGATCGCCGAGGACTTCCCCGAGTCCACCCGGCACCCGTCGCTGCAGGGCACCGCCACCGGCAGCGGCGACACCTCGGTCGGGATGAGCCTGCCGTGGGCCGCTCCGGAGACGCTGTGGGACGACCCGGTCTCCGACGCCCGCTCCGACCGGTACTCGCTCGCCGCGACGCTCTACTCGCTGCTGGCCGGCCACTCGCCGCACGAGGTCCCCGGCGGACCGAACACCGCCTCGCACCTGACCGGCCGGATCCGCAGCGGGTTCGTCGCGGCGATGCGGCGACCCGACGTCCCCGCGTCGCTGCACGAGGTGCTGCGGCGCGGCCTCGCCCACGACCGCTCCGCGCGCTACGAGAGCGCCGCCGAGATGGGGCAGGCGCTGCAGGCGGTCCAGCGCGAGCTCGGGTTCGAGGTGACGCCGCTCGTGGTGCCGCGCGGCGCCGCGCCGGCCCGTCCGCCGGCGCCCACCGTCCGGGTGCACCAGGCCGAACCGATCCAGCTGCCCGCGGGCCACGCGACGCTGGTGCCGCCCGAGGACGGTCAGGGCGCCGCGGCGGCGCCGGCCGGCGAGAGCGCGGCTGC
>NZ_WNXX01000037.1 GCF_009733795.1 Actinotalea caeni
CGACCGGCCGGAGCGAGCCGCGCATTACGGTGGACCAAGAGAAGGCCTCCCTCGAGTGACGTTGAACACCACTCAGAATGGAGGCCTTCTCCCTACATCCGTGTCACCAACGTGCTGACCGAGTACATCTAGGTGGGCGTGTCGGGAGGCGACGAGCGCCAGGATGCACCGTCCACGCGTGCGGAAGAAGGAAGGGGTCTCGCGCTACAGGTCCGCGCAGATCCCCACCTACCGCTCAGCGCAAGACGACAGGGAACGGAAGGAGCGCGGTGCCGGGACTATGACTATCACCAGTCAACAGACACTCACCTCACTTCCACATAAACACAAGAACGACCGATTTCGGCACCCGCGATACAAGTCGCTCGCCAGGGGTCACGGCCCAGTCTAGTCGACCACTATTCGGCGTACCGAAAGCCCCGCACAGATGCGGGCTAGCTCACACCAACAGTCCGGGCTGCGGGCCGCCCTCAGGCGGGGGCGCCTGGGCCTACCTCCTGTCCATGAGGAAACCCGAGTCCGAAGCCCTTCCAGTGTCGATTCCGCATGTGATTCTCGATGTACACCCTGACGGGTCAGTGGCGGTCACGGTCGACGGTAGTCCGCTGAGCCCTGATCGGTTCGCACCGCCGTGGCGGCGGTCTTCGTTCGGGCAGATCATCGACCGCGCCACGAACGACCGAACGACCCCGGCGCGCGTGGAGGTGCGCGAGAGCGACGGCACGAGCTTCACCGACATCATCGCGCCCCGCCGTCGCCGGGCGCCCCAGCCCAAGCCCGAGGCCGAGAAGCCGGCACCGCTTCCGGTGTTTTTCACTGTCGAGGGCGACGGGTTCGTGCCGGGTGAGGACGTGGCGGTCGCCGTCATCACCGGGCACACCGACGCCGCTCACACCGGCACAGCCCGTGCCCTCATCGACCCCGCCCAGCTCACCACTGATAGGGCGAGCGGGCTCGTAGAGGTGCTGCTGTTCGGTCGTGTTTCTGGCACCACGCTCGTCCGGCGGGTGCCGTGAACGGTGATGGCCGGCAGGCCGGCTCGTTCGGAGACGAGCTGACCAACGCGGCCATGATCGGCCTTGTCGTGCTGTTCGGCGTCGCCCTCGTGCTCCGGGGGGCCGGGTCGGTCGCGGCATGGGTCACGGGCACCGCTCAACCCGCGGGCGGCCCGGCCTCCGGTGTAGGTGTGCTGTTCCATCCGGGCGATCCCGCCTCGGCGCTCGACGCGCCGGGACTCAACCAGGTCCTCTACTGGATCGTCGCGGGCTTGCTGCTCGCTGCGCTCGTCGCCGGCGGCGTGTGGGTCTGGTCGCGGCTGCGTCGCCATACGCACAAGGTCGAGCAGGACCCGCGTCGCATGGCGGGCATCGCCACGCGTCATGAAGTGCTGAGCGCGGCGTCGGCGAAGGCGCTGCTACGCCGCGCCGGGAACCTGCGTCCCGGTCTGGCCGACCCGAAACCCACCGATGTGGGCTATCGGCTCGGCACCTCGAAAGGGGTGGACGTGTGGGCGTCGGTCGAGGACTCGATCATGGTGATCGGCCCGCCGCGCAGTGGCAAATCGCTACAAATCCTGGTGGGCGCGATCCTCGACGCACCCGGCGCGGTCGTCGCGACCTCAACCCGGCCAGACAACCTCACCGCCACGCTGCGGGCACGACGCCGGCGCGGGCCGGTCGCGATCTTCGACCCTCAGCATCTCGCCGAGGGGCTGCCCGCTGGGATGCGGTGGTCACCAATCCGGGGCTGCGAGTCCCCACAGACCGCGATGATCCGCGCCACCGGGCTCGCGGCCGGCACCGGCCTGGCGTCCGGTGGCGTTGACGGAGGCGGTTTCTGGGAAGGCAAGACCAGGGTGGCGCTGCAAGCCCTGCTGCACGCCGCCGCCCTAGACAACAGGCCGCCGGCCGAGTTGTTCCGATGGACCCTGGACCCGACCGCGGCCGCCGATGCGGTGGCGATCCTGACCAGCTCGACGCAGGCCGCGACCGGCTGGGCCGAGTCCCTGGAAGCGATGATCGACTCCGACCCCAGGACACGCGACTCCATCTGGCAAGGCGTCTCCCTCGCCCTCGGATCGCTGGCCGACCCTCGGGTGCTCGACGCGGTATCACCCGGCCCCGGCGAGAGCTTCGACCCCGAGACGTTCATCCAGCAGCGCGGCACCCTGTTCCTGCTCGCAACCGGCTCCGGGGCCGGAGCCAGCGCCGCGCTGGTCGCCGCACTCGTAGAGGACCTGATCGAGACCGCCCGCCGGCTTGCCGCACGCTCTCCGGGAGCCAGACTCGACCCGCCCATGCTCCTGGCCTTGGACGAGATAGCCAACCTGTCGCCTCTGCCGTCCCTGCCGACGCTCATGGCCGAAGGCGGCGGCACCGGCATCACGACGATGCCGGTCCTGCAATCCCTCGCCCAAGCACGCGACAAATGGAACGAGAACCAAGCGAACGCGATCTGGGATGCCTCGATCGTCAAAGTCGTCCTTGGCGGTGCCTCTGGCTCTCGCGATCTGCAAGACCTCAGCTCCCTGATCGGGGAACGTGACGAATACACCGACTCCGTGACCCTCGGCGATCACGGCACCCGTTCCAATCAACGCTCGATCAGGCGGGTGCCGATCTTCCCGCCTGATCGCATCCGCCGGCTCCCGTTCGGGACCGGGATCGTGCTGCTGCGCTCCGCACCGCCGATCGTCACCGACCTGCATCCGTGGCCGAAGCGTCCCGACGCCTCACAGCTCACCGCCGACCGCGCCGAGATCGAGGCGCTGCTGCGCCGCCCCGATGCCTGAGCAACTGCCAGACGCCTCGGCGTTCACCTCGCTTCCACAAAGCCTGCGGCGCACCCGTGGGCGTGGGAACAGACAGGAGCACAGCATGTCCGACGCACCCGACGACGCCACCATGAATGACGTTTTCGACCCGGACCTGGACGACATGGACCAGAGCTACGACGACCCACTGATCGCGGAGCCCCCGCACCCGATCAACTGGAACCTGCTCAACGCCGACGACGCCGAGATCGAGTGGCTGGAACTCAACCGCTGGGTGGACTGGCTCAGGCACACCTACGGGCTTCCCGCCGCCGTGATCCCGCCGGCCTGGTACAAGCACCCCGAGCTGCTGTGGGAACTGAGCGCGCTGCACCTGCACTGGCTCTGCGCCTACGACCCCGAGCAGAACGGATCTGCCCCGCTCGGCTGGCACCGCGACTTCGCAGACGCCCGCGTGAGACTCCGCGAGTGGGTCGCCACCTGCGGCACCAAACTCGACCACGACCGCCCCACCAGACAGACCATCTGGCCCGGCGAAGAACCCGCCGACCCCATCGAAGACGTGCCGATCATCGACCGCGACGCCGAGTTCGTGGAGTTCGTCATGGCCGACGTCCAGGCGCGGCGCGAGGCCGAGGAAGCGTTCTACAGCAACGTCGACCCCGACACCGGAGAAGTGTCGTGAACGACCGCGCCGCTATCACGGAGGCCAGCGAGCTCGATTGCCCGTCTTCGACTGAGACCGTCGGGCTTGTGTCTCCGAGCGTCTATCACGCGTTCGTGGCTGGGTGGCACGCCGGGATGATCCGGCGTGCCACCCAGCCTGCGTCTGAGGAAGTGATCGAGGAAGTGGCGACGATGCTGGATGCGGTGAACGTCGTCGACGCCCTCACTCGACCGGAATGATCTGCAACCTCTCCTCGGTCAACGCCTTACCCGGTAGTGCGTCGATCCGGCGAATCAGTCGCCGCAGATAGGTGCGCTTCTCAGTGATGTCCCGTTCGCTCCATGATGCGATCAGTGTCGGCCCGTCATCGATGGGGAACTCATCCAGCTCCATCGCGTCCAGTCGCCGTTGCAGCGCGTCAACACGGGTCTGCGCGTCCTCGATCAGCGACAGCAGCATGGTCACCATCGCCCCTCGGTACTCGCTGGTTCCCTGCTTCGCGAGCAGCGCGTCTCGCTCGGCCTTGGCATCGTCGAGCCGGGTCACGACCTCATTGATCCCGGCGTCCGAGCGCGCCGCACGGCGCCGGGCACGCGCTCGCGCAAGCGCATCGTCAGTGATCTGTGAGAAGAACCAGCCCAACACAAACGCCTCGCCCTTCGCTGCGTCGATCGTGCAACCGCCCGCACAGTTCCCCGGACCCCGGACCTTGTTCGCCGTGCATCGGTAGGCGAAGGCCGGAACGCGCTCTCCCGATGCCTTCGTGCGGTACTTCTGGTGCCCGTAAAGCCGCTCCCCGCACTGACAGTGCAGCAAGCCCGTCAACAGCCACTCATGTGACCCCCACGGACGCCGAGTCCTGGACGTCTTCGCCTGCTCCAGCAGACGCCGCACCCGCAGCCATATCGCGCGATCACACACCGGCTCTTGGGCGATCACCGGCTCGCCAGACGCATCACGGGCGATGTAGTCGAGCAGGTCGATCTTCACGCCGCGCTGGTGCTCGGGAACCTGCCGCATCCGGTATCCGATCATCCGCGGTGAGACGAGCGAGCGATAGATCGTCGCCTCGTACACCGGCCCGCCCTTGGCCGTGGTGATCCCGAAGTGTTCCTGCCAATGACGGCTGATATGCGCCAAGCTCTTGCCGGCCAGCACCATGTCCACCGCGTCCTTCAAAGCGGGGTGCTCGACAGGATGCGGCACCAGGCGCACACCCGTGCGCCCGGCTTCGTCCACCACCCGCGGGCCGGCCATCCAGCCCAGCGGAGGCATCCCACCGTGGGCGAATCCGGCCTCGGCCAGGTGGCGCTTGGATGCGAGCTGTCGTTCGCTCATCGTGTCCGTCTCGACCTCGGCAAGCAGCGCCTTGATCCCGGTGACCAGCTTTGCGCCGGCCGTCGCGGTATTCAGCTCGCTTGCGCTGTCCTGATGCGACACGAGATAGACGCCCGCCTGCTGGCACTGTGCGATCCACTCCATGATCTTTGCTGCGATCCGGTTCGTGCGGTCCAGCTTCCAGAACGCCAGCGCCGGCACCTGTCCGGCATTGATGTCCTGGTTGAGTTGCCGCCACCCCTTGCGTGTCCTCGCCGCAGACGTACTGGCCGAGTCGTTGTCGATGTACTCGCCCATCACCGTCCAGCAACCCTCAGCCGCGAGCTTGCGGGTCAGGTCGATCCGCTGGCGCTCGATCGCATCCGCCTTGTCCTTGTGGTACTTCGACAGCCGCAGGTAGAGATAGATCGGCTTCGTGCCGGGCACCGGCTCGTCGGGTCCGGTCCGCGTGAATGCCGGATACACAACCGATCGCGTTGCCCGACCTGGCCGCGCATTCGGGCCAGGCCGACCCCTCATCGGCTTCGTCGTCGTGTCCATCAGTGACCTCCTTGGAGAAGGAGGTGCACTTTCCATTGGCCGACTCGTCGAGGAACAGCACACCGCGGTGCGCGCGCGAGGCCGCGCCCGGGCGCGGCAGCCCCGACCCGCCGCCCACGACCGACGCCGGGGTCGCCGTGTGGTGCGGGCTCTCGAACGGCGGCCGCCGCAGCAGCCCGCCGCGGGCGTCGAAGGTGCCCGCGACCGAGTGCACGCTCGTGACCTCGACCGCCTCCGCCTCGGTGAGGTCCGGCAGCAGGCCGGGCAGTCGCGCCGCCAGCATCGTCTTGCCGGTACCGGGTGGCCCGTGCAGCAGCAGGTGGTGGCCACCCGCGGCCGCGATCTCCAGCGCCAGCCGCGCCTGCTCCTGGCCCAGCACGTCGGCGAGGTCCGGATCGGCCCGGTCGGTGCCCGTCGCTGCGGGCGGCGGGTCCTCGACCACGGCCGCTCCCGCGAGCGCCGCCTCGTCGACCTCCGCGCCGTAGGCGGCGGCGAGCTCGGCCAGGTGCGAGACGGCGGTCACCTCGGCGCCGGGCACGAGCCGCGCCTCCGCCTCGTTGCCGACGGGCACGACCACCTCGGTCCGCCCCGCCGCGACGGCCGCCGCCACCGCCGGCAGCACGCCCCGCACCGGGTGCACCCGGCCGTCGAGACCCAGCTCGCCCAGATGGACCCGACCGGCGCCGCGGCCGGCCTCGATCGTCTCGTCGGCGGCCAGCACGGCCACCGCGATCGCCAGGTCGAAGCCGGACCCTGCCTTGGGCAGCTCGGCCGGCGTGAGCCCGACGGTCACGCGTCGCATCGGCCACGCGAGACCGCACGAGGAGATCGCCGCCCGCACCCGCTCGCGTGCCTCGCCCAGCGAGGTGTCGGGCAGCCCGACGATCCGGAACGCGGGCAGCCCGGGCGCCAGCTGCGCCTCGACCCCGACGACCTCGCCCTGCAGCCCCACGAGCGACACCGCGCAGGTGCGGCCGAGGCTCACGCCGACACCCCGGTCACGTGCTCGACCAGCGTCGGGTGGCCCGGGCGCCGCAGGATCGCGACGACGTCGATGCGCATCCCCGAGGCGTGCACCTCGTGCTCCGCCAGCCACGCGCCGGCGAGCCGCCGCAGCCGCGACAGCTTGCGCGTGGTGACCGCCTCGGCCGGGTGCCCGAACGCCGTCGAGCTCCGCGTCTTCACCTCGACGAACGCCAGGACGTCGCCGTCGCGGGCGACGATGTCCAGCTCGCCGAGCGGGCATCGCCAGTTCGCGTCGACGATCTCCAGCCCCTGGCGCTCGAGCCACTCGCGCGCGAGCCGCTCGCCGTCGCGCCCGACCTCGTCCTTCGCAGCCATGCGACCACCTCCGCCACGCACGCTCGCGCACCGGGCGGAGCGCCGCCACGCGCGCCCCGAGGGTGCTGTGGACGAGGCTGCATCGGCGCGCACCTGTGGACGACGCCCCGGGGCTGTCCCCCGCCCCGGACGGCGGCCGACCGGCTGGGCGGGGCCGAGCGCCGTCCCTAGCGTCGGGGCATGACCACCGCTGCGCCCACCGCGCGCACCACCCAGCGCCCGCCGCTGCGCCTCACCCTCGGCCTGCCCTGGCCGGTGCTCGCCGTGCTGGTGGCGCTCGCCGCTCCGCGCGTCGTCGTCCACGACCTCGCTCTGGTCGCCCCCGACTCCTCGCTCACGGGCGTGCTCGCGCTGGTGCCGCTGGCCGTCTGGGTGCTGGTCGCGGCGCTGTGGTCACCCCGCCCGGCGGTGTCGCTGCTCGCCGCCGGGGCGGGCTACGGCATGGTGCTGGCGGCGGTGCACAACCTCGCGTGGGCGACGGTCTGGGCAGGTGACCCGCCGCGGCTGGGCGGCAGCCTCGCGGGCGCCTGGTCGCCGGTCACCGAGGAGATCCTGCTGCGCGGCGCGACCGTGCTCGGCAGCCTGGGCACCGGACTCGTCGTCGGTGCCGTCACCGGGGCGCTGGCCTGGTGCGTCCGCGCGCTCGGGCAGCGGCTGGGCGGCAGCCCGGCGGGCAGCAGCGGCTGACTACTGCGGCATCTCCAGCTCGGCCTTGGCGAGCTCCTCGATGTTGACGTCCTTGAACGTCACGACGCGCACGGTCTTGACGAACCGCGCCGACCGGTAGACGTCCCACACCCAGGCGTCGCCGAGCGTCAGCTCGAAGAACACCTCGCCGCCGGCCGAGCGGACCTGCAGGTCGACCTGGTTGGCGAGGTAGAACCGGCGCTCGGTCTCCACCACGTAGGAGAACAGCCCGACGACGTCGCGGTACTCCCGGTACAGCGCGAGCTCGGCATCGGTCTCGTAGTTCTCGAGGTCCTCGGCACTCACGACTCCATCATGCCCCTTCGGCGCCGCGACGCGGCTCGCCGACCAGCTCGAGCGGGAGCTCCTCGGTCTCGTAGACCTCCGACTGCGGCAGCGACCAGCTGCGGCGGTGCAGCTCGCACGGCCCGTGCTCGCGCAGCGCGGCGGCGTGCTCGGGTGCCGAGTAGCCCTTGTTGCCGTGCCACCCGTAGGCCGGGTAGGTCTCGTGCAGCTCGGTCATCATCGCGTCGCGCTCGCACTTGGCGAGCACGCTCGCGGCGGCGATCGAGGTCACGGTGAGGTCGCCCTTGATCCGCATCACGACCGGCAGCTGCGGCCCGCTGACCGGCAGCGGCGGCATGTGCGGCGGGTGGGTGAGCCAGTCGTGCTTGCCGTCGAGGACGACGACGTCGGGCACCACGCCCTCCTCGGCCAGCCGGGCCAGCGCCCGGTTCCCGGCCATGCGCAGCGCCGCGATGATGCCGTAGCGGTCGATCTCGTCGGGCCCGGCGTGCCCGACGGCGCTCGCGCGGGCCCAGCGACGGATCGGCCCGCACAGGCGCTCACGCACGTGGGGTCGCAGCAGCTTGGAGTCCCGCAGCCCCGCAGGCGTGCGACCGGTCGTGTCGTCGACGACGACGACGCCGACCGTGACGGGGCCGGCCAGCGCCCCACGGCCCACCTCGTCCATGCCGGCGACCAGCCGGTGGCCCGAGGCGAGCAACTCGCGCTCCAGGCGTCGGGAAGGGGGCTTGCTGGGCATCAGGGATCCGGGACGGCCTCGAAGACCTCGTCGGGTCGGTCGATCAGCGACATGTTCGCGAGCGGCCAGATGATGACGAAGGCGCGCCCGACCACGTTGTCGACCGGGACGAAGCCCTCGCCGGCGGAGTCGGTGTTGTAGCGGGAGTCGGCCGACCGCGGGCGGTTGTCCCCCAGCACCCACAGGTGCCCCTCGGGGACGACGACGTCGAACGGCTTCTGGCTGGGCTCGGCGCCGTCGATGACGTAGGTCTCCTCGATCGGGACCCCGTTGACGGTGATGTAGCCGTCGTCGTCGCAGCACACCACGTGGTCGCCGGGCAGCCCGATGACCCGCTTGACGAGGTGCTGGCCGGCGTTCTCCGGCAGCAGCCCCACCCAGGTGAGGACACGCTCGACCGGGCTCAGCTCGGGCACCGGCTCGCCCTCCAGCCACTCGCCCGGATCGAGGAAGACGACGACGTCGCCACGCTCGAGGTCGAACGGCCCCGGCGCGAGCTTGTTGACGACGATGCGGTCGCCGACGTCGAGGGTGTCCTCCATCGAGATGCTCGGGATGAAGAACGGCTGGATGAAGAAGGTCTTGAGCACCAGCGAGATCGCCAGCGCGGAGACCAGCACGATCGCGACCTCCCGCAGGAAGGTCGCGACCGGACCTCGGCGCCGCTCGGGGCGCCCGTCGGGGGTCGCCTCGTCGTCGGAGCCCGCGCCGGTCTCGGCTCGGGTGTCGGTCACGTCTGCGGGATCGTCGTCGGCCGCGCCGCGCGCCACCGTCAGCCGGCGGTGGGCTCGCGACGCTCGCGGATCTTGGCGGCCTTGCCGCTGCGGCCGCGCAGGTAGTACAGCTTCGCGCGGCGCACGTCACCGCGGGTGACGACCTCGATGTGGTCGATCGTGGGCGAGTGGAGCGGGAAGGTCCGCTCGACACCGACCCCGAAGGACACCTTGCGGATGGTGAAGGTCTCACGCACGCCGGCGCCCTGGCGGCCGATCACGACGCCCTGGAACACCTGGATACGGCTGCGGTTCCCCTCGACGATGTTCACGCCGACCTTGAGGGTGTCACCGGCGCGGAACTCCGGGACCTCTCGCAAGGAGGCGGCGTCGACGGCGTCCAGCTTCTGCATGATGTGCCTTCCCACGGCTGCCACAGGTCACCCGCGATGATCCGGGCGGTGCTGCGCACCGCCGAGGGTCTGAGTGTGTTGCTCCGTGCGCGGTCGTGCCGCTCCCCTGTGGCAGAGACGGCTGGCGCACCGGATGACCGGCCAAGTCTGCCACAGAGACCGGACCGGCCGAAATCGCCGTCGCTACAGCGTGCGGTACATCACGTCGTCGCACTCGCGCCGGCCGCCGACGGCGAACGTGCGGTCGCCGACCCGGGCGAACCCGTGCTTGGCGTAGAAGCGCTTCGCGCGCTCGTTGCGCCCGTTGACGCCGAGCCAGATGCCGGGCAGGCCGCGCTCGCGCGCGGCGTCCAGGGTCGCCGTCATGAGGGCCGCGGCGACACCGCTGCGGTGGTGCTCGGGCAGCACGTAGCACTTGCTGAGCTCGGCGGTGGGCCGGTCCGGGACGGCGGCCGCGACGTCGGGGTCCTCGGGCTCGCCGGCCACGCACATCGTGTAGCCGACGACGGCGCCCGCCACCTCGGCGAGCAGCAGCCACCGACGACGGTCCTTGAGGTAGGCCCGGAACCGCTCGACCGACAGGTGGGTGGCGACGAACTCCTCGATGTCGGCGGCCGGCATGTCGGGCGGGCACGCGAGCGCGAAGGTGGCGCCCGCGACCTCGGCGAGCACCTCGGCGTCGGCCGGGCGTGCGGCGCGGACCGCCGCCGGGTGCGCGGCGAGCAGGTCGGGGCGCACGCGCGCGGTGCGCTCGACGGCGCGCGCCCGGCGCCAGCGAGCCACCCGGCCGTGGTCGCCCGAGCGCAGCACGTCCGGCACCTCCAGGCCGCGCCAGCTCGGCGGCTGGGTGTAGGCGGGGTGCTCGAGCAGGCCGTCGCTGCCGTGCGACTCCTCGACGACCGAGGCGGCGTTGCCGAGCACCCCCGGCAGCAGCCGCACGACCGCCTCGATCACGACGAGCGCGGCGACCTCGCCCCCGTTGAGCACGTAGTCGCCGATCGAGACCTCGCGCACCTGCACGCCCTCGCGCGTGGCGTAGTGCTCCGCCACCCGGGCGTCGATCCCCTCGTAGCGCCCGCACGCGACGACGAGCTGGCCGCCGGCCTCGAGCACGCCGGCGAGCTCCTCGGCGGTGCGCTGCGTGAACGGCTGCCCGGCCGGGGTCGGCACCAGCAGCACCCGCTCGCCCGCCTCGGGCGCGAGCACCGTGTCGAGCGCCTCGCCCCACACGTCGGGGCGCATCACCATGCCGGCGCCGCCGCCGAACGGGGTGTCGTCGACCGTGCGGTGGCGGTCGGTGGTCCAGTCGCGCAGGTCGTGGACGGCGATGTCCACCAGGCCGCGCGTGCGCGCCTTGCCGACGAGGGAGAGCTCGAGCGGCGCGAGGTAGTCGGGGAAGATCGAGACGACGTCGACCCGTCCGGTCACCGGGCCTCCTCGGCCTCGTCGGCGCCGGCGGCCAGCAGGCCGGCGGGCGGGTCGATGACGACGTGGCCGCCGTCGACGTCGACGACCGGGACGATCGCGGTGACGAACGGCACCAGCGTGCGGGCGCCATCGGGCTCGACGAGCACGAGCACGTCGTGGGCGGGCAGGTGCTGCACCCCGGCGACGGTGCCGACCACGCGGCCGTCCGGCAGCCGAGCCTCGAGCCCGGCGAGCTGCTCCGGGTACCAGGCGTCGTCCTCCGGCTCCGGGTCGGCGAGCAGCACGACGCCGCGGAGCCGCTCGGCCGCCGTGCGGTCCGGGTGGCCCTCGAAGCGGGCGTAGGTGGAACCGCTGCGCTCGGCGACGGCGGCGAGCACCAACGGCCCGGCGTCCGCGGGGTCGGTGGTGAACCGGGCCCCCGGGACCAGCCGGGCCGTCGGGTCGTCGGTGTGCAGACGCAGCCGGATCTCGCCCTTCAGGCCGTGGGCGGCCCCGAGCGTGGCGATCCGGACCTGGTCGCCCTGACCGGACACGGCGTCAGCGACGATCCGTGTCCACGACGTCGACGCGCACCGAGCCGGTGGGCGACAGCGCGTCGATCACGGTGCGCAGGGCGCGGGCCGTGCGCCCGTTGCGCCCGATGACGCGCCCGAGGTCGGACGGGTTCACACGGACCTCCAGCAGCTCGCCACGCCGCAGCGTGCGCGAGCTCACCTCGACGTCGTCGGGGTTGTCCACGATCCCCCGCACGAGGTGCTCGAGCGCGTCCGCGAGCATCAGGCGCTCGCGTCCTTCTCGTCCTCGGCGGCCGGGGCGTCCTCGGGCGAGTCGGCGGACTCCGACGAGTCGGCGGACTCCGGCGAGTCGGCGGACGCGGCGGCCTCGGCCTTCGCCTGCGAGGCGGCGGCCTTCTTGAGCTCGGCCTCGGCCTCGGCGGCGGCGATCGCCTCGGCGGCGTCACCCTTCGGCGCGGCGGTCTTCAGCGTGCCCTCGGCGCCCGGGAGGCCCTTGAAGGCCTGCCAGTCACCGGTGACCTTGAGCAGCGCGAGCACCTGCTCGGTCGGCTGGGCGCCGACCCCGAGCCAGTAGCGAGCACGCTCGCCGTCGATGTCGATGAGCGAGGGCTCCTCGGTGGGGTGGTACTTGCCGATCTCCTCGATCACACGACCGTCGCGCTTGGTGCGCGAGTCGGCGACGACGACGCGGTAGTAGGGGGCGCGGATCTTGCCCATCCGCTTGAGACGAATCTTGACAGCCATGGTTGTGGCTCACTCCTGGTGTGCATGGGGGTGGGCCCGGCACCGTCGACCGGTTGGGATCGGCGTCGGTGGGGCCCGAGGACACGCTGGCGCCGGTGAGAGGGCCGGGGCCGGGCGGGTTCAGCGAGCCATTCTGCCACGAGCGGCACCGCGCCCACGACACGAGGGCACCGTGGCGCCGACCACGTGCGCGGCCGACGGGCTCGCGCAGGTGCGGGACGCCGTCAGCGCCCGAAGAGCTTGTCGAAACCGGCGGGCAGCTGCAGCGAGCTCGGGTCGACGGCGTCGGCGCCGTCGACGCCGAACGCCGAGCCGCCCGACTGCGCCGCCGCGGCACGCTCCGCCGCCTGCCGCTCCTGCAGGGCGCGCTTGGCGGGGTTGCCCGACTTGCCCTTCTTGGTGCGCTTCGGGGGCGCCATGCGGCCCTTGCTCTTCTTGCCGCCGCCGGGCAGGCCGCCCATGCCGAGGTTCGGCATGCCGCCAGGTCCGCCGCGCATCCCACCGCGCGCCATCGACCGCATCATCGTCTTCGCCTGGTCGAAGCGCTGCAGCAGCCCGTTGACGTCGGTGACGGTGACGCCGGACCCGCGGGCGATGCGGGAGCGGCGCGAACCGTTGATGATCTTCGGGTTGGCGCGCTCGGCCGGTGTCATCGAGTTGATCATCGCCTCGACGCGGTCGATCTCGCGCTCGTCGAAGTTCTCGAGCTGGTCGCGCAGCTGGCCCATCCCGGGCAGCATCCCGAGCATCTTCTTCATGGAGCCCAGCTGCTTGAGCTGGCGCATGTAGTCCATGAAGTCCTGGAGCGTGAAGTCGTCCTCGCCGGAGAGCTTGCGCCCCATCTCGGCGGCTTGCTTCTCGTCGAACGCCTTCTCGGCCTGCTCGATGAGGGTGAGCAGGTCACCCATGTCGAGGATGCGCGAGGCCATCCGGTCGGGGTGGAACCGCTCGAAGTCGGTGAGCTTCTCACCCGTGGAGGCGAACAGGACGGGCTGGCCGGTGACCGTGCGGATCGAGAGCGCCGCACCACCGCGCGCGTCGCCGTCCAGCTTGGAGAGCACGACGCCGGTGAAGCCGACGCCGTCGCGGAACGCCTCGGCGGTCGTGACGGCGTCCTGACCGATCATCGCGTCGACGACGAAGAGGATCTCGTCGGGCTGCGTGGCGTCGCGGATGTCCGCGGCCTGCTGCATCATCTCGGCGTCGACGCCGAGGCGGCCGGCGGTGTCGACGACGACGACGTCGTAGTACTTCTCGCGCGCGTGCTCGACGCCGGAGCGCGCGACGGCCACCGGGTCGCCGACGCCGTTGCCCGGCTCGGGCGCCCACACCGGCACCCCGGCCTGCTGGCCGACGACCTGCAGCTGGGTGACGGCGTTGGGGCGCTGGAGGTCGGAGGCGACGAGCAGCGGGGTGTGCCCCTGCTCGCGCAGCCAGCGACCGAGCTTGCCGGCGAGCGTGGTCTTGCCGGCGCCCTGGAGGCCCGCGAGCATGATGACCGTCGGCGGGCGCTTCGCGAACCGGATCTCGCGGCTGGAGCCGCCGAGGATCTCGATGAGCTGCTCGTTGACGATCTTGAGGACCTGCTGGGCGGGGTTGAGCGCCTCGGAGACCTCGGAGGACAGGGCCCGCTCACGGACCGCGGACGTGAAGGCGCGGACGGCCGGGACGGCGACGTCGGCGTCCAGCAGGGCGCGCCGGATCTCCGAGACGGTGGCGTCGACGTCGGCCTCGGACAGCCGTCCCTTGCCGCGCAGGGACTTGAACGTCGCGGTGAGGCGGTCGGACAGGGTGGCGAACACGCAGGCGATCCTTCGGTCGTTGGGCTGCCTCAGGATAACTGGGCTGCCGAGGGGCACCGCCCTGGCGACGAGACCGGACGGGTCGGTCGTCGCGCCCGGCGTCCGCCTGGTCGCGGGCACGACGAGCGACGGCCGCGACGGGGCCGGCACCGAGTGGTGCGGCCGCCGTCCGCGGCCGACGTACGGGTGCGTTCCGTGGGGCGCCCCGCTGCGCCGTCGGCCCTTGTGACTGACCGACCTGTTCCGGCTTCTGCCCGGACTCGCCGCCGCTGCCCCCTCTGCACCAGGCACCAGGAGCAACGGCTCGGAAATCGTCTCAACGGCGCCTGCCGCACGGGTATTCCCCGCACGTCGCGCCGAAGACCCGTCACCCTACGCGAACCCCGACCGTGGCGCGAGGCAATAACGTCGCCGGCGCGTCGCGCCGTCACCCCCGCAGGTACCGCAGCACGTTGTCGGTGAGGATGTCGACCAGCCGGGCCCGCCACGCGGTCCACGCCTTCGGGCCCGCGGCGCGCGCGTCGGCCTCGGTGAGCTGGCGCAGCAGCGTCACCAGGTCGGCGCGGTCGTGCAGGGTCTGCGCCACACGCGCGACCACCGCGGGGTCGTTCGGGTCCTCGCTCGTCGCGACCTCGGCCAGCAGCAGGTGGTGCTCGACCAGCAGCAGCACGTCGCGTCGCTCGTCCTCCCCCAGCCCGATCCGCTCCAGCAGCGGCGCCGCCCGCCGCACGCCCTCGAGCGAGTGGTCGGTCGCGCCCGCCACCTTGCCGATGTCGTGGAACAGCGCCGCCCACAGCAGCGTGTCGCGGCCCGGCTGCGAGCGCGGCACGTCGTGGGTGTTCGCCACCGTCTGCACCAGGTGCCGGTCGACCGTGTACAGGTGCACCGGGGAGTGCTGCGGCCGGTTCCGCACCGCCGCCCACTCCGGGATCCAGCGCGTCACCAGCCCCGCGAGGTCGAGCGCCTCCCACAGCGGCACCTGCGCCTCGCCGCTGCGCAGCAGCGTCAGCATGTGCTCGCGCGCGCTCGGGCTCCACGGCACGGGCAGGTCCGGCGCACGCTGCAGCGACGCGATCGTCACCGGCGACAGCGGCAGCCGGGTGCGCGCCGCGGTCGCGGCCGCGCGCAGCGGCAGCTCGGGGTCGGCGTCCGGGCGGGCGTCCACGCCCAGCACCAGCTCGCCGTCGTGCTCCACGAGGTTGTCGGCGACCGACCGCAGCCGCGGCGCCGCCCGACGCCCCCGCACCAGCACCGGGCGCAGCGCGAGCGAGGGACGCCGCAACGCCTGCCGCGCGTGCCGCACCGTGGTGTCCAGCGCGTAGGAGATCGTGCGCGCCGAGTTCGCCAGCGCCGCCAGCAGGTCGTCCGGGTCTCCGGCACCGAGCTCCTCGGCCACCTCCCGCTGGTGCACCCGCAGCAACCGGTTGGTGTGCCGCCCGGTGACCCGCGCCAGGGCGTCGCGCACGTCGAGCAGGTGCGCGTAGGCCTCGTCGACCTCGCCGTGCGGCCGGTCGGTCAGCCACGTGGCCGACAGCGCCCACAGCACGACGGCGTCGCGGATGCCGCCGCGCGCCTCCTTGAGGTCGCCCTCGATCAGGTAGGCGAGCTCGCCGTGCCGCTCCGCGCGCACCCGCGTCGACGTCAGCAGCTCCGGCAGCCGCCGCCGCGCGGCCGACCGCCAGTCGGCCAGCACGGCCGACCGGGCGCGGTGCAGCACGCTGTCGTCGCCCGCGACCAGCCGCACGTCCAGCAGCCCGACGGCGGCCGGCAGGTCCGCGGACGCGACCCCCCGGCACTGGGCGAGCGTGCGCACCGAGTGGTCGAGGTCCAGCCCGGCATCCCAGATCGGGTACCACAGCGCCTCGGCCAGCGCCGCGATCTCCTCGGCGCGGTGGGTCTGCCCGTCGTGCACGAGCATGAGGTCCAGGTCGGACGTCGGGCCCGCGTCCCGCCGTCCGTGCGAGCCGACCGCCGCGAGCGCCACCCCGGTGGTGAGATCCACCCCGGTGCGCGCCCCGGCGTCGACCCAGAGGTCGACCAGAGCCGTGTCGACCAGGTGCGCCAGCGCTCGCCGGTACACCGCTCCCCCGTCAGGTCGACCGGCCGCCGGCCGCGGCAGCGCCAGCCGAGCGGCCCGGAGGCCCCGCAGCTGCTGCTGCGGGGCCTCCGGGGACTCGCCGGCGGCAGGAGCCGTGCCGGTCGGCAGGTCAGCGCCCGTGCCGTCAGAGGGCATCGGGTCCGCTGGCGCCGGTCCGGACGCGGATCACGTCGTCGACCGACGTGACCCACACCTTGCCGTCCCCGATCTTGCCGGTCTGGGCGGCGTTGACGACGACGCCGGTCAGGGTGGTGACGTCCTCGTCGTTGACGAGCACCTCCACCCGCACCTTCGGCACCAGGTCGACGGTGTACTCCGCGCCCCGGTAGACCTCGGTGTGGCCCTTCTGGCGGCCGTACCCGCTCGCCTCGGAGACCGTGAGACCACGGACCCCCGCGGCCTCGAGCGCGGCCTTGACGTCGTCCAGCTTGTGCGGCTGGATCACTGCGGTGATGAGCTTCATCAGGCGATCCCCTCGTAGGCGCGCTCGGCGTGCGCGGTCTGGTCGATGCCGGTGACCTCGTCCTCCTCCGGGATCCGCCAGCCCATCGTCGCCTTGAGGACCAGGGCGATGACGAGCGTGACGACGCCCGAGAAGACGATCGCGATCACGGCAATGATGATCTGCACGACCAGCTGGCCGATGCCACCGCCGAAGAACAGGCCGGTGTCGGTGGCGAGCAGGCCGATGAGCACGGTGCCGACGAGGCCCGAGACCAGGTGGACGCCGACGACGTCGAGCGAGTCGTCGTAGCCGAACCGCGTCTTGAGGCTCACGGCGAAGGCGCTCGCCACACCGGCGAGAGCACCGAGGACGATCGAGGTCACCGGCGTGAGCGCGCCGGCGGCGGGCGTGATCGCGACCAGGCCGGCGACCACACCGGAGGCCGCCCCGAGCGAGGTGGCCTTGCCGTACTTGAGCTTCTCCACGAGCAGCCAGCCGAGGATCGCGCCACCGGTCGCGGTGGTCGTGTTGACCCAGGCGAGACCGGCCACCTCGTCGGCGCCGTAGGCGGAGCCGGCGTTGAAGCCGAACCAGCCGAACCACAGCAGCGCGGCGCCGAGCATGACCAGGGGCAGGTTGTGCGGCTTGAAGGCCTCACCCGGCCAGCCCTTGCGCTTGCCGATGACGAGCGCGAGCACGAGGCCCGCGACACCGGCGTTGATGTGCACCACGGTGCCGCCCGCGAAGTCGATCGGCTCCGCGATCGAGGCGAAGGGACCGGCGCCGGAGAGCAGGCCGTCGCCCCACACCATGTGCGACATCGGGAAGTAGGACAGCGTCGCCCAGAGGCCGGCGAACACCAGCCAGGTGGCGTACTTGGTGCGGTCGGCGATCGAGCCGGCGATCAGCGCGACCGTGATGATGGCGAACGTGGCCTGGAAGCCGACGTCGACGATCGTGGGCATGTAGGCGCCGGTCTCCTCGTTCAGGATCGAGACCGGGTCGAAGCTCCCGCCCAGACCGAACTGGTCGAAGGGGTTGCCGACGATGCCGCCGAGGCTCTCGCCGTAGGACATCGACCAGCCCCACAGCACGTAGATGCAGCCGACGACGGCCATCGCGCCGAAGCACATCATCATCATGTTGAGGATGGACTTGCTGCGGGTCATGCCGCCGTAGAAGAGGGCGAGACCGGGTGTCATGAGCAGCACGAAGGATGCGGAGACCAGCATCCAGGCTGTCACGCCCGTGTCGAGGAACGGTTCCATGCAATCTGCTCCCAACACCGGCGCGGGCGGCCGGCACGGGAGACACGCTGATGGAGGCCGGTTTCCCCGGCGCACCGCGAGTGTTACGGCGCTGTGACGGAAAGCGGCTGCGTGTGAACGTTCGGTTTCGTGACCCGCACGGGACCGGATGCTGAGACGTGAGCGCTCACGGGCCGTCCGGTCCCGGCCCGACGGCGCTCAGCCGACGATCGCGTCGACGAACTGCGCCGCGTCGAACGGCGCGAGGTCGTCCGGGCCCTCGCCGAGCCCGACGAGCTTGACCGGCACCCCGAGCTCGCGCTGCACGGCGACGACGATGCCGCCCTTGGCGGTGCCGTCCAGCTTGGTGAGCACGATGCCGGTGACGTCGACGACCTCGGCGAACACCTGCGCCTGTCGCATGCCGTTCTGACCGGTGGTCGCGTCGAGGACCAGCAGCACCTCCTGCACGGGTGCCTGCTTGGCGATGACGCGCTTGATCTTGCCCAGCTCGTCCATGAGACCGGCCTTGTTCTGCAGCCGGCCCGCGGTGTCGACGATGACGACGTCGGCGCCGTTCTCGCGCCCGGTCCGGACGGCGTCGAACGCCACCGCGGCGGGGTCGGCGCCCTCGCGGTCGGAGCGCACGACCGGCACCCCGACGCGCTCGCCCCACGTGCCCAGCTGCTCGGCTGCGGCGGCGCGGAAGGTGTCGGCGGCGCCGAGGACGACGTCCTTGTCCTCGGCGACGAGCAGCCGCGCGAGCTTGCCGACCGTCGTCGTCTTGCCGGTGCCGTTGACGCCGACGACGAGGATCGTGGCCGGGTGGGGCTCGCCGTCGTCACCGAGCACCGGGCTGGCGGCGATGCGCCGGTCCATGTCCGGGTCGACCAGCCTCAGCAGCTCCGAGCGCAGCAGCTCGCGCGCGACCGCCGGGTCGTCGGTGCCCTCGACCTGCACGCGGGTGCGCAGCGCCGTCATCAGCTCGTCGGTCGGGCCGGTGCCGAGGTCGGCCAGCAGCAGCGTCTCCTCGATCTCCTCCCAGTCGCCCGTGCTGAGCCTGCCGCGCGAGAGCAGGCCGAGCAGCGTCTTGCCGAGCGCACCGGAGCGCGACAGCCGGTCGCGCAGCCGCACCATCCGCCCGGCGGCGGACTCCGGCCGCTCGACCGTCGGTGCGGCCGTCTCGCTCCCGGGCGGCGACGCGCCCTCGGGCGCCTCGACCGGGCGCTCCTCGACGGCGACGGCGGTGCCGCCCTCCGCGGCCGGTTCGTCGGCCGCCGGCGGGGCGGACGGCGTCGTACCGGTCGGGTCCGAGGGGCCCGACGAGCCGCGCGAGCGGGAACGGAACAGCGCGAACCCGCCGCCGGCGAGCACGACGATCGCACCGACGGCGGCGAGGATGATGTCCTGGGTCTCCATAAGGGTCACCAGTCTGCCGCAGCCGGGCACGCCGAAGCGCCCGGCCGGGACGGCCGGGCGCCGGGGGTGCTCAGGTGCCGGTCCCGGTCAGCGGCCACGACGCCCGGACACGACCTCGCGGAGGTCGACAGGGCGGTGGTAGGCCTCGCCGGGCTCGGCGAGCTCGAGGATGTCGGAGACGCGCAGGTCACCGGTCTCGGCCGTCGGCTCGGCCAGTCGGGCGGACTCCTCACGAATGGCGGCGATCTCGCGGCCGGGGCGCACGCCCCGGAACGACTCGCGCAGCCAGGAACCCAGCCCGGACTCCGGCAGGTGGCGCCGGACGAGCACCAGCACGACGACGAGGGCGATGACCACGGCGACGGCGGAAACGATCAAGGGGTTCACGGGAATCGAGTATCACCCGCCGCGGCGAGAAACCGGACGGGCGCGCCCAGCCTTCACCGAATCGCCACGCGCCGGCCGCTCAGACGGGCTCGTGCAGCCGCTGGCTGATGACGGTGGTCACACCGTCGCCGCGCATCGTCACCCCGTACAGGGCGTCGGCGATCTCCATCGTCCGCTTCTGGTGCGTGACGACGATCAGCTGGGAGTCCTCGCGCAGCTCCGTGAAGATCTCCAGCAGCCGGCCGAGGTTGACGTCGTCGAGCGCCGCCTCGACCTCGTCCATGACGTAGAACGGGCTGGGTCGCGCCTTGAAGATCGCGACCAGCAGCGCGACGGCGGTCAGCGACCGCTCGCCGCCCGAGAGCAGCGAGAGCCGCTTGACCTTCTTGCCCGGCGGCCGCGCCTCCACCTCGAGCCCGGTCGTGAGCATGTTGTCGGGGTCGGTGAGCAGCAGCCGGCCCTCGCCGCCGGGGAACAGCCGGCTGAAGACGCCCTCGAACTCGCGCGCGGTGTCGGCGAACGCCTCGGCGAAGACGGTCTCGACGCGCTCGTCGATCTCGCGGATGATCTCCTCGAGGTCGGCGCGCGACTTCTTGAGGTCGGCGAGCTGCTCGGTGAGGAACCGGTGCCGCTCCTCGAGCGCGGCGTGCTCCTCCAGCGCGAGCGGGTTGACCCGGCCGAGCTGGGCGAGCGCGCGCTCGGCCGCCCGCAGCCGCTTCTCCTGCTCCTCGCGCACATAGGGGCGGGGCTCGGGCAGCGGCGCGTCCGGGTCGTCGCCCGGCTGCGGCACCGCCGGCACCAGCTGGTGCGGCCCGTACTCCTCGACCAGCACCTCGGGGTCCATGCCGAGGTCCTCGACAGCGCGCTGCTGCAGCTGCTCGATGCGCAGCTGCTGCTGGGCACGGGCGACCTCGTCGCGGTGGACGACGTCGGTCAGCTCGGCGTACTCGGCGCCCAGCTGGTCGAGGCGGGTGCGAACCTCGGCGATCTCGCTGTCGCGGGCCGCGCGCGCGGACTCGGCCTCCTCACGCGCCCGGTGCGCGAGCGCCACCGAGGTCTCGATCGCCGCGAGCGCGCGCTCGGCGCCCTGGCGCACGAGGTCGGCGACCCGGGCCTGCTCGGCCCGGCGGACCGCCCGCTCCTGCGCGACCTTGCGGGCGTGCCGCTCCGCGTCGGCGGCACGCTCGAGCGACTCGGCGCGGCTGCGCACGTGGCGGATGCGCTCCTCGATCGTGCGCAGCGCGAGCCGGGCGTCGGTCTCCGCCTGCCGCGCCTGGGTGGCCGCGGCCGCGGTCCGGTCGCGGGCGGCGGTGGCCTCCTCGAGGTCGGCCTCGGCGTCGGCGGGCTCGCGCTGGGCGACCTCGAGCCGCTCGACGAGGTCCGCGAGCTCGGTCGCGTAGCGCTCGCGCTCGGCCTCGGCCACCTCGATCGCGGGCCTGATCCGCTCGATCTCGGCGTTCGCTGCCCGGGCGGCGGAGCCCAGCTGCCCGAGCCGCTCGGCGACCGCGGCCAGCTCGGCGTCGGAGGCGTGCAGAGCCGCGAGCGTGCGCTCGACCTCGGCGTTGGCCGCCTCGAGCGCCTCGCGCGCCGGGCCGAGGGCGAAACGGGTCTGCTCGATGCGCGCGGTGGCGTCGGCCAGACCCTGCTCGGCCTCCTCGCGCGCGGCGTGCAGCTCGAGCACGCTCGGGCCACCGGTGCTGCCGCCCCGCACCTCGGTGCGGGAGAGCACGTCGCCGTCGCGCGTGACCGCCGTGACGTCGTGGGCGTTGACGACGGCGCGCGCGGCGGCCAGGTCGTCGACCACGACGACGCCGCGCAGCAGCCGCGCGAGGGTGCCGCGCACGCGCTCGTCGCCGTCGACGAGGTCCCTCGCCCAGGAGGCGCCCTCGGGGGCGTCGCCGGGTGCGGCGTCCGCCGCGTCGCCGTCGGCGACGACGAGCCGGACCTGGCCGGCGTCCTCGGCGCGGACGAAGCGCAGCGCGTCGACGGCGTCCTCGACGCTGGTGGCGACCGCGGCGTCGGCGACGGCGCCGAGGGCCGCGGCGACCGCGGTCTCGTAGCCGGGCTCGACCCGCACGTGGTCGGCGAGCGTGCCGGCGATCCCGGGCAGGTCGTCGTTCTCCAGGAGCGCGCCGGTGGCGTCCTTGCGCGCCAGCGACAGCGCGAGCGCGTCGCGGCGGGCCGTCCAGGTGGCGCGCTCGCCCTCGGCGGCCCGCTCGGCCTCGACGAGCCGGGCGACCTCGGCCTCGGCGGCCTCCTGCGCGGCGAGCGCCTCCTCGTGCGCGGCGTCGAGCCCCTCCTCGCCCTCCTGCGCGCCGACGACCTCCTGCTCGAGGGCGGCGAACTGTGCCTGCGCGGTGCGGGCGCGCTCGGTCGCGGCCTCGAGGTCGGCGCGCAGCCGCGCGAGCTCGGACTCGGTGCCCTCGAGCCGGCTGCGCCGCGCCGCGACCTGGCCGGTCAGGCGTGCGAGCCCCTCACGCCGGTCGGCGACGCCGCGGTGCACGGCCGCGAGCGCCTTCTCGGCCTCGGCGGCCTCGGCCTCCAGCCGCTGCCGCTCGGCGAGCGCCCCCTGCAGCGTGACCTGCGCCTCCTCGGCCTCCTGCACGAGGTCGAGCTCCTCGCTGCGGGCGCGCCGGGCCTGGTCGTCGAGGTCGTCGGGGTCGCGGCTGCTCTCCGGCTCCGCGGTCGGCGCGCCGAGCAGCCGGCAGCGCTCGGCGGCGAGCGTCGCGGTGCCGCGCAGCCGCTCGCGCAGGCTGGTGAGCCGGTAGTAGGTGTCGGAGGCCTCGCCGAGGACCGGCGCGGCCTTCGCGGCCGCGGCCTCGAGCTCGGTCAGCCGTTCGCGGGCCTCGGCCTGCGCCTGCTCGACGGCGGTGCGCCGGTTGCGCAGCGCGGTCTCGTCGGCCTGCTCCTGCGCGAGCGTCGCGGTGAGCTGCACGAGGTCGTCGGCGAGCAGCCGGGCGCGGGCGTCGCGCAGGTCGATCTGCACCACCTGGGCGCGTCGTGCGACCTCGGCCTGCCGCGCGAGCGGGCCGAGCTGGCGCCGGATCTCGGCGGTGAGGTCGGTGACGCGCGCGAGGTTCGCGGCCATCGCCTCGAGCTTGCGGACCGCCTTCTCCTTGCGCTTGCGGTGCTTGAGGACACCGGCGGCCTCCTCGATGAAGTGGCGGCGCTCCTCGGGGGTGGCCTGCAGCACGGCGTCGAGTCGGCCCTGGCCGACGATGACGTGCATCTCGCGACCCATGCCGGTGTCGCTGAGCAGGTCCTGGATGTCGAGCAGCCGGCACGGGGTGCCGTTGATCGCGTACTCGCTGCCGCCGTTGCGGAACAGCGTCCGGGAGATCGTGACCTCGGTGTAGTCGATCGGCAGCGCGCCGTCGGTGTTGTCGATCGTCAGGGAGACCTCGGCACGGCCGAGAGGCGGGCGCGACGACGTGCCGGCGAAGATGACGTCGGCCATCGCGCCGCCGCGCAGGCTCTTCGCGCCCTGCTCGCCCATCACCCACGCGAGCGCGTCGACGACGTTGGACTTGCCGGACCCGTTCGGCCCGACGACGCAGGTGATGCCGGGCTCCAGGTGCAGAGTCGTCGCGGACGCGAACGACTTGAAGCCGCGCAGCGTCAGCGTCTTCAGGTGCACGGCGGACAGCCTACGGGGGTCCCGGAGATGGTCCGACCAGCACACGCCCGCTCGGCGGGGCGTCGCGCCCCGGAGCCCGGCGGGAGGCTAGGTGTACTCGGTCAGCACGTTGGTGACAGTCGGCTGATCGGTGGCTTGCCTCCGCAGGCGGTGTGGGCTCGAGCGTAGTTGTAGTGCTTGAGCCATGGGGCCAGCGCGTCGGCTCGGGCGGTGTTCGAG
>NZ_WNXX01000038.1 GCF_009733795.1 Actinotalea caeni
GGCCGCGGCCGACGGGGCCGGGACGACGAGCAGCGGGTCGCTGCCGACCGGCAGCGCCGGCACGACCTGCGCCGCCGCGGCGGCGACCAGCGCCGTCAGCGGCGCGGCGAGGTCGGGACGACCGCCGGACTTCCAGGCCAGCACCGCGTGCCGCACCGGGCCGGCGTAGGCCGCGAGCGCCCACGTCGGCAGCGCCCCCGCGCCCAGGTGCGGCGCGTCCTCCTCGCAGCGCGTCGGCGTGCCGAAGCGTGCGAGGCAGCGGTGGCACAGCGCGCGCTCGGGCTCGCCGCAGCCCGCGCACTCACGCGGCAGCACCAGCTCCAGCGCCGCGCGCGCGAGCGCGCCCAGCTCCTCGGCCACCGCACGTCGGTCCACGCCTCCCAGCGTGCCCGTCCCGGGGGCACCGCTGCGAGGGCGCTCGCGCGGCTGTGGATACCCAGCGGGCGTCAGCCCGCGAACGCGGGCGAGCTCACCCCGGGCAGGATCATCCGCCACCCGTTGCCGCTGCGCCCGTACAGGTCGCCTCCCGCCGTGACGAGCACGAGCTCGCGGGGCCCGTCGCCGGCGGCGATGCTCGCGGCGCCCTCGACCGAGGGCAGCGGCACGGTCTGGCCGCCGACCCCGACGAGCAGCACGGTGAGGTCGATCGTCGCCGTCTGCGCGAGCACCGCGAGCCGCACCTCCCCGACCCAGACCAGATCGCGCAGCTGCAGCAGCGGGCCACCGACGGCGCGCCCCGGACCGATCGCCGTCGGGCGCCCGTCGGCGTCGCGCAGCACGGCCGCGACGTGGACGACGATCGACTCGTCGGTGCGCAGCGCGTACGCCAGCCGCGACCCCTCCCGGCTGACCCGCAGCGCCACGACGTCCGCGCCGGCCAGGTCCGGCGCGGAGACGGTCTCGGTGGCACCCGACACCGGGTCGACCACGAGCAGCGAGCCCTCGTTCGAGCCGGGCCCGGTCGGGCCGGTCCACACCCAGCCCTGGGCATCGTAGGACGGCGGCACGAGCGAGCCGTCCGGCGGCAGCAGCGTCGCGCCGTCGCCGAGGGTGACCAGCGACCGGGAGTCGACCAGGCCGACCACCGGCTCGCGACCGTAGGGGACCGCGAGGTCGCTCACGCCGTCGGGCACGACGGCGTCGACCGGGCTGACCTGGTCGCCGTTGACGACCCCGAGACCGTCCTCGGTGAGCACCGTGGGGCCGCGCAGCGGCGCCGGCGCGGGGTCGACGGGCGCGAGCGTGGGGTCGAGGGTGAGCAGGTTGCCGTCGACGCTGATCTCGACCCGGGACACCTGTCCCAGCTGGCGCAGCGTCTCGGTCAGCTGGGCGCGTGCGTAGGCGCGGTCGGCCGCGCTCGCGTCGAGGAACTGCTGCGAGAGCGACACGGTCGCGACGCGGTCGTCGATCTCGACGCCCTCGATGCCCAGCGTCGTGCCGTCGGGGAACGCCGAGACGACCGCGGGCGCCGTCAGCCACTCCGCCGGGCCGCCCAGCAGCGCCCGGACGGCGGCGGTCACCGACCGCGCGCGCGGCACCCAGCGCAGGTCGGGCACGAGACGCGGCACCGCGTCGCTGCTGAGGAAGTAGACCGAGACCTCGCGGTACTGGGTCCCGAACGTCACCTCCGACATCAGCACGCCCGGGTCGAGCTGGCTGATGCGCCACTGGTCGTCGACGACCTTGACCAGGTGGAACCGGAACGGCTGCACGGTGTCCGGGGGCGCCTCGGTGTAGGTGCCGTCCTCCCCGACGGTCGCCGCGACCGGCACCGTGACGGTGACGACGACGCCCAGCCCGTCGGCACCCTCGTCCCCGACCTCGATCGTCGGCGGCTCGTCGTCGGAGTAGATGGTCACGCCGCCGAGCGGGTCCCACTGGGAGGCCCCCGCCGTCGTCATGAACTCGTACGCGCGGTGGAAGTCGTCGCCGAGCCCGAGGCTGGAGGCCAGCAGGAACCCCTCGACGATCTCGCGCGGCGCGGCGTCGACCGACGGGCCGGGCGCGACGATCTCGAGCCCGCCGTCGGCGGGCGGCCGGTCGAGCCCCACCTGCACGCCGCCCTCGACCGGCAGCGACAGGCACCCGGCCAGCGTCAGCAGCGCGGCCACGCACAGCGCGGCCACGCCACGGCGGCCACGGAGGTCGGGTCGCGCGCTCACTCGGGCACCTCCGCCATGAAGTCGTCGGGCAGCGCATGCGGCCCCGCGGGGTCGACGTGCTCGGTCGGGTCGGGCTCGAGCCGCGGCGGTCGCAGCGCGAGCGGGTGGCTCGTCACCACGATGCCCGCGCGACGCGGCAGCGTCAGCCGGAAGCTCGCGCCCTCGCCCGGCGATCCCCACGCCTCGAGGGTGCCGCCGTGCAGGCGGGCGTCCTCGAGGGAGATCGCGAGCCCGAGACCGGTGCCGCCGAGCGTGCGGGCACGCGCGGGATCGGCACGCCAGAACCGGTCGAAGACGTGCTCGGCCTCGGTCGCCGTCATGCCGATGCCGTGGTCGCGCACGACGACGGAGACCGCCCGGTCGTCGGCACCCACGAGCACCTCGATCGGCTCGCCCTCGCCGTGCTCGACGGCGTTGACCAGCAGGTTGCGCAGCACCCGCTCGACGCGGCGGCCGTCCATGTCGACCAGCACGGGCTCCCGCGGCACCCGCGGGGTGATCTGCGAGCCGCGCTGCTCGGCCAGCGGCGCGGTCAGCTCGACGACGCGGCCGACGACGTCGCGGATGTCGGCCTGCTCGACGTCGAGCGTCGCGGCGCCGGCGTCGAACCGGGAGATCTCGAGGAGGTCCGCCAGCAGCGACTCGAACCGGTCGAGCTGGGTCGCGAGCAGCTCGGCCGAGCGTGCCGCGGTGGGGCCGAAGTCCGCGCGTGCGGCGTTGAGCACCTCGCTCGCCATCCGGATCGTCGTGAGTGGGGTGCGCAGCTCGTGGGAGACGTCGGAGACGAACTGCTGCTGCATCTGCGACAGGTGCCCCAGGCGCTCGATCTGCTCCTGCAGGCTCTCCGCCATCTCGTTGAACGAGCGCGCGAGCACCGCCAGCTCGTCGACGCCGCGCACCGTCATCCGCTCGTCGAGCAGGCCGTCGGCCAGCCGCCGGGCGGTGTTGGCCGCCTGCTGCACGGGCGTGAGCACCTGCTTGGTGAGGTACCAGGTCATGACGAGAAGCAGCGCGACGAGGGCGACGGCGCCGGCCGTGAGCACCCGCTGCAGCAGCGCGAGCGTGGCCTGCTGCTCGCCGAGGCTGTAGACGAAGTACAGCTCGTACTCGCCCGCGAGCGGCAGCGTGACGGCGGTGCCGACCGCGATGCCCGGCTCGACGCCGCCCGCGGCGGGGATGCCGACCGGCTGCCACATCTGCATGTCCTGCTCGCGCACCTGCTCGCGCAGGTCGTCCTCGATCAGCCGCCGCAGGTCGTCCGGGGACACCTCCGGGTACTGGCCCTCCTGCCCCGGCGAGCGCAGCAGCAGCACGCCCTCGGCGCCCGACGTGGTCACGAGCGACCCGCCGACGTCGTAGAGGAGCTGCTGCACGTCCTGCAGCCGCGAGACGTTCGAGGAGTCGAAGGCGTTCTGCGCGACCTCGGCACGCACGGCGGCGTCGGTGAGCACCTCGGTGACGCGCCGGTCGTAGAGCGAGTCGCGCACCTGGCCCGACAGCGCCGCACCGAGGGTCACGAGCGCGATGAGGCCCACGGCCACCGTCGTCACCGACACCCGCACGCGCAGCGAGCGGCGCCAGGCGCGCGCGAGCACGCGGGTGCGCGCGCGCAGCCGCCGCCCGGTCGTGCGCAGGGCGCGGCCCAGCCGGTCGCGCCAGGGTGCCGCCGCCCGCTCAGCCATCGTCGCTCACCCCGCCGGCGGCGCTCCCGCGCGGTAGCCGACACCGCGCACGGTGACGACGACCTCGGGGTTCTCGGGGTCCTTCTCGACCTTCGCGCGCAGCCGCTGCACGTGCACGTTGACGAGGCGCGTGTCGGCCTGGTGCCGGTAGCCCCACACCTGCTCGAGGAGCACCTCCCGCGAGAACACCTGCCAGGGCTTGCGCGCCAGCGCCACCATGAGGTCGAACTCCAGCGGCGTGAGGTTGATGACCTCGTCGCCGCGCATGACGCGGTGGCCGGCGACGTCGATCTCGAGGTCGCCGATGAGGAGCCGCTCGGTCTCGGGCTCCTCGTGACGGCGCAGCCGCGCCCGGATCCTCGCGACCAGCTCCTTGGGCTTGAAGGGCTTGGCGATGTAGTCGTCGGCACCGGCCTCGAGCCCGCTCACGACGTCGGTCGTGTCGCTCTTGGCGGTCAGCATGATGATCGGGACGCCGGACTCGGCACGGATGAGGCGGCACACCTCGATGCCGTCGATACCTGGCAGCATGAGGTCGAGCAGCACGAGGTCCGGCTGGTGCGAGCGGAACGCCTCGAGCGCGGTGGTCCCCTCGTAGCAGAACACCGGTTCCAGGTTCTCCGACTGCAGGACGATGCCGATCATCTCCGACAGCGCGGCGTCGTCGTCGACGACCAGGACGCGTGGGTTCATGGGCATATGGTCGCACCTGGAGCGCCTCGGACGGCGACGGCGCAGGTGCCCCGCGTGCCTCGGCACGCCCGAACACGGGGGCGGCGCGCGAGCGCTCCCGGCCGTCGGCCGTGCCGCGCCGCCCGCGCACCTGCGTGCGAGGATGGCAGCGCACACGTCGAGGAGGGGATGGATGAGCACACCGACTCCAGCGCCCGGGCCCGAGGGGCAGCACGACCCGGTCGGCGGCGGCGCCGGGGGCCAGGCTCCCGCCCCGGGGTGGAGCGGCCGACCGGACCAGGGGCCGGGCGGGCCCAACCAGTACGGGCAGTCCGGGCAGTCCGGCCAGTACGGGCACGACGGTCAGGACGCCCAGCACGGCCGGGACGGGCAGCGGGCACCGGGTCCGCAGGGCGGGTCCGCACCCACCCCACCCGCCGCCGGCGCGGAGCAGGGCTGGGGCGCGGTGCCGGAGATCCCGCGCTACGGCGGTGAGCCGTCGTCGTCCTACGGCCAGTACGGGGCGCCCGGCGAGGTGCCGACGATGGCTACGGCCCAGCCGGGCATCATCCCGCTGCGGCCGCTGACGCTCGGCGAGATCTACGACGGCGCGTTCAAGGCGATCCGCGCGAACCCGGCGGTGATGTTCGGGCTCGCGGCCGTCGTCGTCGCGATCGTGACGATCCTGCAGGGCGCGCTCACCTGGGGTGCGTACGAGGACCTCAACCGCCTCGCGGGTGAGGCGACGCCCAGCGAGGAGGACCTCGAGGAGCTGGTCGGCGCGCTGGGCGCGAGCGTCGTGCCGTCGCTCGCGGGCACCGTGCTCGGCTTCGTCGCGACGACGATCCTCAACGGCGTGCTGATCCACAGCGTGAGCCAGTCGGTCATCGGGCGCACGCTGCCGCTGCGCGAGCTGTGGGACCTGGTGCGGCCGCAGCTGCTCAAGCTGCTGCTCCTCACGTTGCTCGTCTCGGTCGCGGTCGCGGCCGCCTTCGCCGTCTTCCTGCTGCCCGGGATCATCGGACTGGCGTCGGGCGAGGTCGGGGTCGGCGCGCTGCTGCTGCTGCTCGGAGCCCTGCTGGCGCTCGTGGCCACGCTGTTCGTCGTCGTCGTGACCGTGCTGGCCACTCCCGCTCTCGTGCTCGAGCGCAGCGGTGTCCTGACCGCGCTGCGACGCTCCTGGCGACTCACGCTGCCGACCTTCTGGCGGGTCATCGGCATCTACCTGCTCACGACGATCCTCGTCGCGATCGTCGCCGCGATCGTCACGACCCCGCTCGGCATGCTCGGCCAGCTCTTCGACAGCGTCACCGTGCTCACGGTGACCCAGCTCGCGGGCAGCACGGTCGCGGCGGCGGTGACGACGCCGTTCATGGCGGCCGTGGTCGCGCTCCTGTACATCGACATCCGGATCCGTCGCGAGGGTCTCGACGTCGAGCTCGCGGCCGCGGCGGCCGAGGGCGCCTGACATGGTCGCGGGCCCGGCCTGGCGCGAGCCACCCCTGACGCCGTCGGCGGACGAGGCGCGCGCGTGGATCGAGGCCGAGCTGGCGAAGGCGATCTACAACCGGCAGCCGTCGCTGTGGGACCGCCTGCGGGAGTGGCTCGGCGAGCTGTGGGCCCGCCTGTTCGGCAGCAGCGCCGACCTCGGGCCGGTGCTGATGCCCGTCGTGGTGCTGCTGGTCGTGGCGCTCGCCGTGGGCGTGGCCCTGCTGCTCGGCGGGCCGGTGCGCCGCCGCCGGCTGCGCGGTCGCGACAGCGTCGAGGTGCTCGACGACGACGTCCGCACCGCCGCCGCGATCCGCGCCGCGGCCGACGCGGCGGCGGCCCGGGGCGACTTCCGCACCGCGGTGCTCGACCGGTTCCGCGCGATCGTGCGCTCGCTCGACGAGCGCGCCGTCCTGGAGGACCGTCGCGGCCGCACGGCGCACGAGGCGGCACTCGCCGCCGGCGCCCGGCTGCAGCCGTGCGCCGCCGAGCTGCTGCGCGCGAGCGAGCTGTTCGACGCCGTCTGCTACGGCGACGTCACCGCCTCCGCCGAGGACGACGCCTGGCTGCGCGAGGTCGACGCCGCCGTCGCGCGCACGCGCCCCTCGCGCACGGGCGACCTCACCGAGCCCGACCTGGTGGCGCCGCGGTGACCGCCCCGACGATCGTGGCGCGGGGGCACCGTCCCGGCGCCGAGCCGACCGGCGACGCACGGCCGCGCCGTCATCGCGGGGTCCTCGCGCTCGCGCTCGGGTTGCTCGTGCTCGCCGTGGTGGTGTCGGTCCTGACGGCGCGCTCCACCTCCGACGTCCCGCTCGCGCCCGACAACCCCGACCCCGACGGCGCCCGCGCGCTCGCCCAGGTGCTGCGCGAGCAGGGCGTCTCGGTCACCTACGTGCGCACGACCGCTGCGGCGCTCGCCGAGGCCGGGGCGGGCACGACGCTGCTCGTCCTCTCCCCCGAGAGCCTGCGCACCGAGCAGCGCGAGGCGCTCGCCGGCGTCGCCGCCGACGTCGTCCTCGCCGACGTCGGCTGGGGCGACCTGGCCCCGCTCACCTCGCGCGTCCGCGTCGACGAGCACGCGGTGCGCGAGAGCCGCCCGGCCGGCTGCGACGACCCGCACGCGCAGGCTGCGGGCGAGGTCACCTCCGGCGGCCCCGTGCTCTCGGGCACCGACGCCGTGCTGTGCTTCGCGGGACCCGAGGGCGCCGGCTACGCGGCGTGGACCGAGGGTGACCGGCAGTGGCGCGCGATCGCCGACGGCTGGGTGCTCTCCAACGACGGCATCGCCACCGAGGGCAACGCCGCCCTCGTGCTCCGGACCCTCGGCGCGCACGACCGACTCGTCTGGTACCTGCCGAGCGAGGACGACCCGTACGGCACCGGGACCGGTGGCGGCACCGACCCCTTCCCGCTGCCCGGCCCGGCGCTGCTGCTGCTCGCGCTCGTCGGTCTCGTCGTCGTGCTGTGGCAGGGCCGCCGGCTCGGCCCGGTCGTCGTCGAGCCGCTGCCGGTGGTCGTGCGGGCGAGCGAGACCACCCGCGGCCGCGGCCGCCTCTACCGGCGTGCCGGTGCCCACGCGCACGCCGCCGCGGCCCTGCGTGCCGGTCTCGTGGCCCGGCTCGCGGGACGGGTGGGGCTGCCGTCCCACGCCCCGCCCCACCAGGTCGTGGAGACGCTCGCGCGAGCCAGCGGCCGCAGCGAGGGAGCCGTGCACGACGTGCTCTACGGACCACCACCCACCGACGACGCGGGGCTCATCGCCCTCACCCAGGCCCTCGACACCCTCGACAGAGAGGTTCAGCGCGGATGACGAACCCCTACCAGCCCGGCCCGCAGCCCGGCGGCCCGGCGCCCCGGTCCTACGGCGCCCCGCCCCAGCCCTCGGGCTCGCCAGGTCCCTACGGGCCGCCGGACCAGCCCGGCCCGTCCTACGCGCAGCCGGCGGCGCCCCCGACCGGCGACGCCGGGCTGGTGCCGCAGCCGGTCGAGGAGGCCCCGCCGTCGGAGACGCGCAGCCGGCTCGCGCAGCTGCGCACCGAGGTGGCCAAGGCCGTCGTCGGGCAGGACGCCGCGGTCACCGGTCTCGTCATCGCGCTGCTGTGCCGCGGGCACGTGCTGCTCGAGGGCGTGCCCGGCGTCGCCAAGACGCTGCTGGTGCGCACGCTCGGCGCGGCGCTCGACCTCGACATGAAGCGGGTCCAGTTCACGCCCGACCTGATGCCGGGCGACGTCACCGGCTCGCTCGTCTACGACGCGCACTCCTCGGAGTTCTCGTTCCGGGAGGGCCCGGTCTTCACCAACCTCATGCTGGCCGACGAGATCAACCGCACGCCGCCCAAGACGCAGGCGTCGCTGCTGGAGGCGATGGAGGAGCGTCAGGTGAGCGTCGACGGCACGCCGCGGCCGCTGCCCGACCCGTTCGTCGTCATCGGCACCCAGAACCCGGTCGAGTACGAGGGCACCTACCCGCTGCCCGAGGCGCAGCTGGACCGGTTCCTGCTCAAGCTGGTGCTGCCGCTGCCCGAGCGGCACGACGAGATCGACGTGCTGCGCCGCCACAGCGCCGGTTTCGACCCGCGCGACCTCGCGGCGGCCGGTGTGCGCGCCGTCGCCGGCGCCGCCGACCTCGCGACCGCGCGCGAGGAGGTCCGTCGGGTCCAGGTCGGCGACGAGGTGCTCGGCTACGTCGTGGACCTGTGCCGCGCGACCCGCACTTCGCCGTCGCTGTCGCTGGGCGTGTCGCCGCGCGGCGCCACCGCCCTGCTGGCGACCTCGCGGGCGTGGGCGTGGCTCAGCGGCCGGACCTTCGTGACGCCCGACGACGTCAAGTCGCTCGCGCTTCCCACGCTGCGGCACCGGGTCCAGCTGCGGGCCGAGGCCGAGCTGGAGGGCGTGACGACCGCGTCGGTGCTCGAGGGCGTGCTGGCCACCGTGCCGGTGCCCCGCTGACACGGAGCCGCTCGTGGCGATCACCGGGCGCGCGGTCGCGCTGGCGGCGCTGGGAATGGTGCCGGTGCTGCTGGTGCCCTCCTACGCGACGGTCGGCACCTGGGTCGTGCTGTGGCTGCTCGTCGTCGCGGTCGACGTCGCGCTGTCCGCCTCGCCCCGCGACGTCGAGGTGGCCCGCGGCCCGATCCCGGCGGTGCGGCTGACCGAGGCCGCGTCGTCGACCCTCACGCTCGTCAACGACGGTCGCCGCCGGCTCCGCGGGGTCGTGCGGGACGCGTGGCAGCCGACCGCCGGGGCCACCGGCAACCGCCACCCGCTCGACGTGCGGCCCGGCGAGGCCCGGCGCGTCACGACCCGGCTGCGCCCGGTCCGCCGCGGCGACCTGCTGGCCGACCGGGTGACGATCAGAGCGGTGGGCCCGCTCGGGGTCGCGGGTCGGCAGGCGTCGCGCCCGCTGCCCGGTCTGCTGCGCGTGCTGCCCGAGTTCGCGTCGCGACGGCACCTGCCCTCCCGGCTCGCGCGGCTGCGCGAGATGGACGGCCGCAGCGCCGTCAACGTGCGCGGCCCGGGCACCGAGTTCGACTCGCTGCGCGAGTACGTGCTCGGCGACGACGTGCGCGCGATCGACTGGCGCGCCACGGCCCGGCGCCAGGAGATGGTCGTGCGGACCTGGCGCCCAGAGCGCGACCGGCGCGTGCTGGTCGTGCTCGACACCTCGCGGCTGTCGGCGGCACGGCTGGGCGACGCGCCGCGGCTCGACGCCGGCATCGAGGCCGCGCTGCTGCTCACGGCGCTGGCCACCCGCGCGGGCGACCGGGTCGAGCTCGTCGCGGTCGACCAGGCGGTGCGCGCCCGGGTGAGCGGGACCCACGCCGCGACCGTGATGTCGACGATGGCAGCGAGCCTCGCACCGGTCCACCCGCGGCTGGTCGAGCCGTCCTGGCCGCTCGTGGCGCAGCTGGTGCGCGACCGGTTGTCGCAGCGCGCGCTGGTCGTGCTCGTCACCGCGGTCGAGAGCTCCGCGATCGACAGCGGACTGGTGCAGGTCGCGGCTGCGCTGGCCGCCGACCACCAGGTCGTCGTAGCGTCGGCGACCGACCCGGAGAACGCTCGGCTGCGGGCCGCGCGGGCGACGTCGGCCGACCTGTTCGACGCCGCAGCCGCGGAGCGCGCCGATCTCGAGCGGCGCGGGGTCGCCGTCGAGCTGCGCCGCGTCGGCGCCGAGGTCGTCGAGCGGCTCCCGGCCGACCTCGCGCCCGCGCTGGCCGACACCTACCTCGCGCTCAAGGCCGCGGGCCGCCTCTGACCCCGCGCGGGCGGGCGGTCAGTCCGCCGTCGCGACGGTGTCCTCGCGGTGCTCGCGGCGCACGTCGCCGGTCTCGCCGTCGCGGACCGCCGCCCGGCCCAGCACGAGCGTGTAGACCCAGTAGCCCGCGAGCACGAGCGCGCCGATCGCGATCTTGACGCCGGTCGGCAACGACGACGGCGTCACGTACCCCTCGACGACGCCGCAGACCAGCAGCACGACGGCGAGCCCGATCGCGAGCGTCACCATCGCGCGGCCCTCCTCCGCGAGCGCACGCGACCGCGTGCGCGGACCCGGGCGCACCCAGGTCCAGAAGATCTTCAGACCCGCCGCGCAGGCGACGAAGATCGAGGTCAGCTCCAGCAGGCCGTGCGGCAGGATCAGCCCGAAGAACACGTGCAGCATGTCGAACTCGGCCAGCACGGCGCCCGCGGTCCCGACCGAGAGGGCGTTCATCACCAGCAGGTAGATCGGCCCGATGCCGGTGATGCCCAGCCCGATCGCCCGCGCGGCGATCCACGCGTTGTTCGTCCAGACCATCGTCGCGAAGTCGCCCGCGGGGTGCTCGGAGTAGTACGCCTCGAACGCGCGCTCGGCGTACTGCTGGCGCTCGCTGAAGGTACCGACCTCCGCGAGCAGCTCGGGGTGGCTGTAGGTCCACCAGCCGGAGACCACCCCGACGACGAGGAACGCCACCATCGTCGCGACCGTCCACCAGCGGACGCGGTAGAACGCCGCCGGCACCGACACCACGAAGAACCGGACGACGTCGCTCCAGGCCGGCTCGTGCGCGCCCGCGACGAGGCTGCGGCCGCGGCCGAGCAGCGCCGACAGCCGCGAGATCAGCGCCGGGTCCGGTGCCGAGGTGCGCACGCGCGAGTAGTCGGTCGCCGTGGCCTGGTAGAGGGCGACGAGCTCGTCGGCCTCGGGCCCGCTCAGGTGCCGCTGCCGCGTCAGCTGCGCCAGCCGCTCCCAGCGCGCCGACCGCACGGCCACGAAGGCGTCGACGTCCACGACGGCAGTCTGTCACGCCGTCGGGCGCGGCCTACGCTGGGGCCATGCCGCCCGCCGCCCCGCCGCACGCCCTGCGTCCGGACGCCGACGGGCTCGCCGCGGCGGACCTCGTCGTCACCGGCGAGGCGGTCGCGCTCGAGCTGCGCCCCGCCACCGTGGTGCACCGCGTGCTCGCGGGCGCGATCGACATCGGCATCTACGTCGCGGTCACGGTGGCGCTCGCTCTCGGGCTGAGCCGCCTGGTCACCAACGAGGCTCAGCTGCGGATCCTCGTCACGGTCGCGAGCGTCCTCATGATGGTCGCGCTGCCGACCGCGGTCGAGACCCTCAGCCGCGGCGTCTCGGCCGGGAAGCTCGCCGTCGGCACCCGGGTGGTGCGCGACGACGGCGGACCGGTCCGGTTCCGGCAGGCGCTCGTGCGCGCCCTGGTCGGGTCGGTCGAGATCTGGCTGACCTTCGGCGGCGTCGCGACGATCGCCGCGATCGTCGACCGCCGCAGCCGCCGGCTGGGCGACGTGCTGGCGGGGACGTACGCGGTGCGGGTGCGGGGCAGCGAGCTCGCGGTGGCGCCGCTGCTGATGCCGCCGGACCTGGCGGGCTGGGCCGAGCTCGCGGACATCCGGCGGCTCCCGGACGGGCTGGCGCTGGAGGCGCGGCTGTTCCTGTCCCGCACGTCAGCGCTCGACCCGGGCGTGCGCGCGGAGATCGGTCGGCGTCTCGCGGCCGCGGTCGAGCCGTACGTCGCGCCGCCGCCACCGTGGGGCACCAACCCCGAGCGCTTCCTCGCCGCGGTGCTGGTCGCGCGCCGCGACCGCGAGTACCGCGCGGGGCTCGTGGAGGAGGAGCGCAGCGCCGCGATCGCGGAGCGGACGCGCCGGCTCCCCTACGGCGTGGCCTGAGCGGCGCGCAGGGCGTCGTGCCGGCGCCCGCGCCACAGCAGCAGCGCGGCGCCGATCAGCGCGGCGAGCACCGACGAGAGCAGCACGCCGACGGTCGCGTGCTCGGTGTGCGGGCTGCCCTCGCCGAAGGCGAGGCTCGCGATCAGCAGGGACACCGTGAACCCGATGCCCGCGAGCGCACCGACGGCGCCGACGTCGGCCCAGCGCAGCCCGGGCGCGAGCGAGACCCCGCGCACGCGGCTGACGAGCCACGTCGCCAGCAGGATGCCCACGGGCTTGCCGAGCACGAGCCCGACCGCGATGCCCCGTGCCACCGGGTCCTGGGCCGCCGCGCGCAGCGCCTCCGGCCCGACGGTGACGCCCGCGGCGAAGAGCGCGAAGACCGGCACCGCGAACCCGGCGGAGACCGGCCGCCAGCGGTGCTCCAGACGCTCCGCCGCCGCCACCGGCACGACCAGCCCCAGCGCCACGCCGGCGATCGTGGCGTGCACCCCGGAGGCGTGCAGGAAACCCCAGGCCAGCACGCCGAGCACGAGCAGCAGCGGCCACGGCAGCCCACGTCGCACACCGAGCGCGAACAGCAGGACCGGGACGGCGGCCGCCAGCAGCCACCACAGGTGGACGCCGGAGGAGTAGCCCACCGCGATGACGACGATCGCGAGCAGGTCGTCGACGACGGCGAGCGTGAGCAGGAAGGCACGCAGCGCCGTCGGCAGCCCGCGCCCGACGAGCCCGAGGACCGCGACCGCGAACGCGATGTCGGTCGCCGTCGGGATCGCCCAGCCGTGCGGCCCACCCGCCTCGGCGGTGAGGTTGACGGCGAGGAACAGACCGGCCGGCACCGCCATGCCGCCGACCGCTGCCACGACCGGCACGATCGCGGTACCGAGGTTGCGGAGCTCGCCCTCGACGATCTCCCGCTTGAGCTCGAGCCCGACGACGAAGAAGAAGATCGCCAGCAGCCCGTCCGCGGCCCACTCCCCCACGCTCAGCCGCAGGTGCAACGCCTCGGGCCCGATCTCGGTGTCGCCGATCGAGTAGTAGATGTCCTGCCACGGCGAGTTCGCCCACACCAGCGCCACCACGGCCGCCACGACGAGCAGGACCCCGCCGGTGGACTCGGCCCGCAGCGTGTCGAGGTAGTTGCGCAGCCCGCCGGGCGTCAGTCGCGCGAACAGCGGTTCCGGTGAGGTCACGGTGTCTCCAGGGCTCGACGGTGTCCGCCGACCAGACGTCCCGGCACACCTCGGTACGACCGTCCTGCCGCCCACCTCCGAGCCTACCGAGACCGGTGCGCGCCACCCGACCGCCGCTCAGAGTGCGAGAGGGATGTGGGTCGTGATGAGGCCGGCGTCGGCGAGGAACCGCTCGAGGGCGATCGTCGCGATCCCGGTCGCGACCGAGTTGCCGCGGACCGTGGAGATCTCCAGCTCGAGGTCGAGGATCGAGGGGCCGGGCGCCTGCTCGCGCAGGTGCTCGCGCACGGCCGGCAGCAGGTGGCTGCCGAGCGTCCACGTCGTCCACCCGGTGAGCGTCACCACGGCCGGGTTGACGACGGCGACGAGGTCGGCGAGCGCGGCACCCAGGTAGTAGGCGGTGCGAGCGATCGTCTCGCGGACCGCCGGGTCGGCGTCCTCGCCCGACGCGGCTCGTGCCATCGCGCCGATCGCGTCGCGCTGCAGGGTCGCGTCGAGCAGCGGGTGGTCGGGAGCGATCTCGCCGAGGGTCTGCAGGATGCCGGGCGCCCCGACGTAGGCCTCGACGCAGCCCCGCCTGCCGCACCGGCACAGCCGCCCGTCGAGCACGAGCAGCGAGTGGCCCCACTCTCCCGCGGAGTTGGTCGCGCCGCGCGTGATCCGGCCGTCGAGCACCATCGCGGCGCCGACGCCCGTGCCGAGGTTGACGGTGACCAGGTTGGAGACGTACCGGCCGCGCCCGAGCCACAGCTCGGCCGTCGCGATCGCCTTGAGCGGGTTGTCGATGACGAGCGGCAGCCGCACCCGGTCGCGCAGGTGGTCGAGGTCGACGGCGTGCCACGCCCAGTACGGCACGAACACCGAGATGCCGGAGGAGCTGCGCACCAGGCCGGGCAACGACACCCCGACGCCGAGCACCTGCTCGCGCGCCAGCCCCGCCTGCGCGACGACCCGGTCCAGCACCTCCCCGATCGCGTCGACGATGAGGTCGGGCTCGAGCAGGTGCTCGTCGCGCTCGAGCTCGGCGAACCCGATCTGCTCGAGCGCGGTGTCGAACAGCACCGCGCGCACGTAGGTCTCGGCGACGTCGACACCGACGACGCGGCCGCGGTCGGCGTTCATGGCGAGCGCCGCCGTCGGGCGCCCGACGCGGCCCACGCTCATCCGCGTCTCCACGACGATGCCCTCGGTGATCAGCTCGCCGACGACGGTCGCGACCGTCGCCGGGCTGAGCCCTGTCGAGCGCGCGATCTCGTTGCGGGTGGTCTCGGTCGCCGACAGCACCGCGTGCAGCACGTCCAGGCGCGAGTCGCTGCGGATGTCGCGCGACGTCCGCCTCGCCCCGGCCACGGTCAGGTCCCCTCGGCGACGGCGGCGCGGGCCGCGGTCACGGGACACACTCCACGGTCGCGGGCGGCAGCCCGGGGGCGCTCAGCCGCACCTGCGCGGGACCGTCGCAGCGCACGTAGACGACCAGCCGGCCGTCGTGGGTGCGGCGGCTGGTCTCGATGTACGGGGTGGTGTCGGCCAGGTCGCCGTTCTCGATCCCGAGCAGCTCGCCGCCCTCGACCTCGACCGAGACCAGCGCCTCGTCGCCCGCCCGCTGGCCGTGGGCGTCGAGCAGCGCGCACTCGACCTGCGCGACGCCGACGTCGAGCAGCCCCGCGGCCGCCACCCGGCGCGCCGCGTCCTGCGGCGCGCGCCACTGGCTCGCGGCGATCCGGACCGCCGGGCCGGGCGACGTCAGCTCGTGCTGCGCGACCGCGTCGCCGCGGCGGGCCCGCAGCAGCAGCGGCCCCGGGCGCGCGGTCGTCACGGCGGTCCAGCAGCCGGCCTCCTCGTCCCGCGCGACGGGCACCTCCTCGCCCGCCCACGTCAGCGTCACCTCGTCGCCGTTGCTGAAGCAGAGCACCTCGACCTGCTCGCCGTCCTGCCAGCCGCGCGGCAGGTGGACGTACGGCCGCACGCCCCGGTCGCGGTCGTCGTCGACCGGGCGCGTGACGACGTGCGCCACCAGCTCGTCCGACCACCAGCTGCGGCGCAGGTGGTAGGTCGGCTTCTCGAAGCCCGCGAGCGTGAGCAGCCCGGCGGAGGAGCCGTGGATCGGCCAGCCGTACGCCTCGCCGAGGTAGTCGATCCCGGTCCACAGGAACTGGCCCGCGATGTAGTCGTTGTCGACGACGGCGCGCCACGCCTCGTGGTGGTGGCCGTTCTCGCTGCCGAGCAGCGGCACGTCCGGGAACCGCTCGTGGTCCTGGGCGTAGAGGTGCTCCTTGTAGTTGTAGCCGACGACGTCGACCTGCTCGAGCAGCCCCGTGCTCGCCGACAGCTCGGGGAACGCGGCCGCGATCGTGACCGGGCGACTGGGGTCGGCCTCGCGCACGATCTGGGCCAGCCGGCGCGCGATCGTCGTCAGCCTGCGCATGTCGGGCCGGTCCGGGTCGTAGACCCGCTCGGCGGTCGGCTTGCTGGCGTCGTTGTTGCCCGTCATCTCGGAGAACGACGGGTGCGCGTAGGGGTCGTTCGGGTAGTCGATCTCGTTGCCGATGCTCCACGCGATCACCGACGGGTGGTTGCGGTGGGCATCGATCATCGCCCGCAGGTCCTGCTCGTGCCACTCCGGGAAGTGCTCGGCGTAGCCGTCGTGGCGGGGCGGGTACACGTTGTGGCCCTGCCACCACTTGTTCTTTGGGTTCTCCCACTCGTCGAACGCCTCGTCGACGACGAACAGGCCGAGCGCGTCGCACAGCGCGTAGAGCTCGGGTGCGTGCGGGTTGTGGGCCATCCGGACGGCGTTGCAGCCCATCTCCCGCAGCCGCAGCAGCCGCCGCAGCCAGACCGCGGCCGGCACGGCGTTGCCGAGGCAGCCGGCGTCCTCGTGCAGGCAGACGCCCTTGAGCAGCCGCGGCTCGCCGTTGATCGAGAAGCCGGTGTCGGCGTCGAACGCGAAGGTCCTGATCCCGACGACGTCGCTGCGGGCCGCCGTGCGGGCCTCGCCGTCGTGCCACGACAGCGTGGTCGTCAGCCGGTACAGGTGCGGGTCGCGGTCCGACCACAGCTCGGGCCTGGGCACCCGTGTGACGACGTCGAGCGGCGCGCTGCCGCCCGCGGGCACCTCGACGTCGTGCTCGACGGCGTGCGTGGCGCCCGAGGTCAGCGAGACGAGCTCGTGCCGGACCGTGACCGCGACGTCGTCGGCCAGCTCGTTGTGCACGACCTGGCCGATCGCGACCGTGGCCTCGTCGGCGTGGGCGGCGACGGTCGTGAAGGCTGGGCCGTGCTCACCGAGGTGCACGGGCTCGTGCACCTGGATCTCGACGCGGCGCGTGATCCCGGCGCCGTTGTACCAGCGCGAGTCGGAGAGGTCCTCGTGCGAGACCCGGACCGCCACCACCAGGTCGTCGTCGGGCGCGTAGGAGACGATCTCGGTGAGGTCCAGCCCGGTGCGTGCCCAGCCGGAGGGCCGGCGTCCGAGGTGGTAGCCGTTCACCCACACGCGGGCGTTCTTGTACGCGCCGTGCAGCACGAGCCGCACCGGCCCGCCGGGGGTGATGCCGAGGCGGGCGAGCGAGACGTGGGCGCGGTACCAGCCGACGCCGCCCGGCAGGTAACCGGTGCCGCTGGAGCACTCGGCCGAGAACTCCTGCTCGACGCTCCAGTCGTGCGGCACCGTCACGGTGCGCCAGGTCGTGTCGTCGTGGCCCTTGCGCCACGCCTCCGGCACGTCGGTGGCGGTGAAGGCCCAGCGCTCGATGTCATGGGTGCGCACGCGCGGTTCCGTTCTCCGAGCGGCGCTCTGCCGGCGCCGACGGGATGTATCTGTCGAAGATGCGGGTGACGAGGATGGCGGTGAGGCAGGCGACGGCGCCGAAGCCGAACGCGAGCCACAGCAGCCCGTAGCCGACGAGCTGCGGGTAGAACACGGTGACGACGACCGGCAGCGTGACCAGCAGCAGGATCGCGACCGTCGTCAGCGGGTGACGCCACGACATCAGGCGCGCGTTCCTCAGCACGCGCCGGGTCGGGTCGTCGAAGGTCGCGAGGTAGGGGAAGGCGAGCAGCGCCGTCGTCGTCAGCGTGAGCGCGAGGACGAACCACACCGCCAGCAGCACGAGCTGCGCGGCGGGCTCGGCCACGACCACGGTCACGACGACGTACCAGGCGGCGAGGACGCCGGCCAGCCCGAGCAGCACCGCGAGCAGCACGCTGCCCTGCCGCAGGTTCGCGCGGAACGCGCGCAGGTACTCCTCGGTCACCGACTCGCACCGTCCGCGCACGATCTGGATCGCGGTCCGGTGCAGCGCGGTGAGCGAGCCGCCGAGGGTGACCAGGGGCAGCGACGTCGCGACGAACAGCAGGTTGAGCACGACGACGTCGGCGAACCGGCCCAGCACGCGCATGAGCGCCGAGTCCGCGGCGAAGATGCTGTCGAGCACGTGTCCCTCCTCCCCTGTCTCCCCCACGGCGGGGGTGCGGGCCCGCACGACGCGGACCCGCACCCCGCACGGTGGGTGCTATCCCTGCGACTCCAGCATCGCGTCGAGGTCGGCCTGCACGATGGCGAGGGCCTCCTCGTAGCCGGCGTCCCGGAGCTTCTGCCGCATCTCCTCGATGGCGGCCGCCGGGTCGGCGAACTTGCCGTACTGCAGCTGCGGGATGTACTCCGACAGCACGCTGCCCATGGCGGCGAGGTACGGACCGGCCTGGCTCTGGTCGACGACCAGACGCTCGTACGGGTAGTCCTTCGCCGCGGAGTCGAGCTGGGCGTAGAGCGCCTCCTTGTCCGGGTACTCGGTCGCGCTCGGCAGCTCGTACTCGTCCATCCGGCCGCCCCAGAAGTTGGAGCCGAGGCCGTCGGTCGAGGGGTCCCAGCCGTCGGGCCGGCCGAGCTTGCCGTCCTCGGTGACCACGTAGTCGGTGCCCTCGATGCCGTAGTTGAGCAGGCGGTAGGCCTCCTCGTCGTTGCGGATGATGTCGTAGACCTCCAGCGCCTTCTCGGGGTTGGCCGAGTTGGCGCTCACCGCCATCGCGCCGTGGGTGAGGATGTCGCGGAAGTAGTTCCCGTTCTCGTAGCCCCAGTAGAAGAACCGCGGGTCGGAGTCGGGCTGCCGGTTCGTCATCGTCTCCCAGACGCTGCCGACGAAGGTCTGCGTGTGGTGCTGGTCCGCGCCGGACAGGCCGGAGTAGAACAGCTCACGGGTGTCGCCGTCGTAGTTGAGGGCGTCCTCGCGCCAGACCCCGATCTCGTTCCACTCGACCGCGAGCTCGGCGGCCTCGAGCAGCTCGTCACCCTCCATGTACCAGGAGGTGACCGTGGTGGGGTCGGACTCCGAGGTGTGGAACGGGAAGTAGTTGCCGGCGGTCACCTGCTGGATCGTCTGCAGCTCGGTGTGGCCCTGCAGGTACCCGGTCAGCGCGGCCTCGTTCGCGCCCGCGACGTCCCACGGGTACGCCTCCGGCACGTTGTCCTTGACCCACTGGAAGTAGGTGGTGAAGTCCTCGAACCGCGTGATCTCGCCGTCCTCGAAGCCCGCCTCCCTGGCCCAGTCGCCCCGGTAGAAGAACCCGTGGTTGGTCCACTGGGTGAAGTTGTCCTCGGGGATGAAGTAGATCTGCCCGTCGTCCAGCTTCGTGACGTCCCAGTGCCCCTCGGCGTTCACCTGCTCCCAGGTGCGGGGGGCGTACTCCTGCAGCATCTCCTCGCTCAGCGGCAGGAACGCACCCTTCTCGGCGTTGTCCCAGGCGAACAGCCAGTCGGTCGCGGTCGTGACGAGGTCGACGTTGTCGTCGCCGGAGAGCAGCTGCACGTTGTACTGCGTCTGCCAGTCGGCCCACTCGATGTAGTACAGGTCGAGCGTGGCGTTGGCCTGCTCGACGAGGATCTTGTTGAGCTCGACGAGCATGTTCTCGAGGCGACCGTTGGTGGGCTTGTCACCGAGCACGAGCATCGTGATCGGGGTGGGCGCACCGCCCTCGCCGCCGGTGCCGCCGTCGTCGCCGGTGCCGGAGCACGCCGCCAGCGTGAGGCCGAGGCCGACGGCGGCGGTCGCCGCCACGGCCCTCATGGTCGTTCTTCTTGTCATCCCGAGTCTCCTTCGGCTCGTTCCTGGGGTGGGTGTGCGCCTCGGGCGAGGCGGCCGACGGCGTCACGGACGTGGCGCCCGGACAGGTCAACGGAACGGGCTCATCCCTTCACCGCCCCGACGGTGATGCCGCTGACGAAGTACTTCTGGACGAACGGGTAGGCGAGCAGGATCGGCCCGGTCGCGACGACGGCGCTCGCCATCTTCAGCGTGTTGCTCGGCAGGTCGGTGACGACGACGTTGGAGCCGGCGACCGAGTTCCGCAGCGCGTTCGCGGTGTTGATGATGTTGTACAGGTGGTACTGCAGCGGTTTGAACTCGACCGAGCTGCCCAGGTACAGCGAGGACAGGTACCACTCGTTCCAGTAGCCGAGCGCGAGGAACAGGCCGATGGTCGCGAGCGCCGGCTTCATCATCGGCAGCGCGAGCTGGACGAAGATGCGGAAGTCCCCGGCGCCGTCGACCTTGCCGGACTCGATGATCTCGTAGGGCACCGTCCGCATGAAGTTCTTCATGAGGATGATCAGCCACGGCGTCATCAGCAGCGGCAGGAACACCGCGAGGTAGCTGCCGCGCAGCCCAAGCGTGCGCGAGACCCACAGGAACGTCGGCGCCAGCCCGGCCGAGAACAGCGTCGTGAAGTAGATGAAGAACGAGATGTGGTTCCGGAACGGGAAGTCCTTGCGGTAGAGCGCGAACCCGGTCATCGAGATGATGAACAGCCCGATCGCGGTGCCCAGCACCGTCATCGTGACCGTGACGACGTAGGACCCGATGATCTGCCGCGGCGCCCGGAAGATGAACTCGTAGGCGGTGAGGGTGAACCCCTTGGGCAGCAGCCCGAAGCCGCTGCGCAGGATCTCCGACTCGCTCGAGAACGACGCCGAGATGATCAGCACGAACGGCAGCGCGCAGAACAGCGCGAACAGCGACACCACGACGTAGGAGACGCCGCGGAGCGCGTAGTCGCCGGCGGTGAGCTTGATGGTGCGCGGGCGCTCGCGGCGCGGACGGCGCCACGGCCGCTCCTCCGACTCGACCACCGTGACCATCTCGAGCGCCCCGGGCGCCGTCGTCTCAGAAGAGTGCATAGTCCTTGTTGACCCTTCGCACGAACCAGTTCGCCAGCATCACGAGGGCGAAGCCGAAGATGGACTGGTAGAGCCCCACCGCCGTCGAGGTGGTGAAGTTGTTCTGGGACACGACCATCCGGTAGACGGAGGTCTCGATGATGTCGGTGGTCGAGTAGAGCGCCGCGTTGTTGCCGATGAGGTTCCAGAACAGGCCGAAGTTGCCGCTCATGATCCCGCCGAGGGCGAACAGCAGCAGGATGATGAACGTCGGCTTGAGGCTGGGCAGGATCACGTAGCGGATCCGCTGCCAGGCCGATGCGCCGTCGATCGCCGCGGCCTCGAAGAGCGTCTTGTCGATGCCCATGATCGCGGCGAAGTAGACGATCGAGCCGTAGCCGGTGCTCTGCCACAGGAAGACGAGCACGATGATGAACGGCCAGATGCCGGCCATGCTGTAGATCTTGATCGGGTCGCCACCGGTCGCCTTGATGAGGGCGTTGAGCGCACCGGTGTCGTAGTTGAGCACGTTGAACGCGATGACGCCGATCAGCACGACCGAGATGAAGTACGGCAGGAACATCAAGGTCTGGGAGACCTTCTTGAAGTACTTCATCCGGACCTCGTTGAGCATGATGGCCAACGAGATCTGCAGGATGTTGCCGATGACGATGAACGCCAGGTTGTAGAGGACCGTGTTGCGGGTCAGCAGCCACAGCTGGCCGGAACGGATGAGGAACTCGAAGTTGCGCAGCCCGATGAACGGGCTCCCGAAGATCCCCTCGCGGTAGTTGAAGTTCGTGAACGCGATCCAGATGCCCGGCAGCGGCGCGTAGTTGAAGACCACGAAGAACGCCACGGCCGGCAGGCACATGAGCAGCAGCACCTTGCTCGAGGAGATGCTGCGCAGAAGGGACCCGCGTCTGCGCGTCGCAGCGGTCGCCGCCATCCGTCTGCCTCCTTGCAGTCACGGTGCCGACGTCCGCGTCGGCCTATCGCTGATACATATTCTAACCGTCGATGAAACTGCGGCGACAGTACTGCCTCCGGACACCGGCGCGCAAGCACCTGCTGAGACGGGTCGCAGCGGCCGCGCGCGAGACGGCGCGGTGCGGGTCCGCCCCGGGCTGCGGGCGCCGGGGCGCGGGAGCTCACGACGGGCCGGGGCGCGCAAGGCGCTGGGCGCTCACGATGGCCGTCCTGCGGCGGAATCCGGTCGCTCGATACCCCGAATCGGGCGATGCACGCGGTTGCGGCCGCGTCGAGAGCCCGGTGTCCGCCGCGTCGTCGTGCACGCACCCGCGGTGGAGCGCGCCGGGATCACGCACCGGCGCGCAGCGTCCCGAACCGGACGGCCTGGCCCGCCCGAACGACCTCGTGCGCCGGCATCGCCCAGCGTGCGTGCACCGGACAGGCGCGCGCCCGCCGGGCGCCGCGTCCCCGCCGCGGCGGCGCCGGGCGCAGGCGCGGTGCTGG
>NZ_WNXX01000039.1 GCF_009733795.1 Actinotalea caeni
GTCCCGACCGCCGGGCGGGGCCGCGCGGCGGGTCCGGTGCGCGGCGGGTCCGGCCGCTCGCCGGGCCCGGGGGGGTGCCCGCGGACGTCGCCGTCGGGCGGGGTCCGTGCGCCGCCACCGTCGGGTGCGACGGCGCGCGGGTGGGGCGCGGCGCCTCCCGAACGCGCCGGATCGTCCGTATCATCTCGTCATGGAGGACCTGATCGGTTGGGGTCAGGAGCTCGGGTTCGCCGAGGTGGAGCCCGGGCAGGGGGAGCTCGTGCGCCTGGCCGACGAGCGGGTCGGCTTCGCGATCGCCGAGCGGCAGGAGCTGGTCGCGGTCGAGATCTCGCGCCGTGACGGCGACGGCGAGCTGCTCGGCGCGTTCGACGACGTCGAGGACGCCCGCCGCTTCCTCGCGCTCGAGCTCGGCGTGCTGCACCGCGGCCGGTCGGCGCTGCCGCAGCTGCGCGCCACCGCGACGCCGCCCGGTTACGTGCTCGAGGAGACGCCGACGTCGCTGTGGCTGTCCTGGCTGACCGGCTCGGCCGAGTTCCCGGCCGACTACTTCAGCCGCCGTCGGGCGGTGATGTTCAGCCGGGTCGAGCGCGCCGAGGTGCTCGAGATCCACGAGGCTGTCCTGGAGCCGCGCGGACGCCCCCTCTTCGACGAGGCCGCCTGACCCGTCCCGCCCGCGACCGGCCGGGCCGACCGCCCGGCCGGCACCCCCGTGCCGTCGGGCACGCAGCCGGTCAGCCGATCAGGGAGCGCAGCGTCCGGAGCGCGACCGACAACGGCGCGATGCTCGCCTCCTCGACACGGCGCACCGAGGCGAGCACGTCGAGCGCCCGCCTGCTCGCGGTGCCGCCCGCCTCGACCCACGCGGCGACGCGCTCCTCGGCGGGGACGTCGGCCGGCGTGGCCTCCCGCACCGCGCGGGTGAGCCCGATCAGCACCGCCGTCAGGTCGTCGCGCAGCGCCGCCCGGGCCATCGAGTCCCACCGGTCGTCCTGCGGCAGCGCGTTGGTGCGCTGCGCGAGGTGGTGGTAGCCGATCTCGTCCGAGATCGCGTAGTAGAGCCGGGCAACCTCCTCGACGTCGGCCGGGTCGGTGCCCGCGGTGGCGACGATGTCGAGCAACGACAGCGACGCGAGCAGTGCCGCGCCACGCTCGGCGAAGTCGGCCTCGAAACCGGCCTCGCGCAGCTCGGCCACCTTGGCCCGGTGCCGCTCGAGGTCCTCGCCGCGCATCAGCTCGCCCATGCGCATCGTCCAGGTCTGCACCGGACCGGCGAACCGCTCGACCTCGCCCGCGACGTCGACCACGTCCGGCCGGTGCAGCACGAACCACCGCGACGCCCGGTCGAGCAGCCGCCGGAAGGTCAGGTACAGGTCGGTCTGCACGAGCGTCGGCACCACGGTGTCGGTGGCCTCGACCGCCTGCACGAACGACCGCAGCCCGAAGATCTCGCGCGAGGTCACGTAGGCGCGCGCGATCTGCTCGACCGACGCGCCCGTCTCGTCGGCCGCGCGGAACACGAACGTGATGCCGCCGCGGTTGACCATCGAGTTGACGACCGAGTTGACGATGATCTCCCGGCGCAGCGGGTGCGCACCCAGCGCGTCGGCGAACCGCTCGCGCACCGCGGTCGGGAAGTACTCGGCCAAGGTGCGGGAGAACCAGGGCTCGTCGGCCAGCCCGGTCGCGGCCAGCTGGGACTTCAGCGCCAGCTTCGTGTAGGCCACGACGACGGCGAACTCGGGCCGCGTCAGACCCTCGCCGGCGGCGACGCGCCGCTCGATCTCGTCGTCGTCGGGCAGGAACTCCAGCTCGCGGTCCAGGTCGCCGTGCTCCTCCAGCCAGTCGAGCAGCCGGCTGTGGACCGGCAGCATGACCGCGCTGTTGGCGCGGCTGTTGCCCAGCAGCACGTTCTGCTCGTAGTTGTCGCGCAGCACCTGCTCGGCAACCTCGTCGGTCATCGACGCCAGCAGCTCGTTGCGCGCGTCGAGGTCGAGCACACCCGCGCGCACCTGCTCGGTCAGCAGGATCTTGAGGTTGACCTCCTTGTCGGAGGTGCCCACGCCCGCCGAGTTGTCGATCGCGTCGGTGTTGATGTGGACGCCGTTGCGGGCGGCCTCGATGCGGCCGAGCTGGGTCGCGCCGAGGTTGCCGCCCTCGCCGACCACGCGCACCCGCAGGTCGGCGCCGTCGACACGGATCGCGTCGTTGGCGCGGTCGCCGACGTCCGCGTGGGTCTCGATCGACGCCTTGACGTAGGTCCCGATGCCCCCGTTCCACAGCAGGTCGACCGGTGCCCGGAGGACGTGGCGGATCAGCTCGGCGGGTGTCAGCTCGGTGACCTCGTCGGCGATGCCGAGCGCCTCGCGGGCCTGCGGCGAGAGCGGCACCGACTTCGCGGACCGGGGGTAGACGCCGCCGCCCTCGCTGATGAGCGAGGCGTCGTAGTCCGCCCAGCTCGACCCCGGCATCTCGAACAGCCGGCGCCGCTCGGCGTAGGACGTCGCGGCGTCGGGGTCGGGGTCGACGAACACGTGCCGGTGGTCGAACGCGGCCACCAGCCGGATGTGCTCGCTCAGCAGCATGCCGTTGCCGAAGACGTCGCCGCTCATGTCGCCGATGCCGACGACCGTGAAGTCCTCGTTCTGGGTGTCCACGCCGAGCTCGCGGAAGTGCCGCTTCACCGACTCCCACGCGCCGCGCGCGGTGATGCCCATCGCCTTGTGGTCGTAGCCGGCGCTGCCGCCCGAGGCGAACGCGTCGTCGAGCCAGAAGCCGTACTCGCGCGAGATCTCGTTGGCGATGTCGGAGAACGTCGCGGTGCCCTTGTCCGCGGCGACGACCAGGTACGGGTCGTCCTCGTCGTGCCGGACGACGCGCTCGGGCGGCACGACGTCGGACCCGACCCGGTTGTCGGTGAGGTCCAGCAGCCCCCGGATGAACGTCCGGTAGGCCGCCTTGCCCGCCTCCAGCCACGCCTGCCGGTCCACGGCCGGGTCGGGCAGCTGCTTGCCGACGAAGCCGCCCTTGGACCCGGTCGGGACGATGACGGCGTTCTTCACCATCTGCGCCTTGACCAGCCCGAGCACCTCGGTGCGGAAGTCCTCGCGGCGGTCGCTCCAGCGCAGCCCACCGCGCGCGACCCGCCCGAACCGCAGGTGCACGCCCTCGACCGTCGGGGAGTACACCCAGATCTCGGCCATCGGGTGCGGCTGCGGCAGGTTGGGCACGCGCCGGCAGTCGAGCTTCATCGACACGTGCGGCTTGGGTGCTCCGTCGCCGTCCACCTGGAAGACGTTGGTGCGCAGCGTCGCCTGCACGATGCCGACGAACGCGCGCAGGATGCGGTCGGCGTCGAGGCTCGCCACGTCGTCGAGCGCTCGTTCGAGCTCGCGCACCTGCGCGGCGCTCGCCTCGTCGCGGTCGTCGCCGGGACGGTCGGGGTCGAACCGGGTCTCGAACAGCCGCACGATCGCCGCGGCGAGCGCCGGGTTGGCGACCAGCGCCTCCTCGATGTACTCCATCGAGAACGCCGACCCGATCTGGCGCAGGTAGCGCCCGATCGCGCGCAGCACCACGATCTGCCGCCACGACAGCCTCGCCGTGAGCACGAGCGCGTTGAGCGCGTCCGACTCCGCGGCACCGCTCCACGCGGCCGCGAACGCCTCCTCGAAGCGGGTGGGGTCGTCGTCCCACGTCTGCGGGTCCGCGCGCAGCCCGAAGTCGTAGATGTGCATCGACCCGTCCGGCTGCTGCGGCGTCGTGATCGAGTACGGCCGCTCGTCGGTGACCTCGACGCCGAGGTCGGTGAGCACCGGCAGCACCCGGGTGAGCGACAGCGGCGCGTCCGAGAAGATCTTGAAGCGCCGGTCGGCCGGCCCCTCGCCCGCGGTCAGGTGCACCGAGCCGGTGCCGGTGCGCGCGAGCGCGTCGAGACGCAGCAGGTCCGGCACGGCGTCGGCCGGCTCGACGTCCTCCTTGTACGCCTCGGGGAACGTGAACGTGGCGAGCAGCGCGTTCGCGGCGTCCTCGGTGTCCTCGACGGCGGCGTCGCGGTCGGCGTCGCGCGTCGTCTGCTCGTGGACGGCGTCGGCGAGCTGCTCCTCCCAGGTGCGGATCGCGGTGAGCACCCGCTCCTGCAGCGCGTCGGCGTCGACGTCGGGCACCGATCGCCCCGCCCCGGAGCGCAGCACGAAGTGCAGCTGCGCGAGCGGGGAGTCCGACAGCCGCGTCGTGTAGTCGACGTGCTCGGCGTCGAACACCTCCCGCAGGATCGCCTCGATGCGCAGCCGGACGGCGGTCGTGTACCGGTCGCGCGGCACGAACACCAGCGCCGAGGCGAACCGGCCGAACTCGTCCTTGCGCACGAAGATCCGGGGCCGCCGGCGCTCGCTGAGGTGCTGCACCTCCTGCACGGTCTCGGCGAGCCGGTCGGTCGCGACCGCGAACAGCTCGTCGCGCGGGTACGCCTCGAGGATCTGCAGCAGGTCCTTGCCGGAGTGGCTGCTGGCGGCGAACCCGGCCCGGTCGAGCACCGCCCGCGCCTTGTCACCCGCGATCGGGAGCCGCGTGACCGACTCGGCGTACGCGGTCGACGTGAACAGGCCGAGGAACCGCTTCTCGCCGGTCACCGCGCCGTCGAGGTCGAAGGTCCGGATCCCGATGTAGTCGAGGTAGACCGGCCGGTGCACGGTGCTGCGCGAGTTGGCCTTCGTGATCGTGAGCAGCCGCGGCTCGCGGGCGGTCGCCTGCGCCTCGGGGCGCAGCCGCGAGTACGGCTCCGCGACCTCGCGCAGCACGCCCAGCCCGGAGCCCTCGACGGCCTCGAGCACCAGCTCGGGTGCGCCGTCGATCTCACGCTCGGCCAGCCGGTACTCGCGGTACCCGACGAACGTGAAGTGGTCGTCGGCGAGCCAGCGCAGGAACTGCTTGGTCGGCTCGACCTCGGCAGGGTCGACCGTCGCGGGCGCGCCACGATCGAGGTCGTGCGCGATCGCCTCGCACGCGTGCCGCATCGGCAACCAGTCCTCGACGGCGGCGCGGACGTCGTCGAGCACGGCGCGCAGGTGCGCGGCGAGCTCCTCCTCGGCCGCGGGCGAGGCCGCCCGGTCGACCTCGATGTGCATCCAGGACTCGGTCGTGCCCGCGGTCGACGGCGGCCGCTCGGGGCGGATCTGCTGCAGCACGCCCTCGGCGTCGCGGCGCACGACGAGCAGCGGGTGCACCAGCAGGTGCACGGTCAGCCCGTCCTGCGCGAGCGCGGCCGTCACCGAGTCGACGAGGAACGGTGAGTCCTCGGTGCAGATCTGCACGACGCTGCGGCGCGACGTCCAGCCGTTCTCGCGCAGCGACGGCGAGAGCACCTGCACGAGCGTCTCGCCGTCACGGCGCCGTGCGGCCAGGTCGCGCAGCGACGCGACGGCGCCCAGCAGGTCGCGAGGCTCGCGCTCCAGCAGGTCCTCGGACGCGACGTGCTCGAGCACCCGCTCGACGACGTCGCGGAGGTCGTCCCGCCCCTCGGCGAGCTCGGCGATCTCGGCGAACACGCGCGCCCGCGCGTCGTCGGAGAACTGCGTCGTGGCAGACCCCATCGGACCCATCCCTCCGGTACGTCGTCGTGCGGGTCGAGTCTAGGAGCCAGGGCGTGCGCGCCCGGTGCCGTCCGCGCCCCGAGAGGACCGGTCTCACGCGCGCGGCCGCGCGCCGCACCGGCGGCTCCGGGGCGCGACGGGACGACCGCGCGCGTGGCGCCGTCGTCGCCTACGGTGGTGCTCGTGATCGAGCTCGGTGTGGACACGTTCGGCGACGTCACCGTCGACGCGGACGGTCGGCCGCTGCATCAGGCGCAGGTGATCCGCGACGTCGTCGAGCAGGGGGTGCTCGCCGAGGAGGTCGGGCTCGACTTCTTCGGGGTGGGGGAGCACCACCGCGAGGACTTCGCGGTCTCGGCGCCCGACGTCGTGCTGACTGCGGTCGCGGCCCGCACCGAGCGGATCCGACTGGGCTCCTCGGTCACGGTGCTCTCCTCCGACGACCCGGTGCGGGTGTTCCAGCGGTTCTCCACGCTCGACGCGATCTCGCGCGGCCGCGCGGAGGTCACGCTCGGTCGGGGCTCCTTCACCGAGTCGTTCCCGCTGTTCGGCTACGACCTCGCCGACTACGAGGTGCTGTTCAGCGACAAGCTCGACCTGTTCGCGGCGCTGCTGCGCGGCGGCCCGGTCACCTGGTCGGGCAGCACCAGGCCGCCGCTGACCGGTGTGACCGTGCACCCGCCGCTCGAGAGCGGCACGCTGCGCACCTGGATCGGTGTCGGCGGCAGCCCCGAGTCGGTGGTGCGGGCGGCGAGCTACGGGATGCCGCTGATGCTCGCGATCATCGGGGGCGACCCGGTGCGGTTCGCTCCGTTCGTCGAGCTGTACCACGACGCGCTGCGCGAGCACGGCCGGGAGCCGCTGCCGGTCGGCGTGCACGCGCCGGGGCACGTGGCCGCCACCGACGAGGAGGCGCGCGACCGGTTCTTCCCGCACTACCAGGCGATGACCGCGCGCATCGGGCGCGAGCGCGGCTGGCCGCCGATGACCCGCGCCGCCTACGAGGCCGAGGTCGCCGAGGGTGCGCTGTTCGTCGGGTCGCCCGAGACCGTCGCCGCCAAGATCGTGCGCACGGCGCGGGCGCTGGGGCTGTCGCGCTTCGACCTCAAGTACAGCGCCGGCACGCTGCCGGACGCCGCGATCCGCTCGTGCATCGAGCTGTACGGGCGCGAGGTGGCGCCCGCCGTGCGGGAGGCGCTCAGCCAGGCGTGAGGTCGCCCTGCCGGACGACCTCCTCGACCGGCTCCGGCACCGGGGCCCGCTCGTCGAGCTTGACGGCGGCGACGCCCAGCAGGATGAGCACGCCGCCCACCAGCTGCACCGGGCGCGGCACCTGGTCGAGCAGCAGCCACGCGATCAGCACCGCCGAGAGCACCTCGGTGAGCCCGACGAACGAGGCGAGCTTGGAGCCGAGCACACGCGTCGCGGCGATGCCCAAGCCGTAGGCGACCGCGGTCGAGATCAGGCCGAGCCCGACGACCGGGACCCACCAGGGCAGCGTGCGGCCGGCGAGGTCGACCGGCAGCGTGGTCATGCGCATCTCGAGCAGGCCCACGGCACCGGCGAGCAGCAGCACGAGCGTCGCGAGCACCATGCCGGCGCCGGCGAGCGCGACCGGCGGCAGCCCGGCCCGCTGGTCGGCCGAGACGACGAAGTAGGTCGCGAGCCCGACGGCGGCCAGCAGCCCGCACACGACGCCGATCGGGTGCACCGTGCCGCCGCCGACGAGGTCGAGCACTCCGACGAGGCCGAGGAGGGCGAGCACGCCGCCGGCGATGCTCAGCGGCCGCGGCTTGGTGCCGTGCCGCAGCCACAGCCACCCGACGACCAGCACGACCCCGAGGTACTCCAGCAGCAGCGCCACCCCGACCGAGACGTACTGGACGGCCTGGAAGTAGGCGACCTGGCACATCGCGACGGCGACGACGCCGAACGCGGCGATCGGGCGCCAACCGGTGCGCAGCAGGTGCCACCGGCCGCGCAGCGCGACAGCCGTCGGGCCTGCGAGCAGCAGGCTCGCGAGACCCACGCGCCAGACGACGGCGGCGCCGGGTGTCCAGCCGGCGTCGAGCAGCCCCTTCGCGAACGCGCCCGACGAGCCGAACGCCACCGCGGACACGACGGCCAGCACGAGCCCGACGGACATGCTGCGGCGAGCGAGGACGGTCACGGCCACTCCGGCATCATGAGTCACGTACGGTTACGGTGATGACGATGCCCGATCTGGACGTCAGGAGTCAAGTTGCTGTTCGCCCATGACACCTCGCTGGCGCTCGCCGGCACCGCCGCGCTCGTCAACACCGCTGCCGCGCCCGAGACGCTGCGCACGGTCGGTGAGCTCGCGGAGTTCCTCGACCGCTGGGAGTGGACCGGCGCCCGCGCCGGCGACGAGGCCGAGCTGGAGGAGGTGCGGGCGCTGCGGTCGCGGCTGCGCGAGCTCTGGGAGGTCGACGACGAGCGACGGGTGGCGATCGTCAACGCGCTGCTCCGCGAGAACGGCGCGCTGCCGCAGCTCGTGCGGCACGGCACCTGGTCGTGGCACCTCCACGCGATGCCCGACGACGCGCCGCTCGCCGCGCGGATGGCGGTCGAGTCCGCGATGGCGATGGCCGATGTCATCCGGGCGGGCGAGACCGACCGGCTGGCGACGTGCGCCGCACCGGACTGCGAGGGCGTCGTCGTCGACCTCTCGAAGAACCGCTCGCGCAAGTACTGCTCGACCGCGTGCACCAACCGGGTCGCTGCCGCCGCCTACCGCGCCCGGCGGCACGGCGACTGACCGCGCGGGCGCCGCGAGGCCGTCCAGGCTCAGGCGGTGGGCCGCACCTCGGCGAGCACGAGCGGATCGGCGCAGCCGCGCGCGAAGCCGGCGATCCGGCGGTCGATGTCGCGCTGCAGCACCCAGCCGCCGATCCGCTCGGCGAGCGGCGCGAGCCACCGCGGCCGGCAGCCGAAGGAGTACTTCCAGGTGGCGAGCGTGCCGCCGCCGTCAGCGGCCTTGAACCGCCACCCGCCCGCCAGGTTCGCGAAGAACCACGGCCCGGTGACCATCCGCATGCCGACGTTCGACGGTGGCGCGTAGGAGACGTACTCGCTCACCATCGAGATGCCCGAGCGGTGCCGCGTGAAGGTCCGCACACCCCTGCCGGGCGCGGTCGCGCCGTCCAGGAAGTGCTGACGGCGGATGAACGGGTCCCACCGCAGCCGCGTGGGGCCGGTGGTCTGCGAGACCGCGAACGCCGTCGGCGGGTCGACGTCGACGACGACCGAGGACTCGATGACGGGCACACGGCCACGCTACCCGCCGGATGTCGTCGGCCTCAGACGACCTCGATCTGCGGCGCGTACAGCCGCATGATCGCGAGCGCCTGCTCGTGCGCCTCCGGCGTCGAGCCCGCGCACCCGGCCGCGACCACGCGGACCCGGGCACCGGCGTCCGCCGCGGGCAGCGCCGTCGAGATGACGCAGCAGTCGGTGGAGACCCCGACGAGGGTGAGGGTTGGCGCCGGGCCGGTGATCGCCTGCAGCTCCGGACCCCACTTGCCGAACGTCGGCCGCGTGAGGACGTGCGGCGCGGCCAGCGTGCGAGCGCTGTCCACGAGGTCGAACATCGGGTCGTCGGCGGGGCGGTCGGCGAACGGCCACCGCTCGAAGTAGTCGACCCAGGATCCGGCGCGGTCGGCGGGCTCGTGGGGCACCCAGCGCGTGAGCACGACCCGCTCGCCGTGCTCGCGCGCCAGCGCCGCGACGACCGGCACGGTGTCGGCGAACATCGGCGAGCCCCAGTCCGATGCCTCCTCGGCGAACACCCGCTGGTGGTCGACGACGACCAGCCAGGGGTCGTCGCTCACGCGTCGGTCTCCTGCCGGCGGACGGCGCCTCGCTGCAGCAGCAGGTACCCGACGAACCCGATGAGCAGCGCGAACAGCACCCCGAGGTTCGCCCACGCCCAGTCGCCGTCACGACCGCCGAGGCCCAGCGGGCCGAGCAGGTAGCCCTGCCAGTTGTTCCAGGCCGCCTCCTCGGCGAAGTTGTTGATGACCAGGCCCCAGCCCACGACCGAGGCGAGCGCCATGAGCGCGATCACGGTCGGGTTCCAGCGCCCGTAGCGGCCGCTGCCGTCGAACAGCGCCGCGTCGTCGTAGTCGCGGCGCCGCAGCACGACGTCGGCCATCGTGATGCCCGCCCACGCCGCGATCGGGACGCCCAGCGTGATGAGGAAGGACTGGAACGGGCCGAGGAAGCTCTCGGCGAAGAACACGACCCAGACGGCGCCGATCGTGAGGATGGCGCCGTCGATCCCGGCCGCGACCGGACGCTTGACCTTCAGCCCCAGGCTGAGCAGCGTCAGGCCGGAGGAGTAGATGCCGAGGATCGCGCCGCTGACGAGCGCGAGCACGGCCGCCACGAGGAACGGCACGAGGAACCACGTGGGCAGCAGGTCGGCGAGGGTGCCGATCGGGTCGAGCGCGATGCCGTCCATGAGGTCGGGCCGGGTGCCGATGAGCGCGAGCCCGTAGACGACCAGCAGGATCGGGGCGATCGCGCCGCCGAAGGTGTTCCAGAAGACGATCGCGCCGCTGGAGGCGTCGCGGCGCTGGTAGCGGGACCAGTCGGCCGCGATGTTGACCCAGCCGAGCCCGAACCCGGTGAGCACCATGACCAGTGCGCCGATCATGGCCTGCGCCGAGCCGGACGGCATCTGCGCGGCGGTGCCGAGGTCGATCTGGCCGATCGTGAGCACGATGTAGGCGATCGTCACCGCGCCGGTCACCCACGTGAGGACCGACTGCAGCTTCATGATCAGGTGGTAGCCCGCCACCGAGCCGGCGACGATCAGCGCGGCCACGACGACCATCGCGATGATCTTGGTCGCGGTGCCGCCGTCGCCGCCGAGCTTGGTGACCACGGTCGCGGTCGCGAGCACCGCCATGATCGCGAGGAACGTCTCCCAGCCCATCGAGATCAGGTAGGAGAACACCCCCGGCACCTTCTGGCCGGTGACGCCGAAGGACGCGCGCGACAGGATCATCGTCGGCGCCGAGCCGCGCTTGCCGGCGATCGCGACGACCCCGCAGGTGAGGAAGCTCAGCGTGATGCCGACGACCGTGACGAGCAGCGCCTGGCCGAGGCTGACGCCGAAGCCGTAGACGTAGGAGGCGTAGCTGATGCCGAACACCGAGACGTTCGCGGCGAACCACGGCCAGAACAGGTCCCGCGGCTTCGCGGTGCGCTTGTCCGGCGTGACGATCTCGATGCCGGTGGTCTCGATCTGGAGGTCCGGCTCGACGGCGGGACCCGCCTCGGGCACAGACGTCGTGTCTGTCATGCCGGGAGCGTGGCACAACCCGCCCCGGCGCGCGAGGACCCGCGCGGTGCGGTCGGGCTGCGGCGCACCGTGCACACGGCGCTGAGCAGCCTCGGGCACGCGTCGTCCTCCGTCCAGAGCTGGATCAGCGGCTCCCAGCGGTCACCGTCGGGTGCCGCGCCCGTCCCCCGGCGTCTGCGCGCGGCCGGCAGCCCACCTGCACGTCCGCGCACGCCCCGGGGCGGTCCGGGATGCCCGCGGAGACGTACCCGCTGCCGTCGCTCACCGCCACGGACCGGGAGGGCCGGCCGCAGCAGGCGTGTCCAGGTCAGCACGACGACGTCGCGTCGGCGATCTGCTCCATGATCGACCACCCCAGGTCCGTGCCCGGCTGCCCCATCACCTCGATCTCCGCCGGGTACCGGTGGTCGGGCGAGCTGTAGTCGCTGCTCTCGGTGCCGTCGCTGTTGCGAAAGACGACGCTGCTGGAGTCGAGGCAGACGTCGAAGACGACGGTGTCGAAGCCCTCACCGGTGGGGTCCTCCTCCCACTCGGTCACGTCCGCCGAGACCACCTCGGTGGCGCCCTCGATCACGATGCCCTCGGCGGCGTACTCCTCGAAGCTCTGAGAAAGCAGCTGCCACAGCTTCGAGTCGGTGCTCACGCCCGAGTAGTACGGGTAGATGCGTGCTTCCCAGTTCTCGAAACCGTCGTTCCCGATGGCCCCCGCCACCTCGTAGGACTCGATGACGAACTCACGCGCGTCCGCGATCTGGGCCTCCTCGTAGGTGGGCGCGTCGCTCGTCGACGGGTCGGCAGTCGGGGGCTCTGTGGTCGGCGGCGAGGTCGGTGTCGGGGTCGGCACAGGGGTCGGGTCGTCGCCCGGGGCGCAGGCAGCGAGGGTGAGCGCCGCCGTCGCGAGCGCGACGACGGTCCGGTGTGCGCGGTGCGAGATCATGTCATCCCCTGGGTCGCTCGTTCACGCGGTCTCGGGTTCACGGCAGTGAGGATGGCATCGACGAGCGCAGCGTTGCGTCCTCCGGCTCGGCGTCCACGCGGACGAGGCGCTCGGGGAGCCCCGTGCGGCGCGCGCGGCCAGCGAGCTCGTACCTGCGTACCGACCTCGTACGGTGCACACCACGATCTCGGTACGGGGCTACGAGCTCGCGGAGTCGCCCGTGACGGCGGCTCTAGACCCGGACGACGATCTTCATGACGTCGGGGTCGCCGTTGCGGCGCATGGCGGCGTCGAGGTCGTCGAGCCCGACGACGTCGCTCACCAGCGAGGCGACCTCGACCCGGCCGCTGCTCACGAGCGCGATCGCGGTGGGCCAGGTGTCGACGTAGCGGAACAGGCCCTCGATGCGCAGCTCGTGGCTCTGCACCCGGAACAGGTCGAGGTCGACCCGGTCGGAGCCCATGCCGACCACGACCGCGGTGCCGCCGGCGCGCAGCGCGCGGATGCCGCCGTCGACCGTGGCCTGGACGCCGGCGGCGTCGACCAGCGCGTCGAACCGCTCCTCGGGCAGCGGCCCGGAGGCCGGGTCGTGGACAGCTGTGGCACCGTGCCGCAGCGCGATCTGCCGACGGCTCGCGAGCGGGTCGGAGACGACGACCTCGGTGGCGCCGAACGCGGCCGCGGCGGCCGCCGTCAGCACGCCGATGGGACCGGCGCCGGTGACGAGCACGCGCGAGCCGGGCACGACGTCCGCCTTGCGGACGGCCGCGATCCCGACGCTCAGCGGCTCCAGCAGCGCGGCCTCGTCGTCGGACATGTCCTCCGGCAGCGGGAACGCGAAGTCGGCGGGGACCGCGAGGTACTCGGCGAACGCGCCGTGCACCGGGGGAGCGGAGGGGAACTCGACCGACCGGCACAGGTTGTAGCGGCCGCCGAGGCAGTACCCGCAGCGGCGGCAGGGCCGCTGCGGGTCGACCGCGACGCGCTCGCCGACCCGGCCGGGGTCGACGCCCTCCCCGACGGCGGCGATCACACCGGCGACCTCGTGGCCGAGGATCAGCGGCTCCTCGACGACCAGGTCGCCGACCCGGCCGTGCTCCCAGAAGTGCACGTCCGAGCCGCACAGGCCCACCGACGTCGGTCGCACCAGCACCTCGTGCGGGCCGGGCTGCGGGGTGGGGGTCTCGCGGACGACGATCTGCCGGGGCGCGTCGAGGAACGCGGCACGCATGGAGTCGGGGACCGGCGTCGGGATGGTCATGGCGGCAGCCTACGAGCGGCACCGGGGCGCCCGGGTGCACGGTTCGGGAACGCTCAGGCGCCGTCCGGGTAGCGCACGCGGTAGCGGGCGTGCGTGACGAGCGACGTCGGCCGGATCGCGATCGGCTCCAGGTCGAGGCGCCCGACGCCGTCGAGCAGCCGGATCCCCTCACCGAGCACGACCGGCGAGATCTGCAGCGCGAGCTCGTCGACGAGCCCGGCGGCGAGATAGGCGTTGGTCGTGGTGGGCCCGCCCGCGATGTGGATGTTGAGGTCACCGGCGGCCTCACGGGCGCGGTCGAGGGCGGCGTGGATGCCGTCGGTGACGAAGTGGAAGGTGGTGCCGCCCTCCATCTCGATCGGGTCGTGCGGGTAGTGCGTGAGCACGAACACGGGCGCGTGGTACGGCGGGTTCGAGCCCCACCAGCCGCGCCAGTCGCGGTCCCACTCGCCGCGCACCGGTCCGAACATGTTGCGGCCCATCACATAGGCGCCGGCACCGAGGATCGCGTCGATCTCCGGCTGGTTCTCCTGTGGCGCGTCGAACATCCAGCGGTGCAGAGCATCCTCGGGGGCGTCCCCGAACGGTCGCTCCTCGGTCTGGTGGTGGCCCGTCCCGATGTTGTCGAGCGAGATGGACATGGTGGCGACGACGCTCATGCTCGGGTTCCCTTCACGCGGTAGTGCATCCCCACCGTCCCGTTGCCGAAGCGGTGCTGGTCGATCAGCTCGAGGTCGAGCCGGGTGCCGGCGGCGAACATCGGGGCGCCGCCGCCGATCACGGTCGGGACGAGAAAGGTCCAGACCTCGTCCACGAGGCCGGCGTCGAACGCCGCCCCCGCCAGCTCGGGCCCGCCGATGCCCACGTCGCGGTCGCTGGTGGCCTTCAGCTCCGCGACCGCCGCGGGGTCGAAAGAACGCTCGAGGCGGGTGCGTGGGAACGTGACCTCCGGCAGCGTCGAGGAGTAGACGAGCTTGTCGGTCTCGCGCCACTGGCGTGCGAACTGGGCCTCGGCCGGGTCCGCGGTCGCGATGTCCATCGTGTCCCACGGCTCCATCAGCTCGTAGCTGCGGCGTCCGATGAGCAGCGTGCCGATGGTGGCGTGGACCTCGTTGACGAAGGTGTGCAGCTCCTCGTCGGGATAGGCGAACTCGAAGCTGCCATCGGGTTCCGCGACGTAGCCGTCGAGCGACCCGGTCGCGGAGTAGACCAGCGCCATCGTTCTCCTCCTCGAGAAACCGATTGTGATCTGCAACTGGATGGGACGCTAGCACCGCTGGTTGTAGAGTGCAATCGGTATGGACGTCACGACTCGATCCGGGTGCCCGATCAACCTCTCGCTGGAGGTGATCGGCGACAAGTGGTCGCTGCTCGTGATCCGCGACATGATGTTCGGCAACCGCCGCCACTTCCGGGAGCTGCTGACCGGCTCCGAGGAGGGCATCGCGTCGAACATCCTGGCCGACCGGCTGCAGCGGCTGACCGAGGCCGGCCTCATCACGCGCGCGCCGGACCCGAGCCACAAGCAGAAGGTCGTGTACAGCCTCACCGAGGCGTCGATCCAGCTCGTGCCGGTCATGGCCGCGCTCGGCAGCTGGGGGCGGCGCCACCTCCCGGTCTCCCGGGAGCTCTCGATCCGCGCCGAGCTGCTGGAGCGGGGCGGCCCCGAGCTCTGGGTCCGCTTCATGGACGAGCTGCGCGAGCTGCACCTCGGCGTCCCGCGGCCCGACGGCGCCGGCTCGGTCCTCGCCGAGCTCACCGAGGCGTACCTCGCCGAGGTCGCCCGCGCGGGGGCGTGAGCCGCGTCCTACGATCGGACGCCATGGCCCTGCGCGGCGTCGCCGCCGGTTCCGAGGTGGCGGGCTCCTCTACCGAGCGCGCCCCGGAACCGCCGCTGCGCGGCGTCGTGCGGACGGTGTGGGTGCAGCGCACCGGCGACACCGCCGTCGTGCACACCCACCTGCCGACGGGCGGCACCGAGCTGCACGTCGTGGTCGGTGGCGCGCCGCGGCTGCTCGGGCCGCTCACCGGCCCGCTCGTCGAGGTGCTGCCGCCGCGCTCGACCGTGCTCGGCGTGCGCTTCCTGCCCGGGTCGGCGCTGCGCGTGCCCGGCGGAGCAGCGGCGCTGCTCGACCGGCGCGTCGAGCTGGCGGCGCTGCGGCCCGACCTGGCCGCGCGGCTGGTGGAGGCGGTCGCCTCGGCATCGGACCCGGACGCGGCCCTGACCCCGCTGCAGCACGTGCTGGTGGGCGAGATCGACGCCGGCGACCCGCTGGTGCGCACGGCGGTCCGGCTGCTGATGCCGTGGCGGACGACGAGCGTCGCCGACGTCGCCGACCGGGTCGACCTGTCGCCGTCGCAGCTGCGTCGCCGTCTCCTGCAGGTGCTGGGTCTGACGCCGAAGACGCTGCACCGCACGCTGCGGCTGCAGGGCTTCCTCGCGCTCGCCCAGGCAGCGGCGGCCGGGCTGCGGCTCCCCGGTCCCGCGGGACTGTCGCGGCTCGCGACCGAGGCGGGCTACGCCGACCAGGCGCACCTGACCCGGGAGTGCGTGCGGCTGACCGGTCAGACGCCGCGCCCGCTGCTGCACGGTGCCTCCGACCACTGCGCCTGCGGGCACGACCACGCGGCGTCCTACCGCCCCTTCCTGCTGCTCGGCGGGCGGCCCGTCCCGGTCGCGGCTCCCGTGCCGCCGGCGGCGGAGGTGTCCGGGTCCTCGCCGGGGAGCGCGTCGCCCGGGAACCCGTAGCAGCGGTACACCTCGGCGCGGATCATGTCCGCGCGCACGCAGGGGTCCTCGGCCATGATCGCCGTGGCCTCGTCGGCGTCGACGACCATGACGGCGACGCCGGCCAGGCGTTCGGAGTCCGCCGGGCACAGCACGGCGATCGTGCCGGCGTCGCGCAGCGCCACCATCCGCCGCTGGTGCTCCAGCTCGATCGCGTCGGCACCGTCGCGGTGGCGCTGCGGTCCCCACCGCAGCAGCGCGACGGCGTACGGTCGGGCGGTCGCGGCGACCTCCCGCACCTGGTCGGGCGTCACGTGCTCGTAGGAGATCATCGCAGCACCGCGTACCGCAGGTGGGTGACGCCCGGCGCGGGCACCACCTCGACGACCTCGAGCGCGACCTGCCGGGGCAGGGTCTGGAAGAACGGCCGGCCGTCACCGAGCAGCACCGGCACCTGGTGCAGCACGAGCTCGTCGACCAGTCCGGCCTCGAGGGCTGCGGTCACCAGGCCGCCGCCCTGCAGGGCGACGTCCTTGTCGCCCGCGAGGTCGCGGGCGACGGCGATCGCGTCGTGGACGTCCGTGGTGAAGGTCTGGTTCGGCCAGTCGGCCGGCGCCGGTCGGTGGCTGAGCACGACCAGCGGGGCGGTGGGGTGGGGTCCGCCGCCCGCCGCCCACCCGGAGTCGTCGTAGGTGTGCCGACCGCACACCATCGCGCCCACCGAGCCGGCCAGCTCGTCGAACAGCCGCGCGCTCTCCGGTGACATCCGGAACCCCTCGAACTCCCGCGACGGCGTCTCGCCGCTGCCGTACCAGTCGAAGAGCACGCCGCCGTCGCCCAGCCCGCGCCCGGTCCCCGGGTCGCGGCCGGTGATGCGGCCGTCCACCGAGACCGAGAGGGCGCTCAGAACCTTGCCCATGGTCACCTCCGTCCGCGGGCCCGCCGGATGGTGCGGCACCACCCGTCCCGCGCCGGTGACGCTAGGCAGCCCCGTCGGCGGCGGACTTGAACGAATCGAGCATGGTCGCGGTCAAGAACTCCTGCCACGTCCGCGTGCCTCGCCGGGCGTCGGGCCCGGCGAGGTTGGCGCCCTCGCGGTAGGCGCGTCCGACGGCGCCGGCGAGCGGCAGCGGGAGCCTGCGGGCCGGGCGCCGGTCCTCGGCCTCGCGGAACGACGCGACGAGCGCGGCGAGGTCGAGCACCTCCGGCCCGGCGAGGTCGGGGACGCGACCCGCCGGCTCTCCCAGGGCGAGGTCCGCCAGCCGTCGCGCGACCTCGTCCCGGTGCACCGGCTCGAACCGGAGGCCGCGCGGCGCCGGCGTGACCGGCAGCCGAGCGGCGGCGCGTGCCACGGGGAGCACGAGGTCGTGCAGCTGCGCGACCCGCAGCACGGTCCACGGCACCCCGGACCCGGCCACCGCCTGCTCGGCGGCCGCCTTCGCCCGGAAGTACCCGATCGGCATCCGGTCCGCGCCGACGACCGAGACCAGCAGCAGGTGCCGCACCCCGGCGGCTCGCGCCGCGGCCGCGACATGGCGGGCGGCGAGGTCGTCGCCGGTGCGCCCGCCCGCGAGGTGGACGACGACCTCGACGCCGTCGGTCGCCGCCTCGAGACCACGGTCGGCGACCGTGTCGCCCTCCAGGTGGGTGACACCGGGGCTGTCGGGCCGCGGGTGCCGGCTGAGCACGCGGACCTGCCGCCCGCTCGCGACGAGCAGCGGCACGACGCGTCGCCCGATCGTCCCGGTGCCACCGGTGACCAGGATGGGTGCATGCATGGTGAGTCCTTCCGTCACATCGACGAGCGGTCGCTCGTCGGCATCCCGACGACGACACGGACGGAGATGTGACATGACGGACCGACGACTCCTCGCACGCCGCTTCGAGACCGTGCGACCGCAGCTGCTGGCGGTCGCGACCAGGCTGCTCGGGTCGGTCGCCGAGGCCGAGGACGCGGTGCAGGAGAGCTGGCTGCGGCTCGAGCGCGCGGACACGGCCACGATCGCGAACCTCGACGCCTGGCTGACCACGGTCGTCTCGCGCATCTGCCTCGACCAGCTGCGTGCGCCGCGCCGCAGCCGGGAGCGCTCCTGGCAGGTCGAGCCGTGGCGCGACGAGCCGGTCGCGGAGGTGGGTGACCCCGTCGTCGAGGCGGAGCGCAGCGACGCGGTGAGCGCCGCCCTGCTCGTCGTCCTCGACGAGCTCGGCCCGGCCGAGCGGCTGGCGTTCGTGCTGCACGACGTCTTCGGGACGCCGTTCGGGCAGGTCGCCGACGTGCTCGGGCGCAGCCCGCAGGCCGCCCGGCAGCTGGCCTCGCGTGCCCGGCGGCGGGTGCGGGGCGCGTCCTCGCCGGGCGACGGGGGCGCCTCGCGCGGTCGGCAGGTGGTCGAGGCGTGGCTGGCGGCGGTGCAGGGCGGCGACCTCGGCGGCCTGCTCGAGCTCCTCGACGAGGGTGCGGTGCTGCGGGCCGACTACGGCGACCGGCTGCGGGTCGTCGAGGGTGCTGCGCGGATCGCGGACCAGGCCCGCACCGCCGCGCGGCTCGCGGCGCACTCGGTCCCGGTGCTGCTCGACGGCCGCCCCGGTGTCGCCGCGGTCCTCGAGGGCCGGCTGGTCTCGCTCATGGCGTTCGACATCGACGACGACGGCCGCATCGTCGGCCTCGACGTGCTCGCCGACCCGGACCGGCTGCGCGAGGTCGACGTCGACCGCCTGCTCGTGGACTGACGGCGGATCCACTGCGCCGCCACGGTCGTGCGTGGTGAGGTGAGCGCATGAACGACAGCGACGCCGTCGAGATCACGATCGTGCTCGACTCGACCGACCCGGAGGCGACCGCGACCTTCTGGGCCGAGGCCCTGCGCTACCGGCGGGCGGGCGCCGTCGGTGCCTTCGAGGTGCTGCTGCCGCGCGAGGGGGCCAGCGGTCCGACCGTGCTGGTGCAGCGGGTCGCGGAGCCCAAGCAGGGCAAGAACCGCATGCACCTCGACCTGCACGTGGCGGACCTCGACGCCGAGGTCGAGCGCCTCGTCGCCCTCGGGGCGACCCGCCTGGGCGACGAGACGCTCGGCGAGCTGCGCTGGGTGCGGATGGCCGACCCCGAGGGCAACGAGCTCGACGTCGTGCAGGACTGACTCAGACGGCGTCCATCCGCTCCCGCACCTCGGCGGGCAGGTCGAGCTCGACGGCGTCCAGCAGCTCGTCGAGCTGCTCGACCGAGCTCGCCCCCACCAGCGGGATCACCGGGACCTCGCCGCCGAGCAGCCAGGCGATCGCGACCTGGTTCGGCGTCGCGCCGAGCTCGCGTGCGACCTGGCGCAGCTCGCGCACCCGGGCGCGCGAGCCGGCGTTGTCGGCGCCACCGAACAGCGGCTTGTCGTCCCGGGCCAGCGCGCCCTGCTCCAGCGGCGAGTAGGCCACGACGCTCAGCGGGATGCGGCCGTCGACCCCGCCGGAGGCCGCGTAGTCCAGCAGGTCGGCGTTCACCCAGCTCGTCCGCGGCGGCACCGGCGGCGGGTAGAGGTAGGAGTGGCGCTGCTGCACGACCGCGTACGGGCGCACGCCCTGCTGCCTGGCCTCCAGGTGCGCGGTGGCGACGCGCCAGGTACTGACGTTGGAGATCCCGGTGAGGTCGACGACGCCGTCCGCCTGGAGCTTGCCGAAGGCCGCGACCGTCTCGGCGATCGGGGTCTCGCGGTCGTCCACGTGGCCGTAGAGCAGGTCGATCCGGTCGATGCCGAGGTGCCGCAGGCTCTCGCGCGCCTCGCGGTCTACGACCTCGGCCGCGAGCCCCTGGTAGTTGGTCGGAGGCTCGTTCGAGAGCGGCTTGCTCGGGTCCTTCTTCGCGGCGCCGAGCTTGGTCGCGATGCGCACCCGGTCGCGGCTGCCGCGGCTGGCGAGCCACCGGCCGAGCACGTCCTCGCTGTCGCGGCCGTGGCCGCCGACCCACGCGTTGTAGTTGTTCGCGGTGTCGAGGAACGTGCCACCCGCCTCGACGTAGCGGTCGAGGATCGCGAACGAGGTCTCCTCGTCGGTGCGGGTGCCGAAGTACATCGTCCCGAGCGCGAGCACGGAGACCTCGAAGCCGTGCTCGCCGTCACCGATCGTCGTGTACCGCATGTCTCTCCCTCGTGAGTGGGTTGTGACGCTCACGCTAGGCTGCGATCGGTTCGGGTGTATGGTCCGATCTCATGGTGCTCGACCAGGCCAATAGTGGAGCGGTCGTCGGCGACACCTTGCTGGACCTCGCCGGCGACGGGCCGCTCGTCTCCCGGCTCGAGCGTGCGCTGCGCGACGCCATCACGAGCGGACGTCTCGACGCCGGGTCGCCGCTGCCCGCCAGCCGGCGGCTGGCGCAGGAGCTCGGGATCTCGCGCTGGGTCGTCACCCAGGTGTACGAGCAGCTGGTCGCCGAGGGTGTGCTCGAGGCGCGCGTCGGGTCCGGCACCCGGGTCGCGGCCGGTGCGCGCCTCGGCCCCACGGGCGCAGCGGCCACCGACACGCTGCCGCCGCTGCCGCGCGTGCCCGCCTACGACCTGCGCCCGGGCATCCCCGACCTGCGGCACGTGCCCCGCGACGCCTGGTCCCGCGCGCTGCGCGACGCGCTGGCCGCCGCGACCGCCGACGACCTCG
>NZ_WNXX01000003.1 GCF_009733795.1 Actinotalea caeni
GGCGAGGACGGCCACCGGGCCCAGCGCGGCGCCCGCCGCGGCCGCGGGCGCCGCGGCGCTGCCGCCGCCGAGCGTGGCGACCAGCGCACCGAGGCCTGCCCCGACGGCGACCGACACGACCACGAGCAGCAGCAGCCGCGGCCGCAGCAGACCGCGTCGGTCCGCCGGCGTCGGCAGCCACCAGGCGGCCTGCCCGCCCCCGACCCCGAGCGGTCCGAGCCTGCCCGCGAGGCCGATCCCGACCCCGAGCGCGACCACACCGGCGGCGAGCGCGAGCCACGCCGGGTCCAGCGTCGTCGCGGCCGTGCTCGGCCGCAGCTTGGTGTTGAGGGTCGCGGTCGCCCCGAACGCCACCGCGACCGCGACCGCGACGCTGAACACGACCGTGTAGACCTCCTCGAGGAGGTCGCCGAACGACCCGCCGCCGTGGGCCTCGGTCGCCAGCTTCGTCAGCCGGCGCAGCTCGCGACCGCTCGGCCAGGCGCTCTCGTCGACCTCGAGGGTGCTCACAGCGCCTCGATCGCCGATGCCGCCTGCTCGGGGCCGACCACGCGCACCGCGTCCTCGGCGATGACGAGCGCGGACGTCGCGACGGTGCGCACGAGGACCGGGTCGTGCGTCGCGAGCACGACGCCGCCCCCGCCTGCCCGCTCCGCGACGAGGCGCTGCGCCAGCCGGTCCCGCATGCCCGCGTCGAGGCGCTGCTCGGGCTCGTCGAGCACGAGCAGCGTGCGGGGACGCACGAACGCCGAGGCCAGCAGCAGCCGGCGGCGCTGCCCGGACGACAGCGCGGTCGGCAGCGCGTGCTGGCGCGCCGCGAGTCCGAACTCCTCGACGACCTCGGTGACGAGGTCGCTGACCGCGGTGGCGCCGTGGCCGCGCGCCGTCAGCAGCAGGTGCTCCCGCAGCGTCAGCGCGGGCAGGTAGGAGTCCTCGTCGAGGACGGTCGCCACCTCCGCGCGGAACCGCCGGGCGCGCTCGTCGACCGGGGCACCGAGCACCTCGATCGAGCCGGCGAGCGGCTCCAGCAGCCCGGCGACCGCGCGCAGGAACGTCGACTTGCCGGTGCCGTTGGCCCCGACGACGGCGAGCGCCTGGCCCGGTGCGACCTGCACGGAGATCGGTGGGCAGACGGCGGACTCGACCGTGCTGCCGTAGCCGACGAGGACGTCGGTGGCGCGGACGAGCGTCGGCCGCTTGCGGGCGGTGCGCTTGCGGTCAGGCACGGTCGAGGAACTCCTCGTGGTCGGGGTCGACGAGCTGGGTGATGGCGCCGAGCAGCTCGGGGTGCTGCTCGAGGGTGGGGTCCTCGGCGACGACGGCGCGGGCGTCCTCGCGAGCCTGCGCGATGAGGTCGGCGTCGGCGATGACGCGCAGCAGCCGCAGCGAGCTGGACCGCCCCGACTGCGCGGCGCCGAGGATGTCGCCCTCGCGCCGCTGCTCCAGGTCGGCCTCGGCGAGCGCGAAGCCGTCGAGGGTGTCGGCGAGCACGCTGAGCCGCTCGTGCGAGCCCGAGCCGGGCTCGGCCCACGTGACGACGAGGCAGGTGCCGGGCTTGCTGCCGCGGCCGACCCGCCCACGCAGCTGGTGCAGCTGCGACAGCCCGAACCGGTCGGCGTCGAGGACGACCATGACCGTCGCCTCCGGGACGTCGACGCCGACCTCGATGACCGTCGTCGTGACGAGCACAGGCACCTCGCCCGAGGCGAACGCCGCCATCGCGGCGTCCTTCTCCTCGGTGCTCAGCCGGCCGTGCATGACCCCGATCGCACCCTCGGGGAGCCCGGAGTGCCGCCGCAGCCAGGCGGCGACGTCCTCGACGTTCGCGGTGCCGTCGGGGCCGCCGTCGACCATCTCGGGGGTGCCGGGCGGCCGCTTGCGCTCACCGGGCTCGGCGAACAAGTCGTAGACGTCGGCGCCCTCCTCCTCCTGGGAGGAGGAGATCCGGGGGGCGACGACGTAGGCCCGCCCGCCGCCGTCGACCTCCTCGGCGATCTTGGCCCAGACCCGCTCCATCCAGCGCGGGTTGCCGGCCGGCACGACGTGGGTGGCGATCGGCGAGCGGCCGGCGGGGACCTCGCGCAGCGTCGAGACCTCGACGTCGCCGAAGAACGTCATCGCGACCGACCGCGGGATCGGGGTCGCCGTCATGAACAGCTGGTGGGGCATGACCGCACCCTTGGCGCGCAGCGCGTCGCGCTGCTCGACGCCGAATCGGTGCTGCTCGTCGACGACGACGAGACCGAGGTCGGCGAAGCTCACCTGCTCGCCGAGCAGCGCGTGGGTGCCGATGACGATGCCCGCCTCGCCCGACGCCGCCTCGAGCAGCGCCTTCTTGCGTGCGGCCGCCGGCAGCGAGCCGGTGAGCAGCGTGACCCGGGTCCCCTCGGCCGCGCCCCCGAGCATGCCCGCCTCCCCCAGCGGGCCGAGCAGCCGCGTGATCGTGCGGGCGTGCTGCTGCGCGAGCACCTCGGTGGGCGCGAGCAGGGCGGCCTGCCCACCGGCGTCGACGACCTGCAGCATCGCGCGGAGCGCGACGACGGTCTTGCCGGAGCCGACCTCGCCCTGCAGCAGCCGTTGCATCGGGCTGCCGGCCGCGAGGTCGGCGGAGATCTCCTCGGCGACGGCGCGCTGGCCGTCGGTGAGCGTGAACGGGAGCTGGGCGTCGAAGGCGTCGACGAGACCACCGCTGCGCGCGGGCCGCGGCCGCGCGTCGGTGGCCGCGACGTCCGCACGACGGCGCGCGAGGGCCGCCTGCAGCACGAACGCCTCGTCGTAGCGCAGCCGCTGCCGCGCCCGCTTCCAGGCCGCGGCGTCGTCGGGCGCGTGGATGGCACGCAGCGCCTCGAGCTCGGTGAGCAGGCCGCGGCGCCGGACGACGTCGGCGGGGACCGGGTCGACGACGTCGTCCTCGGTCAGCGGGTCCAGCAGCGTGCGGATCGAGGTGCGCAGCTGCCAGCTCTGGATGCCCGCCCCGGCGGGGTAGATCGGCACCGGCTTGGCCGCCTCGCGGATCGCCGTCTCCTCGTCGTCCCAGCTCTCCAGGGGCTCGTACTCGGGGTGGGTGAGCTCGAGCCGACCCTGGTAGCCCTGCTTGAGGGTGCCGGCGAACATCGCGACGGTGCCGACCGCGAGCTGGCGCTCGATGTGCTGCGCGAGGTAGCTCTGCCGCGCGAAGAAGGTGAGGTCGAGGCTCGCGCGGCCGTCGGAGATCGTCACCGAGATGATCTGCATCTTGCGGTCGCGCGAGAACCGCTTGCTCAGCTGCACGACCTCGGCGACGTAGGTGGCGCTCTCCCCCGGCCGGCCGGCGTCCAGCGGTGTGAACGCGCCGCGCTCGACGTAGCGGCGCGGGTAGTGCCGCAGCAGGTCCTCCTCGGTCTCCAGACCGAGCTTGAGCATGGCGACGCCGGCCTTCTTGCCGAACCGGCGCCCCAGCGGCGTGCGTGCACCGGCAGCCTCGGCCGCCTGCCCGCTCACCCGTGCCACGGCTGCGATGCTATCCGCGTGACCCCACATCGCCTGCCCGGCGGTCCCGGTGGACGCGCGCGACGCCCGGCGAACGGGTCGGGGCGCAGTGTGCTGGTAGCGCAGATCACGGGTGCGCAGGCATCCGGGTGACCGAGCGGGTCCGTGCGGCGTGTAGACTGCTGTGGTTGCCCGATGCGGTTGCACCTCTTGCTGCTGCCCGGCGACCCGACTTCCAGCCAGATCCCGCCGCGCCCGCGGCGCGAACGACCGAGGAGACACCCGTGGCCTCTACGTGTGACGTGTGCGCCAAGTCGCCGAGCTTCGGCCACAGCATCTCGCACTCCCACCGCCGCACGAAGCGGCGTTGGAACCCCAACATCCAGACCGTCCGCGCGATGGTCGGCGGCACCAAGAAGAAGCTCAACGTCTGCACCAGCTGCCTCAAGGCCGGCAAGGTCCAGCGGGCTCTCTGACACAGCCGAAGCACCCGCATCGAGCCGCTCACCGTGCAGGTGGGCGGCTCGTCGCACATCCGGAGGCGATCGTGCGCTGGTCCCTCAGGTCCCCGACCGTCGACGACGTCGACGCGATCGTGGCGATCAACATCCGCGCCTGGCGGCACGCCTACGCCGACCTGATGCCGGCCGAGGTGCTCGCCGGCCTGGAGCCCGGGCCGCGCGCCGCCCGGCTGCGCGAGCGGCTGCGCACCGGCTCCTCGACCGAGGGCCTGGTCGCCGTGGACGACGACGGCGAGGTGGCCGGCTACTGCTGGTTCGGCGACTACCGGCCCGACGACGACGTCGCCTCCCCCGACGGCCCCGGGTGGGCCGAGGTGTACGCGATGTACGTCGACCCGAGGCGGCACCGCGCGGGCGCCGGGTCGGCGCTCATGACGGCGGCGCTGGCGGCGCTCGCGCCGCGCCCGGTCGCGCTGTGGGTGCTCGAGGGCAACACGCCCGCGCGCGGGTTCTACGAGCGGCACGGCTTCCGGCCCGACGGCGCCGCCGCGAGCTTCGGCGTCGGTGGTCTCGCGGTGCCCGAGGTCCGCTACGTGCTGATGCGCTGAGTCTCAGCCCTGGACGTAGGTGACGAGCTGGTCGCGCTCGTCCTGCAGCTCGTCCAGGCGGTTCTTGACGACGTCCCCGATCGAGACGATCGCGTGCAGCCGCCCGTCGACGACGACCGGCAGGTGCCGCACCCGCAGGTCGGTCATGCGGCGGGCGAGCGACTCCAGCTCGTCCTCCGGCACGCAGGTCTCGACCTCGGCGGTCATGATCTCCCGGACCGTGCGCTGCAGCACGTCCGCACCGTCGGTGTGGAGGCGCCGCACGACGTCCCGCTCGGAGGCGATGCCCTCGACCGTCCTGCCGCCGTCGGCGGAGACGACGAGGGCTCCGATCTTGTGCTCGGCCAGCAGTGCGACCAGCTCGGCCACGGTGGCCTCCGGAGCCACCGTGACCACGTCCGCACCCTTGCGTCGGATCACTTCGGCGATACGCATGCCTCAGGCTAGGCCGGACCGCGCCGCTCCGTGGCGGAAACCGGGCGCCCGACGCCGCCGCAACCGGTTGCCCCGCCGGGACGGACGACGAGCGACGGGTTCTCGCCGCTCAGCGCTGCCCGAGGTCAGGGGCGGAAGTGGTCCCAGCCCACGCCGGAGACGGGCGGTGGGGCGCCATCGACGGTGACGCCAGGGGCGTCGAGGACGCGGCCGACGGCCCGGAAGCCGCCCGGCAGCGGCGCGCCGGGCGGGAACGTCGCGAGCAGACCGTGGTCCTCGCCGCCGGTGAGGGCGAGCGCGAGCGGGTCGAGGCCGAGCGTGTCGGCGGCCCGGCGCAGCACCGGGTCGACCAGCACGCCGCCCTCCAGGTCCACGCCGACGCCCGACGCGCGCGCGACGCGACCGGCGTCGCGCAGCAGGCCGTCGGAGACGTCGATGAGCGACGTCGCACCCCCGGTCGCCGCCCCGGGGCCGTCGGCGAGCGGCGGCTCGGGCCGCAGGAAGCCCTGCACCACGGCGGCGAGGCCCGCGTCCTCCGCGCGTCCGGCCTCGAGCGCCGCGTACCCCGCCGCGGCCCACCCGATGCGACCCGCGTGCGCGAGGACGTCGCCGGGGCGGGCGCCGTCGCGGCGCACCGGGTCGGCACCGTCGAGGCTGCCGAACGCCGTCACGGCCACCACCACCCGGTCACCGGAGGACAGGTCGCCCCCGACCACGCCGACGTCGGGCCCGCACGCGGCGGCCAGGCCCTCGGCGAGGCCGAGCACCCAGGACACCTCGGTCGCGGGCGGCAGCACGAGCGCCACCACCAGCCCGGTCGGCCTCGCGCCCATCGCGGCGACGTCGGCGAGGTTCTGCGCGGCCGCGCGGTGACCGAGGTCGACGGCGGTCCCCCAGACGTGCCGGAAGTGCCGGTCCTCGACGAGCACGTCGGTCGTCACGACCACGCGCGCGTCCGGTGCGGCCACCACCGCGGCGTCGTCGCCGGGGCCGAGCACGGTCGCGGCGCCGACCGGCAGCAACGGTGCGAAGCGTGCGATCAGCTCGGTCTCGTCGAGATCGCCGACCCGCTCGCTCACGACCCGACCGCGGCCCGTCGCCGGCGACGCCGCACGGGTGCGGGCGCGGGCGCGGCACCGGTCTCGACGTAGCTCATGACCTCGTCGGGGTCGGTCCGTGCCGCCACCAGGTCGGCGACGGCCCGGCCGTCGTGGACCACGACCACACGGTGCGACAGCTCGAGCAGCTCGGTGAGGTCGTTGGTGACGAGCAGCACCGCCTTGCCGCCGTCGACGAAGGTGTCCACGATCTCGTGCACGCGTCGGCGGGCGCCGACGTCGACGCTGCGCGTCGGCTGGCTGAGCACGATGACCGGCTGCTCGACGCGGCTGGCCGACGCGACCGTCACCTTCTGCCGGTCGCCGCCGGACAGCGTCGCGACCGGTCCGTGCACGTCTTCGGTCGCGATGCTCAGGTGCCGCACGAGCGACGCCGCGTCCCGCAGCCGCCCGGCCGCCGTCTGGGCCGTCGAGGCCTGGCCGAGGGTCTCCGCGATCGTCTGGGTGTCGTACTCGAACCGCCCGCCGAGCGCCGCGACCCGCTCGCGCGCCTGCGTGGGCGAGTCGAACCGCTCGTGACGGACGGCGAAGAGGTCGACCTCGCTGGTCCGCTCCCCCGCGATCGCCTGCGCCACCTCGGTGGCGCCCGAGGCGCGCGTCCCGACCAGCCCCACGACCTCGCCGGCGTCGATGTCGAGGTCGAGGTCCACGACGTTCTCGGTGCGTAGCCCGCGCACCCGCAGCGTCGCCTCACCGCGCTCGCGCGCGGGCCGCGGCGGGCGCTCCTCCACCTCGTGCCGCAGCAGCGCGAACGCGAGGTCGGCCGGGGTGCTGCCGCGCGTGGGGATCGAGTCGGCGGCGACGCCGTCGCGCACCACCGCCACCCGGTCGGCGATCGCGTGCAGCTCGTCGAGCCGGTGCGCGATGTAGACGACGCCGCAACCGCGCTCGCGCAGCACCCGCACACCTGCGTGGACGTGGGCGATCTCGCGGTCGTCGAGCGAGACGCTCGCCTCGTCGACGACGACGAGGCGAGGCTGCTCGGCGACGACGCGGGCGACCTCGACCAGCGCCTGCTCCGCCGGGTCCAGCGACCCGACGAGCGTGCCGAGGTCGAGCTCGACGCCGACCGCCTCGAGCGCCTCCCGCACGAGTGCGCGGCGCTCCTCCTCGCCGCGCTCGCCGTCGAGGCGACGCAGCACGGCCTGCTCGACCGTCAGGTCGACCGGCGGCTCGAACTCCTGCTCGATGACGCTGACGCCCGCGGCGCGCGCCGCCTCCGGGGACTGCGGCCGGTAGTCGTGCTCGCCGAGCACCATGACCCCGGCGTCCGGGCGCAGCCGACCGGTCACGACGTCGACGAGCGTCGACTTGCCCGCGCCGTTGCGGCCGAGCAGCCCGAGCACCTCACCGCTGCCGAGGGTCAGGTCGAGGCCCTTGAGCACTTGCCGGGGGCCTCGCGACGTGCGGAGGCCATGGATCTGGAGGAGAGCGTCCACCACGACTCTTTCGGGTTTGCCGTGCACACGAACTGCCACACTGTAGGCGACGCGGACCCGAGACGAAGAAGGCGAGGGGGGCCGGTGCGGATCCTGGTCAGCGGTGGTACGGGGATGATCGGCACGGCGCTGCGGGAGGCGGCGGAGCGCGCCGGGCACGAGACCGGCCTGCTCGTGCGCGGCGAGCCCGAGGGGCCGCGGCAGTGGCGGTGGGCACCCGCCGACGGCCAGGTGCCGGACGCCGCGATCGCCTGGGCGGACGCCGTCGTCAACCTCTCCGGGGCCTCGATCGGGCGGCTGCCGTGGACGCGCTCGTACCGGCGCGAGCTCGTGCTCAGCCGCGTGACGGCGACCCGGACGCTCGTCGAGGCGATCCACCGCGCGGTCGAGCCGCCCGCGGTGCTCGTCAACGCGTCGGGCGTGGGCTTCTACGGCGACCGACCGGGCGAGCGGCTCGACGAGCACAGCGGCCCCGGGCGCGGTTTCCTTGCCTACGTCTGCCGTCGCTGGGAGGCCGAGGCGCAGGAGGCGCAGGACATCACGCGCGTCGCCACGGTGCGCACCGGGCTGGTGCTCGGCGACGGCGGAGCCCTCGCGCCGCTGGTGCTGGCGACGCGGTTCGGCCTCGGGGCGCGGGTCGGCCAGGGCACGCAGGTGTGGCCGTGGGTCGCGCTCGACGACGTCGCGGGAGGGATCCTGCACGTCGTCGCCTCCTCGGTGTCGGGCCCGGTCAACCTGGTCGCACCGGCGCACGCCACCAGCGAGGACGTCACGCGGGCCCTGGCCGAGGTGATGCACCGGCCGCACCGGCTCGTGCTGCCGGGCCCGCTGCTGCGGGTGCCGCTCGGCCCGGCCGCCGACGAGCTGCTGCTGCTCAGCCAGGACGTCGAGCCCGCCGCGCTGCTCAGGTCCGGCTACCGGTTCCGGCTGCCCGACCTGCGCGCGGCGCTCGAGGTCGCCCTGCGCGGGGGCTCCTCGGGTGGTTCGATCTACCCGGGGCACCCGACCACCCCGCCGGGGGCCGCTCCCGCGGCCGAGAAGGTCGCGGAGCACCGCGAGGAGGAGCGCGAGCCTCGGCACGGGTCGCCGTCGACCCCGCAGAGCTCGTCGGAGGACCTCGCGGCACTGACGGTCGCGGAGCTCCGGCAGCGGGCCAGGGCACGCGGGCTCACCGGCTACTCGCGCAGGACGAAGGCGGAGCTGATCGAGATGCTGGAGTCGTCCTGAGCTCCGACGACGACGGGCTGTACCGCGGCCGGCCCGAGACCGAGAACCAGCGACTCGACCGGAACTGGGCCGAGATCCTGCAGGAGCTGCGGGTGGCGCTGACGGGCACGCAGCTCGTCAGCGGCTTCCTGCTGGCCGTCGCCTTCCAGCAGCGCTTCGGCGAGCTCGACCGCTACGAGCTGGTCGTCTACCTGTCGCTCGTGGCGCTCGCCGCGCTCGCGACCGCGGTCGGCCTGGCCCCGGTCGTGCTGCACCGCGCGCTGTTCCGCAAGCTCGAGAAGGAGCGGGTGGTGCGGCTCGGCAACCGCTACCTGACGGCGACCGCGATCCTCGTGGCGGTCCTCGCCGTCGGCGTCAGCCACCTCATCTTCGACTTCGTCGTCGGCCGCGGCGCCGGCGTCGTCGCCGCCGTGCTCACCCTGGTCGCCGTGCTCGCGCTGTGGGTGCTGCCGCTGACCCTGCGGGCGCGGCGCTAGCCTCGACGTCGTGTCCGAGGCATGGGTGCGGCCGCTGGCCGCGACGATCGTCGGTGCCCTGGCGCTGGGGCTCGCCTCCTGCGCGCGGCCGGTCGGCGTGGAGCCGGCGCCGAGCGCGAGCGACCCGGTGTGCGCGGAGCTGCTGCAGCGGCTGCCCGAGGAGCTGGTCGACGAGCCGCGCCGGTCGACGACGAGCCAGTCCTCGCGCGCCTGGGGCGGCGAGGAGCCGATCGTGCTGCGCTGCGGGGTGACGCCGCCCGGCCCGACCACCGACCCCTGCGTGACGATCCCGGACACCTCCGGCGAGAACCCCGTCGACTGGGTGGCGAACCCCGACACGAGCAACGGGCTGCGGGTCTTCACCAGCTACGGGCGCACCCCGGCCGTCGAGGTCGTGGTGCCGGCCCGCTACCCGGGCGACGCGGTGCTCGCCGAGCTGGCCGGCGCCGTCGCACCGCTCCCGCAGGACGGGGAGTGCCTCTAGCGCAGCCCCACGGGACGCTCGCGCGCGAGCTCGATCAGCTCGGTGAGGAGGTCGGTGTAGCTGAGCCCCTCGGCCTGCCAGAGCATCGGGTACATCGAGTACGGCGTGAAGCCGGGCATCGTGTTGATCTCGTTGACGACGACGTCGCCGTCGGTCGTGTAGAAGAAGTCGACGCGGCCGAGGCCCTCGCACCCGAGCGCCTCGAACGTCGCCGCTGCCAGGTGCCGCATGCGACGCGCGACCTCCGGCGGCACGTCGGCGGGGATCCGGATGTCGAGGTGCTCGGCGTCGAAGTACTTGGCCTCGTAGTCGTAGAACGGGTGCTCGCTGCCGACGACGATCTCGCCGAGGCCGCTGGTGCGGGGCGGCTCGTCGCCGCGACCTGCGAGCACGGCGCACTCGATCTCCCGGCCGGCGATGCCGGCCTCGACGAGCACCTTGGGGTCGTGGCGCTGCGCCTCCTCGACTGCGGCCGGCAGGTCCGCGAGGTCGTCCACGCGGACGATCCCGATCGACGACCCGGCCCGTGCCGGCTTGACGAAGACCGGCAGGCCGAGCTCGGCGACGGCCGCGATCGCGCCGTCGCGGTCGGTGCGCCAGCGGCGCGGGGTGATCGGCACGTACGGCCCGACGGGGATGCCGGCCTCTGCGAGCACGACCTTCATGAAGTGCTTGTCCATGCCCACCGCCGAGGCGAGCACGCCCGAGCCGACGTAGGTGACGCCGGCGAGCTCGAGCAGGCCCTGGATCGTGCCGTCCTCGCCGAACGGCCCGTGCAGCAGCGGCAGCACGACGTCGACGTCGCCCAGCTCGGTGGGCGGCTGCGCGGGGTCGGTGACGGCGAGCGCACCCGCGGCGCCCATCGGCAGCACGACCTCCTGGCCGTCGGCGGCGGTCACCTCGGGCAGCCGGCCGGGCGTGATCGACCAGCGGTCGGGGTCGTCGGCGGCGACCACCCAGCGCCCCTCCTGCGTGACCCCGACCGGCACCACGTCGTAACGGTCGCGGTCGATCGCGGCCAGCACGCCCGCGGCGGTCGCGCAGCTGATGGCGTGCTCGGAGCTCTTCCCGCCGAACACGACGGCAACCCTGGTCCTGGTCATCGTCGGTCAGGGTACCCGCGGCGACCGGTTCCTCCCGGGACGTGCGCCGGCTAGCGCCGCCAGAGGTCCTCGGGACGGGCGCCGGGACGGAAACCGGCGGCCTCGACCATGGCGACCGCCTCGCCGGAGCGCACGCCGAGGGCGTCGGGCACGTGGGCGTCGCTCGCGAACGACACCGCGCGGCCACCCTCCTCGGCCCACCAGCGCGGCATCCACGGCTGCAGGAGCGCGGCGCTCATCTCCAGCGCGCGACCGCTGCGCGCGATCGCGCGCATCGCCTGCCGGAAGCCGTCCTCGAACCGTGTCACGTCGAACGCCCCGGCACGCGCCGTGGGCCAGCTGCGCACCGCGTAGTCGAGGTGGGCGACGACGTCGAAGCGCGTGCCGCTGCCCGCCATCACGACCATCTCCTCGAGATAGGCGTGGACGACGTCGGCGGGGTCGTGGTCCTCGTACAGCCCCCGCGGCTCGGCGCGCTCCTCGCCGACCGGGAGCGTGTGCAGCGACCCGACCACGCGGTCGAGGGTGCGGAGGTCGACGGTGCCGGCGACGTCGCCGACGAGGTGCGGCTGCCCGAGCTCGACACCGGTGAGGACCCGCAGCTGCGGGTACGCCGCCCGGCACCGGTCGACGGCGGCGAGATAGCCGTCGATCTCGAGCGGCGGTGGCCGCAGCCGCCCGTCGTGCACGAGCGCGGGGAACCGTCGCGCGTCCTCCGAGCCCGCGAGCCAGCCCCTCGACGTCGAGGTGGTCGGTGACGGCGAGCGCGGGCAGGCCGATCTCGACGGCACGGGCGCAGGTGCGCGCCATCGTGCCCGCGGCCGCCGACCGCGGGCCGCCGGTGTCCCAGGACCACTCGCTGTGCACGTGGCTGTCGCTCGGCATCGCCATCCCGCCATCGTGCCGCGCGGGACCGAGGCCCGTCAGGGCCCCGGGCACCGCGCCGTCTCAGGTCCGCCGCCGACCCGCTCCGGTGGCCGTGGCAGGCGTACCGCGGTCGTACCCTCGTCTGCGTGACCGACGCGACGCACCTCAGGCCGGACTCCCTCGTCGTCGCCGCGGGGCGTCCGCCGCGCGTGCCCGGTGCACCGGTCAACCCGCCCGTCGTGCTGTCGTCGACCTACGTCGGGGTCGACACCCCCGGCCCGGACGACCTCCTGTACGCGCGCTACGACACCGAGACGTGGCGGCCGCTGGAGGACGCGATCGGCGCGCTCGAGGGGTCCCACCGGCGCGCCCTGGCGTTCGCCTCGGGCATGGCCGCGATCAGCGCGACGCTCGCCGTCGTGCCGCAGGGCGGCACGCTCGTGCTGCCGCGCCACTCCTACAACGTGACCCTCGTCGCCGCCCGGGCGCACGCCGAGCAGCGCGGGCTGCGGCTCGTCGAGGTGGACATCGCCGACACCGACGCGGTGCTGGCAGCGCTCGCCGACGCCGGGCAGACCCCGGTGCTGTGGCTGGAGTCCCCCACCAACCCCATGCTCGAGATCGCGGACATCCCCGCGCTGGTGGCGGCCGCGCACGAGCGCGGCGGACTGGTCGTCGCCGACAACACCTTCGCCACGCCGCTGGCGCAGCGACCGCTGGCGCTGGGCGCGGACGTCGTCGTGCACTCGGTCACCAAGTACCTCGCCGGGCACTCTGACGTCGTGCTCGGCGCCGTCGTGGCCGACGACGAGCGGCTCTGGACGACGATCAAGACCCAGCGCGATGTGCACGGCGGCATCCCGGGCCCGTGGGAGTCCTGGCTCGCGCTGCGCGGGCTGCGCACCCTCGCGCTGCGGGTGCAGCGCTCGCAGGCCAGCGCGCTCGAGCTCGCACGCCGGCTGGAGGGCCACGAGCACGTGCTCGAGGTGCGCCACCCGGGACTGCCCAGCCACCCGCAGCACGAGCGCGCACGTGACCAGATGAGCGGGTTCGGGTCGATCCTCACGCTGCGTCCGCACGGCGGGCCGGCGGCAGCCGCGGCCGTCGCGGCGAACGTGCGGCTGTGGGTCCCCGGCACCAGCCTCGGCGGCGTCGAGTCGCTGATCGAGCGCCGTCGCCGGCTGCCCGCCGAGCCGGCGACCGTCCCCGAGGACCTGCTGCGCCTGTCGGTCGGCATCGAGGACGTCGAGGACCTGGCGGCGGACCTGCTCGCCGCGCTCGAGGCCGCGGCCCGGGCGACGGCGTGACGCTGCCGGACCGCATCGAGGCGACGCTCGCCGAGCTGGCGCGCGAGCGGCACCCGGACGCCGACGAGGACGTCCACTTCACCGAGGGTCTCGCGCGCACCGCGATCGAGGCGCTCACCGAGCCCGGCGAGGTGGTGCTGGACCCGTTCGCCGGCTACGGCACCACGCTGGCGGTCGCGTCCCGCCTCGGGCGACGCGCGGTCGGCGTCGAGCTGCTGCCCGAGCGGGTCGCGGCGATCCGCGACCGGGTGCCTGACGCCGTCGTCGTCGAGGGCGACGCGCGCGGCCTGGGCTCGCTGACGACCGCCGACGGCGAGCCCCTCGCCGCCCCCGGCACGGTCGCGCTGGTGCTCACCTCGCCGCCGTACATGACCGCGAACGACCACCCTGCGAACCCGCTGACGGCCTACGAGACCGACGACGGCGACTACCGCACCTACCTGCGCGAGCTCGCGCTCGTCGTCGCCCAGGTCCGCGCGCTGCTGCGCCCGGGAGGCCACCTGGCGCTGTCGGTGGCCGACATCGAGCACGACGGCCACCGCACCCGGCTCGTCGACGACGTCACCGCGGCGGCGGCCCGGGTGCTGGAGCCGGTCGCCTCGGTGCCGGTGACCTGGGACGCGATGCCGCACGACCTGGTCGACGACCGTCTCGTCGTGTTGCGCCGGGCCTGAGCGCACCCGGCGACCTACCCTGGGTGGACCGACCCCAGGAGGAGTCATGCGACGCACGACCGCCCTGATCTCGCTGGCCGCGGCGGCTGCGCTGCTCGCGGGCTGCGCCGACGGGGCCGGTGACGACCCCACGTCGGAGGAGCCGACGAGCGAGGCACCGACCACGGAGCCCGCCACCGAGGAGCCGACGGAGGAGCCGAGCACCGAGGAGCCCACCGCGGAGACGCCGTCCGACGAGGCGGTGGACGGTCCGGCGTTCCCCGACTCCACCGCGGAGCAGACCTCCGACCAGACCGCCGCCGCGCTGCTGCTCGTCGACGTCCGGGTGGCCGCGCACCCCGGCTACGACCGGCTGGTGCTGGAGTTCGAGGGCGAGGGCGAGCCGGGCTGGCGCGTCGGCTACGTCGAGGAGGCCAGCACCCAGGGCCAGGGCGACCCGATCCAGGTCGAGGGCGACGCGCTGCTGGCGGTGACCGCGCTGCACACGATGCCCGACGACATGACGGGCTACTACGACGGTCCACGCGAGATCGACCCCGACACCGAGGTCGTCGAGGAGGTCTTCGTCGACGGCACCTTCGAGGGCGAGACGGTCGTGGTGCTCGGCATCGACGACGGCGAGCAGCCGTTCCGCGTGTTCACGCTGACCGACCCCACCCGCCTCGTCGTCGACGTGCAGGACCCGGAGGACTGAGCCCGGGCACCGGGCTACCTCGACACCCTCGCACCGCGTCCGGCCGACCGACCGGACGCGCGTACTGGCACGGCCGTCCCGCCGGCGCCGTCTCCGGCCGGCGACGCACGAGCTCCGGCACCCCTCTGCTGGGAGAACCCGACCCGTTGACGTGCCGGCGACCCTGCCCTAGGCTCGATGTTCTCGAAGACGATTCGACATTGTCGAATTCATCCCGATCGCGACGAGGCATCGATGGCAGAGACCGGCACAGGCGCACCCGAGCGCGCGCCTTCCCCCCGCACCGCGATCCAGGCGATCGATCGTGCGATCGCGCTGCTGGACGGCGTGGCCGAGGGCGGACCGCACGGGATCTCGCTCGGTGACCTCGCCGAGCTCACGGGACTCGCGCCGTCGACGGCCCGGACGATCCTGTCCTCCCTGGTCGCGCACGGCCTGGTGGCCCAGCACGGCAGCGGCGGCCGCTACCTGCTCGGGTCGCGCTTCTTCGAGATCAACCGGCGCTTCGTCATGCACGCCGATCTCTCCTCGGTCGCCGCGCCGGTGCTCCGAGACCTCTGGGAGCGCACGAGCGAGACCGTGCACCTCGCGGTGCTGCAGGGCACCCGACGGGTCGACCTCGCGGTGCTGGTGAGCCCGCAGCTGCTGCGCGTGGACCCCACCTCGGCGGGGCACCTCGACGCCTCCGCGTCGCCGCTGTACAAGACCGCCGCGGGCAAGGTGCTCTTCGCCGGGATGTCACGGTCCGACCGCCTCGCGATGCTGCGCACGGCCGCCTGGCGCGACGACGACGCGCCGGACCCCGACGACCTGATGACCCGCATGGACGCCGTCGAGGCAGCGGGGTACGCGACCAACCTCGAGGAGGAGGCCGTCGGCGTCTGCGGCGTCGCGGCACCCGTGCGCGACCAGTCCGGACGCACGGCCGCCGCGGTCTGCCTGGGCTACCCAGCGGTCCGCCACACGGTCGACCACGCGTCCTGGCTGCGCGCGGAGGTCGTCGCCGCTGCGGCCCAGGTGTCCCGACTGCTCGGCGGCACCGGGACGGGGGCACCGTGAGGGACTCCTACGACGTCGTCGTCGTGGGCGGCGGGCCGGCCGGGTGGCCGGCGGCCACCCAGGCCGCGCGGCTCGGCGCCCGCACCCTGCTGCTGGAGAAGAACGGCGCCCTCGGCGGCACGACGACCGTGGCCGGCGTCGCGCTGCCTGGGCTCTTCCACGCTTGGGGGCAGCAGGTGATCGCGGGCATCGGGTGGGACGTCGTGTCGCGCGCGGTCACCGAGGTCGGCGACACGCTGCCGGACTTCACGCAGTGGGAGGAGCCGCACTGGCGGCTGCAGATCCGGGTCGCCCCGGGCATCCTCGCGGCGCTCATCGACGAGGCCGTCATCGGCTCCGGCGCGGACCTGCTGCTGCACAGCATGGTCGGAGAGGTCCGCCGCGTCGACGACCGCTGGCACCTGACGGTCGCGACCAAGGAAGGGCTGCACGCCGTCACGGCCGACACGCTCGTCGACTGCACGGGCGAGGCCGACGTCGTCGCGCTCGCCGGGCTCCCCCGCCGCACCAACGCGAGGCGGCAGCCGGGGACGATCATGATGCGGCTGGAGGGCTACGACCTCGACGCCCTCGACGCCGATGCGCTGCAGCGCGCCCACGCGGCCGCCGTCGAGCGGGGCGACCTCCAGCCGGCGGACCTCGCGCACAAGAGCGTGCGCTCCTTCCTCCGCGCGCACGGCGAGAACGCCACGCACGTCGTCGGCGTGCAGGGCGGCACCAGCGCAGACCGCACGGCCGCCGAGCTCGCCGGGCGGGCGCTGCTGCGCCGCGTGCTGCGGTTCCTGCGCTCGCAGCCCGGGCTCGAGAACATCCGGCTCGCCTGGACGGCGATGGAGACCGGGGTCCGCGAGAGCTGGTCGATCGAGGGCCACGAGACGATCACCCTCGACGACTACGCCAGCGCTCGCGCCTGGCCCGACGCCCTGTGCTACTCGTTCTACCCGATCGACGTGCACCGGCCGGACGGCGACGGCATCGACATCCGGCCGCTGCCGTACGGCACGCTGCCGACGATCCCCCGCGGTGCCATGGTGCCGCGCGCCGGACGCCGCATCATCGTCGCCGGGCGAGCGATCAGCGGTGACCAGGAGGCCGCGTCCGCCTACCGCGTGCAGGCGTCCTCGATGGCGATGGGCCAGGCGGCCGGCGCCGTCGCGGCGCTCGGGGCGACGACCGGCCGGGACGTGCTCGACGTCCCGGTGCCGGAGGTCCACGAGGCGCTGCGCGCCCACGGCGCGATCGTGCCGGGCGACGTCGTCGTGCCGCCCCGGGCCGAGCAGACCGACACGACCGATCCCGCGACGAGGCGAAGGAGAACGGCATGACCACCACAGGGACGCACCTCCGGCGACGAGGCGTCGCCGCCGTGATCGCCGCGACAGCGGCCGTCGCGCTCGCCGCGTGCAGCGGCTTCGTGAACTCCGACGACGGCGAGGAGGGTGACGGCACGGGGAGCGGCACCGTCTCGGCGTACGTCAACACCGAGCAGAGCGCCGGGCTGGCACCGCTGCTGGAGGGATTCGAGTCCGAGACCGGGCTGACGCTCGACGTCTCCTCGGCCAACACCGACGAGCTCAACCAGCAGCTGCGGGTGCAGCTGACCTCGGGCACGGCGGCGGACCTCATCCGGGTCTCGCCGGGCTACTCGAGCCCGGTTGCCGTCGGCGTGCTCGGCCAGGAGGGCGAGCTCGCCGACCTCTCCGACGCCGCCTGGGCCGACGACCTGACGCCGGACACGGCCTCGCTGGCGGACGTCGACGGCTCGGTCATGGCGTTCCCGGTGAGCCGCAACGCGATCGTCATGGCCTACAACCGTGAGGTCTTCGAGCAGGCCGGCGTCGAGGTGCCGACGACGTGGTCGGAGCTCCTCGCCGCGTGCGAGACGCTCGCCGCCGCGGGCGTGACCCCGATCGCCGCGCCGTTCCAGGGCGGCATCTACTTCCAGTTCTGGGTGTACGCGATGGCCTCGACGTTGGTCTACCCGGTCGACCCCGAGATCGACGAGCGGATGCGCGCGGGCGAGACGACCTTCGTCGACAGCGCGGAGTGGAACGCCGCGTTCGCACGCATCGCGGAGCTGAACGACGCGGGCCACTTCTCCGACGGCATGCTCGGCATCCCGCCCGACCAGGGCCTGCAGGCCGTCGCGACCGGTGACGCCGCGATGGTGCTCATGGTCTCGGCCGGCCTGCCGCAGCTGTACGGCTACTCCGACGCGGGCGAGGAGGGGTTCGGCGTGTTCGCCGTGCCTGCCTCGGACGACGCCGGTGCGACGCACGTACCCCTCGCACCCGACTTCCTCGCCGTCAACGCCGCCGCGAGCAACCCCGACGGTGCACGGCAGCTGCTGGACCACCTCGCCCAGCCAGAGAACGTCGAGGCCTACGCCAACGCGATGGGTGTCCTGCCCGGCCTCGGGGTGGAGGTGACGCTGGAGTCGACCGTCCTCGACCCGATCATGCCGCTGCTCGACGAGGGCCGCACGACCGGCTACGCGAACTACCTGTGGCCCAACGGCGACGTGCAGCAGACGATGCTGCAGTCGGGCCAGGAGTGGCTCGACGGGTCGATCACGACCGAGGAGCTCCTCGGCCAGATGGACGCCGAGTACGCCAAGGGCACGCCGTGACCCTTGACCCGGCTCGGCCGCAGGTCGGCCGATCCCGGGCCGCGCGCAGCCGTGGCCCCGGCCGCGGGATGCGCGTGCCCTACCTCTTCGTGGTGCCGGCGCTGCTGGCCTACGGAGCGGTGGTGCTCTACCCCACCGTGGCCGGCGGCTACTACGCGTTCACCGACTGGGCGGGGCGGCGCGTCGCGCCCAGCGTCGTCGGGCTCGACAACTTCGTCGAGCTGCTCGGCGCGCCCGCCGCCCGCGCCGCCCTGCGCAACACGCTGGTCATCGCGGCCTCGACGACGGTGGTGCAGACCGTCGTCGGGCTCGCACTGGCCCTCGCGCTGCACTCCAGCCTTCGCTCGCGGCACCTGCTGCGCACGCTGTTCTTCGCGCCCGCACTGCTGCCGCCGGTGATCGTTGGGTTCCTGTGGCAGTACATCCTGACGCCGGGTGGCCCGCTCAACGGGGCGCTCGCAGCCGTCGGGCTCTCCTCGCTCCAGCAGAACTGGCTGGGCGACGCCTCGATCGCGCTGGCGAGCGTCATCGGCGTCATCGTGTGGCAGAACGCCGGACTCACGATGGTGATCTACCTCGCCGGTCTGCAGGGCGTCCCGGTCGAGCTGCTCGAGGCCGCCGAGATCGACGGCGCGAACCGGTGGCAGCGGCTGCGCCGCGTCACCGTCCCGCTGCTGATCCCGGCCACCACGATCGCGATGTCGCTGACCCTCATCGGCAGCCTCAAGCTGTTCGACCAGGTCTACGTGATGACCGGCGGCGGCCCGGGCTACGCGACCGAGACGCTCTCGGTCGTCATGTACAAGGAGGCGTTCGTCTCCGGGCGCTACGGCTACGCCGCCGCGATCGCCCTGGTGCTGACGATGATCGTGTTCGCGTTCGCGCTGCTGCAGCTGCGCGGCCTGCGGCGCTTCCAGGTGGACGCGTGACCGCCGCGACCGGGGCCGCCGTGGGTCGTGGCACCGTCCGCGACGCACCGCGACGGCGGCGGGGCTCTCCGCTCCGGCGGCTCGCCGCCGAGCTGGGGATGATCGCCGTCGCGCTGGTGTTCCTGTTCCCGTTCTACGTGTTCCTCGCGGTCGCGCTGAAGACGCCGGCGGACCTGGCGGCCTCGCCCCTGGCCTTCCCGACCGACCCGGCGCTGCAGAACGTCGCCGACGCGTGGAGCCGCGGCGACCTGGGTCAGGCGCTGACCAGCTCGGCGGTGGTGACCGGTCTGAGCGTCGCGGGGCTCGTGCTCCTCGGGTCGACCGCCGCCTACCTGCTGGCGCGGCGCGCTCAGCGGCTCTCGCTCGCTCTCTACCTGCTGTTCCTGCTCGGGCTCATGATCCCTCTGCAGCTCGGGATGGTGCCGCTCTACCAGCTGATGCGCGACGCGAACCTGCTGCAGACCTACACCTCGCTGATCATCTTCGAGGTCGGGCACCAGCTGCCGCTGGTCGTGTTCCTCTACACGGGCTTCCTGCGCGCGCTCCCCCGCGAGTACGAGGAGGCGGCTCGGGTCGACGGCGCGGGCCCGCTGACGACGTTCCGGCGGATCGTGCTGCCGCTGCTGCGGCCGATCACCGGCACCGTGGTGATCCTATCGTCGATCAACATCTGGAACGACTTCCTGACCCCGCTGCTCTACGTCGGCGGCAGCGCGCAGCAGACGCTGCCCGTCGCGATCTTCGCCTTCCGCGGCGAGTTCGCCAGCCAGTGGCAGATCATCTTCGCTGGCATGGGCATCGCGATCGCCCCGATCCTGCTCGTCTACTTCCTGCTCCAGAAGTACGTCATCAAGGGCTTCGCCAGCGGCATCAAGGGCTGAGCCGCAACCCGAGGGAGGACCCCATGTCACCGCGCACGACTCGACGCACCCTGCTGATCGGCGGCCTGAGCGCGGCGGCTGGCGCGCTCGTCGGCCGACCACCCGCCCTGGCGGCGCCGCTGCGGCCCGGGCGCGGCCCGGCGGCGACCGGACCGTTGCCACGCGTCGCCGCGCTCCCCCACCCGCCCGACCGCACCGCGTTCGAGCCGCACGAGCAGCGGTTCGCGGCCTACCTCGTGACGCTCGCGGCGATGGCGAACGACATCGACGACTCCGACACCGAGCTCCGCGGCTACCAGGTGGGCGGCTGGTGGCGCACCCCGAGCGAACCCTTCAACGCCCGCATCAGCGAGCACGTCGCGACCTACGCGTGGTTCCTCACGGCCGAGCGAACATGGAACCCCTATCGCGGCGACGACGCGCTCGCGGCGCGGCTGGACGCGGCGATCGACTACTACGTGCGGCTCCAGCACGACGACGGCTCGTGGCCCGAGTACGCGCCCGACGAGCACTCCCGCGCCGCCACCGCCTTCGCGCTCGGCTACCTGTCGAAGACCCTCGCACGGCTGCGAGACGCCGACCTGCTGCCTGAGCGCCGTCCGGAGATCTCGGCCGCGCTCCGTCGGGCGGCCACGTGGTTCCTCGACCCCGCCAACGAGGGCGTCTGGACCGGAGACGTGCTCGAGTTCGCCAACCAGCCGGCGGCCGGGCTGGCCGGCGCGGCCAAGGCGCTCGCGCTCGACCCGGACCCGGGTCTGCAGGCGCTCCTCGAGGACCGGGTGCAGTACTTCGTCGCGCACGCCCAGAGCCCGGCCGGGTTCCTCTACGAGCCCCGCGGCATGGACATCGCGTACAACCTCAACGTCACCCTCACCGAGCTGCACGAGCTGCACGTCGAGCTCGGTCGACCGGTGATGCTCCCGACCGTGCGGCGGCTCGCCGAGTGGCTGCGGTACACGGTGGCGCCCGAGCCCGACGGCGCCGGGCTGATCTGCTTCGCCTCCGGCGCTGCTCGGACGCCGATGGACGTCCTCGACGCCGTCACGCTGGACCGCCAGCAGCGTGACCTGGGCTCGGTGTTCTCGCGCCAGGTGCCGGACCTCGCCGTCTTCTACCCGGCGGCCGAGGACCGTGCAGCACAGCGGTCCGCCTGGGCGTCGGACCCGGCACCCGTGCCGCCGCTGGCACCCGGCGACACCAACCCGCGGATACCCGCGAACATCCCGTACGGCGAGCGGTACCCGGCACGACGACAGCGCGACGCGGCGCTACGACGGCTCCCAGCGGTGCGCCGCTCCCGGTTCACGGAGCTGCGGACCGACCCGCAGGGCCAGCACTACCTGTTCGTGCGACGTCCTGGGTACTACCTGCCGGCGTTCCTCGGCACGCGTCCGAACCAGGTGGTGCGGGCAGGTCTGGGGCTCCTGTGGCACCCGGAGGTCGGGACGTTCGTGCACGGCGCGCAGAGCTCGAACGAGTGGTGCTGGGCGACCGTGCTCCCCAACGGCGGCACCGACGGTGCGGCGGACCTCGCGGTGACCTACTACGACGGCCCCGCCGACGACGGCTCCGTCGTCGAGCCGGAGGACGTCGGCGGGGTACGCGGCGACCTCGGGCTGCGGTGGACCACCGGCGGCGGCAACGTCACGACCTCGGTGCTGCTGCGCGACGACGGTCTCGACCGGGAGGTCGCCACGACGATGGACGGCGTCGAGCAGGTCCCGCTCGTGCTGCTCGACGACGACGTCGTCTCCTGGTCGGACGGCACCACGGCCGGACGCGGCACGACGGCGACAGCGGTGGCGTCGGGCATCTCCGTGCACCGTCGCGGCGTGACCCTGACGATCACGTGGGACGACGCCGTCGAGGCGACGGTGGAGCCCACACCGCGCGTGCTCTTCGCCGACGGGTCCCGTCGTTGCCACGTGCTGCGGGTGCCGCACGGTCTCGCCGGGCGGTTCCGCTACACCCTGGGCTGAGGCTCGGGCTCAGCCCCGGTGCGGCCGCCGGACGAAGGGCGTCGCGGGCGGCTGCTCGCCCCGGATCTGCGCGAGCTGCTCGGTGATGCGGCGCATGATGCGGTCGGTCGCCTCCTGCCAGGCGGCGGGGTCGTCGGCGCGGTCGAGCAGGTCGCCGAGGTCGACCGGCGGGCCGGCGACGACGTCGGAGGGTGTCGGCGGGAACGGGCGGAAGCCGGTGCCGATCGGCGGGATGACGCGGTGGGCGCCCCACTGCGCGACCGGCACCACCGTCGCGCCGGTGCGCAGCGCGAGCCGGGCGGCGCCGGTCTTGGCGGTCATCGGCCACAGGTCGGGGTCCTGCGTCGTGGTGCCCTCCGGGTAGAGCAGGACGGCGTCGCCCTCGGCGAGCGCCTGCTCGGCCGCCTCCAGCGCGGCGGCCGCACCTGCGGTCTCGCGGTGCACCGGGACCGCCCGCACCTGTCGCACCACCCAGCCGACCACAGGGAACCGCCACAGCGACTCCTTGGCGAGCACACGCGGGTAGACGCCGTTGTCGACGAGGAAGTGCACGAGCGTGAACGGGTCGAACACCGACAGGTGGTTCGCGACGACGACGAACGGGCCGTCGGGCAGGTGCTCCGCCCCGCGCCAGCGCCGTGGTCGCGTGATCAGCGACACCAGCGGCCGCAGCAGCGCCACGACGGTGCGGTAGACCCACGGCGGTCTCGGACGGCTCACCGGCGCCATGCTAGGGCCGCGGGGGCGCCTCCTAGAGCCACCCGCGCTCGCGCGCCACCCGGACCGCCTCGTGCCGGTTGGCCACGCCGAGCTTGGCGACGGCGGCCGAGAGGTAGTTGCGCACCGTCCCGGGCGAGAGGTGGGCCCGTGCCGCGATCTCCTCGACCGGGGCGCCGTCGGCGGCGAGCTCGAGCACGTCGCTCTCGCGCGCGGTCAGCGGGCTGGCCCCGGCCGCGATCGCCTCGGCGGCCAGCTCGGGGTCGACGTAGCGGCCGCCGCGGTGCACCGTGCGCACCGCCTCGGCGAGCACCTGCGCCGACGACGTCTTCGGCAGGAAGCCGCGCACACCGGTCTCCAGCGCACGCCGCAGGTACCCCGGCCTACCGTGGCTGGTGACGATGACGCTGCCGCACGAGGGCAGCTCGGCCGCGAGCCGCTCGGCGACCTCGAGCCCGTCCAGCCCGGGCATCTGCAGGTCGAGCAGCGCGACGTCGGGCTGGTGGCGCAGCGCGGCCGCGAGCGCCTCGTCCCCGGAGCCGGCGACCGCGACCACCTCGAGGTCGTCCTGCAGCGCGAGCAGCGCCGCGACGGCGTCGCGGATCAGCGTCTCGTCGTCGGCGAGCAGCACCCTGATCGTCATGCGGGGTCGCCTCCCAGGGCGGTCATCGGCACGGTCGCCTCGACGACGAACGTCCCGTCGTCGGAGGTGGCGGTCAGCGCGCCGCCGCGCGCACCGAGCCGCTCGCGCAGGCCGCGCAGCCCGCTGCCACCGGCGGGCACGGTCGGCTCGTCGGGGGCGCCGTCGTTCACGACCCGCACCCGGCAGACGTCGCCGGCGACCCGCACGTCGATGTCGCAGCGCGTGGCGTGGGCGTGCCGGACGACGTTGGTGACGGCCTCGCGCACCACCCAGGCGACGGCCTCGGCGACCGGTGCGGGCAGCTGCAGCCCCTCCCCGGCGACGCGGCACTCGATCGCCGCCGAGCGCAGCAGCGCTCGCGCACCGGCGATCTCGGTGTCGAGGTCGGCGGAGCGGTAGCCCTGCACGAGCTCGCGCACCTCCCGCAGGGTCTCGTGCGCGATGCGCCTCACCTCGAGCATCTCCTCCGGACCCCGCGCGTCACCCCGCTCGGCGAGGGCCGCGGCCAGCTCGCTCTTGACCGCGACGGTCGACAGCGCGCGACCGAAGGTGTCGTGCAGGTCCCGCGAGAACCGCAGCCGCTCCTCCGCCACCGCGAGCCTGGCCGCCGTCCGCCGTGCGTCGTCGAGCTCCCACACGACCGCGAGCATCCAGACGCTGAGCCGGCACGAGATCGCGATGCCGCTGATGCTGAACGTCGCGACGACGAGGGTCGGGACCACCGCGCCGGCGGGCTGCCCCACCGCGAGCTGCAGCCCCGCCGCGACCGCACCGCTGGCGAGCGCGAGGCCCACCAGCGTCCACAGCCGCGCGGGCAGCGGCGTCACCGCCATCACAGCCCCGCCGAGCGGCACCAGGATCCCGATGCCGAGCCCCTCGGTCGGCCCCGGGAAGCCCAGCACCGCGACGGCGACGGTGGCGACCGTCGTGACCGCGAGCCACCGCAGCCGGGTCGTCGGCCACGCCGCCCCGCCGCTGTACACCCGCATCGACGGGACGAACACCCGGGCCGCCAGCACCGTGTGCACCAGCACCAGCACCAGGTAGGCGGCCGGCCCGGGCCCGTCCCAGGACGTGGCGTTGGCGACGAGCGACAGCGCCGCGAACGGCAGGAGCGCGAAGACCGTGTAGATCGTCCAGCGGGTCATCACCTCGAACCGCTCGGGGTCGCTGCGACCGAGCCACCGGGCAGCCGCGGGCGTGGTCGTCACGGCCTCAACCTATCGACGCCGGTCGGGCACCGCCGGGGAGGGTCGTCCGAGGCCGGCCCCGGCCCGCCCCGACGGCACGGCGGCCCGTGGTCGAGGTCGCCATCAGCGGCGCGGCTCCCAGGACATGCGCTTCTGCACCAGGTAGGCGGCGAGCACCGTCCACGCGAAGAGCACCAGCGCCGGCTGCGCCCCCGCGGCGAACGACTCGCGCAGCCCGACGGCGTCGCCGTCGGGCGCGATACCGGAGAGCCCGAGCGTCATCAGCTGGTTGACCGCTGCGAGCGGGGTGCGCTCCGCGACCGCGCACATCGCGTCGGGCATGAGGTCGAGCGGGAACGTCGAGCCCGACAGCAGCATCAGCGCGCCGAGCGGCAGCAGCGTGGTGATCTGGGCGGACTCCACCGTGCGGGTGACGATCGCGGTCGCCATGCCGAGGCCGGCGAGCGCGGTGAAACCGAGCACGAGCGCGAGCACGACGAGCACGGGGTTGCGCAGCGGCGGTGCCTCGACGAGCACCGCGACCGCGACCGCGCCGAGCACGACCTGGGCGAGGATCACCGCGAAGGCGGGGACCGACATCGCGACAAGCACCTCGCCGCGGGTGAGCTCGCCGGTGGTCAGCCGCTTGAGCATGAGCTCCTCGCGGCGCGCGACCGCCGTCGTGCAGAGGTTGTAGTAGCCGGCGAACACGAGCGCGAACACCAGCAGCGTCCCGAGGAGCGTGGCCGCGACGGCGCCGCGCCCCTCGGCCGCGTCCGGCAGCAGGAAGGAGCTGACGGCCAGCACCGTGAGCGGCGCGAGCGCGAGCGCGTTGAACAGCGCGGTCCGGTTGCGGACCAGCAGGGTGAGCTCCAGGCGCGCGAGCGCCCAGACGCGTCGGGCGGGTGAGGGGCGCTGCTCGACCAGGTCGGGCCGAGCGGGGGCGGTGGTGGCGGACATGGGGACCTCCGTGTCGGTGGTCGGGGTGCGGACGGGTACGAGGGGCCGGGTACGAGGAGGCGGGTCAGGCGGCGGGATCCAGGGCGGCGGCGCCGTCGGCGGCGATGCTGAGGAACGCCTGCTCGAGCGAGGCGGCGCGGGCGTCGAGGTCTCCGAGGACGACGCCGGCGTCGCGCGCCCAGGCGAGCAGCGCGAACAGGTCCTCCTGCAGCTGCGGGGTCGTGACGACGTAGCGCGTCCCGGCCACGCCGCGCTCGCGCTCGGCGCTGCCGAGCAGCGGCGGCGGCGCGGGTGCGTCGGCCGGCAGCGTGAAGGTGATCCGGGCGGGCTCCCCCGCCACGATGTCGGCCACGGTGCCCTCGCGCACCACGCGGCCCTCGTGCATGATCGCCAGCCGGTCCGAGAGCTCCTCGGCCTCCTCGAGGTAGTGCGTGGTGAGCACGACCGTGACGCCCTCGGCGAGCCGGGAGCGCACGATGCTCCACGCGTCGCGGCGGGACTCGGGGTCGAGGCCGGTCGTCGGCTCGTCGAGGAAGAGCACGTCGGGGCGGCCGAGCAGCGCGAGCGCGAGGTCCAGACGGCGGCGCTCGCCGCCGGACAGGCTCGACACCGCGACACCGGCCCGGTGCTCGAGCCCGACGGCGGCCAGCACGTCCTCATCGCTGCGCCGGCTGAGCGTGGCCGCCCACATCCGGACCATCTCCCCGGCCCGGACGTCGGCCGGGAAGCCGGCCTCCTGCAGCATGATCCCGGTGCGCGCACGGACCGCGGCGCGGTCGGCGTAGGGGTCCTTGCCGAACACGCGCACCTCACCCGCGGACGCGGGCGCGAGACCCTCGACGACCTCGAGCAGCGACGTCTTGCCGGCGCCATTGGTCCCGAGCAGCGCGAACAGCTCGCCCTGGCCGATCGACAGGTCGACCCCGCGCACCGCCTCGTAGGGGGCGCCGGAGCCCCGGTAGGTGCGGCGGACACCGGTCGTGGTGATCACTGGTGCGTTCATGCCTCCAGCGTCCCCCGCGGGCACGGCCGCGACCAGTGCGTCGGCTCACCGGTCCGCGTGGGCCGCGCACGGGTGCCGCATGACGGATGTCATGGCGGGTCGCCGCAGCGCCCGGGTCGTGGCACGGCACGCTACGGGTAGGCACCGCCCCACCCCGACCGACCCAGCCCACCGACCGAGGACACCGATGAAGCTGACCGAGCTCGTCCAGAGCAGGCCCGACCCGTTGTGGACCCTGATGAAGCAGTGCGGTGTCGACGACGCCGTCGCGCTCCTCGACGGCGCCGAGCAGGAGACCCGGTGGCTGCGCGCCGCGGGCGCCCCGCCGCCGACGTTCACCGACGAGCGCCCGTGGGGCGAGCCGGCGATCCGCGCGCTCCAGGACCGGCTCGCCGACCACGGCCTGCGGATGGCGGCGATCGAGGACACCCCGCCCCTGGACGCCGTCCGGCTGGGACTGCCCGGCCGCGACGAGCAGATCTCCCACGTCATCGAGCAGGTGCGCGCGATGGGTCGGCTGGGCGTGCCGGTGCTCTGCTACAACTGGATGGCCGTCACGTCCTGGGCGCGCACCGACGTCGCGGTGCGCATCCGCGGCGGTGCGCTGTCGACGGCGTACTCCCACGAGGGCGACGAGGCGTTGCCGCCGCTCGTCGAGCCGGGCAGCGTCACCGAGGAGCAGCTCTGGGACGGCCTCGCCTACTTCCTCGACGCCGTCGTGCCGGAGGCCGAGCAGGCAGGGGTGCGCCTGGCGCTGCACCCCGACGACCCGCCGCGCACCAGCAGCCGCGGCGTACCGCGGATCATCCGGTCGGTCGACGCCTTCCGGCGGGTGCTCGACCTGCACCCCTCGCCCGCGAACGCGATCACGCTCTGCCAGGGCAACGTCGCGCTGATGACCGACGACCTGCCGGCCGTCATCCGCGAGCTCGGTCGCCGCGACGCGATCGCCTTCGTGCACTTCCGGGACGTGCGAGGGACGGTCGACGACTTCGTCGAGACGTTCCACGACGACGGCCAGACCGACCTCGACGCGTGCGTCGAGGCCTACGCCGAGGTCGGCTTCGACGGGCCGCTGCGCCCCGACCACGTCCCCACGATGGCCGACGAGGTCAACCACCGACCCGGGTACGCGACCCTGGGCCGACTCTTCGCGCTCGGCTACATCACGGCGCTGCGGCAGGTCCACTACGGCCGCTGAGCGGCCGCGGCGGACCTGCCCGCACCCTTCGGGGCGCCGGTCGGTCAGTCCTGCTCGCGCGTGACGACGTCGGGCCGCTCCTGCAGCCCCGGCAGCAGCCGCGCCAGCAGCAGCGTCGACAGCGCCGAGGTGTCGGTGCCGCCGGACGCGGCGTCGGTGCGCACGACGACCGGCCGGGGCGCGGACTCGGCGAGCATCGCGCCGACGTCGAGCCGGCGCCGGGCCAGCTCGTAGCCGAGCACCGCACGGTTGTCCCGGTAGGCGGTGGCCAGCTGCTCGCGGGCCTTGGCCTCGCCCTGCGCGGCGACGAGGTTGGTGCGCGCCTGCGTCTCGATCTCGTAGCGGATGCGCTGCGCCTCGGTCTCGCGCTCCTCGAGCATCTGCGCGACGTCCTGGCGGGCCTTGTTGAGCGCGGCGTTGACCTCGACGATCTTGGCGTCGCGGACCTTCTTGCTTCGCTCGATCTCCATGAGCAGGGTGTCGACGCGCCGCTTGCGGGCCAGCTCCCACTCCTTCTCGTACGCCACCAGCTCCTTGGCGACCCGCTCCCGGGTGGCCAGGTGCTCGCGGTAGTCCTCGGGCAGCTGCACGTCCGGGATGTTGCAGCCGATGATCTGCACGCCGTAGGGCGTCAGCTGCCGGTTGAGCAGGTCCTGCATGTCCTTGACGTCGGAGCCGCGCAGGTCGTAGGCGCGCTCGGTGCGCACCTGGCGGGACCGCTGCCGGATCGCGTCCTGCACCGAGTTCGAGAGCACGAGGTCGAAGTTGCCCGCGCCGATCGTCTGCACGAACCGGATCGCGTCGAGGATCCGGAACCGCAGGAAGAACTCGATCGACTTCAGCGGCACGTTCTCGTGCGTGGGCGAGCTGAGCACCGGGGCCGAGTACGGGATCTCCGTCGTCACGTCGACGACGTAGGCCACCCGCTTCCACGGGTGCCACAGGTAGTGCCGCCCGGGTGACAGCCCCGGCCCGGTGATCGCGCCGAACGTCGTCAGCACGCCGACCGTGCCCTCCTCGATCTCGACGATCGAGGAGCGCCACCACCACAGCGCCGCCAGCAGCACCAGCGCGACGCCGAGCCACAACGCCGCGGAGCCGAGACCGCCGTAGCCGCCGCCCATGAGGAAGACGGCGCTGGCGAGCGCCCACACCCCCAGCCAGACCAGCACCAGCCAGCGGGTGCCGCGGCTGTCGCGCGGGATGACGACGGGCACGAGCGCGCCCTGGTCGCCCCCGCGCAGCAGCGCCGCGACCTCGCCCCAGCCTGCGAGCGCCTCCTTGATCGAGCTCGTGCGCGCACCGCGCGTCGACTGCACCGGCACCGTCTGCTCAGCCACGGTCCACCTCCTGGTCCTCGGCGCCACGCGCCACCTCGACGGCCGGCGGGGTGTCGACGGCGACCGAGCGACGGAGCTCCTCGACGCGGTCCGCGCCCGGCACGTCGTCGCTCTCGCGCGGGGTCACGATCTCCACCTGTGTCTCCTCCGGTGGCTCGAGCAGGTGCTCGATGCGGCTCTCCCGCTCGGCGACGCGCGCGGCGATCTCCTCGCGGCGCGCGGTGATCGCCGCCATGTCCTCCTCACTGAACAGCTGCCCGTCGGCGCCGCCGACCAGCTCGCGGGCGACCGCGAGGAAGTCGACGCCCTCGCCGTCCCCGCCGACCCGCACCATCTGCGGCAGCGACCCGGCCAGCGACTCCAGCTTGTCGAGCACGTCCTGCTGGTAGGTGTACTCGAGGATCTCCGGCGCGAGCGCCGCACTCGTCGCGCGGATGTCGAGCGCCTGCGCCTCCAGCAGCGCGGCGTTGGCGCGCGCCGTCGACTCCGACTCCACGAACCGCTGCCGCGCGAGCGCCTCGGCACGGTTGGTCTCCCGCTCCAGGGCGGTGTCCATCTGCGCCTGGTAGCGCGCGATGTCGGCCTGGATCGCCGAGAGCGTCTCGTTGAGCGAGGCGAGGTCCTTGTTGAGGTCGCCCTCGTTCTGCTCCTTGCGGAGGTTCAGCTCGTACTCGTAGGTGTAGGCCTCCTTGGCGACGCGCACCATCTCGGGCGCCGCGAGGTCCATCCGGTACTCCTGGCTCGCGGGCTCCGCGTGGGTGATGTTCGCCGTCGTCAGCTGCACCGCGGGCTGGAACTGGCTGTTGAGCTGTTCGAGCAGCCGCCCGGTGCTCTCGCCGACCAGGTCGTAGATGCCGGCCGCCTCCTGCTCGTAGATGAGCGACCGGGTGGTCTCCGAGATCGCGTTGTTGAGCTTGTCCTGGAAGCCCTGCACCGCGCCGAGCACGAACACGAACTCGCGCGCGTTGGTGATCTTGAACTGCAGGAACAGGTCGACGCTGGCCTGCACGCCCGACTTGGTGGGTGCGTGCCGGATCGGCGCGTTGTACGGGTACTCGCGCGTGGTGTTGATGATGTAGGAGACCCGCTTCCACGGGTTGAGCAGCGTCACCAGGCCCGGCCCGACCTCGGCCTCGACCTTGCCGAAGCGCGAGATGAGCGCCCGGCAGCCCTCGGGCACCATCACCATGCCCTGGCGCCAGTACCGGTACCCGGCCAGCAGCACGACGAGCGCCCAGTAGTGCGGGCCGACGACGGCCCGGGCGACCGCGCCGTCGTCGACCCAGGCCAGCGTCACCCACCCGACGACCCCGACGACGACCGCGAGGATGACCGGCAGCAGCCCGCGCAGTCGCCGCGACCGCGGCATCACCATCGGCGTGATCACGTGCACCGGCCCGGTCGGCCCCGCCTCGTAGTGCGAGCGCGAGAGCACCTCGGCGGCCTCGTCGATCGCGCACGTCACCGCGGCGATGCGGGTGCCGGCGGCGTTGCCCTCCGGGCGGGCGCCCGGGAAGTCGGAGGGGTCGAGGCCGAAGCCGCCGCCCGTCCGTGGGCCCTCGTCGCCCCCGAGCCCGAGCGCCTGGCCGACGGCGGCCCGCACCCCTTGGTCGTTGGCCACCGCTCGGGCGGCGTTCATCACCTGCTGGGTCACCGGCACTCCTCTGCGTGGACGCGGACTCGCGGCTGCCTCGATCCTGGCAGACGGCCGCGCCGGTCCGCGGGTCGCGCGCAGGGCAGAACTGCCCCGTCGGCCGGCGACGGGGCGCCGGTGCGCCGTCCTGCTACGCCTGCTCGACCTTGGCGCCGAGCGCCTCGAGCTTGGCGGTGAAGCTCTCGTAGCCGCGGTTGATCAGCTCGATGCCGCGCACCCGCGAGGTGCCCTCGGCCGCCAGCGCGGCGATGAGGTGGCTGAAGCCGCCCCGCAGGTCCGGCACCTCGATGTCGGCGGCGCGCAGCGGCGTCGGGCCGGAGATGATCGCCGAGTGGAAGAAGTTCTTCTGCCCGAACCGGCACGTGAGCCCGCCGAGGCACTCGCGGTAGACCTGGATCGTCGCGCCCATCTCGGTGAGCGCCTCGGTGAACCCGAACCGGTTCTCGTAGACGGTCTCGTGGACGATCGACAGCCCGGACGCCTGCGTCAGCGCGACAACGAGCGGCTGCTGCCAGTCGGTCATGAAGCCGGGGTGGACGTCGGTCTCCAGCGCGATCGCGTGCAGCGGCGTGCCGGGGTGCCGGAACCGGATGCCCGCGTCGTCGATCGTGAAGTCGCCGCCGACCTTGCGGTAGATGTTGAGGAACGTGACCATGTCGGCCTGCCGCGCGCCGCGCACGTAGATGTCGCCGCGGGTCGCCAGCGCCGCCGACGCCCACGACGCCGCCTCGATGCGGTCCGGCAGCGCGGTGAACGTGTAGCCCTCGAGGCGATCGACGCCCTCGACGCGGATCACGCGGTCGGTGTCGACCGAGATGATCGCGCCCATCCGCTGCAGCACGGCGACGAGGTCCATGATCTCGGGCTCGATCGCCGCGTTGCGCAGCTCGGTCTTGCCGCGCGCCTGCACCGCGGTGAGGAGCAGCTGCTCGGTCGCGCCGACGCTGGGGTACGGCAGCGACACCTGGGTGCCCACCAGCCCGCGCGGCGCCGTGATCCGGATGCCGGAGGCGAGCTTGTCGACCTTCGCGCCGAACTCGCGCAGGATCGTCAGGTGGTAGTCGATCGGCCGGTCGCCGATGTGGCAGCCGCCCAGGTCGGGGATGAACGCCTCGCCGAGCCGGTGCAGCAGCGGCCCGCACAGCAGGATCGGGATGCGCGAGGACCCGGCGTGGGCGTCGATGTCGGCGCGGTGCGCCGTCTCGACGTTGCTGGGGTCCATGTCGACCACACCGGTCTCGGGGTCCCAGGACACGTTGACGCCGTGCAGCCGCAGCAGCTCGGAGACGACGTGCACGTCCTTGATCTGCGGCACGTTGCGCAGCTGGCTCGGGCTGTGTCCCAGGACCGCCGCGACCATCGCCTTGGAGACGAAGTTCTTCGCGCCCCGCACGGTGATCTCACCGGTCAGCGGGGTGCCGCCGTGCACCACCAGCTCAGCCATGGGCAGTCGTCCGTTCGTCCGTGGTCCGGGTCGACCCTGCACGCGGCACGGGTCGGCTCAGCCTACGTCGTCGGACGTCAGCGCGAGACGGGCTGGATGGGCAGCGCGATCGGGCGCGCCGCCCTCACCTCCACGGTCGGCAGGTGCTTGGCGGGCAGCGTCGTCGGCTTGTAGCTCGGCCGGGACCGCTCGAACTCCGCGATGTCCTCCTCGTGGCCGAGGGTGAGCCCGATGTCGTCGAGGCCCTCCATGAGGCGCCAGCGGGTGTAGTCGTCCACCTGGAACGGCGCGACGACGTCACCGCAGGTGACGGTCCGGCTCTCGAGGTCGACGGTCACCTCGGTGCCCGGCGCGCTCTCCAGCACCTTCCAGATCAGCTCGATGTCCTCCTGGGCGAGCTGGGCGGCGAGCAGACCCTGCTTGCCGGAGTTGCCGCGGAAGATGTCGGCGAACCGGGCGGACAGCACGGCGCGGAAGCCGTAGTCCTTGAGCGCCCACACCGCGTGCTCGCGCGAGGAGCCGGTGCCGAAGTCCGGGCCGGCGACCAGCACCGAGCCGGAGCGGTAGGCGTCCTGGTTGAGGACGAAGTCCGGGTCGCCGCGCCAGGCGGCGAACAGCGCGTCCTCGAACCCGGTGCGGGTGACCCGCTTGAGGTAGACGGCGGGGATGATCTGGTCGGTGTCGACGTTGCTGCGGCGCAGCGGGACCCCGACGCCGGTGTGGGTGGTGAACTTCTCCATGGTGGTTCTCCTGCGTGGCTTCGGGGGCTCAGACCTGCATCGGGACGCGCGGGTCCAGCGGGACCAGCGGGGAGCCGTCGAGCTCCGCCACGTCGAGGTCGGCGAACGAGGGGTCGTCGGCGGCGAGGTCGGCGACCGAGGACAGGGTGCCCCGGATCGCGGTCGCGGCGGCGACGAGCGGGGACACCAGGTGGGTGCGGCCACCCTTGCCCTGGCGACCCTCGAAGTTGCGGTTCGACGTCGAGGCGGCCCGCTCCCCCGGCGCCAGCTGGTCGGGGTTCATGCCCAGGCACATCGAGCAGCCGGCGTTGCGCCACTCCGCGCCGAACTCGAGGAAGATCCGGTCGAGCCCCTCGGCCTCGGCCTGCAGCCGCACGCGCGCCGAGGCGGGCACGACCAGGACCCTCACGTTGTCGGCCTTGCGGCGGCCCTGGAAGACCTTCGCGACCGAGCGCAGGTCCTCGATGCGGCCGTTGGTGCAGGAGCCGATGAACACGGTGTCGACCGGGATCTCCTTGAGCGGGGTGCCCGGCACGAGGCCCATGTACTCGATGGCGCGCTCGGCGGCGACCCGCTCGTTCTCGTCGGCGATCTCCTCCGGCACCGGCACCGACGCCGAGATCGGCAGCCCCTGACCCGGGTTCGTACCCCAGGTGACGAAGGGCTCCAGGTCGCTCGCGCGCAGCGTCACCTCGGCGTCGAAGACCGCGTCGTCGTCGGTGCGCAGCGTGCGCCAGTGCTCGACGGCGGCGTCCCAGTCGGCGCCCTCGGGCGCGTGCGGGCGGCCCTTGAGGTAGGCGAACGTCGTCTCGTCGGGCGCGATCATGCCGGCGCGGGCGCCGGCCTCGATCGACATGTTGCAGATCGTCATGCGCGCCTCCATCGAGAGCGCACGGATCGCCTCGCCGCGGTACTCGAGCACGTAGCCCTGCCCGCCGCCGGTGCCGATCTTGGCGATGATCGCCAGGATGATGTCCTTGCTGGTCGTGCCGGGCGGCAGCTGGCCCTCGACGTTGATCGCCATCGTCTTGAACGGCGCGAGCGGCAGCGTCTGGGTGGCGAGCACGTGCTCGACCTCCGAGGTGCCGATGCCGAACGCCAGCGCGCCGAACGCTCCGTGCGTCGAGGTGTGGGAGTCGCCGCACACCACGGTCATGCCGGGCTGCGTGAGCCCGAGCTGCGGGCCGACCTGGTGCACGATGCCCTGGTCGGCGTCGCCGAGGGAGTGGATGCGCACGCCGAACTCGGCCGCGTTGCGGCGCAGCGTCTCGATCTGCGTGCGCGACGTCACGTCGGCGATCGGCAGGTCGATGTCGAGCGTCGGGGTGTTGTGATCCTCGGTCGCGATCGTCAGGTCGGGCCGGCGCACCTTCCGACCGGCCAGCCGCAGCCCCTCGAAGGCCTGCGGGCTCGTCACCTCGTGCACGAGGTGGAGGTCGATGTAGAGGAGGTCCGGGGCCCCGTCGTCACCGCGTCGCACGACGTGCTCCGCCCACACCTTCTCCGCCAGGGTCTTGCCCATACGCTCCTCGACCACCTTTCCGTCCGTCCAGTCTGCGGGGGTCTTCCCGCGTGTGGACTTGCGTCTCATCCTCCGAGACGGCAATATCGTCCTATGGACAAGTCTAGCGGAGTCGGCGTGCTGGACAAGGCCGCCGTCGTCCTCAGTGCTCTGGAAGCCGGACCGGCGACGCTGGCACAGCTCGTCGCAGCCACCCACCTCGCTCGTCCGACGGCGCACCGGCTCGCCGTCGCGCTCGAGCACCACCGCCTGGTCTCGCGCGACATGCAGGGCCGGTTCGTGCTCGGCCCGCGGCTCGCCGAGCTCGCCGCCGCAGCGGGCGAGGACCGCCTGCTGGCCGCGGCCGGGCCCGTGCTGGGCGCGCTGCGCGACCACACCGGCGAGAGCGCGCAGCTCTACCGCCGCCAGGGCGACCAGCGCATCTGCGTCGCCGCCGCCGAGAAGCAGATGGGGCTGCGCGACTCGATCCCGGTCGGCGCCACGCTGACGATGCTCGCGGGCTCGGCCGCGCAGATCCTGCTCGCGTGGGAGGAGCCCGACCGGCTGCACCGCGGCCTGCAGGGCGCCAAGTTCACCGCGACGATCCTCTCCGGCGTCCGGCGCCGCGGCTGGGCGCAGAGCGTCAGCGAGCGCGAGGTCGGCGTGGCCTCGGTCAGCGCACCGGTGCGCGGTCCGAGCGGGCGCGTCATCGCGGCCGTGTCGGTCTCCGGTCCCGTCGAGCGCATGAGCCGGCAGCCGGGCCGGCTGCACGCCGCGTCGGTCGTGGCTGCGGCGAACCGGCTCTCCGACGTCCTCAAGAAGGCCGAGGAGTCCTGAGGGTCGCCGAGCCTCGCTTGACCCTGACACCGTGTGAGGGGCTGGGCTGGGTCGCACCATGCTGACCATCGGAGACGTCGCCGACCGCACCGGGGTGTCGCGGCGCATGCTGCGGCACTGGGAGGCGGAGGGCCTGCTGGTGCCGGCGGAGGTGGACGCGGCGACGGGCTACCGGCGCTACGCCTCCAGCCAGGTCGGGCGCGTGCACGCCGTCGCGGCGCTGCGCGCGCTCGGCTTCGGGCTGGCGGCGATCCGCGACCTCCTCGACCCCGCGCTCACGACGCCTCGGCTGCTCGAGGTGCTGCGGACCCGCGAGCGGGAGCTGAGCGTCCAGATCGAGGCCGACCGGCACCGCCTCGGTGAGGTGCGGCGGCGTCTCCGGTCCATCGAGGAGGGACTCCAGATGATCACCCAGACGCTCCAGCTCCACCCGCTGCCCGCGCTGCGCCTCGCCGGGCTCGGCACCGAGGTGCGCGACGAGACCGAGATCGGTCACGCCGTCGTCGCGCTCGACGCCCGGGTCCGCGCGCACCTCGCTGCCGACGGCCGACCGTGGGACGGCACGGTCGTCCGCACCTACGACGCCGCACCGCAGGGTGGCCCGATCCGGGTCGCGGTGGGCGTCGAGATCGACGCGGACGCGCCCCCGGTCGGCCTCGACCTCGTCGAGCTGCCCGTCGAGCCGAGGGCGGCCTCGATCAGCGTCGACGGCGCTCTCACGGGCGAGGCGGACGCGTGGCGCACGCTGGACACCGCCCTCGAGCCGTACGGGCTGACCACCGCCAGCACCTACCGCGTCAGCGTCACCGACACCTCGGTGACGCTGCAGGCGCGGGTCGAGACGCGCTGCTGATCGCCCCGAGGAACGACGAAGGCCCCCGCTCGCTGAGCGGGGGCCTTCTTCCGTAGCCCCGACCGGATTCGAACCGGCGCTACCGCCTTGAGAGGGCGGCGTCCTAGGCCACTAGACGACGGGGCCGGGCAACGGTGGACCAGCATACCTGAGGAATCAGGCTCTGCTGACCGCTGGGGTACCAGGACTCGAACCTAGACTAACTGAACCAGAATCAGTCGTGCTGCCAATTACACCATACCCCATGGGGGTATAACCGCCCTGGTGGCGAGCCCGTGGGCCCGATCCCGTGCGGTCGTACCGGCAGGCCACGATACCCGAGCCGGGCCGCTGCGCCCAATCGGCGGCGGGTGACGCATCTCACGTCCGCGCCGAGCCCCACACCTCCGGCAGCTCGCGCAGCGACGCGATCACGGCCACACCCGCCGCACGGGCCTCGGCGAGCCGTTCGTCGCTGACCGCGTGCGGACCGCCGCGGCGCCGCCCGGGGCGGTCGAGCCACACGCCGCGCAGCCCGGCCTCGACGGCGGCCAGCGCGTCGACGTCGAGCTCGTCGCCGACGTACACCGTGGCCGAGGGCTCGGTACCGATGAGGCGGCAGCCCTCGTGGAAGACCCGCGGGTCGGGCTTGCCCACGCCGAGGGTGTCGACGGCCACGAGCGAGCCCAGCACGTCGGCGAGCCCGACGGCGGCGATCTTGGCGCGCTGCATCTCCCCCGGTGCGTTGGTGACCGCCCCGACCGCCAGGCCGGCGTCGACCGCGGCCGCGACGCACGCGTGGGCGTCGTCGAACAGCGCCCAGGAGGCGGCGAAGGCGGCGCGGTAGGCCTCGTCCCAGGCGGCGAAGCCGTCGTCGTCCAGGTCGTCCAGCCCGAGGTGCCGCGTGATCTCGAGGACGCGCGCCCGCCGCTGCTCGACGATGCCGACCTCGCCCGCGACGTAGCGGCGGTAGTGCCCGCCGGCGTCGGCGCGCCAGATCCGCACGGCGTCGGCCTGCGCCTGCGGGGTGAGCTCGGTGAGGGTGCCGAACGCCTCCGCCAGACCCGCCGCGAACGCGCGCGCGGTGTCGACGAGGGTGTCGTCGATGTCGAACAGCACGCCGCGCACGGTCCCGTCGGTCGTACTGGTGCCGTTGCTGCCGGTCACCCCGCTCACGACCCCGGCTCCTCGCGCAGCACGAACCCGATCCGGTCCAGCACCGGCTGCGCGAGCCGCACCTCGCCGGCCTCCCCGGCGCGCCGCAGCGCGAGCATCGCCTCGGGCTGCGGGTCGAGGAAGGTCGCGCCGATCGTGACGCCGTGCGCCGGGCGGTCGGTCACCCGCACCGTGTCGCCCGCCGCGACCGGGCCGGGCCGCAGCACCCGCAGGTAGGCGCCCGACCGCCCCGCGGCCGTGAACCGCTTGATCCAGCGCGGCTCCCCCATCCGGTGCGCGAACTTGTAGCAGGGCGTGCGCGGCATCGTCACCTCCAGCAGCAGGTGCTCGCCGACGGCCCACCGCTCGCCGATGACCGCGCCCGTGACGTCGACGCCGGTGGTCGTGAGGTTCTCGCCGAACAGACCCGGCGCCAGGTCACGACCGAGCTCGGCCGCCCACCACGCGAGGTCCTCCTGCGCGTAGGCGTAGACCGCCTTGTCGGGACCGCCGTGGTGCTCGCGGTCGACCTGCCGGTCGCCCTCGACGCCGAGCTCTCCGACGGGGACCGGGCCGTCGACGGGGCGCTTGTCGATGCCTGTGAGGTAGCCGGGCCGGTCGGTCTCGCGCACCTGGAACAGGCGCGAGACCGCCACGACGCGACCGCCGCCGTCGGACCCTGTCACGACGCCGTCAGAGGGTGGCGCGCAGGGCGCGCAGCCGCGCGAGCGAGGAGTCCTTGCCGAGGATCTCCATCGACTCGAACAGCGGCGGCGACACCCGGCGTCCCGTGACGGCGGTGCGCAGCGGCGCGAACGCGAACCTCGCCTTGATGCCGAGGCCGTCGACCAGCGCGGCGCGCAGCGCGTCCTGCTGCGCCTGCGGCGAGAAGTCGTCCAGACCCTCCAGCACCTCGATCGCGGTGTCGAGCACCTGCGGTGCCTCCTCGCGCAGCGCGGCGCGGGCCTCCTCCTCCACGACGACGGCGTCGTCGGCCACGAGCAGGAACCCGAGCATGCCGGGCGCCTCGCCCAGCAGCGTCATCCGCTCCTGCACCAGCGGGGCCGCCTGCGTGAGCAGCTGCTGCTGCTCGGGCGCCAGGTCGGCGAAGGTGTCGACCGGCACCAGCCCGGCCGCGTGCAGGTACGGCACGAGCCGGTCGCGGAAGTCCTCGGGCGCCAGCAGCCGCAGGTGGGCGGCGTTGATCGCCTCGGCCTTGGCGAGGTCGAACCGGGCGGGGTTCGGGTTGACGTCGGCGACGTCGAACGCCGCGACCATCTCGTCCTTGCTGAAGATGTCGTTGTCGGGCGAGATCGACCAGCCGAGCAGCCCGAGGTAGTTGAGCAGACCCTCGGGCACGAAGCCGCGCTCGCGGTGCAGGAACAGGTTGGACTCGGGGTCGCGCTTGGACAGCTTCTTGTTGCCCTCGCCCATGACGTACGGGAGGTGGCCGAACACCGGCATGACGTCGGCGACACCGATGTCGAGCAGCGCCCGGTAGAGCACGATCTGGCGCGGTGTCGAGGACAGCAGGTCCTCGCCGCGCAGCACGTGGGTGATGCCCATGAGGGCGTCGTCGACCGGGTTCACCAGGGTGTACAGCGGCGCACCGTTGGCGCGCACGATGACGAAGTCCGGCACCGAGCCGGCCTTGAACGTGATCTCGCCGCGCACGAGGTCGGTGAAGGTGACGTCCTCCTCCGGCATCCGGATCCGCAGCACCGGCTCGCGGCCCTCGGCGCGGAACGCGGCCTTCTGCTCCTCGGTGAGGTCGCGGTCGAAGCCGTCGTAGCCGAGCTTCGGGTCGCGACCGGCCGCCCGGTGCCGTGCCTCGATCTCCTCGGGCGTCGAGAACGACTCGTAGGCGTGGCCGGCCTCCAGCAGGCGGCGCGCGACGTCGGCGTAGAGGTCCATGCGCTGGCTCTGCCGGTACGGCTCGTGCGGGCCGCCGACCTCGACGCCCTCGTCCCAGTCCAGGCCCAGCCAGCGCAGCGCCTCCAGCAGCTGCTGGTAGGACTCCTCGCTGTCGCGCGCCGGGTCGGTGTCCTCGATGCGGAAGACGAACGTGCCGCCGACGTGCCGGGCGTAGGCCCAGTTGAACAGCGCGGTGCGGATGAGGCCGACGTGCGGCGTGCCGGTCGGCGAGGGGCAGAAGCGGACCCGGACGTCGGACCCGGTCGGTGCGGAGGAGGCTGCGGTCACGGTGACCCAGCCTAGGCGCTGCCCGCCGGTGCCGAGCCGGCCGGCGGCCGAGCAGCTCGGGTCAGCGCCGCATCACCGGGTTGGAGAAGGCGCCGATCCCCTCGATCTCGACCGTGACCCGCTGTCCGGGCTCGACCCGCCCGACGCCGGCGGGCGTGCCGGTGAGGATGACGTCACCGGGCAGCAGCGTGAAGATCCGCGAGACGTAGGCCACGAGCTCGGGCACGCCGACGATCATCTGGGCGGTCGAGCCGTCCTGGCGCAGCTCGTCGTCGACCCAGCAGCGCACCTGCAGGTCGGAGACGTCGAGGTCCATGACGAGGTAGGGGCCCAGCGGGCACGAGGAGTCCCACGCCTTGCCGCGGGTCCAGGTGACGTCGGAACGCTGCACGTCGCGCGCCGTCATGTCGTTGGCGGCCGTGTAGCCGAGGATGACGTCCTTCGCGCGCTCGACCGGCACGTCCTTGCAGATCCGGGAGATCACGACCGCGAGCTCGGCCTCGTGCTCGAGGTGGCTCGTGTAGGGCGGCGGCACGACCGGGTCGTCCGGGCCCACGACGGCGGTGTTCGGCTTGAGGAACACGATCGGCTCCGCGGGCACCTCGTTGCCCAGCTCCGCGGCGTGCTCGGCGTAGTTGCGGCCGATGCCGATCACCTTGCTGCGCGGGATCACCGGCGCGAGCAGGCGTGCGGAGTCCAGCGGCACCCGCTGCCCGGTGGGCTCCAGCGGGCTGTAGAGCGGGTCGCCGGAGAGCACGACGAGATCGTCGCTGCCCTCCTCGACGACGGCGTAGCGAGGGTCGTCACCGGTGGTGAAGCGAGCGATGCGCATGTCGTGAGCGTATCGGCGGCGGCGCCGACGGATCGCTCAGGAGCCGGTCAGGGGCGGGCGAGCAGCTCGCCGTGCACGACGACGAACCAGGCGTCGTCGAGGCTGGCCCAGTCCCGCCACGCGCGGGCGACGTCGGCGAGCTCGTCGGGCGTGGCGTGACCGCCGTCGACCGCGTGGGTCGCGAAGCTCGAGTGCTCGACGCGCTCGGCCCAGGTGCCCGCCCACCAGGACCGCGACTCGGCGTCGGCGAAGCACCACACGCTCGCCGACGGCGTGACGGTCCGGAACCCGGCCTCCAGCCCCCACGAGAGCAGCTTGCGGCCCGCGTCCGGGTGGTGGTGGGAGGTGAGCGCGAGGTAGAGGTCGCGCCACCGCTCGAGGCCCTCGTCGTCGGGGAACCAGCGCATGCCGCCGTAGTCGGCGTCGCGCACCGCGAGGATGCCGCCGGGTCGCAGCACCCGTCGCATCTCGCGCAGCGCGGCGACCGGGTCGCTCAGGTGCTGCAGCAGCTGGTGCGCGTGCACCACGTCGAAGGACTCCGCCGAGTACGGGAGCGCCGTCGCGTCCGCCTGCTCGAGCTCGACGTTGTCGACGCCCTGCGCGACCGCGAGGTCCGCCGCGCGCGACAGCACCTCGGCCGAGGTGTCGACGCCCATGACGCGACCGCCCGGCACCCGGCTCGCGAGGTCGACCGTGATCGTGCCCGGCCCGCATCCGACGTCGAGCACGTCCATCTCGGGGCGCAGGTGCGGCAGCAGGTAGGCGGCGGAGTTCTCGGCGGTGCGCCACGCGTGGCTGCGCAGCACGCTCTGGTGGTGCCCGTGCACGTACTCCGATGCCGTGCTCATCTGCTCACGGTAGCGCCGAGACGTCGTTCGCGTGGGGCCTCCGGGGGCCTCTCCCGCGCGACCCTGCGCGACCCGGCGCGCCCGCTCGGTGACGGCCGGGGGTGGGCTCGCGCGCCTCAGCCGCCCTGCTCGTGCTGCGCCACGAGCGCGGCGGGCGCCCGGGCCCGCCAGGCGTCGACCACCAGCTCCTCGACCTGCTGCACTCTCGCCTCGTCCAGCCGCACGAGCACGGAGGCGTACCCGTCGAAGTGGGAGACCGTGAACCACGGTCCCGGGGTCGCCAGGATCGCCTCCTTCTCCCCCAGGTCCTCGACGCTGACGGCGAGGACCTCGCCCTCGGGCGCGTCCTCGCCCAGCTCGGCGCGCTCCGTGGCGCGCAGCGGGCGCGCCCATGCGAACGTCTTCCCGCGCACCTTCCAGCAGCGGTTGCCCCAGGTGGTGCTCTCCTCGACACCGGGCAGCGCTGTGGCCACCCGCTCGACGTCGTCCCAGCCGGCCACACGGCCACGCTACGCCGCACGGGGTCCTCCTGCCCATCCCTCGGGCTCGGCCGGGCGCCCTCGCCTCGTTAGCCTGTCCGCCATGGCCACCCCGCCCGCGGCGCCGTCCGCAGCCGCGTCCGCACCGTCGTCGGGCCCAGGCACGGCCCCCCGACCCCGCACGCCCCGCGTCGTCGGCGTCGACACCGCCCGCGGCCTCGCGATCCTCGGCATGTTCGTCGCCCACCTCGGGCTGGAGCGGCACACCGGCTTCCTCACCCCGACCGGCTGGTTCTGGCTCGCGGACGGCCGCCCCTCGGCGCTGTTCGCCACGCTCGCGGGCACCGGGCTCGCGTTCATGACGAAGAAGGCGTACGCGACCGGCGACGCCGCCGAGCTCGCGGTGCAGCGCGTCCGGCTGCTCAAGCGGTCAGCGATCCTGCTGGTCCTCGGCTGGGTGCTCACCGCGCTCGGCACGCCGGTCGCCGTCATCCTGGGCGCCTATGCGGTGCTGTTCGTGCTCGCGATGCCGTTCCTGCGGATGCGGCCGGCGGCGCTGCTGCTCTCCGCGGGCGTCGTGGCGCTCGTGATGCCGAGCCTCGTGCTCCTCAGCCGCTACGCCCTGCTCGGCGCGACGTCGCCGCACGCCTACGCCTGGGAGCCGGCGGGGCAGGTGGCGATCGTGCTGCCGGTGATCGCGGACCTGTGGTCGGGCTACTACCCGGCGCTGTCCTGGTTGCTCTACGTCCTCGTCGGTCTCGCCGTCGGCCGGATGGCGATGCAGCGCTGGCAGACCCAGCTCGCGCTGCTGCTCGGCGGTGCCGCCGTCGCCGCGGTCGCGTACCTGTCGGGTGCGGCGCTCGAGCGCAGCACCACCGGGCTGGTGCAGGACGTGGTGACGATCGAGCCGCACGCCGACACGACGTTCGAGATGGTCGGCAACGTCGGGTTCGCCGTCGCGGTGCTGGGTCTGTGCCTGCTGCTGACCACGGCGGTCGCGCCGCTGCGCGTGCTGCTCACGCCGGTCTCGGCGATGGGCGCGATGTCGCTGACGGTGTACTCCGCGCACATCGTCTACATCGCGGTCCTGGGCACCGACGCGGTGTGGAACCCGGTGTCCAACCAGCCGCTGATCTGGCTGGTCGTCGGCTCGATGGTGCTCGCCACGGTCTGGCAGGTCACCCTGGGCCAGGGTCCGATGGAGCGCCTGATCCACCGGATGATCCGGCCGCCGGCACCGCCGGCACCGCCGGCCCAGCAGACCTGGCCGCCCGCGCAGCCCTGGCCGGCGCAGCCCGGGTACCAGGGGCCGCAGCCGCCCTCGGGCACGCCGTACCGGCCCACCCCGGGGTACCCCGTCCAGCAGCACCCGGTCGGGTCTCCCCCCGCGCAGCCGGGGCAGCCGGTGCCGCCCGGCTGGCCTGGCGCGGGCCAGCAGCCCGGCCCCGCCGCGCCGCCCCGGCAGACCCCGCCGGCACCGGCGTACCCGCCCTCGCCGCCGCCGCGCTGAGCAGCCCGCACCCGGGCGGTCCGTCGCGGTCCTCACCACACACCAGAGGTGGTGCGGCACGACGACAGGTGTCTTGGCTACCGTGGGCACCCGACGACGAGGAGGGCCTGGGTGCGCACAGGGGGCTACACGTGGCGCCGGGCGCGCGCGCACGTGGGGCTGGTCGGGCTGCTGCTCGCGATGGCGGCGCTCGTCGTCGCGACGCTGGCGGGCACGCTGGCCTACCTCGGTGTGGCCTCGGCCGCGGGGCTGCGCGACGCCGTCGCCGCCGCCCCCGCCGCCGCGCAGGTGCTGGAGGTGCAGACGCGGCTCGCCCCCGACGCCGACGCCCAGCGCGAGGGTGCCGACCGCGTGCTCACCGGGGTGCTGCCCGCCGGTGCCGACACGTGGTCGACGCTGCGCACGCCGCCGGTGCCGCTCGACGGCACCGAGAGCCGCGCGATCCTCCTCGTCGACGATGCCGCCGCCGAGCACGCCTCCCTCGCCGAGGGCGCGTGGCCGGACGGGCCGGACGAGACGGCCGTGCACGCGCTGGCCGCCGAGACGCTCGGGCTCGCGGTCGGTGACACCGTCGGCGTCACGGTCGAGGACGGCACCGGCGAGCTGACGGTCACCGGTCTGTGGCTGCCCGCCGACGCCGACGACCCGCACTGGGCGGGCGACCTGCTCGTCGCGGCCGGCACCGACCCCTACGAGGTCGACGCGCACGGCCCGCTGCTGGTCGCCGAGGAGGCCCTCGCGCCGCTCGACGTCGCGCCGTTCGTGCGGTGGACCGTCACCCCCTCGGCGCTCTCCCCCGACGCGCTCGGCGACTGGCTCGCCGCGCTCCCACGGCTGGCGCCCGCGCTCGAGGAGGCGGACCTGACGCTGCGGGGCGTGACCACCGCGGGCTCGCTGCCGACGACGCTCGCCGACGCGCAGGAGAGCCTCGCCTCGGTGCGCGCCTCCTCCGCGATCCCGCTGCTCGTCGTCGCGCTCGTGTCGCTGGTCGCGCTCTGGCAGATCACCCGGCTGCTCGCGGCGACCCGCGAGCGGGAGACCCTCGTGCTGCTCTCGCGCGGGGCTGCGCCGCGCCAGCTCGTCGCGATCGGCGCGGTCGAGGCGGCGGTGGTCGCCTGCGGCGCGCTGCTCGGCGGTGCAGCCGTCGCCGTGGCGTTCGCCGGCCGCCCCGGCTTCGCGCTCGGCAGCACGCTGCTGGTCACGGCCGGGACGGCCGTCGCCGTCGTGGCGATCATGGTCGCCGCGGTCGCACGCGCCGCCGCCAACGGGCTGCACCCGCGCGACGAGAGCGGACGGGTGGGCAGCGCCGTCACGGGCGCCGCGCTGGTGCTGGTCGCGGGGCTGGCCGCCTTCAGCCTGTGGCGCTTCCTGCGCAACGGCACCCCGCTGGTCCCGGGGACGCAGCGGGTCGACGTCGTCGCGGTCGGAGCCCCCGCCCTGGGCCTCGTGGCGGTCGCGCTCGCCGCCGTCGCCGTGGCCGGACCGGTCAACCGCGCGCTCGCCGCCGTCGCGGCCCGTCGCCCGGGGTTCTCGCCCGTCACCGAGCTGCGCCAGTCCTCGCGCCGGATCTCGGTCAACGCGGTGCCGGTCGTGCTCGTGGTGCTCGCGGCGGCCATCGCGACCGTCGCCAGCGGCTACGCCGGCACGTGGCAGACGCTGCGCGCGACCTCGGAGCAGGTCTCGGTGGGGGCGGACGCCCGGGTCGACGCCGACGGCGGCATCGTCACCGGGCGCACGCACCGCGTCCTCGACGTCACGTCCGCGGTCGAGGACGTCACGGCCACCGGTGTCCTCCAGTCGGCCATGCGCCTCGGCGAGCGCGTCGGTCAGCTGACGGCGTTCCCGATCGCCGACGCCGGCGTCTCCTCGGCCCCGGAGTCCGTCCTCGGCCCGGTGCTGCCGCTGCTCGCACCGGCCGCCGACCCGCTGCCCGGGGTCGCCCTGCCGCCCGGTGCCGAGGAGCTGGCGCTGGACGTCACCGCCGCCGCCGAGGGATCGCTGGACGACGGCTGGGCGCACCGCGAGGTCTCCTTCCGGGCATGGCTCGCGCAGGGCGCCGACCTCATCCGTGTCGACATGGGCGGCACGGTCCTCGTCGCGTCCGACCGGACGAGGTTCGACCGGGAGAGCCAGGAGATGGTCGTGGTCCCGGACCCGGACAAGGGGAAGCCGGTCACGGCGCGGCTGGCGGCGGCGCTGCCGGGCGGCCAGTGGCGCCTGGTCGCGATCGACACCGTGATGTCGGCGACCTTCCAGCCCACGGACTGGCGCGTGAGCGTCTCCTCGGTCGAGGCCGACGGCGCCGCGCTCCCCGTCGCCGACCTCGACTGGGACCCCGCGGTGCTGCCGATGCCGGGCGGCGAGGCCTACAGCGGGGGCGACGGGCCGCTGTCGTTCACCGGCACGTTCCAGGGCGACCTGGTCGGCGCCGCCCAGACCCTCGTGGGCTCGACGGTGCAGCGCTTCATGCCGGCGTCGGGCGCGGGCACCGAGGTGCCGGTCGTGACGACGCCGGGCTGGCGCGGCGAGATCCGTCCGACCGGTACCGACGTCACGCTCGGCGCGACGACGCTGCGGCTCACCCAGGTGGGCACGATCCCGGTGGTGCCGGGCAACCCCGACCCGGTGGCGGCGCTCGCCGACCTTCCGACGCTGCAGAACGCGCTGCTGCGCACCTCCCCCGAGATCCCGTCGGCCACCCAGGTGTGGGTCGACGGCGGCGACCGCTCCCCCGCGGAGACCGCCGAGGCGCTGCGGGTGGGCCTGGGGCCGCGCGCCCAGGTGGTCGCGACCGGCGAGGGCGTCACCGACGCGGTCGCGGCCCCCGCCCGGGTCGTGTACTGGGTGGCGGCCGTGTGCGCGCTGCTGCTCGCGCTGCCGGCCGTGGCCGCCGTCGCGCTCACGCAGGCCGCGGCGCGACGCGGCGAGGTGGTCGTGCTGCGCGCGGTCGGGGTCGGCGCCGCGCAGCAGGGCAGGTCGCGCGCACGGGAGCTGCTCGGGCTGGAGATCGGCGCGGTCGGGGTCGGTGTGCTCGCCGGCTGGGGCCTGTGCGCGCTGCTCATGGTCACCCTGGTACGCGCCACGACACCGCAGGTCTCGCGCGCCGTGCCGGTCCGGCTGACGTTCGACGTCGCCCCGGGCGCGGCGCTGCTCGCGCTCGTGCTGGCCGCCGTCGCCGCGGTCGCGCTCTGGTACGGCGCGCGCGTCCGCGCCCAGGCCCGTGACACGACCTGGCGGGAGGAGATCCGGTGACGCGCCCGGTCCCACCCGTCCCCGCACCGGCGGTGCCGCGATGAGGGCGCGGCTGCTCGTCCGGCAGGCCACGAGCTCGCCCGGCGCCTCGGTCGCGATCGCGGTCGTCGTGGCGATCGCGGCGGCGCTGTTCGCGGCCTGGCCGCAGCTGTCGCGCGCGGTGTTCGCCGACGAGATCGGCTACCGCAGCGGCGAGACGTCGGACACCGCCCGGGCGCTCACGGGCCGCCAGGTCGGTGGCTGGCCCGTCCACGCGCTCGACGGCTCCCTCGCCGAGGCGCGCGACGACCTCGACGCGGTCGTCGACTCGGCCGGGCCGTTGCTGCGGCCGCTGCTGGGGCGGCCGGAGCTGCTGCTGTCGGTCGACCTCGCGAGCGCCGACGCCCTCACCGTCACGGGCGACACGGTCGACCCGCCCGGCCTCACCGGGCGCGAGCTGCGGTTCCGGGCGATCCCGGGGCTCGAGGAGCACGTCCGGCTCGTGGAGGGCGCCGCACCGGAGCCGTGGCCGGGGCCCTCGTGGTTCGGCACCGGCGGTGGCCGGGAGGTGCCGCCGGTCCCGGTGATGCTCTCGGTCGCCACGGCCGAGCGGCTCGGGGTCGTGGTCGGCGACGTGCTCGTGCTCGAGGACGCACGGCTGGTCTCGCCCGAGGGCGGGACGCTGCCGCTGAGCGCCGTCGTCAGCGGTGTGTTCGAGGCGACCGATCCCTCCGACTCCTACTGGCAGCACCAGCTGAGCGGCCTGGAGCCGCTCGTCCGCACCGACCCGCAGGCCGGCGACTTCGCGATCGGCGCCGCATACACGAACCCCGAGTCGGTCGGCCTGCTGCAGGTCAGCACCAACCTGCGGCCCCGCACCGACGTCTGGATCCCGCTGGCCGCCGGCGACGACGACCCGGCCGCGCTGCTCGACGAGCTGATCGAGGTGACCTCGCGGCAGGTGCCGCTCGGCGACCAGGAGTTCGGCGGTGTCCGCGTCGAGCTCGAGACGGCGCTCGTCGACGTGCTGCGGTCGGCGATCACCTCCCAGCGCGGCGCGGCGGCCGTGCTCGCCCTGGTGGCCGCCGGGCCGGTCGGGGTGATGTTCGCGCTCCTCGCGCTCGCCTGCCGGCTCTCGGTCGTGCGCCGCCGCGACACGCTCGCGCTCGCGAGCGCCCGCGGGGGTGCGCCGGTGCAGATCCGCGGCGCGCTGGGCCTGGAGGGCCTGGTGATCGGGCTGCCGTCGGCCGCGCTGGGCGCCGCGGTCGCGAGCCTGCTCACGCCGGGCCCAGCCGCGCTCGGTGACCTGCTGCTGCCGCTGCTCGCCGGCGTCGCACCCGGGGTGTTCCTCGCCGGCGCGGCGCTGCCGAGCCTGCGCACCCAGCGGCACGACCTGGGCGCGCCGTCGCGCGGCGGGTGGCGCTGGGTCGTGGAGGTGCTGGTCGTCGCCGTCGCCGCCGGCGCGGTCTACCTGCTCCTCAGCCGCGGCCTGCAGGCGACGACGAGCACGACCGTCGACCCGCTGGCCACCGCGACCCCGCTGCTGGTCTCGCTCGCCGCTGCCGTGCTCGCCACCCGGCTGTTCCCGGTGCCGATGCGCGCGGTGCACGCCGTGATGCGCCGACGCCGCGACCTCGCCGGGTTCCTCGGCTCGGCACGAGCGATCCGGGAGACCGGTGCCGGCCTCGTGCCGATGCTCGCGCTCCTGGTCGCGACCTCGATCGCGGTCTTCTCGACGACGATGCTCACGACGCTGCAGGCCGGCGTCGCCGAGAGCACCCGCGCGAGCACCGGCGCCGACGTCCGGCTGGTCGGGCCGCCGTACGAGGACGAGACCGTCGCCGCGATCGCCGCGCTGCCGGACGTCGCCGCGACGGCGCGCGTGCTGACGCTGCCGGCCACCCGGCTCACCGAGGGCACCACGACGCGCCAGGTGACCCTGCTCGCGGTCGACACCGCGGTGCTCGGCGACGTGCAGGCGGACGTCGACGGCGCCGTCGAGCTGCCCGGGGCGATGGACACCCTCGTCGACGGGCGTGTGCCGGTGGTCGTGTCGGAGGCGCTGGGCGTCGGCGCCGGACCGATGAACGTCCAGCTCGGGTCGGTCGTCGACCTCGAGCCGGTCGCGACCGCGCCGTCGGCGGCGGGCCTCGTCGACGGCGCCCTGTGGGCCGTCGTCGACCTCGACCTGCTCCGCGAGGTCACGGGCCAGAACCTCGTGCCGCGGATGACCCTGGTCGCGCTGCGGCCGGGAGCCGACAGCGAGGCGGCGGGCGACGCGATCGCCGAGATCGTCGGCGGCGTCGGCACGATCGCGACGACGGCGGCCGTGCAGTCGGACTTCCTCGCCTCCCCCTCCGCGGTCGCCATGCAGCGCGGGTTCGTCGTGACGCTCGCGCTCAGCACGCTGCAGAGCGTGCTGGCGCTCGTCCTCACGCTGGTGCTCGCCGCGCCGGCCCGCGGGCGGCTGATCGCCGTGCTGCGGACGCTGGGCACGAGCGCGCGCGACGCCCGCCGGCTCGTGTCGTGGGAGGTCGTGCCGCTCGCGGCGACGGCGCTGGTCGCCGGCACCGTGCTCGGCCTGGCGCTCCCCCACCTCGTGGTCGCGACGGTCGACCTGTCGACCTTCGCCGGTCGCGCCTCGCCGCCGGTCGTCTACGACTGGGCGCGGCTCGGGCTCGTCCTGGCGGGGGTCGTCGCCGTCGTCGCGACGACCCTGCTGGCCGCGACCGCCGTCGCCCGGCGGCTGTCCCTGACCGTGCTGCGCATCGGAGACGCGACATGAGCACACCCACCACCCCCACGACGGCCCGCGAGCGGGTCGCGGGCGGCGAGATCGTCTGCGAGGACCTCGTCCGGATCTACGCGGCGGAGGGCATCGAGGTGCAGGCGCTGCAGGGCCTCAACCTCCACGTCGAGGCCGGTGACCTCGTCGCGATCGTCGGCGCGTCCGGGTCGGGCAAGTCGACGCTGCTGACGATCCTGTCCGGGCTCGACACCCCGACCGCCGGCCGGGCCTCGGTGGCCGGTGTCGACCTGCTGACGCTGCGCGGTGCGCGCCGGGTCGCCTACCAGCGCAGCACGGTCGGGTTCGTCTGGCAGCAGACCTCCCGCAACCTGCTGCCCTACCTCACCGCGCTGGAGAACGTCGCGCTGCCGATGACGCTCGCCGGCCGCCTCAAGGGCCGCGAGCTCACCGAGCGGGCCGAGGGCCTGCTCGAGATGCTCGGGGTCGAGCACTGCCGGGACAAGCGGCCGGCCGCGATGTCCGGAGGCGAGCAGCAGCGTGTCGCGATCGCCGTCGCGGTCGCGAACTCGCCGCAGGTGCTGCTGGCCGACGAGCCCACCGGCGAACTCGACGAGGCCACCAGCGCCGAGGTGCTGGAGATGATGCGCGCCGTCAACGCCGAGACCGGCGTGACCGTGCTGATCGTCACGCACGACCCGACGGTGTCGGAGCACGTGCGCCGCACCGTGCAGATCCGCGACGGCCGCACCTCCACCGAGGTGCTGCGCCGCCGCGAGACCGACGAGCACGGCGCGGAGCGGCACGTCGCGGAGGAGTTCGCCGTGCTCGACCGCGTGGGCCGGCTGCAGCTGCCCGAGGAGTTCGTGAGCGCGCTCGACCTGCGGCACCGGGTGCGGCTCACGCTCGAGGACGACCACGCCGGCGTCTGGCGCGACACGCGCCAGGACCCGCCCCCCGCGCGCCCGGACGAGGAGGAGCAGGCATGACCGAGACCAGCGCGACCCCGGCCCTCGCCGGACGGGACCTGTCCCGGGTGTTCAGGACGCCGTCGGGCGACGTGCACGCCGTCAGCGAGGTGTCGCTGGAGGTGCAGCCCGGCGAGCTGCTCGTCGTGCGCGGCCCCTCCGGGTCGGGCAAGACCACGCTGCTCAACCTCCTCGGCGGTCTCGACCGGCCGACGTCGGGCACGGTCTGGCTCGGGACGGAGGAGCTGACAGCGATGGACGAGCCGGAGCTGCTCGACGTGCGGAGGCGCCGGCTGTCCTACGTGTTCCAGTCGTTCGGCCTGATCCCCGTGCTGTCGGCGGCCGAGAACGTCGAGGTGCCGCTGCGGCTGCTGCGCACCGACCCCGACGAGCGGGAGCGACGGGTCGCCGAGGCGCTGGACGTCGTCGGGCTCTCCGGGCACGCCAACCAGCGCCCCTACGAGCTCTCCGGCGGCCAGCAGCAGCGCGTCGGCATCGCCCGCGCGCTGGTGTCGGAGCCGGAGATCCTGCTCGCGGACGAGCCGACCGGGCAGCTGGACTCCGCGACTGCGGCGACGATCATGGACCTGCTGCAGACGCTCGTGCACGACCGCGGGCTCGCAGCCGTCGTGTCGACGCACGACCCGCTGCTCATGGGGCGCGCCGACCGCGTGCTCGAGCTGCACGACGGCCGCGCCCAGCGGCGCGGCCGGCACAGCGCCGCGTGAGGTCCGGCGCCCGGTAGGTTGGGCGCTCGTGACCTCGACCGAGCTCCGACCGGACCTGGCCCCTGCCGCCTGGCGCGGCGCCGTCGGCTGGGAGCAGCGCGACGACGCGGTACGCGTCTGGCGGCTGCTGCCCGACCGCATCGACCGCGCGTTCGCCCCGGACCTCGTCGAGAAGGCGCGCGAGGCCGCCGGTGTGCGCGCCGACGTCGTCACCGCGGCCGACACCCTCCACCTCGACCTCGAGCTCGGCATCGAGATCGACCGACCCACGCGCGTCGACGTCCTCGTCGACGACGAGCTCGCGCACCGCGTCGACGTCGAGATCGGCCGCTCGCGCCTCGACCTCCCGCTGCCCGCCGGCGAGCACCGGGTGCAGGTGTGGCTGCCGCAGGTCGGGCGCACGTGGCTGAGGTCGGTCGCTCTCGACGGCGCCGCGGAGCCGGCTCCGGCCGCCTCGACCTCGTGGGTGGCCTACGGCTCGTCGATCACGCAGTGCAGCGCCGCGGCCGGCCCGTCACAGACCTGGCCGGCGATCGTCGCCCGCACGCTCGGCTGGGACCTCACGTGCCTGGGGTTCGGCGGCCAGTGCCACCTCGACCCGCTCGCCGCGCACACGATCGAGGCGCTGCCGGCCGACGTCATCAGCCTGTGCCTCGGCATCAACGTCCAGGGCGGCGCGACGCTGTCCGGCCGCACGTTCGCGCCGCTGGTGGCCGACCTGCTCGACCGGGTGCGCGACAGCCACCCGGACGCCACCGTGGTCGTCGTCAGCCCGATCACGTCGCCGCCCCGCGAGCAGACCCCGAACGAGGTCGGGCTCACCCTGCAGGCGATGCGCGACATCCTCGCCGACGTCGTCGCCGGCACCGACGACGACCGCCTGCACCTCGTCGACGGCCCCTCGGTCATCGGCCCGGACGACGCCCACCTGCTGCCGGACGACCTGCACCCCGACGAGACCGGGTACCGGCTCATGGGCGAGCGGCTGGCCGCGGTGCTGGGCCGCCTGCACGAGCCGGTGCGCGCATGAGCGCCCCCGACGCGACCGGTGACGTCGTCGCGCGCGCGGCAGCGGCGATCGTCGAGCGCACCCGGCTCACGCCCGACTTCCCCGCGCCCGGGGTGCTGTTCCGCGACCTCACGCCCGTGCTCGGGCACCCGGCCTCGCTGCTGCTGGTCGCGCAGGCCGTGGCCCGGCTCGGCGGGCAGGCGGACCTGATGGCGGCGCTGGAGGCGCGCGGCTTCCTGCTGGGCGCGGCCGCCGCGGTCGCGGCCGACGCCGGCGTGCTCCCGCTGCGCAAGCCCGGCAAGCTGCCCGGCACCGGGACGGGCACCGTCATGCGCGAGACCTACGCGCTGGAGTACGGCACGGCGGCGCTGGAGGTGCAGCCCGCCGACGTCCCCCCGGGCGCGCGGGTGCTCGTCGTCGACGACGTGCTCGCGACCGGCGGCACCGCGGCCGCCGCCGTCGAGCTGGTACGGCGTGCGGGCGGCACGGTGACGGGCGTCGTGGTCGCGCTGGAGCTCACCGAGCTCGGCGGTCGCGACCGCATCCCGGCCGACGTGCCGGTGCACGCGGTCACCCAGGCCTGAGGGGGCTGCTCAGCGCAGGTCGGTGAGCTGGTCCGGGTCGACGGTCGTCCCGATCATCTCCCGCAGCGTGTCGTTGACGTCCCAGATCCCGACGTTCATGCCGGCTGTGACGGTGCGGCCGTCCTCGCCGCCCAGCCAGTAGGCGATGAACGCGTTCTGCTCGACGTCACCGCGCAGCTCCACGCGGTCGGTCGGGGAGGAGTGCCCGACGTACTCCATCGAGAACTCGAACTGGTCGGTGAAGACGTACGGCTGCCAGTCGTAGGCGACCTCGTCGCCGAGCATCGACCGCGCCGCGGCCCGGCCCTGCCGGATCGCGTCGTCCCAGTGCTCGACGCGCAGCGGGCCGAGGGTGGAGTGGGTCGCGAGCGCGACGTCGCCCGCCACCCAGACGTCGGGGTCGCTGGTCCGCAGCCGGCTGTCGGCGACGACACCGTCGGCGGTGACCGACAGCCCCGCCGCCTCGGCGAGCTCGGTGCGCGGCGTCACGCCGACCGCGAGCAGGACCGCGTCGGCGCTGATCTCGCCGTCGCTCGTGACCACGCCGTCGGGCGTGATCGCGGTGACGTCGACCCCGGTGCGGACGTCGACGCCGTGACCGCGGTGCAGCGCGAGCAGGTGCTCGGCGAGCCGCGGGCCGAGCACGCGCGCGAGCGGGGCGTCGCTGCGCTCGAGCACCGTGACCTCGGTGCCCTGCTGCCGCGCCGAGGCCGCGACCTCGAGCCCGATCCACCCGCCGCCGACGACCACCAGCCGGGCACCGGGCCGGATCGCGGCCTGCAGGCGCTGCTCGTCCTGCCACGTGCGCAGCACGTGCGCGCGCTCGACGCCCGGGATCGACGGCACGCGCGGCCGCGCCCCGGTGGCGAGCAGCAGCGCGTCGTACCCGAGGCTCTGGCCGTCGTCGAGGACGACCGTGCGCGAGGCGAGGTCGAGCCGTTCGGCCGAGGTGTGGGTGAGCACCCGCACCTCGTGCTCGGCGTACCAGGCCGCGTCGTGCAGCACCTGGAACTCCTTGCCCTGCAGCACGTCCTTGCTCAGCTGCGGCCGCTCGTACGGCAGCAGCGGCTCGTTGCCGACGACCGTCAGCGGACCCCAGTAGCCCTCCTCCCGGAGGGTCTCGACGGCGTGCGCGGCGGCCAGCCCCGCCCCGACCACGACGATGCGTTCCATGCGTCTCATCCTGCCGCGCCGACCGGGTGCGCGGGGCGCCTCCGGCCGGTGCGGGCCGGTCCTCAGGCCGGGGTCGCCTCCGCGGCGGCCCGTGCGGCGCCGGGGAGCGCGGCGAGCACCTGGGCGACCGCGTCGTCGTCGTGCGCGGCGGAGACGAACCACGCCTCGAACGCCGACGGCGGCAGGCTCACCCCGGCGTCGAGCATCGCGTGGAAGAAGGCCGGGTAGCGCCAGTGCTCGGTCGCCTGCATGGCCGCGTAGTCGTGCACCGGGCTCTCGACGCCGAACGCGACCGAGAACAGGTTGCCGGCGCGCTGCACGTGGTGCGGCACGCCGACGACCGCGAGGGCCTGCCCGACCGCGGTGCTGATCTCGTGGGCGACGGCGTCCAGCCGGGCGTAGACCGCCTCGTCGGCGAGCCGCAGCGTCGCGACGCCGGCCGCGACCGCGACCGGGTTCCCGCTGAGCGTGCCCGCCTGGTAGACCGGGCCGGCGGGGGCGAGCAGGTCCATGAGCTCGGCGCGGCCGGCCAGGGCAGCGACCGGCAGCCCGCCGCCGATGACCTTGCCGAACGTGAGCAGGTCGGGCGTCCATGTGCTCCCCGCGGCACGCTCGAGGCCCCACCATCCCGACGGGCCGACACGGAACCCGGTCAGCACCTCGTCGGCGATGACGAGAGCGCCGTGCGCGTGCGCGAGCTCGGTGAGCGCGGCGTTGAAGCCGTCGTTCGGCGGCACGACGCCCATGTTGGCCGCCGCGGCCTCGGTGATGACGGCCGCGACACGTCCGGGGTGCGCCTCGAGCGCGGTCCGGACGGCGTCGAGGTCGTTGTACGGCAGCACGACCGTCAGCGCCGCGAAGCCCTCGGGCACGCCGGCGGAGCCCGGCAGCCCCAGCGTGGCGACGCCGGAGCCGGCCGCGGCGAGCAGGCCGTCGGAGTGGCCGTGGTAGTGCCCGGCGAACTTGATGACGAGGTCTCGCCCGGTGGCGGCACGCGCCAGCCGGATCGCGGTCATCGTCGCCTCGGTGCCGGTCGAGACCAGCCGGGTCTTCTCGGCGAGCGGCACCCGCTCCCGCACGAGCGCGGCGAGCTCGGCCTCCGCCGGGGTCGACGCGCCGAAGGACAGCCCGCGGGCGGCGGCCGCCTGCACGGCCTCGACGACGTCGGGGTGGGCGTGGCCGAGGATCGCCGGGCCCCAGGACCCGACGAGGTCGACGTAGGTGCGGCCGTCGGCGTCGTGCACGCGCGGGCCGGCGGCCGACACCAGCATCAGCGGGTCGCCGCCGACCGAGCCGTGCGCCCGCACCGGCGAGCTGACGCCACCGGGCAGCAGCTCGCGCGCGCGGTCCAGCGGGGTGGTCTCGGTCATCGGTCCTCCAGCGTCGCGGCCACCTCGGTGGCCCAGTAGGTCAGGACGGCGTCGGCGCCGGCGCGCACGATCGACGTCAGCGCCTCGGCGATCGCGGCCTCGCGCGCGATCCAGCCGTGGGCGGCCGCCGCCTCGAGCATCGCGTACTCCCCCGACACCTGGTACGCCCACACCGGCACCGGGCTGGAGTCGGCGACCTGCCGCAGCACGTCGAGGTAGGGCAGCGCCGGCTTGACCATGACGACGTCGGCGCCCTCCTCGACGTCGAGCGCGGCCTCGCGCAGCCCCTCCCGCGCGTTGGCGGGGTCGAGCTGGTAGGTGCGCCGGTCGCCGGTCAGCTGGGAGTCCACGGCCTCGCGGAACGGCCCGTAGTACGCCGAGGCGTACTTGGCGGCGTAGGCGAGCGTGGCCACGTCGGTGCGGCCGGCGGCGTCGAGCGCGTCCCGCACCGCCGCCACCTGGCCGTCCATCATCCCCGACAGCCCCAGCAGCACCGAGCCCGCCTCCGCCTGCGCGAGCGCCATCTCGGCGTAACGCTCCAGGGTCGCGTCGTTGTCGACGCGGCCGGCGTCGTCGAGGACGCCGCAGTGGCCGTGGTCGGTGAACTCGTCCAGGCACAGGTCGGTCGAGACGACGACGGCGTCCCCGACCTCGGCGACGACGGCCGCCGTCGCCCGGTTGAGGATGCCGTCCGGGTCGGTCGCCTCGGTACCGGTGGCGTCTCGGCGCGCGGGTACACCGAACAGCATGACGCCGCCGACGCCGGCCTCGGCGGCCTCGACGGCGGCGCGCCGCAGCGTGCCGATGCTGTGCTGCTGCACGCCGGGCATCGACCCGATCGGTCGCGGCTCCGGGCCGGCGTGGACGAACATCGGCAGCACCAGCTGCGCGGCGTGCACCCGGGTCTCACGGACCACGCGGCGCATCGCGGTCGACTGCCGCAGCCGCCGCGGGCGCACCCGCCCGACCCGACCTGCCACGCTGCCTGCTCCGCTCATCGGACCTCCCACGTCCCTCGGTCTCGTGCCACGACGACGTCCACGCACGCACGGTACGGGGGCGCTGCCGCCGCCCGCCGCGCCGGTCCGGTCACGACGGCTCCGCGCCAAGCTCCTGGGCGGCGCGCAGCAGCTCGGCGATCGTCGGCGAGGAGGCGACCGCGGCGACCTCGAGCCCCGCGGCCCGCACGTCCTCGGCCGTCTGGGCCCCCATCGCAACCAGCCGGGTGCTCGGCGCGACCTCGACCTCGGCGAGGTGGCGGGCGACGCTGCCGCTCGTCACCAGCGCGACGTCGGCCCGCCCGGTCCGCAGCGCGTGCTTCTCGGTCGTGCTCAGCTCGGTCCGCAGGGTGCGGTAGGCGACGACGGCGTCGACCTCCCAGCCCGCGCGCCGCAACCCGTCGACCAGGGTCGGGCGGGCGAGGTCGGACCGGACGGCGAGCACCGGCCCGTCGACCTGCTGCGGCCACCGCTGGAGCATCGCCAGCGCACCGCCGTCGCCCACGAGGTGCACCTCGATCCCGGCCCGCGTGAGCGCCGCGGCCGTGCCCTCACCCACGGCGGCGACCCGCAGCGACGCCGGCAGCGCGACGTCGCGCAGGGTCGGCACCGCGGCCGCGCTCGTCACCGCGAGCCAGCGGTAGTCGCCCGCCGTCAGCCGCGCGAGGGCGGCGTCCAGCTCCGCCGAGGGCGCGGGCACGGTCTCGATGAGGGGCAGCACCCACGGCGTCAGCCCCAGGTCGGCCGCCGCGGCAGCGGCCGCGGCACCCCAGGTGCCGCCGCGCGGGACGAGCAGGACGGTCACGCCAACCAGTCCCGGATCCCGGCGTCGAGGAGCGCGCGGGCCGCGCGCACGCCGATCTCCGCGGGGTCGTCGAGCTTGTCGTCCACCCGGCTGCCGTGGCGGCGCTGGCCGTCGAGGCTGTAGGCCACCGCCCGCAGGCTCACCCGCTGGAACCGCACGGTCGCCGTCGCGGCCACCGGCGCGGCGCAGCCGGCCTCGAGCTCGGCGAGGAAGGCGCGCTCGATCGTCACCGCGAGGTGGGTGCGCTCGTCGTGCACGGCGGCGACGAGCTCGGCGGTCCGCTCGTCGTCGGCGCGCACCTCGACCGCGAGCGCGCCTTGCGCCGGCGCGGTTGGCCACTCGAACGTCTCGGCGACGTGCTCCTCGCGCCCGATGCGCGACAGCCCTGCCATCGCGAGCACGACGCCGTCGAGCTCGCCGTCGGTCACCATCGCCAGCCGGGTGTCGACGTTGCCGCGGATGTCGACGACCTCGAGGTCCGGTCGGGCCGCGAGCAGCTGCGCACGACGGCGCGGCGACCCGGTGCCCACGCGGGCGCCCTCGCGCAGCTCGGCGAGCGGGCTCGCGGCGCACAGCACGTCGCGGTGGTCGGCGCGCGCCGGTGTGGCGGCCACACGCAGACCCGGGTGCGGCGCGGTCGGGAGGTCCTTGTAGGAGTGCACGACCGCGTCGCACTCGCCCGCGAGCAGCGCCTCGCGCAGGGCCGCCGCGAACACGCCGGTGCCGCCGAGGGAGGCCAGCGAGGCGCGGGTGGTGTCGCCGTGGCTGGTCATCGGCACCAGCTCGGTGGCGACGCCCGCGGCGGTCAGCGCGTCGGCGACGTCCCCGGCCTGCGTGCGGGCGAGCAGGCTCGCACGGGTCCCCAGCCGCAGCGCGGTCACGGCGCGACGCCCGCCAGCACGGGCGAGAACGGTCGGCGAGCGTTGGCGCAGCACCCCGGGCGGCAGACGTCGTTCCAGGGCCCGAGGTCGGTGAGCGCGGCGCGCTCCTCGACGGCGCGACCCTCGACGCGCTCGCGCACGAGGTCGGCGAGGCCGGCGACGAACGTCGGGTCGACCCCGGGGGTCGGGACCCGGACGGCGTCGATGCCGTGGTCGGTCGCGGTCTCGATCGCCTCGTTGTCGAGGTCCCAGAGCACCTCGAGGTGGTCGGAGACGAAGCCGATGGGGGCGATGACGACCGCGTCGGGCCGGTCGTCGGCGGCCGCGAGCGCGGCGATCGCGTCGTTGATGTCCGGCTCCAGCCACGGCTGGCTCGGCGGGCCGGAGCGCGACTGGTAGACCAGCTGCGAGCCGACGACGAGGCCCTGCGGCACGCTCACCCGGCTCATCACGGCCTCCCCGACGGCGAGGTGCTGGGCCTCGTAGGCGCCACCCGGTCCGAGGTCGAGCTCGGGCGGGCCGGAGCGCTCGGCGTCGCCGACGGGGATCGAGTGGGTGGCGAACAGCACCTGCACCCGGGTGCGCCCCCGACCGGCGAGCTCGACGAGGGCGGCGTCGACCGCCTCGACGAACGGCGTCACGAACCCGGGGTGGTCGAAGAACACGCGGATCTTGTCGATCTCCAGGTGCTCGCCCAGCCCGGTCGCCTGCAGCGCGTCGGCGAGGTCCTCGCGGTACTGCCGGCAGGAGGAGTAGCAGGAGTAGGCGCTGGTCGCGAGCACGAGCAGCCGCCGGTGACCGGCCTCGTGCGCCTCGTGCAGCGTGTCGGTGAGGTAGGGCGCGAAGTTGCGGTTGCCCCACAGCACCGGCAGCGCTGGTCCGGTGCGCTGGAGCTCGGCGGCGAGCGCCTCGCGCAGCGCGCGGTTCTGGGCGTTGATCGGGCTGACGCCGTCGAAGTGGTGGTAGTGCTCGGCTACCTCGGCGAGCCGCTCGTCGGGGATGCCGCGGCCCGCGGTGACGTTGCGGAGGAACGGCATGACGTCGTCGGGGCCCTCGGGGCCGCCGAAGCCGAGCAGCAGCACGGCGTCGTAGTCCTGCGGCCGCGTGACGTGGGGCTCGCCGCCGCGCGCGGCGGGGGTCGCGGCGGGCACGACGGCGCCCGGAGCGAGCGGTGCGCTGGTCGCCTTGGGCGGCTTGCCACCGCTGCCGGCGCGGACGGTCGTGGGGTCGGCGGTCATGACAGCACCTCGACGAGCTCGGCGGCGCTGACGCGCCGACCTGTGTAGAACGGGACCTCCTCGCGCACGTGACGGCGCGCCTCGGTGTAGCGCAGGTCGCGCATGAGGTCGACGAGCTCGATCGGGTCGTCGGCCTCGAGCGGCAGCACCCACTCGTAGTCGCCGAGCGCGAACGCGGCCACGGTGTTGGTGAGCACGCCGCGGTGCGCGGCGCCCTTGCGGCCGTGCTCGGCCAGCATCGCCCGGCGCTCCTCCTCGGGCAGCAGGTACCACTCGTAGGAGCGCACGAACGGGTACACGCACAGCCACGCCTTGGGCTCCAGGCCACGCATGAAGGCGGGCACGTGGGAGGCGTTGAACTCGGCGTCGCGGTGCACGCCGGCGACGTTCCAGACCGGCCGCATGGTGGCGAAGACCTCGGTGCGACGCAGTCGGCGCAACGCGGCCTGGACGTCGGCGAGGTCGGGACCGTGCAACCACACGAGCACGTCGGCGTCGGCCCGCAGCCCGGATACGTCGTAGAACCCGCGCGTGGTGACACCCCGCTCCGCGAGCTCCGCCGTCACCTCGTCGAGGTCGGTGGCGTCGCCCTGGACGGGCTCGGAGTGGCCCACGAACGTGGCCCACACGGTGTACTCGGTGCGCGGCGCGCTGCTGGGATCGGGAACATCGGTCACCCCTCCACCCTAGGTCGGATACGAGGTGACAGTTCGCGACGAGGCGTCAGGTACGGTCGGTGCGACGGCGCGACGCGAGCGGCCTGGCGCCGGTTCGATCCGGCCCCCGTGCGGCTACCGTGAACCGCTCAGCCACGCTGCGAAGGAGTACGCACCGGTGCGACGCCCGCCCCACGCCGCACGGCCCGCCACGATCGACGACGTCGCCCGATCGGCCGGCGTCTCGCGTGCGACCGTCTCGCGGGTGATGAACGGCAACGCATCGGTCGACGCCGCGCTCGCGAGCCGCGTGCAGGAGGCCGCGGCGGCGCTGCGGTACCAGCCGTCCACGACCGCCCGCAGCCTGTCGCTGGGCCGCACGCACACGGTCGCCGTCGTCGTCCCCGAGCTCTCGAACCCGATGGTCCAGGAGGTGCTGCAGGGGGTGAGCGACGCCGCGCAGGAGCGCGGCTACCGGGTGCTCGTCGCCGACACCGGCGGCGACCCGGAGACGGAGCGCGCGAGCAGCACCGACGCCCGGCGCCGCTGCGACGCGCTGGTGCTCGTGGCACCGCGGCTGCCGGAGCCGGCGCTGCGCGAGCTGCTGGGTTCGCTCGCCCCTGTCGTGGTCGTCAACCGGCTCCCCGACGGCGTGACACCGACGGTCGGCGTCGACTACGCGGCCGGCACCGACCTGCTCGTCGAGCACCTGCTCGGGCTCGGGCACCGCCACCTCGCCTACCTCGCGGGGCCCCCGCTCAGCGAGTCGAACCGCACGCGGGTCGCCACCATGCGGCGGGCGGCGGAACGCCACGCGGACGTGCGGCTCAGCGAGATCGGGGCGGGCGCGACGATCGAGTCCGGCTACCGCGCGGGCGAGGCGGTCCTGGCGACGCGCGCGACCGCCGTCGTCGCCTACAACGACCTCGTCGCCTTCGGCCTGCTCGCACGGCTCAACGAGCTCGGGGTCGCGGTGCCGGCCGACATCTCCGTGGCCGGGTTCGACGACGTCCCGCTCGCACGGTTCGCGGTGCCGCCGCTGACCACGGTCGGGGTCTCCCACGCCGAGCTCGGCGCGACGGCGTGGCGTCAGCTGGCCGCGCTGCTCGACGGCGCCGACCGCACCGACCCGCCGCCGCGGGTGCCCACGCTGCGGCCGCGCGCGAGCACCGGCGTCGTGCCCGCGACCGTGCGCTCGCCCGAGCGCGACCGCCGACCCGAGCCGGCCGACCCGCCGCCCCGGCTCGCGTCGGTGTCCTGGACGGTGCGCGAGTCCTCCGACGGGGCCGAGCACGTGCTGCTGGGCGCGCTGCCGGGCGGCCGGACGGTCGACCTGTGCCACGCCGTCGACGGCGCCGCGATCCCGCCGGTGCACTCCCCGCGGCCCTACCTGCACCCGGTGCGCACGGCGGGCGGGGCGGAGCTCACGGACCGCACGCCGGCCGACCACCGGCACCACTACGGGGTCTCGATGGCGGTGGCGCTCGTCAACGGCACCTCGTTCTGGGGCGGCCGCACCTGGGTGCGCGGCGAGGGCCCGACGCTGCTCGCCAACCACGGCACCCAGGTGCTGCTGGCGAGCGAGGTCGAGGGCGAGCGGCTCCGGCAGCGCATCTCCTGGACGAGCCCCACCGGCGAGGAGCTGCTGCGCGAGGACCGCACGATCACGGTCGCGCCCGACGAGCTGGGGTGGCGACTGCGGTGGCGCTCGGACCTGCACGCGCCGCACGCGGACGCCGTCGTCGAGTCGCCCGCGACGGCGGGCCGGCGCGGCGCCGGCTACGGCGGCGTCTTCTGGCGGCTCGGCCCGGCGTCGAGGACCGCGGTCCTCGCCGCCCACGGCGAGGGCGAGGAGGCGGTGCACGGCTCGATCTCGCCGTGGGTCGCGTTCGTGCAGCACCGAGGCCCCCGGGTGAGCACGCTGCTGCTCGCGCAGCGCCCGGACCACGTCCTGCCATGGTTCCTGCGCGCGTCGGACTACGTCGGGGCCGGCCCCGCGCTGGCGTGGGACACCCCGCTGACGATCGCCCGCGGCGAGACCGCCACCACCGAGCTCGCGGCCCTCCTCACCGACACCGCCCTCACCCCCGAGCAGGCCGCCACCACCACCCCCCGCCTCTGGTAGCCCCCACTTTCACCGCACTTTGCAACACCCCTCGCTTTCACCGCACTTTGCAACACCCCCCGCTTTCACCGCACTTTGCAACACCGCACATACTCACCGCACTTCTTGCCACGATCCCGTTTCACCGCACTTGTTGCCGCGATGCTTCGACGATCGGCGCATCGGGCGGGGTGCAGGGCAGCAGCCCGAGTCCGCAGGATCCGTTGCGTCTCAGCCCCAACAGCTGGGCGCTCCACTGAGCGGCGAGGCTGCCCAGTGTTCGACGGTGCGGTGAGAGCGGGGCGGCAAGAAGTGCGGTGAAAGTGGGCCGAGGCAGAAAGTGCGGTGAGAGTGAGAGGTGTTGCAAAGTGCGGTGAAAGCGGGGGGTGTTGCACAGTGCGGTGAAAGTGGAGGGTGTTGCACAGTGCGGTGACAGTGGTCAGGCGAGGAGGCGGGCGGCGGCGGCGCGGGCGTCGGCGATCGTCCACGCGAGGCCGGTGCCGGCGAGCCAGCCACCCGTGAGGGCGAGGTCGGTGCGGTCGGTGACCGCTTCGCGCATGGCGGCGCGCTGCTCCGTCATGCCGGACTCGATCGCCGAGCGCGGCATCAGCCAGCGGGTGCGGTCGGCGGCGAGGACGTCGTCGTCGGTCCAGGTGGCGCCGGTCAGCGCGGCGGCGTCGGCCAGGGCCTGCCGGGTGACGACGTCGTCCGGGTCGTCGAGCGCGTCGTAGGTGAGCCGTAGCACCTCGCGGCCGCGCGCGTCCTCCGCCAGCCAGTCCCACTTCGCGGTCGAGTAGGTGAGCGCACGCGCCCGCACCCGACCACCGCCGTCGGCGACGATCACACCCGCGCGGCGACCGCCGCCGTCGTGCGCGACGACGAGGGTGACGACGTCGACCGGTCGCGGCTGCGGCCACGCCCGCGCGATCGCGCCGATCGCCTCCGGGACACCGCTCGGCCACCACCACGGCGGGCACGCGAGCAGCAGCCCGTCGCCGTGCACCACCGCGTCGTCGGTGGTGCGCACGCGCCACCCCTGCAGGTCCGGCTCGACGGCGACCGCACCGCCCTCGACGATCTGCCCGCCCAGCGTGGTGACCTCGCCGACCAGCGCGTGCACGACCTGGAAGATGCCTCCCCGCAGCCCGGCCAGCTCGCCGTTGCCGCCGCGCAGCGCCGCGGCGAGCGAGCCCTTCTCGGCCAGCCGCGCGCGCACCCCGGGCAGCAGCACCTCCGGGTCGACGGCGTCGATGTCGAGCCGGTGCACGCCGGCCACCAGCGGCGCTGGCCACGCGCGCATCACCCCCTCACCCATCCGGGTGCGCACGAGGGTGCCGAGCGTCTGGGCGTCCGCCCCGACCGTGCCGGGCAGCGTCTCGTCCTGCCGCGCGCGGGCGGCGGCCTCCTCCCCCAGCGCGTCGAGCGCGGGGTCGTCCAGACGGGTCGGGATACCGAGGACGGCACCGTCGGGGATGCGGGTCGCGCCGTCGGGCCGGTGGACCCACGTGCCGGTCGGTCGCGGCGAGGTCACCCGGTCGGCCAGCCCCAGCTCCTCGAGCAGCGACACGACGGCGCCGCCGCGTGTGGCGAACCCCTCCGCCCCGACATCGACCGCCAGCCCGTCGAGCGTGCGGGAGCTGACCGAGCCACCGGTCGAGCCGCCCTCGAGGACGACGACCGGGTAGCCCGCGCGAGCGAGGTCGCGCGCCGCGGTGAGCCCGGCGACGCCGCCGCCGACGACGACCTTGACGCCCGAGAGCCCGGACCTGCGCACCACGACCGATCGCTCCCTAGAGCTGGTGCACCAGGTCGACGATCCTGGTGAGCACGTCGGGGTCCGCTGTCGGCGGCACGCCGTGGCCGAGGTTGACGACGTGGCCCGGTGCGGCGCGACCGCGCTCGACGACGTCGCGCACGTGCGCCTCGAGCACCGGCCAGGGTGCGCCGAGCAGCGCGGGGTCGATGTTGCCCTGCAGCGGGACGCCGGGCAGCGCAGCCGCGGCCTCGTCCAGCGGCGTGCGGTGGTCGACGCCGACCGCGTCGGCCGCACGTGCCATCGCCGGCAGCAGGTGGCCGGTGCCCGTGCCGAAGTGGATCGTGGGCACCTGGGTCCGCACGGCCGCGAGCGCCGCCGTCGACGCCGGCAGCACGGCCCGCTCGTAGTCGGCGAGCGAGAGCGCGCCCGCCCAGGAGTCGAACAGCTGCACCGCGGAGGCGCCCGCGCGCACCTGCGCCTGCAGGAACGCCGACGACAGCTGCGCCGTCCACGCCATCAGCCGCTGCCAGGCGTCGGGGTCGGCGTGCATGAGCGTGCGCGCCGCGAGCTGGTCCTTGCTCGGCCCGCCCTCGACCAGGTACGCGGCCAGTGTGAACGGTGCACCCGCGAACCCGATGAGCGGCGTGCCCTCAGGCAGCTCGGCCACCACGAGACGCACCGCCTGGGCGACGGCGTCGAACACCTCGGGACCGGCGCCGTCGGGCGCGTGCGCGACGAGGTCGTCGACGTCGGCCGCGGTGCGCACGGGCCGGCCGAGGACCGGGCCGCGACCGGGCACGATGTCGACGTCGACGCCGACGAGCCGCAGCGGCACGACGATGTCGCTGAAGAGGATCGCGGCGTCGACGCCGTGACGGCGCACCGGCTGGAGTGTGATCTCCGCCGCCATCGCGGGGTCGAGGCACGCCTCGAGCATGCGGGTGCCGACCCGCAGCTCGCGGTACTCCGGCAGCGACCGGCCGGCCTGCCGCATGAACCACACGGGCAGCCGCGGAGGCCGCTCGCCACGGAGGGCGTGCAGCAACGGCGCGGTCGTGGTGGTCGGCAGGGTCACGTCTCGATCCTGCCACCGTCGCGCACCGGGTGGTGCTGACGCGGTGTCCCGTCGCCGCGAGCGGCCCGCTCGGCAGTGATCTCGCCGGGTGGACGTGACGACCCGTCACCACCTCCGCTCGCGGGGCCGCCTACCCTGGTCGGGTGCTCGTGTGCCTGGGAGCGAGCCACCGCACGGCGACGTTCGAGCTGCTCGAACGACTCGCCACGGGGCTCGAGAACGCCGTCGCACCCGCCGCTGCTCGCGGTCGGGTGACGTTGGCGACGTGCAACCGCTACGAGCTCTACCTCGACGTCGACGACGCGACCGACCCGGCGAGCCTGCTCGAGGACGTCGCCGACGCGGCCGGTGTCGATGTCGAGGAGCTGCGCCACGGCATGCGGGTCATCACCGGCAGCCGCGTGAGCGCGCACCTGTTCGCGGTCGCCTCCGGGCTCGACTCGATGGTGTTCGGCGAGCGCGAGATCACCGGGCAGGTGCGGCGCGCGCTGGCGGACGCCCAGCGCACCCGGACGGCGACGCCGCCGCTCGAGCGGCTGTTCCAGGGCGCGACGGCGACCTCGCGCGAGGTACGCGCGATCAGCGGCATCTCCGAGGGCGGGCAGTCGATCGTGCAGCTCGCGCTCGACCTGGCCTCGAACCGGGTGGGCGACTGGCGCAGCGCGCGCGTGCTCGTCATCGGGTCCGGCAGCCACGCGCGGGCGCTGTGCGGCGCGCTCGTCGAGCGCGGCGTGCCGTCGATGACCGCGTGGTCGCCCTCGGGACGGATACTGCCCCACCCCGCCGTACGGATGGTCGCCGACGCCGACCTCGACCGCGAGCTCGGCGCCGCCGACCTCATCATCACCTCGACCAACGGCCAGGCCCTGACGACGACGCGGCTCGCCCTCGCGCGCGGCACCACCGCGGGCACGACGCTCGTCGTCGACCTCGGCATGCCGGCGAACGTCGACCCCGCGGTGGCCGAGCTGCCCGGCGTCGAGCTGCTCGACCTGCCGACGATCGGGCTGCACGCGCCGGTGCCGGAGCTGCAGGCGAGCGCGCGGGCGCACGACCTGGTGGAGTCGGCGGCCGGCGCCTTCGAGGCGAGCGCCGCGGCAGGCCCGGTGATCACCGAGCTGCGCCAGCACGTCATGCGGCTGCTGGACAGCGAGCTCGCACGGATGCAGGCGCGGCCCGGCACCTCGAGCGAGACGGCCGAGGCGACCGAGCGCGCGCTGCGGCACTTCGCGGGCGTGCTCGTGCACGGCCCGACGACGCGGGCGCACACGCTCGCCGCCGAGGGGCGTCTCGACGAGGTGGTCGCCGCCGTCGAGACCCTGTTCGGTCTGCGGGTCGGGGAACCCGCGAACGACGCCGACGAGGACGACGACGCCGCGCGGCTGGCGTCGGCCCGGCAGGCACGGTCCGCGACCGCCTGAGTCGCCGGGCGGACCCGCGCGCACGTAGCCTTGACCGGACATGGCGCATCTTCTGGGGGCCGAGGCCCTGCACCTGGAGTACCCGACCACGGTCGTCCTCGACTCCGTCACCATCGGCGTCGAGGAGGGTGACCGGATCGGGATCGTCGGCCGCAACGGCGACGGCAAGTCGAGCCTGCTCAACCTGCTGGCCGGGCGGCTCGAGCCCGACGGCGGCCGGGTCACCCGGCGCGGCGGCACCCGCGTGGGCGTGCTCCCCCAGGACGACGGCCTCGACGCCGGGGCGACCGTGGGCCGCACGATCGTCGGCGACCGCCCCGAGCACGAGTGGGCCGGTGACGCCCGTGTGCGCGACGTCATCGGTGGTCTCGTGGCCGACCTGCCCTGGGACGCCAGGATCGGCGACCTCAGCGGTGGCCAGCGGCGGCGGGTCGCGCTGGCCGCGCTGCTCGTGGGCGAGTGGGACGTCGTCGCGCTCGACGAGCCCACCAACCACCTCGACGTCGAGGGCATCGCGTGGCTCGCCGAGCACGTCAAGGGTCGCTGGCCCCGCGGCGCGGGCGGGCTGCTGGTGATCACGCACGACCGCTGGTTCCTCGACGAGGTCTGCACCGCCACCTGGGAGGTGCACGACGGCGTCGTCGAGCCGTTCGAGGGCGGGTACGCCGCGTACGTGCTGCAGCGGGTCGAGCGAGACCGGATCGCCGCCGCGACCGAGAGCAAACGGCAGAACCTCATGCGCAAGGAGCTGGCGTGGCTGCGCCGCGGCGCGCCCGCCCGCACGAGCAAGCCGAAGTTCCGGATCGACGCCGCCAACCAGCTGATCGAGGACGTGCCCCCGGTCCGCAACCCGCTGGAGCTGCAGCGGCTCGCGGTCGCCCGGCTGGGCAAGGACGTCATCGACCTCGAGTCCGCCGGCGTGGCCTACGGCGACACCGAGGTGCTGCGGGACGTCACCTGGCGGCTCGCCCCGGGCGAGCGCACCGGGATCGTGGGCGCCAACGGCAGCGGCAAGTCGACGCTGCTCGGCCTGCTCGCGGGCACCGTGCCACCCACGTCGGGGCGGGTCAAGCGCGGCAAGACCGTGCGGCTCGGGCTGCTCGACCAGCAGTTCTCGCAGCTCGCCGACATCGGCGACGACCGCGTGCGGGAGGTGCTGGCGAGGACGAGGACGACGTTCGCCGTCGACGGCAAGGACCTCACGCCGGCGCAGCTGCTCGAGCGGCTCGGGTTCGCGCGCGAGCACCTCTCGACGCGGGTCCGCGAGCTCTCGGGCGGGCAGAAGCGACGGCTGCAGCTGTTGCTGCTGCTGCTCGACGAGCCGAACGTCATCGCGCTCGACGAGCCGACCAACGACGTCGACGCCGACATGCTCGCGGCGATGGAGGACCTGCTGGACTCCTGGCCGGGCACGCTCGTCGTGGTGTCGCACGACCGCTACCTGCTCGAGCGGGTCACCGACCAGCAGTACGCGATCCTCGACGGGCGGCTGCGGCACCTCCCCGGCGGGGTCGAGGAGTACCTGCGGCTGCGCCGCGAGCAGCAGACCCGCCCGGCCACCCCGACCGCCGACCCGGCGCCGCGCCCGGCGGGGCCCTCCGGCGCCGAGCGCCGCGCGGCCCAGAAGGAGGTCGCCTCGATCGAGCGCCGCCTCGACCGGCTGGGCGCCGAGGTGGATGACCTGCACCGGCGCATGGCCGAGCACGACCAGAGCGACTACGAGGGGCTGCAGGCGCTCACCGAACGCCTGCGCGAGGTCGAGGACGAGGTCGCCTCGCTCGAGGAGCGCTGGATCGAGCTCTCGGAGCTGGTGGGCTGAGCGGTGGAGGACGTCGGGGCCGCGCCCGATCGGTGCCGCGGTTCCTAGACTGACAAGGATGACCGACCACCCTGCGCGCGTGCGCGCCGCCGTCGCACCGACAGGACCGGGCCCCGCCCGGATCGCACGACGGCGTCACCCCGCCGCCCGATGAGCCTCGCCGACGTCCGCGGCCGTGGCGCGGAGGCCGCGGTCGAGGCGGTCACCGCGTGGGCCGCCGGCCGCGGGTTCGAGCTCTACCCGCACCAGGAGAGCGCGCTGCTCGAGGTCGCGTCGGGCTCGAACGTCATCTGCTCGACGCCGACCGGGTCGGGCAAGTCGCTCATCGCGCTGTCGGCCCACGCCGTCGCGCTGTCCGAGGGGCGCCGCAGCTACTACACGGCGCCGCTCAAGGCGCTGGTGAGCGAGAAGTTCTTCGACCTCGTCGACACCTTCGGACCGGACCTGGTCGGCATGGTCACCGGCGACGTCGCGATCAACGCCGACGCGCCGATCATCTGCTGCACGGCCGAGATCCTCGCCAACCTCGCGCTGCGCGAGGGCGAGCTCGCCGACGCCGGGCAGGTCGTCGCCGACGAGTTCCACTACTACGCCGACCCGCAGCGGGGCTGGGCGTGGCAGGTGCCGCTGCTCGAGCTCAGCCAGGCGCAGTTCGTGCTCCTCTCGGCGACCCTCGGCGACATGACGGACATCGCCGACGACCTCACGCGCCGCACCGGCCGCCCCACCGCGGTGCTCGACGACGCGGTGCGGCCGGTCCCGCTGACGTTCTCCTACGCGGTCGAGCCGCTCCCCGACCTGCTGACCGAGCTGGTGCAGACCCACCGCGCACCGGTCTACGTCGTGCACACCAGCCAGGCCACCGCCGTCACGACGGCGCAGTCGCTCACCTCCGCCCAGGTCGCCACCCGTGCCCAGCGCGACGCGGTGGCCGAGGCGCTGGACGCCTACGGCGCCCGCTTCTCGCGCGGGTTCGGCACCACCCTGTCGCGGCTGCTGCGGCACGGCATCGGCGTCCACCACGCCGGCATGCTGCCGCGCTACCGGCGGCTCGTGGAGCGGCTCACCCAGGAAGGCCTGCTCCCCGTCGTCTGCGGCACCGACACCCTCGGCGTCGGCATCAACGTGCCGATCCGCACGGTCGTCATGACCTCGCTCGTGAAGTTCGACGGCGTCCGGCAGCGCCACCTGACCGCGCGCGAGTTCCATCAGGTCGCCGGCCGCGCGGGCCGGGCCGGCTACGACACCGTCGGCGAGGTGATCGTGCAGGCGCCCGAGCACGTCATCGAGAACGCCCGGGCGCTCGCCAAGGCCGGTGACGACGAGCGCAAGCGCCGCAAGATCGTCCGCAAGCAGGCGCCGTCCGGCCAGGTCAACTGGACCGACAAGACCTTCGAGCGGCTGCGGGACTCGCCGCCGGAGCCGCTGACGTCGCAGATGCGGGTGACGCACGCGATGGTGCTCAACGTGCTCTCGCGCTGGGGCGACCCGGTCGAGGCGATGGCCCGGCTGCTCACCGACAACCACGAGCCGCCGACCCCGCGCAACCGGCTGGTGCGCGACGCCGTCGGGATCTACCGGTCGCTGCGCGCGGCCGGGATCGTCGAGCGGCTGCCCGAGCCCGACGCGCAGGGCCGCCGCGTGCGGCTCGCGACCGAGGTGCCACTCGACGTCGCGCTCGACGCCCCGCTGTCGCCGTTCGCGCTCGCCGCGCTGGAGCTCCTCGACCCCGAGTCGCCGACGTACGTGCTCGACGTGGTCTCGGTCGTCGAGGCGACCCTGGAGGACCCGCGACCGCTCCTGGTCGCCCAGGAGAAGGCGGCGCGCAGCGAGGCGGTCGCGGCGATGAAGGCCGAGGGCGTCGAGTACATCGACCGCATGAACGCGCTCGACGAGATCACCTACCCGCGGCCGCTCGAGGAGCTGCTGAGCGCCGCGCTCGCCGAGTACGCGACCGCCCACCCGTGGGTGCGCGACCACGAGCTCAAGCCGAAGTCGGTCGTGCGCGAGATGGTCGAGCGTGCGATGACCTTCGGCGAGCTGGTGGCCGCGTACGGCCTCGCGCGCAGCGAGGGGGTGCTGCTGCGCTACCTCACCGACGCCTACCGCGCGCTCGGCCGGCTGGTGCCGCCGCACCTGCGCACGCCCGAGCTGGAGGACCTCGTCGAGTGGCTCGGGGCGACGGTCCGCGGCGTCGACTCCTCCCTCCTCGACGAGTGGGAGACGCTCAGCGCCGGCGGCGGCACGGCCCGCCGCGGCGCCGACGGCGCCACCGCCGAGGAGCACGCACCCGCTCCCCCGACGCGGCCGGTCACCGAGAACGTCCGCGCGTTCCGCGTCATGGTCCGCAACGCGATGTTCCGGCGCGTCGAGCTGCTGTCCCGCCGCGCCTACGGCGACCTGGGGTCGCTCGACGGCGAGACCGGCTGGGACGCCGCGGCCTGGGAGCGCGCGGCCGAGGGCTACTGGCTGGAGTACGACGACATCGGGATCGGGCCCGACGCCCGCGCCGCGGGCATGGTGACGATCGAGGAGCGTGCCGACGCCTGGGTGGTCACCCAGGTCCTCGACGACCCCGCCGGCGACCGGGACTGGCGGCTGGTCGCCGTCGTCGACCTCGCGGCGAGCGCCGCCGAGGGCGAGCCGGTCGTGCGGGTCACCACGCTCGGGCCCGCCTAGACGTCCCGACGGCGGAACGTCAGCAGCGCCGCCGCACCGAGGACGACCACGACGCCCAGGAGCACGAGGCCACCCTGCGTCATCGAGACCGTGTGCTCCACCCAGTCGCACATCGTGCCGGTGGCGGTCGTGGTGCACTCGTCCTGGTAGTACGACGCGCTGCCCGTCACCCAGGCCTGCATGTTCGTGAGCAGGCTCCAGCGGCCGCCCCCGCGCAACGCCGACAGCACGATGCCGTCGACGGCGATGACGTAGCCGAGCGCGACCCCCAGCGCCGCGGCGGTGTGGCGGAGCAGGAACCCGAGCGCGGTGCCCACGACGGTCACGGCCGTGCCGAGCACCGCGACCTTGAGCAGCGCGTGCACCTGCGTCGCCGTCACGGCCACCTCGCTGCCGGCGAGCGCGTAGCCCAGCGCGGTCGCGCCGAGGTACGCCGCCGACCACACCGCTGCGAACACCAGGCCGCCGACGGCGGCGGCACCGGTCTTGGAGGCGAACACCCGGCCGCGCCGCGGCACGAAGGTCAACCACGTCCCGATCGAGCCCGTGGCGAACTCCGCCGCGACGAACGTCACGCCGGCCAGCAGGCTGACGAAGGCGAGCAGCAGCATCGCGCTCGGCAGCGCAGCCGTCGCGAACTCGGCGAAGGCGGGCGGCTCCCACACGTACCACTCCCGCTGCGGCGGCCCCATCTCGTCGCACCCGAAGTCGAGCTGCTCGCCGCTCGCCTCGGACTCGGCCGCCTCGGCCTCGAGGCACTCGGCGACCATCCGCTCGCCGTCGCTCTCCCAGCGCTCGACCTCCTCCTGGTAGAAGCGCTCCGCCTGGGCGATGTCCTCCTCCGGCATCGGCTGTGCCGCCTGGTGGGCCGCCCAGCCCAGCAGCAGCGTCCCGGCCAGCCCGATCGCCATCACCACGAGCACCGCCGCGCGGGCGCGCAGCCGCCGCAGCTCCACGCCGAGCAGCCTCACGACCCGCTCCCCTCGCCGACGCCGACAGGTTCGGGCGCGCCGAGGCCCTGCCCCGCGGTGAGCTCGAGGAACACCGACTCCAGCCCTGCGCCGGACGCGGTCAGGCTGCGCACGTACCTGCCCTGCTGCGCGAGCAGGTAGGTGATCCGCGCAGGGTCGTGCTCGTCGTCGACGAGGATCGCGTCGCCCTCGCGACGCACCCGCAGCCCGGCGTCGAGCAGGACCTCGGCGGCGCCGTCGGGGTCGTCGATCCCGACCTTGACGACGCCGGCTCGCTCGCCGATCACCTCGGCGACCGTGCCGGAGGCCAGCAGCCGGCCACGGCCGATGATCGAGACCGTGTCGGCGACCTGCTCGACCTCCGCGAGGATGTGGCTGCTCACGAGCACCGCCCGCCCCTCGTCGGCCAGCCGGCGCATCGTCGTGCGGATCTCGTGGATGCCGGCGGGGTCGAGACCGTTGGTGGGCTCACCCAGCATTTCAGAGGCAGATATAGAAGGAGTACCTGCCCACTATGGACGCCAACGCAATCACCCGCCCATCCGAATCAGGGACCGACGCGCTGATCTACACCCGCGCCTCGATGGATCGTCACTATTTGATGCGGTCCACGAGTGACCAGGAGACGGACTGCCGTTCCTGGTGCGAGCAGCAGGGGTGGAGGGTCGCCAGGGTCATTACCGATGCAAACCGCTCAGCCTCACAATGGCGAACCCGAGAACGAGAAGGTTTCGAAGAAGCCCTGCAACTCATCGCGTCCCGGCAGTACGCCGCTTTCGTCACATGGGAGCCGTCGCGCGCAGGCCGAGAGCTCGCGGCCTACATCCAACTCCGCGCGGCATGCCAAGCTGCAGGCGTCCTCTACATGACCAAGGGCAGAGTTTACGACTTCGCGCGCAGTGATGACGCGTTCATGATGGGACTTGAATTCCTGACTGCGGAGAAGGACGCCGCAGTCATCCGGGAGCGGCAGCTCCGCACGGTCCGTTTGAACGCGCAAAAAGGTAGGCCCCATGGGAGGCTCCCCTACGGATACCGTCGGGTCTACGACGAGAGCACGGGTGCTCTGCTGCGTCAGGAGATCGACCCCGAAAAGGCGGCAATCATTACCAGAGCGGTGGACGAGATTCTTCAAGGGGTGCCGGTGAATCGGATCATCACTCGTCTGAACCGCGAAGGCGTTCCGACTCCAATGAAGCCGCTGAGTGGTATGTCTCGTGGCTGGATGAACGCAACCCTGGTGCAGATCATTCGCAGTCCGACGGTTGCAGGTTTGCGCAAATATCAGGGGGAGGTGATCGGAGAGGCGGACTGGCCGGCCATCATTCCTGTCGAGACCTGGGAGAAGGTCAATAGGGTCCTGGCCGATAAAGCTCGCCGAACTCGGTATGTCGAGGAGGACAACCACAGTCACCCCAAGTGGCTGCTGTCTTTCGTCGCCAGGTGCGGGTTCTGCGGCCGGTTCCTCGCCAGGGTTCTCAATGTGGTCCCGCGCAAGAACGGAAAGCCCCGCAACAACTATGTGTGTCAGCACATCGGATGCCGTCGCGTCAGTATCGACGTCGAACGTACAGACGCTTACGTACTCGAAGCCCTGCTGAGCTGGCTCTCCACCCCGGAGAGCTTGGCCGTGTTGGCGGGCCCAGACGATGACTGGAACGACCGCGTTCGTGAGGCTGAGGAGCAAGCGACTACTCTCCGCGACCGGTTGGACGAGGCCGCCGAGCAGTACGCCGAAGGCAAGATCAGTCTGGCGATGCTGGCTAACGTGGAGCAGCGACTGACTCCGCAGATCGAGCAAGCTGCGAGGGAAGCCGTGCCTCCGGTGGCAGATACGGCGGTTCTTGATCTCATCAACGCCGATGACATCCGGGCCGCGTGGGAGCTTCTTGATCTACTAGAAAAGCGTCGGCTACTCAAGATGCTCTTGGATATCCGCATCGAGAAGTCGCAGCTCACAGGGGGCATCTTCGATTACTCGCGGATTAAGATCGCGCCGAGATTCGTGGCTCCCGAGACCTATCACTGGCGGCGCGTAGCATAGCTCGCACGACCACACCCTGTTCTTTTGTGATCGGAAGGAACGAAGCCCCGAGTTCACGGCCTGCCTCGCGCAGCGCAGTGAATTCGGGGCTTTCCTCATCACTCGGGAGGCCACTCATGGCATTTCTCCCCTACCCAGCGCAAGGCCTGCGATGAATTGATCCTCAGCACGGCGTCGTGCTTCCACGTCGGCGTGCATGTATTCCACGAAGTCTTCCTCGCGGTTCGGGATGACGGTGTCTTCGATGGGGTCTGTGTCGGGTTCGCCGGGCCAGGCGATGCGACGTGTCGGCCGGTCGGTGGTCAGCCGGGTACCGCAGGCGGCGGTCCAGTGTCGGAGTCGTTCTTGGGCTTCGGTGAAGTCGCGGTGCCAGACGAGCATGGCGGAGCCTTTGGCTTCGGGGTGGATCGCGCACAGCCAGTGGATGTGCAGCGCGGACAGCTCCCACACCAGTTCCGGGTGGCGGTGCCAGAACGGCGGGACCACGGCGACGGGGAGGCCGTAGGTGTGTCGGAGCCAGTGCACCCATTCGTTGAGCGCGAGCCATTCTTCTTCTGCGGCGTCGGCGGTGAGGAGGTTCCAGTTCACCGGCCCCGGAGGCCCCGACTCATCCTCTCCCTGCGCACCAGGGGTGTCAGTGTCGGGATCGTAGCTTTCATCGAACTCGTCCTCCGCCGCCTCACCCGGATCGACATCGCTCGTGTCGGGCAGTTCATCGACCATGATGCTCTCTCACCTTCCGATCGCAGCGGCAGCAGCAGAGGTGCGACGTGGGGCGTTGGGTGACAGTGCCGTGTCTTCGAGTCCGGCGTCGAGTGAGTCGGGTTCTGGGGTGCGGCGGGGTCGGTCGACGGTGTAGCGGGTGCGGGCGAGGTCGTGGCCGAGTTTCTTTGCGACGAACTCCTCGACTTTGACGGTCTGTCCGTTGTCGTCGGTGCGGTCGTAGTGGTGGGTGTAGCCCTCGGCGACGAACTTGTCGCCTTTCGCGAAGCGCTGGTGTGCGCGTTCGGCGGTCTTCCGGAACGCGACGAGGTCGTGGAAGGTGGTCTCGGTCTGCGTGAACGATCCGTCGCTTTCGCGGCGGTAGTGTTCCTGCCCGATCTTCACGAACAGGCGCGCGTCACCCTTCTCGGTGAACGACAGATGGGGTTCGGATGCGATGAACCCGGACAGAGACTCTTGCGTGTGGATGGCCATTGGACACTCCTCGTGACAGTCGGCACCCCACCGTTCGGGGTGCTCTGTCACTCAGGTGCGCCCACAGCCCCCTGCTCGCCAGCCGACGCAGGCGTGCCGTGTTGCAGCAGCCCCTCGACCTCACGGCGCTGCGCCTGCAGCTCGCCCGCGTTCCTCCGATGGGTCCAGGCGCGGAGTTTCGAGACGATGGGCGGGGCGGCGCGCAGCAGGATGAGACCGGTGCCGAATGGGAGCGTGCGGATCACATCGGGCGGCATGATCGCTACCCGACGGATGGAGCGTTGTGCGGAGCGGGAGCCGTGGTCGCCGATGGTGGTGGAGTCGGTGATCTCGTCACGTTCCCCGATCAACGTGGTGAGGTCTTGGAGGTCGCGGGAGTTGGATGCCCCGCCGAGGATGATCTTCACGATCGAGGCATCCCAGATAGCCCCAGCCGCGTTATCCGACCACTTCTCCCGCGCCTGGGCGAGCGACTGTAGCACCGGCATCGTTGTGATCCCCGTGCCCCCACCCTCCGCCATAAGCGTCGGCAGTGATGGCAACGGTGCGAGGTTGCCGATCTCATCGAGCGCGAGGAGCAGGGGCGGGTCGAGGCGGGCTCCGGTTGATTTGGCGGCGAGGCGGCGGGCGGCTTCGACGAGGTCTTCCACGAACGCCGACACCAACGCCGCACTGTTATTCGCCCCAGCCCCCGTCGCCAAGAGATAAACCGTGCCGCGGTTGCGGAGGAACTCTTCGGGATCGAACTTCTCCTCTGGCCCGGGGCTCACGGCGTCGAGCACACGCGGATCGGCAAGGGCAGCGAGCGAGAGGGAGACGCCTTGCCAGATCGAGTCACGGGTGCGGGGGTCGGAGTCGATCATCGCCTGCAACGAGTCCGCCCACCCCGTCGCAGCATGCGGGTTCGCGGTCAGGATCGCAACCGCATCGGACGCCGCAGCTGGATCGAGGGTCCACCGGAACAACTCAGCCGGGGTGCGGTGATCGAGGGCTGCGGCATGAAGGAGGGCTTGGAGCGCGGTGCGGGTTTTCCCTTCCCAGAAGTCACCGCCCTCGACACCACCTGCGGAGAGGCCGGTGCCGGCTGCGAGGCCCGTGGCGCGGATCATCGCCGTCAACGGGTCCTCACACCCCCGAATCGGCGACCACCGTAGCCCTGCCGGGACGCCTTCGGCGAGGTGTTGCGGGTCGAATACCGCCACCGGCCGTCCCTCAGCGCTGCGGGCAGTGAGAGTGGCGGTGAGGTTGTCCGGGCGGGTGGAAGTCGTGACGACCGCGCCCGGAGCATCGAGGATCGCGTTGATGACGATGTGGAGGCCTTTGCCGGAGCGGGGTGGCCCGATCAGCAGGATCGAGTCCTCCACGCTCGCCCACACGTTCACGCCTCGCGAGGCACCGAGGAGATAGCCCACGTCTTGCGCTTCGGGGTTTGGCAGTGAGGGGCGGAGTTGCTTGCCGCGGCGCAACAGCGCCTTCTCCGATGCGGCGGTAGCAACGTCGGTGCGGGTTGCGATTCCGACGATCCGATACGGGTCGATCTTCGTGCGCCGGTTGTGTTCCCGGAACGTGCGCCACACCCACCAGCCCGCCGCGCCACCACCGAGGATCAGCAGCCCCGCGGCGATCCAGTAGACGACGGCGTTGAGCCCGTCAGCACCGAGCGGACTCCCTGGGTCGGCGGGGTGCAGGAGGACTCCGAGGCCTGCTTCGACGCCACCGGTCGGCTGCGCGGCCCCTGTCACCCAGGCGGTGATCGAACCGGCCACGCGGAGGATGACGGCGAGAACTGCGGCGGCGATGAGGGCGATGATGCCGAGGTTCGCGAGTTCATCCCCGAGCGCCCCGCCAGGCCTGGGGGTGCTCATGGGAGCCTGCTGACGACGAGGGTGCCGGAGATGCGACCGAGGAGGATCACTTCACCTGTCACCGCGGTTGCGGCTTGCTCTGCGGTGAGGAGGGCTCGGGCAGTGCCGTCGGGACTGGCATCCGAATGTGCGTGGATGATCGCGACCGCGACATCCTCACCCGGGACGAACCCCGCACCTGCGACCTGATGCAGCACCGGCTGCACCGCTGCCACCGGAGGCGTCGTCGCCTCCGGTGGCAGCGGTGCCTCCCAAGGCCTCGCTGTGGGGCGTTCTCGGGGCGGGGTGATGATGTCGGTGAACGTCGACCCGTCCGCCTCCCGAACCTGCACCCGCAACGGCGTGCGATTGCGAGCAGCAAGAGCGTCGAGAATCGCGGGGAATGATTCGCGCCGCCAACCCGGTGCGAACGGTTCCGGAAGATACGGCGCTCCATCGACAGTGACACTCATCGCGCCGTCCGCGCTGATGGTGAACTCCACCACCGGCACCACGACCGGCCCAACACTCGGAGGCACCGGCGTCGTCGGGGGCTGAGCGTCGGGGTTGGTGCGGCGGTAGCGGGGCTTCGGGGTCACAGGTGGGTCCTTCCAAGTCGAACAGCAGTCGCCATGCAGGTGCACCCGCGCCGCCTCGGGTGCAGAGGGCAGAAAGGTGGGAGGGCACGAACCTGGGGGTGGTTCGTGCCCTCCCGTGCTGACCCGCCATAGTGGGGGTGCCAGCGGGTCAGCAGCCTGTGGTTAGTCCTCCTTTGCTCCCTCGAACTGAGCTTTGAACTCCTCGAACGCCTCGTCCTCTTCGCGGACGTACCCGGAGCGTTCGCGGGCGATCGCGAGACGGCGACCGAACAGCAGCACCCCACCGGTCGCGGCGGCGATCAGTCCACCGGCAAGGCCAAGCGGCCACCAATCACCACCGCCGGTCTGCGCCAACTCACCAGGCGTTCCCGGCTTTCCGGGCTCCTCCGGGACGGGGGTGACGGTGGTGGTCTCGTCGGGTGCGCCGCAGAGTCCGCGGTGCAGGATGAGGCCTTCTTTGTCGATTACGGTCTCCACCCAGTAGTAGGTGCCGATCTCGTCGAAGATCACCTCGTCCGAGGTGTACTCGCCGGGACCGTCGAGTTCGATCACGGCGGAGGTGAATACGAGCTCTTCCGCCGTGCACAGTGCCTCATTGGTGTGCTGCCGGTAGGCCTCGAACACGAGCCGTGCCCCCTCCGGTACCGCGCCGGTGACGGTTGCGACATCATGCGCAGGCTCACCCAACACGACCGTGGGCGTCGCGTTCGTCTTCACCCGCAGCTCGTCTGGCTGCTCAGTGACAACGGTCGTCTCGCCCGGCGCACCACACTTCCCTTCGGCGATCACGTCGCCGTCGGCGCCGTAGAGGGTTTCGACCCAGTACACGTTCCCGGGCTCGGTGACGGTGGTGGTGCCGGAGTGGTAGATGCCGGCTTGTGTGACGGGGATCTCGTCGCTGACGTAGAACGGCGACTCGCACACCGCCCCGGCCTCCGCCGGGTGCGGACCATAGGCGCGGAACACTAGGTACGCGCCGTCGGGAATCGTCGTGCCCTGAACCAGTGCGGTGTCCGAGAACGGTTCCCCAACGAGCGCTTCCGGTGTCGCCTGCGTGATCACCGTGACCGGCACCTCCGTGTCGGTAGGTGGGACGTAGAAGCGTTCCAGCACATCAGCCGGCGACGATGCGTAGGGCTGGACCCGGTCGTCACCCTCGAACGTCGTCACGAGGACGTAGAAGCCGGGCTCGGTGGGAACGATCTTGTCGTGATCGGTGTAGCCGAGCTTGTAGACCCCATTCCTGGCCGGTGTCGTGAGCTCCGCGAGCACCGGTGCCGTGGTCAGGTCAAGGTCATCGGTGAGTTCGCTATCGGTGGCGAAGGGGCCGTAGACGGTGTGACGGAGTTCGTCGAGGTCGGGGTTCCAGTAGCCGTCGCCGGTGAAGTCACCGTGGTTCGCGGGGAACCCCGACACGGTGACGACATCGAATGCACGGCCGCCGGGGTGGACGTTGTATTCCCGCATCATGGAGGTCACCGTGATCGGCCATCGCACGGATGTCGTCTCGACGTTGATGCCGTAATCGTCCTGCCAGTCGGCGGCGAGGTAGTCGCGTACCCACTCCGGCTGCGAGACCTTCTTCACCTCCCACACCCAGGTCACGAACCCACCCGACGGCGCCACCACCGACGGAGACGTGTAGACGCCGGGGCCGTCCGCCGTGACGGTGACGGTCCCGAGCGGCACCGCGTTGCCGTCGATCGCCGTGGTCTGTGCTGGGGGTAGGGTGCCGGGGACTTGGTAGGCGGTGCCCTCGAACACCACCGGAATGGGTGCGCCGTCCTTCTTCAACCACACACCATTCGAGCTGGACACGGTGATCGTGTCCGTCAGCGCATCACCGGGGACGGCGAGGCGCTGGTCGGCTTCGGAGACCGCGACGGGCTGGAACGGCACCACCGAGGTCTCAGCGACCTGTCCGAACCGGTCGGTGAACGAATCGGTGAGGTACTTCGCATGCTTGCCTTGCGCGGCCTTGTCGATCGCCCACACCCAGGTGTAGAACCCCGATTCCGGGGCTGTGATCGTGCCAGGCGAGGTGTACGACCCAGCCCCCGTCAGCGTCACCGTCTCGCTGCCCGCGATGGGGGCTCCGGCGGGTGGGGTGTCAGATTCGGTGGGCTGCTCATCGAACGGCCCATACAGCGTGCCGGTCGCGGTCACCTCGACCGGGTTCCCGTCGAGGTGAATCCAGGTGCCCTTCGACACCGACACCGTGAGTCCATCCACGAACGCATCGCCCTCGGCGACGAAACGGGAGGCGACCTGGGTGGTGATCTCCGGCTGGAAATCCAGCTCGATCACCGGCGACTCCACCGACGCAGACAACCCCGTGGAAGAGCCCGCGACAGCGGCGATCAGGCGCTGCTGCCCCGGTGTCGCATACAGGTCGAGCGCGGCCCCGTACCCGGCGGCAGGCACCGACATGGATGCGCCGATCTTGTAGGACGGCACACCGTCGGCCGGGGTGCCGGTGATCGGATGCGTACCGACGGCGAGATTCCGCGTCGAGGCCCCGTCCGCGAACACCGCATTCGTCAGCGAAGCGCTCCCGGTGAGAGCTGCCGGATGGGCGGTGACGGTGAGGGTGCCGTTGTACTGATCCGTCATGTCCAGTGCGAGCGACAACGACGGGTCCGTGACCGCGTTCACCGTAGCCTCATGCCGCATGGTCGAGAGGTTCGCGAGGATCGTGCCGCGCTCGGACGCGGGGGCGCGGGCGACGTAGTAGTCGTCACCGGACATACCGTGCGAGTTGTACATGCCAGGGCTCGCGACCGACCACACATACAGCGCCACCGCAGCCGTCACGTTCGCATCACCGGACTGCCCCCACCGATCCAGCACATAGTTCATCTCAGCAAGCTGCTGACGAGACAACGAATCCAGCGACGTGATCCGCTCCGGCCCCGCCGTATTCCCATACGGAGGATCAGCGTGAAGGTCAGCGCAGTACGCCTGCCGGCCATCGACACCGGTGTTGTACGCGCCGAGGAACGCACCGTCAGACCAATAGCCGACGCCCTCACTCGCCGCATGCGCGGGCTGAGCACTCAGCGCGAACGACCCCGCGAGCAAGAACAGGGCCAGCAACACCGACAGCCATCGCCGGAGCCTGGTCGGTGGCGGCGCAGCCACCGGCTGCGGAATGTGGACGAGTGATCCTGACACGAGATGCCTCCTGACGTTCTGGTGAGCAGCAACCCGATATCGGGTCGCCTTCACAGCAGGTGCACCAACCTGGCCCTCGACCTCACAACCCAGGACCCTGCGGCCTCCGGCCCGGGCCGGGCTTCTCTTGATCGAGAGGATCAGTCTCGAGTCCTGCCCGTTCCCGCACAGCACGATGCACACCATCACGTACTCCGTGGAGGAGTTCGCGGATGTCGTCGTAGCCGGTGATGATCGACCCGAGCCCGTCACGCAACAACCGGTGACACCCCGCAGACGCCGCACTCGTCAACGGCCCAGGAATCGCACCGACCGGACGACCCAGCTCCATCGCACGGGCCGCGGTGTGAAGCGAGCCGGAGCGGTATCCGGCCTCGGCGATGACGATGGTGCCGGAGAGGGCGGCGAGGAGTCTGCCGCGTTGCGGGAATCGCCACTTCGTCGGCGCAGCACCTGGCGGCACCTCACTCAACAGCAGCCCGTTGTCTGCAACTCGGCCCAGGAGTTCGGTGTGCCCTGCCGGATACGGGCGGTCCAGACCGCCCGCGAGCACCGCGACCGTGGAACCACCAAAAGTGAGCGCAGCACGGTGCGCGGCGCCGTCAATCCCGTAAGCCCCACCGGAGAGCACCGTCCGAGCATCGGAGACCGCCGACTGCACCAAATCCGTAGTGATGTGCTCCCCGTACCCGGTGGACGCCCTCGCCCCCGTGATGGTGAGTCGATCCCACACCGGGCCTGCGAGTAGGCTGGTGTCGCCCTTCGCCCACAGTGCGAAGGGGGCATGATCTCCGAGAGCGTTGACCGATGCCGGCCAGTCCGAATCGCCGGGGATCAGCACCCGCATGCCGTGGCGCTCAGTCTCCGCGAGCACCCGCCGCAGCTGGGCCGCGTCGATGCGGGGCGCGAGACGCCGCTGCCAGGTATCACCATCCGGCCCGACCGGCACCTCATCGGCGACGGCACGAGCGACAGTCTCCGTAGCGCCGACGGTGCGGATCATCCGCCCTGTGACCACATCACCGGGTTCGGAGACGGTCGCGAGGATGATTCTTGCGGTGCGTTCGTCGGCTGCCAGCTCGGTGATCGTGTCCATCGGTTCTGCTCCCTCGGTTGTGGCGAATCAATCGAGAGATAGGTACGAACCTGCACGCCAAACGGGTCACCGAGAGCAAGCCAGTCGTAGCGGGAACTTACAACCTCACAGCACCCCACAGATCGCCGAAAACTGGCGGAATCACGCGGAAACAGGCTTCAGGAATCCTGAACCTGAGCCTTTACCCCTTCATCCGCGCGGTCGTGTCGAACGCGGCGAGTTCTGCCGGGTGGAGTTGGTGCTGCACGACGAAGGATCGTTCCTTGATCCGCCAGAGCCCTTGCCCGGTGCCGAGGCCTGGGAGGAGTTTCTGTTCGGTGCCGGTGAGGCCGAGGGCTGCGGCGGTGGCTCCGAGTTGGTCGGGTTCTTGCCGGTAGATGATCCGCGTCTCCGCATTCGCCAGCAGCGAGTTGGCGAGGGCGCGCATGGCGGAACCTTGGTCGCCGACGTTGTCGAGGTCGGTGAGTTTGTGGAAGATCAGCATGTTCGCGATCCCGTAATGCCTGGCGAGCCGCCATTGCGCATCCATCCGACGGAGCAACGCTGGGTAGGCCATGAGTCGCCAGGCTTCGTCGTAGATCACCCACCGGTGCCCACCATTCGGGTCCATCAACGCTGACTCCATCCACGCGGACGAGCAGGTCATCAGCACCGAGATCAGCGTGCTGTTCTCTGCCACCCGCGACAGGTCCAGGCTGACCATCGGCAGTGACGGGTCAAACCGCACCGTCGACGGCCCATCAAAGAGCCCTGCGAGGTCGCCTGCGACGAGACGGCGGAGCGCGTGTCCGACGAGGCGCCCATCTTCTGCGAGCCGCCCGTCGGTGTCGGCCTGGGGGTCGGGTGTGAGGATGCGGTCGACAACCATCGGCAGGATCGGCACCTCGGAGGATCGGACAGCGTCTTGGAGGGCGAGGTCGATTGCCGTGTGTTCTAACGGTGAGAGCACCCGGTCCAGCACCGTCTCCGCCAACGCACCAATCAGCTCACGGCGGCGGGAAGCAACCTGCGCCGCCCACTCTGCATCTGAGAGGCCGCCGGGGCGGTGGCCTTCATCGAGCGGGTTGAGACGATTCCGCAGCCCGTGGCCGAGGACGATCGCCCGCCCGCCGACGGCTTCCGCAACAGCGGTGTGCTCGCCCTTCGGGTCACCGGGGACGTAGACGCGGCGACCGAACGGAATTGACCTCGTGTAGAGGGACTTGGCGAGGGAAGATTTGCCGGAGCCGACGATCCCTGCGAGGACGATGTTCGGCGCGGTGATGATGCCGCGTGCATAGAGCGTCCACGGGTCGTAGACGAACGAGCCACCGGAGTAGAGGTCCTGCCCGATGAACACCCCGTCAGCACCGAGACCACCTTCGGCAAGAAACGGGTACGCGCCCGCGAGTGTCGCGGACGTGTCCTGGTGGCGGGGCAGGCGCAACTTGCCCGGAGTCTGCAGCGCCGCCGGCCCGGGTTCGCCTGTTGCGGGGAGGTAGCTGGTGTTGCGGCGTTCGGCACGTTCCGCCGCGACCCGCTCACGCTCGATCGCCTGCTCGTGTTGACGGGCATCGGCCTCGATCTTCGCTGCGGCGTGTTTGCGGGCTTTCCGGTGCTTGCGGGGTTCCCCGGCGGGTGCGACAAGGGCGGCGGTGTGGAGTTTCTGCCGGTCGCTCATAGTGCTCGCCCCCGCGACGGTGACGATGAGCGGGATGGCGCGAACGGGTCATCCTCGGCCTCGGTCACTCGGGCTGGCTGACGTAGTGGCGTTCGCTCGACTGCCGCAGTCTCAGCAGCGCCTTCCTGTCGTTCGGGGTGCGTGCGCAGCAGTGAGATGTGTCCGTGGTCGTGGTTGTACGTCAACGTGTAGATGCCGTGTGTAGCTGTGCGGTCGAGGTGGCCGGTGGGGATGGTGTCGTAGACGTATCCGTTGACGAGTGCCGCCTGGGTGGTTTCCTCTCCCATGTCGAACCGGGCCAGATGCTCGATCGCCGCATCGGCCCCGTCGCGGTCGATGATCGCCAGCACCTCGTTGGCATCCTGCCCTTGCAGGAACACGATCCCCACCCAGCGGGAAGAAGGGGCCGAATCTGAGGGTGCGGGGCGCCAGGCGATGCGCCCCGATGCGCTCATCGCCGCATCTGCATGCTCGTGCACCCCATCCAGCAGTGCCGCTGCCTGTCGAAGTTGGGCGGCTGCGATGAGTGCGTGGCTTGCGCCGGCGCCCTGGTTCCCGGCGTCATCGTATGCACGCACGTGGTTCCTGGCGTGCACGGTCGCGAGCTGATCAAACACCAGGCGAAGTGATCGCACCCCGGCGAGGAGATCACCGAGCACCGCATACGTGTCGGCAGGGTCCTCGAACACGCGAGTGGCGTGCGCAAGGCCACGGAGCGCTTCGGACACTTCCGCCGCATCCGCGGTCGGATTCTGAAATGTCGGCATCGGTGTACTCCTCAGACGGTGCGGCACAGCGGCAGGGCTGCAACAGTGAAGGCTTGGGCTTGCTGCCCGACAAGACGCCGGGTTTCGCAAGAGGCTTGGATCGCGGCCTGTTCGATCGCCGCGACCGCAGTGTCGAGCTCTTCCGGCGTCGGTGCGCTAATGGAGATGAGGCCGGTGTAGCGGAGGACGCCGTGGCCTGCGGTAAGGTCGGCTTCCTGTTGGAGGACATCGCCGTATTCGGCGGTTTGGGAGGCGTCCTCGATCTGCCCCATCTTGGAGCGCTGCGCCGCATCCGAGATCAACTCAGTCTTCTTCTTCCGAATATCCCTCGCCGCCTGATCCGAACGAATCGGCGTACACACCAGCGAGAACGCCCGCTGAATCCCCGACGACAGCAGCACCGGGGCGAGGAACCCCGGATACACCTGCGACCTGGGCCACTCGCTGATCCACAGCACCGCGTGATGGGCGGAGTCTGACCGCAGCCGATCCCACGACTCCATCACCGCAACTGGCCCCGCCGTCGCAAGGCTCCTACCGATGTCGCCGTGACGATCAAGGAGCGCCGCGGAGGCAGGGTCGTAGGCGGATCGGAGGATCACGGCGACCTCGCTGGGGGTGAGCCAAGCACCGACGGTGAGTTCCGCGGCGCGCAGCGCGGTCACGAGCGTCGTCATCTCCTGCCGCAGCACCGCCGCCGCCCCCTTGATCCCACCACCGTTCGTGCGCACCTGACGTGCTGCGGCGCGGAGGTCGAGGGCGAGACTGATCGTCGTCGCGTGACGCTCCCCTGCGGGGCCTGCACGGTCGATGAGTTCCCGGTACACAGTCGAAGTCCACGACCCGTCGTCGGTGCCGTGACTGCGCCACCACTCGACGAGGCCGGAGCCACCGTCGGGGAGGGTGCGTTCGCAGACTTGGAGGCGGGCGATCCTGCCGGAGCGGCAGGCGGTGGCGAGTACCCGACCCCAGGTGGCGACGCGGCGTTCTTGCTCGCCAGGGTCGAGGAGCACAAACGCGGGATGCGACACCGCGATGATCGCCGTGAGCGTCTGGGCATGGGGGTCGTGGATCATTGCCGCCCCCGTGTCCGGGTCTTCCCACTCCCGGAGCGCCGCGGCGTCGCCTGGGAGTGCGAGGGTGCCAGCGGGGCGGGGTTTCACGATCCTGCGCCGAAACACGGTCTGCCGGGCCTGCGTGCGGGCGACCCAGCGGAAGGAGACGGGTACCCACTCGATGAGCTTCCTGCCCCCGACTGGCGTCCATGCGAGTGCTGCGGAGAGGAGCCAGATGGGCGCGGTCCAGGCCAGCAGCATCCCGCCGCCGGCGTAGAGGGCGCCAACGATGGAAAGCACACCGATTGTGAGGACGATGAGTTGCGGGAGGGAGAGACCAAGGAGGATGCCGCGGCGGGTGAGGCGGGAAAACTGCACCGCCCGCAACCCAAACTCCACCGTGCTCTGCTGATTCGACATCGGTCACTCCTTCCCGGCCGTCGGTTTCGGAGCCGGCGGCGGCGTCTGCTTCGCAGGCGGCACCGGAGGTGACGCGGGCGGTGCAGTCGGGGTGTGGCTGGGTGCGGGCGGCGGAGGTGACGGCTGCACCGTCTCTCCGGCACCTGCCGCGTGACCTTCCGCAGCCCCACCAACAGCGCCACCGAGTTTCGGCCCGGCGGTGGCTGCGGCTTTCGCGACTTGCGCACCGATCACGACCGCAGCCGCAGGCCCCGCCACAGCGGCACCCGCCCCGGCCCCGGCGCCGGCCGCGCCAGCACCAGCACCACCGCTCGCGCTTCCTGCGCCAGCCGCAGCACCAGAACCACCGGCAGCCGCAGCCCCGCCACCACCGGAGGATGCGGTTGGCGTGGCGGGTGGCGTGCCTCCACCGGATGGTGCCGCACTGCCTCCCTTGTCGCCGGCACCGTCGAGAACTTTCTTCGCGCCATCAGTCTTCGGAGCGGAGGGCACAGGTACGGGGCGGTTGAGCGCGGATTTGGCTTCTTGCTCGGCGCTCATCGAGTGGTACATATCGAACCCGACGAACGTGACGAACTTGTACGTCATGTACGGGGCGAACGCGGCAATGAACATCAGCACGACTCCAGCGATGGGGTCACTGATCGATGCGAGATCCAGTTCGATCGGCGCCGAGACTTGGGTGATGGCGACGAGGAAGATCACTACGAGGACGAGCTTGGACAGGATCAGGGCGATCACGAACGTCGCCCACTTCCCGAACCACCCCTTGGTGGCATCCCAGGAGAACCCTGCGAGGGCGATGGGTGCGAACACTATCGCGACGAGCAGGAGGGCTTTGCGGATCAGGAGCGAGAACCACACGATCGCAGCAGCGCTGATGGCGAGGCCTGCGAGGAAGATCGTGACGATCGCGCCCACACCGGGCGCGGCGATATTGATGCCTGCGAACCCTGCGGCAAGGAGGGTGATGCGGTCGCCGATGGATTCCATCGTGTTCCCGGTGGCTTGCACGATCCCGATCGCGAGCTGATCCGTGATCTCCAACAAAAGCCCTGTGAGGCCGATGGCGACGAAGGAACCGAGGATGCTTTTCGCGGCCCCCGTAGCTGCGCGGGTGAGGGCGGTGGGGTCGCGGTGGATGAGGCCGGTGATCAGTTGCAGGCAGAAGAAGATCAGCACCACGAACACCGCCACCCCGAACAGGATGTTGTAGACCCCGATGTAGCCCTCGTCGGTGACATCAACGAGGGTGGTGGTGTCGAACACCGCCCACACGGCTTCGAAGAGCCAGGCGGCGGCGCCTCCCATGGCTTGGGCGAGCCAGTCGAACGGGGCCGCGATCAACGTGGCGGCGCCTTGGCCGACGGTGTCACACACGGCCGAGATCACCGGCACATCACACACACTCATCGCTCACTCCTTCCCTCTGCGCGGTGGGGTTAGACGGCTTGGCCGACGCCCCAGAAGAAGTTGATGAGCGTCACGGACGCGCCGCAGATGATCGCCGCCCCACAGGACACGAGCACCCCGACCTTCCCGCGCGACGCGAGATGCGGGTTGGAGGAGTTCGCGCCGAAGCCCCATACGATCGCGGAGACGATCAGGGCGAGGACGGACAGGATCAGGCCGACGGTCATCACCGCGCCGACGATGATGCGCAACTGCTCGATACCGGGAAGCCCGGTACCGTTCGGGTCAATATCAATCACAGGGTGCTCCTTCAGCTCACACCGCCAGCAAGGAGGCGGACTTGTCAGCCAGGTGCACCCTTGCCCCCTCGGTACTCTGTGTGGGATGGGGAATCGTGAGAGATCGGCTCTTGTGGAGCGGAGCGACGGCTTCAACTACGGCTATGCGATGAACTGCACCTGCGGGAGGGTTTCGGTTCTGTCAGCGGAGGACTACTACGTCGAGGCCGACGGTGCTCACATGAAGTGCGCGCACTGCGGAGCCAGCATCCACTTCGGTGTCGCCGTTGCCGCGCTTCGTAATCAAGACGATCCTGCGCTCGATGACGAAGCAGTAACCCGTTTCGCCTGGTACCACACGAGCACTGAACCAGACTGGCCGTCGTCGGACTACGCCCGCCGGTTTATCGAGGACTTGGAGCAAAACGATCACCGGCCAGTAAACCGGGATCACTACGTCTCGATGCACACGACGAAGGCGCTCCACCTTGGCACCTACGAGACGGCGGTCGAGAACATGCTGCGACGGATGCATGACGAGCACGACGGCGGTTCCCAGTTCTACCTCTACCGAGTGGCGATTGACCTTCGTCCTGGCCGCATCAACCCGGGCTATCGAGACGAAAACCACGACGGCGCAGCACAGCTCAGCATCAGCGAGCTCGACAGAGACAGCCTCGATGCCGTCCGCTACCTCAATGTCCACGAAGGGACAGGCGTTCTGTCACTCGCGATTCGCCCTGAGGTCATCACAGCTGTGCAGCGCATGCCGATTCCACTGCCAGAGCTCGCTCTGCCTCCCATGCCTGGCTTTCTAGACCGAGAGATCACTGCGCTGGCGCACGCGCAAGATGAGATGGAAGCTGCGCAAGCGAGGGTTGAGTCCGTCCCGCATGGTCGTCGCCGGATGATGTACTTCGGCGTCTACGACGACCCAGACGGTCTCGCAAAGAAGGCTGGCGACCTCGAACATCGTTACATCGATCTATGGAATCAACTCGAAGACCAGTTAGCGGAGGCCTGTCTGCCGAGCGCCTCGCGACCGATCCGCCGTGACTTCAACGAAGCGATGGGAAGTTGGAAGAGCGCGAACCCCTCCGTGAATTCCGCGACCTTCATTTCGAGATACCGGACTATGGCCGCACTCCTCGAAAACAGCTCGGAAGTGATCAGCGAAGTCGCTCATCAGCCCTGGCGAGACTCACGTTCCCTCTGAACCAGCGGAAGTCGTAAGGAAAGACCCGCGCCTATAGCCTCTCGCCGAGGCCAAGGAGGAAGTTCACCCACGCGACCCCGGCACCTGCGAGGGCGGCCGCGCCCAGGGCGACCCAGGCACCGATCCTGGCTTTGGTAGTGGTGTGGGCGTTGCCGGTGGATGAGGCGATTGCCCAGATGATCGCGGAGACGATCAGCATGAGTACCGCGATGATGAGCACGAACATCAGCAACGCCCCCACAATGCTGCGGAGGTCATCGGCTGCGCCGACGCCGCCGAAGTCAGGGAACACCATCAGCTCCCACCCCCGCCCAACGTGCAGGACGCGCGAGAGGTAGTGCCGCCGGTGATGCCTTCCGCGCCCTTATCGGTGAGCCATTGGTCGGCGTCGATCGCGGGCTGCCCGGTGCCGCCGGGGCGGATTTCGAGGTGGAGGTGGGGGCCAGTGGATTTCCCTGACGAGCCAACATCGCCGATGTGTTGCCCGGCGGTGACGGTCATCCCTTCGGTGACGTGGATGCCGTACTCCCACATATGTGCGTAGTACGACGCGATCCGTTCCCCGCCGACGGTGTGCTCGACGATGATGAGCCCGCCCCAGGAGCCGGTGTATCCGGCGTGGGTGACGATCCCGTCGGCGACGGCGTAGATCGGGGTGCCGTCTGCGGCGGCGAAGTCGCTGCCGGAGTGGAATGCCTGCTCGAAGGTGATCGGGTCGGTGCGCCACCCGAACGGACTCGTCCGCACCCATGTGCCCTCCGGCAACGGGAACACGACCCGCGTGGTCTCCGGCACCACCACCTCACCACCGCCGCCGCCGGTTGACGGTGCGGGCTTGGTGAGGGCGGTGAGGATCGCTTCGGCGACGGGCTGATAGTTCTGATACCTGTCCGGGTAGGCCGACACCTCGACGGCCTGCGCTGCTTCGCCGGGGTCGAGCTGCTGCCACCCCGGAATGTCCAGCAAGCCGCGTGGTGAGGGGTAGTTGGGTCCGGTGGGTCCGCCGTAGAACGCTCTCGCTTGGTAGTTCGGGTCCATGAGCTCAGGCACGGTTCCCCATCCGGCTTGCGGGCGCATCTGAAACAAGCCGAGGGAGTCGTGGTCGGAGGCATCCCCATCGTTGGGGTAGTTCGCGGACTCAGGGTAGGTGCCGGTGTTCGCGAGCATCCGCAGATGCGATTCCGTGAGCGCAGCCATCAACGCGATCACCATACCCGGACGCCCAATCCCATCGGTTTGCCCGCCGACAGTGATGATCGTGGCCGCATGGGTGAGCTGCTGCCGGTTCAGCGTCACGGTCTCGCCGTTCTTCGTGGTCGCGGTGAGCGAGTCCGGGATCGGCCCCACGATCAACGACCCCGGCGCACAGGCAGCTATCGCCGGGTTCGCGAGGACAGTGACGGACAGGAGCGCGGTGGCGGGGCCGAAGCACACCGCGGCAACGGCAAGAGATACGAGGAGCTTCTTGAGCATGATCGGTCACCGCAGGGGGTTGTCGAGCTGCGACAGTCGCAAGAGCGCGCACGTCTTGGTGATCGGATCGGCAGACTGTGCGGTGTCGTGTTCGGGTGTGCAGGTGAGGAACACGGTGAACGCCACCGCGTGCGTGGTGGCGATGGGGTCGGTGCCCCAGTAGCCGGTGCGGTGACGGGTGCCGGTGATCGTGTACGCGATCGCACCGTCGGGCAGTTGCCCCGGCGCCGCCTGTGCGACCGCGTCCTCCCACACGGTCGGGATCTCGATCGTGTCGATGGTGAGCCACTGCCTCGTCTGATGCGTGCGCAACTGCGCCCACGCTTCCTGGGTCGGCAGATAGGCGCGGACATCGGAGGCTGTGGCGCCGGCTTCCTCATCGGCCGTGACATCGGCGAGCATCTGTGCATAGTCTGCGGGCCCGTAGCCGCTGGTGGTATCCCAGGTGAACAGCGCCTCCGCCACCGCGACCGCGAACTCCTCAGGTTCGCCACTCGCGATCACCGGCTCCGGCCCCGACGGCGAGGTGTCGTCGGGGTGCGTCGCCGCTGGGCTCTCCGTCGCGGCGACGTCTGTGGGCTGTGCGTTCTGGGGTCCGCGGATGAGGCCGTAGACACCGACGCCGACGAGAATGAGCAGGATGAGCCCGCCGGTGATGGCGGCGATGAGTATGGCGCGGCGGCGGCGAGCGGTGGGGTCCATCCTGGTGTCCTTCCGGGCAGTGTGCGGATCACCAGACAGGTGCACCCGCACACCCAGAGGGGAACGGCGGAAGGAGGGGTCAGGCGGTGTCGCGGCGCGCGTTCCGTGCCGTGCGAGCGGCATCCAGGAATGCGATCGTTGCAGTGACGGCTTGCTCGAACATGACCCATTGCTCGTTCGAGAGGGCGGGCCCGATGGTGCCGGGGTCGTAGCGTTCAGCCCAGGTGGAGAGTTCATCCCAGAGGTAGACGAACGACCGCACCGGCAGAAACTCACGCACCGGTTCCTCGACAGCGCGCAGGCGCGCGGATGCGAGCTGGTTGGAGCGCTTCTTCGTCGCAGTCCTCGCCCGCTCCACCGCGATCTCCGCCAATCGCTGCAAATCCGCCGGCCGTGCGGTGTCTTCGAGCTCCCGCAGGCGTGCGGCACCAGCTGCGGCGGTGTCGCGGATGCCTGCGGGTTGTGCAGAGTCTTCGGCGAGGGCATCGAGTTCGGCGAGGGCTTGCGCGGCTCGGATGCGATGCTGTGCCCCGGTGATCGACTCGCCCGCATCAATCCGATCAAGCTCGTCCCGCGCTCGGCTCCGCACCTCTTCGGTCTGGGAGCGGTCAGTGGCGATCTGTTGCAACTCGTTGATGCGTTCCAGCGAGGTGTAGGAGTTGCGGCCAGTGACCATGAGTGCGGCCTGCTGCCGGGTTTCGCCCTTTTGCGGTGCCGCCACGGTGGCGGCACCGTGTGACCTGGGGTTTTCTTGTTTTGAGGTGAACCGTGACGCTTCCTGTCGGCCTGCCGCGTCCTCGGCCATGAGGGCTTTCAGTTCGGCGTAGAGGGTGGCTTCTTCGGTGCGAGTGAGGGGCTTGTGGAGCAGGTTGTCGTCTTGTTCGGCGAGGAGCTGCCCGAGGGTGGTGGAGATGCTGGAGCGCACCCATACGTTCACGGTCTTCCACCCGAGCCGGCGGATCGCGGCGAGGCGTCTGGCGCCGCAGATCAGCATTCCGTCCGGTGTGATCGTGATCGGCTGCAACAGCCCATCCCGCATGATCGACGCCACGAGCGAGTCGATGTCGCCGTAGTCTTCGCGGTGGCGGCGGCCGGCCCAGATCGAATCGACCGACCGCTCCAACTCGATATGCCCCGGCTCGCTCATGGCCGGCCCCGCATCGTGCCGGGAGCGGCGACCTTGATCGAGGTCTCCAACTCGACATCTGCGATGAGATGGCGGAGGGATTCACCGATCAGCAGCCGCAGCAGCACCCCGCGGCCCGCATTCGTACCCGAAAGATGTGGGTCGGGTGAACCGAGGATGATGCGCAGCAACCGATACCAAGACGGGGCGGGAATGTCGAGGAGCGCGCGGGCATGACGATCCCGCCGCAACGACTCGTAGGCGCCAGCGCGGGAGACGGACTCGGCCAGGCGGGCGCAGATGCACTCCACCGCAGCCCGCGCCACCTCCGGCTCCCACCCATGCCAGCACAACAGTGCGATGGCGTCCTCGACCGCGGACTTGACACTCGTTGACCCAGTGTCTTCGGTCTCGTAGTCAGCGTCGTCCTCGGTGAAGGGGTCGGCGTGGAACGCGGGGTGATAGTCGGTGAGGGGGTTCTCGCGGTCGGAGAAGCGCTCGGCGTCGTGGAAACTGGAGTATTTGGGGCGGCGTGCTTGATGCACCGAGCACAGCAGCCCGTTCGCACGGTTCTCCGCGATACACGTGATCTGCACGGCCCGGGTAATGACCGCCCAGGGGTCATCGGCTCGGCGGACAGCGGCGGTGCGCATCGCCTCGAACGCCGCGGTCGCTGCCTCCCACGGGTCGAGGCCGTGCTTTCGGGCGAGGGCTGCGTATTTCTGGGCGGAGTGCTGCATGAGCGCCGCGGCTTCCGGGTCGCTGCGCCATGCGCCCGGCCCGTTGTTGTCGAGGCGGGTGAGGAGTTCTCGGAGTCGTTCAGAGTTCTCGAATCCTCGCCGCCGATCGCGCCGATCGTGATTGTGGTGTTGTGGCATGGTGGCACCTCCTGACAGGAAGGTGCGCACCGGCATCCCGCCGATATCTCGCCACCGATCCCGGTACATGGCCGTTCACCCCAGCCCGATCCCAGACGGACGCACCCATGATGACGAACGGCGCTGATCCTGCGGCTCGAACACATCGAACGACTCGAACACCGACGACTCTCCGGGCGTCGTTCGTTGCGCGTGGCGATCTCGGATGTCACGGACACCATCGCGGGTCGCACGGTATGCCTGCCCAGGTGCGCGGCGGGCTCGATGCACGAGCTCGGCCTGGAGGTTGATGCCGCGGCCTGCGATTCGGGCGGTGCTCGACGCGATCAGATCAGTCGGCCGCACCCACGCGATCCCCCGCCCCACACGCGAACCAGGAGCAGCAGCAGTCGTGGCGAGTGAGGGGTCGCGATACACAGCGAACGCCGAACGCTCTGCCTCCGCTGCCTCAGTCGGCTCGGGTCTCGCCTCGGGTACCTCGGCCCGGTTGGTCTCTGCAGCGTCAATCATGATGTCTCTTCCTTCGTTTCAGTGCCGAACCAGCGGCCCACGGTCGAGGGGTGTACGCCCAGGTATCGGGCGATCTGCTTGTTCGACCACCCGTCCACCTCCCGCAGTTGCGCCGCCTCCGCCCGCCGCGCACTCACCGACACCACCGCGACCGTTGGCGTGGGCGTCGGTGCGTCTTCCAGCCCCGGCGCAGCATCATCCGTTGTCGCCTCAGTGGGCTCGACCGGCACCAGGTCCGGCACGGTCTCGTTTGCTTTCGTGATCGGTGTGATGGGGCGGGTGAGGATGACGGTGAGGTGAGTGATCGCGAGCAGCACGAGCGGCGGGATCGCGGCGACCGACGCGGCAAGCACGCTGGGGACATCGGTGTCGGCGGCAATGATCGCGTGGATCGCGTTCGCCGTCACCGACACCACCGCACCCGCGGCGAGCAGCGTCCACGGATACCAGGTGGGGCGGCGCTGACTGGCGAGCGCGACGACGGCGACGGTCGCGACCACGATGATGCCATCCACGATCAGTGGCCACGCCCACGCCTGTCCTGCATCTATCCCAGACCTGCGTGCGAGATCGGCGAGGGCGGTGAACGACAACCAGAACGCCCCGGCGGCGATGAACACCGTCCCCGTGATCGCCGTCACGACCGCCAGGCGGCGACCCCTCGGCGAAGCAGTTTCGATAGCGCTCATGACAGCACCCGTCCCGGTGATCCGCGCACCAGACGACGCTCATCCACCGCCAGCTCGGCTGTGGTTCGAGGTGCAGGGTGGGTGGTGCGGTAGGCGGAGCGGATCGTCGCCATGATCTCCCGCGACCCGAGCCCCGCATGCTCCGCGGCAGGCCCCAACGCTTCAAGGGTTGCATCGGGCGGGGTGCCGGCTTCGGCGAGGCGGCACGCGGCCCAGAACAGACCACGGTTCCGCTCGCCCTCACCACGACCAGCCACCCACCCGGCGAGCACCTTCGCATCCGAACCCCGCTGGCCACCCCGAACCGCACGAGCACGGTCAATGGGGATCGGGGTGCGGGGGTCCAGGAACTCGCGCAGCCGCGCCGCATCCACCGGGGTCGGTGTGCCGCCGGAGATGACGATCAGCCGATACGGTGCCCGGACGCCACTGGGGCGGAGCACTTGGGAGGGTGGGGCGATGATGTAGCCGCCGTCGCCACGGAAATCGACATGCGCCCGCGCCGCCTGCCACGACGACTGCACATGGCCTGGGTTCGTTGGGTAGTAGGCGTGCAGACCACCGGAGGGGGTGCGCACGAGCGCCGCCCACCCCGCCGCATACCCGTCACGGTGCGCGTCTCGGAAGGCGGGGAATCCGGTGCCGGCCTGGTGCACGTCGACATCGACGACCTCGACCCCGGAAGCAGCACCGGTGGGGATGCCGATGTTCGCGGACGGCCACCTCGACCACCACGCCGCAACCTGCTGAGCGTCGGTGCTCGCGTCATGGAACCCTCGGCGTACGAGCGGGCGCTTCTCGCCCTGCACGCACGGGAACACCGGCACCCCGGCAGCCGCGAAGCGCGCGGCGGCATCAGCGAGCGGCATCCCGTTCACCTCAGCGAACACATTGATCGCGCGCATCACAGGCTCCTCACCGAGCTGGCCGCTGCTCGGCGCGGCTCCTCAGCGAGCGGATCAGCATCGGGCGCTTGCTCAGACACTCCAGGCTTCTTGGGCGGCGCATCGCGGTTCAGACCGGGAGGATCGCCGTTGCTGATCAGCTCGGTGGGGAGTTGGTCGAGGATCGACGCGGCGGTCTTTCTCACGCGTTCGCCGGTGGCTTGGACGACCTCGACCGGGGACTTCTCCGGCACCGTCGCGGCCCACCCCGACACATACGGGATCGTGTAATCGGAGGTGTCCATGCCGTGAGCGGCGGCGACCATCAACGCGACAGAGTCCGCCTCGACTTCACCGATCCCACGATGCCCCGATGTATCCGGGTTCTCCGGCCCGTGGAGGAGGACGTGTGCGAGTTCGTGAACGAGGGTCTTCACCTGTGCCGCCTCGGGCATGTTCTCCCGCACCGCGACCGTTCTCGCGCCGAAGTCGGTGAGGCCGTTCGCGCCGTGGATCATGCCCTCATGTGGCACCCGCAACACCGCGAATCCCTCCGCCTCCACCAGCCGGGCGATGCCCACCCAGAGCCCATCGGGCGCTTCACCTTCCAGGAGTCGCGGCGACGGCGGGGCGGGGATCGGATCGCCCGCGGTTTGGGAGACATCCCAGACATAAGCGGGACGGACACCGACCATGCGCGACCGCACAGCCTCACCCGGCTTCGGCTTCTCGAACCGTCCGAGCCGACGCCACGACTCCGCGACCTTCGGCGTAAACGACGCGAACCTGCCCGTGACCGGAGCGAGGATCATGTACCCCGACTGGCCCTTCTCCACCTGCCGGCCAAGTGCCTGCCACTGCTTGAACCCCGCCACATACGTCGGCACAGGCTCCGCGACCCGCCCGGCCTCGAACGCCGCCTGATGCTGGACGAAGATCAGCAGCGTGTTGTTGAACGAGCGGGCACGGAACCGTGCCGCGAACTCCAACGCTCGTTTCCAGTCTTCACCCGATACCAAAGACTCCACCGCGCCGGTGAGCTGTTCATGCAAAGCGTCGAGCTTCGCATCCCTCGCCGCCCGCGCGTCCTCCGTGGTTGCCATCGTCGTCCTCCTTCCGCAGGCACCTGCACACGGCGGGTGACCTCTGCGACCAGAAGGTGCGCGAAGGGAGTCAGGGAACGCAATCGAGACGGACGACGGACAGAAGAGTGAGCGACCGTCAGGTGCATCACTGAACCCGACGTGGTCAAACTCGGTCTACATCATTTCGCTAACGCCCCGAGGATCTGCGCGCCAAACATGAGCGTTTCGCCCGGCCATACGCGCGTTCACTCAGGGTTAGAGCCTGCCGGAGCACCACTGCTGATTCTGCGATACTCCGACGGGGACACGCCGATGCTCCTGCGGAACTGACGTGCAGCGAAGTCAGGATCGTTCCAACCCACCCTGGCGGCGATCTCCGAGATAGGTGCGTCCTCCACGCGCAGGAGGTGAGCCATCCGTTCGGCACGCAGCATCGTCAGGTACGAGATCGGTGACTTGCCAAACGCATCGACGAATACTCGGCGCAGTTGAGACACAGAGAGATGCGCTCTTGAGGCGAGCTCGCCCACGGTCCAGTGGCGATCCAGTTCCACGCGCAAGGATTGTGCAATATCCAGCACCTCAGGTCGTACAGGGCGGAAGGGGCGATGACGTGGCGCGGTGGGAACCGACGAGTTTCGCCGCGCGACTCCTGTTCCTTCGTTGGTGACCACGATAAACGGAACCAAGACATCGAAGACGGCGGAGACTAGCGATTGCGCCCTATAGAACCGGTCAGGAGGAACTCCTTCGGCGCTCAACGCAGCGAGTTCGTCAAGCCATGGCATCATAAGCCCGGCCCGGTGTTTACCGATGCGGAGGACTTGAGTGGGCTCCGCATAGTGCGTATCAAGAAACTGGCTCGCGTCAGGCCGCTCCTGGAACTGTGAAGCGTACTGCCAGAACACTTGATCGATGACGTAGTCTCGGTCGAGATAGAGCGTTGTGGTCGCTACCCATCCATCTGGTTCGGCGCCACACAGAGTGTTCGCCGCCAGGACAGCAACATCACCGACGCTGACAAAGTGCGCGCCAAACTCACTAAAGAGTCGAGCTCGGCCCGCCCGAATAACAATGAACTTGACGCAATCGAAAGCAATTGGATCAATCGGGTCGTGAGCGACTTGGGTTCGGGCGAGCAACGGCGAGAACGCGGACGCCGACGCAGCCTGCATGCCAACGGGCGGCGCAAGCTCTTCCCCCCGAAAACCACTGGTCATAGATGACAATCGAAGGCCACAGGCGACCGAGAACCGAGTACCCCTAACGGTACCCATACGAGGGTTGCCCGAACTCTAACGGCTACCTCACACAGCGCTGACCGCGTGCAGGTTGTGCTGAGGGGGAAAGGTCACCAGAACATGGGGAGGAGGGATGCGAGGAATCCGATTGATGCGGTGCTGAGCATAGTGAATGCGAGGGTGCGGCAGAGACGCTCCGCGTGGGAGCGTCTGTGTAGGTGAAGCCTCTCGGGCCGACGTTCGGAAACGTATCCGATGACGGTGGCCGAATCGTGGTCACGAAGATCATCGCGGGGTGTGAGGGTGCGCGTACATATGCGTTCCTTCACGCTCCATATCGCGATCCGCTGCTGATCGAGGTCCTCGACGATGGTGACGTTCGTTGGAGTGCGCTGACCATCGATGGCGGCGATGATTAGCGCTGCGATCAGGAAGGGGATGCCGATGACTGCACCGATCCAGGACAGCATCTCGCCGATGATGCCGATGGTGTCGAGAATGTTCATCGCCCGGGGGTGCTGAGCGTCAGGTGGTCATGCCATCGAGCCGATAGCCCATGCCGGGTTCGGTGAGCAGATATGTCGGATTGCTCGGGTCTTCTTCTAGTTTGCGGCGGAGTTGGGAGACATAGAGGCGGAGGTAGCCGGTGTCTTCGGCGTGTTCAGTGCCCCAGATGGTGGTGAGGATGGTTTGGCGAGTGACGAGTTTCCCGGCGTTGCGGATGAGGATATCGATGAACTGCCATTCAGTGGGGGTGAGTCGAATCTGTTTCTGCCCGTCGGCAGTTTCGCGGGTAACGCTGTGGGCGGCGAGGTCGATGGTGACGTTGCCGAGGTGCACCACGGGCGTGGCGTCTTCTTGGGGAACACGCCGTGTAAGGGCGCGGATGCGCGCGAGGAGTTCTTCGACAGCAAAGGGTTTGGTGATGTAGTCGTCGGCGCCCGCATCAAGGGCTTCGACTTTGTCGGCGGCGCCGGCACGCCCGGAGACGACGAGGATGGGTGCCTGGGACCAGCCGCGGATGCCGTGGATGACTTCGATGCCGTCGAGTTCGGGCATGCCGAGGTCGATGAGGAAGATGTCGGGGTGGTGGTCTATGGCCGCGGTGATCGCCTGGGCGCCGTCGGCCGCGGTGAAGATCTCGTACCCCTTGGCGGTGAGGGTGATGCGCAGGGCACGGAGGATCTGGGGGTCGTCGTCGGCGATGAGGATTTTCATGACGGCTCCTGGCTCGTGGAGATCGTGGGAAGGGAGATGACCATGGTGAGTCCGCCGCCGGGGGTGTCCTCGGGGGTGAGGGTGCCGTGCATGGCTTCGATGAATCCGCGCGAGAGGGCGAGGCCGAGTCCGAGGCCGGTCGTGTTGTCGGTGTCGCCGAGGCGTTGGAAGGGTAGGAAGATGTCGTCGAGTTTTTCGGGTGGGATGCCGGGGCCGCGGTCGATGATGCGGATTTCGAGCCGGTCGGCGAAGGTGCTGGTGCTGACGTGGATGGAGGTGCCGGCCGGGGTGTAGCGGTGCGCGTTGGTGAGGAGGTTGACGAGCACGCGTTGGAGCAGGACCGGGTCGGCGTGCGCCACCGCGTCACCGTGATTGAGCGAGAGGGTGACGTCGGTGGGGCCGAGGTGGAGTTCGTCGAGGGCGGGCGCGATGGTCTCGGCGGGATCGGTCGGGATCTCCGCGATGGTGAGAACCCCGGCTTGCAGTCGGCTGACGTCGAGGAGGTCGGTGACCAGGGTTGCGAGTGCGCCCAGGCTCTCCTCGGCGGTGTCGAGCAGTTCCCGCTTCTGCGCGGGCTCCAGGTCGGGTCCTGCCGCTTTGAGCCCCCCGACCGCGGCAGAGGCGGCCGCAAGCGGGCGACGCAGATCATGGCTGAGCGCGGACAGGAGCGCACCGCGCACCCGGTCCGATGCCGCGATCGGTTCGATCTGTTTCGCTATCTCGGTGAGGTGCTCGTGTTCGAGGGTTGCGGCGAGTTGTGCGGTGACGACGGCAAGGAGGCGTTGCTCGGATGCGGCGAGGTCGGGGCCGTGCAGTTCCAGGGTGGTGTCGTCGGTGATCCGGAGGCTGGCGTGATGGTTGTCGGGCAGCGGTTCCCCGGACCGGGCGAGGACGTCTTCGCCGCGCATTAGCCGCACGCCGGGGAGTTGGAAGGCTTCGCGGGTGCGGTCGATGAGTGCTTGGATCGCGTTGTCTCCGCGCAGGACGCTGCCGGCGATGGTCTGGATGAGTTCGGATTCGGCGGCGGAGCGTCGGGCAGCTCGGGTGTAACGGGCGGCCCGGTCGACGACGAAGCTCACCAGGCTCGCGATGAGGACGTACAGGATCAGGGACAGCAGATGATGCGGCTGGTGGATGTGGATCGTGTACAGCGGTTCGATGAATAGGAAGTCGAGTGTGATGCCCGACAGGACGGCGGCGAACAGGGCTGGCCAGAGGCCGCCGACGAGCGCGACGATGACGACGAGGAGCTGGTAGCTGAGGACGTCGGTGGTGATCGAGTCTTCGCTGCGGAACAGGCTTAGCAGTGCGGTAAGCGCGGGCCCGCCCAGGAGCGCGACGACGAAGCCGAGGATGCGTCGTTTGCGGGTGAGCGCTCCGGTCAGAGGGGGCAGGGTGAAGCGTTTGCCGGCGGCGGCGTGGTTGACCATGTGCACGTCGATGTCGCCGGATTCGCGGACGACGGTGGCGCCGATTCCGGGTCCGGTGAACGCGGCGGTGACGCGTCCGCGGCGGCTGGCGCCGAGGACGAGCTGGGTGGCGTTGACGGAGCGGGCGAACTCGACCAGGGCGGTGGGGATGTCTTCCCCGATGACCTGATGGTAGGTGCCGTTGAGTTTTTCGACGAGCGCACGCTGTTCGGCAAGGGTCGCCGGGTTCCCGGTGCGGAGCCCGTCTTGGCTGGTGATGTGCACGGCGATGAGCTCGCCGCCGGCGGAGCGGGCCGCGATCCGCGCGCCGCGGCGCAGCAGCGTCTCGCCTTCGGGGCCGCCGGTGAGGGCGACGACGACGCGTTCGCGGGCTTCCCAGGTGCTGTCGATGCCGTGGTCTTTGCGGTATCCCTTCAGCGCCTGGTCGACCTCGTCCGCGAGCCAAATGAGGGCGAGCTCGCGTAGCGCGGTGAGGTTCCCGAGGCGGAAGTAGTTCGACAGGGCCGCGTCGATGCGTTCGGCCGGGTACACGAATCCGCCGCTGAGCCGGTCGCGGAGCGCTTGCGGGGCGAGGTCGACGACCTCGATCTGTTCCGCACCGCGGAGGAAGCTGTCGGGGACGGTCTCTCGTTGCGGGACGCCGGTGATCTGTTCGACGACGTCGTTGAGGGATTCGATGTGCTGGATGTTGAGGGTGGAGATGACGTCGATGCCTGCGGCGAGGAGTTCTTCGACGTCTTGCCAGCGTTTGTCGTTCTTCGAGCCGGGCGCGTTGGTGTGCGCGAGCTCGTCGACGAGCGCGATCTCGGGGCCACGGTCCAGCACCGCCTGCAGGTCCATCTCCTCGAGGGCAACCCCGCGATGTTCGATGCGTGTGCGCGGTACGGCCGGGATTCCCGCGGTCATCGCCGCTGTTGCTGCGCGGCCGTGGGTTTCCACGATCCCGACGACGACATCTTTCCCGTTCCCGAGGAGGCGTCGCCCTTCTTCCAGCATGGTGAAGGTCTTGCCGACGCCGGGGGCAGCGCCGAGCAACACCCGAAGCTGCCCCCGTTTCGGCATGATCAGTCCTCCAACTCGTCCAGGGCGAGGTTCAGTTCCAGAACGTTCACCCTCGATTCTCCCAAATACCCGGCGTCGGGGCCCTGGGTGTGTGCCGCGACGAGTTCCCGCACCTGCTCGGCGGGGATCCCGCGCACGTCGGCGACCCGGTCGATCTGGATCTGCGCGTAGGCGGGGCTGATGTGCGGGTCCAGTCCCGACGACGACGCGGTCACCGCGTCCGCGGGCACGTCGGCCTCGGTGACGCCGTTGAACTCCGCGACCTGAGCCTTACGCTCGGTGATCGCCGCGATCAGGTCTTCGTTCTCCGGGCCCCAGTTCGTTCCCGACGAGGAGCGCCCGTCGTAGCCGTCTCCGGCAGCGGAGGGCCTGCTCTGGAAGTACTCCGGCAACGGGTTGCCGTCGGAGTCGGTGAAGGACTGGCCGATGAGCGAAGACCCGACGACGTCGCCCTCATTGTTCGTGAGGGATGATCCGTTGGCCTGGGCGGGGAAGGCGAGTTGTCCGATCCCGGTGATCAGCAGGGTGTAGCCGATGCCGAGGACGACGGTGAACATCAGCAGCGCACGGGTAGCGACCCACAGGGTCCGTCCGCTGCTGCGTGTTGCAGTGTTCATGGGGTGTGTTCCTTTTCGCAGGTCAGAATCCGGGGATCAGGCGCACGAGGAGATCGATGAGCCAGATGCCGATGAAGGGGGTGATGATGCCGCCCAGGCCGTAGACGGCGAGGTTGCGGCCGAGGATCTTCGACGCGTTCATCGGCCGGTACTTCACGCCGCGCAGGGCGAGGGGCACGAGGAACACGATCACGATCGCGTTGAAGATCACCGCCGACAGCACCGCCGATGCGGGCGAGTGCAACCCCATGACGTTCAGCACCGACAGGCCCGGGAACACGCCCATGAAGATCGCCGGGATGATCGCGAAGTACTTCGCGATATCGTTCGCAATCGAGAACGTGGTCAGCGCGCCGCGGGTGATCAGCAACTGCTTGCCGATCGCGACGATGTCGATGAGCTTGGTCGGGTCGGAGTCCAGGTCGACCATGTTTCCGGCCTCTTTCGCCGCCGACGTGCCGGTGTTCATCGCGACGCCCACGTCGGCCTGCGCGAGCGCGGGCGCGTCGTTGGTGCCGTCACCGGTCATCGCGACCAGGCTGCCGCCCTCCTGCTCCTTGCGGATGTAGGCGAGCTTCTGCTCGGGGGTGGCCTCGGCGAGGAAGTCGTCCACGCCGGCCTCCTTCGCGATCGCCGCTGCGGTGAGCGGGTTGTCGCCGGTGACCATCACGGTGCGGATGCCCATGGCGCGCAGTTCCGCGAACCGCGCGGTCAGGCCCTCCTTGACGATGTCTTTGAGGTGGACCACTCCAAGCACCCGTCGCTGTCCTGTCCCGGTCTTGACCGCCACCACCAGCGGGGTGCCGCCGGAGGAGGAGATGTGCTCGACGTGCTCATCCAACTCGGCGAGCACACTGCTGGGAAGGCGCGTGCCGTCCTCTTCCAGCCAGGCGGTGATCGCCGAGCCGGCGCCCTTTCGGATCTGAGACCCGTCGGGCATGTCCAGCCCGGACATGCGGGTCTGCGCGGTGAACGGCACGATCTCCCCGTTCCCTGCGGCTTCCGCGTCGACTCCCTCTACGTGGGCAAGATCGACGATCGACTTGCCCTCCGGGGTCGGGTCGGCCAGGGACGAGAGTGCGGCGGCCTCGATGAGCTCCCGCTCGCGGACGCCGTCCAACCGGACGAACGCGGTCGCGCGGCGGTTGCCGTAGGTGATGGTACCGGTCTTGTCCAGCAGCAGCGTGGTCACATCTCCGGCCGCTTCCACCGCCCGCCCGGACATGGCCAGGACGTTGCGTTGCACGAGACGGTCCATGCCCGCGATGCCGATCGCAGACAGCAACGCTCCGATCGTGGTGGGGATGAGGCAGACCAGCAGCGCCACCAGAACGGTGATACTCGCCGGGCTCGCCGGGTAGGAGGCGATCGGGTTCAGCGTCAGCGCGACGACGACGAACACGATCGACAGCGACGCGAGGAGGATGTTCAGCGCGATCTCGTTCGGGGTGCGCTGGCGGGCCGCGCCTTCCACGAGCGCGATCATCCGGTCCACGAACGTCTCGCCCGGCTTGGACGTGATCCGCACGACGATCCGGTCCGAGAGCACCCGGGTGCCGCCGGTGACGGCGGACCGGTCACCGCCGGACTCACGCACCACAGGGGCCGACTCACCGGTGATCGCGGACTCGTCCACGCTCGCAATGCCCCATACGATGTCCCCATCGCCGGGGATGAGCTCCCCGGCGGACACCACGACGATGTCGCCCAGCCGCAGATCCGCCGAGGACACGTCCGCCGCCGGGGTCTGCTCCGCTGCCGGATCGGTGCCGGGGTGGTAGCTGACCACCCGGTGCGCGGTGGTGCTGGTGCGGGTCTTACGCAGCGTGTCGGCTTGCGCCTTGCCGCGGCCTTCGGCGATCGACTCGGCGAGGTTCGCGAACAGCACCGTCAACCACAGCCAAACGGCGATGATCCAGGTGAATGACCAGGGCACGCTCGTGCCACCCGACTCCGCGGGGCCGCCGAGGAAGGGCTCGACGACGGCGAGCAGCGTGGTGAGCGCGGCGCCGACCCACACGATGAACATCACCGGGTTGCGCCACTGGGCGCGAGGGTCGAGCTTGCGGAGCGCACCGGGGAGCGCGGCCTGGATCTGCGCCCAGGTCAGGGTCTTGCGCCGTGCGGGCGCCGACGATTTCGGCGCCTCGGGAACAGGGGTGTGTGTGAGAGTTGACATGGTTTACAGCAGCCCTTCCGCCAGGGGACCCAGCGTGAGAACGGGGAAGAAAACGAGTGCGGTCACCAGGACTGCGGTGCCGACAGTGAGCCCGACGAACAGCGGCCGGTGCGTGGGCAAGGTTCCTGCGGTCGCGGGGATCTTGTCCTGCGCGGCGAGGGAGCCTGCCAGGGCGAGGACCAGCGCGATCGAGATGAACCGGCCGAACAACATCGCGACACCGATCGCGGCCGTCAGCCACGGGGTACTGGCGGTCAGTCCCGCGAACGCGGACCCGTTGTTGTTCGCGCCCGACGCGAACGCGTAGATCACCTCGGACAGGCCGTGCGATCCGGTGTTCGTGAGCGACTCGTTGACGATACTGTCTCGCAGCGCGGGGATCGCGAAGCTGAGCGCGACACCACCGAGGACGAGCAGCGGCATCACCAGGATGTACAGGCTCGCCAGCTTCATCTCCCGCGGGCCGATCTTCTTGCCCAGGTACTCGGGAGTGCGTCCCACGAGCAGTCCCGCGACGAACACGGCGATTACCGCGATGATCAGCATCCCGTACAGACCCGCACCGACACCACCTGGAGCGATCTCGCCCAACAGCATGTTGACCATGGGCATCATCCCGCCCAGAGCCGTGTACGAGTCGTGCATGGAATTCACCGACCCGGTGGAGGTGAGGGTGGTCGTGCCGGCGTAGATCACGGACTGCGCGAGCCCGAAACGGGCCTCCTTGCCTTCCATGGCGGCGCCCGCCAACTGCGGGGCGGTGCCGTCGCCGGCGAACTCGAACGCCGCAAGCGCCGCGACCGAGGCCAGGTAAAGCGTGCCCATCGCAGCGAGGATGGCGTACCCCTGCCGGTTATCGCCGACCATCTTGCCGAAGGTACGTGGCAGCGAGAACGGAATCAGCAGGATCAAGAAGCACTGGAAGAGGCTGATCCACCCGGTCGGGTTCTCAAACGGGTGTGACGCGTTCGCGTTGTAGAAGCCACCGCCGTTCGTGCCGAGCTCCTTGATGACTTCCTGGGACGCTACCGGCCCACCCGGAATCGTCTGCGTGCCCCCGGTGATGGTGGTGACATCGACGTAGCCGTTGAAGTTCTGCACGACGCCGCCGGCGATCAGGACGATCGCCCCGACGATCGAGAGCGGAAGAAGAATACGGAACGTGCCACGGACCAGGTCGACCCAGAAGTTGCCGATGGTGCCCGAGCGGCGGTACGCAAACCCGCGCACCAGTGCCACGGCCACGGCGATACCCGTCGCCGCAGAGACGAAGTTCTGCACCGCCAGGCCGGCGAACTGCACGGTGTACGACAGGTCCTCACCGGAGTACGCCTGCCAGTTGGTGTTGGTGACGAACGAGATAGCCGTGTTGAAAGCCACCCCCGAGTCGATGTTCTCGTTCCCCAGGGAATACGGCAACCACTGCTGCGTGCGCTGCAACAGGAACAGCAGCAGCACGCCGACGACCGAGAAGTACAGCACCGACCGCAGATAGACCTGCCAGGACTGCTCCTTCGACGGGTCAACGCCGATGACCTTATAGATCCCGCGTTCGACCTTCCAGTTCTTCCGGGTCGTGAACACCCAGGCCATGTAATCGCCGACGGGCCGGTACAGCAGACCCAGGGCGAGGGCGAGCGTTGCGACGCTCGCGATCAGCATCCACCACTCCATCAGAAACGCTCCGGCTTCACGAGAGCGAACACGAGATACACGATCGCCGCGACCCCGAGACCGGCGGCGAGAAGTTCAAAAACGATCACAGCTTCTCCACCGCCTTCCCCAGCAGCCCGACGACGACGAACAAGGCGATCACGCCGAGCACGTAGACGATGTCAAGCACAACAAGCTCCATTCGGATAACAAGCGACAGCAGGACCACTAGCCGCGCAACCCGAAACAGCGGGCGCAACTCACGATCAAACACCCACCCACACCACCGAAACAGGCGTCCTAACAGAACCCATACGAGGATCGGGCGGACTCTGACGCGCCGCTAACACGACGGGCCCGCAAAGCGCGCCGCGGGCACGGACGCGGGTCGCTACCCTCCTCTGCGTGGTGCTGTTAGCGGCAGGCCGGGAAGGCGCATGAGTTCCGTGAGGGGCTGTTCCCTGCCCGGTGGTTGCCGCGTAGAAGTGGAGGCATGACCCTCACCGCCATTCTCCCCACCCTCAGACGCAGCATCCCCGACCCTCTCCAACCCCGGCATTGGCCCGAGCACACCGTCCCCACGGTCTCGGATGTCGTGATCGGCGGAGTGTCCCTGAGGCGACTGGTGGAGATCAGCGGCACGCCGGCGCTCCTCACCGGGGACCTGCCGCACCCGAAACCGGCCCAGGCGCGCGCCCAGGGGATCGGCAACGATGTCACCGTCCTCGTCTTCCAGGTCACCCTCCGCATCGACACTGACAGCGATAAACGCGTTGCCCTCACCGACTGCGGATTTGACCGGGTAACACCGTACTGGGACGAGTGCCGACTCATCGGCCGCACCTCGACGGCGAAGAACACCACCATAGAACTCATCCCGGGCGAAACCGGGTCTGCGCCCTGGCCGTACCCGATCGTCACCCTTCCCGCAGACATCCACCAAGGCGACCTTCTCACCGTCCCCTGCGCCGGAGCGGTCACACTCAGCGATGTGCGCCCGCGTCCGCAGGAAGCCTTCGTACCCGCAGAACAGGCACGGGAACTCGCGGTGGCCAGATGAGCATCATGCACACCTTGATCTCTTCCCGTGCGATGGCGCTTGCTGCCCTGTACGAGGACTGCCCACCCTGGCCCGCAGACACGACGTTCGCCGACCGCGACATCAGCATCGGCGCGCAATCACTCTCCACCCTCGCCGCACAACGCGGCACCCCCTGCCTCCTGATCGCGCCCAGCAACGCGTCGGCGCGAGGAGAGGATTACCGCAGCGTCGTCATTACGGCAATCCTCGCCCGCACACCGCGCCGCGGGCTCCGACACCCCATGGAACTGACGGTCGACTGCGACCTGTCCGCCCTCGATTCCCGCGTCCATGACGTCCTGCCCGTGCAGTGCCCGAACGCGCGGCGCCGTAAGACGACCCTGCTGCGCTCCCCGCACACGCAGACCGCCATCAGGGTGCTGCTTCCGCAGACCTGCGCCCCCGGCGACCTCCTCGCCCTCACCTGCGATGGCACGATCACACTCGGGCAGATCACCAGCCACCCCACCCGTATCCACCCCGGCAGTGACGGCGAGCAGTGGCAAGGCAGGTGCCTCAAATAATGGACACCACCCGACACACCATCCGCTCGTCTCCGGTAGGCCCGCAGCCTGGGCAGGCTCGTTTGCTCCTTTACGGCGACTCGCTCGACAGCCTCGCGTATCTTGCCGCGGCCGCTCCTCACAATCACGGCGCACTCGACGATCGGAGGGCGCGAACCATGATTGTGGGAGTCCGCGTGCCCGACACGAACCACCCTCGGCAAGCGCTCCGGACTCAACTCCGGGCAGCGCATGACATCCTCGCGAAACCGCTGCGCACTCACCCCCTGGTGCGGCACATCTTCTACATCGTCGAAGTCCCGTCTGACTCACCGACCCCTGACCGCGCCGTCAACGCATTGTCCGCAGCAATCTGCGCACACCACGCCGAGATCGAAATGCGCCACGGTCGCGACATCTGCATTACCGGAATCGTCACCACCTGCCGCACCGACCCCGCAGCACTCGCCGAACGCGTACACCAGAGGGTTACCACCACACCTCTCGAGAGCCACTACGCGACCTCCTGGGATCAGATCGCACACAGATCCATTGCCGCCGCCGCCGCAGAAGCACTTCTTTAGCGTCGTGGAAGCCCCTACCCGTGGAGCCATCGATGGTCACGGGTGGGGGCTCCCAGCGCGAATCCGGGTGCTTACTTATCTCGCCCGGGAGACAGTGCATGCGTCTCCTCGTAGACGGCCATCCACACGCGGTCGTACACGCTTCGCGTGATTCTCCCGTGGCGAAGATCCTGTGTTGCGCGCTCCATCAGCAACGACAGCGTGGTGATCATCTCTTCACGATCCTCATCATCACGATGAGGCCAGAGCACGAACCGGCTCGACCACGCCGTTGCCACGCGTCCACGAAGGGGACGTGCCTTCCACCACAGGAACGCTCCGGTCGACACCCCCACCAGCACGATCCCGACCGCCGACGCCTCAGGAGACGCGCCAATCGCGACAAGCAGAAGCCACAGCAGCAGACCCACGCTCAGGGACATCGGCGCGAAAGCACTCGCCGACCGTGCCCAGAACCGTTCATGCTCCGACGACACCGGCGAATAAACGATGAGCCGGGACGTTCCTACCCCGTGACGCGCAACAGCGTGATATATGGAGCCCCAGCGCACGGGTCGTGGCAGCCGAGAGCCGCTGGGCTGTGGCGCCCGGCCGGGTGTGGAACTTACAAGAGACATGCACTGATGCTCACCCGATCACGAGGCCACCGCGAGAGCGCCATACGGAGCTCATGCAGCAAGCCCGCAGATCGTCGCGGGTTCCTAACGCATTCCCAACACCAAAGCCCGAGCACCGCGCCGCCGGAGGCAGCAGGAGCCACTACTTGTTTCCATCCATTGACTGTCGCGTCTCGATCGAATGCGGCACCGGGAGCAGCTTAGCCGCGCTCAGCCTTGGTGAGCATGCGGGCAACGAGCGGGTCCTTGCAGTGCTGGAGTCTGTCAGGAATTGAGCATCTCCCAGGCCGTTCTCAAAGCCGCGACAGCTTGCCTCGGGAGAACACCATTCCCGAGCGAAGCAAGTTGTTGGTTGGTGGTCAGCGCATGACACGCATCGGTCACCCATCCGGACGGTAGCCCCATAAGCCATTCGACGAATAGGGGTGCTGGACGCGGGCCGGTCTCGTCGCTCAGAATCGCCGGTGACGGAGCAGCGCGGCGACTGATCTGCTCCCAGCGGGTCACAGCTTCGGCGTATCGTCCCCAGCGTCGAAGAGCTGCCCGATCAACGACCACAGGCTCTCGGACTCTTCCGGGCGCGGGTAGCCGTTCGGCCCGTGGAGGGCGAGGTCGATGATCTGATGGCTCAGTGCAATCGTGCCACGGCGCGCTTTCACCTGCTGCAAGCTCTCCCCGCCGCGTGAAGCGTCCGACGCCAGTGGGGTTCGGAAGAGTGCGGTGGGCGAGGATGAAGACCCGGTATCGGGGATGGGGTGCGCCGACGTGGGAAGCGGGTAGACCGATCCATTGCGCGTCATACCGGAGGTCGGCCAGGTCTCCCAGAACTGCTCCTGCTGCCCGAAGAGGTCGAGCTGCGGTTTCTCCCAAATGCCACGAGTCGGATTCCACACCGCGAGGGGTTGCGCCGCTGGGAGTTGCACCTCTGGGGTTGCGTTGCTCATCGTTGTCTCCTTCGGGGATCGTGCGGATCGCGGGTGCAGATAGCAGCCCGCGGACGTTCTCGATCACGACCCACTCCGGTTGCAGAGCATCGATTGCTGCGGCCATGTGAGACCAGAGTCCGGAGCGAGTGCCGGGCTTGAGGCCGGCCATCTTCCCGACCGTCGACACGTCCTGGCAAGGAAAGCCGCCGCAGAGGATGTCCACCGGCGGGACGGTATTCCAGTTGATGGTGGTGATGTCGCCGAGATTGGGGGCGTCGGGCCAGTGGTGGGAGAAGACGCGGGCGATGGGCTGGTTGATTTCGGAGAACCAGATGGTGCGGGCGTCGAAGATTTCCTCGACGGCGAGGTCGAGCCCGCCGTAGCCGGAGAACAGCGACCCGACGCGCAGCGGTTCGGCGTGGGCGATGGGAGTCGTATCTGCCATCGGCGAGCCTCCTGAGTCGGTGATCCTCGGAGGCGTGATGCTGCTCCGAGATGGTCACCAACCAGGTGCACTGCCGACCCCACCGGCCAACGCCCAGGCTGCTCCACACGACTCCTCGTGCCGCTCCCGCAGGGCAGCTCGTCTGATCCCTTCGCGGTTCGCTTGAACGGGTTGTCACGCGTCTTGCAAGCGAGGAGCGCCACCATCCGAAAGTGACCCCCGAAGTCGCCGCGCCGCGGACTGCGGAGCTCACCTTCGGGGTGAGGAGAGGCGGCGGCTGGTGACGGTTTCGATGCGGGTGATGTCCGCCGGCGACGGCTACAAGTACCTCCTGCGCACCGTCGCCTCGGGTGACGGCGACCGTGCTCTCTCGACCCCGCTGACGAGGTACTACACGGAAGAAGGAACCCCACCCGGCAGGTGGATCGGGTCAGCCGTCACCGCACTCGGCAGGAGAAGCATCGCTGTCGATGATGAGCTTTCCGAGGAGCATCTTCAACGTCTGATCGGGCAGGGCCGCGACCCCGTGACAGGCGAAGCGCTCGGCAGCCCGTACCGGAAGTACCCGACGGTTGCCGAGCGCATCGAGCATCGCACCGCACGTCTCGACGCCGATCTCCCCGTGACCGAGCGGGCGGAAGCAGTCGCTGCAATCGAGGCTGAGGAGAGAACACGCGGCGCGCGGAAAGCGGTTGCGGGGTTCGATTTCACGTTCTCGATTCCGAAGTCGGCATCGGTGCTGTGGGCGGTATCGGATGCGGGGACGCAATCGCTGATTGCGGAGGCTCATCATGCGGCGGTTGCGGAGATGGTTGCGTTCATCGAACGCGAGGTTGCGGCAACCCGCGTCGGCGTCGCAGGACGCAACGGGGCGGTTGCGCAAGCCGATGTCTCCGGCGTGATCGCAACCGCGTTCGATCACTACGATTCACGGGCGGGTGACCCGCATCTGCATACGCATGTGGTGATCTCGAACAAGGTTCAAACCGTGCACGACGGAAAATGGCGCTCCCTCGACGGACGCCCCTTGCACGCCGCCACCGTCGCGCTCTCAGAACTCCACGAAGCCGTGTTCGCTGACCACCTCACCCGCGCCTTCGGTGTCGAATGGGAAGCCCGCGACATGGGGCACGACCGCAACCCCGCCTGGGCAATCAGCACGGTGCCGGAGAGCCTAGTGGCGCATTTCTCGTCCAGGGCGCGGCAGATTGATCAGGAGAAGAACCGTCTCATCGCCGAGTACGTTGCCCCACACGGCAGACAACCATCGCTTGCGACGGTCATCAAGCTCCGCGCACAAGCGACGCTGGCGACCAGGCCGGAGAAGCAAGTGCGTTCGCTCGCGGACCTCACCGGTGAGTGGCGGGAGCGGGTGTCGCACCTTCTCGGTGAAGACGCCACCAGTTGGTCCCGCACCGTCACCGTGACGAACGATACGCCGCTACTGTTGCGCGCTGATGACGTGCCCCTGGATGTGATCGACGCTCTGGGCCGCAGTGTGGTTGAGGCGGTCGGTGAGAAGCGGTCGACCTGGCGTAGGTGGAACCTCACCGCCGAAGCCGCCCGCCAAACGATGCCCTACCGGTTCGCCACCACGAGGGATCGCGAAGCCGTAGTCGGAATGGTCGTCGATGCCGCAGAGCGCGCCTCCCTCCAGCTGACTCCGCCCGAGCTCGCATCGAGCCCGGCCGTGTTCCGCCGCTCTGATGACAGCAGCAGGTTCCGGCCGATCGCGTCGACGGTGTACTCGTCACCGGACATCCTCGCGGCAGAAGATCGACTCCTCGAGCGCGCCCGCACCATGACCGCACCCATCGTGCCGGTCGAGGTTATCGAGAAGGTCACCCGCCGCCCAGATCGCGACGGCCGATTCCTCGCCGCCGACCAAACCTCAGCCCTCACTGCTGTTGCGATCTCAGGCCGTGCAGTCGATGTGCTAGTTGGCCCTGCCGGCGCGGGAAAGACGACAGCGATGCGCGCCCTGCGTACTGCGTGGGAGCGGGAGCATGGGCGTGGCAGCGTCGTCGGCCTCGCACCGTCCGCGGTCGCCGCGCAAGTCCTCGCAGATGATCTCGGCATCCGAACGGAGAACACCGCGAAGTGGTGGCAAGACCACCAGAACACGGGCGCATCGTTCCGCAAGGGGCAACTGGTGATCGTGGACGAAGCCTCCCTCGCCGGCACTCTCTCCCTGGATCGCATCACCGAGCACGCAACAGAGATCGGGGCAAAGGTGTTGCTTGTGGGTGATTGGGCGCAACTGCAATCCGTGACCGCCGGCGGCGCGTTCTCTCTCCTCGTCCACGACCGCGCCGATGCCCCGGAACTGGTCGACGTGCACCGCTTCGTCAACGAGTCGGAGAAGACGGCCTCGCTGGATCTCCGACATGGGCGCACCGAGGCCATCGACACGTACGCCGAACATGACCGCGTCACCGGTGGCGACACCGAGGCGATGATCGACGCCGCCTACACCGCCTGGCGCAACGACACCCTCAACGGTGCTTCGACGGTGTTGATCGCGGACTCCAACGACTCCGTCCACGCGCTGAACCAGCGCGCCCGCGCCGATCTCATCCTCGACGGCACCGTGGATGCCCGCCGCGAAGTCGCCCTCCAAGGCGACGCGCGTGCCGGGGTCGGTGACACGATCATCACCCGCAAGAACGACCGACGCCTCCGCACCCCACGGGGATGGGTACGCAACGGCGACCGCTGGACGGTCATCGACATCCGAGACGATGGATCACTCACCGCACGCCGCGCAAACAGCCGCGGCACTGTGATCCTCCCGGCCGGATACGTCTCGGATCACGTCGATCTGGGGTACGCAGTGACGGCGCATAGGGCGCAAGGCATCACGACCGACACCTCGCATGTTCTTGTTGATTCGTCTACGACGAGGGAGAACCTGTATGTCGCGATGACCCGCGGCCGGCACGCGAACCTCGTCTACGTCGCCACCGACCGCCCCGACGACAACCACACCACCCCGCACCCGGCCGACGACCCGGATGCGAGCGCGCGGAGCGTGCTCTACGGGGTGCTGCAGCACGTCGGTGCCGAGCTGTCCGCGCACGAGACGATCACCACCGAGCAAGAGATGTGGGGGTCGGTGGGACAGCTTGCGGCCGAGTACGAGACGATCGCGCAAGCAGCCCAACACGACCGCTTCGCCACCCTCATCCGCGAATCCGGCCTCACTCGGGAGGAAGCAGAAGACACGATCCACTCTGACGCCTTCGGAGCACTCACGGCTGAACTACGACGGGCGGAAGCGAACCACCACAACATCGATGCCCTCATGCCGCGCCTGGTCGCAGCACGCGGCTTCGGTGACGCCGACGACATCGCCTCTGTCCTGCACCACCGCCTCGCCCGCGCCACTGCGAAGCCGGCGGGTTCTGGGCGCACCCGCAAGGCGCCCCGCCTGATCGCCGGCCTCATCCCCGAAGCCGCCGGGCCTATGAGTGCCGAGATGCGGAAAGCACTCACCGAACGGCGCGAGCTGATCGAAGAACGCGCCGTGGCTGTTCTCGACCAGGCTCTCACCGAGCGACAGGAATGGGCGCTCGTGCTCGGAAGCACGCCGGCTGAGGCGAGAGCCGCGACGACCTGGAAACAGCAGGCGAGAACCGTGGCCGCGTATCGTGACCGCTACGGCATCACCACGCGCACGCCGCTCGGCCCAGCACCTGACAGTGACGCGCAGAAGATCGACGCCGCACGAGCGAGAGCCGCCCTTGCAAGGCTCCGCGACTTCGATGGCGCCGAAGGACACGACGACCCGGCACGGATGGTGCGCCGTGAAGGTGCGAGCCGGGGCCTGTGACCGGTTGCCCTTCCGAATGTCGCTGGTGCGTCGTACTCTTGGGGTGAGGCGGATTTCTCCTTGATATGACGCTCTACGGGGCAGGCCGCAAGGCCACTCACACACGCACCGCCTCCGACGATCCGTCGTGCTTGTGAGAGGAACCCCGTCATGATCCGCCAGCTCTGGACTCTCAGCGTCCACACCCGCGCATTCCTGCGCCGCTACATGCCCACCAACATCCTCCTCGACGCCATCCGCACCCGACGAGGCTTGAAGTGGGGCGTACCCGCAATGCTCCTCGCCGTGCCCTACCTCCTGGCCGCGAGCACCATCACCACCCTCATCACAGACGGCGGACCCGGATGGCTCAACCTCCTCGTTCTCCTCTGCCTGTGGAACACGATGAAGTTCATCATCATGGGGCCGGTCAGCCTGATCCTGCTGGGTCGCGCGCGCCTGCGGGAAAGAGCCGCCGTACGCGCCGAACGAAGAACAATGGCCGAGTCGGCCGAGCAAGCGACCTGACCGGCTCGACTCGCTTCGTGTCCCAGAGACATCGCTGTGATCCCAAAGACCTCCATCTCCACTGCACTGTTGTCGACATCCACGGTAAGATTCAAGAGTTCCCTGTCGTAAACCGCCATTGGAGTCCAATGAACACATCCACGTCGTTGTTCGGACTGCTGGCAGTGGACATGCAGCGTAATGACCCCGAACCTAGGCCCCGTCCGCAGCCTTCAACGCTCACGCACACAATCGAGACATCTGATCACGGGTTCGGGTTTTCCCCGCTGGGGATGTCTCTGATGGAGAGCTAATGCAGGCAAGAGAAGCCTCCACCTCCATGTTTGCCGAGTTAGCAAGCTACCCGCAAAGCGTTGTCGATGGTGTTCGCGGGACAGCAACGATCACAGAGACGATTGAATCGTCCGATACCGATGAGGCAGTCACGCAGCTCCTCCTAAGCTACGTCGGGCCTCGTTGAGTTCCAGAGCACCCATCCTCATCGGTGAACGTGATGATCCTCATATCGCAGCTGTCGAGGATGCCCTCATAAGATGCGGAAATCGCCCACTGATCTTCGACCTTGAGTCAGTCATGAGCGATGGTCTTTCGTTAAGCGATGAAGGTTACGCCGTGAAAATTGACGGCGCTTGGCGCGACCTCACCGATGCGCGATTTGGGTGGTTACGACGTCTTCACCGGGCAGACTGGGGGCTTGGCATCGAAGCAGGGTCACTGAGAGCTTTGGAGCTTGGCACTTGGTATTCGGCGTACTCATGGCTTCTGGACGACTCCAAAGTAAGTTGGATAACAAGCCCAGTGGCACTGCGCAGAGCTGAATCGAAACTCTGGCAATGGAAGGCGGCCGTCAGGCTTGGTATTCCATACCCGAGAACCCTAGTGACGACGAGTAGTGAGGCAGTCGCGACATCCTTCTCGAACGAGGTCATTGTTAAGCCTCTCGGTACGGGCCAGTTCATCCAGGACGGTGAAACAATGACTGTCTACGCCGAGTCGATGTTGCCTACAGACATTCGACTTAACGCTCTGACCGCAGCGCCATTCATTGTCCAGGAACGGATACCGGCTGCTAAGCATCTTCGCGTTGTCACCGTCGGCGATCGTAGCTGGGTGGCAACGCTAGATGTTGACCTAACTGCTCCCGCTGACTGGCGGCGGCGTTCACGCAATCATTCTGCATTCATAGAAGCCCCTGACGCGAGCTTGATAGCGCCTACAGGCGCGCTGACAATTGCGAGTCATCTCGGTCTCGGATACTCGAGCCAAGATTGGATTCAAACGCCTGATGGTGAGGTGTTCCTCCTCGACGTAAACCCCTCGGGCCAGTGGCTCTTTCTTCCCAAGCAAATGGGTATGGCGATTACTGACGCCCTCGCAGGTCTACTCGTGGCGGGCACATGAGAAAGAAGACTTTTCGCGAAAAGACAAGACTTGCGTTCACCGAAGTTCGCATGGTTGTGAGTACGGCGCTGGGCCTCTTCGCCGGCAGGAAAGTGTGGATGCCGGACGAAGCGGCACCGGAAACAGAGTGGGTAGACGAGTGCCCAAAACGGAACCTTGCCTTGGCGCGTTCGTCCTATGACGAGCGTCTGAAAAGCGAATCAGCGGGCATCGAGGCGGTTCGGCGCCGTGCAGAGTTCGCACTCACAGCAATCATTGCGGCCATCGGACTGAGCACTGCCGCCTTCGAGCGGCTCTGGGCCGTTGCCACGAGCTCCACCAGCTTGCTCGTCATCTGGTTGGTCGGCGTTCTCATTGTCGTCATGGCAGTTCTGGTTTTTGCCGGTGTTGCCGTGTCGAACAAAGTCCTTGGAGCAGTCCAGGTAGAAAGTTTCGTTCACCTTCGTGATCCCCGCCGAGAGGAGCTTCGACAGTACGTTATGGCAGTGCATACGACGTCGAGGACTCGCCGAGCGATGGTCACGGTCTTCCGTGACGGCTTCTTAATCGCGCTAGTCGGACTAACGCTGCTCGCGATCGCTCACACCGTATCTTGGGCGGTTCCCCTGGACGATGCTCCAACGCCTGTGGATGTCAACATCATAAGTCCTTCGCCCGCACCATAGCTTTGAGCGGCGACACGAAACACCCCACTGCCAGACGTTAGAGAACAACGATCTCGTCCGGTCAACGTGACGTCTACGAAGACGGCCAGTGGGCTTGAACTTGCTTGGCAATGAGTTCTGTCTTGGCGAGCGGGAGCTCTTCAACGGGACCCCATTCGGTGCCGCCAGAGTCCAGGGTTCCTGCGACGTGGAAGTGAACGTGCCTGATCGACTGGCTTGCGGCCTCACCGTTGTTCTGCCAGACGGAGATACCTGAACGCTGGTATGCGGCGTCGATAGCCGTCGCTGCGTTCCTTACCTCGACCATCAGCGCCGCACACTCATCATCTGTCAAGTCGAGAATGGTCTCTCTGTGCCTGGTAGGGATGACGAGAAGGTGCGGTTTCCCACGCTGTTCCTGCGTAACCATAACCGCTGTCAACGTGTTCCTTATCACGAAGGTGAACGGTCGACTTCCTTTGAGGTAGGCGCAGAACGCGCACGGCTGCGCGTCAGGAAGCCGAATAGCTGACTCACTCACGACGGCCTCATCGATGACAGGAACGCTTGGAGTTCGAGCCTGTCCAGGCGATCGAAATCCCTCGGATGCACCACTATTCGCAGCTGATCGCACACCTTCTTCGTTCGCGACGCGAACATGAAGGACATCACGATAAAGCGGATCGAGTCTTGCGCCGGCATGACCTGTGACAACCGGGACTGTCCTCCGCCGATGACGGGGACAGCTACCGCAGTTCCGTTCGCGGTCCGCGAGACCTCTTCCCACAACGACGCAAGGCTTCGCCAGATACCATCCGGCGTGCTCTGTGCTTCGTTAGCCTCGTTCATCTCGCTGTACGCCAAGAAGTAGAGGCGGTGAGAACCGTTTCGAAGCGTGGCCACGGCCCCAACGCCGTACTTCTTAGTCTTCCCGTGCTTCTGGATCGTCGCCGTTACCGTCTTGCCCTGCAGCGCCGCGGCGAGTTCGCGGTCCAGTTGATCCGTATCGCCACCGTAGAGGCGTTCGAGCGCCTGACCTTGAACGCTGTTCTTCGCGATAATGTTAGGAACGGACGTATCGAACGTGTCGCAGGTACCCACCACGATGTTGCTGTCCTGCGCGAACAAATCGCCCTTCACAATCTCAATCATCGTGTTCGGTGAGTTGTAGTCCTGCCGGATGGGGCGCGGCCAAGCACGGACAAGTCCGTACCCGATCGAAACGAAAGCAATGATGATGGCGAGCGGCCACCCCTCGATCGGAAGACTCCCGAAGATGAAGTTGGTTAGTTCGAGCAGAACCGCAAGAACTCCGACTGCGGAGAACGTTTGGATGAGGAACCAACGCCAGAAGCGCCACGTGCGCAGATCGTGTGCAAGGTCTCTCATCTATAGGCCGAGCGTCGCGTAAGTTCCGGACGGATACTGGTGCGGTCCCGAATTATTGCTGGTTCCAAACTGGACTGCGTAGTCGTCAAGCGCATGCTTGATGATCTTAGGCTGGAACGACACTGACACCGTGTAATAGTTTGCGTTCAATAGTGGTGCCGGTATGAAGTTCCTGTTGACGGTACGACCACTGTCAAGATTCGCGATGACCACCGGAAGATTGAACTCCATCGTCACCTTAATCTCATGTGCGAGAAATGAGACACCGTCTCCGCCTTTTCGTCTAGCGTCACCACTGCCGAGAAGAACCACCTGTTTGGCGTTCTTCATTCGTTCGCGCAGATTACGCTTGATCGTTTCAGGCTGGCTCGTATCGCGCGAAACGTAGAGGGTGTGAGCATCATAGAAATTGAAGTCGAAGTTGGGATTTGCTTTCCATGCTTCCATCAGACGGTACTTGCCGATGTCCTCGCTGGCGAAAGCGACATAGGTTTTATTGCGGTAACTCATTGTTTCCTCTTTAATCTGGAACTGGGTAGGGCTGCGGAAAGATGTAGATAGATCGACGGTCCTGGGTCGATGAGCTGAATCAAACAAGTCTTAGAGTTGGCCGCTCGTCTGCGTCGCCGAGCATGCGGCGGACTTGGGCTGGTTTCCAGGCGAGTTCCTGAGCCAAGGATGCGATGGTGACGCCGTTTGCTTCGGCCATCTCGACGGCGCGGCGAAGGAGCGAAGGAACCTCACCGGGAAACTGGTAAACGGGCTGGGTTGCGATCACACCTTGCTCTGAGAGCTGGTTCAGCTGAATGTATGCGCGCCGAGCGGTGGCGTCGGATAGCAGGCCGACCTCTCTGCTCCTGTAGATGAGGGACTTGATGGATACCCCCCATTGTTCGCTCAGCTGGTTCAGCTTTCGAAAGTCGATCCGCCGAGGGAGTAGGTCTTGGATCACCAAACTTGGTGTCAGGAACTCGGCGGCGAATCGGTCCGCTTCTCGTTCCAATGCGGGGTCACCGCCGGCGAGTTCGCCATGCATGACGAGGTGTCCGAGTTCGTGTGCAGCGGTGAAGCGGTGTCGGTAGATATCGTTCGCACGGTCAGGTGACAGGACAATGATCGGTCGCGACAGCGAAAGCGTGGAGAACGCGTCGATGCGGGCAACTTCGTCTTCAGCGAAGGGAACCAAGACTGCGACGATGCCCTGATTCTCGATGGTGCGCACGAGATGCGGGATCGGTTCCGCGCCTAGCCTCCATGCCTTGCGTAGTGCCCGCGCGGCCGCTATTGGGTCGTTTGGGAATACACCAGGTTCTACCTCACCGCCAACGAAACCGGGCAGGTTCACGGGTGGCAAGCGGACGTGCTTCTCGACTGCATGAACCAACTCCCACAGTTGCTCCGTATAGGACACTGCCTTGGCGCGCTGTTTCGCCGTCGTGGCTCGAAGGCTCCGGAAGAAGGCATCGGCTGTCTCAAGCCGAGCGAGCGGCCGACCCGCGGCGAAGAACTCTCGCGGAACGTCAAGTTCTCGGGCTAGAAGCGGGATGAGTTCCGCGCGGGGTGGCGTGGCGCCGGATTCATATTGCCCAATAGCGGCTGCCGATACGCCAAGTGGTTCTGCGAGACTCTGCTTCGTGCGCAACGCGAGTTGTCGAGCTTGCCGCAGACGGTCACCATCGAAGGTCTTTGCGATGTCGAGATCAGTGGGGGGCGCGACCGGTCTGCTCGAATCACGGGAGATCATCTGATGCACCCCCAGTTCCCGTGTCAGGGACGCCCTCGGTCTCCACGTTGGTACTCGGCAGTTCGCCCGGCTTCAGAAGCGTTAGGTCACTCTCAGGGAGAGGTGCGTCATCGAATCGTGCCGAGGAAGGCTCGCCAAGGCCAACCAGGGCAACTCCTTCTCCATCGAGCAGGTGCAGCATCAACTCCTCGCGATAGTGCCAGGTGACGAGCCCGGATGATTCAAGAGTCGCCTCGCCGACATAGACGTGCTGGAGCCCGCCACGAGCGGACACGTCGTAGGCAACGAGGGAGGCCCGCGTAGCGGAGCCGAAGGAACCATCCTTGACAGAGGCGTCTAGGTCGCCACCTAGTTCTAGTTCGAACTCCAACTGTTCCTGCATGTTGCGGCTAGCGTCGTCTTCAAGGGAGAAAACTCGGCGACGGAAATCCGAGCGGCCTAGCCTAATTCGGTCAGCGCCGGACGATCCACGTCCACACTTGGCCGGAAAGATCAAGGTGCCATCGAAAACCACCAGGTCGTAACGGCTGCCTGTCGGCCGGATCACCTCGCGCCCAGGCAGGAACGCAAGGTGAGCCGATACCTCCTCAGGCAAGATCACCCAAAACGAGCCGTATGCCTCGTTCGAGGCCAGTTGGCTTCCGGTCTTGGCGTCGAGGGAGCGCTCGTGAGCTGCACGACCGGCCTTAGCGAGCGCAAGCATCACACTCTGACTGTGCTCTCCGAAGTGACGGTTGAACCACGGAGAAGGTTCGGGCAACTCGTTCATCGACGCTCCTGACGCTAGGTGACGCCTCAATCCTAGCACTGGGGCTTTAGAACTGCGCAGAAATCGGTCACTGTGACTTTCGGCGTGTCGAGCCCAGCATCCAAACCTGTTGCCCTTGGTCTCAGGTTGTTGGTCTTCTTCCTCGGGGACGAAGGGTTACGCCTTCAGCAACTACGGCGTTGCGTACGGTCTTCGGGTCGATGCCGAGACGGTCGGCGACCTCCTGCAACGTGTGCCCAATGGAGGTAGCGCCGGGAGCGCTGACTAGACATAAGGATGTCTACAGATTTCGCGAATGCGATCGCTTCGCTGAAGTCGAAACGTTTGAGACTATCATCCAGCACCTGGTGCGCGGCTGCTCCCCGTCGTGCCCCAGTATCGACATCAGAATATGCGTTGTGCTCATTCGCAGCGAAGCTTATGCTAACTGCCCTGCAGGCGCTGTTCGCTGAAGCGGTCCTCTGCGGTCTGGACAGGTGTGACGTTCCCCACCTCGGGTGCGAACGCGGGGGCCTCCCCGCGACGCCCCTCAACCTCGGCAAGGAGTCGTGCCAGACGAGTCTCAGGCGGACCGGTGATCTCGACGACACGATCAGTATTAGCGAGCGAGAAGGAGTCGACCAGTGTAAATAGCGCGTCGTTCATCGCGATCCGCAGCTCTGGGTCTTCATCTGCTGCAACCACAACATCGTCGCGATACTCGAGGGGAAGTAGCACGAGAAAGTCGACCTGCGATCGGATCGTGGAAAGGTATGCCTCCGGAGACGGCGGACCCGGAGATGTGGGAGTGCGACCGAGAGCTTCCAGGGCGTCGAGATACGCAAGGAAATCGAGGGGGGTGCGTTCGATGATCCAATCGGTATCCGGAGATAGCCCGTGCAGCCTGCGCTCGGCGATTTGCAGTTGAGCGAGGTACTCTGAAGGACCTGGCGGGTCGGACGCGGTCTCGAGAAACTCGAACGGGTCGCCAAGCTTCAAGGTGTCCGGCCGAAGGGCGCAGTAGTCGTCGATGAGTCGGGTTTTTCCGCTGGCATGGGTTCCGGAAATGGCAATTCGCACCTTCCGACCGTACCTATCGCGATTGTGCCCATGTGCCGAGACCCTGAGCATCGAAGGACTCCAGGGTGAGTTCAATCCCTGAGGCGCTTCGACTGATGAGGGCGCTGGCAAGAGATCCCTCGGGCGCATTCTCGCCGCGCGGAGCATAGGCGAGCCGAGTATCGTCCCAGGGAAGCAGCGTGAGCTCGGCCATCCCGTCCGGGCCAAGTCGGGCTACAAGACCATCGGCGCGTTCTTCGAGCATCAGTTCGCCGAAGTAGGGGTTCTCGTATCGCCCCAGTAGCGAGCGCATGTCTGGAGGAAGAGCCGCGTCAGTCGGCGGTTCCTGGCCCACGAGGTCGCCGACCGGCGCGAGCTGCTGCCCCAGAAAGACACCGAAGTCGCTGGTCCAATCTCGCGTGATCGTGCCGAACTGCACCAGATCGAAGAACTGAGCAATGACCGATTCTGCAGCTCCGACCGGCGCACCGTTCGTCAGCACAACCATTCCCAGGTCGAGTTCCGGAACGATTTGGAATGCGGTTCCGGACCCGAGGACGAATGCGCCCGAGTGTGAATAGGACATCCGCCCGGAGACCAAAGGGGACGCGCCGAATCCGTGGCCATAGTGTGAGGGACGGTTCGCCAGATCTTCGCCGCCTCCTGACACAACTTGCGCGACCATAGCCTCGCGAAGTGCTGCGGTGTCGATGATCTCGGAAGCATCCTCCCCGGGCGCACGGCCTTCGTTGAGCAGCACGATCATCCATTGGGCCAGATCTTCGACGGTGGAGGAGACTCCACCTGCCGGTGCCTGCGGATCGGGATTGCGATCAAAGCGAGGGGTGAACTGTCCGTCGATCAGGGCGTGCAGCACGGCTCGGTTCTCGCTTGCGAGATATGCGGCGTGTTCCGTCGATGTCGAGTCCATTCCAATGGGGGAGAAGACGAGCTCGTTCATGAGTTCCTCCCACTGTTGATCGCGAGACGCGGCCACCGCTACTGCTCCGAGCGTTAACCCGAAGTTCGAGTAATGGTAGGTACTCCGGAACTCGTCGAGCGGCTGCATCCTCAATCGATCGAGGATCTCGGTCTGCTCGTAACCGAGATCCTCGAGATCGTCGCCGGCGCCGGTGCGCAGTCCCGTGCGATGGCTGAACGCATCACCGACGGTTGCCCGCTGCGTGACGAACGGATCCGAGAATTCGAAGTCGGGCAGCAGTTTCGTGATCGGGGTGTTCCAGTCAAGTGAACCCCCTGACTGCCCGATCGCTGCTGCTACTCCGGTTGCCGACAGGGGTTTGGAAAGCGAAGCGATCTGGAACACGGTGTCAGGGGTTACCGCGAGATCCGCCCCCACCTCTCGAGTGCCGTATCCTTCGGCGAAGACAATCTCGTCGCCGTGCACGACCGAGACGGCCATGCCTGGCACCTGGGTGCTTTCTATCGTCTCTTCAATGAGGTCGGGAAGCCGTTCGAGAGCTGCTGCGACGGCGGTGTCTATCGACTCGTCTTCCGGAAGAGCAATCACGTCTTGGTTCGGTACCGCTCCAAGCATCACTCCTGAGCTGCGGGAGGAGCCGCTTCCGGTGCATGCCGTCAGGAGAACGATCCCGGCAAGCGCAAGAGAGAGGCCCGTAACGGCTGCACGTCTATTCATCATGTTCTCGAGTGTGTCAGCATGATCACCCGGGCACGAGAGACGTAGGTCGTCAATCGGGTCATTCGTTTGGAGAAACACTCCCGGTTCCCAAACTGAGATAGCGGAGTACCGCCTGCACGCGTCGATGCGCGTCGGCGGCAGGAGGCAGCCCGAGAGTGGTATAAATCCGGGAGACATGCTGAACGACGGCCTTTTCTGTGATGAATATTGCTGCGGCGATGGCTGCATTGCTACGGCCCTGCGCGAGCAGTGCGAGCACTTCGAGTTGGCGAGGGGTCAACTGCGCAACGGCCGTGTCCGCTCGAGCAGCTCGAGTGACCATGATCGCAATCACTTCGGGGTCGATGGCGGTGCCGCCTGACGCGACCGCCCGGAGGTCGCTGATGAAGGCGTCTACATCGGCGATTCGCTGCTTGAGAAGGTATCCCACGCGGCCGGGAGCCCTGGCGGAGGTCGGGGGTGTCTCCGACGGGTCGATGCCGAGAAGCTCCAGAGCGTATCGGCGTTGCACATGTTGCGAGAGCACCATGACCGCGGTCTGAGGGTAGGCAGAGCGGATCGAGGTTGCGGCGACGAGACCCTCGTCCGAGAACGTGGGAGGCATCCGGATATCGGTAATGACGATGTCCGGTGGGGTGCGGTCGACGGCGGACATGAGCGCATCGAAATCGGCTACTGTAGCGAGGATTTCCATCCCAGCGCCACGCAGCATGAGTGAGAGTCCGTGACGAAGCAGCACCTCGTCTTCAGCGATCATTACCCGCAGCGGTTCTGCGTCACGCAAGTGGTACCTCCGCTCGAATGCGGGTGCCAATTCCTCGGAGGCTATCGATCGTGAGTACGCCGCCGAGCACGTCAATGCGCTCTGCCATGCCGGTCAAACCTGAGCCGGCGCCGAGTGCGGCACCCCCTTTTCCATCATCCGTAATCTCGAGCGTCACAATCGAGCCGCGATGGGCAACGCTCACCGCACCCTCCTTTGCCTCAGCATGCTTGACGACATTGGTGATGGCTTCTGCGAGCACGAAATACAGAGTGCTCTCGACCGCGGACGGAAACGCTCGGTCCTGGACCTGGAGTTCAACCTTGATTGGAATCGGCATGCGATCGACGAGATCTTCCGCAGCAGCGAGGAGACCGCGCTGCATGAGCGAAGGTGGCATAACGTCGTGCACCAGAGCGCGGAGGCCGGCTGCCGAACGGTCGATACTTCGACGAAGTTCTTGTGCCCGCTCTTGAATATGATGTTGGTCTGCCGCCGCGTGCGCCAACTGCTGAGCCTCGATTCCGAGGAGCACGAGCTCGGCCTGTAAACCGTCATGCAGGTTCTGAGCGATCCGCCTCCGTTCGGTGTCGGCAACTCCTACGAGACGTTCTCTGGATCGCTGCAGGTCGACCCGACTCGCTCGAAGAAGAACCGTGAGCCGCTCGCGATCCAGCACGATCCCTAACATGCGACTTGCCATTCGCACCGATTCGGGATCCGAAATGAGCGAGCGTTGGTACACCAGGGCTCCGACCGGTTCTTCATCGAGATCCACAGGTATCAGGGATCGTTGCGGGTGCGCGGTTTGGGGCTCGACGGGTTGGCCAGCCGAGTCTACGTAGTGTTGTGTGTGCGGATCCCAGAACCACAACTCAAGTGAGGGGTCACCCAGTGCTTCCGAAAGGACTGCTGCGAGAGTCTCTCGTTCGGTCGAGAGGTGGGTGAGCCAAACGCCGAGTTCCTCAAGTTCGGAAGCGCGGGCGATTCCACCCCGGAGCGCGGCGAGAGCGATCGCGACCGGAACGAGCGCGAGTACAGAGAGCTGCAGATACCCGACTGCTGCCTGCGTCCAGCCGAAAACTGACGGAAGAACCTCCGCGCCGATGAGGAGAGTTGCGATCGAGGCGACGCCGAAAACAAAGAGCGGGGCGAGCACGCGACGTTCGGAACTTGACGCACGGCGGATCCGCGCGGTGAGCACAACGACCGTTGCGGCAAAGGCGACTGCGCCGACGATCGACTGCACAAGCTCTCCGAGCTCGGCCCACTCCCGGTTCGGAGCGACCCCGAACCCGCCGCCCGGACCCCAGATCACGACCGGGATCTGAAGGATTGTCGAGGTGAGGTATCCGGTGAGCACTACAGCGCGTTCGGCCCTCGAGGATAGTCTCCCGGTGGGGAACGCCAGAAGCAGATGGATCAGAGTCGCTAATGGCAAGGTGGCACAGATCGCACCGACCGTCGCGATGGTGGCGTTCGCGGAGTTTCCGAGGCTCGCGAGTACCAGGGCTGCGGCAGCGCCCAGGAGAAGGGGGCCCATCAGGCTCGAGGGCCGTCGGTCCCACGCGACGAGTCCAACCGTCACGTAGATCAGCACCATTGCGGGGAAAATGAGCACCCCGGCTCCGCTCGGGCCGTCTGGTGGGACCGCGATGAGCATCATCCCAATGATGAGAAGTGCGCCGCAGAACTGGCCCACGAGTGACCTCTGCAGTGCACGGCGGAGCGGCGCTCGACGCGCATTTCGCGGAATCTTCACTGTGCGACTCATCGCACCCAGCTAAACACAGCCTGTTGCTTGCTGAAAATGGTTCACTCGGAGATGAGGACCTGGGTCGCCAAGGTGAGTGGTTGCATCCGCAACCCGGGTGGAGAAGTGCACTTTGTGGGTCACTAATGGCGATGGCTGGACTTTCGGGCCTTGTTGGCGATCTTTTCGCCACTTTTGCTAAATCCGGCAAGCAGATTAGAGCCTGCTCTTATCGTGGGTTCAGGGGAGCCCGTCGCGGTAAAGGATGGCCGCGCTCGCACGGCGCTCGTTGTTCAGTCCTGTTGACCGCAACTCTCCACCAGACCGTAGAACGAAGGCCGGAATCGTTCCGCGATGCACGCCGTACTTCACGGCGATGGTTCGGACGGGCATCCCAGCCTCATAGTCCGCGACCAGTTCCATGCGCTGCTCGATGATCAATCGTGTTTGAGACTTCGCCGGATTTTTCGCGACCGCGCCTCGCGAATCGTGCCTCTTAGGGCTTCGTCCCCTCGGTACGCGCCGCTCGGAACCCCTGAGCACACAGGAAATCAACGGTCTCAGCGCCGGGCGCTTGTTTGAGAATCGCTTGGGAAGGCCCACCCAAGCGACGATGCTCAAACCCGCGACGTGATCGGAGAGAGCGCCGATTGAGATGTGGAACCCACTCGGGTACCCAGCTCACATCGCTCAGCCGAGGCGTTCAGTAAGCTCGAACCATCGTTCCTCCAGCACCGCGGTTTCTTCCTGTGCCTCACGCAACTCATCATTCAGCTGGCCTAGGCCTGCATAATCACCCTGATCGTGCTTAGCCATGCGCTCGTGGATGCTCACGACCCGCTCACCCAACCGTTCCAGCTTGCGCTCAGTAGCGCTGAGTTCCTTGCGCATGGCGCGTTCCTCCGCACCCGATAGCACCTGCTCCGATGCGTCGGACACGGCAGGAGCCACGGCAACGGACGGCGAGCTGGACTGCATCTCACGCAGTCGCAGATACTCGTCCATCCCTCCCGGAAGATGACGCAGCCGGCCGTCGAGAATCGCGTACTGCTGATCCGTAATTCGCTCCACAAGGTAGCGGTCATGGCTGACGACGATGAGCGTGCCAGGCCAGGAGTCGAACAGGTCCTCCATTGCGGCGAGCATGTCCGTATCCACGTCATTCGAAGGCTCGTCTAGAACGATCAGGTTAGGTTCCGAGAGCAGCACGAGAAGCAGTTGCAGCCGCCTCTTCTGCCCACCGGACAGCTCCCCGACACGAGCTGATAGGTGCTCACGCGAGAAGCCGAGACGTTCGAGGAGCTGTGCGGGGCTGAGTTCTTTGCCGTCGATGACGTAGCTCGTCTTAGCTCGGGCAAGGACATCCCTCACCCGGTCGTCTGCGATCTCCTCGAGCTCTTGGAACTGCTGATCGAGCACACCAAGCTTGACGGTCTTGCCTCGCTTGACCCGCCCTGTCGTAGCCTCGACCGTTCCCGCAATAAGACCCAGCAGCGTGGACTTTCCCGCACCATTAGCCCCAAGGATCGCCGCCCGCTCACCGGGTGCGATGCGCCACTCGATGTCGCGTAGCACCTCGCGACCATCGAACGAGACACCCGCGTCAAGCAAGTCGATCACGTCCTTGCCGAGCCGGGCAACGGCAAGCCGGTTCAGCTCGATCCGGTCGCGAAGCGGCGGCACATCCTCAATGAGCTGGTTCGCCGCCTCGATGCGGAACTTCGGCTTGGACGTGCGTGCCGGCGCCCCACGACGCAACCAAGCCAGTTCCTTCTTCATCAGGTTTTGCCTCTTGGCCTCGACCGCCGCGGCCTGCCGATCACGCTCGACCCGCTGGAGCACATAGGCGGCATACCCGCCTTCAAACGGCTCCACAATTCGATCGTGCACCTCCCATGTCACGGTGGCGACCTCATCGAGGAACCAGCGGTCGTGAGTCACGATCAACAGACCGCCCGCGTTCCTTGCCCACCGCGAGCGTAGATGCCCGGCAAGCCAGGTGATGCCCTCCACGTCGAGGTGGTTCGTCGGCTCGTCAAGCGCAACAACATCCCATTCGCCAGTCAGTAGCGACGCGAGGGCGACCCGGCGGCGCTGGCCGCCGGAAAGTGTTCCGATCTGCGCATCCCAGGGCAGGTCCGACACGAGGCCAGCGATCACGTCACGCACCTTCGCGTCGCTGGCCCACTCGTGCTCCGGCCGATCGCCGACGATAGCGTGTCCGACCGTTGCCGAGTCATCTAGTGTGTCGGCCTGATCCAGCACGCCCATCGTCACCCCGCCGCGTCGGGTAACGCGGCCCGAGTCGGGTTCGATGCGACCTGACAGCATCCCGAGCAGACTGGACTTTCCGTCGCCGTTGCGACCAACGATCCCGATACGATCGCCCTCGTTCACGCCGATCGTCACCGAGTCGAACACGACGCGGGTCGGATATTCCAAGTGCAGGGCTTCGGCCCCCAGCAGATGCGCCATACGTTGCTTACGCCGCCTCTGACCCTGCGACCAGCTCAGCGCACGCTGCGATGACGAACTCTGGCACCGCATCGAACTCGCGAGGGTTGAGTTGCATCACATACTCGTTCTCAATGTGGTAGGTCTCGTTCACGAACTTCGTGAAGACGTCGTCTCCACCCAACGAGTCCGGACTCAATGTAAGCATGATTCTGAAGAGTTGCACCTTTTCATATCCGATGGTCGTCGCATCGAAACGAGCGCGGAGAGCGCCAGTCTCCTTTAGATCGGCAACCAACTGGTCATAATCAAAGTCTGCAATATGCTCCTTGACTTGTTTCAGCGCCTCCTCGACCTCTTCAGCACGGAGCGGCACCTGCTCTCCAGTGTCGAGCTTTCGGGTCGGTAGGTCGCGAGCATGAAGCGCACTCGACAACAACTCATATGCTTCGCCGCGTGCCCCGTGCACCTCGAAACGCCGGCGTAAGTAGATGCACTGAACGACCTGATCCGTGGCGGATCGGATGTTGTCGTCGCATACCTGTGAGAAGGTCTGAATGTCGGCCGGTCGAATGACTTTCTCCGACAAGACGCCCGAACGCCCGCTCAGAAAGTGAACCACAGGCTTCGTAGCGACGAACTGACCAGTGGTCCGCACGATGTCCACGGCAGGCTCAATATCGTGAGTGAGGAGGAGGGATGTGATCCCTCGGAGGCTGTTCTTCCCATGGAAGAGCTGATGCAGGATCGCAAACTTCTTTGTCTTGTCGAAGCTGGAGACGGGATCGTCCAGAACGACCAATCCGGGCTGCTTATGCTGAACATCGTGCATGAATAGAACCATCGCGAAAGCGTTCTTCTCGCCGTAACTGAGATGGGTAGCTGCGGTCTCCAAATGACCTGGAGCATCTTGGTGTTCGAGAAGCATCCGGTATGTGTCGTCGCTGGGCTCGATCCGAACTGTGTACCGATAACCTGCTGATTTCAGGAATGTGTTGATCGCGTTCTGGTTTACCCGAATCAGCTTTCCTACACGTGACTTCTGCTCACCGATGCGCCGCCGAATGTCATTGATCTGAGATGCTACGTCGTCCAACTTCCCGTTGATGAGTCGCACGACGGACCGCGTTGCTTCGGAGCTCAGCGCCGGAAGATACTTGAGCTCGATTTTTAGGCCGTTGAGTATTTCGGCGATATTCTCTTCGTCTTTGAGGGCATGGAACGAAAGACTCTTGACAGCCGAGAGTTTGGTCAGCAATGTCTCAATCTGACTGCGAAGAGTGACGACGAAAGACTCCTGTTCAGGAGCGAGCCCCGTGATCGAAGTAGTCAGCTCCTCAAGGGTCTCGAGATCACGCTCGGCGATGTACCGCCCCAGCCGATCGATGACGTTTCGGAGTTGGCTCATGTTTCGGACGGCAGCGGAGTCATACTCCTCCGAGACCTTCGCAGCAGTCACCTTGTCTACGCTAGGAGTCGAGCAGAAGGGGCAGTTGTCTGAAAGCTCCAGGTACGCTTTACCCTTCGCTTGCCAGGTGATCCAACCAGCCGGGTCGTCACTGTGTAGGAATCCTTCATAGCGCTGCAACTGTTCGGGGATATGCGCGAGCTTCCCCCCAACGCTGAGTCCCTTGAACCCTTTGCTGGTCTTCGCGATTGCGCCAGTCTTGGTGACGTTGAACGCATCGCGGAGCTCCGTGAATCCTGCGATAGCTTCGCTGAACTCTGGCTCATCCGCAAAAGTCTGCTTCAACGCCTCGAACTTAGACTCGATCTGCACGAGTCCCTCTCGGAACTCCTCCGTGTTGATGAAGATCTCGAAGCTGTTCTTCAGCACCTCGTCACGCTGAAAGACGAACTGTGAAACGTAGTCGTCGTTGAATGTCATGACGCTCTGAATGCTGTCCGCGCCCTCGACCGCGGGCCTGGGGCCGTCCTTCACCGTCTTGTACTTGAAGGGGGTGAGCTCGTCAAGGCTTCCATCGCCTTCCGTGCGCAGCGTGAGCGCGCGAGCGATGGTGCTCTTGCCGATGCCGTTGGGCCCGTACTTGATGTTGAGCGATCCTTCCCGCAGGGTGATGACCCCTTCCTCGATGCTGTTGCAGTCGCGGATCGTGATGCTAAGGTCTGGCGATGCAGACCCCGTTACGGCCTGCTGGTCGGTGAGCGTCATCGCACACTCCTGTTCTGTGTCGTCCGGCGCGCCACGGTCCTCCGTGGCAGGGAAGATGTACGACGCACCGCTACCGGGGTCGAGGCACACCGGCTCCGAGGCTTACTTCTAGACCGAGAACCCCGTAGAATCAAGGAACAAGCCCAACCCGCCTTGGACATGCTCGGTTCGTCGAAGATCAGCAGGTCCGGGTTCTTCAGCAGCGTCGCGGCGATCGCCAGCCGCTGCTTCATGCCGAGCGAGTAGCCGCGATACGGCTCGCCCGCCCGCTCCCGCATCGCGGTGCGCTCGAGCACGTCGTCGACGCTGCCGCGCGGCGCGTCGATCGCCTGGGCGAGCAGGTCGAGGTTGCGGCGGCCGCTGAACGACGGCAGGAACTTCGGGGACTCGACGATCGCCCCGACCCGGTCGACGACCTCCGGCAGCGAGCGCGGCACCGACCTCCCGAAGATGCGCATCCTGCCGGAGTCCGCGCGGACCAGCCCGAGCAGCATCCGGATCGTCGTCGTCTTCCCGGACCCGTTCGGCCCCAGGAAGCCGTGCACGCCGCGGGCGGGCACCCGTAGGTCCAGGCCGTCGACGGCCGGTCGTCCCCGATAGGTCTTGCGCAGGTCGCGCGTCACGACCGCCCAGTCGCCGTCCGCCATGCCGCTCCTCGCCCCTCGGTTGCGCCGACACTAGCGGCGCGGCACGCTCCGGCGGGTCCGTCCGCAGGATGATCTCGGGGACCTCTCCCCCGGTCGGCCCGGCGGCGGCGACCCGCCCGGCACCTACCATGGCCGGGTGAGCGACAGACCAGCCGGCTGGTACCCGGACCCCGACGGCGAGAACCGCCAGCGGTACTGGGACGGCGACGGATGGACCGAGTACTACACGCCGCTCGCTCCCGAGAAGGCCGAGATCCACGGCGCCGCCACCGCGACCACCGACTACCCCTACCTCGCCTCGGCGCGCACGGGCTCGCACCACGCTCCGATGGCCGGCCCGGGCAGGGGCGCGCCCGCCGGCGGCTGGCCCGCCGCCGCGCCCACCGGCGCCCCGGGCGAGACCCTGGAGTTCAGCGGCGCGGGGTCGCGCTCGAGCGCCGGACGCTGGGCGATGGTGGCCGCGAGCGTGCTGGTCGTCGGGCTCGTCGCCGCGCTGGGGTGGTGGGCCTTCGGCAGCCCGGGCGGGACACCGACGACCGGCCCGACGACGTCGAGCACCGCCGCGCCGACCGACGGCGAGACGGTGACCGGCGACGTCGCCATCGACGGCACGACCACGGCCGACCTCCCCGCCGGTGGCGCGTGGGTCGGCAGCCTGGACCTCGACGCCACGACCACGCTCCTGCTGGACGCGCGCGCCGGCGACGACCTCGCGGACCTGTGGATCACGGTCTCGGATGCCGGCGGCCAGCAGGTCGCCGGCAACGACGACCGCGGCGGCGCGCTCTCGGCGCTGGGCGGCAACGCCCTCAACCCGCTCCTCGTCGCGACCCTGGACGCGGGCAGCTACGACGTCTCGATCACCGACCGCAGCGGCGTGGCGACGGCGTTCGACCTCGCCGCCGCACGCGTGACGACCACGCTCGAGCTGGGAACCCCGGTCGACGGCACGGCGCCGTCGGACGGCGTCTGGGCCGCCGTGCTCGAGGTCGAGACCGCGGGCGACTACCGCATCGACGTGACCGGGACCGGCGTCGACGGCAGCAGCGACCCCGACCCGCTGCTGGTCGCGTTCGGCCCCGACGAGCGGCAGCTGATCCAGGACGACCGCTCGCAGGACGAGCGCGACCCGCTGCTCGAGGACGGCCTCGCCGAGGGCACGTGGGTGCTGCTCGTCAGCGACTACTTCGGGCGCGAGCTCGACCTGACCGTCGAGGTCACCACCGCCTGACCCGCGGCACGCCCGCACCCGCGCCGGCCGCTAGTCTCGCGAGCGTGGGCGAGGACGTGCGCGAGGCGTTGAGCAGGGTGCGGCAGCGGGTGTCCGACGCCGCCGTCGCGGCGGGCCGCGACCCCGGCGAGGTGGCGCTGCTGCTCGCGATCAAGACCGTGCCCGCGGCCCGCGTGCGGCAGGCGATCGAGGCCGGCGCGACCCTGCTCGGCCAGAACCGCGCGCAGGAGCTCGTCGCCGTCGAGCCCGACCTCGCCGACCTGCCGCACAGCACCCACTTCATCGGCCACCTGCAGTCCAACAAGGTCAACCAGGTGCTGCGCTGGGCGAGCTGCGTGCAGAGCGTCCACGCGCCGTCGCTCGCGCGCCGCCTCGACGCCGCACGGGGCCGCCAGGCGGGCGAGACCGAGGCCGGGCCGCTCGACGTCATGGTGCAGGTGAACACCTCCGACGAGCCGACGAAGTCGGGGGTCGCGCCCGACGCGGCCGCGGACCTGGCCGGGGAGGTCGCGGCGCTGCCGCACCTGCGGCTGCGCGGCTTCATGACGATCGGCGCCAACGACCCCGACCCCGGCGTCGTGCGGGCGTCCTACGACCGGCTGGCGGCGGTGCGGGAGGAGGTCCTCGCCTCCGGCACGCCGGGCACCGAGGACGCGCGCGAGCTGTCGATGGGGATGAGCAACGACCTGGAGATCGCGGTCGCCGCGGGCGCGACCATGGTGCGCGTCGGGTCCGCGGTCTTCGGCGCCCGCCCGCCGGCGTGACGCGCCGATCGGCCCCGTGAGCCGCGTCTCACCGCTGGAATAGCACCCCCACGGCGGTCGTTGAACACCGTGGACACCCGCACCGACCGAGGAGACACGTGGCCACCGTCGACATCACCACCGAGACCTTCGCCGACACGATCGAGAAGAACGACATCGTGCTCGTCGACTTCTGGGCCACCTGGTGCCCGCCGTGCCGCGCCTTCGGCCCGGTGTTCGAGGAGGTCTCCGAGGCCAACCCGGACATCACGTTCGCGAAGGTCGACACCGACGCCGAGACCGAGCTCGCCGGTCAGGCCGGGATCACCTCGATCCCGACGCTGATGGCGTTCCGCGAGGGCGTGCTCGTCTTCAACCAGGCCGGCGCCCTCCCTCGTGCGCAGCTGGTCAAGCTCGTCGAGGGCGTGCGCGGTCTCGACATGGCCCAGGTGCACGCCGAGGTCGCCAAGCAGAAGGCCGAGCAGGCGGGCTGACCCGCCGCGGGGGCTACGGCACGCGCGTCAGCCACTCCGGCGTCGAGAACTTCTCGGCGACGAGCTGCTCGGCGCGCGCGAGCTCGGCCGCGGTGAGCTCGCCGTCGACGGTGTCGTAGCGACGCCGGAAGTGGTCGACCATCGCCTCGATGACGGCGGCCCGGCTCATGCCGGTCTGCCGCCGCATCGGGTCGACACGCTTCTGCGCCGACCGGGTGCCCTTGTCGGAGAGCTTCTCGCGCCCGATCCGCAGCACCTGCAGCATCTTGTCCGCGTCGATGTCGTAGGACATCGTCGCGTGGTGCAGCACGGCGCCGCCCGCGAGCCGCTTCTGCGCGGCGCCGCCGATCTTGCCCTGCGGCGAGGCGATGTCGTTGAGCGGCTGGTACGTCGCGTCGACGCCCAGCTCCCGCAGGGCGCCGAGCACCCAGTCGTCGAGGAACGAGTAGGACCGCTCGAACGACAGGCCGTCCACGAGCGAGCCGGGGACGTAGAGCGAGTACGTGATCGAGTTGCCGGGCTCGACGAACATCGCGCCGCCCCCGGAGATCCGGCGCACGACCTCGATGCCGTACCGCTCGGCGGCCTCGAGGTCCACCTCGTTGCGCAGCGACTGGAAGCTCCCGATGATCACCGCCGGGCCGGCCCACTCCCAGATCCGCAGCGTCGGGCGGCGACGGCCGGCGCCGACCTCCTCCAGCAGCACCTGGTCGAGCGCGAGGTGCGTCAGCGGCTTCAGCGGCTCCGGGTGCACGACCTCGAAGGTGTGGTCGTGCCAGGCCGTGGCCCGGCCCTGGGCGCGCCGCACCGCGATCGCCACGGCCTCGGGCGTGAAGCCGATCATCTGGGCGTCGCCGACGGCGTCGGTCACCACCTGCGTCATCGTCGCCACGTCGGCGTCGGCCGGCAGCGCGGAGAGCGCCCGGTCGAGCCGTTCCAGCGCGTCGTCCGGCTCGAGGAAGAAGTCGCCGCTGATGCGCACGTCGCGCATCACGCCGTCGGACACCTCGACCTCGGCCGCGACCAGCTTGCCGCCGGGGACCTTGTACTCGCCACGCACGTGACCAGCCTAGGCGTGCGCCGGGTCGTCACCGCCCCGGTGGCGGCGTCGTCTCAGGCGGGTTCGACGCCGCGGTGCAGCAGCCCGTAGGTGATCGAGTCGACGAGGGCCTCCCAGGACGCCTCGAGGATGTTCGGCCCGACGCCGACCGTGTTCCAGGTGTGCTCGCCGTCGGTCATCTCGATGAGCACGCGCGTGATCGCGTCGGTGCCGTGCGAGCTGTCGAGCAGCCGGACCTTGTAGTCGATGAGCTCGAAGTCCTCGATCTCGGGGTAGGTGACCGCCAGCGCCTGGCGCAGCGCGTGGTCGAGCGCGTTGACGGGGCCGTTGCCCTCCCCCGTGCTGACCGTGCGCCGGTCGCCGGTGCGGAGCTTGACCGTCGCCTCGGAGTTGACCTCGCCCCGGTGCGCGGTGTGCTCCACGATCGCCCGCCAGGACTCCACCTCGAAGTAGCGCGGTCGGCTGCCGTCCATCTCCTCGCGGAGCAGCAGCTCGAAGCTCGCGTCGGCCGCGTCGTAGGTGTAGCCGTTCGCCTCGGCGTCCTTGACCCGGTTGGTGACGCGGGCGAGCAGGTCGCCGCGACCGCTGAGGTCGAACCCGAGCTCGCGACCCTTGAGCTCGATCGAGGCCCGGCCGGCCATGTCGGAGACCAGCATCCGCATGTCGTTGCCGACCGCGCGGGGGTCGACGTGCTGGTAGAGGTCGGGGTCGATGCGGATCGCCGAGGCGTGCAGACCCGCCTTGTGCGCGAACGCGCTCGCACCGATGTAGGGCTGCCGCGCGAACGGGGCGATGTTCGTCAGCTCGCTGATCGCGTGCGCGATCCGGGTGATCTCGCTGAGGCCCTGACCGGGCAGCAGCTCCCGGCCGGTCTTGAGCTCGAGGTTCGCGACGACCGAGAGCAGCTCGGCGTTGCCGGTCCGCTCGCCGTAGCCGTTGACGCAGCCCTGGACGTGGGCGGCGCCGGCCTCGACGGCGGCGATCGAGTTCGCGACGGCGCAGCCGGAGTCGTTGTGGGCGTGGATCCCGAGCCGGCCGTCGGTCTCGGCGCGGACAGCGGCGACGATCTCGTGCACCCAGCTCGGCAGCATGCCGCCGTTGGTGTCGCACAGCGCGACGACCTCGGCCCCGGCCTCGAACGCCGTCGTGACGGCGCGCACGGCGTAGGAGGGGTCGAACCGGTAGCCGTCGAAGAAGTGCTCGGCGTCGACGAAGACCCGGCGGCCGGCGTCACGCAGGTAGCCGACCGTGTCGGCGATCATCGCGAGGTTCTCCTCCGCCGTCGTGCGCAGCGCGCGCTCGACGTGCCGGATGTCGCTCTTGGCGACCAGCGTGACGACCGGCGCCTGGGAGTCGACCAGCGCCCGCACCTGCGGGTCGTCGTGCGGCCGGGTGCCGGGCTTGCGGGTGGCGCCGAAGGCGGCGAGCACCGCGTGCCGCAGCTCCATCTCCTTCTCGACCCGCTGGAAGAACTCGGTGTCCTTCGGGATCGCGCCGGGCCAGCCGCCCTCGATGAACCCCACCCCGAGCTCGTCGAGGAGCGCAGCGATCGCGAGCTTGTCGCCGACCGAGAGGTTCATGCCCTCCTGCTGCGCGCCGTCGCGGAGGGTGGTGTCGTAGACGTGGACGTCGAGGTCCGCGCCGGTCGCTGGGACGGGGGTCGTGCTCATCGCTGCCTTCTTCCGGGCGGCTGCGCCGCCCGTGCCGGTCTGCCGTTGTCCTGCTCCGCGGGTGGGGTGCCGCCCGCGTCCATCATCCGCTGCCGCCGGGAGGGGTGGCCCCGGCAACAAAAAGACCTCCCGGGATGGGGAGGTCTGCGCGCTCGGGGTGTCCCGGGCGCGCTAGCAGATAATGAGCTGCGTGTGCCAGTGGTGTGCCACGCGCACATCATGCCACAGGCGCACGGCGACGGCGTCCCGAGCCGCGGACGGCGCGTCTCACGCTGCGGGCACACGCCGACCGGTGCCGGCACCTGAGCGGCGCGCGTGACGGCGTCATGGCGTCGAGCCGTCCGCGACCGGCTCGACGACCTCGCCCGTGCGGGGCATCCCCGCGGCGACCGGCCCGCCGCCGGCGGGGTGCCGCACGCGGTAGCCGGTGAGGACGATCGGGACGCCGCGGGCACGGTCGGGGTCGAGGACGTCGGCGACGTGGAGGTGGACGTGCGGCTCGGTCGCGTTGCCCGAGCTGCCGCACTCCCCCAGCAGGTCACCTGCGACCACGCGATCGCCCACCACAGCCCGCACCGAGCCGCGGCGCAGGTGCACGAGCCACAGGTAGCCGCGGCCGCCGGCGAGCTCGACGACGACGTGGTTGCCCGCGACCGCCTCGATGCGCGCCCGGACCCGCTGCACCTGCGTCGCGGCGTAGCGCAGCCGCGCCAGCGGCGCACGCCGGGCGGGACCGTCCGGCTCGCCGTCGTGCGCGGCGACGACGGTCCCGGCGGCGGGGGCACGCACGGGCTGCCCGAGGCCGACGAACCGGTCGGGCGGCTCCTCGCGCAGCCACGAGCGCAGGTCGCGACGTGCCGACCGGCCCCGAGCGTCCACCGGCACGAGGTCGACGGCGTGGCCGAGCCCGAACAGCTCGGTGCCGTGGCTCGGCACCCGGTCCGCGGGGCTGTTGACGACGCGCACCGGGCCCGGGAGCGGGAGCGCGAGCGGGACCGGAGCGCCGCCCGCGCCGCCCGCACCGGTGCGCGCGGCGCGCCCGGTCACCCGCCCGTGGAGCCGCTCGCGACGATCTCGTCGACCTGGTCGTTGAGGTCGGCGAGGGTGGCCGGGTCACGGCTGCCGATGTAGATCTCGTCCATGACCGGGGTGAGCAGCGCCGAGATCGCGCCGTAGCCGTCGGTCACCGGGAAGAAGAACGTGTACCCGTCGTCGACGAGGTCGGTGAACGGCTGCACGTCGACGCCCTGCTCCGCGAACGCCTCGACGGCCGCGTCGGTGCCGGCGGGCACGGCAGGGAACACGACCCCGTGCTCGCCCACGATCACCTGGCAGTCCGCCGAGCCCAGGAACGCCACCAGCCGGGCGGCCTCCTCGGGGTGCTCGGTCTGGGCGCTGATCGAGTCGGCGAGCCCGTTGTACATCGACATCGGGTGGCCGACCGGCCCGGCGGGCAGCGGCGCGACGCCGAGGTCGATGCCCTCCAGCGAGGTGTAGCTACGGATCATCCAGGACCCGTTCGAGGAGAGCACGGCACGCCCGGAGCCGAGCGCCTGGGTGGGGTTCGGGCTGCTCCCGACCTCCTCGTACGGGGCGAGGAAGCCCTTGTCGACGAGCCCGAAGTACCACGCGAGGCTCGCGTGGAGGTTCGGGTCGTCGAGGTTGTAGTGCGTGCCCCAGACCGGTTGGTCGGTGAACGTCCAGCCTGTCGAGGCGGCCAGCCACGACCACTGCGTCTGCCCCTCGGCGCCGCCGGAGCCGTTCGACGCGAGCCCGTACGTGACGACGTTGTCGGGGTCGAAGCCCTCCTCGTCGCCGCGGACGCCGTTCGCGTCGACGCTCAGGTGGGCGATCACCTCCTCGAAGGTGCCGCCGTCCTCGGGGTTCCACGTCAGGCCCTCGAGGTCCTCGGGCGTCATCCCGGCCTCGGCGAGCGCGTTGACGTCGTAGAACAGCGCGATCGTGTCGAAGTCCTTCGGGAGCCCGTACCGGGCGCCGTCGGGCGTGACCCACAGATCGGCCAGACCCGGCTGGTAGTCGTCGGGGTCGACGGCGGCCGTCGCCTCGAGGCCGTCGAGGTCGAGCAGCAGGCCGCGCGCGGCGTACTCCGGGTACCTGGTGAGGTGGTCGGTGAACACGTCCGGCCCGGCGCCGGCGACGAACCCCGCGGTGAGCTTCTGCCAGTAGTCGTCCCAGCCGTACTGGCTGATCCGGACCTGGATGTCGGGGTTCTCGGCCTCGAACGCCTCGACGCACGCCTGGTACGCGGGCAGCTGGTTGGCGTCCCAGAGCCAGTAGTCGAGCGCGACGCCGCCGCCGCTGCCCGGGCCGGCGCCGCACGCGGCGACGAGCCCGGCGGCGCCGGCCAGGACGGTGGTCGCCGCCAGCCGGCGTCCGGTCGTGCGGCGGCGGGAGGTGGTGGTGCGGTGCATGGTCGTCATCCCCTCACTTGATCCCGCTGAAGCCGATCGAGCTGACCACGCGGCGCGCGAACGCCATGAACAGCACGAGCATCGGGAGCGCGGCCACGAGCGTCGCGGCCATGAGACCCGCCCAGTCCGGCCCGGTCTGCGGCGTCTGGGCGTTGAAGTTGCCGAGCGCGACCGTGAGCACGCGCGACTCGTCGGTGTAGGACACCATCAGCGGCCAGAAGTAGTCGTTCCACGAGCCGATGTAGGTGAGGATCGAGATCGTCGCGATCGGGCCCACCGTCATCGGCAGCGCGAGGTTGAAGAAGACGCGGACCTTGCTGGCCCCGTCGATGAGCGCCGCCTCCTCGACCTCGGTCGCGATGTTCGCGAGGAACTGGCGCAGGAAGAAGATCGCGAACGGCGTCATGAACAGCCCAGGGAGCATGATGCCGAGCAGGGTGTCGATCAGCCCGAGCTGCCGCACCAGCAGGAAGTTCGGCAGCAGCGTGAAGATCGTCGGCACCATCAGCGACAGCAGGAACAGGCTGAAGACGGCGTCCCGGCCGCGCCAGCGCAGCCGCGAGAACGCGTAGGCAGCCATCGCCGAGAAGAACACCTGGCAGACGGTGACGACGGTCGCGACGACGACCGAGTTGCGCAGGTACAGCCAGAAGTCGATCGAGGCGCCCGAGCCGCCCTCGGCGATCGCCTCCTCGACCGACTGCATCCCGAAGACGCGGGCGAACGCGCCCCACCCGAACCCGACGGGGCCGGGCGAGGTGGGGTCGACGTACAGCGCGGCGTTGCTCGAGAGCGCGGTGCGCAGGATCCAGTAGAAGGGGAACAGCGTGACGAGCAGGATGACGACCATCGCCACCCAGGCCAGCACCCGTCCGGGGCTCAGCGGCCGCCGGCGACGGCCGGCCTTGGCGCCGGTCGCGCCGCTCGCCCGTGCCGCCCCGACGCCCTGTGCGGCCTGCGTGCTCCGTGCGGTCTGTGCCATCTGTGCCACCTCCTAGCTCAGGTCCGTCTGGCCGGCCCGCGTGATGCGGTACTGCAGGAACGTGACGACCATGAGCATCAGCAGCAGCGCGACGCTCAGCGCCGAGGCGTAGCCGAAGTCGAACTGCGCGAAGGCCTTCTCGTAGATGTAGAGCTGCAGCACCCGGCTCGCGTCGACCGGCCCGCCGTTGGTCGTCACGGCGACGGTGTCGAACACCTGGAACGAGCCGATCACCGAGACGATGAGCACCAGGCCGAGGATCGGCCGCAGCAGCGGCATCGTGATCGAGAAGAAGGACCGCACCTCCGAGGCGCCGTCCACCCGGGCCGCCTCGTACATGGTGGGCGGGATCGTCAGCAGCCCCGCGAAGATCAGCAGCGCCGTGTAGCCCATGTGGCGCCACACGTTGACGAGCGCGATCGTCGGGATCACCCAGGTCTCGCTGGTGAAGAACCCGATCCGGTCCAGCCCCAGCCACTCCAGCGCGTTGTTGCCGATGCCGAGCTGGAAGTCCAGGATCCAGAGGAACACGAGCGCGGCGACGACGTTCGACACCAGGTACGGCGTGAGGATGAGCGAGCGCAGCAGGATCGAGCGGCTGAGCCGCTGCATGAGCACCGCGATGAGCAGGGCGACGACGGTCTGCACGCCGATGTTGATGACGACGTAGAGCGCGGTCACGCGGACGGCGTTCCAGAACACCGGGTCGCCGATCATCTCGACGTAGTTCTCCACGCCGACGAACCGCGCCGGCGTCAGCACGTCCCAGGACGTGAAGCTCAGCCAGACGCCGCGCAGCAGCGGCCAGAAGTAGAAGACCAGCAGCCCGAGCGTGGCCGGTGCGATGAACGCGAGCGCGAGTCGCGTGTCGTCGCGCCGTCGCCGGCGGGCTCCGGTCGGTGGGGCGGTGGTCGTCATCGATCCTCCTTGCGTCGTGGCACGGGGTCAGGCTCCCGCGCCCCTGCGGCTCGGCTCGTGCTGGTGGCGACGGGCCCACACCCGCCGTGCGCGCGCCGGTTCCAGCAGCACCCACTGGCTGGCGACGACGGCGGCGCCGCGCGCCCACTCGTCGAAGTCGGACATGAGGAAGCGGACCTCGGGCGGCTGCGCACCGGCGTCGAGGTGCTCGGCGAGCGAGCGCTCGAGCGCGTCGCGGGTCCGCACGACGGCGGGGATGCCGTCGCCGGCGAGGATGACGAGCGGCAGCTCGAGGAGGTCGACCAGCGACGCGACGACGACGCCGAGCGCGTGTCCGGCGTCGTCGAGCACGCGGCGTGCGACGCCGTCGCCCGCGTCGGCGAGCTCGCACACCCGCTCCAGCGTCATCCCCGGCTCGCCGTGCGCGACGGCGACCGCGCCGGTGATGGCCGCGGTGGTGAGGTAGCTGCTGGCGCAGCCCCGGTGCCCCTGGTCGCAGACCGGACCGCCGGGGTCGACGCGGTGGTGGCCGATCATGCCCGCGCGGCCGCCGACGCCCGCGTGCGTGCGCCCCTCGACGACCAGCCCGAGCCCGAGGCCGACCCCGGTCGTGACGACGGCGAGGTCGTCGTGGCCACGGCCCGGGCCCGACCAGTGCACGCCCGCGGTGAGGGCGCGGACGTCGTTGCTCACGACCGTCGGCAGGCCGCACGCGCGCTCGACGGCGTCCGCCAGCGGCACGTCGTCCCAGCCCAGGTAGAGGCTGAGCCGCACCCGGTCGTCGAAGCGTGCCATCGCGCCGGCGAGACCGATGCCGACGGCCTCGACGGGCGCGTCCTCGGCCACTTCCTTCACCATCTCAATGATCTGGGCCACGACGGGGTCGACGTCGGTCGTCGTCAGCTCGGCGCGCGCGGTCCGCATGACGCACCCGAGGGCGTCGGTGCGCACGGCGTACACGCCGTCGCCGGTCACCTTCACGCCCACCATCTGGTGGTCGGCGACCGCGACCTCCAGCGGGACCCCCGGGCGCCCGCCGGTGTCGGTTGCACCCTGCTCGGACGGCCGAATGGCGCCGCTCTCGAGCAGCTCCCGGGTCACCTTGGTGAGCGCGGCGGGCGAGAGCCGCAGCCGGCGCGCGAGCTCGGCGCGCGGCCTCGGCCCGTGCACGAGCAGGTCCCTCACCACGGCCCGGCCGGAGTGGCCGTGGGCCGCGAGAGGTCGGATCTCGGTGCGGCTCTGCACCGTGCCAGTGTTGCCGGACTTTGTTCACCGCGTCAATACCTGTCCGCCGGCCGGTCGTGACGCGGCGGGCCGTGACGGTGGTCGGCCCTAGCGTGGGGCCGTGGACGTCGTCGCGGTGCCCCGGTCCGCCGACCTCGTCGTCGCCCTCCCGGACGCCGGCGGCGCCGCGCGCGAGACCCTGACCTGGGACGACGCCGCCCGCCTCGTGCGGGAGCGCCCCGACCTGCGCTGGGTGTGGCCGAGCACGGCGTCGTGCTACCCGAGGCTCCTGGCGGCCGGTGCGCGACCGGCGCGGTGCCACGACCTGCGCCTCGCCGCACGGATCCTGCGCCTGGCGCGACCGGAGGCCGGGCCCGCGCCGGCGTGGCTCGAGGCCGGCACCTCCGTCGGCACCGAGGACACGCTGCTCGCCGAGCTCGCCCCCGCGCCGGACCTCGACAAGGTCGTGGCCGAGCACGAGCGGCAGCAGCGTGCGGTCGCCGAGGCGCCGGAGCCCGGCCGGCTGCGGCTGCTGCTGGCGGCGGAGTCGGCGGGTGCCCTCGTCGCCGCCGAGATGCACGCCGACGGGCTGCCGTGGTCGCGCGCACGGCACGAGGCGCTCCTCGAGCAGGCGCTGGGGCCGCGCCCGCCCGCGGGGTTCCGGCCCGTCGTCCTCGAGCGCCTGGCCGGTGAGATCGCCGGCCTGCTGGGGGCGCCACGCCTCAACCCGGACTCGCAGGTCGAGCTGCTGCGGGCGCTGCGCGCCGCCGGCCTCGACGTCACGTCGACGTCGAAGTGGGAGCTCGCCCGCTCGGACCACCCTGTCGTCGCACCGCTGCTGGAGTACAAGCGGCTCGCGCGGCTGCTCGCGGCCAACGGCTGGGCGTGGCTCGACACCTGGGTCGAGCCCGGGGTCGCGGGCCGCGCCGATCGCTTCCGCACCGACTACGTGCCGGGTGGCGTCGTCACCGGGCGCTGGGCGACCAGCGGCGGCGGTGCGCTGCAGATCCCGAAGGCGGTGCGCGGCGCGGTCGTCGCCGACCCCGGCTGGCGGCTCGTGGTGGCGGACGCGTCGCAGATCGAGCCGCGCGTGCTTGCCGCGATGGCGCGCGACACCGACCTCGCCGAGGCGGGCCGCGACCGCGACCTCTACGCGGGGCTCGTGGACGCGGGCGTCGTCGACAGCCGGCAGCGCGCCAAGGTCGGGATGCTGGGCGCGCTCTACGGCGGCACGACCGGGGAGTCGGGGCTGGTCCTCCCCCGGCTGCGGCAGGCGTACCCGCGCGCGCTCGGACTGGTCGACGACGCCGCGCGGACGGGCGAGCGGGGCGGCACCGTGCGCACCTGGCTGGGCCGCACCTCGCCGCCGCCGGGCGAGGGCTGGCGCGACGTGCAGCACCGGGCCGCCACGGTCGAGGCGAGCGCCGTCGACGAGCGCCGGGCACGCTCGCAGGCGCGCGACTGGGGTCGGTTCACCCGCAACTTCGTCGTGCAGGGCACGGCCGCGGAGTGGGCGCTGTGCTGGATGGCGGAGCTGCGCCGCCGGCTGCGCGCGATGCCGCCGGAGGCCACGGCGGGTGCCGAAGGCGCACCGGCTCCCGGGGAGGGCCGCCCGCACCTGGTGTTCTTCCTGCACGACGAGGTGGTGGTGCACAGCCCTGCCGACCGGGCCGAGCAGGTCGCCGACGCGATCCGGGACGCCGCCGCCGCGGCCGGCCGGCTGCTGTTCGGGGACTTCCCGATCACGTTCCCGCTGGAGGTCTCCGTCGTCGAGACCTACGACGCCGCGGCGTGAGCCGTGCGAGCCGTGTGCTCAGCGCACCGCCGAGCGGAAAGTGCGTAGCCGGAGGCTGTTGCTCACGACGAACACCGACGAGAACGCCATCGCAGCGCCGGCGAGCATCGGGTTGAGCAACCCGGCCGCGGCCAGCGGGATCGCGGCGACGTTGTAGGCGAACGCCCAGAACAGGTTGCCCTTGATCGTGCCGAGCGTGCGGCGGGCGAGGCGGATGGCGTCCGCGGCGGACCGCAGGTCGCCCCGCACGAGCGTGATGTCGCTGGCCGCGATCGCGGCGTCGGTCCCCGTGCCCATCGACAGCCCGAGGTCGGCGGCCGCGAGCGCCGCCGCGTCGTTGACTCCGTCGCCCACCATCGCGACGACCTTGCCCTCGTGCCGCAGCCGGGTGACGACGTCGACCTTGTCCTTCGGGAGCACCTCGGCGACGACGCGGTCGATCCCCACCTCGGCGGCGATCGCGTCCGCGGCCCGCTGGTTGTCGCCCGTGAGCAGCACCGGGGTGAGACCGAGGTCGCGCAGCATCCGGACCGCCTCGGCGCTGGTGTCCTTCAGGCTGTCGCCGACCGCCAGCACGCCACGCGCACGACCGTCCCAGGCCAGCGCGACCGCGGTGCGGCCCGCACCTTCCGCGGCCTCCACCGCGGCCTCGAGATCCGGGCCGAGCGACACGCCCTCGGCGGCGAGCAGCGACCCCCGCCCGAGCAGCACGTCACGACCCTCGACGCGACCTCGCACGCCGCGGCCCTCCAGGTTCGCGAAGTCCACGACCGCCGGCAGCGCCCCGGTCCGCTCCTCGGCGGCGGTCGCGACCGCACGCGCGATCGGGTGCTCGGACGCGTGCTCGACCGCGCCCGCGACGCGCAGCACCTCCGCCGCGTCCTCGCCGTCGGCGGGCACGACGTCGAGCAGGGTCATCGCCCCCGTCGTCACGGTGCCGGTCTTGTCGAGCACGATCGTGTCGACCCGGCGGGTCGACTCGAGCACCTCGGGGCCCTTGATGAGGATGCCCAGCTGGGCGCCACGCCCCGTGCCGACGAGCAGCGCGGTGGGCGTCGCCAGCCCGAGCGCGCACGGGCAGGCGATGATCAGCACCGCGACCGCGGCGGTGAAGGCCGCCGACGCGGGGCTGCCGGTGCCGAGCCAGAAGCCGAACGCGGCCACCGCGATGCCGATCGCAACCGGGACGAACACGCCCGAGATGCGGTCGGCGAGGCGCTGCACCTCGGCCTTGCCGTTCTGCGCCTCCTCGACCAGCGCCGCCATCTGCGCGAGCTGGGTCTGGGAGCCGACGCGCGTGGCCCGCACCACCAGCCGCCCGCCCGCGTTGAGCGTCGCACCGACGACGGCGCTGCCCGGCCCGACCTCGACCGGCACCGACTCTCCGGTCAGCATGCTCTCGTCGACGGCGGAGGTACCCGAGATGACGACGCCGTCGGTCGCGACCTTCTCCCCCGGCCGCACCACGAACTCCTGCCCGACCCCCAGCTCGGCGATCGGCACCCGCACCTCGGCGCCGTCGCGCAGCACCGCGACGTCCTTGGCGCCGAGGTCGAGCATGGCGCGGATCGCGGCACCCGCGCGACGGCGGGCGCGGAGCTCGAAGAAGCGGCCCATGAGCACGAACGTCGTGACGCCGGCCGCGACCTCGAGGTAGATGTCGGCCGAGGCGTCGCCGCGCGCGATCGTCAGCTCGAACGGGTGGGTCATCCCGGGCACGCCTGCGGTGCCGAGGAAGAGCGCGTAGAGCGACCACAGGAACGCCGCGCCGACCCCGACCGAGATCAGCGTGTCCATGGTCGCGGCGCCGTGGCGCAGGTTCGACCACGCGGCGCGATGGAACGGCAGCGCGCCCCACACGACGACGGGTGCGGCGAGCGCCAGCGACAGCCACTGCCAGTAGGTGATCTGCAGCGCCGGGATCATCGCCATCGCGACGACCGGGACCGCCAGCACCGCCGAGACGACGACCCGGTCGCGCAGCGCACGCAGCTCGCGGTCGCGCTCGGCCTCCAGGGCGTCAGGCTGCGACGCGTCGGTCGGTGCGGGCTCGGGCCGGATCTCGGTGGCCGCGTATCCCGCGGCGACGACCTGCTCGATGAGGTCGGCCGTCGAGAGCGTCGCGGCCGGGAACAGCACGCGCGCCTTCTCGGTCGCGTAGTTGACCGAGGCGGTCACGCCGTCGACCTTGTTGAGCCGCTTCTCGATGCGGGCGGCGCAGGAGGCACAGGTCATGCCGGAGATGGCCAGCTCCACGCGGGCGCGGTCGTCCGCGAGGCCGGTGCTGTCGGTGGTCGGGGCGATCATCGCTCGCTCCTCAGTGCTCGTGCGCGCCGACGACGACGGTGAAGGCGGCCGTGCGCACCTCGCCGCCGTGCGAGAAGTCCAGGAACAGCCGGTAGGTGCCGGGGCTCGGCGCCGCCACCGAGAACTCGATGTCCGGGCCGGCGGGCACCGTCCCCACCTCGCCCTCGGGGTGCACGTGCAGGTAGGCGAGGTCGCCGACCCGGATCGCCACCAGGTGGCCGTACGCCCCCAGGTAGGGGTCGAGGTCCGTGACGTCCGCGCCGTCGTGCGCGACGCTCAGCGTCACCACGCCGCCGGAGGTGGTCAGGTCGCCGGCGAGGGAGACCCTGTAGCCGTCCACCTCCGCGACGCGGGACTCCTCCGGCAGCGCCTCGACGACGACGTCGCCGGGAACCGTGACGTCCTGCGCGAGCGTCAGGCCCTGCTCGGCGCCCGCGGGGAGGACGTCGGCGTAGACGCGGTAGGAGCCCGCGCGCGGCCACGTCCAGTCGACGCTCCACGTCCCGTCGGCGGCCATGACCGGGTGCTCGTGGAAGAACTCGGTCGTGTCCTGCGACACGACCACCAGGTGCAGGTCCTTCTCGTGCTGCGTCTCGTAGTCGGTGACGGCGTGCCCGTCCGGGCCGAGGATCCGGAAGGTGATCGCGCCGCGCTCGCCCGCGGCCTGCGGCACCGCCAGGTCGCTCAGCGTGTAGCCGTCCGCCGAGACCACCACACCCGCGGGCAGCTCACCGCCGTGCGAGCCGTTGCCGTGGGAGCCGCCGTCGTCGTGACCGGTCTCGGCGTCGTCGTGACCGGTCCCGGTGGCGTCGTCGTCGGTCGCGCCGTCGCCGTGGCCGCCCTCTGCCTCGTGGGTCGGCGTCGGTGCGGGCGTCAGGTCCAGCCCGCTCGCGGAGCCGATCGCGAACGCGACGCCGAACAGCGCGGCGAGCGCGACGACGAACAGGCTCAGCCTGGCGGGTGGCTTCATGACTCTCCCTCAGCGGTGCGGATCGGCGTCGCCCCGCGGACGTGCCGCGCGGCGACGGGGCTCAGACGCGGCTCGCCGCGTAGCCTGCCTCCTCGACGGCGCCGAGCACGGCGGCGTCGTCGATGCCCTGCTCGCTGCCGACCTCGAGGCGGCCGGTGTCGAGGTCGACGCTCACCGCGGTGACGCCCGGCACCTTCTGGACCTCGGACGTCACCGAGCCGACGCAGTGGCTGCAGGTCATGCCCGTGACCTCGTAGGTGGCTGTGCTCATCGTCGCTCCTCTCACGGGCCCGTCGGTTCGCTCTGGATACCGCCGGGGGGTATCGGTCGAGTGCGACATTACCCCCAGGGGGTATCCCGTGCAAGACGGCCGCGCACGGCATCGCGCCCGGGAGCGTTCGGCGGCGTGGCATCCTCGCCGACCGGGTCACGACCCGTGCTCGATGCGCTCAGCGGTGCACCGATCCCTCGTGGTGCTCGTGCCCCACCGGCTCGAGCTGGAACGTGCAGTGGTCGACGTCGAAGTGCCCGCGCAGGCACGCCGCGAGAGCATCGAGCGTCGTGCACTCCAGCTCGTGGTCGAGCCGGTCCGCGGCGAGCACCACGTGCGCCGACAGCACGGGCACGCCGCTGGTGATCGTCCAGGCGTGCAGGTCGTGGACGTCGACGACGCCGGGCACCGACCTGATGTGCTCGCGCACGCGCGCGAGATCGACGTCGCGCGGGGTCGCCTCCATGAGCACGTCGGCGACGTCGCGCAGCAGCATCACCGCGCGGGGCACGATCAGCAGCCCGATCACCAGCGAGGCCACGGCGTCGGCGCGCACCCACCCGGTGGTCATCACCACCACCGCCGCGACGACGACCGCCACCGACCCCAGCAGGTCACCGAGCACCTCGAGGTAGGCGCCGCGCATGTTGAGGCTCTCCCCCGCCGCGCGCGCGAGCAGGACGAGGCACACGGCGTTTGCGAGCCCGCCGGCGATCGCGACGCCGAGCATGAGGCCGTCCTCGATCTCGGGCTGCGCGTCCCACCGCAGGAACGCCTCCCGGACGACCAGCACACCGACGGCGGCGAGCACGGTCGCGTTGACCAGCGCGGCCAGGATCTCGGCCCGCTGCCAGCCGAAGGTGCGCCGGTCCGTGGCGGGCCGGGCGGCGAGGTTGACCGCCAGCAGCGCGATGAGCAGGCCGGTCGCGTCGGTCAGCATGTGCCCCGCGTCGGCGAGCAGGGCCAGCGACCCCGACAGCAGCGCGCCCACCACCTGCAGCACCATCACCGATGCGGTGATGCACAGCACCACCACGAGGGTCGACCGGTGCCGACCGGCCGCCGTCAGCCCGTGCCCGTGGTCGTGCGGACGCCGCGGCCCGCGCCCGGCGCCTCGCTCCTCCGGCTCGCCGGCTCCGGCCGGGTCCTCGGGGGTGGTCACGGTGCCACCAGCGCCGGCGCGCCGCTCACCGGAGCACCCGGTTCAGACCAGCCGGCTCATCCAGCCGTGGGCGTCCTCGCGACGCCCGTACTGGATGTCGGTGATCGTCTCGTAGAGCTCGGTCGTCACGGGGCCGGCCTGGCCGTCGCCGATCGTGACGTCGAAGTCGGTGCCCTTGAGCCGCCCGATCGGGGTGATGACGGCGGCGGTGCCGCACGCGAACACCTCGGTGACCTCGCCGGCCCGGATGCCCTCGAGCAGCTCGGTCAGCGCGATCCGGGACTCCTCGACCGGACGCCCGCCCTCGCGGCACAGCTGCAGGATCGAGTCGCGGGTGACGCCCTCGAGGATCGTGCCGAGCGCGGGCGTGCGCACCGACCCGTCCTTCATGACGAGGAAGACGTTCATGCCGCCCAGCTCCTCGAGGTAGGTGCCGGTCGCGGCGTCGAGGAAGCAGACCTGGTCGCAGCCCTCCTTGTACGCCTGCGCCTGCGGCAGCAGGCTCGCGGCGTAGTTGCCGCCGCACTTGGCCGCGCCGGTCCCGCCGGGCCCGGCGCGGTTGTACTCGGCGTCGACCCAGATCGACAGCGGCTGGAAGCCGTTGGTGAAGTACGGGCCGACGGGCGAGGCGATCACCAGGTAGTCGACCCGACGGGCGGGCCGGACACCCAGGAACGCCTCGGAGGCGAACATGAACGGCCGCAGGTACAGCGAGGAGCCGGGCACCGAGGGCACCCACTCGGCGTCGGTGGCGACCAGGGCCTGGATCGAGGCGTGGAAGTCGGCCTCGCTCAGCACCGGCAGCGCGAGCCGCTCGGCGGAGCGGGCGAGCCGCTGCGCGTTGCGGTCGGGGCGGAACGCCCAGATCGAGCCGTCGGCGTGCCGGTAGGCCTTGAGGCCCTCGAAGATCTCCTGCGCGTAGTGCAGGACGGCGGCGGCCGGGTCGAGGCTGAGCGGTGCGTAGGCCTCGATGCGGCGGTCGTGCCAGCCCTCGTCGTCGGTCCACGTGGCGCGTGCCATGTGGTCGGTGAAGACGACCCCGAACTTGAGGTCGGCGAGCGCGGCGGTGCGCTCCGCGAGGCTGCGCGGGTGCGAGCTGGGCCGCACCTCGAAGGTCGTGGCGTCTGTGCTGGTCATGATGGGCTCCACCGTAATGTCGCTGACGAGGACATGGTGCCCGTTCCCGCGCGAGGCGGGAACGGGTGCGAGCGAGCCCGGGCCGCCCTCGGGGCGGCCGCGAGACCCGCTCAGCCCGCTACTCGTGCCGCGATCTCGTCGCCGATCTCGGTGGTCGTGCGCGAGGCGGCCGCGCGCCGGTCGGCGCGGTCGGCGATGTCCTTCTCGACGGCGTCGCTCACCCGGGCGGCCTCCTCGGCCAGGCCGAGGTGGTCCAGCAGCAGCGAGACCGACAGGATCGCCGCCGTGGGGTCGGCCTTGCCCTGGCCGGCGATGTCGGGCGCGGAGCCGTGGACCGGCTCGAACATCGAGGGGTGCTCACCGGTGGGGTTGACGTTGCCGGACGCGGCGAGCCCGATGCCGCCGGTGATCGCGGCGGCGAGGTCGGTGAGGATGTCGCCGAACAGGTTGTCGGTGACGATGACGTCGTACTGCGAGGGGTTCGTCGTCAGGTAGATCGTCGCGGCGTCGACGTGCTGGTAGCCGACCTCGACGTCGGGGTACTCGGCCGCGACGGCCTCGACCGTGCGGCGCCAGAGGTGGCCGGCGTGCACGAGGACGTTGTGCTTGTGCACGAGCGTGAGCTTCTTGCGGGGTCGTGCCTGCGCGCGCGCGAACGCGTCGCGGACGACCCGCTCGACGCCGTGCGCGGTGTTGACGCTGACCTCGGTGGCGATCTCGTGCGGGGTGCCGACGCGCAGCGCGCCACCGTTGCCCACGTAGGGGCCCTCGGTGCCCTCGCGCACGACGACGAAGTCGACGTCGCCCGGGTTCGCGAGCGGGCTCGGCACGCCCGGGTAGAGCTTCGACGGCCGCAGGTTGACGTAGTGGTCCAGGGCGAACCGCAGCTTGAGGAGCAGCCCGCGCTCCAGCACGCCGGACGGCACGCTCGGGTCGCCGACGGCGCCCAGCAGGATCGCGTCGTGCTCTTTGATCGCCTCGAGATCGGCGTCGGTGAGGGTCTCCCCCGTGCGGTGCCACCGTGCGGCGCCCAGGTCGAAGCGCGTCTGCTCGACCGTGACGTCGCTCCCGGCGAGGGCGGCGTCGAGGACCTTGAGGCCCTCGGCCACGACCTCGGTGCCGATACCGTCACCCGGGATCACTGCGAGCCTGATCGTCCGTGCCATGCGCGCCACCCTACGACGCATCCCAGTGCGTGGGATTCGTGTCTCACATCTTGACTAGGCCGAGAGGTCGACCGGGACCGCGGTCGCGCCCCTGCGACACGCCCCGACGACGGCGTGCAGAAGGTCCCGCACGCCCGAGCCCGTCCTCACCGTCGGCCTGCGCGGCCGGCCTCGACCCGCTCCCGACCGCCTCACTCGGCGCACGAGCGGACGAGCGCGCCCAGGTCGTCGCGCAGGTCGCCCGTGTCGCCGAAGACCAGCCGGTGCAGGATCGCGCCGTCGAGGTAGGTGAGGACGCGGCGCGCGGCCGCGAACGGCCGGGGCACGCCGATGCCCTCCAGGGTCTGGGCCGTCCACATCTCGATGCCCTCGCGCGCCCGGGCGAGCGTCGCGCGCACGTGCGGGTCGTGCACACCCTCGGCGAAGAACGCGTACCGGGCCGCGGCGAGCCCGCGGTGCGGCCCCGAGGCAGCCGCGACGACGCCGGCCAGCGCCTCGACCAGCTCCTCCGAGGTCGCCGGCGCGCCGGCGGGCGCGAAGGCACGGCGCTCCTCCTGCGCGAGCTGGTCGACGGTCGCGTGCAGCAGCGCGGACCGCGTGCGGAAGTGGTTGGAGGTCGAGCCCGCGGGGAGGCCGGCAACGGCGTCCACGCGCCCGTGCGTGAGCGCACGGATCCCCTGCTCCCCCGCGATCTCGAGCGCGGCGCGCAGCGCGCGCTCCCGGTTCCCACCGGCGCGTGCCATGGCGCACCTCCCACTGGTCGACCCGTCGGCTCGTACCGTCTCAGGCGGCGCGGGCCAGCGCACCCATGACGCGCCGCCGGGCGCCGTCGAGACGCCGTCCGGTCGAGAGCCTGTTGAGGGCGCGCGACAGCCGGGCGGTGCGGCGACCGGCCGCGAGACGGGCGCGGTCGAAGGCGCGCAGCCCTTCCGGGACGGACCGCGCGTGGCGGAGCGCGTCCGCGAGCGCGACCGCGTCGATCAGGGCCTCGCAGGCACCGCGACCGGCGTTGGGAGCCATCGCGTGCGCCGCGTCGCCGATGACGGCGGCGTTGCCGCGCACCATCGAGCTCAGCGGCGCGGCGTCGTAGAGCGTGCGACGGTCGACGCCGCCCTCCCGCGCGACCGCGCGCACGACCTCGGCGACGCCGTCGTGCCAGTCGCCGAACAGGTCGTGCAAGGTCTCGACATCGGAGGTGGCTCCCGCGCGCTCGGCGAGCAGGTCCTCGCGCACGCACGCGAACCAGTTGGTGGTGCGCGCATCCTGCGGCGTGATCCCGAACAGCCGCCCGCGGCCCCAGGTCTCGGTGACGGCGTCGACACCGCCGGGCACGACGCCGCGGAAGGCGACCGTGCCGAGCGGCCGCGGGACGTTCGGACCTCCGGTGACGCGCTCGCGCACACGGCTGCGCAGGCCGTCGGCCCCGACGACCAGGTCCGCCTGCGGCAGGTCGGCGAGGTCGTCCACACGGCTCCCCCACTCGACGACGTCCTCCAGCGCGTCGCGGTAGAGCAGCTCGTGGAGGGCGGGCCGCGACACGAGGTGCGCAGGCTCGTCGGGCACCACGCGGCCGAACGGGGTGCCGTCGGGCCGCAGGAACGTCGCCCCGTGCTGGCGCACACCGCGCTCGCGCACGAGGTCCGCGACACCCAGCCGCGCCAGGGCTGCCATCGCCTCCGGCCACATGCCGAGCGCCGTGCCGGTCCTCGGCAGCCCCGGCTCACGCTCCAGGAGGCGCACTCGCCACCCGTCCTGGCGCAGCGCCCGCCCCACGGCGAGCCCACCGATCCCTGCTCCGACGACGACCGCTTCTCCTCGCATGCCGCCATGATAACTATGTTTCTAGTGGCTGTCGACTATCGAACCAGTGGCGCTGTCGAGGCACGGCAGGAGGTGCCCGCCACGACGACCGGCGGTCACCAGCGCTCGACCGACGCGGCGACCGTGCGCCAGTCGGACGCGGGCGGTGCCGCGACCACGCGCCGCCGGGCGGCACGCCGCAGGTCCGTCAGCCACGGGTCGTCCAGCTCGGTCCCGACCAGCTCCTCGACCGCGGCCGCGACCAGCGGGCCGTCGACCGCCGCGCCACCCTCGCGCAGCACGCCCGGCTCGGCGTGCAGGACGAGCAGCAGCATCCCCGGGACCGGCTCGGCGCCCGCGCGGATCGGGGCCTGCACGTACGGGAGGTCGAGCACCCGCGCGCCGCGGCGCGCGTAGAACCGCACCCGCGCCGCCGGGTCGCCGTGCTGCGCCGACCCGGCGTGCCGGTCCGGCCGCTCGACCTCGGCCAGCAGCAACCGCGTGCCGTCGCCACGCGCCTCCTCGAGGACGCTGTCGAGCAGCCGTGACCCCACGCCGGTCCCCCGCTGGTCGGGGGCCACCGCCAGGTAGCTGAGCAGCCGGGCACCGGGGACCAGCTCCTCGGTCACCGCCGCGCCCACCGGTCTGCCGTCGGCGACCGCGGAGACGACGTGCGCGCGCCCGCGCGCCACGCCGTCCAGCAACCAGGAGAGGCCGACGAGCTCCGAGGCCGGGAAGCTCGGGACGAGGAGACCGTCGTAGATCCGCCGCAGCTCGGCGTCGTCCACGACCTGACGCAACCCGGCGGTCACCCGGACCCGCCGCCCTCTGCCCCACGTCCCGACCGCCGCCGCTCGCGACGCCCGACCTCGCTGCGGTAGCTGACGACGCCGACCGCGGCCGCGACCACCAGCACCAGCGCGACCAGCGAGGCCGACCCCCACCCGGTGACGGCGAACCCGTCCTGCACCATCGCGAGCACGCCGGAGATCCCGATCCCCGCCAGCACCGCGAGCAGCGTGTTGACGAGCAGGCGGTTGCGCTTCTCCAACCGCTCCTCCTTGCGCCGCGACCAGCTCTCGATGAGGTCGGTCACGCGGTCGGTGAGGGCCTGTCCCGCGTTGTCGGTGAACTCCGCGCGCTGCTGCCAGACGGCGCTGAGCGCGAGCAGGTCGGTGACCGTGCGTCGCATCACCGGCGACGTCACGAGCGCCGGAGCAGCGATGAAGAGCAGGTTGACGCGCGCCGACGTCAGGAACTGCCGCAGGCGCAGCTGTCGCTGCTGGAGGTCGGACAGGATGCCCTGGAGCGCCTCGAGGTCCGGGTCGTCGTCCGCCGCGTCGAGCCGTTGCAGGTGCGGGCGCAGCCCGAGGTAGAAGTCGCTCAGCTCGTCCTGCCAGGCGGCGAACATGCCCTCGAGGCTGACGACGAACTCCACCGCCTGGGCGACGGTCGCGACCATGTAGTCCGCCGAGGCGAACGAGGCCAGCAGCGTGTGGTTCTCGGTGACCAGCACGACGTCGTCCGTGAGGCCCTCGCAGTGCAGCAGCGTCCCGCTCGGGGCGTGGTAGCGCGCCCACGGAGCGACCGAGCCCAGACCGGCCGGCAGCGGGTGGCACAGCGGTTGTGCACCGAACAGGCCGGGGAGCTCGCGGGCGTTCTCGACCGGTCGGGCGAGCTCGGGCCTGCCACCCGGCAGCGCCGAGGCCCGCCGGACCGTCGTGACCACGTGGAACATGCCGGGACGCCAGCTGAGCTCGACCCGCCCCACCTCGGTCGTCGCGAGGCGCGCCGCGAGGTCCTCGAGCACGTCCTTGGCGAAGGCCGTCAGCCGCGGCCACCCGTCGGGCGGCCCGCCCCCGTCGACGTAGCGCAGCGGGCGACCGAGCTCGCCCAGGTGCCCGTGCTCGGGTGCGGCCGACCAGACGCGGGCCGCGACGTCGTGCGGCAGTGCGGAGGCGAGCGGGATCTCGACGCGCAGGCAGTGGTTGCCGAGCTGCGAGATCAGGAGCGTCACGCGCGCCGCCGTCGCCTGCTCTCCGAGATCGGGCAGCTGCAGCTCGGGCAGGTCGAGCTGCGTCCCGTCGTAGCGTCGCTGCAGCGGGTCGTCGCCGCGCCAGCAGTCGTCGACGAGAAGCAGGCTGGTGGGTCGGTTGTCGAGCGTGCGGCCGCCGAGGCTCCACCCGGCGGCGTGCGCCTTGACCGCCTGGACGATCGCGGTCTGCTCGGCGTGGCGCAACCCGAACGGGAACACGCAGACGATCGCCCCCTCGTCGACCCGCAGCCACTCCCGGTCGGTCGACGCCAGCAGCTCCTGCGCAGCTGCCCGGTGGGCACGGATCTCGCTGGCGGACGCGTGGTCGTCGACCTCGGTGACGAAGAACCTCTCGGTCGCGAGGAGCTCCGCCAGGACGCCGTCGTGCTCGGCGGCCAGGACCCCGGTGCGTCCCGTCGCCAGCCCGACGGACGCCGCGAGCTCGACCGCGGCGGCGTAGCGACGTCGGGCCTCGATCAGGCTCGCGAGGTGTGCCGCCACCTCCGACTCCTCGAGCGCGGCGGCGTCGACGGCGAGCCCGGACAGGACGTCGGCGAGGCCGCGTGCGTGCGCCACGACCACCTCGAGGTCACCGGTGCTGCACGCCGACTCGAGACCGAGCTCGCCCCGCAGGGCGAGCATCACACCCACCGCGAGGCGCTCCTCGTCCCCGAGGGCGGTGACGGTCCTCGACCACGTCCGCTCCGCCACCGCCAGCAGGTGGAGCAGAGGGCCGTGGTCCCACGTCAGGTCCCAGGCGGCCTCGCACACGAGACGCACGTAGAGCGCGAGCGGTGCAGCCGCGTCCGTCCCCGCCGCCACCCCGACTGCCCGCTCCACGACGGCGGCGGAGGTCTCGGTCCCGCCGTCGGTCCGCGAGCTCCACCAGACGCCTTCGATCAGCTCGCGCAGCACGAGCCGGGTCGGCCGGTCGAGGCCGCGCTGCGCGAGCAGCTCGTCGAGCGCGCGACCGACGAGATCGACGCGCTCCTCGCGCAGCGGCGTGAGCCAGTCGGTGGTGAGCGGCACGGCCGACCTCCTCGCGCCCTGTCCGCGTCGGTGCGGTGCCGGGCAGGGACATCATCGCGCAGCGACGGCTCGGGCGCGGGCGGATGAGGAGCGGGACGGAGGCGCACCACCGGCCTCGCGGCCGGTCGGGCTCAGACGCGCTCCGCCGCCGCCGTGAAACACCCCGCCACCGGGTGGTGCAGGTGCACCCGGCGCACCCGAGGGTCGGCGAGCACGCGCTCGACGTGCGCCGCCAGGTCCTCCTCGGCACCGACGACCCGGTTGAGGTCGTAGACCTGGGTGCGCGTGCGCCCGGCGTCGTCGCCGTAGGCGCGCAGCACGCGGGGTCGGCCCGCCAGCCCTACCGGGAACCCGCCGTCGTGCCCCGGGCAGCCGTCGAGGTCGGCGTGCACGACGACCGGCCCGCTCTCACGGAACGGGCCGTGCCACGGGAAGGCCGAGAAGCCGATGATCGCGAGGGTGTCGCCCGGGCGCGAGTGGGCGAGGCAGCACCGCAGCCACCACCCGCCCTCGGCATCGACGAACGGGTCGACGGCGTTGCCGAGGTCGTCGACGCCGTCGCGCAGGACGACGCTCAGGTGAGGACGGGAGACTCCGGACCAACGTGTGCTCATGCCCCGCAGACGCGGGCGGCGGCACGGGTGTGAGGTCAGGCGTCAGAACCAGCCGGCGAGCCTCGCGCCGGCCACGGCCGGGACCAGCACCCAGCCGACGAGACCGCCCCACGTGACGACCTGGGCCAGCAGCCAGGTGGTGCCGACCTCCGGCGGCACGAACCAGCGGGCGCGCTCGAACGAGCCCACGTGCTCGGTGACGTCGAGACGCCGCAGCAGCCGCCACAGCGCGCGGGCGCGGGAGGCGGCGCGCAGCCCGCCCTCCCGGGCGGTGACCTCCGACAGGTCGGCGAGCGCCGCCGTCGTCACCGCCTGGAGGTCGACGAGGCCGAGCAGCTCGTCGGCGAGCGCGTCGGCGTCGCGGCTCGCTCGCCACGTGCTGCGCACGCGCAGCGCGAGCAGCACCGTGGCGACCAGGCCGACGACGGCCACCGCCAGCACGAGCCACCGCACGACGGTGCTCCCGCCGGCGAGCGCCGTGGCCGCCAGCACCGCGACCACGAGGAACGCGACCGCCGCTCCCGCCGCCACGAGCGTGGCCGGCACCGCCAGCGCGGTCGTGGCGGTGCGCAGCCCGGCCGCCACCGTGCGTGCCTCGGGGCGCCACCTGCGCAGCGCACCGGGCTGGTCCTCGCCGTCGTCGATCGTCTCGGAGCTGTGCGTCACGGCCACATCATCGCTGCTCGACGGCGACCGGGTGACCTCGGTGGGGAGTTCTCACCGGGGGCTGCCCGCCCCCGGCCAGCCCGCTCGACAACGCGTGCCCACGACCGCGAGACTGGCGGCATCCGGCAGCCGCCGGGCACCACGCACGACAGAGGACGCCCACGTGACGTACCCACCGAACGAATCCCAGCCCGAGTGGGGGACCCCCCAGGAGCCGAGCGGGCAGCGACGCGTCGACCCGAGCGCGGGCGGCGACGACCGCGCGCTCGCCGTGGTGGCGCACCTCTCCCCCGTCATCGCCGCGATCGTCAGCGCCGGCTGGCTCAGCTTCGTCGGCCCGCTGGTCATCTGGTTCATCTACAAGGACCGCAACGCGCTCGTGCGCAACGCCGCGGCCAGCTCCTTCAACTTCCACATCACGATCTGGATCGCCTGGATGCTGGCGTGGGTCTTCTTCATCACGCTCATCGGCATCCCGATCGCGATCCTGCTGTGGGTCGTGCCCGCGATCGCCCAGGTCGTGCTCTCGATCATCGGGGCTCTGCGAGCGTGGAACGGCGAGATCTACAGCTACCCCTTCCAGATCCCGATCCTGCGGACCTGACGCCCCGCACGACCTGCTCGCAGCCGCGAGCTCGCACCGTCCGGCCGAGGTCGCACCGTGCGCGGTGCGAATCGGGCGGGAGGGTGCGAACTCGGCGCACGACGCCCGTGGGAAGGGATCTCGCCGCCCGCCTCCTCCGGCGGGCGCACGACGAGGGCCCGGGTGCATCGCACCCGGGCCCGTCGTGCTCCCACCTCCGTCAGCGGGCGGCGGAACCCTCCCGGTAGTCGGCGTCGGTGGGCTTCACCCACGCGAACAGCTTGCGCAGCTCGCGGCCGGTCGCCTCGATCGGGTGCGCCTCGCCCTTGGCGCGCAGCTCCTTGAACTCCGGCGCGCCGGCGTCCTGGTCGTCGATGAACCGCTTGGCGAACGAGCCGTTCTGCACGTCGGCGAGGACGGCCTTCATGTTCTCCTTGACGTGCGGGTCGATGACGCGCGGGCCGGAGACGTAGTCGCCGTACTCGGCGGTGTCGGAGACGCTCCAGCGCTGCTTGGCGATGCCGCCCTCGTACATGAGGTCGACGATCAGCTTGAGCTCGTGCAGCACCTCGAAGTACGCGACCTCGGGCTGGTAGCCCGCCTCGGTCAGCACCTCGAAGCCGTACTGCACCAGCTGCGACGCGCCGCCGCACAGCACGGCCTGCTCGCCGAACAGGTCGGTCTCGGTCTCCTCGGTGAAGGTCGTCTTGATGCCCGCGGCGCGCAGACCGCCGATCGCCTTCGCGTAGGAGAGCGCGAGCGGCCACGCGCCACCCGAGACGTCCTGCTCGACGGCGACGATCACCGGCACCCCGCGACCGTCGACGTACTCGCGGCGCACGAGGTGGCCCGGACCCTTGGGGGCGACCATGATGACGTCGTTGCCGGCCTTGGGCTTGATGTAGCCGAACCGGATGTTGAAGCCGTGGCCGAACACCAGCGTGGCGTTCTCGGCCAGGTTCGGCTCGATCTCCTCGGCGTAGACCAGGCGCTGCACCTGGTCGGGCGCGAGGATCACGACGACGTCGGCCTCCTTGGTCGCGTCGGCCACGCTGAGGACCCGCAGCCCCTCGTTCTCGGCCTTCTCGCGCGAGGAGCTGCCCTCACGCAGCCCGACGCGGACGTCGACGCCCGAGTCGCGCAGGTTCAGCGCGTGCGCGTGACCCTGGCTGCCGTACCCGATCACCGCCACCTTCTTGGCTGCGATGAGGGACAGGTCGGCGTCGTCGTCGTAGAACAGCTCGGCCACGGATCAATCTCCTTCGTGCTTGCGGTTGCTTGCGGTGGTGCGGTCTGGGGTCAGGCGGAGCGGGAGATCCGCTCCAGGGCCCGGTCGGTCATGGAGCGGCTGCCGCGCGCGATGGCGACGGCACCGGACTGCACGATCTCGCGGATCCCGTAGGGCTGCAGCGCGGTGAGCAGGGCCTGCAGCTTGTCCTCGCCGCCGGTCGCCTCGATCGTCACGGCCTCCGGCGACACGTCGACGACGTGCGCGCGGAACAGCTCGACGACCTGCAGCACCGCGGTGCGGGAGGCGTCGTCGGCCTTGACCTTGACCAGCAGCAGCTCGCGCTGCACCGAGGCGGACGGCGTCAGCTCGACGATCTTGATGACGTTGACCAGCTTGTTGAGCTGCTTCGTCACCTGCTCGAGCGGGTTGGTGTCGACGTCGACCACCACGGTGATCCGGGAGATCTCCGGGTGCTCGGTCGGGCCGACGGCGAGCGAGTGGATGTTGAACGCGCGGCGCGCGAACAGCGCGGCGACCCGGGTGAGGACACCCGGCTTGTTCTCGACCAGCACCGAGAGTGTGTGTCGGCTCATGCTCACTCGTCCCGCTCGAAGTCCGGGGTGATGTCCCGGGCGTACTTGATCTCGTCGTTGGACACACCGGCGGCGACCATCGGCCACACCATCGCGTCCCGGCTCACGACGAAGTCGATGACGACCGGGCGGTCGTCGATCTCCTGCGCCTTCTTGATCGTCGCGTCGACGTCCTTCGCGGACTCGCACCGCAGCCCCACGCAGCCGTAGGCCTCCGCCAGCCTGACGAAGTCCGGGATCCGCGCGGTCTGGTGACCGGTGTTGAGGTCGGTGTTGGAGTAGCGCTCGCCGTAGAACAGCGTCTGCCACTGGCGCACCATGCCCAGCGAGGAGTTGTTGATGAGGGCGGTCTTGATCGGGATGCCCTCGAGCGCGCAGGTCGCGAGCTCCTGGTTGGTCATCTGGAAGCAGCCGTCGCCGTCGATCGCCCAGACCTCGCGGTCGGGCTCGGCGACCTTGGCGCCCATCGCCGCCGGGATCGCGTACCCCATCGTGCCGAGGCCGCCCGAGTTCAGCCAGGTGCGCGGCCGCTCGTAGCGGATGAACTGCGCCGCCCACATCTGGTGCTGCCCCACCCCGGCCGCGTAGATCGCGTCCGGGCCGGCCAGCTCGCCGAGCCGCGAGATCACGTGCTGCGGGGCCAGCAGGCCGTCGGCGGTGGGCGTCCAGCCGAGCGGGTAGCGCTCGCGCAGGTCGTCCAGCTGCGTCCACCAGCCCTGCAGGTCCGGCGTCCCGTGCTGGGTGTGCTCACGCTTGAGCTCGCCGGCCAGGTCGCGCAGCACCTCGCGCAGGTCGCCCACGATCGGCACGTCGGCGAGGCGGTTCTTGCCGATCTCGGCGGGGTCGATGTCGGCGTGCACGATCGTCGCGTTCGGCGCGAACGAGTCCAGCCGTCCGGTCACGCGGTCGTCGAACCGCGCACCGAGCGCCACGATGAGGTCGGCCTTCTGGAGGGCCGCGACCGCGGCCACGCTGCCGTGCATGCCGGGCATGCCCAGGTGCTGCGGGTGGCTGTCGGGCAGCGCACCGCGTGCCATCAGGGTCGTGACGACCGGCGAGCCGGACAGGTCGACCAGCGCGCGCAGCTCGGCTGCGGCGTTGGCGCGGATCGCGCCGCCGCCGACGAGCAGGACGGGCTTGCGCGACGTCGCCAGCAGCCGGGCCGCCTCCCGCACCTGCTTGACGTGCGGCTTGGTGATCGGCCGGTAGCCGGGGATGTCGGGCTCGGCAGGCCACGTGAACCGGGTCTCGGCCTGCATGGCGCTCTTGGCGATGTCCACGAGCACGGGCCCCGGGCGACCGGTGGAGGCGATGTGGAACGCCTCGGCGATGCGCGCGGGGATCTCGTCGGCGTCGGTGACGAGGAAGCTGTGCTTGGTGATCGGCATCGTGATGCCGACGATGTCCGCCTCCTGGAAGGCGTCGGTCCCGATCATCGACTGCGAGACCTGGCCGGTGATCGCGACCACCGGCACGGAGTCCATGTGCGCGTCGGCCAGCGGCGTGACCAGGTTGGTGGCACCCGGGCCCGACGTCGCCATGCAGACGCCGACCCGGCCCGACGCCGCGGCGTAGCCGGTGGCGGCGTGACCGGCGCCCTGCTCGTGCCGCACGAGGATGTGCCGCATCGAGGAGTCGAAGAGCGGGTCGTAGACCGGGAGGATCGCGCCGCCGGGGATGCCGAAGATGACGTCGGTGCCGACCGCCTCGAGGGCGCGTACGACCGACGCCGCGCCCGACATGGGCTCGCCGGCCGTGGCCGGCTCTCTGGTCGCGGCGACGGGCCGCGTCTGCGCCGGCGGCGTGGGCCGCGGCGGCGCCGGGTGCGGGACCGGGGTCGTCATCGCTCCTCCTCCTGGGCCCGAGCGGTGCTCGAGACGTTGTCGGACATGGAAAACCCCTCGGCCCGGGGTGGGCGATCGAGGGGCGCGCGCTCAGCGAGGGGACGTCGGTCAGACCGTCGCGCTGGCGCGCTCGGTAAGTACGACGACGATCAGGGTGCTGTGCACGATCGTCACTGTAGACCTGCCGCGCGCTCGCGCCAACTTCCCGACCTGCGCGTCTCGCATCGTGGATCACCGTCCCGGATAGCGGACGCTAGTCGCGTCCCGCCGAGGTCGACAGGCACGCCTCGTTGCCCTCCGGGTCGGCGAGCACCCAGAAGGCCGGGGCGCTGCTCGCGCTCACCAGCACGCCACCGGCGTCGAGCGCCGCGGCGAGCCGACCCTCGACCACCTCGAGCGGCACGTCGATGTCGACGTGCAGCCGGTTGCGCTGCGGGCGCGGCGCGTCCATCTGCTGGAACCACAGCGACCCCGAGCCGGTGGTGGTGTCGACCAGGTTCCCGGCCTCGTCGACGTCGAAACCGGTGACCGCCTCCCAGAACGGCCGGACGGCGTCGATGTCGAGGGCGTCGACGCAGACCTCGAGGACCTGACGCACCTCGGGCTCGGCACGGAGGCCGAGTCCGGCTGCGATGTCGGAGATCGTGCGGGCCATCTCGACGTCCTTGAGGGTCAGTCCGCCCGCGTCGTGGGTGACGAGGTCGACCAGCACCCGGCTGTAGCGGACCCCGAGGTCGGGGTGGTGGTTCGCCTCGTTCGCGGCCTCGACGACCCTGCGGACGAGCTCCGCGCCCGCGCTCATGTCGGGCGTGGCGAAGGAGGTGCGCAGCGCCCCGCGGACGACCCGCCAGTCCTCGAGCCCGGCCTGCCCGGCGATCTGTGCAGCGGTCAGCGTCTCCATGGACCCACGGTAGGCCCGCGCGGTCCGACGGCGGGCGGAACCGTCGCGTCAGCCCCCCTGCATCTTTGTCGACAGTGCGTCGGGAAGTGCGCGACATCACACCGTCCTGGCTTACCGAATCGCGTTCGGTTTCTGTACGTTCGAGGTGCACGCAGGGGCTGTCGTGCGGCGCGCCGTCTCGGTGCGCCTTCTCACATCCGTACAAGGGGATTCACGCGCATGGTCATGCGTTTCTACAGTCGCGCCCGCGCGCGGCTGGCCGGCAGCGGCACCGCGCTGCTCGTCGCCGCCGCGGTGCTCGCCGCACCGGCCGGCGGCGCTGCCGCCGAGCCGGTCAGCATCAACCCGTTCGACGCGCTCGGCGGGTTCACGGTCCTCGCGCAGGGCGACGCCGTGCTCAACAGCTCGGAGATCGAGGGCTCGATCGCCGTCTTCGGCAGCGTGCGCAGCGGCAACCAGAACGGTTTCCCGATGGTGCACGAGGTCGCCGGCGTCGGTGACTACACGCTCCCGACGGTCGACGGTCGCGCCGTCCGGATCCTGGCCGGCTCGTTCGTCGGGCCGGGCGCCTTCGACGTCTCGAACCGCGCGGCGCGCACCGACGCCGATCTCAACGCCGGCGTCAAGCTGGTCGACGTCACGGGACTCGTGGGCTCGGCCCGTGGCGGCGGGGTCGGCGCGGCCGCTGGCAAGGACTTCCTGCGGGTGACCAACCCCGCCGGGGGCGTGCTCGACCTCAAGGCGTACCCCTACGCCACGTCGTCGGTGGCCGACCTCGCGACGGCGCAGCCGTCGGTCGCGAGCTACCTGCCGGACCTGGCGTCGGCCGTGGCGCGCACCGACACGTGCCTCGACGCGATGGCTGGCGACGCCACGCTCGCGAACCGGGTGACCGTCCAGACGCAGGGCGAGATGGTGTTCGTCAGCGGCTTCTCGACCACGATGCCCAACGTCGTCGACTACTCCGAGCTCGCCAACCGCACGATCAAGCTCGACCGCGCGGGCGGCTACGTCCCGACCGCTCAGGCACCCCTGGTCGTGCGGGTGGCACCGGGCACGACGACGGTGGGTCGCCTCGGCTTCGAGGGCTGGTCGGCGGGCGCCGGGCAGCAGCAGGCCTACGCCCGCTCGATCCTGCTCGACGCCTCGCAGGTCACCGGGACGCTGACGATCGACGGCTTCGAGATGGGCGGCGTCTGGGCACCTCACGCCGATCTCGCCTTCAGCTCGAACATCACGACGAACGGCCAGTGGATCGCTCAGAACGTGACGACCTCGGGCGCCGGCGAGATCCACCACCACACCTTCGCGGGCCGGCTGCTGTGCGGCGTCGAGGAGAGCACCGACCCCGGCGAGAGCACCGACCCCGGCGACGGGACCGACCCCGGCGAGAGCACCGACCCCGGCGACGGCACCGACCCCGGCGAGACCACCGACCCCGGCGACGGCACCGACCCCGGCGAGACCACCGACCCCGGCGACGGCACCGACCCCGGCGAGACCACCGAACCCGGCGACGGGACCGACCCCGGCGAGACCACCGAACCCGGCGACGGGACCGACCCCGGTGACGCCACACACCCGGGCGAGGACACCGACTCGGTCGACCCCGGTGACGAGGTCCAGACCCCTGCGGAGGAGACCTCCACGTCGGAGATCGACGGCGCTGTGGGCGGTGCGACGCACGGGCCGTCGGCGGAGCACGAGCGCGCTCCGGTGGGCACCGGCGTGGCGGGCACGCTGCTGGCCGGCACCGGGCTCGACGCGCCAGCAGCCGCGGCGCTGCTGGCGGTCGCCCTGCTGCTGACCGGTGCGGCGCTCCTCGCGGTGCGCCGCCGCCGAGCGATGCGCTGAGCCGACCGCCCACGACGGGCCGTCCGGAGCGATCCGGGCGGCCCGTCCGCGCATCACCGGGGCGATGGGTCTCGTCGTCCACCACCGTGGCGCTGCTGCGCCTGAACGAGCTCTGCGAGCAGGTCGGGATCACCGTGGCCAACCTCAACAACGTCACGACCGGCACGGCGCGGTCGATCCGGTTCTCCACGCTCGCGGCGGTCTGTCAGGTGTTCGACTGCCCGCCAGCGACCTGCTCCGGTACGTCCCCGACACCCCCGCGACCCGACGACCGCGGCTCGGCGTCAGGTCCCCTAGGCTGAGTAATCGTTTGCTGCCGGTCGTCACCGGCCCCTCCCACGATCCCGAGGACGCGATCCATGCCGCACCACGACATCGCCACGCTGCGCGACATCGAGACCCGATCGATCAGCCCGGAGAACTTCACCGGCGCCAAGGGCGGCGGAGGCCGCGCCACCGAGGGCACCGGCGCCGGACCGGCGCGCGACCTGGGCCAGGGCTGGAAGATCTCCCCCAGCGTCGAGATCGCGGCCGGCGAGACCTTCGACCTCGCGAGCATCGAGGGCTCCGGCCGGATCACCCACGTCTGGCTGACGACCCACACCGACAACTGGCGCCGGCTGCTGCTGCGCGCCTACTGGGACGGCGCCGCCGAGCCCGCGGTCGAGGTGCCGGTCGGCGACTTCTTCGGGCAGGGCTGGGGCCGCTTCGCCCAGCTGAGCTCGGCCATGGTCGCCGTCAACCCGCACGGCGGGTTCAACTCCTACTGGCCGATGCCGTTCTCCGACGGCGCCCGGCTCACGATCGAGAACCTGGCCCCCGAACCCGTCGTCGTCTACTACCAGGTGACCTATGAGACCGGCCCGGACGCCGCCGTCGGCACCGGTCGGCTGCACGCCCAGTGGCGCCGCAGCAACCCGCTGCAGGCCGGCACCACGCACGTGCTGCTCGACGACGTCCGCGGCAGCGGCCAGTACGTCGGCACCTACCTCGCGTGGGGCGTCAACTCCACCGGCTGGTGGGGCGAGGGCGAGATCAAGTTCTACATGGACGGCGACGCCCACGCCGCCGAGCGGTTCCCGACGATCGCGGGCACCGGCACCGAGGACTACGTCGGCGGCGCGTGGAACTTCGACGTTCCCGGCCAGGGCTACACCACCTACTCGACCCCCTACCTCGGGATGCACCAGGTGATCCGGCCCGACGGTCTGTACGCCTCGCAGCAGCGGTTCGGGATGTACCGCTGGCACGTGCCCGACCCGATCAGGTTCCGCACCGATCTCACGGTCGACATCCAGGCGCTGGGCTGGCGCAGCGGCCACCGTTACCTCCCGCTGCACGACGACATCGCCTCGACGGCGTTCTTCTACCTCGACGCCCCAAGCACCAACCGCCCCGCGACCCCCTCGCTCGACGACCTCGAGATCCTCTGACCCCGCGCTCCCCCGACGCCTAGCATCGGCGGGTGACCGCGATCGCCGTGCGCGCCCCGTCGCAGGCGGACGTCCCGGCGATGGCACGGGTCGTCGTCACCTCGTGGCGCGAGACCTACCGCGGCCTCATGCGTGACGACGTCCTCGACGACCCCGGCATGCTGGCTTGGCGAGAACGGTTCTGGACGGCGGCGCTCACCGAGCCGCGCTATGCCGCGAACCGTGTCGCCGTGGCCGAGGCGGCGACACCCGGCGGTGACCGCGAGGTCGTCGGTGTCGCCATGTCGGGCCCACCGCTGGACGACGCGCCCCCGGCGCCGCTGCAGCTCTACGTGCTCTACGTGCTGGCCGAGCACCACGGCTCGGGAGCCGGCGCCGGGCTGCTCGACGCCGTCGTCCCGGCGGGCGTCCCGGCCTACCTGTGGGTCGCCGACCCCAACCCCCGGGCGCAGGCCCTCTACCGCAAGCACGGGTTCGTCCCCGACGGCGTGACGCAGGTCGACGACGGCGTCCCGGAGATCCGGATGGTCAGGGGCTGAGCCGCCGCTGGCGGCCGCCCGCCGGTCAGACGAGCACGGCGCCCTTGCTGGCCGACTGCACGAGCTTGGTGTACTTCGCGAGCACCCCGCGCGTGTAGACCGGCGGCAGCGGCTGCCAGCCCTCGCGGCGGCGCGCCAGCTCCTCCGGCTCGACCAGCAGGTCGAGGGTCTTGCGGGCGACGTCGAGCCGGATCCGGTCGCCGTCGCGCACGAGCGCGATCGGGCCGCCGTCGACCGCCTCGGGCGCGACGTGCCCGACGCACAGGCCGGTGGTGCCGCCCGAGAACCGGCCGTCGGTGAGCAGCAGCACCGACTTGCCGAGCCCCGCGCCCTTGATCGCGCCGGTGATCGCGAGCATCTCCCGCATCCCCGGCCCACCCTTCGGGCCCTCGTACCGGATGACGACGACGTCGCCGTCGGTGATCGTGCCGTCCTCGAGCGCGTCCATCGCAGCGCGCTCCCGGTCGAACACACGGGCGGTGCCCTCGAAGGTGGAGGAGTCGAACCCTGCCGACTTCACGACCGCGCCCTCGGGCGCGAGCGACCCGTGCAGGATCGTGATGCCGCCGGTCGGGTGGATCGGGTCCGACAGCGCCCGCAGGATCTTGCCGTCCGGGTCGGGCGGGTCGATGTCGGCCAGGTTCTCCGCGAGCGTCCGCCCGGTGACCGTGAGGCAGTCGCCGTGCAGCAGCCCGGCGTCGAGCAGGGCCTTCATGACGACCGGGACGCCGCCGATGCGGTCGACGTCGTTCATCACGTAGGCGCCGAACGGCTTGAGGTCGCCCAGGTGCGGCACACGGTCCGCGATCCGGGAGAAGTCGTCGAGCGTGAGGTCGACCTCCGCCTCGTGGGCGATCGCGAGCAGGTGCAGGACGGCGTTGGTCGAGCCGCCGAAGGCCATCACGACGGCGATCGCGTTCTCGAACGCCTCCTTCGTCATGATGTCGCGGGCGGTGATGCCCCGCCGCAGCAGCTCCACGACCGCCTCGCCGGATCGGTGCGCGAAGGTGTCGCGACGCCGGTCGGCGGACGGCGGAGCCGCCGACCCCGGGACCGACATCCCGATCGCCTCGGCGACCGAGGCCATCGTGTTCGCGGTGTACATGCCGCCGCAGGCGCCCTCGCCCGGGCAGATCGCACGCTCGATCGCGTCGACGTCCTCACGGCTCATCAGCCCCCGGGCGCACGCGCCGACGGCCTCGAAGGCGTCGATGATCGTGACGTCCTTCTCCGTGCCGTCGCTCAGCCGGACCCAGCCGGGCATGATCGAGCCCGCGTAGAGGAACACCGAGGCGAGGTCGAGCCGCGCGGCCGCCATCAGCATGCCGGGCAGGGACTTGTCGCACCCGGCGAGCAGCACCGAGCCGTCGAGCCGCTCGGCCTGCATCACCGTCTCGACCGAGTCGGCGATGACGTCCCGCGAGACCAGCGAGAAGTGCATGCCCTCGTGCCCCATCGAGATGCCGTCGGAGACCGAGATGGTGCCGAACTCCAGCGGGTAGCCGCCCGCCGCGTGCACGCCCTGCTTGACCGCCTGCGCGAGCCGGTCCAGCGAGAGGTTGCACGGCGTGATCTCGTTCCAGGAGCTCGCAACGCCGATCTGGGGCTTGGCGAAGTCCTCGTCGCCCATGCCGACGGCGCGCAGCATGCCGCGCGCCGCGGTGGCCTCCAACCCGTCCGTCACCACCCGGCTGCGGGGCTTGATGTCGTGCCTGGCGCCGTCGCTGACCGTCATGGCCGGAGTCTAGGCCGCGCCGCTGTGACGCAGCCGACGCATCGCGCCCGCGACACGACCCCGATCCGGGACCTCGGACCCAGGACGCGGCGGTCGCGGGCCGCAAGACTGATCCCGCAAGACCCGCTCAGAACTTCCCAGCAACGACCCAGTCCAGGAGGGACACCGTGTCCACCTCAGCCCGTCCTCGTCTCGCCAGCTCCGCCGGCGTCATCGCCGTCATCGCAGGCATCGTCTTCGCCATCGCCGGCATCGCCGTCTGGGTGCTCGTGAGCACCCAGCTCTCCGCGCAGCGCATCACCGTCGGCGAGGACGTCGGCGAGGCCGTCCCCGCTCTCTCGTGGACCGAGGGCCGCACCGTCGCCGACCCGTTCACCGCCTACGCGCAGGCCGAGATCATCGACATGCACGCCTCCGCGATCGCGGGCGGCAACACCTACGCCGAGCTCGGCGCGCTGGTGTCCGAGGCGCAGGAGGCGGGCGACGAGGACCTCGCCGCCGAGCTGCAGGCGCAGCGCACCACGGTCATGAACGCGTCGTTCCTCCGGGCCTCGCTGTTCACCTCGGTCGTCTCCTACGGCGTCGCCGCCATGGCCGTCGTCCTCGGCGTCCTGCTCATCCTGGGCGGGCTGGGTCTGCGGCAGGTCGCCGCGGCCGTCGGAGCCGAGCCGCGCGCCGCGAAGGAGACCGATCTCGAGTAGGGACCTCCCACCGAGATCAGGGCCGGCCACCCCGAGGGGTGGCCGGCTCTCTGCGTGCCGGGCCTAGCCTGGTCGCAGCCACCGAGACACGGACCGATCCAGGAGACCCGCGTGCCCGACCTCGTCGACACCCCGCACGGCCCTGCGTCGGTCGAGGTCGCCGCCGGCGCCGTGGGCACCGTGGTGCTCGGGCACGGCGCCGGCGGCGGCACCCACGCGCCCGACCTGCGGGCCGCCGCCGCCGTCGCGACCTCCCTGGGCTGGGGTGCCGTGCTCGTCGAGCAGCCCTACCGGGTGGCGGGCCGGCGGGCCCCCGCCCCCGCGCCGCAGCTCGACGCGGCGTGGCTGGCGGTGCTGGCGCACCTGCGCGGCTCCGGCGTCGTCGGCGCCGGACCGCTGGTCGTCGGCGGCCGGTCCTCGGGGGCCCGGGTGGCGTGCCGCACGGCCGCCGCCGGCGGGGCGGACGGCGTGCTGTGCCTCGCCTTCCCGCTGCACCCGCCGGGCAAGGCCGACGACCCGACGAGGTCGCGGCTGCCGGAGCTCGCCGGCGTCACGGTGCCGGCGCTGGTCGTGCAGGGCGTCTCCGACCCGTTCGGCATGCCCCCGGACGGGCCGGGCCGAGAGGTGGTGCGGCTGCGCGGGAACCACGCGCTGCGGTCGGACATGCCGGGCCTGCGCACCGCCGTCGAGCGGTGGCTCACCGACCTGGCGGCCGGCTGAGGGGACGACGGCGCGGCCACCGCCCCGGGCCCGGGTCAGCCGCGCTGCACCCGGACGTCGCCGGACACGCTGCGCAACCGCAGCACGACGTGCTTCTCGTCCTCGGTGGGCGCGTCGCCCGAGGCGAGGTCGGTGGTGACCCGACCGCTCACCGAGCTGCAGTCCAGCAGCGCGGCGGTGCCCGCGGCGACACCGACGACGACGTCGCCCGAGGCCGCCTTGGCCTGGACCTCGCCCTGCGCGACGCGGCGCAGCAGCACGTCGCCCGAGCCGGTGGTGATCGTCACCTGGCCGTCGGCGTCGTCGACGACGACGTCCCCGGAGCCGGTGACGGCGGAGAGGTCGGCCGCCTGCCCGAGGGAGATGTCGCCGGAACCGGTCCGCACCTCGGCGGAGACGGTGGCTCGGCCGACGCGGACGTCGCCGGAGCCCGATCCTGCCCGCACGGTGGCGCCGTGCTCGACGACCAGGTCGCCCGAGCCGGCCGAGACCCGCACCTCCTCGGCCTGGTCGATCGCGACGTCGCCCGAGCCGCTCTTCACCTCGGCCCGCGCCAGCGGGCCGTGGGTGCGCAGCGCGCCCGAGCCGGTGTCGACCTCGAGGGAGCTGCCGAGCGGCACGGTCGCGGTGACGAGCACAGAGCCGGACGGACGGAAGATCGACGCGCTCGACTTCGGCACGACGATCTCCAGGCGGTCGCCGACGAGCTCGACCCGGGTCTGGGCCGCGATGTCCTCACCGCCTCGCTGGGGGTGGACGTCGACGACCACCTGGGACGCCTCCTCCTGGCTCACGGAGACCACGAGCGCGCTGGAGCGCATCTTCGCGGCCACGGTGACCGGGCCGGTCGTCTCGAGCTCGTGCCTCACAGCTGGCCTCCCCGGTTGACCGAGGGGCGGAACGTGGTGCTGAGGGAGCGACGGCGCCGCGGGCGGGTGACCCGCGAGATCTCGTCGTCGAGCGGGGAGCTCATGCGCTGCGCGCGGATGGCCTCGCTGGCGGTGCTGTACATGGTGCGTCCTCTCTGGTCGTGCGTGGTCAGCGGACCCAGCCGGTCACCGAGCGCCCGATGCGCACGCGACCGCCGGGGGTGGAGATGTCGATGCCGGACTGCGGCGTGAGCGCCTGCTGCACGGCGCGGATGAGCCAGGTGTTCACCGAGACGCCCTCGGCGGCGGCGGAGTCGTCGACCTGGCTCTTCAGGTAGTCGGGCAGTCGCAGCGAGATGCGCGACATGCCGCCGTCGTCGTCGACCGGGGGCTGCGGCGGCACCGGCGGTGCCGGCGGCTCCGGCGGGAACGGCGGGGTGGGCTCCTCGTCGGCGCGGCTGTGCCGGTCGACGACGATCTCGGGGTTGCCGCCCCGGAGCCTGACGTCGACGACGTCGCCGTCGAGGCGGGCGGTCACCTCGGCGGCCATGTCCGACGCCATCTCCATGAACGTGAGACGGACGGCGGGCTCCATGCCCTGGGCCAGCCGCTCGGCGGCCTCGCGGACCTCCGGGGTGGAGGTCTGCGCGGTCGCGACGAGCGCGGAGCTGAGGTTCGCGACATACGGGTTGAGGTCCATGACGCCATGATGGCATCACTGTGATGTCACGTCAACACCATCACGACGTCACTTTGTGCCACGGTGGCGCCGTGGCGACATCATGCCGTCGCACCATTGACGTCACGGTGACGCCGAGAACGCGTCCTACGCCCGCAGACGCAGCGGCGCGTGGCGGTTGACGTCCTTGTAGAGCAGGTAGCGGAACGGCCCGGGACCGCCCGCGTAGCAGGCCTGCGGGCAGAACGCCCGCAGCCACATGAAGTCGCCCTCCTGCACCTCGACCCAGTCGGTGTTGAGCAGGTAGACGGCCTTGCCCTCGAGCACGTACAGGCCGTGCTCCATCACGTGGGTCTCGGGGAACGTGATCGCTCCCCCGGGCTGGAAGGTGACGATGTTGACGTGCATGTCGTGCCGGACGTCGGCCGGGTCGACGAACCGCTGCGTGCGCCACGCCCCGTCGGTGTCGGGCATCTCGACCGCGTCGACCTCGCGCTCGTGCGTGACGAAGGACGGCGGCGGCGCGTAGCCCTCGACCGGCTCGTAGGCCTTGCGGATCCAGTGGAACGTCGCGGTGGCCTCGGAGCGGTTGCGCAGCGTCCACCCCACCGCGGGCGCGAGGTAGGCGTAGCTGCCCGCGACCAGCGTGTGCGTCGTGCCGTGCAGCACGAGCTCGACCTCGCCGTCGACCACGAACAGCACGCCCTCGGCGCCCCGGTCCGGCTCCGGGCGGTTGCTGCCGCCGCCCGGGCCGACCTCGACCACGTACTGGGCGAACGTCTCGGCGAAGCCGCTGAGCGGGCGGGCGAGCACCCAGGCGCGGGTGTGGTCCCAGTGCGGCAGCACGCTCGTGGTGATGTCGCTCATCGTGCGTCTCGGCAGCACCGCATAGGCCTCGGTGAACACCGCGCGCTCGGTGGTCAGCTCGGTCTGGGGCGGCAGCCCGCCGCGTGGGACGTAGTAGCTCATGACCTTCCCCTCCACAGGAGCCTGCCGGCCGGCTGGTCCAGGTCGACGTCGACGCCCGCCAGCACGGTACGGCGCACGACGCCGGAGAGGGTGCGGTCCGCGTAGGCGGTGATCGCGTTGCGGTGCTCCAGCTCCTCCGGGCGCACGACGAACGCGTCGTCGGGGGCGAACACCACGAGGTCCGCGGCGCGGCCGACGGCGATCGTGCCCTTGTCGCGCAGACCCGCGAGCGCGGCCGGTCGCTCGGACATCCAGCGCACCACCTGCTCGAGCGGGACGCCGCGCGTGCGGGCGGCGGTCCAGACCACCGACAGGCCGAGCTGCAGCGACGCGACCCCGCCCCACGCGGTGCCGAAGTCGCCGGTGTCGAGGTTCTTGAGGTCCGGCGTCGACGGCGAGTGGTCGGTGACCACGCAGTCGATCGTGCCGTCGAGCAGACCCTGCCAGAGCAGGTCGCGGTTGCCGGCCTCGCGGATCGGCGGGCAGCACTTGAAGACGGTGGCGCCGTCGGGGACGTCCTCGGCGGCGAGCGCGAGGTAGTGGGGGCAGGTCTCGACGGTGATCCGGACGCCGTCGCGCTTGGCGGTCGCGATCATCGGGAGCGCGTCGGAGGAGGACAGGTGCAGCACGTGCGCGCGCGCCCCGGTCCACCGGGCCCGCTCGATCACCTCGGCGATCGCGAGGTTCTCCGCGCCACGAGGCCGGGAGCCGAGGAAGCGCTCGTAGCGGTCGCCCTCGGCGTGCGGCGCGCGGTCGATCGCGCGGGAGTCCTCGGCGTGCACCAGCATGAGGCCGTCGAAGGTCGCGAGCTCGCGCAGGTAGTCCTCGAGCTCGTCGGGCTCCAGGTGCCCGAACTCCTCGACGCCCGAGTGCAGCAGGAAGCACTTGAAGCCGAGCACGCCCGCGTCGTGGAGGGCGCGCAGCTCGTCCTTGTTGCCGGGCACCGCCCCGCCCCAGAAGCCGACGTCGACGTGACGCTTGCCCTCGGTCGCCTCGACCTTGCGCTGCAGCGCCTCGACCGACGTGGTGGGCGGGATCGAGTTCAGCGGCATGTCGACGATCGTGGTGACGCCGCCGCGCGCGGCGGCGCGCGTCGCGGTCTCGAAGCCCTCCCACTCGGTGCGGCCGGGCTCGTTGACGTGGACGTGGGTGTCGACGAGCCCCGGCAGCAGCACCTCGTCCGGGGCCAGGTCGAGCTCGCGGTCGGCGCTCAGGCCGCTGCCCAGCGGCACGAGCGCCTCGACGCGGCCGTCGCGCACACCGACCTCGCGCGGCTGGAAGCCCGCGGTCGTGAGCACCCGCTCGCCGCGGACGACCAGGTCGTAGCGCTCGGTCATCGCAGCGCGTCCTGCCGGTCGGGCTGCAGGTGGTCCTCGGCGATCGCCTCTGCGAGCGTCTCCAGCAGCCGCCCGGCCTCCGCGATCGACACCGCCACGTCGGGCTCGATGTCGCTCAGCACGTAGCGCCCGGCGATGCCGTGGCGTGCCAGCTCCTCCGCCGGCAGCGGGCTGCGGCCGGCGACCGCGACGGTCGGCACGCCGGCGCGGGCGGCGGCCGCGGCCACCCCGACGGGCGTCTTGCCGAACAGGCTCTGCTCGTCGAGCGAGCCCTCGCCGGTGACGACGAGCGCGGCGCCCGCGACGGCGTCGTCGAAGCCGGTCAGGTCCAGCACGACGTCGACGCCGCGGCGGCGGGTGGCGCCCAGCAGCAGCGCGCCGAAGCCGACGCCACCGGCGGCGCCCGCCCCGCGTGCGGCCGCGATCTCGCGGGCCGTGGCGGCGCCGGCCTCGACCAACGCCTCCACCCAGCGGGCCAGCCCGGCCTCGAGATCGGCGACGGCCGCCTCGTCCGCGCCCTTCTGCGGGCCGTAGACGGCCGCGGCGCCGTCCGGTCCGAGCAGCGGGTTCTCGACGTCGGCCGCGAGGACCAGCTCGGTGTCGGCGAGCCGCGGGTCGAGCCCGGAGAGGTCGACCCGGGCCAGCCGGCGCAGCGCGTCGCCGCCGCCGGGCAGCGGTGCGCCCGCGTCGTCGAGCAGCCGCACGCCGAGCGCCGCGAGCATGCCCGCGCCGCCGTCGGTCGAGGCGCTGCCGCCGACACCGAGCACGACCCGGCGCGCACCGGCGTCGAGCGCGTCGGCGACCAGCTGCCCGGTCCCGATCGAGGAGGAGTCTCGCGCCGCACCGTCGTCCGCCGGGGTGAGGGCGAGCCCGGAGGCCAGCGCCATCTCGAGCACCGCCGTCGGCCCGTGGTCGGCATCGTCGAGGAGCGCGTACCGCGCCGTCACGGGCTCGCCCAGCGGGCCGGTGACGGCGACGCGGCGCTCGCGACCGCCGGCCGCGAGCGCCGCGTCGACCGTGCCCTCCCCGCCATCGGCCATCGGGACCTCGAGCACCCGCAGCCCGGGGCGCGCGCGCCGCAGCCCGGCGGCGACGTGCGCGGCGACCTCGGCGGCGGTGAGCGAGCCCTTGAACTTGTCGGCGGCGACGACCACGTGACTCATGGCGCACAGTCTCCCGGGTCCGGCGCTCAGTCGAGGGCGGCGATCGCCGTCGGCGCGTCCGCGGCGGAGATCGCGAGGTCCTCGAACTCGTTCACGCCGGCGAGCTCGGCCCCCATCGCGATGTTGGTGACGCGCTCGAGGATCACCTCGACGACGACCGGCACCCGGTGCTCGGCCGCGAGCGCCTGCGCCTTCGCGAACGTGGTCGCCAGCTCCTCGGGGTCGCGCACGCGCAGCGCCTTGCACCCCAGCCCCTCGGCGACCTTGACGTGGTCGACGCCGTAGCCGCCCATGTCGGGCGAGTTCAGGTTCTCGAAGCCCAGCTGCACGTGAAAGTCCATGTCGAACGCCCGCTGGGACTGCCGGATGAGGCCGAGGTAGGAGTTGTTCACGGCGACGTGCACGTAGGGGATGTTGAACTGCGCGCCGACCGCGAGCTCCTCGATCATGAACTGGAAGTCGTAGTCCCCCGAGAGCGCCACGACCTGCTCGTCGGGAGCCGCGGTCGCGACGCCGAGCGCGGCGGGCCCGGTCCAGCCCAGCGGCCCGGCCTGGCCGGCGTTGATCCAGTGGCGCGGCTCGTAGACGTGCAGGAACTGCGCACCGGCGATCTGCGACAGACCGATCGTGGTGACGTAGCGCGTGTCCCGGTCGAACGCCTTGTTCATCTCCTCGTAGACGCGCTGCGGCTTGATCGGGACATCGGTGAAGTGCGTCTTGCGGAGCATCGTGCGCTTGCGCTCGGCGCACTCCGCCGCCCAGCCGGACCAGTCGGGGACCGCGCCGGCGGCCAGCCGCTCGCGCGCGACCTCGGTGAACAGCGTCAGCGCGGCGCGTGCGTCGGAGACGATCCCGTAGTCGGGGGCGAACACGCGACCGATCTGGGTCGGCTCGATGTCGACGTGCACGAACGTGCGGCCCTCGGTGTAGGCCGCGACCGACCCGGTGTGCCGGTTGGCCCACCGGTTGCCGACACCCAGCACGAAGTCCGACGCCAGCAGCGTCGCGTTGCCGTACCGGTGGGAGGTCTGCAGCCCCACCATCCCCGCCATCAGCGGGTGGTCGTCCGGGATCACGCCCCACGCCATCAGCGTCGGCACCACCGGGACGCGGAGGGTCTCCGCGAGCTCCCGCAGCTCGGCCTCGGCGGAGGCACTCAGCACGCCGCCGCCCGCGACGAGCAGCGGCCGCTCGGCGGCGAGCAGCATGTCGATCGCCCGCTCCGCCTGCGCGCGCGTCGCCGTGGGGCGGTGGACCGGCAGCGGCTCGTAGGTGTCGGGGTCGAAGTCGATCTCGGCCGTCTGGACGTCGATCGGCAGGTCGATCAGCACCGGCCCCGGGCGTCCCGAGCGCATGAGGTGGAACGCCTGCTGGAAGACCTGCGGCACCTGGCCCGCCTCGAGCACGGTCTTGGCCATCTTCGTGACCGGTGCGGCGATCGAGGCGATGTCGACCGCCTGGAAGTCCTCCTTGTCGAGCTTGGCCACCGGCGCCTGGCCGGTGATGCAGAGCATCGGCACGGAGTCGGCCCACGCGGTGTACAGACCCGTGATCATGTCGGTGCCGGCGGGGCCGGAGTTGCCGATGCAGATCCCGATGTTGCCCGGCCGGGTGCGGGAGTAGCCGTCCGCCATGTGCGAGGCGCCCTCGACGTGCCGGGCGAGCACGTGGCGGATGCCGCCGTGGTCGCGCATCGCGGAGTAGAACGGGTTGATGGCGGCTCCCGGCAGGCCGAAGGCCTGGGTGGCGCCCTCCTTGGCCAGGATGGCCACGGCGGCGTCGACGGCACGCATGCGAGGCATGGCGGCCTCCTTCTGAGGTTCAGGGACGTGAGTTTCTGGGGGTCGTCGGCGTCGACGACCCGAGCGGCGCGCGGTGGGTGGGCGCGCAGCGGGTGGGACGGGGGGGCGCGTCAGCGCTGGTGGTGGATCCCGGAGAGCCGGGCGACACCCCGGTAGAGGGCGGAGTGGTCGAGCCCGCCGTCGCCGTTGGCACGGGCGGAGCCCATCAGCTGGGCGACGACCGCTGCGGCCGGGATCGCGACGCCGGCCTCGCGGGCCGCCGAGGTGACGATCCCCAGATCCTTGTGGTGCAGGTCGATGCGGAACCCGGGGTCGAAGTCGTGGTCGAGCATCTTGCGGGCCTTCTGGTCGAGCACGGCGGATCCCGCCAGGCCGCCGCCGAGGACCTCGACGGCGGCGTCGAGGTCGACCCCGTAGGCCTGCAGGAACACGATCGCCTCGGCGAGCGCCTCGATGTTGACGGCGACGATCAGCTGGTTCGCGGCCTTGACGGTCTGGCCGGCGCCGTGCGGGCCGACGTGGACGATCGTCCTGCCGACCGCCTCGAAGATGCCGCGGGCCGCCTCGACGTCCTCGGCGTCGCCGCCGACCATGATGGACAGCGTGGCGTCGACGGCGCCCGGCTCGCCGCCGGAGACCGGCGCGTCGAGCATGCGCAGCCCGCGCTCGCGCGCCTCGGCGGCGAGCTCGGCGCTGACGTCGGGGCGGATCGAGGAGAAGTCGATGACCAGGGTCCCCGGAGCGGCCTTCTCGAACACGCCGTCCTCGCGCAGCACCTGCGCGACGTCGGGCGAGTCCGGGACCATGATCGCGACGACGTCGGCGCCCTCGACGGCCTCCGCCGTCGACCCGGCGGCGCGACCGCCGGCGGCGACGAGCGCCTCGGTGCGCGACGGCGTCGGGTTGTAGCCGACGACGTCGAACCCCGCCTGCTGCAGGTGGACGGCCATCGGGGAGCCCATGATGCCGAGGCCGATGAACGCGATGGTGGTCATGTCCGTGGTCCTTCCGGTGGTGCGGGTCGGGGTGGGTCAGGCGCGACGGTCGCGCGGCAGCCAGCCGAAGGGGTCGGCCTGGGACGCGGGGCTCGCAGGCTTGTACTCGAGCCCGACCCAGCCGTCGTAGCCGCCGGCCTCGAGGTCGTCGAGCCAGACGCCGATCGGCAGCTCGCCGGTACCGGGCTGGTCGCGGCCGGGCGCGTCGGCGATCTGCACGTGCGCGACGCGGTCGCGGTGGTGCGTGATGGCGGCCTCGACGTCGTCGCCGTTGACGGCGAGGTGGTAGACGTCGAGCAGCAGCCCGACGTTGGTGGGACCGTGCTCGCTCGCGACCCGGTCGAGGACCGCGACCGCGTCGTCGGCGGTCCTGAGCGGGTAGGCGTCGACGCCGCTGACCGGCTCGACGAGCACGGTGCCACCGATGCGCGCCACGGCCCGGGCGGCCGCCGCGAGGTTGCGGGCCGCCAGGTCGTCCTGCGCGGCGGGGTCGGCGTCGGGCCGACGGTTGCCGTAGAGGGCGTTGAACGCGCGGCAGCCGGTGCGCTCCCCGATCGCGGTGACGACGTCGAGGTTGGCGAGGAAGTCGGCCTCGCGCCCGGGCCACGACACCAGCCCGCGGTCACCGGCGGGCATGTCGCCGGCCGCGAAGTTCAGCCCGGTGAGCTGCACGCCCGCGTCCTGCAGAGCCCCGACCAGCGCGTCGACGTCGTCGGCCTCCGGGGTCGCGGTGGCGAAGGGCCACCACAGCTCGACGGCCTCGAACCCCGCCGCCCGGACCGCCGCCGGTCGCTCGAGCAGCGGCAGCTCCGTCAGCAGGATCGACCCGTTGACCGTGAACCTCATCACGCTCTCCCGCCATCTCCATTGATTCCATATCGTGGAAGCGTTCTTCCCGATAGTGGAAGTGTAGGGAACGGCCGTCAGGACGTCAACACCCACCCACGGCCGCCGTCGCACTCCCGCCCCGACACTTTCAACCCACTTCCGCCCGAAGACCGGTTTCAACCCACTTCTGCCCCCAGGAACGGTTTCAACCCACTTCTGCCCCGGAGCAGTTGCAACCCACTGATGCCCGGGCGCGCGTTCGGTGCGTGTCGTCGCGAGCGCACAAGGCGACAGTGGGTTCGGATCCGGGAGGGGCGAAAGTGGGTTGAAACCCCAGGAGGGGGCAGAAGTGGGTTGAAACCCCACGAGGGGGCGAAAGTGGGTTGAAACCCCACGAGGGAGCAGACGTGGGTTGAGACCTCAGCGGGCGGTGAGGAGGGAGCGCAGACGGGCGGCGTCGAACGGGATCTCGTCGTCGTGCACGGCGCCGCAGTCGAGGCCGCGCACGAGGAAGGACGCCATCGCGCGCGCGGTCGCGGGCTCGTCCATGACGTCGCCGTCGCGCCGCTCCAGATAGGCCTCGAGACGCCGGACGACGTCGCCCAGGCCGGTGCGGAAGTACGCGTAGGTGGCGGCGAAGCGGCTGGGCAGCTGTGCGGGGTGCAGGTCCCAGCCCTGGTAGAAGCCGCGACGCAACGAGCGGGTGACGAGCCGGCCGTGCAGCGCCCAGGCCGCGTCGACGGCGGCCGGCTCCCCCACCGGGAGCACGTTGGTCGAGCCGTCGGACAGCCGCACTCCGGTGCCTGCCGCGGCGACCTGCATGACCGCCTTGGCGTGGTCGGCGGCCGGGTGCTCCATGCTCTGGTCCCCCGCGGCGATGCCGAGCGAGGCCGAGTAGTCGTAGGTCCCGTAGGGCATCCCGGTGACGCGGCCGCGCCCGGCGGTGATCATCGCGGGCAGCAGCGAGGTGCCGTCGGGTCCGAGCACCGACTGCGGTGTCTCGACCTGGATCTCGAACCCCAGCCGCCCCGGCTCGAGCGCGAGGTCGCTCTCGAGCGCCTCGAGCAGCAGCACCATCGCCTCGACCTGCGCGACCGACGTCACCTTGGGCAGCGTCAGCACCAGCCCCTCGGGCAGCCGGGCGCGGTCGTGGAGACCGGTGACGAACCGCTGCAGCGTCCGGATGCCGCGCGCCCGCGTGGGCGGCTCGAAGCACTTGAACCGGATGCCGACGAACGGTGGCAGCGCACCGTCGCCGTCGAGGTCGGCGAGCGCGGCCACCGCCGCGTCGACGGCGGCGTCCTCCGCCTCGTCCCCCACGTCGCCGAAGCCGTCCTCGAGGTCGACGCGCAGGTCCTCGATCGGCTCGCGACGCAGCTTCGCCACGACGAGCTCGCCGATGCGGTCACGCTCCTCCCCCGGCGGCACCAGGCCGTGCACCTCGAGCAGGTGGGCCGCGCCACCGGCCCGGTCGAGCGCGTCGAGGGCGGCGCTGCCCCAGTCGGTGATCGTGGCAGCGTCGAACCGGTGCGCGGGTACGTAGACCGAGTGCACCGGCTGCCGCGTCGCCGGCGCCCCCGGGTAGCGCTCGGCGAGCTGCGCGTCCGGGCCGGCCAGCAGCGCCTCGACGCGCGCGAGCGCTGCCTCCCCGGCGCTCACCCGTGACCGCCGAGGCCGAGCGGGATGGCCCCGGTGGCCGGCATCTCCTCGCCGCGCTCCTGCCGCTCGGTGCGCACGACGTCGACGACGGCGCGCGCCACCGACTCGGCGACCTCGGGGTCGAACACGCTCGGCACGATGAAGTTGGCGTTGCGCTCGGCGTCGCTGACGACGTCGGCGATCGCGATCGCGGCCGCGCGCATGACGTCGTCGGAGATGCTGACGGCGCGCGCGTCCAGCAGCCCGCGGAAGATGCCGGGGAACGCGAGCACGTTGTTGATCTGGTTCGGGTAGTCGCTGCGCCCGGTCGCCACCACGGCGGCGTGCTCGGCGGCCTCGAGCGGGTCGACCTCCGGGGTCGGGTTCGCGAGCGCGAACACGATCGCGTCGTCGGCCATCGTGGCGATGTCCGCACCGGTGAGGATGTCGGCGGCCGAGACCCCGATGAACACGTCGGCGCCGGCCAGCCCCTCGCGCAGCGTGTTGTCGACCGCCTCGTCGTTGGTGTGCTCGGCGATCCACGCCCAGTTCTCGTCGGGCGCGGGCTTGGCGCGGCAGACCGCGCCGTTGATGTCGTAGCCCACGATGTGCCGCGCACCCTGCTTGAGCAGCAGCCGGATGATCGCCGACCCGGCGGCGCCGACGCCGGAGACGACGATGCGGACGTCGGCCATGCGCTTGCCGACGACCTTCAGGGCGTTGACGAGCGCGGCCAGCACGACGATGGCGGTGCCGTGCTGGTCGTCGTGGAAGACCGGGATGTCGAGCTCCTCGCGCAGCCGCCGCTCGATCTCGAAGCAGCGGGGCGCCGAGATGTCCTCGAGGTTGACGCCGCCGTACGCCGGCGCGATCGCCTTGACGATCCGGATGATCTCCTCGGTGTCCTTGGTGTCGAGCACGACCGGCCACGCGTCGACGTCGCCGAACTGCTTGAAGAGCGCCGCCTTGCCCTCCATGACCGGCATCGCGGCGGCCGCGCCGATGTCGCCGAGCCCGAGCACCGCGGTGCCGTCGGTGACGACGGCGACCGTGTTGCGCTTGATCGTCAGGCGGCGCGCGTCCTCGGGCCGGGCCGCGATCGCCAGGCACACCCGTGCGACGCCCGGGGTGTAGGCGCGCGACAGGTCGTCGCGGTGCCGGAGGTTGACCTTGGGCCGGACCTCGAGCTTGCCGCCCAGGTGCATGAGGAAGGTGGCGTCGGAGATGTTGCGGACGCTGAAGCCGTCCATCGAGGAGATCCGCGCGCGCATCTCCTCCACGTGCGCCTCGTCGCGCGCGTTGGCCGAGACGTCGACGACCATGCCGTCGCCGGTCGACTCGACGACGTCGATGCCGGTGACGGCGGCGCCGGTGTCGCCGACCGCCGCGACGAGGGCGGTCGTCGTGCGGGGGCCGGACGGGGACTCGACACGGATCGTGATCGAGTAGCTGGGGCTGGGGATCGCCATCAGGTTCCGCCTAAGGTCTGAGCTGCGCGCTCGGGGAAGGGTGCTGATCGTTGGTATCACGCCACGGCACCGACGTCCTCCCCTCGCGGACGGCGTGCCGCGCGCGCGACGCCGATCCTGCCATTCTTCCGTGACACGGAGTAGTGTTTCCGCGAGTCGGAACACGGGAAGGGTGGCGATGGCAGAGGCACGCACCGGGTCGGTGCAGTCGGTCGAGCGGGCCGCGGAGCTGCTGGAGCTGCTGGCCGACGCCGGCGGCGAGGCCGCGCTCAGCGAGCTGGCGGCCACCACGGGGCTCCCGCTGCCCACGATCCACCGGCTGATGCGGACGCTGCTCGCGCTCGGCTACGTACGGCAGCTGCCCAGCCGCCGCTACGCGCTCGGCCCGCGCCTCATCCGCCTCGGCGAGAGCGCCGGCCGCCAGCTCGGCAACGCCGCGCGACCCTACCTCGCCCAGATCGCGGCCGAGCTCGGCGAGAGCGCCAACCTCGCGATGATCGACCGGGACATGGCGGTCTACGTCGCGCAGGCCTCCTCCGGCCAGTCGATGCGGATGTTCACCGAGGTGGGCCGCCGCGTGTACACCCACTGCACCGGCGTCGGGAAGGCCGTGCTGGCCCAGCTCGACGACGGCACGGTCCGCGAGATCGTGCGCCGCGTCGGCATGCCGGCGATGACCGAGCACTCGATCACCGACGTCGAGACCCTGCTCGCCGAGCTCGCGACGATCCGCGAGCGCGGCTACGCGATCGACGAGGGCGAGCAGGAGATCGGGGTGCGCTGCTACGCGGTCCCGGTGCCCGAGGCGCCCACGCCGACCGCGCTGTCGGTCTCCGGGCCGGACTCGCGCGTCACCGACGCCTTCGGCGAGCGCGCCGTGCCGCTGCTGCAGCGGCGCGCCGCCGAGATCAGCGCGGCACTGCTGCACGACTGAGCGCCGCATCAGTCGGCACCGTGGGCGGCACCGCCCGCGTCGGCGACCAGCCGCCGGACGTCCTCGCACGAGGCGCACTCGCCGCGCTGGATCGCCTCGCGCACGCGCTCGACGACCTCCGGCGGCGCGACCGGGACCTCCTCGCCGTCGGCGTCGAGGACCCGACCGCCGCGCACGGTGTCGCCCTCGCGCAGGTCCCGCACCTGCTCCGAGGCGAGCACGCGTGTGGTGCCCTCGACGAACACCGACGGCTTCTCCGGCGTCCCCGTCGTCCAGACGTTGAAGACGAGGTTGAGCAGCACCGCCATCACGGCCGCCGAGCTGATGCCCGAGTGGAAGATCGTGGCGAACCACTCCGGGAAGTGGTCGTAGATCGGCGGCGCGACGACGGGCAGCATCCCGAAGCTCAGCGCGACCGCGACGAGCACGAGGTTCATCGTGCCCTCGTAGCGCACGGTCGACAGGGTGCGGATGCCGGCAGCCGCCACCGTGCCGAACAGCACGATCCCCGCGCCGCCCAGCACCGGGTACGGCACCGCCGCGATCACCCGCCCGACGACCGGGAACAGCCCGAGCACCAGCAGGATCGCGCCGCCGGCCGTGACGACGAACCGTGACCGGACCCCGCTGATCGCCACCAGGCCGACGTTCTGGGCGAAGGCCGACTGCGGGAACGAGCTGAACACCGGCGCGACCGCCGACGAGAGCATGTCGGCCCGCAGCCCGTCGGCGATCCGGCGGGAGTCGACCTTGGTGCCGATCACCTCGCCGACGGCGATGATGTCCGCCGTCGTCTCGGTCATGATCACGAGGATCACGATGAACATCGAGACGATCGCGGCGACGCCGAAGGTCGGCGCGCCGAAGTGGAACGGCGTCGGCAGCGCGACGACCGGGCCGGAGCCCACCTGGGAGAAGTCCGCCATCCCCAGCGCGGCCGCGACCGCGGTGCCCACGACGATCGCGAGGAGGATCGAGAGCCGGGAGAGGAACCCGACGCCGACCTTCGAGAGCACGACGACGACCAGCAGCGTGAACGCGGCCAGCCCGATGTCTGCGGGCTGCCCGAAGGTGGGGTCGTCGAACTGCTTGTTGCCGCCGGCCCAGCGCGCCGCGACCGGGAGCAGGCTGAGCCCGATCGTCGTGATGATGACGCCGGTGACGACCGGCGGGAAGAACCGCACGATGCGGGCGAAGAACGGCGCGACGAGCAGGCCGAGCACGGCGGCGCCGATCACCGAGCCGAAGACGGCCGGGAGCCCGCCGCCGGAGGCGATCGCGCCCATCGTCGCGACGCTCGCGAACGAGACCCCCTGCACGAGCGGTAGCTGGGAGCCGAAGAACGGCACGCCGACCGACTGCAGGATCGTCGAGAGGCCGCCGATGAACAGGCAGGACGCGACGAGGATCGCGATCTCCGACGGCGGCAGGCCGGCGGCGCCGCCCATGATGAGCGGGACGGCGATGATGCCGCCGTACATCGTGAGCACGTGCTGGAGCCCGAACGCGAGGTAGGAGCCGAACGGCAGCCGTTCGTCCTCGGGTCGGAGCCGGGCGGTGGTGGCCATGGAGTCCTCCGGAGCGCAGGGCTCGGCAGCGACGACGCTGTCGGGCGAGGAGTCTCGGGGCCGGCGCCCGCGCCCACCGTCGGGCGCGGGCGCGGGGCCCGGATCGGTCAGATGAAGGCGGGCACGCTGTCCCAGGCTCGCGGCTCGCTCGGCACGCCCTTGCGCACGATGCTGGCCTCGATGAGCCCGTAGGGGCGGTCCGCCGCGTAGAAGACGACGTTGGGGTTGTCCTGGCCGAACGGGCTCAGGTCGACCACGAAGTGGTGGTTGTTCGGGCAGGAGAACCGGATCTCGTTGATCTCCTCGTGCTCCTCGATGACGCGCACGGCCATCGCCCACAGCGTCTGCTGCAGCGCCAGCGAGTGCAGCTCGGCGAACTCGGTGAGGATGATGCGCCGCACGGAGGCGTAGACGGCGTCGTGGTCGACGTCGCGGACCCGCGCGGGGTCGTAGTGCCACCACGCGGTGACGTCGGTCGACATGATCCGGTCGGTCGCGTCGGCGAGCGTGCGGTACTTGTCGGTGACGAACCCGACGAAGGCCGACCCCGAGGACTTCAGCACCGTGAGGTCGACGACGCCGGAGACGACGAACAGCTCGTCGCCGTCGCGCTGCACGACGGTGCGTCGCACCTCCTCGCCGCCCCGCACGAACGAGTGGTCGTGCGGCCCGTCGTCGGTGACGATGCGCTCCCAGCTGCGCTGGTCGACCTGCCAGCGGCCGCCGGTCACCCACGCGTAGGTCGACGTGAAGTGGTCCGAGAGCCGGATCGCGAACTCCTCAGGGGTCGAGACGCCGTCGCGGGCGAGCGAGAAGATCGTGTTCTTCTGGCTGTCGGTGGCGACGCAGTGCGCGTTGTCGCCGTGCGTGTGCACGCGGGCGAAGTCGCCGCGCAGCTGCGAGGAGACGGTGAAGTCGGTGATCTCGTGGACGTCCCCGTCACGCCGGACGTGCACGAGGTGGTTCTCGGCCTTGCCGTACTGGTTGAAGCCCAGCTCGGCGACCTCGCTGGCGATCTCGTAGGGCTCGGTGGACGGCGTTGTCGCACTCATCGGTGTCAGCTCCCTCGGTAGGTGGAGTAGGCGAACGGGCTGAGCAGGATCGGCACGTGGTAATGCTCCTGCTCGCCGTCGATCCGGCAGGTCACGGCGACCTCCGGGTAGAACGTCTCGGTGCCGGCAGCGGCGAAGTAGTCGCCGACGGCGAAGGTCAGCCGGTAGGTGCCGCTCGGCAACGCATCGGGGCCGAGGTCGCGGATGCGGCCGTCGTCGTCGGTGACACCGGTGCCGACGGCGTGCCAGCCGTCGTCCTCCAGGCGCTCGAGGGTGACGGCGACGCCCGCGGCGGGGACGCCGCGGGCGGCGTCGAGCACGTGGGTGGTGACGAACGAGGTCATGACAGCAGCCCTTCCAGCCGCAGCGCGGCGATCTCACGGAGGTTGGCGGCGGCGTTGGCGCGCTCCTGCTCGGAGGTGTTGCGCAGCCGCTGCTGCAGCTGGGCGAGGATCTCCTCGGCGCTGCGCCCGGCGGCGCGGATGAGGAACACGTGCCCGAAGCGCTCCTCGTAGGCGCGGTTCCCCTCGGCGATGCGGGCGCGCACCTCGGCGTCGGCGTCGGCGACCTGCGCCTGCTCCGTGCGCGACAGCGCGGCGTCGGTGCCCGCGCCGCGGGCGCGGTCGCCGATGCGCGGGTGACGGGCCAGGGCGGCGTCGATCTCCGCGTCGGTCCATGGGTCCGCGGCCGTGCGGGCCGCGGCGACGACGTCAGCGACGCTCGCATACGGCCTGCCGGCCACGATCTCGTCCACCCAGCGCTCGACATCGGCGCACGCCCTCACGAGCGCGGCCGCCTCGTCGGCACCGACGGTGTTGAAGTCCTTCAGCTGCATCGCTGCTTCCTCGTCCTGGCGGCCTCACGGAAGGACGCCGATCACGTCCCCCTGAATCGTGCTACAACGGCCAGGCCGAAGAGTTTCCGTCAGATGGAAAACAACTTCTACGATGCAAGACGCTACGCCGGGTCACTGCGGCTGTCAACCCCTCCGGGGGACGAGATCGCGACGATCGCCGGGAGGTCAGGAGCCCGCCGGCGACGGCCGGACCACGCCGGGACGGGCGACGTCGTCCGTCCCGGCGGCCCCGACGTCAGGGCATCCGCTCGTACGCGGGCGTGGTGAGGAAGTCGGCGTAGTCGTCGGAGACCGCGACCTCGAGGAAGAGCTGACGGGCCTCGTCGTAGTCGGACGGCTCCCCCGGCAGCGTCTGCACGGCCTCGTCGACCAGCTGCTCCACGAGCTGCCTGGTGACCCGACGGCCGGTGTCGCTCAGCTCGATGTCGTTGTGCAGCCACTGCCAGATCTGCGAGCGCGAGATCTCGGCGGTCGCCGCGTCCTCCATGAGGTTGTGGATGGCGACCGCACCCTGGCCGCCGAGCCACGCGCGCAGGTACTGCAGCGCGACGTCGATGTTCGAGCGCAGCCCGGCCTCGGTGACCTGGCCGCCCGCGGAGGCGATGTCGAGCAGCTGCTCCGCGGTCACGTGCACGTCGTCGCGGGTGTTGTCGATCTGGTTCGGCCGCTCGCCCAGCACCTCGTCGAAGACCTCCCGGCAGGTCTCGACCATGCCCGGGTGCGCCACCCAGGAGCCGTCGAACCCGTCGCCGGCCTCGCGCCGCTTGTCCGCGCGGACCTTCTCGAACGCCGCCGCGTTGATCTCCTCGTCGCGGCTCGGGATGAACGCGGCCATGCCCCCGATCGCGTGCGCGCCGCGCCGGTGGCAGGTGCGCACGAGCAGCTCGGTGTAGGCGCGCATGAAAGGCGCCGTCATCGTGATCGCGTTGCGGTCCGGCAGCAGGAACTCGGTGCCGCGGCTGCGGAAGCTCTTGACGATCGAGAACAGGTAGTCCCAGCGCCCTGCGTTGAGGCCCGCGGAGTGCTCGCGCAGCTCGTAGAGGATCTCCTCCATCTGGAACGCCGCCGGGATCGTCTCGACGAGGCAGGTCGCCCGGATGGTCCCACGCGGGAAGCCGAGGTGCTCGGAGGCGATGACGAAGGCGTCGTTCCACAGCCGCGCCTCGAGGTGGTGCTCCATCTTCGGCAGGTAGAAGTACGGGCCGAGACCCTTCTCGATCTGCCGCACGCCCGCCGTCGAGACGTACAGCGCGAAGTCGAGGAGCGATCCGGAGACCGGTTCGCCGTCGACGAGCACGTGCTTCTCGGTCATGTGCCAGCCGCGCGGCCGCACGACGATCGTCGCGAGCTCCTCGTCCTGCTTGAGCGCGTAGCTCTTGCCGGTGTCGGCGGTGAAGTCGATGCGGCGCTCGACCGCGTCGAGGAGGTTGAGCTGGCCACCGATGACCGACTCCCAGTGCGGCGTGTTCGCGTCCTCGAGATCGGCGAGCCACACCTTGGCGCCGGAGTTGAGCGCGTTGATCGTCATCTTGCGATCGGTCGGGCCGGTGATCTCGACCCGTCGGTCGACCAGCCCCGGCGCCGGGTCGGCGACGCGCCAGCCGTCGTCGTCGCGCACGTGCGCGGTCTCCGGCAGGAAGTCGAGGGTGCCGCCCGCGGCCAGCGAGGCGACGACCTGCGCGCGCGCCTCCAGGCGCTCGCGACGGCGCGCACCGAGCTCGCGGTGCAGCCGGACGAGCAGCTCCAGCGCGGCCGGCGTCAGCACCTCCTCGGCACGCTCGGGCAGCGGTGCGGTGATGCTGAGTCCGGCAGGCAGGTCCATCAGGGCTCCTCGGGTGCGACGACGGCGTCGGCGGCCCGCTCGCGTGACTTTCGCGATGCGGTATCGACCTTCCGCATCCTATCGCCGACGAGCGGGCTTCGGACCACCTGGCGGCGCCCTCGGGCGGACATGGTCGATCATGGGGCCATGGACACCAGCGGCTCCGGCACGGAGCACACCCGCAGCCGGACCGTGACCTACGTCGACCCGGCGGCGACCGCGCAGGTCGGCCGCTCGATGAGCGGCCTGGAGTTCCTGCGCGGCATGGCCGACGGCACCGTGCCGCCCCCGCCGATCGCGGTGCTGATGTCGATGGACATCGTCTCGGTCGAGCCGGGTCACGTGGTCTTCGGTGCGGTGCCCGACGCCTCGCACCACAACCCGATCGGGATGGTGCACGGCGGCTTCGCGGCCACGCTGCTCGACACGGTCTGCGGCTGCGCGGTGCACAGCACGCTCCCGGCCGGCACCGCCTACAGCACGATCGAGATCAAGGTCAGCTACCTGCGCCCGGTGCAGGCGGGTGCCCGGCTGGTGGCGACCGGCACGGTCACGAGGTCCGGCTCGCGCGTCGCGTTCGCGGAGGCGCAGCTGACGACCGAGGACGGGACGCTCGTGGCGACGGCGTCGAGCAGCCTGCTGGTCATCGAGCCCCGCACCGCATGACCTCACCGACCGGCGGCTACCACAGGGCACCCGACCCCTACGTCGGGTTCGACGGCACCGACCGCTCCACCGCACCGAGGAGCGCGGACAGGCGGGGGGCGCCGGTCACGGACGCACCCGTCTCACCGAGCCACGCTCCCCCGGTCGCGACCGCGCCCTCGCCCTACCTGGTGCCGTCCGGCCCGCCGACGACCTGGAGCCCGTCCGGCGCGCCGGCCCGGCGAGCAGGGGCGGGGGCCGGCTGCGTCGTCGTGGTGGCGGTCGTGGTCGTGCTCGTGGCGGTGGTCGGCGTCCTCGCCCGGCTGGTCGCCGGTGGCGGCAGCAGCAGTGGTGCTGGTGGCAGCGGCGGCTCGGACCTGGAGGTCCGCTGGTCGGTGGAGCCCCGCGCCCTCGCCGACGACTGGGGCTACTTCGAGTCGGTCGACGGCGCCCAGCCCGGGCTGCTGCCGACCGCCGGCGGCTGGGTGGCGATGGTCGACGCCTCGACGGTCGACGCCGTGCTCGGCGCGATCGACCCCGACGACGGCAGCGTCCGCTGGTCGATCGAGCTGCCGGAGAGCCGGTGCACCCGCACCGGCGACGACCCCGCCGCGCCGCTGACCTGCCTCACCCGGGACGACCCGGGCGACCCGTTCCAGGTCGTCTCGATCGACCCGGTCACCGGCGACCGTGTCGGCGACCCCCTCGCGACGACGCTCACCGAGGTCCCGGTCCTCCTCGCGCCGCTCGCGGACGGTCTGCTCGCGCTGTCGGCCGCCGGCTCGCTCACCGCGCTCGACGCGGACGGCACCGTGCTGTGGCACGAGCCGGTCGGCATCGCCGACCTCGACACCTCCTACCTGGAGGCCGACCTCGGCCGCTACGACGACGCCGTCCTCCTCCACCTCGGCTGGTACCGCGGCACGGTGCACGCGACCGTCGACGGCTTCACGGTCCGCACCTGCCGCGCGCTCGTCGTCACCGCCGAGGCGTGGGTGTGCGAGAGCAACGACGACGACGAGACGGCCGGCTACGCGCCCGACGGCGAGATGCTATGGAGCGGCGACTGGTCCGACTACTACCTCGTCGACCAGTACAACCGGATCACGCCGGTCGCCATCGCCGACAACTGGGACGGGTCGGTCTCGGCCGTGGACCCGACCACGGGCGAGAAGGGCGACCCCGTGCAGGTCGGCGACGGCAGGGACAACCTCGCCTTCTTCGGGGACGCCGAGCACCCGCTCGTGGCGACCGACGACGCCGTCGCGCTGCTGGAGCCCGATCTCACCGGGCTCCGCTGGCAGACCGCCATCACCGACGAGTACCTCAACATCGCCAACGGCGGCCTCGTGGGCGACACGATCGTCGTCGACGGCGAGCACTCCTACGGCCTGGACGTCGGCACCGGGGACGTGCGGTGGGAGCGCGACTTCCTCGGCGGTGACGCGGCCGTCGTCGAGGACGCGTGGATCGTGCTGCAGTCCCACGAGCTGCGCCGGTTCGAGGTCTAGCGCCGGCTAGCCCCGACCGCCGTCGGGGCGCGGCACGACCGGTACCGACTGCGCCGTGGGCGCCTGCTCGCCCGGGTCGACGGCGGGGCCCACCTCACCGGTCGACATGAGCGCCGCGACGAGCAGCCCGGCCGCGGCGACCACCACGACGACGGCGAGCGCCAGCCAGGACACGACGAACGCAGGGCTCCGCCCGGGACCGGTGGCCGCCTCGCGCACGCTCATACCCTGTACATGTCCGGACGGGCCGGATCATGACATCGCCGCTGCGACGACCTCGCGATCGCCCAGGGGACTCGCGGAGGCGTCAGCCCTGCACGCGCTCCATGACGAGCTCGCGCACGCGCCCGGCGTCCGCCTGGCCGCGCGTCGCCTTCATGACCGCGCCGATGATGACGCCCATCGGGCCCAGGTTGCCGCCGCGGATCTTCTCCGCGATGTCGGGCTGCGCGGCGAGCGTGGCGTCGATGACCTCCAGCAGCGGGCCGTCGTCGGAGACGATCTCCAGCCCGCGGGCGGTGACGACCTCCTCCGGGCTGCCCTCGCCGGCCAGCACGCCCTCGAGCACCTGCCGGGCCAGCTTGTCGTTGATGCGACCGGAGTCGACCAGCGCCTGCAGCTCACCGATCGCCGCCGGCGTCACCGGCAGCTCCTCGAGCGCGACCTCCTGGGCCTTCGCGGTGCGGGCCAGCTCACCCATCCACCACTTGCGCGCCGCCGCCGGGCTCGCGCCCGCGGCGACCGTGGCCTCGATGAGGTCGAGCGCGCCCGCGTTGACGACGTCGCGCATCTCGGCGTCGGCGTAGCCCCACTCGGCCTGCAGCCGGCGCCGGCGGGCCGCCGGCAGCTCGGGCAGGCTCGCGCGGATCTCCTCGACCCACTCGCGCGAGGGCGCGATCGGCACGAGGTCCGGCTCCGGGAAGTACCGGTAGTCCTCGGCGTCGGACTTCACCCGACCGGGCGACGTCGTGCCGGTGTCCTCGTGGAAGTGGCGCGTCTCCTGCACGACCGTGCCACCGCCGTCGAGCACCTCGGCCTGCCGGGCGACCTCGAAACGGACGGCACGCTCGATCGAGCGGAACGAGTTGACGTTCTTCGTCTCGGTACGCGTGCCCAGCGGTGCGTCCGGCGAGGGGCGCAGCGAGACGTTGATGTCGGCGCGCACGTTGCCGCGCTCCATGCGGGCCTCGGAGACCCCCAGCGCGCGGAAGATGTCACGCAGCGTCTGCACGTAGGCCCGCGCGACCTCGGGCGCCCGCTCCCCCACGCCGGTGATCGGCTTGGTGACGATCTCCACCAGCGGCACGCCCGCGCGGTTGTAGTCGACGAGCGAGTGCGAGGCACCGTGGATGCGGCCGTCCGCGCCGCCGACGTGGGTGTTCTTGCCGGCGTCCTCCTCCATGTGCGCGCGCTCGATCTCGACGCGGACCACGGTTCCGTCGGAGAGCTCGACGTCGAGGTGGCCGTCGAAGGCGATCGGCTCGTCGTACTGGGAGGTCTGGAAGTTCTTCGGGATGTCCGGGTAGAAGTAGTTCTTCCGCGCGAACCGGCAGGTCTCGGCGATCTGGCAGCCGAGCGCGAGCCCGATCCTGATCGCGTGCTCGACGGCGGCACCGTTGACGACCGGCAGCGCACCGGGCAGGCCGAGCGACACCGGCGTGACCAGCTCGTTGGCACCCTCCGGCTCGGTCCCGCCCGCGGGCGAGGGGGCGTCGTCGAACATCTTCGTGCGGGTGCCGAGCTCGACGTGGACCTCGATGCCCAGCACCGGGTCGTAGCGCGTGATCGCGTCCTCGAAGGTGACGGTCATGAGAGGTCCTCAGGGGTCGTGCGGGGCGTGTGCGGGGCGGCGGAGGTGGTGCTCACCGGGCCACCGCCAGCTCGGGCGCGTGGGCGAGCAGCGGGCCGCCCCACTGCTGCAGCAGCAGCGCCTCCAGCGCGGCGCCGACGGCGTAGAGCCGCGCGTCCTGCCGCGCCGGGGCGAGGATCTGGATGCCGGCCGGCAGGCCGTCGTCCGAGAGCCCGCTGGGCAGCGACAGCCCGGGCACGCCCGCGAGGTTCGCGGGGATCGTCGCGACGTCGTTGAGGTACATCGCGAGCGGGTCCTCGAGCTTGGAGCCGAGCGGGAACGCCGTGGTCGGCGTCGTGGGCGAGACCAGCACGTCGGCCTGCTCGAACGCCGCCGCGAAGTCCCGCTGGATCAGCGTGCGGACCTTCTGCGCGCTGCCGTAGTAGGCGTCGTAGTAGCCGGCCGAGAGCGCGTAGGTGCCGAGGATGATGCGGCGCTTGACCTCGTCGCCGAAGCCCGCGCCGCGGGTCGCCGCCATGACGCGCTCCGCCGTCACGGGGCCCTCGGAGGGCTCGACGCGCAGGCCGTAGCGCATGCCGTCGAACTTGGCGAGGTTGCTCGACGCCTCCGACGGCAGGATCAGGTAGTAGGCCGCGAGCGCCGCGGAGAAGCTCGGGCAGGAGACCTCGACGACGTCGGCGCCGGCGGCGACCATCGTGTCGAGCGCCTTCTGGAAGGCGTCGCGCACACCCGGGTCGTAGCCCTCGCCGCCGAGCTCGTTGACGACGCCGACGCGCAGACCCTGCAGGTCGCCGGCGGCCCCCTGCCGGGCCGCGTCGGCGTACGACGGCGCGGGCTCGGGCAGCGAGGTCGAGTCGCGGGGGTCGTGGCCACCGATGACGTCGTGCAGCAGACCGGCGTCGAGCACCGTGCGCGTGCACGGGCCCGCCTGGTCGAGGCTCGAGGCGAGCGCGATGAGGCCGTAGCGGGAGACCGAGCCGTAGGTCGGCTTGACGCCGACCGTGCCGGTGACCGCGGCGGGCTGGCGGATCGAGCCGCCGGTGTCGGTGCCGATGGCGAGCGGGGCCTCGTAGGCCGCCACGGCGGCCGCGGAGCCGCCGCCCGAGCCGCCCGGGATGCGGTCGAGGTCCCACGGGTTGCGGGTGGGCCCGTACGCCGAGTGCTCGGTGGAGGAGCCCATCGCGAACTCGTCCATGTTGGTCTTGCCCAGGATCGGCATGCGGGCCTGCCGCAGCCGGGTGACGAGCGTGGCGTCGTACGGCGGCACCCAGCCCTCGAGGATCTTCGACCCCGCGGTGGTCACCTGCCCCTTGGTGACGACGACGTCCTTGACGGCGACCGGCACCCCCGCGAGCGGGTGGAGCTTCTCGCCGGCGGCGCGCGCGGCGTCGACCGCGGCGGCCTCGCCGAGCGCCCCCTCGGCGTCGACGTTGAGGAAGGCGTGCACGTCGCCGTCGACGGCGGCGATCCGGTCGAGGTGGGCCTGGGTGACCTCGACGCTGCTGACCTCGCCCGCGGTGAGCGCGGTGGCCAGCTCGGCGGCGGTGAGCCGGGTCAGGTCGCTCATGCGTCCTCGCCCAGGATCTGCGGCACGGCGAACTTGCCGTCCTCCGCCTCGGGGGCCTGCGACAGCACCTCGTCGCGGTCGAGCGTCTCGCCCGGCACGTCGTCGCGGAACACGTTGGTCAGCGGGATCGGGTGGCTGGTCGCGGGCACGCCGGGACCGGCGACCTCGCTGACGGTCGCGACGGCCTGGACGATGACGTCCAGCTCGCCGGCCAGCCGCGTCACCTCGTCCTCGGTGAGGTCGATCCGGGCCAGCCCGGCCAGCCGGACCACCTCGGCAGAGTCGATCGTGGACATGGTGGCGAGTCTATGAGGCTTCCAGGGTGCCGGTTCCCACCGGGCGGTGGGGCGGGTCGGCCGACGGTCGCGGCGCACCGGCGGCGATCAGGTCCGCGGGCAGGCGGCTCGACCCTAGGCTCGAGCCGTGGTCACGTCATGGTCGGCGCCCTCGCGGATCGACGCGCTGCTCGGTCGGCTGCCGCGCTGGGCGCGGCTGCTGCTGTCGCTCGCGGCGGTGGGCCTGGGGGTGGTGCTCGTCACGCGCCCGACGACGTCGCTCGGGGTGCTCGCTGTGCTGCTCGGGTCCGGGCTCGCGGTGCTGGGTGTGCTGACCGTCGCCGGCGAGGTGCGCTCGACGCGAGGCGGGACCGCCCGTGTGGCGACCGGGGTAGTCATGGTCGCCGCGGGGCTCTTCCTGCTGGTCTTCCTCGGCCTGACGGTGCGGCTGGCGGCGCTGGTGGTCGGGATGGCGCTCGTCGTGCACGGGGCGGGCCAGGCGCTCGACGCCGTCCGCGGCAGCCGCCCCCGCGACGAGCGTGCGGCGGCGATCATGCTCGGGCTCGCGGGCGTCGTCCTCGGCGTGCTGGCGCTCGTGTGGCCCGACGTCACGCTGCTGGTGACGTCCGTGGTGCTCGGGGTGCGGCTCGTCGTCCTGGGCGTCGTCCACGGGTGGTCGGCCATGACCGGGCGCAGCCGGCGCGCCGGCGCGCCGCGCGCACCACGACCCGCCCGGCGCTGGGCCCGGACCGCCACGGCCGCCGCCGCGGTGCTGCTCGCGCTCGCCGCGGGCGGCGTCAGCCTCTACCTGCGCGGCGCCGCACCCGTCGTCGACGACTTCTACGCCGCGCCGCGGCTGCTGCCCGGCGAGCCCGGGCGGCTGATCCGGTCGGAGCCGTTCACGCGCGACGTCCCGCCCCAGGCCCGGGCCTGGCGCATCCTGTACACGACCTCGCACGGCGACGGCTCCCCCGCCGTCGCGAGCGCGCTCGTGGTCGTCCCCCGGGACGGCGCAGGCAGCTGGCCCGTCGTCCAGTGGGCGCACGGCACCACCGGGTTCGCGCGCCAGTGCGCGCCGTCGCTGCTGGAGGAGCCGTTCGCCTCGGGCGCGATGTTCCTGCTGCCCGAGGTCCTCGCGCAGGGCTGGGGGCTGGTCGCGACCGACTACGTGGGGCTCGGCACCGAGGGCCCCACCCCTACCTCGTGGGTGCCGACTCCGCGTACGCCGTGCTCGACGCCGCGCGAGCGGCGCGCGAGCTCGACGGCGCCGACCTCGGCCTGCGCAGCGTCGTCTGGGGTCACTCGCAGGGCGGCGGCGCCGCGCTGTGGACCGGCGGCGTCGCCTCCTACTACGCCCCCGACGTCCCGCTCGACGGCGTCGCGGCCCTCGCCCCCGCGGCGAACCTGCCGGGCCTCGTCGCCACGCTGCCGGACGTGACCGGCGGCAGCGTGTTCGCCTCGTTCGTCCTCTCCGGCTACGCCGGCGTGTACCCCGACGTGACGTGGCGCGACTACGTGCGCCCCGGCGCGCAGACGACCGTGCGCGCCATCGCCTCGCGCTGCCTGTCCGAGCCGGGCGTGCTCGTCTCGGTGCTCGAGCTGCTCGCGCTCAGCCGCGACCCGGTGATCACCGCGAGCGACCCTGGCACCGGGCCGCTCGGCACCCGGCTCGCCGAGAACGTGCCGCCGCTGACGACCGAGGCGCCGCTGCTGCTCGCGCAGGGCGCCGACGACACCCTGATCACCACCGAGATCCAGGAAGAGTTCGTCGACGCGGTGTGCGATGCCGGCCAGCAGCTCGACTACCGCACCTACGAGCGGCGGGACCACGTGGGCCTCGTGCAGCCGGACTCGCCGCTGGTGCCCGATCTGATCGCCTGGACGCACGACCGGTTCGCCGACGTGCCGGTCGAGCCCGGCTGCCTCCGCTTCGGGGAACGGCCCTGAGCGAGCCCGCACCTAGCATGGGCAGCATGCCCGAGCAGGACGACAACCCTCGCCCCGACGACGCGGCCGCCGACCTGGTGGGTCGGTCGGAGCCGGGCGGGTCGGAGGCAAGCACCGAGCCGGGCGGGTCGGAGCCGACCACCGCCGAGCCGGGCGGGTCGGAGCCGACCACCGCCGAGCCGGGCGGGTCGGAGCCGACCACCGCCGAGCCGGGCGGGTCGGAGCCGACCACCGCCGAGCCGGGCGCACCGGAGCCGACCGACACCGACCGGACCGACGCCGTCGACCCGTTCCGGATCCCGCACGCCACGAGCGACGACGACGAGACCGACCCGCGCCCGCTCAGCCGGCTCGCGCGCCGGTTCCGGGTGCCGATCGGGGTGATCGTCGCGCTGCTGGGCGGCGCGCTCGCGGTCGTGTTCGCGCTGCGTCCGCGCGCGGGCGAGGGCACCGGCGCCGTCGTCGCGAACGTCGCCGGCGTGGCGGTGTGGGTGTGCGTGGCCGCGGTCGGCGTCGCGTGGGCGCTGGCGGCGCCGCGCCGGGTCGTCAACATGTGCGCGCTCGCCGGGGTGGCGGCCTACGTCGTGATGCTGGTCGCCGGCATCTGAGCCGAGGTCACCGCGGGCCGGCGTGCCGGAACCGCACCGTGGTGCCGGCACGCAGCTGCGCGAGCACGTCGCACGCCGCCGCGGTCAGCACCGCGACCACCGGGTAGCCGCCGGTCGTCGGGTGGTCCGGTCCGAGGACCACCGGCTCGCCGCTCGGCGGTACCTGGACCGATCCCGCCACGACGCCCTCCGACGGCAGCTCCGCCGTCACCGACCGCAGCAGCGGCTCCCCCTCCAGCCGGGTGCCGACGCGGTCCGCGAGCGCCGAGACACGCCAGGGCCGCGCGTAGAGCTGCTCGGGGTCGGCGAGCCAGTCGGCGCGCGGGCCGGCTGCGGCGTCGAGCATCGCGAGCGTCCCGGGAGGCGGCGGTGCGGGCGTCGGGTCGCTGGTCGGCACCTCGCCGGCCGGCGGCAGCACCGCGAGCCGGTCCCCCACCTGCACCGGTGGTGGCCCGAGCCCCGAGAGCGTGTCGGTCGCGCGCGACCCGAGCACCGGCTCGACGTCGAGCCCGCCGCGGACGGTCAGGTAGCTGCGCAGCCCCCAGCGGGGCGCCGCGAGCGCCACGAGGGAACCGGCCGGGGCGGGGACGACGCGGCCGTCGTCGGGCACGCCGTCGACCGTGACGGCGCCCGGTGCGCCGGTGACGGCGAGCAGCAGGTCGTCGTGGACGCGCACCGAGATCGCGCCCATGACCTCCAGACCCGCAGCGGTGGCGGGGTTCCCGAGCGCGGTGTTGCCGGCGCGCAGCGCCGCCCGGTCAGCCGCGCCCGAGGGCGACACCCCGAGGTGGCTCAGCCCGGGCCGGCCGAGGTCCTGCACGAGAGCGGACCCGATCAGCTCGACGACCTCGATCATCGCGGCACGAACCTCACCTCGGTGCCCGCGGCGAGGCGGGTCGGCGGGTCGGCAGCGACGTCGAACAGGGTCGCGGAGGTGCGGCCGAGCAGCCGCCAGCCGCCCGGCGACGAGCGCGGGTACACGGCGGCGTAGGCACCGGCGATCGCGACCGACCCGGCGGGCACGCTCGGCCTCGGCGTGCTGAGCCGGGGCAGGTGCAGCACCGGGTCGAGCCCGGTGAGGTAGGCGAACCCGGGCGCAAAGCCGACGAACTCCACCCGGTAGCGGGCGGCGCTGTGCCGCCGCACGATCTCCTCGGGGCTCAGCCCGGTGAGGTCGGCGACCTCGGCCAGGTCCTCGCCGTCGTAGTCGACCTCGACGACGACCTCCTCCGTGGGCAGCGGCACGGGGTCGGTCGCTGCGGCCGTCTCCACGAGCTCGCGCAGGCCGGGCAGTGCCGCCGGGTCCGCGGCGACGACGAGCACGGTGCGGGCGCCGGGCACGACGTCCTCGGTGTCGGGTCGCTCGCGCAGCCGCTCGGCGAGGGCGCGTGCGGTGGCGGCGTCGTCGAGCTCGACGAGGATCGCCCGCTCCCCGCTCGGCAGCACCCGCACGCTCATGCCGGTGCCGCGATCTCGACGCCGGCCGCCACGAGGTCTTCTCGCAGCGCGCGGGCGATCGCGACCGCGCCGGGGGTGTCGGAGTGCACGCAGATCGTGCCGGCCGCGACCCGGACCGAGGAGCCGTCGGAGGCGGTGACCGTGCCGTCGCGGACGAGCCCGAGCATCCGCTGCGCGACGGCGATCGGGTCGTGGAGCACCGCGCCCGGCTCCGTGCGCGGCACGAGGCTGCCGTCGGCACGGTAGCCGCGGTCGGCGAACGCCTCCCCCAGCGTCGGCAGCCCCGCCACCCGCGCGAGGTCGAGCACCAGCCCGCCCGGGAGCCCGACGACGGCGAGCCTCGCCTCACGCGCCAGCGCCACCACCGCCTCGGCGTGCTCGGCGTCGCGCACGACCCGGTGGTACAGGGCGCCGTGGGGCTTGAGGTAGGCGACCTCGGTGCCCGCGGCACCGGCGGCGGTCACGAGCGCGTCGAGCTGGCGACGCAGCTCGGCGAGGAGGGCCCCGCCGTCGAGGTCCATCTCGACGCGACCGAACCCGGCGACGTCGGGGTAGGAGACGTGGGCGCCGACGCGGACACCGCGCGCGACGGCCTCGCGGCACACGACGCGCATCGAGTCGGCGTCGCCCGCGTGGCCGCCGCAGGCGACGTTGGCGCTGCTGACGACGTCGAGCATCGCGCGGTCGTCGCCCATCCCTTCGCCGAGGTCGGCGTTGAGGTCGATCCGCACGGACCCATTGTGCGACGACGCGCGCCTGCCGGGCGGCGGCGTCTCAGCCCACCGCGAGACCGACGAGATCGAGCAGGGCGAGCGCGTAGGCGTCGGCTGGATCGGCCGCACGCCCGACGATCGGCTCGTGGCCGGCGACCTGCGCGGTGACGACGTACTCGCCGTCGGCCCGCACGAGCGACACGAAGGCGCCTCCCAGGAGGTCGCGCAGCTGGTCCTCGCGGGGCAGCCAGAGCGTGTCGGAGGTGGGCACGGAGTCCAGCGCCCACTCGGTCGTGCCGTTGAAGCCGAAGAAGCTGCCGTGCTCGTGCTGGTGCTCCTCGACGACCATGTCGGAGACGGTGAAGACCTCCTCCGTCAGCGCCTGCTTCTCGATGCGGAAGCGGTCGCCGGACGCCGGGTGCCACCGCACCCCGGCGTCGCGCAGGGCTCGGGCGAGCTCGTCGGAGATCATCCACCCAGTATCGCCCGGGCGTGGCGCGAAGGGGCCAGCCGTGCGAGCGCGAGGATGGGCACATGACGTGGGACCTCATCGACACCGAGTCGCTGCTGACCGACGACGAGCGGGCCGTGCGGTCGCGGGTGCGCGCGCTGGTGGACGAGCACGTGCGGCCGCACGTGGCGACCTGGTTCGAGGAGGCGCGGTTCCCGGTGGAGCTGGTGCCGGAGCTCGCACGCGCAGGTCTGCTCGGCATGCACCTGCACGGGTACGGGTGCGCGGGCGCGAGCGCGGTGGAGTACGGCGTCGCGATGCAGGAGCTCGAGGCCGGTGACAGCGGCATCCGCACGTTCGTCAGCGTGCAGGGCTCGTTGGCGATGAGCGCGATCGCCAAGCACGGCAGCGACGAGCAGCGGCAGGAGTGGCTGCCGGCGATGGCGCGCGGCGAGCGGATCGGCTGCTTCGCGCTCACCGAGCCGGACGGCGGCAGCGACCCGGCAGCGATGACGACCACCGCCGTGCGCGACGGCGACGACTGGGTGATCACCGGTGCGAAGCGGTGGATCGGGCTGGCCTCGATCGCGGACGTCGCCGTCGTGTGGGCGCGCACCGAGCAGGGCGTCGCGGGGTTCCTCGTGGAGACGTCGCGGCCAGGATTCACGGCGACGCCGATCCAGCCCAAGCTGTCGATGCGGGCGTCGGTGCAGTGCGACGTCGTGCTCGACGGCGTGCGGGTGCCGGAGTCGGTGCGGCTGCCGGGGGCGCGCGGTCTGAAGGCGGCGCTCGCCTGTCTGAACGAGGCGCGCTACGGGATCGTGTGGGGCGCCCTGGGCGCCGCGCGCGACGCGCTCGAGGACGCGATCGCCTACGCGGGCACGCGCACCGTGTTCGGTCGCCCGCTCGGGCAGATGCAGCTGACCCAGCAGCGGCTCGCGGAGTCGGTGGTGGCGCTGCAGCAGGCGCAGCTGCTGGCGATCCACCTGGGGCGCCGCAAGGACGCCGGCACCCTGCAGCCGCACGAGATCTCGATGGGCAAGCTGGTCTCGTGCCGCACGGCGATCGAGATCTGCCGCGACGTGCGCGCCCTGCTCGGCGGCAACGGCGTCACCCTCGACCACTCCGCGATGCGGCACGCCGCGAACCTCGAGAGCGTCCGCACCTACGAGGGCACCGACGAGATCCACACCCTCGTCCTCGGCCAGGCGATCACCGGCCACCCCGCCTTCCGCGGCTGACGAGCCGACGCGATCGCTGGGGCTCTGGCAGCACCCACCGCCAACCTGCTCACACCAGGCGCGGCGGAAACCCGTCGCTCGATGCCACGACAACCGGTTGCACCACCCGTCGGGACCCGTCGAGCGCCCGCTGTGCGCCACCACCTCCTGCCGAACGGCCCGACCGCACGGCCCGCCTGTCTCGCGCGGCACCGTCACGCCGTCGACACCCTCGGCGGTGAAACCGGTCCGCGGCAGAGCCGCGGTGAAAGCCGACCCGAGCGCGCCCTCCGCCAACACCCAGGCCAACGGCCCACGGGAGCCATGTTCCACAGTGCGGTGAAATCGGACGCTGTTGTTGCAAAGTGCGGTGAAACCGGACGCTGTTGCACAGTGCGGTGAAAAACGGAGGCGCCGGCACAGCCGAGCGGCCGGTCACCTCGCGCGCACACGACCGCTGACCGGTCGCGGCGTCGACGACACTCGCCGGTGGGGCCGGTGGCGCCGGCCTCCCCTACTCCCCCGCGTCTCCCACGGCGGCGGGGCCGCCGGTGAGGAGCGCCTCGAACTGGGCCTCGTCGAGGATCCGGAGGCCGAGCTCGCGGGCCTTGGCCTCCTTGGAGCCGGCGCCGGGGCCGACGACGACGTAGTCGGTCTTCTTGGAGACCGAGCCGGAGGCCTTGCCGCCACGGGCGAGGATGGCCTCCTTGGCGCCGTCGCGGGAGAAGTTCTCGAGCGAGCCGGTGACGACGATCGTCAGGCCCTCGAGGGTGCGCTCGACGGACTCGTCGCGCTCGTCCTCCATGCGGACGCCCGCGGCCGCCCAGCGGCGGACGATCTCGGCGTGCCAGTCGACGGCGAACCACTCGACGACGGCCTCGGCGATCGTGGGGCCGACGCCGTCGACGGCGCTGAGCTCCTCGACGGAGGCGGAGCGGATGGCGTCCATCGAGCCGAAGTGGCTGGCGAGGGCGCGGGCGGCGGTGGGACCGACGTGGCGGATCGAGAGCGCGACGAGCACCCGCCACAGCGGCTGCGTCTTCGCCTTCTCGAGCTCGCGGAGCAGCGCCTCGGTGGCGGCGGTGGGGCGCGGCTCGCCGTTCTTGCCCTTGCCGCCGGTGGTCCAGAAGTAGGGCTGCAGCTCGAGCTCGCCGTCGCCGGCGTCCTTGCCGCGCTTGCGGCGCCACACCTTGACGTCGCGCAGCGCCTCGGCGGTGAGGTCGAACAGGCCGCCCTCGTCGCGCAGCACCGGGGTCTGCGGCTCGGTGGTGGCGTCGTCGGGCCGGCCGTGCTCGGGGTCGGTCAGCGCGATCGCGGCCTCCCAGCCGAGCGCCTCGATGTCGAACGCGCCCCGGCCCGCGAGCGCGAACACGCGCTCGCGCAGCTGCGCCGGGCAGGCGCGGGCGTTCGGGCAGCGGATGTCGACGTCGCCCTCCTTGGCGGGCGCGAGCGGGGTGCCGCAGGACGGGCACTCGGTCGGCATGACGAACTCGCGCTCGGTGCCGTCACGCAGCTCGACGACGGGCCCGACGATCTCGGGGATGACGTCGCCGGCCTTGCGCAGCACCACGGTGTCGCCGATGAGCACGCCCTTGCGCTTGACCTCGCTGGCGTTGTGCAGGGTGGCGTTCTCGACCGTCGACCCGGACACGACGACCGGCGTCATCACGCCGTAGGGCGTCACGCGGCCGGTGCGCCCGACGTTGACCCGGATGTCGAGGAGCTTGGTGTTGACCTCCTCCGGCGGGTACTTGTACGCCAGCGCCCACCGGGGTGCGCGGGAGGTCGAGCCGAGCTGGCGCTGCGCGGCGACCTCGTCGACCTTGATGACGATGCCGTCGATCTCGTGCTCGGGGTCGTGCCGGTGCTCGCCGTAGTAGGCGATCATCTCGGTCACGCCGTCGAGGTCGTCGACGACGCGGTTGTACGGCGAGGTCGGGATGCCCCACGACGCGAGCAGCTCGTAGACCTCCGACTGCCGCGTGATCGTCGCGCTCTCGGGCGCGCGGCCGCCCGGCCACCGCACCGCGCCGATGCCGTGGGCGTACATGCGCAGGTTGCGCGACGCCGTCACGCGCGGGTCCTTCTGCCGCAGCGACCCCGCCGCGGTGTTGCGGGGGTTGGCGAAGGGTGCCTTCCCCTGCTCGACGAGCGAGGCGTTGAGCGCCTCGAAGTCGGCGACCGGGAAGAACACCTCGCCCCGCACCTCGAGCAGCTCGGGCACCTCGTCGCCCGTGAGCCGCTGCGGGATCGTCGAGATCGTGCGCACGTTGAGCGTGACGTCCTCGCCGGTGCGGCCGTCGCCGCGGGTGACCCCCCGGACCAGCCGACCGTTCTCGTAGACGAGCGAGATCGCGAGCCCGTCGATCTTCAGCTCGCACAGGAAGTGGGTGCCCGTGCCGACCTCGCGCTCGACGCGCTGCGCCCACGCCTGCACCTCCTCGGCGCTGAACGCGTTGTCGAGCGAGAGCATCCGCTCGATGTGGTCGACGGCGCGGAACTCGGTCGAGAAGGTGCCGCCGACGCGCTGCGTGGGCGAGTCGGGTGTCCGGAGCTCGGGGTGCTCCTCCTCGAGCTTCTCCAACCGCTTGAGCAGCCGGTCGAACTCGGCGTCGGAGATCGTCGGCGCGTCCTTGACGTAGTAGGCGAACTGGTGCTCGCGCACCTCGTCGGCCAGCCGCTGCCACTCCGCGGCGGCATCGACGTCGGGGGCCTCGGGGACGGCGCTCGCGACGTCGGAGGTGGAGTCGGTCGTCTCGCTCACCCGCCCATTCTGGCCCCAGGCACCGACAGCGCACCTGGTCCTGCGGCGGTCGGCGCGCCCTGGCGGCGGCCGGTGTGTGGTGGGATGACCTCATGACTCAGCCGTGGTGGCCGGGCACGCCGGAGAACCCTGCGGGCTCGCCACCGGCGCACGCCTGGCAGCAGCCGCAGCAGCCGCCGCACGGCTCCCGCGGGGCGACGACGCCGGCGCAGGGCCACCCCGCGGGTGCCACCGTCCCGATGCCCGCCTCGCCCTGGGCGGCGCCCGCGGTGACGACGAGCGGTGCGACGGCGCAGCTCCCGCAGGGCCGGCCGGTCGTCGAGCGGCGCGAGGCGGCCGGTGGCCCGACGTCGTCGGGGGCGATGGCGCCTGCGCCCGCTCGCACCGTCCCGGGGCTTGGCCTGCTCGTGTTCCTGCTGGTCGTCGCCGCCCTCGGGTTCGCGTGGTTCGTGGCGAGCACCTGGGTGACCGACTGGGCGCTCGGCCTCGACGGCTGCCTGGACGGCGGTGGCGCGTGGGAGTGCGTCGTCAACGACACCTCGCGGCGGCGGGTGCTGCTGCCCGTGGTCGCGGTCCTCGGCGCCCTCTGCCTCGCCCGCGGCGCGGGCGTCGAGCGCCGCCAGGGCCGGGCGATCGGCTTCGTGCACGCACTGCTGGGCCTCGCCGTGCTCGCGCTGGCGTGGTCGACGGGAGCGGCGCTGTGACGATCTTCGACCCCTACACGAGCAACCAGCCGACGCACCCGGGGCTGAACACCGGCGGCCCGACGGACGTCTCCACGATGGCGCCGGTGCCGACCGACGGGCCGGCACCGGGCCGCTACCGCTCGGGTCTGCTCAGCGCGCTCGCACCGTTCCTCGGCTGGGTCTCGGTGGTGCTGGCGACGGCGACGGGCCTGGCCGCGGGTGTCGCGCGGCTCATGTGCGGCGAGGGTCGGCTCGACGCCCCGGCGTGCACGACCGAGCCCGCGCAGCTGGTGCTGGCACCGGCCGCCGTGCTGCTGGCCGGGGTGGTGCTGGCGGCGATCGCCGGCAGCCTCGCGAAGCGTCGTCGCGCTCTCGGCTCGGTGGTCGCGCTCGCGATCGGGGTCGCGGTCGTCTACCTCGTCCTCGACTGGTTCCGCGGCACCCTGCTCGGGCTGCCGTTCCCCTGAGCGGCCCGAGCAGCCGCACTCGCGCCGGCAGCCCCGCGCCGCGCGCGAGAGTCAGCCCGTGACCCAGTCCATGTGGTCGATCCAGTGCTCGAGCAGCGCCCGGTCGCCCTTGACGTCGATGCCTCGGCACTCGGCGAGCGGACGCCGTCGGCTGATCGCGAGCAGCAGCTCGGTCGCCGGGCCCGACGCCACGACGTCGGCATCGGCGTGCGTGCGCACGAGCACCACCTCGTCCTGCTCGCGGCGTGCGAGCCACTCGCCGTCGGCGTCGGTCGCGTGGAGGTGCAGCGTCTCGCCGTGGCCGCGCATCGCCTCGGCGAACCCGGGCCGGTTCTCCCAGTAGCCGGGCGAGGTGAGCGTGTCGAGCCAGTCCTCCAGGGCCGCGGCGGCGTGGTCCGGGTGCAGCTCGTAGCGGCGGTCGAGCGCGACCGCGGCATCGGCCCGGTGCACGGAGATCTCCCCGAACAGACGACGCGACCAGAACGGCACGCCCGCCTGTGCGCCCGAGGGCTCCCACACCGGCGTCTCGTCGTGGGCTGCGGCGAAGGCCTGCTGCGCCTCGGCCGCGCCCGCGACCAGCCAGTCGGACCAGAGCGCGGGGTCGTCCGGGGCCGCCGCCTGCCGCTCGAAGGCGCTCGTCGGGTCGGTGAGGCGCTCCCCCACGAGCATCGTCGTCATCCGCTGCACCGCGCCCACGTGGTCGACGAGGTCGGCGAGCGCCCAGTCCGGGCAGGTCGGGACGGGTGCGGCGGGGTCCTGGCCGCCCACCCACGCCGCCAGCGTGGCTGTCTGGTCGACGACGGCATCGAGGTACTCCGGTGTCTTCATCTAGCGACCGTTGGCGTGTCGCGCCGGCGCCGCAACTGCCCTTGTAGTGGCCAGCGGCGGCCGCACGGCTCGCCGGCAGCCTGACCGCAGGTCAGCCGCGCGGCGCGGCGCCCGCGGCGGCCACGCCGTCACGCCGTCGGCCGGCGCCGGGTGCGCCGGCGCGACGGGCGCTCTCGACGCTCGCCTGACCGAGCACGCGGGTGCCGTCGTAGACGACGAGCGACTGCCCCGCGGCGACGCCTCGCAGCGGTTCCGACAGCCGTGCGACCAGCCGGTCCCCGTCGAGCTCGACCGACGCGGGCACCGCCTCGCCGTGCGCGCGCACCTGCACCGTGACGTCGGTCCGGCGGCCGGACCGCTCGGCGAGCCAGACGACGTCGCGGCCGACGACCTCGTCGACGCTGAGCAGCGCCGCCGGCCCCACGACGACCCGGTTCGCGGCCGGGTCGGTCGCGACGACGTAGCGCGGCGCGCCGTCGGGCGCCGGGCGGCGCAGCCCCAGGCCCTTGCGCTGCCCGACCGTGAACCCGTACGCGCCCTGGTGGCTGCCGACGACCGCCCCGGTCTCGTCGACGATCTCACCCGGCCTCTCGCCCAGCCGGGACCGCAGGAAGCCGCGGGTGTCGCCGTCGGCGACGAAGCAGATGTCGTAGGAGTCCGGCTTCGCCGACACCGACAGCCCGCGGGCGGCCGCCTCTGCGCGCACCACGTCCTTCGACGGCACGTCGCCGAGCGGGAACAGCGAGCGCTCCAGCCGCTCGGCCCCCATGACGGCGAGCACGTAGCTCTGGTCCTTGGCGTGGTCGACGGCGCGGTGCAGCTCCCGGCCCGCCGCCCCGTCGACGATGCGCGCGTAGTGCCCGGTGCACACCGCGTCGAAGCCGAGCGCGAGCGCCCGGTCGAGCAGCGCGGCGAACTTGATGTGCTCGTTGCACCGCACGCACGGGTTGGGCGTGCGGCCGGCCTCGTACTCGGAGAGGAAGTCGGCGACGACGGTCTCCTCGAACTCCTCCGACAGGTCCCACACGTAGTACGGGATGCCGAGCACGTCGGCGGCGCGGCGGGCGTCGGAGGCGTCCTCGATCGAGCAGCAGCCGCGCGAGCCGGTGCGGTGCTGCGCGCGACTGCGCGACAGAGCCATGTGCACCCCGACGACGTCGTGGCCGGCGTCGACCGCACGCGCGGCCGCGACCGCGGAGTCGACGCCGCCCGAGAGAGCCGCCAGCACCCTCATCGCGCACCCGCCCCTGCCGCCGACGCGAGACGCGTGGCTGCGGCGGCCGTGGCCCGGCGCGGCGCGTGGGCCGCGCGCGCCCGCGCGACGACCTCGGGCAGCACCGCGAGCACGTGCTCGACGTCGCGCTCGGTCGTCGGGCGCCCGAGCGTGAACCGGACGGCGGACCGAGCCGTCGCCTCGTCGTCGCCCATCGCGAGCAGCACGTGCGAGGGCTGGGTGACACCGGCGGTGCAGGCCGACCCGGCCGAGGCGGCCACGCCCGCGGCGTCGAGGCCGAAGAGCACGGCGTCGGCGTCGGTGCCGGGGATGGTCACGAACAGGTGCCCGGGCAGGCGCGGCGCGCCGGCGGAGCGCACCCGGGCGTCGGGCACCAGCGCGAGCAGGCCGTCCTGCAGACGGTCGCGCAGCGCGGCGAGCCGGGACGTCTCCTCCTCGCGCTCGGCGACCGCCAGCCGCAGCGCGGTCGCGAGCGCGCGGGCGCCCGCCGCGTCGAGGGTGCCCGAGCGCACGCCGCGCTCCTGCCCGCCGCCGTGCAGCACCGGGGCCAGGGCGGCGTCGCGGCGCGCCAGCAGCGCCCCGACGCCGACCGGTGCGCCGATCTTGTGCCCGGAGAGCGCGAGCGTCGTGGCGCCGCTGGCCGCGAAGTCCACGGGCAGCTGCCCGACCGCCTGGACCGCGTCGGTGTGGACCGGGACCCCGGCCGCCGCGCAGGCCGCGACCACCTCGGCCACGGGCTGCACCGCACCGGTCTCGTTGTTGGCCCACATGACGGCGACGACGGCGGTCCGCTCCCCCACCCGCGCCAGGTGGGCGGCCAGACCGTCGAGGTCGAGCACGCCCTCGGCGTCGACGGCCAGCTCGGTGACCTCCGCACCCTGCGCCGTGCCGAGCCAGCGTGCGGCATCGAGCACCGCCGGGTGCTCGACCGCGGTGACCGCGACCGCGCGGCGGCCCTCGCTGGCGCCGTGGAACGCGCCGACCACACCCAGGTTGTCGGCCTCGGTCCCGCCCGCGGTGAGGACGACCTCCGTCGGGTGCGCACCCAGGTCGGCGGCGATCGACTCGCGCGACTCCTCCAGGACGCGGCGCGCCTCGCGGCCGAACGCATGGGTCGACGACGGGTTCCCCAGCCGCTGCAGGTCCTCGGCGTAGGCGCGCGCCACCTCCTCGCGCACGACCGTGGTCGCCGCGTGGTCGAGGTAGGTGGCGGTCACGACGATCGAGTGTAGGTGGCCGGCCGCACCGCGACCGGCGGCCGCTGCCGGGCCGCCGCGCACGGGGAGACCTGCCCGCGAGTGCGCTGGGTGCGTCTGGGTAGCGTGGCCCGCGATGTCCGACGCGCCGTCCCCGTCCCCGCACGAGCACCGCACCCCATGACCGACCGAGACGACTCACGCTTCCGACCCGACGACGACCAGCCGGACGACTACGAGGTCGGCGAGGACTACGAGCCCGCTCCGCCGCCCGGCGGTGCGGCGGCCGCCGCCCCGGTCGACCTCGGCACACCGCTCGAGCCGCGGCGGGCCACCCCGCGGCGCAGCAGGCGTCGGGGTCGCCGCCGCAACCTCCCGTACGGCGCGGTCGAGGACGCGGCGCAGCCGACACCGGCCCGGCGAGACGTCCGGTCGGGCCGTGCGCCCGCGGCGACCCGGACCGGTCCGAGCACCGTGCCACCCGGCGCACCCGCGCCCGCCCCGGGACCCGTCACACCGGCGAGCGGTCGGGCCGGGTGCAGCCCGAAGGCCGTCCTGCTGGTGCTGGCCGCAGCGGCGCTCGCCGGCATGGTGGCAGGCATCCTCGACGACGTCACGGGCACGGACTCCTCCTCCGACCCCACCCCGACCACCCCGCCGGACATCGACACCGCATGGGTCGTGACCGTGGCCGACCTCGACCCCGCCGCAGCCGACGACGTCGAGATCGCGATCGGCGTCGACGGCGCCTTCACCGGGCTGTCCTTCGTCAGCGACCCCGAGATGCTCGTCGTCGGGTACGGCCGCAACCACGAGCCCGACGCGCTCGCGGGCATCGACCCCGCCGACGGCACGGTCCGCTGGACGCGCGACCTGCCCGGCGTGCTGTGCGGCGACCAGGCGTTCGACGGCGCCGTCGCGTGCCTCGCGCCCGAGGACGGCGGCTGGGTCTACCACCGGGTCGACATCACGACCGGCGAGGACCTCGCCACGGCCGAGGCCCCGGTGCGCGACGTGGTCACCGTGCACGCCGGCCCCGACGCGCTGGTCGTCGTCGGGCCGGCGAACCCGGCCCCGCACGCCGACCTGACGGCGCTCGGCCTCGACGGCGAGCTGCTCTGGACGACCGACCTCGCGACCGTCGACGGCGCCGAGCACCTCTTCGACGACCTGCTCGCGAGCGACATGGGCAGGTCCGACGCCGCCGACGCGACGATGGAGCGGCCCCGGTGGCGCGATCTCGACGACGGGCTGATGATGCTCTGGGTGACGCCCGGCGTGGCGATCATCGACCCGGTGGCGGGCACCGTCGTCGCCCACGAGTGCCTGCGCGCCACCCCGGCGCACGACCGGTACTTCTGCCAGGACGAGGCCGGGATCAACCGGCGCGACCTCGACGGCCAGGTGGTGTGGTCGCTGCCGGACCTGCAGCTCGCCTACGTCACCGACACCTCCGACGCGCGCCCGGCCGCGGTCACCCAGAGGTTCGAGGTGATGCCGATCGACTGGGAGACCGGCGAGGTGACGGGTCCGGCGATCCACCGGTTCCGGCCGCGCACGAACAGCTTCACCGGCACGGCGATGGGCCCGAGCGCCGCCGGCGACGCCCAGGCCGCGTACCTCGAGCAGGACGGCCGCGTCGTCGTGCGGCTCGCGGACGACGTCGACGAGGTCCTGTGGGTCCACGACGTGGGCGAGGACGGCGACTACGTCGACGAGGTGCTGACCGTCGGCGGCACCACGGTGCTCGACGCGTACACGATGGTCGGGCTGGACGCCGACACCGGCGAGGAGCTGTGGCAGCGCCGCAACCGCTACGGCATCTACACCTCGGTCCACGACGACGCGATGATCGCGATCGGGTTCGACGAGGTCGCGCGGCTCGAGCTGCCGTGACGCGGGCAGTCCTGCCCGCCCACGTGGCCCGGTGACGTCCCCAAGCCCGGCTAACGTGGCGGCGATGAGCACGCAGCCCTCGCACCAGCCCTACGGCACCGTCGGCGCACCCGACCCCGCCGAGCCGCCGCTGACGCCGGGGTTCCAACGCTGCCCCTGCGGGCGCCCGGTGCGCCCCTGGTTCCGCGGCCAGGGTGTCGGGCACGCGATCTGGCTGGGCGTCGTCTCGCCCCTGCTCACGCTCGCGCTCTACGCGCTCGTGGTCGGCGTGGCGTTCACGCCCGGGGTGCGGCAGGTGCCGGGTGCGACGGCGGTCGTGCTGGGGCTGCTGCTGCTGTTCTACCTCGTGGCGCTGATCGCGCTCGCGGCCTCCGCGAAGCACCGTGGCCGCTGTCTCGCGGGACGCTCACTGATCTGGTTCCTGCTGTGGCCGGGCGCGGCGATCTCGGCGGTCGCCTCCGCCGTCTGAGGGGTCGTCCGGTCGCGGGACGGCGTCACACGGGGCCGGCCAGGCCGTCCGCCAGCCGCTGCCGCAGCCAGGCCAGCGCCACCTCGCCCTGGGCACGCTGGTAGGCGCGCAGGTGCGGGATCCCGGGCGGCGGCGGCTGGACGCTGCCGTGCACGAAGAACCCGGTGATGCCGGCGAGCAGCGCGGTGGCGCGGGCCTGGTCGGCGGCCCGCCCGAGCGGGTGCGACGCCCAGATCTCGGCTGCCCGCCCCGCGCCCTCGAGCTCTGCGCTGGGCAGGAAGCACAGCAGGTCGACCCAGGGCGCGGCGGCGGCCGCGTAGGGCCAGTCGGTGAGCAGCACGCGGTCGCCGAGCCGCACCATGTTGTCGGCGCGCGCGTCGCAGTGCCCGAGACGGTCGCCGACGGACGCCTGCGCCCAGTCGATGCTGAGCTCGACGAGGAGGTCGAGGTGCTCGGCGACCCACGGGTCCCACGAGCCGAGGTCGGCACCCTCGCGCGCCGCATCGGCCCACGACGGCATGCCGCCGAAGAAGTCCGCCGCCGAGCCCAGACCGGCGGGTGCCGGCACGGCGGCCATGGCCGTGAACAGCTCGAGCGCGGCCGCGAGGTCGTCGGGTCGCCACGGCACCTCGAGCGAGGAGTCGGCCGCGTCGAACCCCATCGCGACCCACTCGCCGTCGTCGACGACCCACCGCATCCGTGGCGCCGGCACGCCGTCGGGGAGCAGCCCGTTGACGCGGGCCTCGTCCCGGTAGAGCTCGGCGCTGCGCTCGTGGAAACCGCTCGAGACGGCCTTGACGAACACGCGCTCCCCCGCGGCGGTGCGCAGCGTCGCCGCCATGCCGGGCGAGTAGCCGCCCTCGTGGCTCGTCGCCTCGACGACCTCGGCGCCGACCTGCTCGACGACCGCCTGCTGCACGTGCGCGGGCAGCTGTGCCCAGGCCAGCCGGGTGCGCGCCGGCGTCGGCGAGGTCACCGGTGGCTCCCCGCCGGCAGCGCGGCGTCCGAGACGCCCGCGAGGTGGTCGAGCACAGCCGCGGCGAGCGAGGCGACGTCGGGGACCACGCCGACCGCGCCGTCGAGCTCGCCCGGCTCGCCGTAGCCCCACCCGACGCCCAGGCAGGCGATGCCGTGCTCGGCGGCGCCCTCGACGTCGTGGTGGCGGTCGCCGACCATGAGGATGCGCTCGGTGCCGGGCACCCGCTGCGGCCCCAGCTCGGCGAGCGCGTGCGTGATCACGCTCGCCTTGGTCGAGGGCACGTGGTCCAGCGGTGCGCCGTAGACGCCGTCGACCAGCACGTCGACACCGCGACGCTCGCAGATCGGACGGGCGTACACCTCGGGCTTCGACGTCGCCACCGCGAGCGTGCAACCCGCCTCGCGCAGCAGCCGCAGCTGCTCGGGGATGCCGTCGAAGAGCTCCGACTCCCACATGCCGCCCGCCTCGAACGCCTCGCGGTAGGCCGCGACGCCGTCGAGCAGCCGGTCCTCGGGCACGCCGTGCGCGCGCAGCGCCACCGGGAGCGGCGGGCCCACGAAGGCGCGCAGCTGCGCGTCGGAGGGCACCGGCAGCCCGAGCGTCGTCAGCGCGTGCCGGGCCGAGCGCACGATGCCGGGCGCGGAGTCGCTGAGGGTGCCGTCGAGGTCGAGGAGGACGAGCGGTGCCGTCATGACTCGCGGTGCTCCCGGATCGCCTGCGCCGCGGCCGGCAGGATCTCCTGCAGGTCGCCGATCACCGCGAGGTCGGCGATCTGCACCAGCGGCGCGTCGGGGTCGACGTTGACCGCCACGATCGTGCCCGAGGCCTGCATGCCGCCGTGGTGGTGCGGTGCACCCGAGATGCCGGCGCCGATGTAGAGGCGCGGCGCGATGGTCACGCCGGTCTGGCCGATCTGGGCGTCGTGCGGCTGCCACCCCTCGTCGACGCAGTCGCGCGTCGTGCCGATCGCGGCGCCGAGCGCGTCCGCGAGCTCCTCGACGGCGGCGAAGTCGCCCTCGGTCCCCCGCCCGCCGGCGACGACGACCGCGGCCTCGGCCAGGGCCGGGCGGCCCTCGGCGCGCGGGTGCTCCTCGTGCTCGTCGAGCACGAGCCCGCGCGGCAGGGTCGCGTCCACCGACAGCGGCTCGACGGCGGTGGTCACGGCCTCGGGGGCGTCCGCCGCGACGATCGCGTTGGCGCGCACGGTCGCAACGGCGACCGGGCTGGTCACCGCGCACTCGGTCTCCCAGGTGCCGGCGAAGACGCGCTTGCCGCCGACGAGCTCGCCGGACTCCAGGCGCAGCGTGGCGACGTCGACCAGCAGACCGGCGTCGAGCAGGAACGCGGCGTGCGCCGCGGCCTCCTTGGCCACGAACGAGGTCGGCAGCAGCACGACCGTCGCGCCGGTGGCCTCCGCCGCGGTCGCGACCGCGCGGCCGGCCACGGCGGGCGCGTGCCGGGCCTCGCCCAGGTCGGCGACCAGTGCGCGGGCGACGCCGGCACGGCCGAGCGCGTCGGTGTCGGCCTCCGACAGCGGCTGCAGCGACAGCAGCACCGGGGTGCCGAGGGTGCGCGCGAGCGTCACCGACTCCAGGACGGGCGAGCGCACCTCGCCGAGGGCGACGACGAGCACGGTCGCAGCGGTCATCGGGTGCCTCCCACCAGGTCGCGCGAGACGAGGAACTCGGCCAGCCGGCGGCCGCCCTCGCCGTCGTCGTCGGTCACGATCTCGGGCCCGGGGTGCGGGGGCCGGCGCTCGGCCCGCACGACCCGGGTGCGCGAGCCGGCCGCGCCGACGGCGTCGGGGGCCAGCCCGAGGTCCTCCGCGCCGAGCGTGGTCACCTCGGCGGAGCGCGCCGCCATCAGGTCCTTCATGCGAGGCAGCCGCGGCTCGTTCGCGGTGTCGATGACCGACACGACCGCGGGCGTGGTCGCCCGCCAGCGCTCGGTCACGCCGTCGAGCTCGCGGCGGGCGACGAGGACGTCGCCGTCGACGCCGAGCTCCTCGACGACGGTCAGCTGTGGCCAGCCGAGGTCGGCGGCGACGAGCGACGGGACCACCGAGCCCAGGCCGTCGAGCGCGGCGAGACCGGTGAGCACGACGTCGACCGGGGCCTCGGCGGCGAGGTGGCGCACGGCCGCGGCGAGCACGCGCGCCGTGGCGACGACGTCGCCGCCTGCGAGCTCGGGGCCGGTGAGGTGCACCGCGCGGTGAGCACCCATCGCGAGCGCCCGGCGCAGGGCGTCGACGGCGATCGCCGGGCCGAGGGTGACCGCGACCACCTCGCCGCCGGTGTCGGCGACGAGCTGCAGGGCGGCCTCGACGGCGTTCTCGTCGACCTCGTTGAGGGTCGAGTCGTCCGCCGTGCGCAGGGTGCGCCCGGCGTCGTCGAGACCACGGTCGCTCAACAGCTCCGGGACGTGCTTGACGAGGACTGCGACGCGCATGCCCTCAGCCTGCCACGCCACGGGGCCGCAACCCGCTGCCGGCGGGCGTTGTCCGCATCACGCCACGCGCACCCGCCGGCGGGCCGTGGCGCGGCGCCGGACGCCGTCGGGCCCACTACCGTGGGACGGTCCCGTCGAAGGCATGAGAGATGACCCAGACCGCCGAGAAGGCCGTGACGCTCGTCGAGGTCACGCGAGCGACGACGCCCGCGGTGCGACCCGAGCGGTTCGGGGTGCACCTCGAGGGCGACGGCGTCGACGTCGTCGTCAGCGCCCCGTTCGCCGACGCCGTCTGGCTGTGCCTGCTCGACGGCGACGACGAGGCGCGCACCGAGAGGCGCGTCGAGCTCCTGCCGCGGCTGCACGGGTGCTGGCACGCGCACGTGCCGGGCGTCGCGGCCGGGCAGCGCTACGGCTTCCGTGTCGCGGGCCCGTGGGAGCCGGTCCACGGGCTGCGGCACAACCCCGCGAAGCTCCTGCTGGACCCCTACGCACGGGGCCTCGCCGGGCAGGTCGAGCTGCGACCCGAGATCTACGGGCACCCGGTCGGCGACGACCTGCGGCCGCTGCCCGTCGACCACCCCGACGAGCGCGACTCCGCCCCGTTCGTCGCGCACGGCGTCGTGCTCGAGGACCGGCCCGGCGGCGGCGTCGCCAACCGCCCGGGCACGACGTGGAGCCGCACGGTCGTCTACGAGGCCCACGTGCGCGGGCTGACGCTGCGGCTGCCGGACGTCCCCGAGCACCTGCGCGGCACCTACGCCGGGCTGGCCCACCCGGCGACGATCGCGCACCTGCGGCAGGTCGGGGCGACCGCCGTCGAGCTGCTCCCGATCCACGCGAAGATGACCGAGCCCGCCCTCACGCGGCGCGGCGTCGTCAACCACTGGGGCTACAACACGCTCGCGTACTTCGCCCCCGAGCCCGGCTACGCGACCCGCGCCGCCCAGGAGGCCGGGCCGGCCGCCGTCCTCGACGAGGTCAAGGGCATGGTGCAGCTGCTGCACGAGGCGGGCATCGAGGTGCTGCTCGACGTCGTTCACAACCACACGTGCGAGGGCGGCGTCGACGGCCCCACGCTGTCGTGGCGTGGTCTCGACGACCTCGGCTACTACCTCCACGACGGCTCCGCCGCGGCGCGCTACCTCGACGTCACCGGCTGCGGCAACTCGCTGGACTTCCGCCACCAGCGCACCGTGCAGATGACGCTGGACTCGCTGCGGTACTGGGTGGAGCAGGTCGGCGTCGACGGCTTCCGGTTCGACCTCATGACGACGCTCGCCCGGCGCGGCGCGCAGGTCGACATGGGGCACCCGTTCCTCGTGGCCCTCGCGTCCGACCCGGTGCTGTCCGGCGTCAAGCTGATCGCCGAGCCGTGGGACGTCGGGCCGCACGGCTGGCAGACCGGGCGCTTCCCCGCCCCGATCGCCGAGTGGAACGACCGCTACCGCGACTGCCTGCGCACCTTCTGGCTGCGCGACGCGGCCACGATCGCCGGCGGTGGCCACGGCCACGACCTGCGCGACCTCGCCACCCGGCTGGCGGGCTCGGCCGACATGTTCGCCCACACGGGCGTGCCCGGCGGGCGCGGGCCGGTCGCCTCGGTCAACTTCGTGACGGCGCACGACGGCTTCACGCTCGCCGACCTCACCTCCTACGACGTCAAGCACAACGAGGCGAACGGCGAGGACAACCGCGACGGCAGCGACGACAACCGCTCGTGGAACCACGGCGTCGAGGGCCCGACCGACGACCCCGAGGTGCTTGCCGCCCGCCGCCGCAGCCGCCGCAACCTGCTCGGGACGCTGCTGCTGTCGGCGGGCACGCCGATGCTCACCGCTGGTGACGAGATCGCCCGCACCCAGCACGGCAACAACAACGCCTACTGCGCGCCGATCGACGGCGACGACTCCTGGCTCGCCCTCGACTGGGACCTCGACGAGCACCAGCGCGACCTGCTGGCCACTGTCGCGCACCTGACGGCGCTGCGGCGCGAGCACGTCGTGCTGCGGCCGTGGCGGTTCCGCCGCCCGGACGAGGCGCGCTCGGGCCGGCCCACGCTCGTGTGGTTCGACGAGCACGGCGAGGCCCTGACGATCGACCTGTGGCACGACCCGCACCGGCGCGTGCTGCAGAAGTACCGGGTCAGCCCCGAGGAGCACGGCCGCGACATGCTGCTGGTGGTCAACGGAGCGGCGAACGACGTGCAGGTGACCGTGCCCGATGTCGGCCGGGGGTTCGAGCTCGTGTGGGACTCGGTGTGGGAGCGCCCCACGGGGCACGAGCCGGTCACGGTGCACGGCGGCACCGTCACGACGGTGCCCGGGCTCAGCGTGCGGCTCTACCTCGGCGCCTGAGCGAGATCCACCGACCCCCCGGGTCGGCAGGGCGCGCGCGACGGCTGCGACGTAGCGTGGACGGACCACCGACTCGAAGGAGAGCGTCATGACCAGCACCCCCACCCCGCCCGTGGTCCCGCTGCCCGACGACGAGGGCGACGACACGACGCTGCTCGGCGAGGACGAGCGCCCGCTCGACACCGACCTCGACGACGACGCCGTCGACAGCGCCGAGGCCGACCGCCGCGCCGCCACCGAGGGCGAGATCGGCGAGGACGCCTAGCCGCTGTCGACCCACTTCTGCCCCCTCTCCCGGAGTCAACCCACTTCTGCCCCCAGGGTCTCGACCGGCGCCTGCCATCCCGAGCAGGTCGAGAGCGGCTCGCGCGGCAGGAGTGGGTTGAAACCTGTCGAGGGGCAGAAGTGGGTTGAAACCTGCTGCGGGGGGTCTCGCTAGGGTGCGGGTCATGACAGACACCGACGTCGTCGTCGTGGGAGCCGGTCTCTCCGGGCTGGTCACCGCCACCGAGCTGGTGGCGCGGGGCAGGCGCGTGACGCTGCTCGACGCCGAGCCGGCCGGCGCGCTGGGCGGGCAGGCCTGGTGGTCCTTCGGCGGGCTGCTGCTCGTCGACTCCCCCGAGCAACGGCGTCTGGGCGTGCGCGACTCCCCCGACCTCGCGCTCGCCGACTGGCTCGCCTCCGCCGACTTCGCCGAGGGCGCCGATCGCGGTGAAGGCCCGGACCGCAACGGCTACGCGTGGGCGCAGGCCTACGTCGAGCTCGCCGCGGGCGAGCTGCGGCCCTGGCTGCGCGCCAAGGGCGTGCGGTGGTTCCCGCTCGTGCAGTGGGCGGAGCGGGGCGGGCACGCCACGCACGGTCGCGGCAACACCGTGCCGCGCTTCCACGTCACGTGGGGCACCGGTCCGGCGATCCTGGAGCCGTTCGTGCGCGCGGCGCGCGATGCCCGCGCGGCCGGCACCCTCGACGTCCGGTTCCGGCGCCGCGTCACCGACCTCCTCACCGTCGGCGGTGCCGTCGTCGGCGTGCGGGCGGACGTGCTCGCCGACGACGCGCCCGGGCGTGGACGCCCCAGCTCGCGCGAGGTCGTCGGCGAGGAGCAGGTGACGGCGGAGGCGGTCGTCGTCGCGACCGGTGGCATCGGCGCCAACCACGAGCTGGTGCGCTCGCTGTGGCCGCGCGCCGCGGGCCGGCTGCCGCAGGACCTGCTCTCTGGCGTGCCCGACTCGACCGACGGCGTGGTGCTCGACCGCGCCGCCGCCGCGGGCGCCGCGATCGTGCACACCGACCGGATGTGGCACTACCCGGAGGGGCTGCCGATGCAGCCGCCGGTATGGAGCCGCCACGGGGTGCGGATCCTGCCCGGTCCGAGCGCGCTGTGGCTCGACGCCGACGGCCACCGGCTGCCCGCGCCGCTGTTCCCCGGCTTCGACGCCCTCGGTGCGCTCATGCACCTGACCGAGCACGGCCACGAGCACTCGTGGTTCGTGCTCAACAAGGCGGTCATGGTCAAGGAGTTCGCGTTCTCCGGCTCCGACATGAACCCCGACCTCACCGGCAAGAGCGTGCGGCAGCTGCTCAAGCGGGTGACGAGCGGCGCCACCCCGGTCGTCGAGTTCGCGAAGACCTCGCCCGACTTCGTGTGGGCCGACGACGTCGCCGGGCTCGCGGCGGGCATGAACGCCCTCACCGGGACCTCGCAGATCTCCGCGAGCGCGCTCGCGGAGGTGGTCGCGGCGCGCGACGCCGCGGTCACCGCGGGGGGCGACCCGCAGATCGAGGAGATCCGACGGGCGCGCAGCTACGTCGTCGACAGGCGGATGCGGGTGGCCGAGCCGGCGCCGCTCACGCGGCCCGAGGACGGGCCGTTGCTCGCCGTGCGGCTGCGCGCACTCACCCGCAAGACGCTCGGCGGCCTGCACACCGACGTCACCGGCCGGGTGCTGTGCCCCGACGGCGAGGTGCTGCCGGGGCTCTGGGCGGTCGGCGAGGCCGCCGGGTTCGGCGGCGGCGGCATCCACGGCAGCCGCTCGCTCGAGGGCACGTTCCTCGGCGGCTGCCTGCTCACCGGCCGGGTGGTGGGCCGCGCGATCTGAGCGGCGGCCCACCGGCCTCAGGCGGCCCGGGCCTCCTGCTCCACGCCCGCGGACGTCACCCGTGCACCGGCCGGGATCTCGAGGTCGGTGCCGACGGTGACGCGGGCGAGCACGTGCGCGCCCGCCCCCAGGCGGGTGCGGCTGCCGATCCGCGCGTACGGGCCCACGACCGCGTCGGGGCCGACGTGGACGGCGGTGGCGAGGTAGGCCCCCTTCTCGACGCGGGCACCGGGCTCCACCCAGCACCCCGGGCCCAGCCGGGCATCGGCGCACACCGTGGCGTCGGGGTCGACCCACGCGGTCTCCTCGATGCGTGCGCTCGGGTCCGCCTGGGCGCGCATCGCGACCATGCCGCCGCCGTTGTCGTGACGCCGGTAGCGCACGACGGTGCCGTCGTCGAGCTCAAGCTCCTCGTACTTGCGCTTCCTCACATGTCCCTCTCGGTCGGTGGTGTTCTCTGCTTGACATAACGAAGGAGATGCCCGAAGGATTCCCGATCCGGCGGCCTCCGGCGGGCGTGCCGCCTCCGTCCGGTACCCCGTGCCCGGCGCGTGGAACCGTCCCGCCCGGGAGGGCTACCGTCGACGCCATGACCGCTCGCCGCCCCGTGCCCGCCCTGGTCACCCGAGCGGTCGCCGCGCTGCTGCGCACCCGCTGGTTCGTCCGCTCCCCGATCGCGCTGTACCGCCGCGGTCTGGGCCGCTGGTTGGGCGACCGGCTGCTGATGCTGGAGCACCGTGGCCGCCGGTCGGGGCTGGTGCGCCGGGTCGTCCTGGAGGTGGTCGAGCGCCCCTCCCCAGGGCGCTTCGTCGTCGTGTCCGGCACCGGCGAGCGCGCGGACTGGCTCCGCAACGTGCGCGCCCACCCCGGCGTGCGGGTGAGCAGCGGCGCGCTGGGGTCCGTGCCGGCGACCGCGCACGAGCTGCCGCACGAGGCCGCGGTGGCCGTGCTCGCGCGCTACGCCGAGGCGCACCCGGTCGCGTGGAGCGTGCTGTCGTCGGCGATGTCCGAGGGCCTCGGGACCGCGCAGGACCTGCTTCCGGTCGTCGCGATCGACCTGGCCGACGGCGGTGGTGCCGAGGCACCCGCCGGACCTCAGTAACCTCTTCCGGTGACCACCGAGCCGTTCGACGACGCCCCCGACTTCGAGCCCGACGAGATCTCCGACCGGTCGTTGCTGACCGCGCAGACGCGCAGCGCGCAGATCGAGGCGCAGCTCGAGGTCGACCCCTCGCAGTTCCGCGTGCTCACCGGTGACCGGCCGACCGGCCGGCTGCACATGGGCCACTACCTCGCGACGCTGCGCAACCGGGTGCGGCTGCAGGACCTCGGCGTCGAGACGATGATCCTCGTCGCGGACTACCAGGTGATCACCGACCGCGACGAGATCGGGTCGATCGCCGACCGCGTGCGCGACGTCGTCACCGACTACCTCGCGGTCGGCATCGACCCGGCCCGCTCGACGGTGTTCGCGCACTCCGCGGTCCCGGCGCTCAACCAGCTGATGCTGCCGTTCCTCAGCCTGGTGACCGACTCCGAGCTGCGGCGCAATCCGACGGTCAAGGCCGAGCACGACGCCACGGGCGGTCGCCCGATGAGCGGGCTGCTGCTCACCTACCCGGTGCACCAGGCGGCGGACATCCTGTTCTGCAAGGCCAACCTCGTGCCGGTCGGCAAGGACCAGCTGCCGCACCTCGAGCAGACGCGCGTCGTCGCGCGCCGCTTCAACGACCGCTACGCGGGCGGCCGCCAGGTGTTCCCCTCCCCCGACGCGCTGCTCGCGGAGTCGGTCAACGTGCTCGGCGTCGACGGCACCAAGATGAGCAAGTCCAAGGGCAACACGATCGACCTCGCGATGACCGAGGACGAGACCGCGAAGCAGATCAAGCGCGCCGTCACCGACTCCAACCGCACGATCACCTACGACCTCGACAACCGCCCCGAGGTCGCGAGCCTGCTGCGGATGGCCGCGACGCTGTCCGACCGCGACCCGGTCGCGATCGCCGACGAGATCGGCGACGGCGGCGGTGGTGGCCTCAAGCGCCTCGTCACCGAGGTGGTCAACGAGCACCTGCGCCCGATCCGGCAGCGCCGGCGCGAGCTCGAGGCCGATCCGGGCTACGTCGCGAGCGTGCTCGCCGAGGGCAACGCCCGCGCCAACGAGATCGCCGACGCGACGCTCGCCGAGGTGCGCGAGGCGATGGGGATGGTCTACTCCGCCTCCTGAGGCGCCTCAGCCGGCGGCCGCCGCGGTCCGCAGGTCGGCGACCAGTGCCGCGAACGCCTCGTCGTAGCCGCCGCGCCCCCGCAGCCGCAGCAGCGCCGAGGGGTGCGTGGTGAGCACGACAGCGCCGACCGCCTCGGGGCCGTCGAGCACGCGGCCGCGCTCCGCCGTCACGCGCACGGGTCGGCCGAGGACCGCACGCCCGGCGGTCGCGCCGAGCGCGACGACGACCGCGGGGCGTACCGCCTCCAGCTCGGCGACCAGCCACGGGTGGCACGCCGTCACGTGCGCGACGCCCGGCTTCTTGTGGATCCGCCGCGGACCGCGCTGGTCGAACCTGAAGTGCTTGACGGCGTTGGTCAGGTAGGCCTGCTCGCGCGTGACGCCCGCGGCCGCGAGCGCCTGTTCCAGCACACGGCCCGCCGGGCCCACGAACGGCTCGCCCTCGACGTCCTCGTGGTCGCCGGGCTGCTCGCCCACGAGCAGCAGCCGAGCCGAGGCCGGGCCGGCGCCGAAGACCACCTGGGTGGCGTCCTGCCACAGCTCGCAGCCGCGGCAGGCGGTCGCCGCCTCCGCCAGCGCCGGCAGCACGCGCCGCGCGGGCACCCAGGGCCCGGCGTCGGTCATCCCCCGACGGTACGCCTGCCGCCGCTCAGCCCGGCGACGCCGTCACCTCGCCGAGCAGCGCATGCGCCTGACGGCGCAGCGCGGTCGCGATCCGTTCGGCGCTCAGCCCCAGGTCGTGCCGCTGGTGCCGGAACACCTCGGGAGCCAGCGGCGCGAGCACGAGGTCGACCTCGGCGTCGGGGTCGGGCACGCCCGCGGCGGCGAGCAGCCCGCGCACGTGCAGCCGCCAGGAGCCGTAGGCGCCCGTGGCGAACCTGCTCGCGCCGGTCTCGGCACCGAGCGCGAGCGGCAGGTGCTCCTCGAGGAGCGTGACCATCGCCTCGTAGAAGGCCGCGAGCCGGTCGGCCGGCGGGGCCCCCGGACCGAGCGGTGGCGGGCCGCCGACCATCGCCTCCTGCAGCGTCCTCTCGTGCTCGTCGAGCAGCGCGACGGCGACCGCGGCGGTCGTCGGGAACCGCCGGTACACCGTCGCGCGCCCGACCCCTGCGGCCTCGGCGATGTCGCCCATCGTCACGGTGGCGGGGTCGCGCTCCGCGAACAGCCTGCGCGCCGCCTCGAGCACGCGCTGCCGGTTCCGGGCCGCGTCGGCGCGCTCGTGCACGGTCCCGTCCCGACGCAGCGCCGGCGTGTCGAGAAGGACGACGCCGGACCTTCGTGGCCGATGCCTGTCGCGCATCCCCCCAGGGTACGGGAATAACCGGACACCATGTCCGATTGATCATCTGGACAACGTGTCCAGTTCTTGCTCCCGGAGGTGTCCCCATGACTCTGCTGCTGGCGCTCTCGGCCCTGCTGGTCGGCGGCCTGCTCGCCGTGCAGGCCTCGGTCAACCAACGACTCAGCGCCACCGTCGGCACCCCCTTCGGCGCCTCGACGGTGCAGCTCGCCGTCGCAGCGCTGTCACTCGCGGCGGTGGCCGCGGCGACCGGCGCGATCGGAGCGGTCTCGGCCGTACCGCACGTGCAGCCCGGCTGGCTCCTCCTCGGCGGTCTCGCCAGCCCGCTCTACATCACGGCGGGCATCCTGCTGCTGCCACGGCTCGGCGCGCTCAGCGCCGTCGGCCTGTTCGTCGCCGGTCAGGTGCTGATGTCGCTCGTCCTCGACACCGCCGGCTGGCTGGCGGTGCCGGTGCAGCAGCTGAGCGCCGGACGCGTGCTCGGCGCGGCGACCGTGGTCGCCGGGATCGCGACGGTGGTCCGCTCCCAGCGCGCGGGCCTGTACCGACGCGCACCGGTGCTGGTCGGCGCGCGCGAGACCATCGCGCCGGCCACCGAGCTCGACGCCCCGCGCCACCGTGCCGGCTGGGTGACGCTCGGCCTGCTGGCCGGCGCCGGACTCCCGGTGCAGGGCGCGGTCAACGCCCGGCTCCGCGAGCAGGTCGGGGCGCCGCTCGCGGTCGGCACGATCAGCTTCACGGTCGCCACGCTCGCGATCGCGGCCGTGCTGCTGGCGCTGCTCGCGCTGCGCCGCACGCCCGCACCGCGGCTGCGGGCGCTGCCGAGCATGCCCTGGTGGGGCTGGCTCGGCGGCATCTGCGCGGCGACCTACGTCACCGGCACGTTCCTGCTGCTGCCGGTGATCGGCGCCGCCGTCACGGTCGCGCTGACGGTGTCGGGGCAGCAGCTCGCGTCGGCCGCCGTCGACCGCTTCGGCTGGTTCGGCATGCCGCGCCGCCCGCTCACGCCGTCACGCGTGCTCGGGCTCGCTCTCCTGCTGGCCGGCTCGGCGCTCGTCCAGCTCGCGTGAGCCCGCGCGCCCGGCGCGAGGCGTCAGGCGGTGGCGACCAGACCGAGCTCGGTGACCGCCGCCAGCGCCGGGTGCCGGGGCACGACGCGCACCGCGTAGCCGAACGCGCCCGCACGCTCGAGCGTGAGCTCGCGCGCGAACTGGTAGCGGCCGCCCTCGTAGGTCTCCACGAGGTCGAGCGGCGCCGTCGAGAAGTCCGCGATCTCGTCGTCGTCGCCGACGAGGCCGTGGTTGACCTGCACCTCGACGTCGGACGGCGCGAGGTCGCCCAGCGACACGAACGCCTTCACGGTCACGCGATCGCCCACCTTGACGGCCTCGTGCAGGCCCTCGGACTCCACGTGGTCCACGCGCACCGACGGCCAGGCGGCGCGCACGCGTGCCTTCCAGTCCGCGAGCTCGACGGCGCCGGTGTGGCCGGGGCCGTCCATCTCGCGGAACGAGAGCGCCGTCGGGGCGTAGAGCTGCTCGACGTAGTCGCGGACCATGCGGGTCGCCTGCACCTTGGGGCCGAGCGTCGCCAGCGTGTGCCGGACGTTCTCCAGCCAGTGCGTCGGCAGCCCGGTCTCGGGGTCGCGGTCGTAGAACCGCGGCGCGACCGTGTTCTCGATGAGGTCGTACAGCGCGGCGGCCTCGAGGTCGTCGCGGCGGTCGGGGTCGTCGACGCCGTCGGCGGTCGGGATCGCCCAGCCGTTCTGGCCGTCGAACATCTCGTCCCACCAGCCGTCGAGGATCGACAGGTTCAGCGAGCCGTTGAGCGCGGCCTTCATGCCGGACGTGCCGCACGCCTCGAGCGGCCGCAGCGGGTTGTTGAGCCAGACGTCGGTGCCCGGGTAGAGCGTCTGCGCCATCTCGATGTCGTAGTTGGGCAGGAACACGATCCGGGTGCGGACCTCGGGGTCGTCGGCGAACTGGACGAGGCGCTGGATCAGCCGGATGCCCTGCTCGTCAGCCGGGTGCGACTTGCCGGCGACGACGATCTGGATCGGCCGCTCCGGGTGCGTCAGCAGCTTCTTGAGCCGGTCGGTGTCGCGCAGCATCAGCGTCAGCCGCTTGTAGGTGGGCACGCGGCGCGCGAACCCGATCGTGAGCACGTCGGGGTCGAGGACGTCGTCGACCCAGCCGAGCTCGGCGGGCGAGGCGCCGCGGGCCAGCCAGGAGGCCCGGACGCGACGGCGCGCGTCCTCGACCAGCCGCGAGCGCATGATCGAGCGCAGCCGCCACAGCGTGTCGTTGGGCATGCCGTGCTCGGTCTTGAGCCAGCCGGAGCCGTCGGCGATCTCCTCCAGCGAGAAGTGCTCGGCCTGCGCCTCGGCGAACAGCGGGTCGACCCAGGTCGGCGAGTGCACGCCGTTGGTGATCGAGCCGATCGGCACCTCGGAGGTGTCGAAGCCCGGCCACAGCGCCTTGAACATCTCGCGCGAGACCTTGCCGTGCAGCTGGGCGACGCCGTTGGCGCGCTTCGCCATGCGCAGCCCCATGACCGCCATGTTGAAGATGCCCTCGCTGCCGCCCTCGTAGTCCTCGGCGCCGAGCGCGAGCACGCGGTCGACCGGCACGCCCGGCAGCTCGGCGGCGCCGCCGAAGTACTGCGCGACGAGGCCGGCGTCGAACCGGTCGATGCCCGCGGGCACCGGGGTGTGGGTCGTGAAGACCGTGCCGGCGCGGACCGCCTCGACCGCGGCGTCGAACGTGAGGCCCTCGGCCTCGACCAGCTCGCGGACCCGCTCGATGCCGAGGAAGCCGGCGTGACCCTCGTTGCAGTGGTACACCTCGGGCGCCACGCCGTCGGTGAGGCGGGCGTGCAGACGCAGCGCCTTGACACCGCCCATGCCCAGCAGCAGCTCCTGCTGCAGGCGGTGCTCGCTCGTGCCGCCGTAGAGCCGGTCGGTGACACGACGCATCGCGTCGTCGTTCTCGGGCACGTTGGAGTCGAGCAGCAGCAGCGGCACCCGGCCGACGTCGGCCCGCCACACCTGGGCGTGCAGCTGCGCGCCGCCGGGGAGACCGAGCGTCACGCGGGCCGGGGTGCCGTCGGGCTCGCGCAGCAGCGTCAGCGGCAGGTTGTCGGGGTCGAGCAGCGGGTAGGTCTCGGACTGCCAGCCGTCGCGCGTGAGCGACTGCCGGAAGTAGCCGGCGCCGTACAGCAGCCCGACGCCGACGATCGGGACGCCGAGGTCCGAGGCGCTCTTGAGGTGGTCGCCGGCGAGGATGCCGAGACCGCCCGAGTACTGCGGCAGCGCCGCGGTGATGCCGAACTCCGCCGAGAAGTAGGCGATCGAGCGCGGCAGCTCGGCCTCGCCGGCGGCCGCGCGCCGCTCCGCCTCGCGCTGGTACCAGCGGGGCTCGCTGAGGTAGGTCTTCAGGTCGGCGGCCAGACCCTGCACCCGCGCGACGACGTCGCCGTCGGCCGCGAGCGCCGCGAGCCGCTCCGGGGTCAGCGTGCCGAGCAGCCGCACCGGGTCGCCGTGCACCGCCTCCCAGCGCCGCGGGTCGAACGACGCGAACAGCTCGCGCGTGGGCGCGTGCCAGGACCAGCGCAGGTTGAGCGCGAGCTCGTCGAGAGCGCCGAGCGCCTCGGGCAGGACGGTCCGGACGGTGAATCGGCGGATGGCTCTCACGGCGGGGAGTGTAACCAGGGAAGCTGTCGCGGCCGTCACGGGCCACCGGGACGCCGGACGGTCCCAACCGCGCGGCCTGCGCCGATGGTTCTCGGTAGGTTCGATCTGTGACGACCGACACCCCTCTCCCCACGCCCTACGCCCCGATCGGACGCATCCCCGTCGTCGAGGTCGGACCGATCGTCGAGGGCGGGCGCTGGCCCACGAAGGCGGTGGTCGGTGAGGTCGTGCCGGTCCGTGCGACCGTGTTCCGGGAGGGCCACGACGCCGTCGCCGCGACCGCGGTGCTGGTGGCGCCCGACGGCACCGACCACACGAGCGTGCGGATGCGCGACGTGGCGCCCGGGCTGGACCTGATGCTCGCGCACGTCGTCCCGGACGCCGAGGGGCTGTGGGGGTTCCGCGTCGAGGGCTGGTCGGACCCGTACGGCACCTGGGAGCACGACGCCACGATCAAGGTGCACGCCGGCGTCGACGTCGAGCTCATGCTCACCGAGGGCGCACTCGTCCTCGAGCGCGCGGCCGCCCAGCCCGCGCTCACCACGCAGCAGCGCTCCGTCCTGCTCGACGCCGTGACGGCGCTGCGCGACGCCCGCCGCCCGGCGGAGGCCCGGCTGGCGGCCGGCACCGCTCCCGAGGTGCGCGAGGTGCTCGACGCCGTGCCGCTGCGCGACCACGTCTCCAGCAGCGCCACCTACCCGCTGCGGGTCCATCGGCAGCGCGCGCTCTACGGCTCCTGGTACGAGATGTTCCCGCGCTCGGAGGGTGCGGTGCAGGACCCGGAGACCGGTCGCTGGCGGTCCGGCACGCTGCGCACCGCGGCGCGGCGGCTGCCCGCGATCGCTCAGATGGGGTTCGACGTCGTCTACCTCACCCCGATCCACCCGATCGGCACGACGAACCGCAAGGGCCGCAACAACACGCTGACCGCGCTGCCGGGCGACCCCGGGTCGCCGTACGGCATCGGCTCGCCCGAGGGCGGGCACGACGCGATCCACCCGGACCTCGGCACGATCGCCGACTTCGACGCCTTCGTCGCGCGCGCCCGCGAGCTCGGGCTCGAGGTCGCGCTCGACATCGCGCTGCAGGCCTCCCCCGACCACCCGTGGGTCACCGAGCACCCCGAGTGGTTCACGACACGCGCCGACGGCTCGATCGCCTATGCGGAGAACCCGCCGAAGAAGTACCAGGACATCTACCCGCTCAACTTCGACAACGACCCCGAGGGCATCTACGTCGCGATCCGCGACATGCTCGTGCACTGGGCCGAGCACGGTGTGACCGCGTTCCGGGTCGACAACCCGCACACCAAGCCGCTGCCGTTCTGGGAGCGGCTGCTGCGCGAGTTCGACGAGCGCTACCCCGACATCGTGTTCCTGTCGGAGGCGTTCACCAAGCCGGCGATGATGCGCACGCTCGCGACGATCGGCTTCCACCAGTCGTACACCTACTACGCGTGGCGCAACACCGCCGGGGAGCTCGCCGAGTACCTGCGGGAGGTCTCCGGCGACCTCGGTGCCGTCATGCGGCCCAGCTTCTGGCCGACGACGCACGACATCCTCACGCCCTACATGCAGCAGGGCGGCGTCCCCGCGTTCGCGATCCGTGCCGTCATCGCCGCGACCGCGTCGCCGACGTGGGGCATCTACTCCGGCTACGAGCTCGCCGAGTCGGTGGCGCGCCCGGGCGCCGAGGAGCAGATCGACAACGAGAAGTACGAGTACAAGCCGCGCGACTGGGAGGAGGCCGCGCGCCGCAACGGGCTCACCGACCTGCTCACGCGGCTCAACCAGATCCGGCGCGAGCACCCGGCGCTGCAGCAGCTGCGCAACCTCACGGTGCACGGCTGCACCGACGACGCGATCCTGTGCTTCTCCAAGAGACTGGCGCCCGAGCACGCGCCCGACGGCGTCGGCGACACCGTGATCGTGTGCGTCACCACCGACCCCTACGCGACCCGGCAGGGGCACCTGCAGCTCGACATGGCCGCGCTCGGCCTGGCCGACGACGCCGGCTTCGTCGCCCACGACGTGCTGTCCGGCCAGACCTTCGCCTGGGACGCCCACCCGTTCGTGCGGCTCGACCCGCACGGGTCGTGCGCGCACGTCGTGGTCGTCGGGGGCCGCTGACGCACGGGCTCGGGCTCGCCCCGACCCCCCTCGGGTCGGCCCGCGCGAGCAGCGCCGCGACCGTAGGCTGGAACCGCCGTCGAGCGAGGAGGAAGTCGTGACGGAGACGCCCAGCTCTGACCCTGCCCGCGCCGCCGCCCCCGTCCCGGTGCCGGCGGCGCTGCTCACCTCGGTGGCGCAGGGTCTGCACTTCGCGCCTCACGAGGTGCTCGGGCCGCACCTGCACGACGGCGTCGTGACCGTGCGCGTGGTGCGGCACGGCGCCGACGCGGTCACCGTGCTCACGCCCGAGGGCGAGCACCCCGCGCAGCACGAGCAGGACGGCGTCTGGGCCGCGGCCTTCCCGGCCGCGGAGGTGCCCGAGTACCGGCTGCGGGTCGCCTACGGCGACCGGGTCGACGAGGTCGACGACGGCTACCGGTACCTGCCGACGCTGGGCGACGTCGACCTCCACCTCGTCCGCGAGGGGCGGCACGAGCGGCTGTGGGGCGCGCTCGGCGCGCACGTGCGCCGCTACCCGACCGGGTTCGGGGAGGTCGTCGGCACCTCCTTCGCGGTCTGGGCCCCGAACGCCCGGGCGGTCCGTGTCATCGGCGACTTCAACGGCTGGGACGGGCGCGCGACGTCGATGCGCTCGCTCGGCGACAGCGGCGTCTGGGAGCTGTTCGTGCCGCACGTCGGCAAGGGCACCCGGTACAAGTTCGAGATCATCACGCCCGACGGCACCGCGCTGGCGAAGGCCGACCCGCTCGCGCGCGCGGCCGAGGTGCCGCCCGCGACGGCCTCGGTCGTGACGGAGTCGGAGTACTCCTGGTCCGACGACGAGTGGATGCAGCAGCGGGCGCAGCGCGACCCGCACACCGGCCCGATGAGCATCTACGAGGTGCACCTCGGCTCCTGGCGGCAGGGTCTCGGCTACCGCGAGCTGGCCGACCAGCTCACGGAGTACGTCACCTGGATGGGGTTCACCCACGTCGAGCTGATGCCGGTCTCCGAGCACCCGTTCGGCGGCTCTTGGGGCTACCAGGTCAGCTCCTACTACGCGCCGACGTCGCGGTTCGGCGACCCGGACGACTTCCGGTACCTCGTCGACCGGCTGCACGGTGCCGGCATCGGCGTCATCCTCGACTGGGTGCCGGCGCACTTCCCGAAGGACGACTGGGCGCTCGCCCGGTTCGACGGCACACCCCTGTACGAGGACCCCGACCCGCTGCGCGGCGAGCAGCTGGACTGGGGCACCTACGTCTTCAACTTCGGCCGCAACGAGGTGCGCAACTTCCTCGTCGCGAACGCCGTGTACTGGCTGACGGAGTTCCACGTCGACGGCCTGCGGGTGGACGCCGTCGCCTCGATGCTCTACCTCGACTACTCGCGCCAGCCCGGCCAGTGGCGGCCGAACGTGCGCGGCGGCCGCGAGAACCTCGAGGCGATCCAGTTCCTGCAGGAGGCGAACGCGACCGCCTACCGCAGCGCGCCCGGCATCGTCATGATCGCCGAGGAGTCGACGGCGTGGCCGGGCGTCACGGCGCCGACCGACGCGGGCGGCCTCGGGTTCGGCCTGAAGTGGAACATGGGCTGGATGAACGACACCCTTCGCTACCTCGCGGAGGAGCCGATCAACCGGCGCTACCACCACGGCGAGCTGACGTTCTCGCTCGTGTACGCGTTCTCGGAGCAGTACGTGCTGCCGCTGTCGCACGACGAGGTGGTGCACGGCAAGGGGTCGCTGCTGCGGAAGATGCCCGGCGACCGCTGGCAGCAGCTGGCGGGGCTGCGCGCGCTCTTCGCCTACATGTGGACCCACCCGGGCAAGAACCTGATCTTCATGGGCGACGAGTTCGGCCAGGAGACCGAGTGGGCGGAGTCGCGCTCGCTGGAGTGGGAGCAGGGCGACAGCCCGGAGCACGCCGGGGTCCGCCGACTGGTGCGCGACCTCAACCGCTTCTACGTCGAGCACCCCGCGCTGTGGGCCGACGACTTCAGCCACGCGGGCTTCCAGTGGCTCGAGGCCGGCGACGGCGACCACAACACGATCTCCTACCTGCGCCTGGGCGGCGGCGAGACCGTGGCGGTCGTCGTCAACTTCGCGGGCGTGCCGCACGAGGACTACCGGGTGGCGCTGCCGCACGGCGGCGACTGGCTGGAGGCCCTCAACACCGATGCGGCCGACTACGGCGGCTCCGGCGTCGGCAACCTCGGCCGGGTGCGCGCCGAGCCGGTGCCGTGGGCGGGTCGCAGCCACTCCGCGGTGCTGCGGGTGCCGCCGCTCGGCGCGGTGCTGCTCGTGCCCGCGGACGACGCCGAGGCCTGAGCGGACCTGCCCGGCGGGCGCGGCTGCCGAGCCGGGTCAGTACAGCGCGATCGCCAGGTCGCGCCGCGCCTTGAGCACCGCCGGGTCGTCGGGCTCGGCCAGCAGGAACAGCTCGACGAGACGCGCCCGCACGGTCTCACGGTCGTCGCCCGTCGTCGCGCGGACGGCGGCCAGCAGCCGGGCGTAGGCGGCGGCCGGCTGCCCGGCGCTCACCTCGACGTCGGCGGCCCGCAGCTGGGTCTCGACGTCGCCCGGGGCGGCGTCGCGCGCGGCCGCCAGCGCGGCGGCCGGGTCGATGCCCTCCAGGCGGCGGAGCAGCTCGACCTGCGCGAGCATCGCCTTCGCCTCGGGGTCGCCGGGGTTCTGGCGGATCGCGACGTCGAGCGCCGCGGCGGCGTCGTCGAGCGAGCCGTTCTCCAGCGCGTCGTAGGCGGGGCGCAGGTGCTCCGGGATCGGCGGCTCCTGCGGCTCCTCGGCCTCGGCGGCGTCGGGCTCGCCGGCGCTGACCGTGCCGGTCACGCCGTTCTCGGCGGCGACCCGCAGCACCTGGTCGATGACGGCCTGCACCTGCTCGGCCGGGTACGAGCCCTGGAACAGCGGGATCGGCTGGCCCTTGACGAGCGCGAACACCGTCGGCAGCGCCTGCGCCCCGACCGCCTGGGCGATCTGGGGGTTGGTGTCGGCGTCCACACGGGCGAGCTGGAACCGGCCGCCGTAGGCGGTGGCGACCTGCCGCAGCGTCTGCGACAGCTCGGTGCTCGCGGCCGAGCGGGCCGAGTACAGGTCGACGACGACCGGGACGGTCATCGAGGTCGTGACCGCGTCCTGGAAGGTCTGCGCGGTCACCTCGACGACGAGACCGCCGCTGCCGGCGCCCTCGCTCGCGCCCGCGGGAGGCTGCGGCTGGGAGAGCGCCGAGAGGTCGACGGCGCCTCGGAGGTTGATACCGGTGGGTGGCTGAGTCATCGCAACCCGAGGTTACTCGGTGTCGACGCTCTCGAGCACACGCTCGGCGCCGAGGACCTGGATCGTGGTGTCGTCGGCGTCGGCCGGCGGCACGTAGAACGCCACGGTCACGTAGTACCTCGCGGTCAGCGAGGTCTCGACGTCGATGCTCTCGCTGCCCGCGAACGCGGCGATCTGACCGGCGACCGTCAGCTCGGAGTCGTCGATGGTGCGCTCGTAGACGTGGTCGGCGCGGAGCGCGCCGATGACGACCGCTCCGCCGTCGGCGGTCTGCATGCCGACCGGCTCGAACTGGCGGATCGAGTACTCCTCGGTGTACTCGCCGGCGTCCTCGACCGACTCGGCGATCGCCTCCCGGTCCTCGACGACGAGGGAGCGGAACCGGTCCTCGGCGAAGGTGTCGGCGAACTCGCTGTCGGCGTCGTTCTCGAGCAGGTCCGCGTAGGCGTCCAGGGTGTCGGCGGGCGACAGCACCAGCCCCTCGGCGTCCGGCGGGACGTCGGGGCTGCCCTCGACGGGCGCCGCCATGGGCGGCGTCGTCGTCTCGGGCAGCAGCCGCACCCACGCGTACAGGTGGTAGTCGCCGCGCGGGTCGTCCTGCTCCATGCCGAGCAGCAGCGGGGTGTTCATGCCCTCGGCGATCGTCGTGATGACGAGCACGCGCTTGGGCCACTCGTCCTCGTTGCTGATCGCGACGACCTGCGGCTCGGTCGTCAGCACCTGCGGCTCGACGGCCTCGTCGGTGTCGGCGGTCCTGGCCGCGAGGCGGTACTCGGCGCGCCGGCTGTGCATCGCGGGTCCCTGGACCCGGGTGCCGAAGTCGGTGACGTCACCGGTCTCGTCGCCGGCCGCGAGAGCGTCGGAGACGGCGGCGAGCACGCGCTCGAGGCGGGGCTCGTCGAGCGCGGGCTGGGGGCCGTCGGGCGGCGGGTCGGCCTCGACGGTCGGCAACGGGACGGCGCAGCCGGCGACCAGCAGGGCGGCGGCGGCCAGCACGGCGCCGAGGCGGGCGACGCGGGCGCGCAGAGGCTGTCCGGTGCTCATCGCTCCTCCTCCCGCTCGTGGTCGGTGCCGCCGAAGCCCCAGGTCTCGCGCCACGAGGCGCCGGAGGTCTGCGGGTTCGGCTCGTCGTCGGGGCGCACGACCGGGATCTGCTCGGTGTCGCCCGAGCCGGTCGCCGGTCCGGGCGACGCCTGCTCGGGCACGCTGCCGCCGGCGTCGGGCTGGTCGCTGCCGGACGGCTCGGCCTGCTCGGTCTCCGCGGGCGCGGCGGCGTCGTCGCGACGGCGTCGCCACCAGCGGTCCCGCCCCTGCGGCCGGTCGGCACCCGCGCGGGTGCGGCGTGGGGCGTCGTCGCCCTCGTCGGGTCCGGCGGCGTCGGCCGGGGCGGGCGCGGCGGCGGGCGTCGGCTCCTCGTCGCCGAGCTCCAGGTCTGCGGGCGTGGTGCGCTCGCCCTCGTGCATGAGCGGGCTGGCGGCGCCGCTGCGGACCCAGGCGGCGAGCTCGTCGCCGCCGGCCTCGGCGGGCGTGCTCGCGGTCGGCGGGGTCTCGGGTGCGGCCGTGCCGTCGTCGGACGCCTCGACCGTGCTCGGGCTCTCCGCGCCGACCGCCGTCATCTCGTCGGTCGTGGTCGCCGGGCCGCCGCTGCGGCCCTTGCGGCCACGGCGTGCGGCCTCGGCGGCGAGCCGGATCTCGCGCCGCGTGAGCGGCCGGTCGCCCTCGACCGTCGTGGTGACGACGGGCTCCGGGGCGGTCCGTGCCGCGGCGCGCCGCGCACGGCGGCGCTCGAGGTCGGCGAGCAGCTGCACGACGAGCAGCGCCAGCCCGAGCAGCGTGACGGCGCTGCCGAGGATGATGCCGGGCTGCACGAAGGGCGTCTCGACCTCGCGGTCCCAGGTCAGCTCGACCTGCGGCGCGGGCTGGGTGCCGTCGGTCGCCACCAGCATCACCCAGCGGCCCGGCACGGAGGTCCAGGTGTAGGTGGCCTCGCCGGTCCCGGTGACCTCCTCGACCCACAGGTCGGAGCCCGCCGGGTCCGGCAGCGGCTCGGCCTCGGCGTCGTCGCCGGGTGCCTCGGTCTCGGCGTCGTCGCTCGGGGTCTCGGTCTCCTCGGCGTCGTCGCTGGGGCTCTCGCTCGCCGCGCCGCCGTCGGTGGTCTCGGTCGCGTCGGTGGGGTCGTCGGTGGGATCGCCCGGTGCCGCGCCCTCGGTCGCCTCGGTGTGCGCGAGGGTCTCCCAGTCGGCGAGGCCGGTGATCTCCCAGTGCGGGGCGTCCGCGACCCAGGCGCGCACGTCGGACTCCCGGCCCATCGCGATGACGACGGGCGAGGACGGGTCGGCGGCGACGACCCGCACGTCGACGGTGTCGTCGACGGCGTCGAGCACGCCCGGCGCGGTGATGACGACCGGGACGTCGGGGGCAGCGGCGAGCGCCAGCGTCACCCGGTCGTCGGGGCGCCAGATGGTGCCGGAGGCGATCGCCGCCCCGATCGTGCCCAGCCCGAGCACGACGAGGACGATCGCGAAGATCCGTCTCGCCACGAGCCTGATTCGTCCTTGTCTTCCTGGTGCCAGAGCCGCACCGACCGCGGACCAGGGTACGTGACCGTTCTGTGATCTTCGGCCCGAGCGAACCCCCTCGGGGCACTCGCACCTGTGACCCCGGCTACTCTGAGGTCGCTCTGGCATCGATCCGACGAGAGGCACAGGGGCACGACGTGGCTGATGAGAGCTCACCCTTCCCGGTGGTGATGCGTGGGTACGACCGTGCCCAGGTGGACCAGCGGCTGCACGAGCTGCAGCGGCGTCAGGAGGCTCTCGAGACGGAGCTGGCAGCCGCTCGGGCCGAGTCCGAGCGGGTCTCCGCGGACCTCGCGGAGGCGCAGGAGCGGCTGCGCGAGATCGACTCCCCCAGCTACTCCGGGCTCGGTGTGCGCGTCGAGCAGCTGCTGCGCTCGGCCGAGGAGCAGTCGGCCGACGTCGTCGCCCAGGCCAACGCGCAGGCCGGCGCAATCATGGGGTCGGCGCGCGAGGACGCCGCCGCCCTCACCGAGTCCGCCGAGCGCGACGCCGGCGAGATCCTGCGCCGCGCCCGCGCCCAGGCCGACGACGTCGCCGCCGCCGCCAAGCGCGACGCCGACGGCGTGCTCGCCGACGCCCGCCGCCGCGCCGAGGAGCTCGTCGGCTCCGCCGAGCGCGAGGCCGCCCGCATCCACAGCGCCGAGTCCGCGACCCGCGCCGAGCGCCTCGCCGAGCTCGAGCGGCTGCTGGGCGGGCTGCGCGCCTCGACCGAGCGCGAGATCACCGCGCACCGCGTCGAGGCCGAGCGCGAGACCCGCACCCTTCTCGCCGACGCCAAGGCGGAGGCCGAGCGCATCGTCGAGGACGCCCGTGCGAGCGCGACCGAGCTCGTGCGCAACGCGACGGTGGAGTCCGACGAGATCCGCGCGGCCGCGACCCGGCTGCGCGAGGACACCGAGCTCGAGCTGGCCCGGCTGCGCGAGGAGGCCGAGCGCGAGGCCGCCGAGCGGCACGCGCTCGCCAAGGCGGAGGTCGAGTCCGTGCTCGCCAGCACCACCGAGCACGCGCAGGAGGCCGAGAGCCGGCTCGCGAGCGCCCTCGGGGCGGCCGAGAAGGTCCGGCAGGACGCCGAGCGGGAGGCCGACGGGCTGCTGGAGGAGGCGCGGGCCAAGGCGGCCGCGCTCGTCGACGAGGCCCGGGCCCGCGCCGAGCGCGAGCGTGCCGAGCACGCGGCGCGCGCCGAGGAGGAGCGCGCGACCGCGCAGCGCCAGCTCGACGACCTCAACCGGCAGCGCGAGGAGATCTCCGCCTACCTCGACGAGCTGCGCTCGATGCTCGGCTCGGTCACGCGCGACGTGAGCGCGATGTTCGCGGGCGGCTCCGTCCCGGTGCCCCGGGCCGACGCCGCCGAGGGCGGACGCGAGCCCTCCTCGGCAGCCCCGGCCGCCGAGGACGGCGTCGCCGAGAGCACGACGTCGGACGACCGCGCCGTCGGGACCGACGACGCGCAGGACACGGCGGGGCTCGAGGCCGCGGAGCCGGCCGAGGACGACCGCCCCGGCGAGGCCGCCGCGCTGCAGGCGCGGCCCACGGAGTGACCCGCCGGTGAACGGGCCGGCGGTGCACGTCCGGTGACGGAGCCGACCGACGACTGGGTGGCGCGCCGCACCGAGGCTGCACGCGAGCAGGAGCGACGGCTGCGCGAGCGCCAGGAGGTGGAGCACCGCAAGGCGCGCGCGATCCTCGCCGAGTTCACCAAGGTCGCGCGCGAGCGGCTGCCCGCTGAGCGGCTCGTCGTGCAGGGCTACGGCGGCCGCGGCCGCGCGACCAGCGATGTCGAGGGCTGGTACCTGCGCCTCGACAAGACCGTCGGGCTGGGCACCGACGGGGAGTTCTACGTGCTCACCGCTCCCCTCGGCCTGCTGGACCGTGTGCGCGGCGTCACGCTGCGCCCCACCCCTCCCCCGCTCGTCATCGGCGCGGGCGGCAAGGACGGCGACTCGATCGAGCTCGTCGCGGCGCTCGACAGGCTGCTGCCGGGCTGGCGCTGAGTCCGGCACGACCCGTGCACGAGGTCCGCGGCTGCGTCGCTGCATAGGGTTGGGCCGTGGGTGAGACCTTGGCCGGGCGGTACGAGCTCGTCGACCCGCTGGGCGAGGGCGGCGCCGGTGTCGTCTGGCGCGCCTGGGACCACCGCACCCGCCGCTACGTCGCCGCCAAGGTGATGCGGCAGTCCGACGCGGGGTCGCTGCTCCGGTTCGTCCGCGAGCAGGCCGTCCGGATCGAGCACCCGCACGTGCTGACGCCGCTCGGCTGGGCGGGCGAGGACGACCGCGTGCTGCTGACGATGCCGATCGTGAGCGGCGGCTCGGCGGCGACGCTGGTGGGCGACCACGGCGCGCTGCCGCCGGTCTGGGTCGCGACCCTCCTCGACCAGCTGCTCGCGGCGCTCGAGGTCATCCACGCCGCCGGGCTCGTGCACCGCGACGTCAAGCCCGCCAACCTCCTCCTCGATGCGACCGGTGGCGGGCTGCCGCGCGTGCGCCTCGCCGACTTCGGCGTCGCCGCCGCGGTCGACCAGCCGCGGCTGACCCACGTGACGCACGCCGTCGGCACGCTCGGCTACGCCGCGCCGGAGGCGCTGACGGCCGGTTGGGACCCCGACCCTCGGGCCGACCTCTACGGCGCCGGGCTGACCGCCGTCGAGCTGCTGACGGCGCGGCGACCGTCCGACGCGACCGATGTCGCCGCCGAGCTCGTCCGCGCCGAGGTGCCCGTCGACCTGGCGCGGCTGCTGCTCGACCTCACCGCGGCGGACCCGAAGGACCGGCCCGACTCGGCCGCGGCCGCGCGCGCCGCGCTCGCGAGCACCGGTCTGGTGGCGCGTGCCGACGACGACCTCGGCGCGCACGGCGTCGAGGTCTTCGACCAGCTGCCGCCGCTGCCGCGGGGCTGGGGCTCCGGAGGGCCCGAGCCCGCGGGACCGCACCGCACCGCGCCCGACGCGACGGGCCAGGTGCCGGACGCGCCCGCCGCGGGCTCGCCCGAGGCGGACCCCGGCACGGACGCCACCCGGACCGAGATCGGGCCTGCGACGCGCGAGGAGCCGCGTTCGACCCGGGGCGCCGGCGGGGCGCCGGCCGCCGTGGACCCGCCTGCCGCACCGCCCCGACGACCGGCGCGCCCGATGCCGCGGCTCGGCCTCGCGCTCGTGACGCTCGGCACGCTCATGGTCGTCGTGGCGGCGGTGCTGCTGACCCGCTGAGGCTCAGCCCACGCTGCGGCCGCGTCGCAGCAGCACCACGCCGACGCCCGCGACCAGCACCCCGGCCGCGGCGAGCAGCCACACCAGCCACGACGCGGCCGGTTCGTCGTCGGACGGGCCGTCGGCCGCCGAGGGCTGCTCCGCGGGCGCGCTGGACGCCTGCGAGTCGGTGGCCTCCGGCGCCTCCTCGACCTGCTCCGGGGCGGCGTGCTCGGGCACGCCGCTGACCTCGCCGACGACGTTCGTCGTCAGGGTGAGCGGCAGCGGCACCAGCCGCTCGCGCGTCGAGGTCAGCGAGACCATGATCACGTGGTCGCCGGCCAGCACGGGGTCGGTCTCGCCGTCGTTGGCCCAGCGCACCTCGCGCATGACGGCGGCCGCCTGCGCCGGCTCGGTGCTCCCCAGCACCGCCCGGGGCCTGGCGCCCCCGGCGTCGGCGAGCGCGTCGTGCACCTGCGCGCGGTGGGGCGCGATGATCGCGACGTCGAGGGCGTTGGACGTCGGGCGCATCTCCTCGGCCAGCGGGCCGTCCGCGCCCGCGAAGTCGACGAGCGCTTCCAGGCCCTGCCCGTAGTCGACCGGCACCGAGAAGAACGCGATCTCGCCGGGCACCAGGTCGAACGCGACCGTGGTCCCCGCCTCGACCGGGGTCGCCGCGGACGGTGACACACCACCGACGACCTCTCCGGCAGGCGTGCCCGCGGTGAGGCCGGACCACTCGGGGCTCGCCGCCGGGCCGGGCAGGCTGTCGGCGTCGACCACCGGCGGGATCTCCTCGACGACGATCTGGACCGTCTCACCGAGGATCTGCTGGGAGCCGGCGCCCGCCCCGAGCGAGAGCACCAGGCCGTCGTCGTCGGTGCATGCCGCAGGCCCGTCGACCGGTGTCGCCACGCCGGCGCTGCCGAAGGAGCTCTGACCGCCGATGCTGGTGACCGGCATGGTGGCCGACCCGCACAGCCTGTCGTCGGTCGTGCGGAGCCGCACGTCGACCGCGGACACCCCGCTGGGGCTGGGGTTCTTCATCGTCACGCCGACGAGCAGCCGCGACCCGGGCTCCGACCGCAGCACCGTGTAGTGCTTCGGCTCGCCCTCGGTCTCGGCGATCGTGTCGGTGTACTCGCCGACGGCGAGCTCGGGAGCGCCCTCGGGCGCCGGGGTGCCCACCACGGGGGTGCCGCTGTAGACGAAAGGACGGAACGCCCGTGTCGCCAGCCGCCCGAGCGCGGTCGTCAGCGTCTCGGCGTCGGAGGCCCCGAAGTACTCGCCGCCGCCTGCCGCGGCGATGCACTGCAGCTGGCTGCGGGTGCGGTCGTCGGCGCCGAGACCGACGGTATGGATGACGAGGTCCAACCCACCGGCGCGCAGCTCGCGGGCGACCTCGCACGGGTCGGGGTCGCACGTCTCGACGCCGTCGGAGACGAGCACGATCGTGCGCTCGCCCGTCTCCGAGAGGTCGCCGGCCGCTTGCTGCAGCGCGTACGCGATCGGGGTGTCACCGAGCGGTGCGTAGGCCTCGACGGCCTGCGACAGCGCATCGGCGTTGCCGGTCCCGACCGGCACGACCAGCTCGCTGTCCACGCACGTCTGTGCGTCCGGGCGGTCCTCGTGCACCGCGCCGCCGAACACCCGCAGCCCGACGGCCTGCTCGGGCGCCAGCTCCTCGATCATCGCGTGCAGCGCCGTACGCGCCGCGTCGATGCGGGGGGCGCCGTCGGCGTCCGGCTCCGCCATCGAGGAGGACGCGTCGAGCACGAGCAGCAGCTCGGCGTCGGTCGGCGCCGTGTCGGTCGGGTCCGCCGTGTCCGCGGTCGCCGCGGCAGCCGGCGCGAGCACGAGGGCGACGCCGACGAGCGCCGCGAGTCGGGTGGGCCACAGCCGCATGAGGGGTCCCCTCGGTGGTCGGGTAGGATTTCTGATAGCAAACGTAGACCGTTTGCATTCGCAAAGTCAACTGGGAGCGCGCATGACCGTCGAGCGCAACCGCGCCGAGCAGGTGGAGCTGTACGGCGAGCCGCTCGCCGACGTCTTCGCACGCCTGACCGCCGGGCTGCACCTGAGCCAGGCCGGCCTGGCGCGCGCGATCGGCATGTCTCCCCCCATGCTCTCCCAGCTGGGCTCTGCCCACCGCGTCAAGATCGGCAACCCGGCCGTGCTGCACCGGCTGGAGGCGCTGCAGGCGCTGCTGGAGGAGGTCGAGGCCGGCCGGGTCGGCGAGGACGAGCTGCCGGCCCGCATCGAGGCGGTCCGCGACTCCAGCCGGACCTGGTCCACCTCGCGGCTCGACCTCGCGGCGACGCCCGCAGCCGGGACCGACCGGGACGTCGTCGAGGCGACGACCGTGCGGCAGCTGCTGCGCGCGGTCGCCTCGGGCGCCGACCTGCGGCGCGCGGCCGACCTGCTGCACGACGACGTCCCCGGCCTGGCCGAGCTGGTGCGCACCTACGGCCTCGGCAGCCCCGAGGAGGCCGCCGCGCACCTGCGGCGGCACCGCGAGCTGTTCTGAGCGCGCGCCGCGCCTCAGGCGGTGGCGCGGCGATGCAGGTCGGCGAGCGCGGCGGCGACGGTCGCCGGGTCCTCGAGTGCCAGCAGGTGCCCGGCACGGGCCACCTCGACGACGTCGGTGCCGAGCGCGTCCGCCATCGCGTCCGCGTCCTCGGGCGACATCAGGCCGTCCTCGGCGCCACGCGCGACGAGCGCCGGCAGCTCCTCCGGCAGCGCCGCGAGGGCGGCGAGCCGGTCCGGACGCTGCGCCATCGAGCGCTGCGCCCACACCAGCCCCTCCCCCGGCGCCGCGGCCAGCGCCCGGCGGACCCGGTCGACGACGTCGGGGCGCTCCCGCAGCGTCGTGGCGCCGAGCAGCTTCTCCAGCATGCCCGCGGCGGGCTCGGGCTCGCCGCGCTCGACCGCGGCGACCATCTCGAGCCGCGCCGCACGCGCGGGCTCGGGGTCGGCCGACGCCTTCGTGCTGAGCAGCGCGAGGCCCGCGAGCGCGCCGGGCGCCTCCTCCGCGACCGCCATCGCGACGTACCCGCCCATCGACAGGCCGGCGAGGACGGCCTGCTCGGCACCGAGCTCGCGGATCGCGGCCACGACGTCGAGCGCGAACGCCTCGAGCCCGGCCTCGCTGCGGGGCGGGGTGCTCCCGAAGCCGGGCGCGTCGATCCGGACGACCGGCACGCCGTCGAGGCGGCGCGCCACCTCGTCCCACATGCCCGAGTCGAGCGGGAACGCGTGCAGCAGCACGAGCGGGACTCCCGTGACCGGCTGCTCGGCGTGGACGGCGAGCGTGCTCATGGGCGCCTCCGTGGTCGGGTCGGGGGCCTGCGAGGGTCGGCACCAGCCTAGGCACGGGACACGACCGCCACCACGCCCCCGGCTTCACCCGCGGCGGCGGGGTCGATCTGCTTTGCTGTGGCGATGGGCGACGAGATCGCTGGCACCTCGTTCACGCGCGAGCAGCGCACGCGGTACCGCGAGAAGGTGCGACGCTGCCTCGACGTGTTCGAGCGCATGCTCGCCGACGACCACTTCGACGCCACCGCCGGCGTCACCGGGCTGGAGATCGAGCTCAACCTCGTCTCGGGGTCGTTCCAGCCGGCGATGGCGAACGCCGCGGTGCTGGAGCGCATCGCCGACCCGGCCTTCCAGACCGAGCTCGGCCGCTACAACATCGAGCTCAACGCGCCGCCGACCACGCTCGCGGGCGACTCCCTCGCCGCGCTGGAGAGCGCGCTGCGCGAGTCGCTGAACCGTGCCGAGGACCTCGCGTCGGAGGCGGGCGCCCACATCCTCATGGTCGGCATCCTGCCGACGCTGTACCCCGAGCACCTCTCGGGTGACTGGATGAGCGAGAACCCTCGTTACGAGGCGCTGGAGGACGCCGTGCTGGGGGCACGGCGGGAGGACATCGAGCTCGACATCTCGGGGCCGGAGTCGCTGCGGATGACGATCGGGTCGATCGCACCGGAGTCGGCGTGCACGTCGGTGCAGCTGCACCTGCAGGTGGCGCCGCGCGACTTCGCCGACCACTGGAACGCCGCTCAGCTGCTGGCCGGCCCGCAGCTCGCGCTCGGCGCGAACTCGCCGTACCTGTTCGGCACCCGGCTGTGGGCGGAGACCCGCACCGAGCTGTTCATGCAGGCGACCGACACCCGCTCGCCCGAGCTGCGCAACCAGGGCGTGCGGCCGACCGTGTGGTTCGGCGACCGCTGGATCACCTCGATCTTCGACCTGTTCGAGGAGAACGTCCGGTACTTCCCCGCGCTGCTGCCGGAGACCACCGACGAGGACCCGGAGGCGGTGCTCGCCGCCGGCGGGGTGCCGAGGCTGCAGGAGCTGCGGCTGCACAACGGCACCGTGTGGCGGTGGAACCGGCCGGTCTACGACACGGTGGGCGGGATCCCCCACTGCCGCGTCGAGAACCGGGTGCTGCCCGCAGGCCCCACGGTCGTCGACATCGTCGCCAACGCGGCGTTCTACTACGGCTGCCTGACGATGCTCGCCGACGACGAGCGGCCGCTGTGGAGCCGTATGTCGTTCGCCGCCGCGGAGGCGAACTTCGCCGCCGGCGCGCGGCACGGCGTCGACGCCACGTTCTACTGGCCGGGCTACGGCGAGGTGCCGTGGGACGAGCTGATCCTGCGCGAGCTGCTGCCGCTGGCGCGCACCGGGCTGCAGCGGTTCGGTGTCAGCGACGACGTCGCGAACCGTTACCTCGGCATCGTCGAGGCGCGCTGCAAGCTGCGCCGCAACGGCGCCTGGTGGCAGACCGAGGTCGTCGAGCGGCTGCAGCGCCGCGGGTACTCCCGGGCCGACGCGCTCGTGGAGATGACCCGCCGCTACGCCGACGGCATGCACAGCAACGAGCCGGTGCACACCTGGGAGCTGCCCTAGCCGAGGGCTGCGCTCCCCGGCCACGGCGACGCACCCGCGGCCGAGGGGCCCGCCGGTCTACTCCCAGCGGAAGAGGGCCGCGGCCACCGCGGTGCCGAGCACCGTCGTCACGCCGAGGCTCGCCCAGCTCTGCCAGGCCACCGGGTCGCCGAACCAGGTGGCGCGGAACGCCTCGGCCGCGGCGCCGAACGGCAGCCAGGAGCCGATCTCGGCGAGCTGCTCGGGCAGGTTCTCGGTCGGACCGAACATGCCGCCGAGCGCCGCCATGCCGAAGAAGGCGACGAGCCCCAGGGCCACCGCGGCGTTGGGCGTGGGCGCGACCGAGGCGACCGTCATGCCCACCGCGTACATCGCGAGGCTCAGCCCGAGCAGCACGGCCACGGCCATGGGCACGTCGCGCGGCAGGTGCGCGTCGAACATCGTCACCGCGACGCCGCACGCGACCGCGATGCCGAGGAGCATCTGCGCGAAGCTGACCACCATCTGCGCGACCAGCACCATCGCGGGCGAGGCCGGCGTGACGGCCAGCCGGCGCAGCACCCGGGTCTTGCGGTAGGTGGCGAGGTAGCCCGGGAAGTTCATCACCGCGACCATCGTCACCACGAGGCTGAGCACGACCGGCACGGCGTAGGCGTCCAGCACGGTCACACCGGGCCGGACCTCCTCGTCGGGGGCGTCCAGCGACAGGCCGTTCATGACGAGCAGCAGGACCGGCGCGCCGCACGCGGGCGAGCGCCGTCAGCGGCCCCAGCACTGCCGGTGCCAGTGGCGCCGCTCCGCGAGCCCGGCGGCCGCCCCGAACAGGTGCTCCTCCGTCCAGGCGACCACGTGCGGCACCCCTGGCGGGATGTCGCCGCCGCAGCCGGGGCAGCGGTACGTCTTCTCGCTGCCCCGGACGTCGCGGACCGTCCAGCTGCGCCCCTGCCGGTCGACCTCGGTGCGGGCGAACCCGCGCGTGAGGCGGTCGACGTCGAGCGGCTGGTGCTCCTCGCCGTACGGCCGCTTGCGACCGCGCCGGCTCACGGGACCGGGCCGACCGCCGGCTCGTCGGCGCCGGAGCCCACCGGGGGCAGCGTCCGGGTCGCGATGAGCCGTGCGTACCACCGGCCGGAGTCCTTGATCGTGCGCTCCTGGGTCTCGTAGTCCACCCGCACGATGCCGAAGCGCCGGTCGTAGCCGTAGCCCCACTCGAAGTTGTCCAGCAGCGACCACACGAAGTACCCGCGCACGTCGGCGCCGTCCTCGCGGGCGCGGCCGACGGCGTCGATGTGGTCGTGCAGGTACCTCTCGCGCTCGATGTCGTGCACCCGCCCGTCGGGGCTGACGACGTCGTGGAAGGCCGCGCCGTTCTCGGTGATCATCATCGGGACGCCGGGGTGCTCCCGGTGCAGCCGCATCAGCAGGTCGTGCATGCCATGCGGGTCGATGTTCCACCCCATGGCGGTGTACGGCCCCGGCTGCTGCACGAACTCGACCTGGCCGTCGGTGCCGACCCACGGCGTCGCGCTGCTGTTGCCGTGCCCGTCGGCCTGCTGGGGCTCGCCCTCGCCGTCGAAGGCCCGCACCCGGGTGGTCGAGTAGTAGTTGACGCCGAGCAGGTCGAGGCGCTGCGCGATCAGGTCGGTGTCGCCGTCGCGCACGAACGAGAAGTCGCTGACGTGCGCGACGTCGTCGATCACGTCCTGCGGGTAGCCCTGGCCGAGCAGCGGTCCGAGGAACACGCGGTTGGCGAGCCCGTCGATCCGGCGCACCGCGTCCTGGTCTGCCTCGCTGTCGGGGTCGTCGGGACGGATCACGTGCAGGTTGAGCGTGATCGACAGCTGGGCACGGTCGCCGAGCTCCTCGCGGATCGCAGCGGCCGCGAGGCCGTGCGCGAGGTTGAGGTGGTGCACCGCGGCGAGCGCGGCCGCGGGCTCGGTGCGGCCCGGGGCGTGCACGCCCGAGGCGTAGCCGAGGTACGCCGAGCACCACGGCTCGTTGAGCGTGGTCCACACGGTGATCGCGTCACCGAGCTCGCGGGCCATCAGCCGCGCGTACTCGGCGAACGCATAGGCGGTGTCGCGGTTGGCCCAGCCGCCCTCGTCCTCGAGCTCCTGCGGCAGGTCCCAGTGGTAGAGGGTCACGACCGGGCGGATGCCGGCCTCGACGAGCGCCTCGACGAGGGTGCGGTAGAACGCCACCCCCTCGGGGTTGAGCGGGCCGCGGCCGCCCGGCTGCACGCGCGACCACGAGATCGAGAAGCGGTAGGCCTGCAGCCCGAGCTCGGACATGATCTCCAGGTCGGTGCGCCACCGGTGGTAGTGGTCGGCGGCCACGTCGCCGGTGTCGCCGTTGAGCGTGCGCCCCGGCGTGTGGGAGTAGGTGTCCCAGATCGACGGCGTCCGGCCGCCCTCGGCCGCGGCCCCCTCGATCTGGTAGGCCGCGGTGGCCGAGCCCCACAGGAAGTCGCTCGGGAAGGTCCTCGTCATCTCGTCTCCTCCTGCGCTCGCGGCCACCCGCTCGCGCGCCTGTCGTCCATGATCACGCCTCGGGCGGCTCGTCCAGCGCGATCGTGACCTCACCCGCCTCGGCGTGGACAAGCCTGCCACCGACACGCACCGACCACTGCCCGCCGAGACCGTGCGCGCGTGCGCGCAGGATCCCACCCGTGACCCGGAGGTCGACGGTACCCGCAGAACCGGCACCGTCCGACGTCGGCACGTCGACCTGCTGCACCAGACCCTCGTGCGGCTCGTAGACCTCGAGGACCAGACCCTCGCCGTAGTCGTAGTCGGGCCGGTCGCTGCGGGCGCCGCGCGCGATCACGCTCCCCGGCCGCACGAGCAGCGGCAGCGAGTGCGCGTCGTGACGCTCCCGGCGCCATCCGCCGCCCTCGACGACCTCCCCCGTGAGCAGCCGCGTCCAGCGCCCGGCAGGCAGGTAGTACTCGACCTCGCCGCCGGCGTCGAACACCGGGGCCACCAGCAGCGACGGCCCCAGCATGTACTGGGTGTCGACCGTGGCGGCGCCGCGGTCGTCGGGGAACTCCAGCAGCATCGGGCGCATCACCGGGACGCCGTCGCGGCTCGCCTCCAGGCCGGCCGCCGCCAGGTAGGGCATCAGGGTGTTCTTCAGACGCGCGAACGTGCGTGTGACCGAGACCGCCTCCTCGTCGAACGCCCACGGCACCCGGTAGGAGTTCGACCCGTGCAGGCGGCTGTGCGAGGACAGCAGCCCGAACGCGAGCCAGCGCTTGAACACCTCGGCGTCGGGCGTGCCCTCGAAGCCGCCGATGTCGTGCGACCAGAACCCGAAGCCGGACAGCGCGAGCGACAGCCCGCCCCGCAGCGACTCGGCCATCGCCACGAACGTCGACTCGCAGTCGCCGCCCCAGTGCACCGGGAACTGCTGACCACCCGCGGTCGCCGCGCGCGCGAACAGCACGGCCTCGCCGCGGCCGCGACGCCGCTCGAGCAGCTCGAAGACGCAGCGGTTGTACAGCTGCGCGTAGTAGTTGTGCATCCGCTCGGGGTCCGAGCCGTCGTGCCACACGACGTCGGTGGGGACGCGCTCGCCGAAGTCGGTCTTGAGGGTGTCGACGCCCTGGTCGAGCAGCACCTCGAGCTTGTCCTGGAACCATCGCCACGCGTCGGGGTTCGTGAAGTCGACCAGCGCCATGCCGGCCTGCCACATGTCCCACTGCCACACGTCGCCGTTCGGCCGCCGCACCAGGTAGCCGAGCCGCGCCCCCTCCTCGAAGAGGTGCGAGCGCTGGGCGATGTAGGGGTTGATCCACGCCGAGACCTTGAGGCCGCGCTCGTGCAGGCGTGCGAGCGTCCCCTCCGGGTCGGGGAAGGTGGCGGGGTCCCACACGAAGTCGCACCAGTGGAACTGCCGCATCCAGAAGCAGTCGAAGTGGAACACCGACAGCGGCAGCTCGCGCTCGGCCATGCCGTCGACGAACGACAGCACGGTCGCCTCGTCGTAGTCGGTGGTGAACGACGTCGACAGCCACAGCCCGTAGGACCAGGTCGGCACGCGGGCCGGTCGCCCGGTCAGCGCGGTGTAGCGCCGCAGGATCTCCTTGGGCGTGGGCCCGTAGACGACGTAGTAGCGCAGCCGCTGGCCGGCGACCGAGAACTGCGTGCGCGAGACGACCTCGGTGCCGACCTCGAACGAGACCCGCTCCGGGTGGTCGACGAAGACCCCGTAACCGGCGTCGGTGAGGTAGAACGGCACGTTCTTGTACGCCTGCTCGGACGCGGTCCCGCCGTCGGCGTTCCAGATGTCGACCGACTGGCCGTTCTTGACGAACGGCCCGAACCGCTCGCCGAGCCCGAACACGTGGTGCCCGACGCCGAGCGCGAGCTGCTCGCGCACGAACGGCCCGTCCGGCGTCTGCAGCGCGGCGAGACCGCGCTCGCCCGAGCTGGTGAGCACCCGGTCGGAGGCGAGGAAGTCCAGCTGCCAGGGCGCGTCCGTGCGCAGCCGCGCCGTCAGCGGGCCGGCCGTCAGCGTCGCGTGCTCACCCGGCGCCTCCGCACCCTTGACGACCACGGGGTCCGGGCTGGTGCGGACCTCGAACGCGGGACCGCGGTCCACCGTGCCGCGGAAGTGCTCGACCTGCACGCCGATGACACCGTCCATCGGCGAGTCCACCCGCACGGTCAGCTGCGGCAGGTTGAGAGAGTGCCGCCGCTCCGTGAGCGGCGCGGTCGCCGCGTAGGCCACCAGGGTGTCGTCGTGCACCTCGACGGTCTCGACGTGACGCGGCCGCAGCACCTCCACCCCGGGGAGCGTGAGCCAGTAGCCGTCGGTGAACTTCATGTGAGCGCCTCTCTGAGCACGACGGTGCCGCCGGGCGGCACGGGGACACGGGCCTGGTGCTCGACGCCGTCGAGCAGGTCCAGGCAGGGTGTGCGCACCGGCACCTCGACCGCGGTGCGTCGGTGGTTGAGCACGAACGTGACGGGTCCGCGGCGGGCGACCTCGACGCCCGCGGGTACGGCCGCGACCGGGAGGCGGGGGGCGACGCCGCGACGCTCCGCGAGACCGAGCAACCAGCGCCGCAGCAGCACGTCGTCGGGGATCGTCGCCAGGTAGTGCAGCCGGTCGTCGCGGGAGCGCACGAGCGCGGGCAGGCCGTCGACGTCGCCGCCGTCGAACCGCGCGACGACGACGCCGTGGGTCGGGCGCAGCACCTCGGCCCACGTGCGCGCGGTCCCGGAGCCGACGTCCTCGGGGCTCGCCGGGTCGGGCACGAGCCCCACGGTGTCGTCGTCCCCGCCGCCACCGGGCAGCGGCCACCACTCCTCGCCCTCGGCACCCAGCAGGTCGGTGAACGGCGCCGGGAACGGCCCGGTGCGCACGCGGGCGTTCCCGTCGGCGACCGCCGAGAACGGCCCGAGCGCGAGGCAGCCGCCGTCGGTGACGTAGCGGCGCAGGCGCGCGGCGTCGTCGTCGGTGAGCAGGTACAGCTGCGGCGCGAGCACGAGCCGGTAGCCCTCGAGGTCGTCGCCCGGGTGCCGCACGTCGACGCCGACGCCGGTCTCCCAGAACGGCCGGTACCAGGCCTCGAGCTGCGGCAGCACCCGGAGGTGCTCGCTCGGGGTGGCGGGCTCCTCGGCCGCCCAGCGGCTCGGCCAGTCGTGCAGCAGCGCGACCTCGGCCCTCTCGTGCGTGCCCGCGACGTCGGCCAGCGCCGCCAGGTCCCGACCCAGCTGCTGGACCGCGCGGTGCAGCCGGGTCCCGGTGCCGGCGTGCGGCACCATCGCCGAGTGGAAGCGCTCGGGCCCGGCCGGCGAGGCGCGCCACTGGAAGGACAGCACGCCGTCCGCGCCGTGCGCGACGGCCCGCAGCGCGTCCTGGCGCATCACCGCCGTCGTCTTCGGCACGTTGTGGGGCCGCCAGCTCACCGCGCCCACCGCCTGCTCCATGAGCAGCCACGGCCCGTCGGCCAGCGACCGCATCAGGTCGTGCGTGAGCGCCGCGCGCACCGGTGAGCCGGGGTCGGCCGGGTCGGGGTAGCTGTCGTCACTGATCACGTCGAGATCGCCCGCCCAGCTGCGGTAGTCGGCGCCGCCGAAGAAGCCCATGAGATTCGTCGTCACCGGCCGGACGGCGTCGACCTCGCGGATCGCGTCACGCTCGGCCCGGTACAGCGCGAGCAGCGCGTCGGAGGCGAACCGGCGGTAGTCGAGCGTGTGGGCCGGGTGCAGCAGGTACGGCGCCCGCAACGGTGGCGCGACCTCCTCCCAGCGCGCGTACCGCTGGGACCACACCGCGGTCCCCCACGCGGCGTCGAGCGCCTCGACCGAGCCGTACCGGGCCCGCAGCCAGCCCCGGAACGCCTCGCCGCAGCGCGGGCACCAGCAGGTGGTGCCCAGCTCGTTGTTGACGTGCCACATGACGACCGCCGGGTGGGCGGCCCAGCGCCGTGCGACGGCACGCGTGATCGCGAGCGCCCGCTCGCGGTAGGTGGGCGAGCTGGGGCAGAAGTGGGTCCGGGAGCCGTGGTGCAGCCGGTGCCCCGAGGCGTCGACCGGGAGCGTCTCGGGGTCGAGCCGGGCGAGCCACGGCGGCGGGCTCGCGGTCGGCGTCGCGAGGTCGACCTCGATGCCGGCGCCGTGCAGCAGGTCGAGCACCTCGTCCAGCCAGGCGGTCTCGACACGGTCCGGCTCGGGCTCCAGCAGCGCCCACGAGAACACGCCGACCGTCACGGTCGTCACCCCCGCGGCTCGCATGGCGGCGACGTCCTCGCGCCACGTCGCGCGGTCCCACTGCTCGGGGTTGTAGTCGCCGCCGTAGCGCAGCCCGCGCGCCGGCAGCGCGCGTCGCGCGCCCGTCACGAGGCCCGCCCCGCGCGCCGCCGTTCCGTCGAAGCGCTTCGGCTGGACGGGTGCGGGCGCGACGCGCTGACACCGGAGATCGCGTCGAACGACGTCGAAACCAGCGCTACCGTGGGCGCGGACGAGGAGGGGTGGCCATGGTGACGATCGAGGACGTCGCGCGACGGGCGGGTGTGGCGCCGTCGACCGTGTCGTACGCACTCAGCGGCAAGCGCTCGATCTCCGAGCGCACGCGCGAGCGCGTCGAACGGGCGGTCGCGGAGCTCGGCTACCGGCCGCACGCAGGCGCCCGTGCGCTGGCCTCGGCGCGCACCAGCACGCTGGGGCTGATGATCCCGCTGCGGCAGGGCGTCGACGTCAACGTGATGATGCAGTTCGTGCTCGGCATCGTCACCCGGGCACGGGAGTTCGACCACGACGTCCTGCTCGTCACCCAGGACGAGGACGCCGGGCTCGAGCGCCTCACGGGCGGCCGCATGGTCGACGCGCTCATCCTCATGGACGTCGAGGCCGCCGACCCGCGCGTCGGCCGGGCCGCCCGGCTGGCGCAGCCCACGATCCTCATCGGGCTCCCCGACGACCCGCAGGGCCTGCACTGCGTCGACTTCGACTTCGACGCCGCTGCGCGGCTGGCGGTGCGCCACCTCGCCGACCTCGGGCACACCTCGATCGGGCTCGTGGGTCCGCCGCCCGCGGTGCTCGAGCGGCACACCAGCTTCGCCGAGCGGCTGCTGCACGGCTTCCGCGAGCAGGTCGAGCGCTCCGGCGTGACCGGGCTCGTCGAGCTGACGCCGCCGACCCACGCGGGCGCGCTGGCCGCCGTCGAGGCGCTGCGTGGCGCGAGCGAGCCGCCCACCGCGTTGGTCGTCCACAACGAGGCCGCGCTGCCGTGGGTCGTCGACGCGCTGCAGATGCACGGCGCGGGCATCCCCACGGACGTGTCGCTGGTCGCGATCTGCCCCGCGGCCGTGGCGCAGAGCCAGTCCCGCCCGGTCTCCTTCATCGACCTCCCCGCGACCACGATCGGCGCCGTCGCCGTCGAGATGGCGATGGACCGGCTCGAGGAGCAGGGCGGCGCCGCGGAGACCCGCCTGCTCGGCCCGGTGCTGGTCGACCAGGGGTCGACCGCTCCCCCGCCCCACGTCAGCCCTTGACCGCGCCGAAGATGACGCCCTTGGTGAAGTGCCGCTGCACGAACGGGTAGACGACGAGGATCGGCACGACGGCGAGCACCATCACCGCCATCTTCACCGGCAGCCCTGTCACCGCGCCGGTCGCGACGTCGACCTGGCCCACGCCCGAGCCGGGCAGCGTGACGCCCTGCAGCACGTAGGAGCGCAGCACCAGCTGGAGCGGCCACTTCGCGTTGTCGTTGATGTAGAGCATCGCGTTGAAGAACGCGTTCCAGTAGCCGACGCCGTAGAACAGCGCGACGACGGCCACCACCGCCTTCGACATCGGCAGCACGATCCTGCCGAGGATGCGCCAGTCGCCCGCGCCGTCGATCCGCGCCGCCTCGGTGATGGCGGGGTCGAGCCCCATGAAGAAGTTGCGCAGGATCAGCACGTTGAACGCCGACACGGCGCCCGGCAGGATCAGCGCCCAGTAGGTGTCGATCAGGCCCAGCCCCGAGACCAGCAGGTAGGTCGGGATCATGCCGGCGCTGAAGAACATCGTGATGACCAGGACGAACAGGATCGGCCGGTGCCACAGCGACGACGGCCGCGACAGCCCGTAGGCGCACAGCACCGACACGGTCGTCGAGAGCAGCGTGCCGACCGTGGTGACGCCGATCGACACCATGGTGGCGCGCGTGACGATGCCGCCCGCCAGGATCTGCCGGTAGGCCGCGAGCGTGATCTCGCCGGGCACGGTGACCAGCCCGCCGGCCTCGGTGATCGTCGCCTGCGTCGAGATGCTGGTGAGCACGACGGTGTAGAGCGGGAACAGCACGGCCAGGCAGATGAGCGTGAGCACCAGGCCCTTGGCGACGGCGCCGGGCAGGCTCGGCTGCTCCTGCCAGACGGGTCGGTGCCGGTTGCGCGGCCGACGGCGCGGCGCCACCGGGAGCGCAGGCGTCTGGGGCCCGGTCGGTGTCGAGACGGTCGTCATCGCAGGACTCCGCAGCGGTGGGGTCGGGCAGGACGGTGGGTGGTTGCGGCCGCCGGCGCGGGCGCGCCTGCTCGGGGCCGTGCGGCCGGAGGCTGGGTCGTGGTCATGCCCGCTGGTACACCCCTGCCTCGCCGAAGGCGTGCGCGAGCTTGTTGGCGCCGAGCACGAGCAGCAGGCTGATGACGCCCTTCATGAGGCCTGCGGCGGTCGCGAAGCCCCAGTCGCCGTTGATGACGCCCTGGTAGTAGACGAAGGTGTCGATCACCTCCGACACCTGGGCACCGACGGCGCCGCGCTGGAGGATCAGCTGCTCGAAACCGACCGTCAGCGCGTCACCCAGCCGCAGGATGAGCAGCAGCACCACGACCGGCCGCAGCGCGGGCAGCGTGATGTGCCACATCCGCCGCCACCGGTTGGCGCCGTCGACCACCGAGGCCTCGTACAGCGCCGGGTCGACGGTCGAGAGCGCGGCGAGGAAGATGATGATGCCCCAGCCCGCGTCCTTCCAGATCGCCTGGCTCGTGATGAGCAGCAGGAAGGTGTCGGGGTTGGTCATCAGGTCGAAGGAGCCCCAGCCGTTGCGGGTGAGGATCTGGTTGACCAGACCGGCGCCGCCGAACATCTGCTGGAAGATCGTCACGACCAGCACCCACGAGAAGAAGTGCGGCAGGTAGACGATCGACTGGATCGTCGTGCGGATCGCGGGCGTGAGCACGCTGTTGAGCAGCAGCGCCAGCGCGATCGGGATCGGGAAGTAGAAGACCAGCTGGAACCCGGTGATCACCAGCGTGTTGCGGACGGCGTGCAGGAACGCCGGGCTGCCGAGCACCCGCGCGAAGTTGTCCCACGCGACGAACGGCGACTCGGCGATCCCGACGTAGGGCGAGTAGTCCTGCCAGGCGACGATGTTGCCCGCCATCGGCACGTAGGCGAAGACGCCGAGCAGCAGCAGCGCCGGCAGCGTCATGACCACGAGCGAGCGGTCGCGCTGCCAGCGGGTGCGCAGCGGCACCGTGCGGCGCAGCGGCGGCGTGCTGCGCTGCGGGCGCGGCGCGGTGGCGACCGCCTCGGGGGCGGTCGCCACCGTCGTGGTCGAAGACGTCACTGCGCGTCCAGCACGTCCTGGTAGAACTGCCGCAGCTCCTCGCCGCCGGAGCTGCGCCAGGTCTCGATCGCCGCGTCGAGGTCGTCGATCGACCGGCGCCCGCGCGAGATGTCCTTCTCGAGGTCCTCGATCGGCTGGTTGAGCGAGCCGAACCGGTTGGGCTCGGTGATCTGCATGCCGAAGAAGGCCGGGTCCTGCACGTACTGGGCGGCGTCGGCCATCCAGGTGCAGAACGCCTCGACGAACCCGGGGTACTGCACCTTGGCGTTGACGACCGGCGGGTCGGCGAGGAAGACGTAGGTGGGCTGCAGCTCGGTCGCGGCGAGCTCGGTCGGGACCGGCAGCCCCTGGTCGTCGGTCTCGTAGTGCACGCCCTCGACGCCGTAGTTGATCAGCGCGTACTCGGTGGTGCCGAAGGGCGCGGCAAGGAAGTCGGCGACCGCGAGCATCTCGGCGACCTTGTCCTTGTCGTCGGTCGCCTTGATGAACGACAGGATGTTCGCGGGGTTGCCCTTCCACAGCACCGGGGTGCCGCCGTCGGCGGCGACCGGCGGGAACGGTCGCTGCGAGTAGGTGGGGTTGCTGCCGAGCTGGCGCGCGAGCGCCTCGTGCCAGCCGCCGACGCCGTCGGAGGAGATCAGCACCTGCCCGGACTCGAACCGCGCCTTGGCGTCGCCGGAGTTGTCGGCGACCGCGTCGGGGTGCACCGAGCCCTGCGCGAACAGCCTCGCGTTCCACTCCAGCGCCGCGCGGTACTCCTCGGTCTCGATCCGGTGGGTGAGCGTGCCGTCGTCCTCGATGCGCCACTTCGGGACGACGCCGTGGATGAGGGTCGCCGCGTTCCAGAGGTCGTTGGCCGCCCAGCGCCGGCCGTTCGTCAGCTCCGCGCACAGCTCGAGCAGCTCCTCGGCGGTCGTCGGGAGCTCGGTGATGCCCTCCTCCTCGAAGACGTCGTCGCGGTAGAAGATCGCGTCGGTGATGATCTCGCCCGGGAACGGCAGCGCCTTGAGCTTGCCGTCGAAGACGCAGAACCGCCAGACGTCGGTGGGGATGTTGGCGAGGTGCGGGTAGGAGCGCACGGCGTCGCCCGCGAGGAACGGCGTGAGGTCCTCGAAGAGCGACTCGACCGCCTGGTCGAACCGGGGCGGGATGTTCCAGGTCGGGATGCACACCCAGTCCGGCACGTCGTCGGCGCTGGCGAGCACCGCCGCGAGCTTGTCGCCGTAGGTGTTGCCGTCGCTGATCTGGAACTCGATCGTCGAGCCGATCGCGGCGTTGACGGCGTCGTAGTACTGGTTGCCGACCGTGGGCGGGATCGCGCCCCAGAGCGGCGTCATCGCCGTGAAGGTCGAGCCCGAGCCGGGCGGCGTCTCATAGGCCTGCACGAGCTCCGACGGGATCGTCGCGAAGCCCGCGGTCGAGCCGTTGACGCTCGGGAAGTCGGGCTCGACGTAGTCCAGCGGCAGGTAGGCCGGCAGCACGTCGTCGGACGCGACGCCCGCCGAGCTCGACGGCGCGTCGGAGCCGCTGCCACCGGTGCGGCAGCCCGCGAGCGCGGCGGAGCCGACGACACCTGCGCCGACGAGGGTGAGGAAGGTGCGTCGGCTGTGACCGCCGACGGGTGCCCGGGAAGGTGTCATCGCTCTGCAACTCCTTTGTGACAGCGACCGCACGTTGTCGAAGCGGTTCGACGGGACTATAGCCACGGACGCCGCAACCGGACAAGGGTTCGTCGTGCCCGCCAGGCGTCAGCTGCGCTCGGATCGCTGCGACGCTGCGCGTACGGGGGCTCGACGCAGTCGGCGCGCAGGCTCTAGGCTTGGCCGACACTGGCGCCGGAGTGATCGAACCGGTTCGACCATACGCCGCGCCCCGACCGATGGAGGTTGTCATGTCACCGGCCGCCCGGGCCGAGCAGGTGCTCCACCGGCTCTCCCTCGAGGAGAAGCTGGCGCTGCTGCACCAGTGGGCGCCCGCGATCGACCGGCTCGGTCTGCCGGCCTTTCGCACCGGCTCGGAGGCGCTCCACGGCGTCGCCTGGCTGGGCGAGGCGACCGTGTTCCCGCAGCCGGTCGGGATGGCGGCGACGTGGGACCCCGAGCTCGTGGAGCGCATCGGCGCCGCGGTGGCCGACGAGCTGCTCGCCAAGCACGCCGAGGACCCGAACGTCTCGCGCAACGTCTGGGCGCCCGTCGTCGACCCGCTGCGGCACCCGTCGTGGGGCCGCAACGAGGAGGGGTTCTCGGAGGACCCGCACCTCACGGCCGATCTCGCGACCGCCTACGCGCGGGGGCTGCGCGGGGCCGATCCGGAGGTCTGGCTGACGGTGCCGACCCTCAAGCACCTGCTGGCCTACAACGTCGAGCACGACCGCGACGTCCGCTCGATGCAGGTGCGCGACCGCGTGCTGCACGAGTACGAGCTGCCCGCGTTCCTCGGCCCGCTGCGCGCCGGTGCGGTCGGCGCCGTGATGCCGGGCTACAACCTCGTCAACGACCGCCCCGCCCACACCAGCGGCGAGCTCCTCGACGCGGTCCGGGCGGCGGCTGCGGAGGAGATCCTCGTCGTCTCCGACGCGGGCGCGCCGACCAACCTCGTCGCCAGCCAGGGCCGCTACCCCGACGCGGCCCACGCGCACGCCGCGGCGCTGCGCGCCGGGATCGACTCCTTCACCGACAACGACACCGACCCGGTTCCCACGGTGGCGGCGGTGCGCAGCGCACTCGCCCAGGGCCTGGTCACCGAGGCCGACGTCGACCGCGCGGTGCGACGGGCGTTGCTGACCCGGTTCCGCCTGACCGACCGGGCAGGCCGCGCCCCTACGCCGTCACGCCCCCTCCCCGACCTGCTGCGCGAGCACGCCGAGCTCGCCCGCGAGGCTGCTCGCCGCGCCGTCGTGCTGCTGCGCGACGACGGCCCGGCGCGACCCGCCGACCCCGGGGTCGTGGCCGTCGTGGGACCGCTCGCCGAGCGCGTGCTGCCCGACTGGTACGCGGGTGTGCCCCGCTACCCCACGTCGATCGCCGCGGCGGCGGCGCAGCGCTGGCCGCGGGCCGAGGTACGCGTGGAGGACGGCGCGGACGAGGTGGCGCTCCGGCTCCCCGACGGGCGCTACCTCGCGCCCGACGACGCGGGCGCGCTGCGGCCCGCGGGCGACCTGGCCACCGCAGGCCGGTTCCGCGTGACCGACTGGGGCTGGGGCCTGCTCACGGTCGCCGACGCCGGCACCGGGCTGCTGTGGGCGCCCGACCGCCGGGGCGCCGTCCGTGCGACCGCCGGCCGGCCGCACGGCTGGGTCGTGCAGGAGACCTTCCGGTTCCGCGCGCTCGACGACGGCTCGACGACGGTGCGGCACGTGGGGACCGGCCGCTGGCTGCGGCTCGACGCCTCCGGTCGGTTGGTGGCGACGGCGGAGGAGGCCGACGCCACGCCGCTGGCGGTGCACACCCTCCGGTCGGGCAGCGCCGCGGTCGTCGAGGCCGCCGACGGAGCGGACCTCGTGCTGTGCGCGCTCGGCAACGACCCCCACCTGCTCGGCCGGGAGACCGAGGACCGCCCCTCCCTCGAGCTGCCGCCGAGCCAGGGGTCGCTGTGGGAGGCGGTGCACCTCGTCGCACCCGACGCGGTGCTCGCGCTGGTCTCGAGCTACCCCTACGCCACCGACCTGCCGGCGCGCACGATGCTCTGGACCGCGCACTCCCAGGCCGTCGGGCACGGCGTCGTCGACGTCGTGGCCGGCGACGTCGCCCCGAGCGGCAGGCTCGCCCAGACGTGGTGGCGTGACGGCACCGACGCCGGCGACCTCACCGACTACGACATCGTCGCCGGGCGCTCGACGTACTGGTACTCCCCCGCCGCACTGCTGTTCGCGTTCGGGCACGGTCTCACGGGGTCCGCGGTCGGCTACCGGGGCCTGCGGGTCGTCGCCGTCGACGACGCAGGCGTCACCGTCGAGGTGAGCGTCGCCAACGACGGCTCGCAGCACGCGACCGAGGTCGTGCAGGTCTACACCGACGCCGTGGGGCACCGACGGCCGTTCCCGCACCGCCTCGGCGGTTACGCGCGTGTGCCGCTCGAGCCCGGCGAGGAGCGGAGCGTGCGCATCGAGGTGCCGCGCGAGCGCTTCGCCGTGTGGGACACCGCGCGCGGCGCGCTCGTCGTCGACCCGGGGCGCTACCGCGTCGGCGCCGGCCCGGACGCCGCGCACCTGCCCGTGCACGCCGACGTCGACCTCGACGGGCCGCCCCCGCTGCCGCACAGCCTCCCGCTGCGCGCCGCCGCGCTCGACGACCTCGACGGCGTGACGCTGACCGACGAGACGCCCGAGCACGGCGCCGCGGTGGCCGGGCCCGGCACGCTGCTGCACGACGACGTCGACGGCCTCGACCGCCCGCTCGCGGTGCGGGTCGCCAGGTCGGGCCCCGGGCCGGCGGAGGTCGTCCTCGGCACCGAGGACGACGACGGCGTCACGCACCCGTTCGCGCGCGCCCGCGTGCCCGAGGGGATCGGTCGCTACGACTGGGTCGACGTGGACGCGGCGCCCCTCGGGCCGGCGCCGCCGCGCCGCGGGCGGCTGCGAACCGTCCTGCGCGGCCCGGTCCGCCTCGCCGAGGTGCGGCCGCGGCCTCAGACCTGAACGGGTCGCAGCTCGCGGTCGGTGACCAGCAGGTCGGCCTGGTAGCCGGGACGCAGCGCGCCGAACGCGCGGCCCACGCCCCGGTGGCCGATCACCTCGGCCGGCACCAGCGACGCCGACAGCACGGCGTCCGCCAGCGGCACCCCGTGCGCGACGGTGGTGCGGACGACGTCGAGCAGGTGCGCGGTGCCACCGGCGATCGAGCCACCGTCCGCGAGGCGCGCCACGCCGTCGGCCACGCTGACGCGCTGCGTGCCGAGCTGGTACACGCCGTCGGCCATGCCCGTGGCGGCCATCGCATCGGTGACCAGCGCGATGTTCGCCGCCCCGACCATCTCGAACACCTCGCGCACGAGCTCCGGCGCCAGGTGGGTGCCGTCGGCGACCAGCTCGACGACGAGCTCGCCGCGTGCCGCCATCGCGAGCGCGGTCGGGATCGGACCGGGGTCGCGGTGGTGCATCGGCCGCATGCCGTTGCACAGGTGCGTGACGGTCGCCCGTCGGGAGCGTGCGTCCTCACCGCGTGCCGCGAGCGCGGCCGCGGCCGCCTCGGCGGCCGTGCGCATCGTGACGGCGTCGGCGTCCGTGTGGCCCCAGGAGGGCAGCGCGCCGCCCTCGACGAGAGCCTCGAGCACGCCGCCCGGGCCGAGCAGGTTCGGCGTCTCGGGCGCGACGGTCATGGTGACGACGTGCCCGCGACCCAGGGCGAGCAGCTCGCGGGTCAGGTCGGCGTCGCCGTCGATGATGAGGTCCGGGTCCTGGGCGCCGCACCGCGTGGTCGACAGGAACGGTCCCTCGAGGTGGATGCCGGCGACCAGGCCCTCGTCGGCCGCGTCGGCCAGCACCGTGACCCGCTCCCGCAGCGTCTCCGGCGACGCGGTCACGAGCGAGCCGAGCAGGTGGTGCGTGCCGTGCGCGCGGTGCTCGGCCACCCCGGTGCGCACGACCTCCACCGAGGTCGCGTCGGGGAAGGACGCGCCACCGCCGCCGTGGTCGTGCAGGTCGACCAGACCCGGCAGCACGTAGCGGTCCGGCGCGGCCGGCACGGCCTGCACGGCCTCGGCGACACCGGCGGCGCCCGCCTCGGCGACGTCACCGACCCAGGTGATCACGCCGTCGTCGACCACGACCGCGCCGTCGTCGACCACGCCCTCGGGCGTGACGAGGGCACCGCGTACGACATCTCTCATCAGAACAACCTCGACTCGGGGTCGTCGACGCCGCGCATGGCGTCGTAGTCCAGGACCAGGCAGCGGATGCCCCGGTCGGTGGCGAGCACGCGTGCCTGCGGCTTGATCTCCTGCGCCGCGAAGACGCCGGTGACGGGGGCCAGCAGCGGGTCCCGGTTGAGCAGCTCCAGGTACCGGGTGAGCTGCTCGACGCCGTCGATGTCGCCGCGCCGCTTGATCTCGACGGCGACGTGGCCGGGCGAGCCGGGAGGTCGGGCGAGGATGTCGACGGGGCCGATCGCGGTCGGGTACTCCCGGCGCACCAGCGTGTGCCCGGCGCCCAGCAGGTCCACCTGCTCGGCGAGCAGCTTCTGCAGGTGCGCCTCGACGCCGTCCTTCACCAGGCCCGGGTCGATGCCGAGGTCGTGGCTGGTGTCGGCGTGCACGGCGTGCAGCTGCACGACCAGCCGGTCGTCGGTCTTGGTGTGCTGCACGGTCCATACCGCCGTCACGCCCGCCTCGGCCTGCTCCGGGTCCGGCGCGGACTCGGTCATCCGGCAGGGCGGCGACATCCAGTTCAGCGGTTTGTAGGAGCCGCCGTCGGAGTGGACGAGCACCGAGCCGTCCGCCTTGACGAGGAGGACCCGGCGGGCCAGCGGGAGGTGGGCGCTGAGCCGGCCGGAGTAGTCGACCGAGCAGTCCGCGACGACGATACGCATCAGACGTCAGGCTACTTCGTGGTCCGGGGTGTCAGATCACACGGTGGCTGCGGGCGCCGGGGGGCGAGGCCTCGAGCCACGACACGAGCCCCTCGAACGCCGCGGGCTCCGCGGCGATCTCGACGGGGTGCTCACGGTGGCGGCAGCGTGCCTCGATGACCGGGCGCCCCTGTGCGTCGTGCGGCCGCAACGTGCGGTCCACGATGACGAGGTCGTCACGGCCCCAGCGGTGCCGCGGCCGGCGCGAGAGCGACAGCGACTCGTACCAGACGAGCTCGTGCACCGTGTAGGACGCGACACCGGCGATCCAGCGGGACCCCGTGCGCAGGGCGCACTGGAAGGACCCGACGCGGCCCGACAGGGCCCGCAGGCGCAGCACCAGCAGGGCTGCCAGCGCGAGCGTGAGCAGCGCGATCACCGCGACGATGACCAACGCGACCCGCATGGCGGTCAGCCGATGGAGTCCACGTGAGCGGCGGCCGAGGCGTCGAGGACGATCGTGACCTGGTCGGAGTCGACGGAGAAGAACCCGCCGTCGACCTCGATCTCGACCGCCTCGCCCTGCACCGGCGTCACCTGGACGACCCCGTTGCGGAGCACGGCCAGCACGGGCTGGTGCCCGGGCAGCACACCCATCGAGCCGTCGGCCGCCGGGGCGCTCACCATGGAGGCCTCACCCGACCACAGCACCCGGGCGGGCGAGACGACCTCGACGTTCAGCGCCACGTCAGCGCAGCTCCTTCTGGATCCGGTCCCAGTTCCGCTCGAGGTCGTCCAGGCCACCGATGTTGAAGAACGCACGCTCGGCGACGTGGTCGTACTCGCCGTTGGCGATCTTGTCGAACGCCTCGATCGTGTCGGCCAGCGGCACGGTCGAGCCGGCGACGCCGGTGAACTTCTCGGCCATGTAGGTGTTCTGCGAGAGGAACTGCTCGATGCGACGCGCCCGGTTGACGGTGATCTTGTCCTCCTCGGACAGCTCGTCGACACCGAGGATCGCGATGATGTCCTGCAGCTCCTTGTTCTTCTGCAGGATCGACTTGACCTGGTTGGCCACCCGGTAGTGGTCCTCGCCGACGTAGCGCGGGTCGAGGATGCGGGAGGTCGAGGCCAGCGGGTCCACCGCGGGGTACAGACCGCGCGAGGCGATCTCGCGCGACAGGTTGGTCGTCGCGTCGAGGTGGGCGAACGTCGTCGCCGGCGCCGGGTCGGTGTAGTCGTCCGCGGGGACGTAGATCGCCTGCAGCGACGTGATCGAGTGACCGCGCGTGGAGGTGATGCGCTCCTGCAGCTGACCCATCTCGTCGGCCAGGTTGGGCTGGTAGCCCACCGCCGACGGCATGCGGCCGAGCAGCGTCGACACCTCGGAGCCCGCCTGCGTGAAGCGGAAGATGTTGTCGATGAACAGCAGCACGTCCTGCTTCTGGACGTCGCGGAAGTACTCCGCCATCGTCAGCGCCGACAGCGCCACGCGCAGACGCGTGCCCGGCGGCTCGTCCATCTGGCCGAAGACCAGCGCGGTCTTGTCGAAGACGCCGGCCTCCTCCATCTCGCCGATGAGGTCGTTGCCCTCACGGGTGCGCTCGCCGACACCGGCGAACACCGACACACCGCCGTGGTCCTGCGCGACGCGCTGAATCATCTCCTGGATGAGGACGGTCTTGCCGACGCCGGCGCCGCCGAACAGGCCGATCTTGCCGCCCTGCACGTACGGGGTGAGCAGGTCGATGACCTTGATGCCGGTCTCGAACATCTCGGTCTTGGACTCGAGCTGGTCGAACGCCGGGGCCTTGCGGTGGATCGACCAGCGCTCGTTGACCTCGAAGGTCTCGCCCTCGGCGAGGTTGAGCGGCTCGCCGATGACGTTGAAGACCTTGCCCTTGGTGATGTCGCCGACGGGCACCGTGATCGGCGCGCCGGTGTCGCGCACCTCGGCGCCACGGACCAGGCCGTCGGTCGGCTTGAGGGCGATCGCACGGACGATGTTGTCGCCCAGGTGCTGCTCGACCTCGAGCGTCATCTCGGTGACGGTCTCGTCGCTGCCCTCCGACGACAGCCGGACCGTCGTCTTGAGCGCGTTGTAGATCTCGGGGAGCTCCTCGGGCGGGAACTCGATGTCGACGACCGGCCCGATGACGCGGGCGATGCGGCCGACGCCGGGGGCCTTGCCGGCCTCCGTCGGGGTCTCAGTGGCAGTGGCGGTCATGTGTCCTGTCCTCGTTCGTTCGAAAGGCGCTCAGCTGGCGGCCAGGGCGTCGGCTCCGGAGACGATCTCGCTGATCTCCTGGGTGATCTCGGCCTGGCGGGCGGTGTTCTTCAGTCGTGTGTAGGTCCGGATGAGGTCCTCGGCGTTGTCCACCGCGGTCCGCATCGCACGCTGCCTGGCAGCGAGCTCCGAGGCGGCCGCCTGCAGCAGCGCGTTGAAGATCCGGCTCCGGATGTAGCGGGGCAGCAGCGCGTCGAGCACCTCGCCCTCGCCGGGCTCGAACTCGTACAGCGGGGGCAGCCCCTCGCCTGGCTCGGCGACGCCCTCGACGACCTCCAGCGGGAGCATCCGCACCACGCGGGGCTCCTGGGAGACCATCGTGCGGAAGCGGGTGTAGACGACGTGGAGCTCGGCGACGCCACCCTCCTCGGCCGGCGCGCTGAACGCCTCCAGCAGGGTGTCCGCGATCTCCTCGGCGACCTCCGCCTTGGGGTTGTCCGAGTCGCCCGTCCAGCTCTTCTCGATCGGGACGTTCCGGAACGTGTAGTAGCTCACGCCGCGGCGGCCGGCGACGTAGAGGACGACCTCCTTGCCCTCGGCCCGCAGCGAGCCGCGCAGCCGCTCGGCCTCGCGCAGCAGCGTCGCCGAGTAGGCGCCCGCCATGCCACGGTCGGCCGTCACGACCAGCATCGCGACCCGGTTGGTGTCGGACCGCTCGGTCGTGAGCCGGTGCTCGACGTTGCTGTGTGTCGCAACCGCGGAGACCGCCCGCGTGATCGCTCGCGCGTACGGAGCAGCCTGACCGGCGCGCTCGCGCGCCTTGCTGATCCGGGACGCGGCGATGAGCTCCATCGCGCGGAACATCTTCTTCAGCGTCTCGGTGGACTTGATCCGCTGGTTGTAGACGCGCTGCTGGCCTGCCATGGCTCAGCCCCGCTTCTGCCGGACGATCTGCTCCTGGTCGATGTCGACGTCCTCCGGCTCCTCGGGCACCTCGTCGCCGACCAGGCTCTGGCCGTCGGAGGCGCGGAAGGTCTGGCGGAACGCGTCGACACCCTTCTCGAGCTCGGCGAGCGTCTCGTCGTCCAGCTTGCCCGTCTCGCGGATCGTGGTGAGCACGTCGCTGTGGCGGCGCAGGTGGTCGATCAGACCCGACTCGAAGCGGCGCACGTCGGCGATCTCGACGTCGTCGAAGTAACCCTTGGTGCCCGCCCAGATCGAGACGACCTGCTCCTCGACCGGGTACGGCGAGTACTGCGGCTGCTTGAGCAGCTCCATGAGCCGCGCACCACGGGTCAGCTGCTGGCGCGACGCCGGGTCGAGGTCGGAGGCGAACATCGCGAACGCCTCGAGCGAGCGGTACTGCGCGAGGTCGATCTTCAGCGTGCCGGAGACCGACTTCATCGCCTTGACCTGCGCGTCACCACCGACGCGGGACACCGAGATGCCGACGTCGACGGCGGGGCGCTGGCCCGCGTTGAACAGGTCCGACTGGAGGAAGATCTGGCCGTCGGTGATCGAGATGACGTTGGTCGGGATGTACGCCGACACGTCGTTCGCCTTGGTCTCGATGATCGGCAGACCGGTCATCGAGCCCGCGCCCAGGTCGTCGGAGAGCTTGGCGCAGCGCTCCAGCAGACGGGAGTGCAGGTAGAAGACGTCGCCCGGGTAGGCCTCGCGGCCCGGCGGGCGGCGCAGCAGCAGCGACACGGCGCGGTAGGCCTCGGCCTGCTTGCTCAGGTCGTCGAAGACGATGAGGACGTGCTTGCCCTGGTACATCCAGTGCTGGCCGATGGCCGAGCCGGTGTAGGGCGCGATGTACTTGAAGCCGGCCGGGTCGGACGCCGGGGCGGCGACGATCGTCGTGTACTCGAGCGCACCGGCCTCCTCGAGAGCACCGCGCACCGAGGCAATCGTCGAGCCCTTCTGGCCGACGGCGACGTAGATGCAGCGGACCTGCTTGCTCGGGTCGCCGCTCTCCCAGTTCGCCTTCTGGTTGATGATCGTGTCGAGCGCGATCGCGGTCTTGCCGGTCTGGCGGTCGCCGATGATCAGCTGGCGCTGGCCGCGGCCGATCGGGATCATCGCGTCGATCGCCTTGAGGCCGGTCTGGAGCGGCTCGTGGACGCTCTTGCGCTGCATGACGCCGGCGGCCTGCAGCTCGAGCGCGCGGCGCCCCTCGGTCTCGATCTCGCCGAGACCGTCGACGGGGTTGCCCAGCGGGTCGACCACGCGGCCGAGGTAGCCCTCGCCGACCGGGACCGAGAGGACGTCGCCGGTGCGGCGCACCTGCTGGCCCTCCTCGATGCCGGCGAACTCGCCGAGCACGACGACGCCGATCTGGCGGACGTCGAGGTTCAGCGCGAGGCCGAGGGTGCCGTCCTCGAAGGTCAGCAGCTCGTTGGCCATCGTGCCGGGGAGGCCCTCGACGTAGGCGATGCCGTCGGCTGCGAGGGTGACGGTGCCGACCTCCTCGCGGGCGCTGGCCGCAGGCTCGTAGGAGCTCACGAAGTTGTCCAGCGCCGTACGGATCTCGTCGGGCTTGATCGTCAGCTCGGTCATCGTCGTGCTCTTTCTTTCGTCAGCAGTGAGGTGAGGTGCCCGGGTCAGCCTGCGAGGCGCCGGCGGGCGAGGTCGAGTCGGGCTGCGATGGTCGCGTCCACGACCTCGTCGCCCACCTGGATGCGGAAACCGCCGACCACGGCGGGGTCGACCGCGACGTTCATCTGCACGTCACGGCCGTAGGCCTTGGCGAGCGTCTCGGCGAGACGCTCCTGCTGCGCCTGCGTGAGCGGCGTCGCGGCCGTCACCACGGCGACGAGCTGGCGGCGCCGGGCGGCGGCGAGCTCGCTGATCCGGTTGAGCGCCGCGGTGAGGCTGCGGGCGCGCAGCGAGCGCACGGCCCGGGTGACGAGGGCGAGCGTCTCCTCGCCCACCTTGCCGCCCAGCACCGAGGTGAGCAGCTCGACCCGACGCTCGGGCGACGCGTCGCGGTCGCCGAGGGCGAACCGCAGGTCGCGGTTCTCGGCGAGGAGCCGGGTGATCCGGAAGACCTCCTCCTCCACGCGCGTCAGCTCGCCCTTGGCGTCGGCCGCCGCGAGGTAGGAGACGATCGCGAGCTCCTCGACGGAGTCGGCGAGGTCGCCGTCGGCGGACCAGCGGGACCGGGCCATTCCCGACACGAGGTCGAGCACCGGCTCGGCGACCTTGCCGCGGAGCAGCTCGGCCGCGAGCGCGGCCTTCGCCTCGCCGTCGCGGGTGGGCTCGGTCAGTGCGCGGCGCAGCCCGGCGGAACGGTCGAGCGCGTCGACGACGGCGAACAGCTGCCCGCCGTAGCCCGCCGCGTCCGCACCTGCCTGCCGCAGGACCTGCTCCCAGGCCTCGCTGGCGTTGCGCAGGCTCGCCTGGCTGGTCGCGCGCATCAGCCCTGGTCCGCTTCGGTGTCGGCGGTCGCGGCCGCGGGCTGCGGGGTCCCGTCGAGCCCGGCGTCGAGCTCCTCGAGGAACCGGTCGATGACCCGCGACTGGCGCGCCTCGTCGGCGAGGGACTCACCGACGATCCGGGACGCGAGCTCGGTGGCGAGGCCACCGACCTCCTCGCGGAGCGACACGACGGCCGCTGCCCGCTCGGCCTCGATCTGACGGTGCGCGGTCTCGATGATGCGGGCGGCCTCGGCCTGCGCCTTGGCGCGCGCCTCGGCCACGATGGCGGCGCCGTCGGCGGTCGCCTCCTCCTTGATGCCGGCAGCGACCGTCCGGGCCTCGTCGAGCTCGGCCTTGGTCTGCGCCTTGGCCTCGGCGGCCTCGGCCTGGACCTTCTCGGCCAGCGCGATGCCGCCCTCGATCTTCGCGGCCCGCTCGTCGAGGATCGCGTTGAGCTTCGGCAGCAGGTACTTGAAGAAGAAGACCGCGATGATCGCCGTCACCAGCAACGACCAGAACCAGTCGTAGACCGGCGGGATGAAGATGCCGATGCCTGTGGGCGTTTCGTGTGCAGTCGTCATGAGGACTCCGTCCGGGGGCTGCCTGCCGTGGCTCAGAACAGGAAGCCGGCGACCAGGCCGAGCAGCGCGAGCACCTCGATGAGGCCCGCACCGATGAGCATGTTGGTGAACAGACGGCCGGCGACCTCGGGCTGGCGCGCGATGGCCTGCTGGGTCTGGCCGATCATGATGCCCATGCCGACGCCGGGGCCGATCGTGGCGAGGCCGTAGCCGATGGTGGCGATGTTGCCAGCGATGGAGTTCTCCACAGTTTTCTCTCTTCCTAGGTGGCGCTCGGGTTGAGCGTCATCGGGGGCGTGGGGGTCGGTACCCGACTCGGGGCTCAGTGCCCGTCGTCGAGCGCGAAGTTCAGGTACACGGCGGACAGCAGGGTGAAGATGAACGCCTGCAGGCCCGCGACGAACACCTCGAACAACGTGATCGCGATGCCGGCCGCGAACGTCAGCGCCCCGAGGGGCTTGAGCACCGCGTCCGCGTAGAGGAACAGCGTGTGGGTGCCGACGAAGCACAGCACGAGCATGATGTGGCCGGCCATCATGTTGGCCACGAGCCGCAGCGCGAGCGTCACCGGGCGGATGACGAAGACCTGCAGCGCCTCGATCGGGATCAGCAGGATCAGCATCGGCCACGGCACGCCCGACGGGACGAGCGAGTTCTTGAGGTAGCGGCCGACGCCGTGCGTGCGGGAGCCGACCACGAGGTAGGTGATGAACACCCAGATCGCCAGCAGCGCGGGCAGACCCATCCGCGAGGTGCCCGCGATGTTGAGGAACGGCACGACACCGGCGAGGTTCATCGCCAGGATCGTGAAGAAGATGACCGTGAACATGCCGACGAACGGCTTGGCGCGCTCCTTGCCGAGCGTCTGCTCGACGATCTGGACGCGCACGAAGTCCAGCGCCATCTCGACGGCGCTCTGGCCACGGCCCGGGACGAGCTTGGCCTTGCGGACGGCGAGCCACAGCAGCAGCAGCAGCGCGCCGGTGACGATCAGCCGGACGAACATGATCCGGTCGAGGGCCCACCAGTCCCCCTCCTGGCCCCAGATGTAGGGGTAGGGGAAGAAGTCCTCGATCGACGGCAGGTGAGGCGCCCCGCTGCTGGACTCCTCAGCGAGGACGGGGGCGGTGCTCTGGCTCGTGGACAGCGTGCACTCCTGCGGGTCGTGGGCACGGGCGCACCCGCGCTCTCACGCGGAGTGCAACCACCGAGATGATCGTCAGCGGGCTACGTCGATCGTAGCCGCGTCGAACCGTGCTCCGGCGGGCGGGATCTGGCTAGAACCCTACCGGATCCCGACACCAGGTCGGACCGCTCAGGCCGCCGAGGAGGGACCTGTCGGGGGCTCGTTGTCGCCGTCGGAGGCCTCGCGGGCGGCGTCCTGCCGCGGTTCGCCGTCGGCCGGGGTGGTCCCGGCGCCCTCGGCGGGCTGGGTTGTGACCCTGCTCACGTCGCCCGTGGTGGCCTCGACGGCGGGGATGCGGGCCGTCGCGACCGAGTACATCTCGATGGCGACGGCGCCCAGCAGCACGATCACCAGGGTCCCGAAGAACACCCCGCGGTGGTAGAAGGTCTGCTCCCGCAGCCACAGCATGACGACGACGACCAGCGCCATCTTGACCAGCCATCCGCCCACGAGCACGATCTGCAGCAGCTCGGGGCCGCGGCCGGCGAGGAACCGCAGCGTGGCGACCGTGGTGAACGTGAACACCAGCCCCAGGCCGGCGGCGAGCAGCGCACCCCAGACGCCGGGGCCGCCGGCGACGAGCAGCCCGACCACCACGCCGAGCACGGCGGCGCCTGCGGTGAGCAGCAGCAGCCGCCGCTGCACCGTGCGGAACAGCGTGAGCATCGCCTCGGTGCGCACGGGCGGGTCGTTGAACATGACGGGGCCGGTCATGGGGTCCAGTGTCCCAGGCTCAGCGGGTGAGAGCGCCGATGCGCTTGCGGGGCAGCCACAGCGTCGCGAGCACCGCGACCGCGACGCCCGCGGCGCAGACGACGACGGCCGCGGTGACCGGGAGCACGGCGAACGACACGGCACCGAAGGCGATCACCGCCGTCCAGACGTACATGATGAGCACCGCGCGGCGGTGGCTGTGGCCGAAGTCGAGCAGCCGGTGGTGCAGGTGCATCCGGTCGGGGTGGAACGGCGACTTGCCCGCGAGCACGCGCCGCACGACGGCGAGCCCCATGTCGAGCAGCGGCAGCACCAGCACCGCGAGGGGCAGCAGGATCAGCAGGATCGCGGGCACCCCGATGCTCACCTCGACGGTGCCGGGGTTGATCTGGCCGGTCACGAGGATCGACGCGGCGGCCATCGTCAGGCCGAGGAACATCGCGCCGGAGTCGCCCATGAAGATCCGGGCCGGGTGGAAGTTGTGCGGCAGGAAGCCCAGGCACGCGCCGACGACGCACGCCATGACGACGGTCGCGATGTTCGAGTACTCGGTCTGCGTCTGCGTCGTCAGGATGTAGGTGTAGGCGAAGAACGCCGTGCCGCCGATCGCGATCACCCCGGCGGCGAGCCCGTCGAGACCGTCGACGAAGTTGACGGCGTTGATCGCCGTGACGACGACGAGGATCGTGACGACGAGCGAGAGCCGTGACGAGCCGATCGTCAGCCCGAACACCGGGAACTGCACGAGCTGCACGCCCTGCCAGGCCATGAACCCCGCGGCGAGGATCTGGCCGACCATCTTCGTCAGCCAGTCGAGGTCCCAGATGTCGTCGGCGACGCCGAGCACGCACACGAGGGTCGCGGCGCCCAGGATCGACCACGGCAGCGACTCGTCGGCGCCGCTGAACACCGGTTCGAGGAACGGCATCCGGGAGGCGATGACGAGGGTCGCCGCCATCCCGGCGAGCATGGCGACGCCGCCCAGCCGCGGCACCGGCGTCGTGTGCACGTCGCGCGCACGGACCGGTGTGACCGCGTGCGTGCGGCGCGCGAGCACGCGCGCGAGCGGGGTCGCCAGGTAGGTGACCGCTGCCGCGATCGCCATCAGCAGGAGGTAGATCCTCACGGCTCGGGCGTCTCCACGGGGGTCTCCTCGGCCGCCGGGGCCGTGCGGGGACGGCGGGCACGACGCGGGGCCGGGGACGTCTCGGCCGCCTCGGCCTCCGCTGCCTCGGCGGCCTGGGCGACGGCGTCGGCCCGCGGGCGCGGCTTGCGCGCGCGGACCGGCCGCGCGGCAGCCTCGTCACCGGCGCTGGACCCCTCCGACGCCGCGGCCGTGGTGCGCGGCTTGCGCGGCGCCCGAGCCGGCTTCGCCGAGGGCTGCTCCCCCGCGTCGGTCTCCCCGCCCTCCTTGGTGGTGGCGGCCGCGGTACCGGCCTTCGCGCGCGACGTGCGCGCCGGGGCGGGTGCCTTCGGGGCGGCCGCCGCGGCGTCCGCCGCTGCGTCGTCGGTGGCCGTGTCGTCGGTGGCGGTCGCGGCGGTCGTACCCGCGTCGGCGATCGTCTCGCCGGCGGTGCCGTCGGCGCCCGCCTCCTCGGCACCGAGCCGGTCTACCGCGGACTCCTCGGCCTCGGGCTCGTCGGCGTCGGCCAGGCCGAGCTCCTCGGCGCTGAGCGCGCCGGCGCGGACGATCCGCATGGTGGGTCCGGTGGCGTCGACGATCGTGGAGGCGACGCCGCCGGGGGCGGGGCCGCCGTCGAGGTAGACGCGCACCGAGGAACCGAGCATGTCGGCGGCCTCCTGCGCCGTCGTGGCCGCAGGCGAGCCCGAGGTGTTGGCGCTGGAGACGGCGAGCGGCCCGGTGCGCTTGAGGACGGCGAGCGCGAGCTCGTGGTCGGGCATCCGCAGCGCGACCGTGCCGCGGGTCTCGCCGAGGTCCCACTGCAGCGAGGGCTGGGCCTTGAGGATGATCGTGAGCGGCCCGGGCCAGAACCTCGTGGCGAGCTCGCGCGCGTCGTCGGGGATGTCGTCGGCGAGCCCGTCCATCGTGCGGACGTCGCCGATGAGGACGGGCGGCGGCATGTCGCGGCCGCGCCCCTTGGCGTCGAGGAGGGCCTGCACGGCCTCGCGCTTGAACGCGTCGGCGGCGATGCCGTAGACGGTGTCGGTCGGCAGCACGACGAGCCCACCCGCGGCCAAAGCCCGTGTCGCCTCGTCGACGTGCGGCCACCAGGTGGCGTCGTCGGTGCAGTCACGCAGCACAGTCACGCCCGCGATCCTCCCACGCGCGCCACCCCGCTCGTCGCCTGCACCGGCCCCACCCCCTCACGCCGGACTCCTACGGCGCGACCTCGCACGTCTCCCTCGAGCTCGCACGTCTCCGTCGAGTTCGCACGTGTCCGCCGAGTTCGCACCGTGCACGGTACGAACTCGGCACCACGGTGCGAACTCGGCGAGGCCCACCCCCACGAGCGAGCGACCGCGCCCGCGAGCGGGGCGAGGGGTGGGACGGGCGGCGATGGCTGGCCTGGCGGGAGCCGCGAGGAACGAACGGCGGATGGGTCTCGCCGCGCATCCCACCCCTCGCCGCCGCCGTCGCGCACCGGTCGCCACCGGCCCCGAGTTCGCACTGTCCCGCCGAGTTCGCACCGTGCACGGTACGAACTCGGCGCACAGGTGCGAACTCGGCGAGCGCACCGCAGCGTGCGCGGAGGTCGGGGACGCGTCGGGCGCCCGTAGGATCCTCGGGTGCCCACCGCGACCACGACCCCCACGCGCGAGTCGCGCGGCGCGGCCGTCACCGTGCTGGCGTGGGTCGCGTTCGGCGTCGCGGTCGCCGTCAACCTGTACGGCCTCTACGCGCCGGCACAGCCGGGCCCGCCGACGCCGCCGGGCACGGACAAGGTCGCGCACCTGGTGAGCTTCGCGCTCGTCATGGGCACCGGCCTGGTCGCGGGCGTGCGGGCACTGCCGCTGAGCGCCGTGCTCGTCGTGCACGCGGTGGTGTCGGAGGTGCTGCAGGGCGCGGTGCTGCCCGAGCGGTCGGCCGATCCGCTCGACGTCGTCGCGGACCTGGCCGGCGTCGCGCTCGGGTGGCTCGTCTGGCGGGGCGTGCGCCGGCTGCGACGCCGCTAGCGCGCGCGGCGCGCCCGCAGGTACCGGTCGCGCCCGGTGAGGTCGCGCTCGGTGGCGACGTCGGTGAAGCGGCCCTCGGCCTCGGCGAGCGCGCGGGTACCGGCGCCCTGGACGTCGGCGTGCTCCATGACGAGCAGGCCGCCGGGTCGCAGCAGCCGCGCGGCGGCCTCGACGACGGCGCGCGGCAGGCTCAGCCCGTCGGGACCACCGCCGTAGAGCGCGAGGTCGGGGTCGTGGTCGCGCACCTCGACCTCGAGCGGGACGGCGTCGGGCGGGATGTAGGGCGGGTTGGAGACGACGACGTCGACCGCGCCGTCGAGGTCGCCCAGCAGCGCCGGGTCGCGCACGTCGCCGGCCTCGACCCGGACCGGGTGCGCCCCGAGCCCGGCGGTGTTCTCGCGGGTGAGCTCGACCGCCTCGGGCGAGGCGTCGACGGCGACCACGCGTGCCGGCGTCTCCTGCGCCACGGCGGCCGCGATGGCGCCGCTGCCCGTGCAGAGGTCGACGACGAGCGGGGTGCCGCCCGCGGCGGCGAGCCGCTGCGCCTCCTCGATCGCCGCACCGGCGACCACCTCGGTCTCGGGCCGCGGCACGAACACACCGGGGACGACGCGCAGCGTCACCCAGCGGAAGGTGGTCCGGCCGAGGATGTGCTGCAGCGGCTCGCGGGCGCGGCGGCGTCGCACCGCCTCGGCCATCGCCGCGACGACGTCGGCCGTGACCGGCGGCGGCATGACCAGCTCCAGCCGTGGCACGCCGAAGGCGTGCGCGGCGAGCGCGAGCGCGTCGTGCCGGGGCGAGGACACCCCGGCCGCTGCGAGCACCTCGGTCGCGGCGTCGACCAGCTCGCGCGCGGTCGGCAGCCGGGTCGCCCGCTCGCCGTCGGCCGTCGCGTCGGGGCCGCTGCCCCGCGTGCCGCTCGCGTCGCTGCCGCTCACTCGGAGGTGGCGCCGAGCCGCTCGGCCTCGTCCATCGCGATCGCCGAGGCGATCACCGGGCCGAGGTCGCCGTCGAGCACGGCGTCGAGGTTGTAGGCCTTGTAGCCGGTGCGGTGGTCGGCCACGCGGTTCTCGGGGAAGTTGTAGGTGCGGATGCGCTCGGAGCGGTCGACCGTGCGCACCTGCGAGCGGCGCTGCTCGGCGGCGGCCGCCTCGGCCTCCTCCTTGCGGGCCGCGAGCAGCCGGGCGCGCAGCACCCGCATCGCCGCCTCACGGTTCTGCAGCTGCGACTTCTCGTTCTGCATCGACACGACGATGCCGGTCGGCTCGTGGGTGATGCGGACGGCGGAGTCGGTCGTGTTGACGCTCTGCCCGCCCGGGCCCGACGAGCGGAAGACGTCGATGCGCAGGTCGTTGGGGTCGATCTCGATCTCGCCCTCGTCCTCCGCCTCCGGCAGCACGAGCACGCCCGCGGCGGAGGTGTGGATGCGGCCCTGCGACTCGGTGACCGGTACCCGCTGCACGCGGTGCACGCCGCCCTCGTACTTCAGGTGCGCCCAGACGCCCTCGGCCGGTTCGACGGCGCCGCGGGACTTGATCGCGACCGAGACGTCCTTGTACCCGCCCAGGTCGGACTCGGTGGCGTCGAGCACCTGGGTCGCCCAGCCCTGCCGCTCGGCGTAGCGCAGGTACATGCGCAGCAGGTCGCCCGCGAACAGCGCGGACTCCTCGCCGCCCTCGCCCGCCTTGATCTGCAGGATGACGTCGCGCGCGTCGTCGGGGTCGCGGGGCACGAGCCGGGAGCGCAGCGTCTCGGCGGCGGCGGCCACGGCCGCCTCCAGCTCGGGCAGCTCGGCCGCGAAGGAGGCGTCCGAGGCGGCGAGCTCGCGGGCGGTCTCGGCGTCGTCCGCCGCGCTGCGCCACGTGCGGTAGGCGGCGACGACGCCCCGCAGCTCGGCGTAGCGGCGGCCCAGCTGCCGGGCGCGCGCCTGGTCGGCGTGCACCGCCGGGTCGCCGAGTGCTCGCTCGATCTCGGCGAACTCGGCGAGCAGCGGCTCCGCCGCCGCGAACTGCTCGCTCACGGGTCAGGCCAGCGGGTCGCCGTCGGTGCGGCTCACCGACAGCAGCAGCTCGGCGTTCGACCCGGTCTGCCGCACCCGGGTGAGCAGCCGCTCAAGGGCGGGCCGCGGCTCCAGGTCGGTGAGGGCGTTGCGGAGCTTGCGCACCGCCGCGAGCTCGTCGGGCGTGAGCAGCAGCTCCTCGTGGGCGGTGCTCGACGACGTGGGGTCGACCGCGGGGAACAGGCGGCGGTCGGCGAGCGCACGGACCAGCCGCACCTCCGCGCTCCAGGTGCCGCCGAGCTCCTCGAAGATCGCCTCGTCGACGGCGGAGCCGGTGCCGACCGAGGCCGTCGCCACGATCGTCAGCGAGCCGCCGTTCTCGACGTTGCGCGCGGCGCCGAAGAAGCGCTTCGGCGGGTAGAGCGCGCCGGCGTCGACGCCGGTGACGAGCTGGCGGCCGGACGGCGGCGCGGCCACGTTGTAGGCACGAGCCAGCCGGGTCAGCGAGTCGAGCAGGATGACGACGTCCTGGCCGAGCTCGACCAGTCGCTTGGCGCGCTCGATGGCGAGCTCGGCGACCGAGGTGTGGTCGGCGGCGGGCCGGTCGAACGGGGACGCGATGACCTCGCCCTGGACCGAGCGCTGCCAGTCGGTGACCTCCTCGGGGCGGCCGTCGACCAGCACGACCATGAGGTGCACCTCGGGGTGGTTGGTCGTGATCGCGGTCGCGAGCTGCTGCAGCGTGGCGGTGGCGCCCGCGCGCGGCTCGGTGACGACGAGCGCACGCTGGCCCTTGCCGAGCGGGGCGACGAGGTCGACGACACGTCCGGTGGTCTCGCGGGCACCGGTCTCCAGGCGCAGCCGCTCCTCCGGGTGCAGCGGGGTCAGCTCGCCGAACTCGGGACGGCTGACCGCCTCCTCGACCGGCGCGCCGTTGACCGTGTCGAGCCGCACGAGCGCGTTGAACTTCTGGCGCTGGCTCTCGCCCTCGCGGGGCTGCCGGACGGCGCCGGTGACGGCGTCGCCGCGGCGCAGGCCGGCCTTCTTCACCTGGCCGAGGGAGACGTAGACGTCGCTCGCGCCCGGCAGGTAGCCGCTGGTGCGGACGAACGCGTAGTTGTCGAGCACGTCGAGGATGCCGGCGACCGGCACCAGCACGTCGTCCTCGAGGATCTCGACCTCGTCCTCGGTGCCGGCAGCACCCTCGCGACCGGTCTGACGGCGCTTGCGGTCGCGGTAGCGGTCGCGCCCGCGACGCCGGCGGCCGGGACGCTCGTCGTCGCCGTCGTCGTCGCTGTCGTCGCGCTGGTCGTTGCCGCCGTTGCCGCTGCCCTGCGGGCGGGTCGCGCGGCGGGCGTTGCGGCCGGGCTCCTCGCGCCGCTCGGTCGGCTCCGGGAAGTGGATGATCTCGTCGAGCGAGGCCAGCTTCTGGTCGGCGTCCGCACCCTCGTCGCGCTGCTGGGCCTGCTCACGCTGCTGGGCCTGCTCACGCTGGCGGCCCTGCTGCCGGTCACGCTGGCCGCCGTCGCGCTGCTGGCCCTGCTCACGCTGCTGGCGGCCCTGCTGGTCGCCGCCGCGCTGCTTGCGGCCACCCTGGCGGTCGCCGTCGCGCTGGCCCTCACGCGCCTGGCCCTCACGCGCCTGGCCCTCACGTGCCTGGCCCTCGCGCGCCTGACCGCCCTGACCCTCCCCCGCGGGCTCGGCGGAACGCGTGCGCTCGGCGCGCGCCGGACGCTCCTCGTCGCCGAGGGCGAGCGGCGGCGTCTGCGCGGTCGGCTCGGCGGCGCGCGGGCGCTGACCGTTGGCGCGCCGTCGCTCCCGGATGGCCTCGACCAGCTCGGGCTTGCGCATCTTCGAGATGCCCTTGATGCCCAGACGGGTCGCGAGCTGCTGCAGCTCGGGCATGCGCAGGTCGGACAGGGACGCCTGCGCGGGCGCGGACTCGGTGGTGTCGGTCACGACGGTCCTTCGCGGAGTTGGGTGCTGACGCGGCTACGCGTCGGTGATGATCGAGAATCGACAGCGGCCTCGGCGCGAGCACGCCTGCACGACTTGTCGAGGTCCGACCCTACCAGCCGGGATCCCGCCGATCCGCACCAGCGCGCGGACGCCGGGCGGGGGCTGCGGTGAGCGACCGGGTCACCGGGTGAGCACGACTCCGTCGGTGTCGACGGCGAGCTGGTGGGCGGTCCAGCCCGGTCCGGCGGCCTCGGCGACGGCGGCGCCGCCCTCGCCGGTGTGCAGCACCAGCACGGTCGGCCCGGCGCCGGAGACGACGGCGGCGTGTCCGAGATCACGCAGCCGCTCGACCAGCGCGACCGACGCCGGCATGACCGGGGCGCGGTAGCGCTGGTGCAGCCAGTCCTCGGTGGCCTCGAGCAGGAGGTCCGGGCGCTGTGAGAGCGCCAGCACGAGCAGCCCGGCACGCCCGGCCGTCGCGGCCGCCTCGGCGTGCGGTACCCGGTGCGGCAGCGTCGCCCGGGCGCGGGTCGTCGAGAGCCGCTCCTGCGGCACGAGCGCGGTCGCGACGAGGCCCTCGACGACGTCGAGGCGCACGGCGCGCGGGTCCTCGGTGCCGCCCCAGGCGATCGTCGCCGAGCCCAGCAGCGCCGCGGCGGCGTTGTCGGGGTGGCCCTCGAACTCGGTGGCGAGCCGCAGCACCGTGTCGTCGTCGAGCCCCTCGGGCTCGCTCACGAGCGAGCGGGCCGCGACGAGGCCCGCCACCGTCGCGGCGGCGCTGGAGCCGAGGCCGCGACCGTGCGGGATCGCGTTCGTGCAGCGCAGCGACAGCCCCACCTGGGAGGCGCCGACGTGGTCCAGACCGGCGCGGATCGCGCGGACGACGAGGTGGTCCTCGCCGTCGGGCACCTCGCCGGCACCCTCGCCCTCGACGTGGACGCTCGTGCCGCCGGCGACGGCGTCGACGACGATCGTGTCGTGCAGCGCGAGCGCGAGCCCGAACGCGTCGAAGCCCGGGCCGAGGTTCGCGCTCGTCGCGGGGACCCTGACGACCGCGTGGTCGGCCACCAGACGCACCATGCCGCTGCCCCGCCGTCGCCTAGAGGTCCAGCGCGCGGACGGTGTCGGCGACGTCGGTGCCGACGACCTCCGGCTCGACCTCGCGGCTGCCCAGCGCGGTGGCGGTGTCCTTGAGGCCGTTGCCGGTCACGGTGCAGACGACGACGGCACCCGCCGGCACCTCGCCGGCCTCGGCGCGCGCGAGCAGCCCGGCGACGCTGGCGGCGGAGGCGGGCTCGACGAACACGCCCTGCTCGCGCGCGAGCAGCGCCTGGGCGTCGAGGATCTCGGCGTCGGTGACGGCGTCGATGCGACCGCCGGACTCGTCGCGCGCGGCGACCGCGAGGTCCCACGACGCAGGGTTGCCGATGCGGATGGCGGTCGCGATCGTCTCGGGGAACTCGATCGGCTCGCCCTTGACGAACGGCGCCGCACCCTCGGCCTGCACGCCCCACATCCGGGGCAGCCGGGTGGCCGGACCGTCGGCGGCGTACTCGCGGTACCCCATCCAGTAGGCGGAGATGTTGCCCGCGTTGCCGACCGGCAGCACGTGGATGTCGGGTGCGTCGCCGAGCACGTCGACGACCTCGAACGCGGCGGTCTTCTGGCCCTGCAGCCGGTAGGGGTTGACCGAGTTGACGAGCGCGACCGGGTAGGCGTCGGCAAGCTCGCGCACGATCCGCAGGCAGTCGTCGAAGTTGCCGTCGACGGCGATGAGCCGCGCGCCGTGCACGACCGCCTGCGCGAGCTTGCCGGCGGCGATCTTGCCGGCGGGCAGCACGACCGCGCAGCCGAGGCGCGCGCGGGCGGCGTAGGCGGCGGCCGAGGCGGAGGTGTTCCCGGTGGAGGCGCACACGACCATCTCGGTGCCGGCGGCGAGGACCTTGGTCATCGCCATCGTCATGCCGCGGTCCTTGAAGGAGCCGGTGGGGTTGGCGCCCTCGACCTTGACGTGCACGCGCGCGCCGGTTCGCTCCGACAGCGCGGGCGAGAACAGCAGCGGCGTGCCACCCTCGCCGAGGGTGACGACCTCCTCGCCGTCGGAGACCGGGAGCCTGTCCGCGTACTCGGCGACGACGCCGCGCCAGGGGGTGGCCATCAGCTTCCTTCCACACGCAGGACCGAGGTGACCCGGAGCACCGGGTCGAGCTCGGCGATGTCGGCGACCGCGGCCGCGAGCGCGGCCTCGGTCTGTCGGTGGGTCACGAGCACCAGCCCGGCGGCACCCTCGCGGGTGACGACCTGGCGGAGCTTCTCGACCGAGACGTCGTGCGCGGCGAACGCGCGGGCGATGTCCGCGAGCACCCCCGGGCGGTCGGCGACGTCGAGCCGCACGAGGTAGCGGGTGCTGACGGTCGCGGGGTCGACGACCGGCAGCGCGGCGTAGCGCGACTCCACGGGCGGGCGGGCGCCGGAGGTGCGCAGCCGGGCGGCGCTGACGAGGTCGCCGAGGACGGCGCTCGCCGTCGGGCGGCCACCGGCGCCGGCGCCGTAGAACATCAGGGTGCCGGCGGCCTCGGCGTCGACGACGACCGCGTTGTACGCGCCGTGCACGCCTGCCAGCGGGTGGTCGTGGGCCACGAGCGCGGGGTGGACGCGGACCGCGAGGCCGCCGTCGCCGCGCTCGGCGATCGCGAGCAGCTTGATCGTGTAGCCCATCGCGGCCGCGGCCTCGATGTCGTCGGGCGTGATGTCGGTGATGCCGGTGACCGGCACGTCGGCCTGCGCGACCCGGCTGTGGAACGCGAGCGAGGCGAGGATCGCGGCCTTGGCGGCGGCGTCGTGACCGCCGACGTCCGCGGTCGGGTCGGCCTCGGCGTAGCCGAGCTCCTGGGCGCGCGTGAGCACGTCGGCGAAGTCGCTGCCCTCGCGGGTCATCTCGTCGAGGATGAAGTTGGTGGTGCCGTTGACGATGCCGAGCACGCGTGTGATGCGGTCGCCCGCGAGCGACTCCCGGATGCCCCGCACCACCGGCACCGCACCGGCGACGGCGGCCTCGAAGAACACGCCGGCACCAGCGGCCTCGGCCGCCTCGTAGAGCTCGGGGCCGCTGGTCGCGAGCACCGCCTTGTTGCCGCTGACGACCGTCGTCCCGGCCGCGACGGCCCGGGCGAGCAGGTCGCGCGCGGGCTGCACGCCGGCCAGCAGCTCGACGACGACGTCGCTGCCTGCGACGACCGCCTCGGCGTCGGTGGTGAGCAGCTCACGCGGCACCACGGGGTCGCGCTCGGTCTCCAGGGAGCGCACGGCGATGCCGCTCAGCTCCAGCCGGACACCGGCACGCTGACTCAGCTCCTCGGCGTGCGCGAGCAGCAGCCGGACCACCTCGGTCCCGACCGTCCCGCAGCCGAGCAGCCCCACACGCAGCCGCGAGGGCGGCCCGGACTCGCTCATCGGGACCCAGGATAGGGGGCCTCGCGAGGGCGCCCGACGCCGTCCCACCCTCCGGCCGGGGCCCCGCGGTCAGCCGAGGTCGAGGGCGAGGAGGTCGTCGATCGTCTCGCGTCGCACGATCTCGCGGGGCTCGCCGTCGCCGACGGCGACGACGCCCGGGCGGGGCAGCTGGTTGTAGCTGCTCGCGAGGCTGCGCCCGTAGGCGCCGGTGACCGGGACCGCGAGCAGGTCGCCGGCGCCGATGTCGCCGGGCAGCATGACGTCGCGGACGACGATGTCGCCGCTCTCGCAGTGCTTGCCGACCACGCGCGAGAGCCGCGGCGGTGCGTCGGAGGTGCGCGAGGCGATCGCGGCGGTGTAGACGGCGTCGTAGAGGATCGTGCGGATGTTGTCACTCATGCCGCCGTCGACCGAGACGTAGACGCGCTCGCCGCCGTCGTCGAGCCGGACGGGCTTGACGGTCCCGACCCGGTACAGGGTGGTGACGGCGGGTCCGACGAGCGCACGGCCGGGCTCGAACGACAGCGCGGGGACGGGGGTGCCGAGCTCGCGGGCGGCCGCGGCGACCTCGCCGACGAGGGCGGCGACGACGTCGGGCACGGGCGGGGCGTCGTCGTCGGGCGTGTAGGCGACGCCGAAGCCGCCGCCGAGGTCGAGCTCGCCGAGCAGCACACCGCCCTCGGCCGCGACCTGGGCGCGGAGGCGGAGCAGCGCCCGCGCGGCGGTGACGAACCCGTCGGTGGCGAGGATCTGGCTGCCGATGTGGGAGTGCAGCCCGAGCAGGTGCAGCTCCGGGGTGGCGAGGATCCGGTCGATCGCCTCGCGGGCGGCGCCGGTGGCGAGCGAGAGGCCGAACTTCTGGTCCTCGTGCGCGGTCGCGATGTGCTCGTGGCCGCCGGCGTGCACACCGGTGGTGACGCGGACCATGACGGGGGCCACGACCCCGGCGGCACGGGCGCGCTCGGCGACGAGGTCGATCTCGGGCAGGGAGTCGATGACGAGGCGGCCGACGCCGTGCGCGAGCGCGGTGTCGATCTCCTCGACGGACTTGTTGTTGCCGTGCAGCCCGATCGCCTCGCCGGGCACGCCGGCGCGGAGCGCGGTGACGAGCTCGCCGAGGCTGGCGGTGTCGACACGGAGGCCCTCGGCGTGCGCCCAGCGCAGCACCGCGGTGGCGCTGAAGGCCTTGCTCGCGTAGTAGATCGCGACGGGGACGCCGTGCTCGGCGCCGGCGCGCTCGGCGGCCTCGCGGACCTCGCGGCAGCGGGAGCGGAGGTCGGCGACGTCGAGGACGTAGGAGGGCGTCCCGAACCGGTCGGCGAGCTCGTGGGCGCGACGACCGCCGATGGTCAGCCCGCCGTCGTCCCACGTCGAGGTCCGCGACCAGGGTGACGACATGCTGGGCTCCTCCGGGACGGGCGACGGCGTGCGCCATCCTAGGTGGGCGTCGTCACGGTGCCCGAGGCCGTCCACGGGCTCACGCCGGATCGATCTGGGGCCCGAGGGCTGGTAGGCTCGCCGATCGGTCCGGACGCCCGCCGTCCGTCGACCTCGCCCCTGTAGCTCAGTGGATAGAGCGTCTGCCTCCGGAGCAGAAGGTCGCTGGTTCGAATCCAGTCGGGGGCACCGAGCTTGCGAGGTGCCATCCGACTGGATGACGGGAGCCGGAGCCCGCGTGCGAGGAACGAGCACGCGGATCCGGCGGCTCCAGTCGGGGGCACCGAACGTAGTGAGGTGCCGCCCGACGGGATGACGGGAGCCGGAGCCCGCGTGCGAGGAACGAGCACGCGGATCCGGCGGCTCCAGTCGGGGCAGCACTCCACATCCACGGAGCCCAGCACGGGCGCGAGGAACGAGCGCCCGCCTGGGCGGCGCGACAGCGCCTCTGCGCACAAGGAACGCCCGCAACCGGGGACGCCACCCGCACCCACCGCGCCGCCCGCTCCCCCACCCAGCACCACGCCCGTCCCCGCGAACTCGTACCTGCGTGCCGAACGCGTACGGTGCGCGCTACGAGCTCGGCACCCAGCTACGAGTCGGCGCACCGGGCACTCGCCGCCCGACCCGCCGGGCGCACCCGGCACTCGCCGTCCGCACCCAGCACCACGCCCGTCCCTGCGAGCTCGTACCTGCGAGCCGAACTCGTACGGTGCGCGCTACGAGCTCGGCACCCAGCTACGAGTCGGCGCACCGGGCACTCGCCGCCCGACCCGCCGGGCGCACCCGGCGCTCGCCGTCCGCACTCCGCACCACGCCCGTCCCGCGAACTCGTACCTGTGTGCCGAACTCGTACGGTGCACGCTACGAGCTCGGCACACAAGTACGAGTCGGCGCACCGGGCACTCGCCGTTCGACCCGACCGGCGCGCACGGCGCGTCCGCACCCGGCGCTCACCGCCCGCACCCGGCGCTTGCCACCCCGCGATCGCCGGCCGGCGCTCGTCCGACCCGGCCCGCCGCGCACCGAGCCGCCGACGGGGCCACCAGGTGGGCGCGAGAGGCACCCAGCCGCCGCCGCCCGCTAGCCTCGCCGCGTGACCACAGCATCTCCGCTCACGGGACGTCAGCTCACCCTCGTCGCCGGTGACGACCGCGCGGTCGTCACCGAGGTCGGTGCGAACCTGCGTGAGTTCACGGTCGGCGGCCGCGACGTCGTCGTCGGGTTCGGTGAGCACGAGCTGCCGCCCGCCTCGAACGGTGCGGTGCTGGTGCCGTGGCCGAACCGGGTCCGCGACGGCCGGTACACGTGGGACGGCGTCGAGCGCCAGCTCCCGATCACCGAGCCCGCGCGCGGCACCGCGCTGCACGGCCTGGTGTGCTGGGAGCGCTGGGACGTCGTCCGCCACGACGACGCCGCCGTCACGCTCGCCCTCGACACGGTCCCCCAGCCGGGCTACCCGTTCCCGCTGCACGTCGAGATCACCTACGCGCTCGACGGCGCGGGCGGCCTCGACGTCACGCTGACCACGACCGCGACCGGTGACGTGGCGGCGCCCTACGGTGTCGGCTTCCACCCGTGGCTCTCCCCCGGGCCGGGCAGCCTGGACGACGCCGTGCTGCAGCTCGACGCCGAGTCCTGGGTCCCGACCGACGAGCGGCTGCTGCCGACCGGCGTGGAGCCGCTGCCGGAGCGGTTCGACTTCCGCGAGCCGCGGCGGCTGGGCAGCACCGACCTCGACGACGCGTTCGTCGACGCCACGCGCGACGCCGACGGGCTGTCGTGGCTGCGGCTGCGCGGCACCGACGGGCGGACGGCCGCGGTGTGGATGGACTCCTCGCTGAGCTGCTGGCAGATGTGCACCGGCGACCACGTGGCCGCCGAGGCCGCGCGGCGGACCGGGCTGGCCGCCGAGCCGATGACGTGCATCGCCGATGCCTTCCGCACCGGCGAGCGGCTGATCACGCTCGAGCCGGGCGACGCCCACACCGTGCGGTGGGGGCTGCGGCTGCTCTGAGCCGCTCGCTGCACGGCGCGGCGCACGCGAACCCGGGGTACCAGGGCACGAGGGCACCACGGCCCCGTCGCGGTCGGTGCTGCGGCCTCAGCCGGCGGCGCAGGCCAGGTTCTCGGCGGTGAGCGGAGCGGCGTCGTGCTCCTCGAGCCACACCGCCGGGTCGACCGTGGTGAAGTCCTCGTTCACGTGCACCTCGAGGTGCAGGTGCGGGCCGGTGGAGTTGCCGTGGGAGCCGACCTGGCCGATGACCTCGCCCGCGCTCACGCGCTGGCCGACGTCGACGAACACACCGTTCGGGTACATGTGGATGTACCAGGTCCAGAACTTCTCGCCGTCGATCTCGTGCTCGAGCACGATGATCATGCCGCTGCGGCCGCCGAGGCCGAACCCGGTGTAGGTGACCTCGCCGGCGGCGACGGCGTGGATCGGCGTGCCCTCGGGGGCCGCCATGTCCAGACCCTCGTGCTTGCCGCCCCAGCGGTAGCCGTAGCGCGAGGTGATGCGGTAGTTGCCCGACAGCGGCATCATGATCTGGACCGGCTCGGTCGTCGCGCCGGCGGCGACCTGGCCGTTGGCCTCGAGCTCGGAGCTGCCGCACTGGAGCACGTCGCGGCCCTCGGTGCGGCCGGTCGTGAGCAGCGTGCGCGCCGTCGCGAGCGGGTCCGCGGCGAAGGAGGTGTCGAACGCGTCGGTGCCGGTGTTGGGCTCGGCGGTCAGCACGTCCAGCGCGCTGCTCGCGACGAACGCCGACGGCGAGGGGGTGCTGCTGCCCGGGAGCGCGGCCCCGCTGAGCGGGATGCCGGTGGTCACCGCCGCGAGCGTCGCCAGCAGGGCGCCACGGCCGAGCAGGCGCGAGGAGCGCGAGCGGGCGCCGTCGGTGCGACCGGCGGGGCGCGAGGGGGTGGGCCGGGCCGCCGGGCGGGCCTCCGCGGGCGGGAGGCTCGGCGGCGTCACCGGCCGCGGGGAGGCAGCAGTCGGCACGCTCGCCGGGGCGGCGTCACGGGCGCTGCGCGTGTCGTCGGTGCGCTTCTGCGCGGGGCGGGGTCGCCGAGCCCCACGTGCGGCGGCGCGCCTCTCGGCCTCGCGCAGCGCACGACGGGTCGGGAACGCCGGCTCGGCGTTCTCGATCTGCTCAGTCAACGATCAGGCTCCGTCAGAAGGGTGGACAACAGGATGCGGTTGTGCGTGCCCGTCCCCCATGGCGGACTCGATGTCACGGAAACGTAACGGATATCCGGCTGCGATCCAAGCGCCCGGAGAGCGATTGCCACAGGTTCTTCACCGGACGTGTGAACCGCGTCATGCGAGATGGCGCGAGGAGCAGGATGCCACGGCCCGACGGCGTCCCGGGACCGGTCCCAGCCGGCGCGTCGGCCACGGAGCCCGCTCGCGCGCACCCGACCCCGGGTCACCGGCGCGGCATCTGGTCGCGCTGCATGAGGTCGCGGACCTCGCCCACCAGCTCCTCGAGGATGTCCTCGAGGAACACGACGCCGGCCACGGGGCCGTCGGCGCCCGGGGTGTCCGACACCAGCGCGAGGTGCGCGCCGTCGGCCTGCATGCTGCTGAGCACGGTCTCCACCTCGTCCGAGGGCTGCGCCACCGACATCGGGCGCACCCGCCACGTCGGCACCGGCGCGGCGCGCTGCTCGGGCGTGGCGGCGTAGAGCACGTCCTTGATGTGCAGGTAGCCCACCGGCCGGCCGTTCTCGTCGACCACGGGGAAGCGTGAGAACCCGGTCCGCGCGACCGCCTGCTCGACGTCCTCGGGCGTCGCCCCCATCGGCACGGTCGTCAGCTCCTCGAGGCCGACCATGACGTCACCGGCGGAGGCCTCGGAGAACTCGATCGCGCCCGTGATCAGTCCCACCTCGTCGTCGAGGACACCCTCGGCGCGGGAGCGCTCGACGATCGAGGCGACCTCCTCGGCGGTGAACGCGGCCGCCACCTCGTCCTTGGGCTCGACGCCGATCATGCGGAGCACGATGTTGGCGATCCAGTTGAGCAGCCGGATGACCGGCGAGGCGACCCGGCTGATCCACACCAGCGGCGGCCCGAACCACAGAGCCGCGCGCTCCGGCGTCGACACCGCGAGGTTCTTCGGCACCATCTCGCCCAGCACCACGTGCAGGTAGACGACGAGCGAGAGCGCGAGCGCGAAGCCGACGGCGTGCGCGGCCTCCGCCGGGGCGCCGAGCCCCAGCAGCGGGCCCTCGACCAGGTGCGCGAGCGCGGGCTCGGCGACGACACCGAGCCCGGTCGAGCAGACCGTGATCCCCAGCTGCGCGCACGCGAGCATGAGCGACACGTGCTCCATCGCCCACAGCACGGTCTTGGCGCCGCGCACGCCCTGCTCGGCCAGCGGCTCGATCTGCGAGCGCCGCGCCGACATGATCGCGAACTCCGCACCGACGAAGAACGCGTTCGCCGCGAGCAGCACGAGCCCGACGAGCAGCCCCGCTCCCGAGCTCATGAGACGCCTCCGTCGCGTCTGCCGCCGTCGGTCATGACTCGTCCTCGCCGTCGTCGGGCTCCAGGGCGGTCACGCGGATCGACTCCACGCGCCGGCCGTCCATGCGCTCGACGCGCAGCCGCACACCCGGGACGTCCACCTCGTCCCCGGGCTCGGGCAGCCGGCCGAGCACGGTCATGACCAGGCCGCCGAGCGTCTCGTACGGGGCCTCGTCGGGGACCTGGAGACCGGTCTCGTGGAACAGCTCGTCGGGGCGCAGCGTGCCCGCGACGACCCAGGTGTCCGCACCGCCCTGGCGCACGGGTCGACGGCGGGGGTCGTGCTCGTCGGCGACCTCGCCCACGAGCTCCTCGACGACGTCCTCCAGCGTCACCGCGCCGGAGGTGCCGCCGTACTCGTCGACGACGATCGCCATCTGGTGGCCGAACTCGCGCAGCTCGAGCAGCAGCGGCGCCAGCCGGATGGTCTCCGGCACCCGCGGGGCGTCGTCCATGAGGGCGCCGACCGGGACCTTGTCACGGCGGTCGAAGGGCACCGCCACCGCCCGGCGCAGGTGCACGAGACCGACGACCTCGTCCGGCGAGTCCTCGATGACCGGGAACCGGGAGTGCCCGGTCGCGCGCGCCCGCGCGACGACGTCCGCCGCGGAGTCGCCCGGCGCGAGCGTCGCGAGCCGCATCCGCGGCGTCATGACGTCGACGGCGGTCAGCGACCCGATCCCGATCGAGCGGGTCAGCAGCGTCGCGGTGCTCGTGTCCAGCGTCCCGGCCTCGGCGGAGTGCCGCACGAGCGCCGCGAGCTCGGGCCCGGAGCGTGCACCGCTGAGCTCCTCGCGCGGCTCGACGCCGAAGCGGCGCAGCACGCCGTTCGCGGAGGCGTTGAGCCCGTTGATGACCGGCCGCAGCGCGGTGGTGAACCCGCGCTGCAGCGGTGTGATGAGCCCGGCGACCCGCATCGGCTCGGAGATCGCCCAGTTCTTGGGGATCAGCTCGCCGAACACCATCGAGAAGGTGTTGACGAGCACGAGGCTCGCGGCGACGGCGACCGCGGTCGCGACGGTCTCGGCGACGGCCGAGGACAGCGCCGCGGTCAGCAGGTTCGCGATCGCGGACTGCATCGTGTAGCCGAGCAGGATCGTCGTCAGCGTGATGCCGACCTGGGCACCCGAGAGCTGCGTCGACAGCTCGCGCAGCGCCTTGGCGACCCCGACGGCGCGCTTGTCACCCGCCGCGACGCGGCGGTCGACGGCGCCCGGGTCGAGCGCCACGAGCGAGAACTCGGAGGCGACGAAGACGAACGTGCCGGCGGTGAGCACGACACCCAGCAGGACGAACAACCAGTCGGTGATCACGCACGATCTCCGACCGGTTCGGTATGGCCACTCTCCATGGTGGCGCACACTCTAACGGGCGTTGATGACGGCGGCACGGGAACCTCCCGGGTTCCTGCTCAGGGCTGTGCCACAGTTGTGCGCATGACCGACCACGCCACGCCCAGCGGCGGAGACGAGGCACGCCGATGAGCTCGTCGGCACCGGTGGTGCTCGTCGTCGAGGACGAGCCCGAGATCGCCACCCAGATCGTGCGCCGCCTCGAGGCGGAGGGCTGGACCGCGCACACCGTCGGTGACGGCCCCGCGGGCGTGGAGGCCGCGACCACGCTGCGCCCCGACCTGGTGGTGCTCGACGTCATGCTTCCCGGCATCGACGGCCTCGAGGTGTGCCGCCGCATCCAGGCCCAGGGCGCGGCCGAGGGCCGCCCGGTGCCGCCGGTGCTCATGCTCACCGCGCGCGACGACGAGACCGACCTGCTCGTCGGGCTCGGCGTCGGCGCCGACGACTACATGACGAAGCCGTTCTCGATGCGGGAGCTGGTGGCGCGGCTCAAGGTGCTGCTGCGCCGCGTCGAGCGGGCCCGCACGGTGACGCCGGCCGGCGAGGGCGAGCCCCCGCTCGTGCTCGGCGACCTCACGATCGACCGCGCCGCTCGCCGCGTGTTCCGCAACGACGTCGAGGCGCACCTGACGCCGACCGAGTTCGACCTCCTGGTGTGCCTGGCGTCCTCGCCGCGCACCGTGCTCTCCCGCGAGCGGCTGCTCGCCGACGTGTGGGACTGGGCCGACGCGTCGGGGACCCGCACGGTCGACTCCCACATCAAGGCGCTGCGGCGCAAGCTCGGCCCTGAGCTGATCCGGACGGTCCACGGCGTCGGGTACGCGCTCGAGCCCGCCTGATGACCTCCCCGGGACCGCGCCGTCGGAGCGGTCGGCGATGAGCAGCGGCAACGAGCGGTCGCGGATCCGGCACGCGCGTGACGAGCCGTCCTGGCGCAACCCGTTCCCCGACACGATGCTCGACCTGCGCCCGCTCGACCCGGTGCGCTCGCTCAAGGGCAAGCTGATCGTCATCATCGCGGCGACCGCCACGATGTACATGCTCGTCACCTGGATCGGCGACCGGCTGTTCGGGCTGGGGGTGCTGCGCACCTTCCCGCTGGCGCTCGTGTGCTCGCTGGTCGTCACGCAGGTGCTGGCGCGCGGCATGACCAGGCCGCTGCGGGAGATGACGGCGGCCGCCCGCGCGATGGCGCGCGGCGACTACTCGATCCGGGTGCGCACGAACAGCCGTGACGAGGTGGGCCAGCTGGCCGCCGCGTTCAACTCGATGGCGGCCGACCTCGACCACCTGGACGCGCAGCGGCGCGAGATGGTCGCCAACGTCAGCCACGAGCTGCGCACCCCGGTCGCGGCACTCCGTGCGCAGGTCGAGAACATGGCGGACGGCGTGATCGAGCCCGACACGGAGGCCCTCGAGGCCACCCTCGTGCAGATCGAGCGGCTGTCCCGGCTGATCGCCTACCTGCTCGACCTGTCGCGGGTCGAGGCCGGCGCGGCCGACCTGCACGTCGCACCGCTGGCGGTGGAGCCGTTCCTCGAGAACATCGTCGCCGAGGCGCGCGGCGCGTCCGCGCGCCACGACCTGCGGTGGCGCGTCGAGACCCGGCCGGAGGACCTGGTCGTCATGGGCGACGAGGAGCGGCTGCGCCAGGTCGTGTCGAACCTGCTCGACAACGCGTCGCGGCACTCCCCCGACGGCGGCACGGTGACGCTGCAGGCCTACGAGACGCACGGCTACGTCGTCATCGACGTCATCGACGAGGGCCGCGGCATCCCCGAGGCCGAGCGCGACCACGTGTTCGGCCGGTTCGCACGCGGCAACACCCCGGGGCAGACCGGGTCCAGCACCGGGGGCACCGGGCTCGGGCTGGCGATCGCACGCTGGGCGGTCGGGCTCCACGAGGGCACGATCGGCGTCATCGACCCGCCGCACGGCGTCGGGACCCGGATCCGGGTGCGTCTGCCCGCCGCGGGCCCGCGCGGCGTCGGCACCGCGCGACAGGACACGGACCGGGCCGGCGCGCCGGCGGCCGAGCCGGCTGCCCGACCCCTCGACGGCCCGCCCGCCGGGGCGGTCGACGACCGCCCTGCCGACGGCGACGCGACCACCGGCACCGACCGCGTCTGAGCCGCCGCGACCCCGCCCGGGCGAGGCACGCCTGACCCGCGGTTGACCGGGGTTTGACCCGACGCCGTCGGCGACGCCGAATCCGGCGTGCCACACGGGTGAAACACGGTGCCGGTTCGGGTTGGAGCGCCAGTGTGTGACAACCTGGGAGCACACATCCGCAGGGTTGAGGGAAGAGGCGACGTCGCGTGTCCGCACCGACCGCTGGTGAAGGGGCAGCCGGGCACTCCGGCGCGGCCACCTTCGGTGGCAACGAATGGCTGATCGAGTCTCAGTACGAGGCGTTCAAGAGCGACCCGGAGTCGGTCGGTGAGTCGTGGCGGGAGTTCTTCGCCAGCTACACCCCGCCCTCGGCGGCACCCGCCTCGAACGGCGCGGCGACGGCGTCGGAGCCGACGGCCGACGAGGCGCCGACGCCGCGGGCCGAGCCCGCCACGTCCGCACCCGACGGCGGCACCTCCGCCGGCCGGGCGGCGCCCGAGTCCCGCCCGCGCGGCGGCAGCGGGGCG